>JANWUR010000009.1 GCA_024958655.1 Cyanobium sp. FGCU6 | reverse complement strand
CGAGGACGTCGAACCATCCCCGCTGCGGCAGGCGCCCTGCAGCGATCGTCATGAGGGTTGCTTCACGAAGCTTTACAGAGGCCATAGTACGGAGATCGGCACCCCGCTGCGGGGGCGATCAAGGCCGACCGACAGGAAAATGAGTACAAGTGCTTAGGGAGTGGCTGCCGGGCCCGGTGAGCCAGACTCCCCTCACCTACAGACCTCTTCCATGTACGTCCTCGAGCTGTCGCTCCGGCTCAGCCCCATGCCCATCGCGGTACAACGCAAGGAGCTGCCCGATGCCCAGGCGCTCTACGGAGACCTGCGCCGGGCCCTGGACGACGGCCATCCGAAGGTGCTGGAGCTGACCTGCGAGAAGGACGAGAACAAGCGGATCTCCCTGCTCTCCAGTGAGATCGTGGCAGTTCAGATGTACGAGAAAACCGCCGGGGGCAGCGGCGCCCGGCGCCCCGGTTTCAGCTTCGAGGATTGAGGGCCGCCGTTCCCGCGGCGGCGGTGGAGCCGCCCCTGCTGGTGGAAGCTCTGAGCTTCGCCTGGGGCGATGGCCGCCTGGCCCTTGATGGCTGCGACCTCTGCGTGCCCGGGCCAGGGTTGTGGATGCTGGTGGGCAGCAACGGCAGTGGCAAGAGCACCCTGCTGCGCCTGATCGCCGGTCTGATCGCCCCCCGCTCCGGCAGCATCCACTCGACCGCCAAGCCGGCGCTGGTGTTCCAGAACCCCGACCATCAACTGCTGCTGCCGAGCGTGGGCAGCGACCTCCAGCTCGGAATGTCGCCCGAGCTTCCTGCCGCCGACGTGCCCGGACAGATGGCGCTGGCCCTGGAGCAGGTAGGCCTGTCAGGATTGGAGCGCCGGCCCATCCACACGCTCAGCGGCGGCCAGAAGCAGCGGCTGGCGATCGCCGGGGCGCTGGCCGGGGAGGCGGGCCTGCTGCTGCTCGATGAACCCACCGCGCTGCTCGATCCCGACAGCCAGCGGGATGTCCTCGCACTGATCGGTCGGCTCTGCCACCGCCGGGACAGACCCCTCACGGCCCTGTGGATCACCCACCGCCTGGAGGAACTCGAGGCCTGCGACGGAGCGGCCCGCATGGAAAGCGGCCGGATCGGCCCTTGGCTGAACGGCTCGGAGCTTCGACGAAGCCTGAACCCCTTGCCGGCGGGCAGGGCCGAAAGGTAGGTTCTTGCGGTCGGCGAGGGAGTTACCTCTCCACGCGCGATTGCCCGGTTCACCGGCGCATTCCTCGGTAGCTCAGCGGTAGAGCGGTCGGCTGTTAACCGATTGGTCGCAGGTTCGAATCCCGCCCGGGGAGTTTGTGATGGTTTCGAGTTTGGCCTGAACCATGGAGAGGGCCACTCAATCCTCTGGCTGCTTCAGTTGTGCTCAGCCTGCCCCTGCAATCCAAGCATCTGCAGAAATCCTGAAGAGGCCAGGGTCGCGGCCCCCTGTGTTCATGCCAGCAGCGCCGATGCGGCAAGGGATCCGGGCGTTCAGAAGGGCCGAGGCTGCCCCCGGGCAAGCTCGGCAGCTCCAGCCACCGGTTCCTGCACGCCTGTGCGAAACCGGAGACAATGCGCCCCATATTCCCCGGTCCTGCCCTCCCGGAGCCCCCACCCCGCCATGAAGCCCTGCATCCTGCTCATCGAGGACGACAGCGACATGCGCGAGCTGGTGGCTGGGCACCTCGAGCACGGTGGCTTCGACGTGCAGCGCGCCGATGACGGCATCAAGGGCCAGGCCCTGGCGCTGCAGTACGGCCCTGACGTGATCCTGCTCGACCTGATGCTGCCGAAGGTGGACGGCCTCACCCTCTGCCAGCGCCTGCGCCGCGACGAGCGCACAGCACGGATCCCGATCCTGATGATCACGGCCCTCGGCGGCACCAAGGACAAGGTGAGCGGCTTCAACTCCGGCGCCGACGACTACCTCACCAAGCCCTTCGATCTGGAGGAGCTGATGGTGCGGGTCAAGGCCCTGCTGCGCCGCAGCGAGCGCGCCCCGCTCTCGAGCAAGCACAACGAGATCCTGAGCTTCGGCAGCCTCACCCTGGTGCCCGAGCGCCTGGAGGCGATCTGGTTCGACGAACCGGTGCGGCTCACCCACCTGGAGTTCGAACTGCTGCACTGCCTGCTGCAGCGCCACGGCCAGACCGTGGCCCCCTCGCTGATTCTCAAGGAGGTGTGGGGCTACGAGCCCGACGACGACATCGAGACGATCCGGGTGCACGTGCGCCATCTGCGCACCAAGCTCGAACCCGATCCGCGCAAGCCCCGTTTCATCAAGACCGTCTACGGCGCCGGCTACTGCCTGGAACTTCCCACCGGCGACCAGGTCGCGGCGCTCGAACCGGTGATGAGGGAGGCCCGGGCGAACCGTCCCTCGCAGGCTCGGGCCAAAGGCGGCCAGGCGGCCTGATCCGCGATCAGGCGAGACCTGACAGCTCGAGCAACGCCACTTCCCAGGCGAGGCGCGGCTGAACGAAGGCGCGCAGCTGGGAGCGCAGGCGCTCCAGCCGCCGCAGCGGGCCGGGATCGTGATCCCGGCGCCAGAGGCTGAGCTGCCACCAGTCGATCAGCCACAGCTGCTGCTCCCCATCCAGCACCTCCGTGAGATCACGGGCGAGAGCCAGGGCTTCGAGCGGTTCGCGGCCGCGGGCGAGCAGGCGCTCGGCCACCCCCAGCGGCAGGCTGTGCCAGCACTGGCGATGGCGCAGCAGGGCGCCTGGGGAGCCGGCGGCCAGTTCCATCAGTTCGGAGGGCTCGGAGCGCGGAGGGTCCAGCCCAGGCCGTTCGACCGCTTGCGGAGCCGGATCCGGCTCCGGCGCGGGCGGGAGGCGCGCGAGCACCTGCCGCACCCCTTCAGCGGAGAGGCGGGTGAAGGGAATCTGCTGGCAGCGGGAGCGGATGGTGCTCAGCAACTGGGCGGGAGCGCCGCTGATCAGGATCAGCAGGCCGTCGCCCGGTTCCTCCAGGGTCTTGAGCAGGGCGTTGGCCGCAGCCTCGGCCATCGCCTCCGCAGCCTCGATCACCACCAGGCCGTGTTCCGCCTCCACCGGCCTGCGCCCCAGGAAGCGGGAGACCTCCCGCACCTGCTCCAGGCGCAGCTGGGGAGGGGTGCGGCGGCTCACCCCCTCCGCCTCGGCCGCCGATGCCGGGACCAGCCGCCCCTGATGCTGATAAGTGGGCTCCACCCAGAGCAGGTCCGGGTGGTTACCCGCTGCCAGCCGTCGGCGCACCCCGGGGTCACCGTCGAGGGCCGCGTCATCCGCCACCAGCACACCCTCAAGGAAACGCAGGGCGGCCAGCCGCCGGCCCACGCCATCGGGGCCGGCGAACAGGTAAGCCGGCGCCAGCCGGCGGCGGGCCAGGGCGGCCTCCAGCAGCGCCACCGCCGGCTCCTGGCCGATCAGATCGGCGAACAGCTCAGCCATCGCCGGGCATGCTCGGCAGGAGCACCTGCAGCGGATCCCTCGGCCCGAAGACAGCCTGCAGGGCGTTCCGGCAGGCCCCGCTCACCGTGCTGGGCGGCGCGGCGGCGTCGATGCGGATCCACTGCCGCTCCGCCGCCAGGTGAGCGAAGCCGTCGGCCACCCGGGCCAGGAAGGCCTCGCCGGCGGCCTCGATCCGGTCCGCCGCCCGATGGCCGCGGCGGCGACGGGCCTCCACCAGAGGAAGATCCAGCCAGAGGGTGGCGTCGGCCTGCAGGCCATCGGTGGCGATCACCTCGAGCTGCTCGATCAGGGCCAGGGACAGGCCGCGGCCATGCCCCTGATAGGCGGCGGTGGAGCCACTGAAGCGATCGGAGAGCACCCACTGGCCGGCGGCAAGGGCCGGCCGGATGAGCTCCTGCACGTGCTGGGCCCGGTCGGCCGCATAGAGCAGGAGTTCGGCTGCGGTGGTGGCCGCCTCCTCCTCGGGGGGATGGAGCAGCAGCTCCCGCAGGGCCCGGCCCAGGGGCGTGCCCCCGGGTTCCCGGGTGCACAGCAGGCGTGCCCCCTCCGGCATCAGGCCGCTGGTGGGCAGCCAGGCGGCCAGATCCTGGAGCTGGGTGGTCTTGCCGCAGCCGTCGATGCCCTCCAGCACCAGGAAGCGCCCGGGCGGAGGGGCGGAGGGGATCGCCTGCGTCAAGTGGCCATCCTCCCCTGGGGGCGCAGGCCGTCGTGAAGCAGCAGGGCGTTGAGCACCACCGTGAGCGAACTGAGGGCCATCAACAGGGCCGCCAGCGGCGGCGAGAGCACCAGGGAGAAGCGGGGAAGGAGGGCACCGGCCGCGATCGGCAGGGCAATCAGGTTGTAGCCGAAGGCCCAGACCAGATTCCAGCGCACCGTGGCCATGGTGCGGCGGGCAAGGTCGAGGGCCTCCACCAGCCCCTCCAGACGGTCGCCCAGCACCACCAGATCCGCCGACTCCTGGGCGATCTGGGTGCCCGTGCCGATCGCCACCCCCAGGTCAGCGGCCGCCAGGGCCGGGGCGTCGTTGATGCCGTCCCCCACCATCGCCAGCGGCCCTCGGTTGCGGGCCTCGAGCAGGCGGGCGAGCTTCTGCTCCGGCCTGAGCTGCCAGGCCAGCTCCGAAGACTCCAGCCCCAGCCGCTCCCCCAGCCGCTCGACCGCGGCACGCCGATCACCGCTGAGCAGCCCGAGGGCGAGACCACGGCGGCGCAGCGCCGCCAGTGTGCTGGCGGCATCGGCCCGGGGCCGGTCCTCGACCGCCACCAGTCCCAGCAGACGGGAGCCGGCGGCAACCGCCAGCAGGCTGGCCCCCTCCGCCTCCAGCTGCGCCTGTCGCTCCCGTGTTTCCGGCGCCACGGGCACCCCGCAGGCCGCCAGCCAGTCGAGTCGGCCCACCCGCAGCAGGTCGGGCTCACCCTCCAGGCGTCCCTCCAGTCCCTCGCCGGGAACGGTGATGCCCTCGATGGCAGCCGGCAGGGCGAGGCCACGGCGCTCGGCCTCCTGAAGCAGGGCATGGGCCAGAGGATGGCGGCTCTGCTGCTCCAGACCGGCGGCCACCTGAACCAGACGGTCGGCGGCACCCGGATCCCCGGGATCGAGTGGCTCCACCCGGCTCACCAGGGGACGGCCGAGGGTGAGGGTGCCGGTCTTGTCGAACAGCACCTGCTCAAGCCGCGCTGCAGACTCGATCGCATCGCCGCCGCGGAACAGGAGACCGGCCCGGGCGGCGCGGCCGCAGGCCACGGTGATGGCGGCGGGGGTGGCCAGCCCGAGGGCGCAGGGGCAGGCCACCACAAGCACGGCGATGGCGAGCTGCAGCGCCAGGGCGAGGGGGGAAAGGGTCGCGGCGTGGCCCAGGCCGTGGCCATGGTCCGCGACGGCGCCGAACGCCGCACTCCCCAAGAAGCGTGAGCCCCACCTCCACCAGAAGAGGAAAGTGGCAGCCGCCAGCAGCAGCACCACCACGGTGAAGCGTCCGGCGATCCGGTCGGCGAGGCTCTGGATCGGCGCTTTTCGGGCCTGGGCCCGCTCCACCAGCTGCACGATCCGGGCGATGGCGCTGTGGGCGCCGCTGCGTCGCACCTCCAGATCGAGGAGGGAAGTGAGATTGAGCATGCCGGCCGCCAGCTCGCTGCCGGGTGCGACCGGCTGGGGCAGGGGCTCGCCGGTGAGGCTGGCGGTATCCACGGCCGAGTGTCCTGCCTGCACGACGGCATCGACGGGAACCCGGTCGCCTGGGAGCAGGCGGATGCGATCCCCGGGCCGAAGCCCGCCCACCCGCACCGGCCGTGGCGGGGCGTCACCGAGCAGCAGCAGGGCCTGGTCGGGCTGGAGACCCGCCAGTTCCTCGATCGCCCGGCCCGTGCGCCAGCGGGCACGCTCCTCGAGGAAGCGGCCCGTGAGCACGAAGCCGAGCAGCATCACCGGCTCGTTGAACCAGCAGGGAAGGCCGCTGGACGGCAGGAGCCACCCCACCAGACTGGCGAGCCAGGCGCTCACCACGCCAAGCCCCACAAGGGTGTCCATGCTCGGGAGACCGGCCAGGGCGGCCCGGGCGCCGGCGATCAGCAGGGTGCGGCCGGGGCCTGCCAGGGCCAGGGTGGCCACCAGCGCATGAAACCAGGGGCGCCCCAACGGGCTCCAGGGGCCTGCCGCCGGCAGGGCGCCGGCTTCGCTGAGATGGCCCAGCCCCGAAACGATCAGCAGGGCCAGAGCCACGATCAGGCCGCGCCAGCGCTGCCACCAGCCCTGCTCGCGCAACCGCTCGCGACGGCCCTCGCCCCAGGGCGTCTCCTCGCGAGGACGGGCCGCGAAGCCCAGGGCGGCGAGGCTCTCCACCAGCGCCGGCAACGGATCCTGGGCGGCCGCCGCAGGCTCCAGGTCGATCCAGGCGGTGCGGGTGAGCAGGTTGACGCTGGCCTGCCGGACCGCCGGCTGCTGCTGGAGGCGCTGCTCCACGGCTCGCACGCAGCCGCCGCATTTCATGCCCTCCACCTCAAGCAGCAGGGGGGCCGACGCGGGGGGCAAGGGATTCGGACAGGAGGCGGGAGCCAACGCTAGGGGCACCAGAGCCCAGCGGATCAAGGTTCGGGCGGCAGATGGCGGGTTCCGGGCAGGATGGGACTCCGACAACGAACCGTGCCGTGCCCCGCTCGCAGCGCAACGACAACTTCATCGACAAGAGCTTCACGGTCATGGCCGACCTGATCCTCAAGGTCCTGCCCACCGACCGGCGCGCCAAGGAAGCTTTCGCTTACTACCGCGACGGCATGAGCGCCCAGGGCGACGGTGAATATGCCGAGGCCCTGGAGAACTACGAAGAGGCCCTGCGGCTCGAGGAGGACCCAAACGACAAAGCCTTCATCCTGTACAACATGGCCCTGGTGTTCACCAGCAACGGCGAGCACGACAAGGCCCTCGACTTCTACGGCCAGGCACTCGAGCTCAACAGCCGCATGCCCCAGGCCCTCAACAACATGGCGGTGATCCACCACCACCTCGGATCGATCGCCGAAGAGAAGGGGGATGCCGACGAGGCCGACCGCCGCTTCGACCAGGCCGCCGACTGCTGGGCCAAGGCGATCCGCATGGCGCCCAACAACTACATCGAGGCCCAGAACTGGCTCAAGACCAGCGGCCGCGGCAGCGTCGACGTGTACTTCTGAGTCCCGGCTTCGCCGGGGTCAGTCCCGCTCGGCAGCCGGATCGGTTCCAAGAGCCGCCACCAGGGCCTCGGCCACCGAAGCGGCCTCGCGCAGCTCCAGACCCAGGCCGGCGGCGATCGGGCCCAGGCCGCTGCCCTTCGGTACCACCGCCCGCACGAACCCCAGCCGGGCCGCCTCCTGCAGGCGCAGTTCGAGCTGCCCCACCGGCCGCAGCTGGCCACCGAGCCCCAGCTCCCCCACCAGCACCGTGCCCGCCGGCAGGGTGAGATCCCGGTGGCTGGCCACCACCGCCGCGGCCACCCCCAGATCGGCCGCCGGCTCCTCCACCTCCAGGCCGCCGGCCACCGCGAGGTAGCAGTCGAAGCGCGAGAGCGGCAGGCCCAGGTGCTTCTCCAGCACCGCCAGGATCTGATGCAGCCGGTTGGCGGCGATGCCGGTGGTGGTGCGGCGCGGGCTGGCGTAGCTGGTGGGGCTCACCAGGGCCTGCAGCTCCACCACCAGGGGCCGGGTGCCCTCACAGGCCACGATCACGCCGCTCCCCGGCGACGGTCCGTCGCCCCCGAGGAAGAGCTCGCTGGGATTGCTCACCTCGGCGAGGCCGCGATCACGCATCTCGAACACCCCGAGCTCGTGGGTGGCGCCGAAGCGGTTCTTGACCGCCCTCAGCAGGCGATGGCTGGCGAAGCGGTCGCCCTCGAAGGTGAGCACCGCATCCACCAGATGCTCCAGCACCTTGGGGCCGGCGAGCATGCCCTCCTTGGTGACATGGCCCACCAGCAGCAGGGCGGTGTCCTGACGCTTGGCGATGCGGGCCAGCGCGGCGGCGCAGTCGCGCACCTGCGACACCGATCCGGGAGCGCTGCCGAGTTCGGCATCGTGCAACGCCTGAATGCTGTCGATCACGGCCACGGCCGGCCGCAGGCCCTCCAGTTCCTGAAGCACCAGTTCGAGGTCGGTTTCCGCCAGCAGCCGCAGCCCCGGACCACCGTCGCCCTCCCCCGGCTCTGCGGTTTCGGCTCCGTCCCGCTCGGCCAGGCGCCGCCAGCGCAGCTTCACCTGCTGGGCCGACTCCTCGGCGCTCACGTACAACACCGGCACGCGGCTGGCCATCGCCCTTGCGCTCTGGAGCAGCAACGTGCTCTTGCCGATCCCGGGATCCCCGCCCAGGAGCACGAGGGAGCCGGGCACCAGCCCACCGCCCAGCACCCGGTCGAGCTCGGCGTAGCCGCTCGCCAGCCGCTGCAGCGGGCGTTCCCCCACCGCCTGGATCGGTTCGGAGCGCCGCGGCACTCCCGCTTCGGCTGCTGGTGCCACGGGCCGGCGTCGGCGGCTGTCGGCGGCGGCCTCCTGCTGCTCCACCAGGGTGTTCCAGCCGCCGCAGCCAGCGCAGCGACCGAAGAACTGGCGGGTGCGCGCCCCGCAGGCCTGGCAGACGTACTGGGAGGTGACGCGGGGCACGGGCAGAAGGGCGGGCGGTGTATGAAGAAAGGTGGCGGTCGGTGAATTCATGGCCCTCGCCCCTTTTCAGTGGGCCAGATCCATGGGTACGCCATCCGGCGTGATGACTGGCTCGATGACGGCCTCCGCCCCCAGCGCCAACGGCGCCAACCACGGCAAAGAGACCATCCTCGTCGTGGATGACGAGGCCAGCATCCGCCGGATCCTCGAGACGCGTCTCTCGATGATCGGCTATCAGGTGATCACCGCCAGCGACGGCGAGGAGGCCCTGGAGGCCTTCCACCGCAGCCACCCCGATCTGGTGGTGCTCGACGTGATGATGCCCAAGCTCGACGGCTACGGCGTCTGCCAGGAGCTGCGCAAGGAATCCGACGTGCCGATCGTGATGCTCACGGCCCTGGGCGATGTGGCCGACCGCATCACCGGCCTGGAGCTCGGCGCCGACGACTACGTGGTCAAGCCCTTCAGCCCCAAGGAGCTGGAGGCCCGCATCCGCTGCGTGCTGCGGCGGGTGGAGAAGGAGAGCGTGGCAGGTATCCCCAACTCCGGCGTGATCCAGGTGGGCGACCTGCGGATCGACACCAACAAGCGCCAGGTGTACCGGGGCGACGAGCGCATCCGCCTCACCGGCATGGAATTCAGCCTGCTGGAACTGCTGGTGAGCCGCTCCGGCGAGCCCTTCAGCCGCGGCGAGATCCTCAAGGAGGTGTGGGGCTACACCCCCGAACGTCATGTCGACACCCGGGTGGTCGACGTCCACATCTCCCGGCTGCGCTCCAAACTGGAGGATGATCCCGCCAACCCCGAGCTGATCCTCACGGCCCGCGGTACCGGCTACCTCTTCCAGCGCATCGTTGAACCCGTTGCCTCCGAAGGACCCTGACTCCGGCGCGCGTCGCCCGGCTCCCTACCGGGCCCGCACCGGCCGCACCAAGCCAAGCCGCGCGATCCGCCGCCTGGTGATCTGGTACCGGCGCAACGCCGCGGTCACCACGATCGTGGACACGGCCTCCGCCCTGGTGGACACCGCCTCGGCCGCCGGCAACGTGGCCGGCAGCGTGGCCGGTGTGGCCGGCAGCGTGGCCGGGGCGGCGGGCACGGTGGCCGGCGCCGCCACCTCCGTGGCCGGCTCGGTGCTCCAGCCCCTGGTGTTCGATCCCCTGCGTCGTCTGCAGCAGGGCCCCGGCGGCGTGGAGCCCCTGGCGGCGGGGGATGCCGAGCGGCTGTGGGTGGCGGTCGACGGCATGGGCGGCGACCACGCCCCGGGCCCGATCCTCGAGGGCTGCCTGCGGGCGGTGGAGCTGCTGCCGCTGCGCATCCGCTTCGTGGCCGAGACCGGCCCGCTGCAGCAGGCCATCCGCACCATGGGCCTCCAGGACGAGCTCGACGTGGCCGTGGCCCTTGGACTGATCCAGATCGTGCCCAGCGGGCCGTCGGTGGAGATGAACGAAGAGGCCACCGTGGTGCGGCGCAAACGCGACGCCAGCATCAACCTGGCCATGGACCTGGTGAAGCAGGGTCGGGCCACCGCGGTGTATTCCGCCGGCAACTCCGGCGCGGTGATGGCCTCGGCCATCTTCCGCCTGGGCCGGCTGCCGGGCATCGACCGTCCCGCCATCGGCGCCCTCTTCCCCACGAAAGACCCGGATCAGCAGGTGCTCGTGCTCGACGTGGGGGCCAACATGGACTGCAAGCCCGACTGGCTGCACCAGTTCGCCCTGCTCGGCAACATCTACAGCCGCGATGTACTGCAGGTGAAGCGCCCCCGCATCGGCCTTCTCAACATCGGCGAGGAGGAGTGCAAGGGCAACGATCTGGCCCTGCGCACCCATCCGCTGCTGGTGGCCGAACCGCGCATCCGCTTTGCGGGCAACTGCGAAGGCCGCGACGTGCTCTCCGGCGACTTCGATGTGGTGGTGTGCGACGGCTTCACCGGCAACGTGCTGCTCAAATTCCTGGAGTCGGTGGGCGGCGTTCTCCTCGATGTGCTGCGCGCGGAGCTGCCCCGCGGCCGCCGCGGCAAAGTGGGCTCCGCCTTCCTGCGCAGCAACCTGGTGCGCATCAAGAAGCGGCTCGACCATGCCGAGCATGGCGGCGCGCTCCTGCTGGGGGTCGACGGGGTGTGCGTGATCGGCCACGGCAGCAGCAAGGCCCTCTCGGTGGTGAGCGCCCTGCGCCTGGCCCATTCCGCAGCCAGCCACGGCGTGATGGACGACCTCCACGCCCTGCAGGGCAGCGGCGCCGATGCCGCGGCCGCCTGTGGTTGACTGAGCCCCAACCGCGGGCTGATCGAGTGGCGTCCGGTGCTGGCAACACAGGCCTCGGTTCGCCGGGCATGCGGCTTGTGGGCTGCGGCAGCGCCCTTCCTGTTGCCTCGATCGCCAATGACGCGCTGAGTGCCCGGGTGGACACCAGCGACGAATGGATCCGCAGCCGCACCGGCATCGGCGCGCGGCGGGTCGCCGGGCCCGGGGAGACGGTCACCACGCTGGCGACGGATGCGGCCCGGGCCTCCCTGGACCATGCCGGCTGGGAGCCCGGCGACGTCGATCTGATCCTGCTGGCCACCTCCAGCCCCGACGACCTGTTCGGCACCGCACCGAGGGTTCAGGCGGCGCTGGGCGCGCGGAAGGCCGTGGCCTTCGATCTCACCGCGGCCTGCAGCGGCTTCCTGTTCGCCCTGATCACCGCCGCCCAGTACATCCGCGGCGGCACCTTCCAGCGGGTGCTCGTGATCGGCGCTGACCAGCTCAGCCGCTGGGTCGACTGGGACGACCGACGCACCTGTGTGCTGTTCGGCGACGGCGCCGGCGCCGTGGCGGTTCAGGCCGACTCGGGTGGCCCCGACGATCTGCTGGGCTTCCGCATGCGCTCCGACGGCAGCCGCAACGCCTGCCTCACCCTCGCCCAGACAGAGGAGCACCGTCCGCTGATCGGGGAGCTCTCCTCCCAGACCGGCGGCTTCGCCCCGATCCACATGAACGGGCAGGAGGTGTACAAGTTCGCCGTGCGCGAAGTGCCGGCGGTTCTGGCCGAGGTGCTTGAAGGCTGCGGGATCACGGCGGCCGACCTCGACTGGCTGCTGTTGCACCAGGCGAACCAGCGCATCCTCGATGCGGTGGCCGAGCGCTTCTCGGTACCCGCCGAGCGCGTGCTCAGCAACCTCGCCGCCTACGGCAACACCTCCGCTGCCACCATCCCGCTGATGCTGGACGAGGCGGTGCGCGACGGCCGCATCCAGCCGGGCCAGCGGATCGCCAGCAGCGGCTTCGGCGCGGGCCTCAGCTGGGGAGGGGCGCTGCTGCGCTGGAGCGGACCTGCCCACTGAGGTCGGCAGAAGCCCGGTCGTCAGCGGCGTAGCCTCGTCCTCCGCCGAGCCACAAACGTCGATGGGCATCGCCTGGGTGTTTCCCGGTCAGGGTTCTCAGAAGGCCGGCATGGCGGCCGGTGTGCTCGACCTGCCTGGGGCCCGCGAACGCTTTGCCCTCGCCTCCGAGCTGCTGGGCCGCGACCTGCTGGCGATCTGCCAGGGCGAGGGCGAAGGTGGCGAGGGCCTCGCCGATCTGAACGACACCCGCAACACCCAACCGGGCCTGTTCGTGGTCGAGAGCCTGCTGGTGGATGCCCTGCGCGCCCAGGGGCGCCAGGCCGATCGCGTGGCCGGGCACAGCCTCGGAGAGCTGGTGGCCCTCTACGCCGCTGGGGTGTTCGATGCGGAAACGGGCCTGAGGCTGATGCAGCGCCGCAGCGAACTGATGGCCGCCGCCGGCGGCGGCGGCGCCATGACCGCGGTGATCGGCTTTGACCGCCATGCTCTCGAGGAGCAGGTGGCCGACACCGAAGGGGTGGTGATCGCCAACGACAACAGCGAGGCCCAGGTGGTGCTCTCCGGCACCCGGGAGGCGGTGGCGGCGGTCTGTGCCGCCCTCACCTGCAAGCGGGCGGTGCCGCTGCCGGTGAGCGGGGCCTTCCATTCCCCGTTCATGGCCGAGGCGGCGGCGGCCTTCACCGCCGAACTGGCACCGATCCCCTTCGCCGATGCCGTGATTCCGGTGCTCAGCAACACCGACCCCACCCCCGAGACCTCCGGCGAGGCCCTCAAGCGGCGGCTCACCACCCAGATGACCCACGGGGTGCGCTGGCGCGAGATCATGCTGCAGCTGGCCGCCGATGGCGTGGACACGGCGGTGGAGATCGGGCCGGGAAACGTGCTCAGCGGCCTGATCCGGCGGAGCTGCGACGGGGTGGCCACGGCCCAGGTGGCCGGCGCCGCCGACCTGGGAGCATGAGCGGCACCCCGATCGGACCGGTGCGGCGGGTGCTGGGCCGTCGCCGCAGGCCGGTGGAACCCCCGGCCCTGCTGAGCACCCCGCGGCCGAGCCTCACCTACCGACTGATCAGCTACCTGCTGGTCTTCCCTCTGTACCGACTGCTGTTCCGGGGCCGCACCGCCGGCAACGACAACGTCCCCCTGGAGGGGGCGGTGGTGGTGGTGGCCAACCACGGCTCCCACATCGACCCTCCCCTGCTCGGCCACGCCCTCGGGCGCCCCGTGGCCTTCATGGCCAAGGCCGAGCTGTTCCGCGTGCCGCTGCTGGGGCCGATCATCCGAGCCTGCGGGGCCTACCCCGTGGCCCGGGGAGCCAGCGACCGCGAGGCGATCCGCGTGGCCACCGACCGGCTGCTTCAGGGCTGGGCCACCGGTGTATTCATCGACGGCACCCGCCAGCGGAACGGCCGGGTCAACGATCCACAGCCCGGCGCCGCCCTGCTGGCGGCCCGGGCGGGGGTGCCCCTGCTGCCGGTGGCAATCGTGAACAGTCACCGTGCCCTGGGCCCCGGCCAATCCAGCCCGCGACTGGTACCGGTGCATATCCGGATCGGCACGCCGATCCCACCTCCGGCCTCCCGGCGGCGCGCCGATCTCGATGTCGTCACCCGCGCCTGCCAGGAGCAGATCAACCAGCTGCTGGATCTGGGCCTGATCAGTGGACGCCAGCTCGCTCCAGCCAGGGAGAGAGATGCGTTGCCGCCCAGCGGCGCAGATCCCGACCGCTGATCACCCAGACCACCGCCCGGGCCGCATCCCCCCATAGCTTGCGCCGGCCTTCCTGCACGCACAGCTCGCCGCAGGGCACCGGCACCGGCGTGAGGTGGATGCCGCGGCTGCCGGCCACGATCCGCCCCACCAGCAGCGCCCGCTGCATGTGGTCGCTGCTGGTGACCAGCAGGGCATGGCGGATGCGGGCCCGGCGCAGGTCGTCGATCAGGGAGGTGAAGTTCGAGACCGTGTCCACCGCCCGGTAGTCGAGCCGCACCCGGTGAGCCGGAAGTCCCTGCTGCTCCCGGAACAGCCAGGTGGCGTACTCCGGATTGGTGCCGCCGCTCACCACCACCGGCAGCCCGTCGGCGCGGGCCAGCCGGGCCGCGGCCTTCTCCCGGTCGACGTCGCCGCCCAGCACCAGGATCATCTGGGGAGGCGGCGGAGTGGGCCACCACCAGCCGCGCGACAGCCACAGCAGCGTGGTCCCGGCCGCAGCGAGCCACCAGAGGCCATGGGAGCGGCGGCGGCGCGGCGGTGGCGACAGGCGTTTGCGGGGGGTCGGGGGGTCGGCGGCGCGAGGCGCGGACGGCCGCCGGTGGACGCTACGACGCACCCTCACACCCCCGTGCCGACCGGACTGGTGGGGTAGAGCGGCAGCACCGGCGCCCACGGGGCACTCAGGCGGCGGCGGGCCGCATCCTGGCCGAAGACCAGCAATTCAGCAGCATCCTGGGGCAATTCCGGCACGGCCGCGCAGCGCGGCGCCGCAACGGCACCGGCCCGCTCGGCGGCCGCGTCCAGGTCGCGGTTCTGCCGGTAGAGGCAAGGCGGCAGTGCTTCGGCGATGCCGCCAAGGGCCTGGGGATCGGCCGCATACAGACCAGCCACCTGGCCGTGACGGGGCAGATCCTGCAGCAGCCAGAACGGGCCCCTAGCCGGGGCCGCCCCCTGGCGGTGAAGGCGCCGGGCGATCAGCCGGAAGCTGCTGATGCCATCGAGGGGGACCGCCAGCTGCTGGGCAAGGGTTCGGGCCACCACGATCGTGAGGCGTGTGCCGGTGAACCCCCCCGGCCCCGTGGCCACCGCCAGGCGGGCCAGGCGGGGCCATACAGCGGCGGGCAGCACGGTTTCGAGGCAGGTCAGCAGTTGGTTGGAGAGAGCCCGCCCCAGGGGGAAGGCGGCCAGGCGCGCAGGCTCCGGTTCGAGGGCCAGCGTCTGGGCCGCCACCCCGAGGGTGTCGCTGGAGCTGTGCAGGGCCAGAAGCAGGGGTCCCGGCGGGGGAGAACTCATGGGGGCAGGGGAGCTCCGGGCCTGAGGCGAGCCCAGCGTCCGGGGTCGGCGCGGAAGTCGTCACAGGCGCGCACGTCCCATTCCACTCCCACTTGTCCACCCGGAAGATCGCGGACCTGCACATGGATCCGGGGCGAAAGGGGCCGCAGATCCGGGGAATCGCAGAGGTGGGGAACACCGTGCTGCCGCTCGACCGCGTGGTAGGCCTGACAGCGGTCGACCCAGTGGCAATCCACGCAGATGCACATGCCGCCGGCACGCTCGCGGACGCCCATTGTGACCTGCGACCGCGGGGAGATGGCCCGCCGGCTGTGGCGGCGGCTGGAGCCGGAGCGCTGGCCGGTTCCACCGGACGCCTTCCCCGCCGGCACGGCCCTGGTGGGCGGTGCCGTGCGCGATGGCCTGCTGGATCGCTTGGCAGAACAGCCCGACCTTGATCTGGTGGTGGGAGGGGACGCGATTGCCCTCACGCGCTGCCTGGCGGGGCGGCACCGCGGCAGCTGCGTGGTGCTGGATCGCGAGCGTTCGATCGCCCGGCTGGTGGTGCAGGGCTGGACGATCGACCTGGCCCGCCGGGTCGGCGACGACCTGGCCACCGACCTGGCCCGCCGCGACTACAGCATCAACGCCATCGCCCTGCCCCTGGCCGGTGCGGATCAGCCCCGCGAGCTGATCGATCCTCAGGGGGGTCTGGCGGATCTGGCCGCCGGGCACCTGCGGGCGATCGGCGAGGCCAACCTGCTCGACGATCCCCTGCGGCTGCTGCGGGGCCTGCGCCTGGCCGCGGAGCTGGGGTTCGAGCTGGAGAGCGGCACAGCCGTCTGGATCCGCCACCACAGTGCTCGCTGCGGCTCCGTGGCCGGGGAGCGGGTGCTGGCGGAGCTGGAGCGCCTGGCTGCCGTGGCCCGAGGGGGGGAACGTTGGCTGGCCCGGGCCGTGGATGAGTCTCTGCTGGCCCCCTGGGGGGCCCCGGCACCGGCTCCTCCTGCCCTGGCGGGGCTCACGCCTGAGGCTGCCGAGCTGCGGGGCCTGAGCCCGCAGGAAGCGGAGTGGGCCCTGCCCCTGGCCAGGCTGGCCACCGTGCTCGATGGGCCGGCCCTGGCCGTTCTGCGGGCCAGCCGGCGCCTCCAGCAGCGCGCCGCCCAGCTGCGGCGTCACTGGGAGCTGCTGGAGACCGGCGGGGCTACGGGCGCGGGCGGCGAGACCGATCCCCTGGCCCGGTTGGCGGAGCCCGAACGCCTCACCCTGCAACGGCAACTGGAGGCGGATCTGCCGGCCTGGCTTCTGCGCCTGCCGATTGCAGCGGCCCGCTGCGCCCTTCAACGCTGGCGGGATCCGTCCGATCCCCTGTTCCACCCCCGTACCCCCCTGGATGGGCGAGCGCTGCAGGAGGCGCTGGGGCTGGGAGCCGGACCGGAACTGGGGCGTCTGATCGATCATCTGACCCAGGAGCGGGCTTTCGGCCGGCTGAGGGCCGCGGGGGGCTCCGATGCGCAGACCTTGACCTGCGCGCAGCGATGGCTGGCGGAGCGGGAGGGTCGCCATGGTTAACTTCACAGGCAACGGCGTGTTCCTTCGCCTGCCAGATTTTTCTCCTGCCCTCCCTCCCATGAGCATTCGTCTCTATGTCGGCAACCTGCCGCAGTCTTTTGATGCCAAAGAGCTTGAAGCTCTGTTCACCAGCGTCGGGGAGGGGGTGCGCTTCAAGGCGGTCAACGACCGTGACACGGGTGTCTGCCGCGGTTTCGGCTTCGCCAACGTCGACGATCAGAAGCTCGCCGACACCGTGATCGAGCAGCTGAACGGCCGCGACTTCGGCGGCAACAGCCTGCGCATTGAGATCTCCGAGCGTCGCGACAGCCGCAGCGGCGCTCCTGCCGAGCGCCGTAACGGCATCACCCCCAGCACGGTCGCCCGCAAGTCCGCGAACAAGGTGGTGCACGCCGACAGCGTCGACAGCGAAGCCCCCGATCCCCGCTGGGCCGGTGAACTGGCCAAGCTCAAGAGCCTCCTGGCCGATCAGAAGGTCGGTGTCTGAAGCGGTGCCCGGCGACCCCGCGTCGCCGATCTCCCCGGCTTCGGATCCCCTGGTCCCGTCCAGATGGTGCTGGCGGGGCCATAGTGTCGTCTGGACATGCACGCCAGACCCCGCGGGCTGCAGCCCGGCGGCGGTGCTGATCCACGGCTTCGGCGCCTCGATCGGCCACTGGCGTCACAACCTGCCCGCTCTGGCCCCCCACTGCCAGGCCTATGCCCTCGACCTGCTGGGCTTCGGCGCCAGCGACAAACCCCGCTCCCAACTGGCGGGCGAGGAGCCACAGGAAGGCGCCGTCCGCTACAGCTTCGACCTCTGGGGCGCCCAGGTGGCCGACTTCGTCGAAGCGGTCGTGCTGGCCGCCGGGCCCCGTCCGGTTCATCTGATCGGCAATTCGATCGGCGGCGTGGTGGCCCTCAGGGCGGCACGACTGCTGGTGGAACGGGGCCGACCGCCGGCCCAGGTGGTGCTGATCGACTGCGCCCAGCGCACCCTCGACGAGAAGCGGGTGGCGGAACTGCCCCCCTGGGAGCGTGCAGGCCGGCCGCTCCTGCGGGCCCTGGTGCGCGAACGCTGGCTGCTCTCACCCCTGTTCCGGCTGCTTGCCCGGCCACAGGTGGTGCGCCGGGTGCTGGGGCAGGCCTATCCCAGCGGCGCCCATGTCGACGACGACCTGGTGGCACTGCTGCTGCGGCCGGCGGGCGATCCAGGAGCGGTGGAGTGCTTCCGCGGCTTCGTGAACCTGTTCGACGACCACCTGGCTCCCGATCTGATGGAGGAGCTGCCGGTACCGGTCCGCATGATCTGGGGGGCAAGCGATCCCTGGGAGGATCCGGCGGAGGCGGCACGCTGGCGCGACCGGCTCCCCTGCATCCGGGAGCTCAGGGTGCTGCCAGGCCTGGGCCACTGCCCCCACGACGAGGCCCCCGAGCTGGTGAACCCGATTCTGCTGGACTGGCTGGGGCTGGCCTGAGCGGCCGGCTCAGTGCACCTGGGCCACCACGAACGAGAGGGGAAGATCCAGCAGCTTGCCGGCGGTCGGCACGTAGGCCCGGCGGTTGAACACGTCGTAGTCGTGGCGTTCGATCACATCGAGGATGCCCCGGTACAGGCGAAGCGAGGTCCACACGGGCCAGCGGGCATCGGCCGACAGCCAGCGCACCCCAGCCTCCGAACGGGCGAACCAGGCGCGGGCCCGCTCCAGCTGGAAGGCCATCAGAGCCTTCCAGGCCTCATTGACCGTGCCGGCCATCAGCTCGGCTTCGGAATAACCGAACCGGGCCATGTCCTCCTGGGGCAGGTAGATGCGCCCCCGGCCGCGGTCCTCGCCCACGTCCCGCAGGATGTTGGTGAGCTGGTTGGCGATGCCCAGGGCCACGGCGGCCTCGGTGGGGTCGGGGCGCTCGCTCCAGGGTGCCGTGGTGTACGCAGGATCCAGTCCCATCACGGCCTGGGTCATCAGCCCCACCGTGCCCGCCACCCGATAGCAGTAGAGCTCCAGCTCAGTGAAGTCGGCGTAGCGCTGGCGCAGCACATCCATGCGCTGGCCCTCGATCATGTCGAGATAAGCCTCAAGGGGCTGGGGAAAGCGCTCGAGCGTGTCCACCAGCACCCGGTCCAGCCCATCGCTCACCCGGCCCTGGAACAGCCCACGGGTGCGCTGCTCCCAGCCATCCAGGCGGGCCAGCAGGTCGGTGCTGGGCAAGGCCTGGGCCTCAGGGCTGTCCATCAGATCATCGGTGCGCCGGCACCAGACGTAGATCGCCCAGATGGCGCGGCGCTTCTCCGGTGGCAGCAGCAGGGTGCCGAGGTAGAAGGTCTTGGCCCAGTGAGCCGTCTCCCGGCGGCAGGCCTCGTAAGCCGCCTCCAGATCCATCGGGCCAGCCGTGGCCACGGGATCAACGGTGGAAGGACCGCTCCGCACCACCGTCACACCGCGGCGAGGGCGGCCGACGGGCCAGTGGCCCCGGATCGGGCCCGATCCACCGCAGCAGCGCAAAGCTTGCCGCTCAGAACCGCTCCCTCCATCGAGGCCAGGTAGCGCTGCATCGTGAAATCCCCTGCCAGGAAGAAGTTGGGAATCGGCGACTGCTGCTCAGGCCGCAGCTGCTGACAACCCGGAACCGTCTTGTAGACGGAGAGGGGGGTCTTCACCACCACCGACTTGCGCAGCCGGGCCTGATCCTCACCGGTGAAGTGCATCGGGAACAGGCGCTTGAGCTCCTCCATGGTGGCGGCCACAATCTCGTCGTCGGGGCGGCCGATCCAGTCTTTGGCGGGGGCGAACACCAGCTCGAGCATCGAGCGATCGGGATCGGCGTACTCGCGGCAGGTGTTGCTCATGTCGGCATAGACGCTGAGCAGATCGCTGCGACTGAACAGCAGATGGTCGATAGCGGTGAGTTTGCGGTCGAACCAGAGGTGGATGTTGATCACAGGCACGCCCTTCAGACCTTCGAGCTTGCTGAAGTAGGGCAGCGATTTCCAGGCCTCCGGCAGCAGCAGCTTCAGCGGATCCACAGGCAGGGCGCTGACGTAGGCCTCAGCCTCCACCTCCAGGGGCTCCTTGCCGGCGATGCCGCCGATGCGGAAGCCGGCCACGGCACCGGATCCATCCAGCCGGATCTCCCGGAGCGGAGCCTGCAGATGCACCTCGCCGCCTCGCTCCCGCACATACTCCACGATCGGTTCGCACAGCCGCTGGGGGGGGTTGCCGTCAAGGAAGGCCATGCGCGAGCCGTCGGCCTCCTGGAGAAAGCGGTTGAGTGCCGTGAGCACCACCGTGCTGGAGATCTCATCGGGATCGATGAAATTCAAAGCCTTGGCCATGGCGATGAACACCTCATCGTTCACCCGCTCGGGGATGTTGTGCAGCCGTAGCCATTCGGTCCAGGAATACTTGTCGCACTCCTCAACATAATCCTGGCCGCGCAGCATCGCCGGCACAAGGCCGAGGCCGAAGGCGATCTTCTCCGGCCAGGTGAGCATGTCGTTGTTGCCCAGAATCGCCGCCACCCCATTGAAGGGAGCCGGGATGTCAGGGAAGTCGAAACGGCTATAGGTACCGGGTTTCTCCTTCTGGTTGAAGATCATCGAGTGGCTCTTCCACTGCAGCCGGTCCTCGATGGCAAGTTCGGCGAACAGCTGGCGCATGTTGCGGTAGGCGCCGAAGAAGATGTGCAGCCCCGTTTCATACCAGTCGCCATCGGCGTCCTGCCAGGCGGCCACCTTGCCGCCGAGCACGTCGCGGGCTTCGTAGATCACCGGGGTATGGCCGGCATCGCACAGATACTTGGCGCAGGACAGACCGGCCAGACCGGCTCCGGCGATGGCGACGCGCATGGCACACCCCTGGACAGCATGCAACCTTAAAGGGCGCCGTGCGGTGGCGGGATCCGCCCTCCTTCTCCGGACGGTTCCTAAAGTCGTTGTCCGGCGTCGCTGCGGCGGCCCCCAGCCCCGAACCCCCGCTCCTGGCCATGGCCGACACGCTGCTGAAGTCGACGACCCGGCACATCCGCCTGTTCACGGCCCGGGTCGAGGACGGCGACCTGATCGCCGACGCCTCCAGGCTCACGCTGGACGTGGATCCCGACAACGAGTTCCTCTGGGATGACGCCGCCCTCCAGAAGGTGCAGGCGGGCTTCCGCGCCCAGGTGGATGCCCATGCCGGCGCCGATCTCAACGACTACACCCTGCGCCGGATCGGCTCGGAGCTCGAGGGTCTGATCCGTCAGATGCTCCAGGCCGGAGAACTCCGCTACAACCCGGACAGCCGGGTGCTCAACTACTCGATGGGCCTGCCCCGCACCCCCGAAACCCTGTGACCCGCTCCCGCGGCCCCGGTCGCTACGACCGCAGCTATGAAGAGCCAGCCTCGCGCTACGGCCGCGAGGAGGTCGGCAGCCGCAACCGCACCGCTCCGCGGGAGTCGTGGGGTTCGGATGGGCCACGCCGCAACGGCGCCGGTCCCGGCGGACGGTCCGGCGGCCCGACGGGGGGCTCGGGTGGAGGTCCCGGCGGCATCCAGTTCAACGTGTCGACCATCGCGGTGCTTGCGGGCGTGCTCGTGCTGGGCATCGGCATCGGCACCGCCGTCTCCAGCAACACCGCCGGCAACCAGGGCAACATCGCCTCCAGCCAGCAGCTCGACATGGCCGTGCCCGATCCCGAGTTCTGCAAGCAGTGGGGGGCCAGCGCCTTCGTGATGGACATCGAGCTGTACACCACGATGAACCCCAGCAGCAGCTTCGTGACCCAGCCCACGCTGCAGCCGGGCTGCGTGATCCGCCGGGAGAACTGGGCGGTGCTGCAGAAGCAGGGGGCGGTGACCGCCGAGCAGATGCGCGAGTGCAAGCAGCGGATGAACACCTTCGCCTACATCGGCTCGATCCGTGACAAGCCGATCGTGCGCTGCGTCTATCAGACGGACATCAGTGGCAACAAGTTCCAGACCCCCGGCGTGGCCGGAGCCGCCGATGACAGCGTGGGGGTGACGCCGGAAGGCGATCAGTTCTGATCGTTTCCCCTCTGAGGCTGATCCGCCCCGCGGGAGCTCCTCAGGTGGTGCCCGCGGGGGTCTGGGCCTCGACCCGGACCTGGGTCGCCTGCCGCAGGGGGCTGTCGGGGCTGGCGAAGACCGGCAGCACCTCCCGCCGGAAAGCCTCGGCCGCCCGGGAGCAGTAGCGCGCCGGGTGGGTGATCAGCTTCAGCTGCCGCCGCACCATCAGATCAGCCACCTGGGGGCGATGCAGGGTGCCGGCCGCCAGTTCCCGCTCGATCGACACCACCGGCAGAAACGCGGCGCCCAGGCCGGCCTGTACAGCATTCTTGATCGCCTCGAAGGAGTTGAGCTCCATCTCGATCTTGATCCGCTGCACCTCCAGCTTGGAGCGGCCGAGCAGCTGGTCCACCATCTTGCGGGTGGTGGACTGGGCATCCAGGCAGACGAAGCCCAGGCGGTAGAGGTCGTCCTTGGTGAGTTCCGGCAGCCGTGCCAACGGATGCTTCGGGGGGAGCACCAGGGCCAGTTCGTCGTTGGCGTAAGGCACCACCTGGAGCAGGTCGTTGAGATCGCCGGGGAGCTCCCCGCCGATGATCGCCAGATCGATCTGGCCATTGGCCACGCTCCAGCCGGTGCGCCGGGTGCTGTGCACCTGAAGCTGCACCGCCACTTCCGGGTACTTCTGGCGGAACAGACCGATCATCCGCGGCATCAGGTACGTGCCGGTGGTCTGGCTGGCGCCCACGATCAGGGAGCCGCCCCGGAGGTTGTGCAGGTCGTCGAGGGCGCGGCAGGCCTCCTGGCACTGGCTGAGGATCCGGTCGCAGTAGCTCAGCAACAGGTGACCGGCTTCGGTGAGCTGGGCCTTGCGGCCACCACGGTCGAACAGGGACACATCCAGTTGCTTCTCCAGGTTCTGGATCTGCAGACTCACGGCCGGCTGGGTGACGTAGAGGCTGTCGGCCGCCTTCTTGAAGCTGCCTTCGCTGGCGATGGCGCGAAGGATCCGCAGCTGATCGAGGGTGAACGGCAGATCAGCCATAGGAGCGGGCAGCGACCGGGGTCGGGGCATCGGCCTGCCGATGCAGGCTGGGGCCTCGAGGAACTCTAGGGGGAGGGGCCGGTGGCGAGAATCGCCCTTCACAACCCGGTCCCCGCCCATGACCACCACGGCCAACGCCCTCGGCCTGCACCACAGCAGCTGGGTGATGCTCGGGCTGCTGCTGGTGTTCGCCGTGCTGCACAGCGGCGGGGCCTCGCTGCGGGCCTGGGGGGCGGAGCGCATCGGCGAACGGGCCTGGCGGCTGCTGTTCGCCGCCGTGAGCATCCCCTCGGCGGTGGTGGTGATTGCTTACTTCCTCGCCCACCGCTACGACGGGCAAAGGCTGTGGAATCTGCAGGACCAGCCCTGGGTCGTGCCGCTGGTGTGGGTCGGCACGGCCATCAGCTTCCTGTTCCTCTACCCGGCCACCTACAACCTGCTGGAGATCCCGGCAGTGCTGAAGCCGCAGGTGCGGCTCTACGCCACCGGGATCATCCGGGTGAGCCGCCATCCCCAGGCGGTCGGGCAGATTCTCTGGTGTGCCACCCACCTGCTCTGGATCGGCAGCAGCTTCATGGTGGCCACCTGCGCGGGCCTGGTCGCGCACCACCTGTTCGCGATCTGGAACGGCGACCGCCGCCTGCGCCACCGCTTCGGAGAAGCCTTCGAGGAACTCAGGGCCAGCACCTCGGTGATTCCCTTCCGCGCGGTGCTGGACGGGCGTCAGCAGCTGTTGGCCGGCGAGTTCCTGCGTCCGGCCCAGCTGGGGATCGCCATCGCCGTGGGGGTGTTCTGGTGGGCCCACCGCTTCATTGGCCTGGGGGCCACCGCCTTCTCCCGCACCGCCCTGGCCCACTGGCTGGGGTGACAGCGATGGCCCAACCCGCACAGTCCCCAGAGCAGCGGGCCGATCTGCCTACACTCCCGAAGATTGCGACCGTGCCGGATGCCCTCCGCTGCCGAACTCGCCTGGTTGATTCCGGTACTTCCCCTTGTGGGCGCCTGTCTCTCCGGCCTTGGACTGATCACCTTCAACCGGACGGTCAACCGCCTCCGCAAACCGGTGGCAGTGCTACTGCTCAGTTGCGTGGGGGCCGCCGCGGTGCTCAGCTTCGCGGTGCTGGCTGAACAACTGGCCGGTGCCGGGCCACGGGAGGTGCTGTTCGACTGGGCGTCGGCCGGCACCTTCAACCTGCAGATGGGCTTCCGGGTCGATGCCCTCGGCGCCGTGATGCTGTCGCTGGTCACCACCATCGCCCTGCTGGTGATGGTGTACTCCGATGGGTACATGGCCCATGACAAGGGCTATGTGCGCTTCTTCACCTATCTGGCCCTGTTCAGCAGCTCGATGCTCGGCCTGGTGATCAGCCCCAACCTGCTGGAGATCTACGTGTTCTGGGAGCTGGTGGGCATGTGCTCCTACCTGCTCGTGGGCTTCTGGTACGACCGCGACGGCGCCGCCAACGCCGCCCAGAAGGCCTTCGTGGTGAACCGGGTAGGCGACTTCGGCCTGCTGCTGGGCATCCTGGGCCTGTTCTGGGCCACCGGCAGCTTCGGCTTCGAGGAGATCGGCAGCCGCCTCAGCGAGGCGGTGGCCGTTGGCAGTCTGTCCAATGGCGTGGCGGTGCTGCTCTGCCTGCTGGTGTTCATGGGGCCGATGGCCAAGTCGGCCCAGTTCCCGCTTCATGTGTGGCTGCCGGACGCCATGGAGGGCCCTACCCCCATCTCCGCCCTGATCCACGCCGCCACGATGGTGGCCGCCGGTGTGTTCCTGGTGGCCCGGCTTCAACCCGTCTACGCCCCATTTCCTGCTGTGCAGGTGGTGATCGCCGTGATCGGCACCATCACTCTGTTCCTGGGAGCCTCGATCGCTCTCACCCAGCAGGATCTCAAGAAGGGGCTGGCCTACAGCACCGTGTCGCAGCTGGGTTACATGATGCTGGCGATGGGCTGCGGCGCCCCGGTGGCCGGCATGTTCCACCTGGTCACCCACGCCTTCTTCAAGGCGATGCTCTTCCTCGGCTCGGGCTCGGTGATCCACGCCATGGAAGAGGTGGTGGGCCACGAGCCCGTGCTCGCCCAGGACATGCGCCTGATGGGCGGCCTGCGCAAGCACATGCCGATCACAGCCATCACCTTCCTGATCGGCTGCATCGCCATCGCCGGCATCCCTCCCCTCGCCGGCTTCTGGAGCAAAGATGAGATCCTCGGCCAGGCCTTCGCCACCTACCCCCTGCTTTGGGGAATGGGCTTCGTGACGGCCGGCATGACCGCCTTCTACATGTTCCGCCTGTACTTCCTCACCTTCGAGGGCGAGTTCCGCGGCAACGACAGAGCGATCGCCGCCCAGCTGCTTTCGGCGGCAGGCAAGGCTTCCGGCGGCGATGACCAGCACGCCCACGCTGACCACCCCCATGAATCCGCCTGGCAGATGACCCTGCCCCTGGCGGTGCTGGCGGTTCCCTCCGTGCTGATCGGCCTGCTGGGCACTCCCTGGAACAGTCGTTTCGCCGGCCTGCTCGATCCGCACGAGGCCGCCGAGATGGCGGAGCACTTCTCCTGGGGAGAATTCCTGCCCCTGGCAGGCGCCTCGGTGGCGATCTCCCTCACCGGCATCGC
This sequence comes from Cyanobium sp. FGCU6, assembly GCA_024958655.1. Taxonomy (GTDB): domain Bacteria; phylum Cyanobacteriota; class Cyanobacteriia; order PCC-6307; family Cyanobiaceae; genus Cyanobium. The sequence goes on along the minus strand of JANWUR010000009.1, from coordinate 110,641 downwards.
GCTGGCGGTAACGGCCTACGCCCTGCGCCGCATCGATCTGGGCCAGGCCGTAGCAGCCCGTTTTCCTGCCGTGAACGCCTTCCTCGCCAACAAGTGGTACCTCGATGCCATCAATGAGCGCCTGTTCGTGCAGGGCAGCCGCCGGCTCGCCCGCCAGGTGCTGGAGGTGGACGCCAAGGTGGTGGATGGGGTGGTGAACCTCACGGGGCTGCTCACCCTTGGCAGCGGTGAGGGGCTCAAGTACTTCGAAACCGGCCGTGCCCAGTTCTATGCCCTGATCGTGTTCGGCGGCGTGATCGCCCTCGTCGTGCTGTTCGGGGCCTTCGGCTGAGCCGCCGCCAACACCAGCACCTGGCGGTGAATCGGTGGGATAGTAGGCAGGACGGCGAGCAAACAATCAATCGATTCACAGTCACTCCGCATGCCCTCGCCATAACCATGCTTTCTTCAGGAAACCCAGGAAGATTGATGCAGTTTCAAGCCCGATACAAAGCAGCAGGATATGAATGCTTCGCCTTTTGGGTGTGAGTTGGCCTTGGCGGTCTCGGGCGAAACCACCCATTCCATCCTTGAGGGCCGGAACACCGGCCAGGGCCATGGAACCCAGGCAAACCCCTAGCCAGCCGAAGCGCAGGCTGGCTATCGTTGCCGGCCATCCGGTGCAATACATCTCCCCCTGGCTCAATGGACTGGCCGACAACGCCGGCGTTGATCTCAAAGTGTTCTATCTCTGGGATCTTGGAGTTTCCACTGCCAATGACCCTGGATTCGGCAGGCCCTTGCAATGGGACATCCCACTGCTTGAAGGTCACGAATACGAGTTCATCCCTAACAGGGCAACAAAACCAGGCAATCAACACTTTTTTGGCTACATCAACCCCGGCCTTGCGCCCCGCCTGGCAGCCTGGCGACCCGACGCCATCCTGTTGATGAATTATGCCTTTCTCACTTATATTTTGCTACTGCTGGATCCTCGCTTCTGGAAGATTCCCTTTCTGCTGCGCGGCGACTCACACAATCTGAACAGGAAGCAAGGCCTGAAGAGCAAGCTCAACCAGCTAGGTCGCAGCTTTCTATTCAGAAGGTTCGCGGCTTTTCTCGTGGTTGGCAGCGCTAATCATCAGTACTACCGCAGCAATGGTGTACCGACCTCAAAGCTGTTCATGGGTCGGCATGCCGTCGACAATGCCCGCTTTGCCGCCGCCGGAACCACTGCCGCAGCGACGGCACTGACCCTTCGCGAAAGCATCGGTATTGGCCAGGAGATCGTCATTCTCTTTGTGGGCAAGTTTGTTGCTGTGAAACGCCCACTTGACCTTCTTTACGCCTACGCCAACTTACCCACCCCATTGATCGCATCATCAAAAATTGTTTTCGTTGGCGAAGGCCATCTAGAAGAATCCATTCGCACTCACGCACAGCATCTCGGCCTGGATGGCGTTCATTTCCTGCCGTTCCAGAACCAGAGCATGATGCCCGCTGTCTACAGCATGGGAGACCTGCTTGCCCTGCCATCGGAAAGCGAAACCTGGGGACTGGTGGTCAATGAAGCCATGAACCTTGCCTGCCCAGCCATAGTCAGCGATCACGTGGGATGCGCCTACGACCTTGTAGTGCCAGGACAAACAGGCTGGGTCTTCCCCACAGGCAATATTCAGGCACTCACGAACTGTCTTGAGGATGCAATTGCGGATCGAAAACATCTCCATCAGATCGGGGAGAAGGCTCGCAACCACGTCTGCCACTTCTCCTATGCTGGAATCACGGCAAGCCTGCGGCAGGCCCTTGACAAGGTATGTCGCGACCAGCCCACCCTGAGGTGAGCCTTGATTCCTCCAACAACCTCACAGGACCACCACCTGGGCCTTCAGCGCCTGATCATCAATGCCGATGATCTTGGGTTCTCCCAACAAGTGAACCAGTCCATCGAAAAAGCTTTGGTGCATGGGTGGATCAGCAGTGCCACGCTCATGGCCAACGGCCCTTGCTGCAACGAAGGTGCGGCCCTTGCGCACCGGCACCAAGCGAGGGCAGGCTTCGGCATTCATCTGAATCTCACCGAGTTCCAACCCCTCTCCGATCCTTCTGCGCTGGCGACTCACGGATTGCTGAATGAGGAGGGGGCATTCTCGGGCTCCATCCGCCAACTCAAGGGCGACAGGGATCTGATGGCCGCATGCTTTCGCGAACTGGATGCCCAGATTCGGCAAGCCCGCTCCCTGGGAGTAGAAATTTCTCATTTCGATTCGCACCATCATGTGCATACCATCCCCTGGATGCTGCCGGTGATCCGCAGGCTCCAGCAGCAGCATGGAATCTGGCGGATGCGTGCCACCATGAACGTTTACGGCCGCAGGCTCCACAGCACGCCACCCCTCACAAGAATCCTGGCCAAGAAGGCCTGGTCAGCCACCTGCCGGTTGCGGGGAAGCCGGATGCCGCAGGTATTCACCGGACTGGATGTCTTTCTCGAAGATTCCCGGAGGAAACCCTTTCAACGATCCTCATCCATCGAGTTGATGTGTCATCCTGGTCAGCATGGGTATGAAGAAGATCTTGCTCTGCTTGAGCGTTGCCAGACCATCATCGAAGGTGGACCCTATCGTTTATGTTCGTTCAAAGACATCTAGCGATCTGGCTATCATGGCCCTAAGTTACAGAATCACTTGTATGGGATCAACCATCAAGCCCAGGTTGAAGGCAAGATCAGCAAACCGGATCCCGAGAACGCCCGCCAGTCATGCGCTCTGGCCGCTCGATAACCACTGATTCTTGCGCTGTTCCCGCAACGATACGCCTGAGATTTCCTTCCTGAACCTTGGGGAGCTGTTCTCGGGCCTCCCGCCCCCTCGCGTGTGGGCTGCCGGCTCTCACCACAATCTGTGTGATATCCCGCATGCGCGCAGTGCCCCAGCACGTGCGATTTCTACACTCCCAACAGATGGTGCCTGCGGGTTGTGTCCTTTCCTTGGTTGAGCGCTGCAATCCTCTTCCCGATTGCGGCCTCCCTGCTGATTCCCTTCGTTCCCGATGCCGGCGACGGGCGGCGTGTTCGCTGGTATGCCCTCGGGGTGGCCCTGATCACCTTCCTGTTCACGGTGGGCGGGTACCTGAACGGCTATGACCCGGCCGATCCTGGTCTGCAGTTGGTGGAGCGGGTGTCCTGGCTGCCGGATCTGGGGCTGGCATGGTCGGTGGGCGCCGACGGCTTGTCGATGCCGCTGATCCTGCTCAGCAGCTTCATCACCGCCCTCGCCTGCCTGGCAGCCTGGCCGGTGTCGTTCAAGCCGCGTCTCTTTTACTTCCTGCTGTTGGCGATGGACGGGGGCCAGATCGCCGTCTTCGCAGTGCAGGACATGCTTCTCTTCTTCCTGGCCTGGGAACTGGAGCTGATCCCGGTCTATCTTCTCCTCGCCATCTGGGGGGGGAAAAAGCGTCAGTATGCGGCCACGAAGTTCATCCTCTACACCGCCGGCAGTTCCCTCTTCATCCTGTTGGCGGCGCTGGCGATGGGTTTCTTTGGTGGGGGAGCCCCGAGCTTCGAGTACACCGCCCTGGCAGCCAAGGGCTTCCCGGTGGGCTTCCAGGTGCTCTGTTATGCCGCGCTGCTGATCGCCTTCGGCGTCAAACTGCCGATTGTGCCGCTGCACACGTGGCTGCCAGATGCCCACGGCGAAGCCACCGCACCGGTGCACATGCTGCTGGCCGGAATTCTGCTGAAGATGGGTGGCTATGCCCTGCTCCGCTTCAACGTCCAGATCCTGCCGGAAGCACACGTGCAGTTCGCGCCGTTGCTGGTGGTTCTCGGGGTGGTGAACATCATCTATGCGGCTCTCACTTCATTTGCCCAGCGCAATCTAAAACGCAAGATCGCCTACAGCTCAATCAGCCATATGGGTTTCGTGCTGATCGGCATCGGCAGCTTCAGCGCCCTCGGCACCAGCGGAGCAATGTTGCAGATGGTGAGCCATGGCCTGATCGGCGCCTCGCTGTTCTTCCTGGTGGGTGCTACCTACGACCGCACTCACACACTTCAGCTTGATGAAATGGGGGGCGTGGGCCAGAAGATGCGCAAGATGTTCGCCCTATGGACCGTCTGTTCGCTCGCTTCACTGGCGCTGCCAGGCATGAGCGGATTCGTCTCCGAACTGATGGTGTTCGTGGGCTTCGCCACGAGCGAAACCTACAGCCTCAGTTTTCGCATCGTGATGGCTGTGCTGGCGGCCGTTGGGGTGATCCTCACCCCGATCTATCTGCTTTCGATGCTGAGGGAGATCTTCTTCGGCAAAGAAAATGCTGAACTTGCCTCCCACACCCATCTGGTGGATGCCGAGCCCCGTGAGATCTACGTGATCTCCTGCCTGTTGGTCCCGATCATCGGCATCGGCCTCTACCCCCGCATCCTCACCGACAGTTACCGGGCCTCGATCGAGGCCCTGGTGGGCCGCGAAGCCGGCGCCCTCACCCGGGTCTCCTCTCCTCCGGGCAGAGTGGTGATGCGGAGCGGCGCAGTTCCGGCAGGCCTTCCGGCAGTGGCGCCCTTACAAGCTCCAGGACTTGCCTGAAGGTTCGGGTAACGAACCTGTGCACCCTGGGCTCAGAGGCCTCATCTCCCCAGAGCTGCGCCTACGCTCCACCGGATCCAAAAGCTTGCCTGCCCCGCACGAACGATGCGTCAGCTGAACTTTCTGCTGATCTTCAGCTTCGCCCTGGCGATGGTGATGTTCACCCTGGAGAACACGGCCTCCACCACCGTGCACTTCCTGCCCGGGGTCAGCTCCACCCTGCCGTTGGCCGTGCTGTTGCTGGTGGTCGGGGGGATCGGGGCTACGGCCGCCTGGATCTTCGCGGTCTGGACTGGAGTGGTGAAGAAAGTGGAGACCCTCCAGGACGAAGGCGAGCGCGAGGCCCAGCAGGTGCGCATCCGCGAGCTCGAGAATGATCTTCAGCGCTACCGGGCCACCGTGGATGCCCAACTTGGCCTGCTGCCCGCAGCGGGAGAATCCTCAGGCAAAGCCGGCTCCGAAACGGTCGCGGTCACGGTGGAGTAGAGGGAGCCACCCTTCCGGGAGCTCCCTGGCGGGCGCGGTGCACCGCCGGTAGCGTTCCATCACCCAGTCGTAGCCGGGGGCGCGTGGCTGAAGCAGGGGCGAGGCTGGCGATCCGCCTCTTGCAGGATGCGGCGATGCGGGGGGAGATCGACCCCTGGGACGTGGACGTGATCGGTGTGATCGACGGCTTCCTCGACCAGTTGCGCCACAGGATCGAACAGCCCCGCATCGCCGCCCTGGTGGGCGGCAGCTACGAGCAGGATCTGGCCGAGAGCAGTGAGGCCTTTCTGGCCGCCTCGGTACTGGTGGGCCTGAAGGCGGAAGTCCTGGAGGCGGCCACCTTCCCCCCCGATCCCCTGTTCGGCCCCGATGACGCCGCCGACGACGAACCAGATGGACCGAACGGAGCCGCGATGATGCTGCCGTCCCGACCGGAGCGCCATCTGCGCCGTCGTCCGGTGGCGCCACCGCCCCTGCAGCGGCCCGTGACCCTGGGAGAACTGATCCGCCAGCTCGAGGACATCGCCGAGCGACTGGAGCATGACGCCGGCGGCGCCCGCCATCGCCCCCGGTCCCGTCGCTACAGCGAGCGGGCCGCCATCGCCCAGGTGGCGGGACTGGCGCACCGGGAGAAGCTGCCGGAAACCACCGCCGCCCTCAGCCTGTTCCTGGCGGCCGAGAACGGTCCGGCCCATGGCGGGACCTGGCTGAGCTTCGAGGATCTGGTGCGCCTGTGGCAGGAGGCGGCGCCGGCGGGAGGCGCCGACGACCTGGACCGGGACCGGGTGGGGGTGTTCTGGGCGCTGCTCTTCCTCTGTGCCCAGGGGAGGGTGGAACTGGATCAGGAGGGAGGACTGTTCGGCCCGTTGCGGTTGCGCGCTCTGGGCGAGACCGCGGAGGCCGTGGTCGCAGGCTGGGGGCAAGGCCAGGGGTCAGCTCGGGGGCCGGCTCGCGAACTGCTGGCGGCCTGAGGCAAGTCCCTAGGCTTGCGCGACCGATGGTGGATAAACGCTGCCTATGAAGGCGATGATCCTGGCGGCAGGCAAGGGCACGCGGGTGCGTCCGATCACGCACACCACACCCAAGCCCATGATCCCCATCCTGCAGAAGCCGGTGATGGAATTCCTCCTGGAGCTGCTGCGCCAGCACGGCTTCAACGAGATCATGGTGAATGTTTCCCACCTGGCTGAGGAGATTGAGAGCTACTTCCGCGATGGCCAGCGCTTCGGGGTTCAGATCGCTTACAGCTTTGAAGGCCGCATTGAGGACGGGGAGCTGATCGGTGACGCTCTTGGATCGGCAGGGGGCCTGCGGCGGATCCAGGATTTCAATCACTTCTTCGACGACACCTTCGTGGTGCTGTGCGGTGACGCCCTGATCGATCTCGATCTCACCGAGGCTGTACGGCGGCACAAGGAGAAGGGGGCGATGGCCAGCCTGATCGCCAAGCGGGTTTCCCACGACCAGGTGAGCAGCTACGGGGTGGTGGTGACCGATCCCGATGGCCGCGTGCGCTCCTTCCAGGAGAAGCCGGCAGTGGAGGAGGCCGCCAGCGACATGATCAACACAGGCATTTATATTTTCGAGCCCGAAGTGCTGGATTTCATCCCCAGTGGCACGGCCTTCGACATCGGCTCCGATCTCTTCCCCAAGCTGGTGGAGGCCGAAGCTCTTTTCTATGCTCTGCCGATGGAATTCGAGTGGGTGGACATCGGCAAGGTACCCGACTACTGGCAGGCGATCCGCAGCGTGCTGCAGGGTGATGTTCGCCAGGTTCAGATCCCAGGCAAACAGGTGCGGCCTGGCATCTTCACTGGGCTCAACGTGGCCGCTGACTGGGACCGGATCCGAGTGCAGGGCCCGATCTATGTGGGTGGCATGACCCGGATCGAAGACGGGGCCACCATCATCGGTCCGGCGATGATCGGGCCCAGCTGCCACATCTGCGCAGGCGCCACGATCGACAATTCCATCATCTTCGACTACTCGCGCATCGGTCCCGGCGTGCGGCTGGTGGAGAAACTGGTATTTGGCCGCTACTGCGTGGACCGCAATGGCGACCACTTCGACCTGCAGGAAGCTGCCCTCGACTGGCTGATCACCGATGCCCGTCGGCAGGATGTGGTCGCCCCGTCACCGCAGCAGAAGGCCATGGCGGAGCTGCTGGGTACCGATCTCGCCCTCAACCCGAACTAGCCCGGCCTGACGGAGGATCTCCGGGATCCGCTCCTCGGCCTTCACCGCCATCACATGCACACCCTGAGCGATGTCCCGATAGGTGGCCACCTGCTCGGCGGCGATCACCACGCCTTCGGCCGCAGGATCGCTGGCGGATTCCAGGCGCTCGATCACCGCCTCCGGGATCAAAGCCCCAGGCACCACTCGATTGATGAAGCGGGCATTTCTGGCGGACTTGAGCAGGAACACCCCGGCGAGAACCGGCAGGTCCATGGGACCGGTGACCTCCTCGACGAACCGGCGCAGGCAGCGCGCATCCATCACCATCTGGGTCTGGATAAAGCGAGCACCTGCCGCTCGCTTGCGCTTCACCCTCGTCACCAGGCCGCTCCAGCTGGAGGACTGGGGATCGGCGGCCGCCCCGGCGTACAGGTTGGTGGCGCCATCGGGCAGCGATCCCTCCACGGGATCCCGACCTTCGTTGAAGGCTGCCACCAGCTGCAGCAAGCGCACGGCCTCCAGCTCATTGACGGGTCGGGCAGCGGGCTGATCCCCCGCCCGCACCGGATCCCCGGTGAGGCAGAGAACGTTGGGCAGGCCGAGGGCATGGGCCCCGAGCAGCTCAGCCTGAAGGGCAATGCGGTTGCGATCCCGGCAGGTGAGCTGCAGCACGGGCTCGAGACCCGCTTCGAGCAGCAGACGGCCCACCGCCAGGCTGCTCATCCGCATCACCGCCCGGCTGCCGTCGGTGACGTTCACCGCATCGACCCAGCCACGCAGCGTCTCCGCAGCCTCAAGGGTCCGGCGGACATCGGCACCACGGGGTGGAGTCACCTCGGCGGTGACCGCGAAACGCCTCTCCACCAAAGCCTCTCGCAACCCCACCGCGCACTCGCATCGCCTGGCCATCATGGAGCAGAACCCTGCCTACAGTGAGGCTTCGCCGCCAGCATTCCCATGCCCGAGCGGGAGTCTCCCCGCCACGACCTTTCGGAGCGGGAGCTGGAGATCATCGAACTGGTGGCCACAGGACTCACCAATCAGGAGATCGCCGAGCAACTCACGATCAGCAAGCGCACGGTCGACAACCACGTGAGCAACATCTTCACCAAGACCGGCGCCAAGAACCGGGTGGCTCTGTTGAACTGGGCGATGGACAACGGCAAGATCTGCCGCGACGGCTTCAACTGCTGCGCCCTGGACACCCACATCCCTGGCCGGGAGGCCGGGTAGAGCCGCTCAGGCGGTGCCAGCCAGCCGAGCCCTGCTGCTCCCGTCGCCGGCTGATCGTTCGACGCCCGACACCCTCTCCAGGCTCATCAAGGTGAAGCTGTCGGCCTGCGGGGTGAAGAACTCGGCGTACCCCAGACTGGCCGGTGCCCAGAAGCCCCTTGCGATTTCCTTCGGAGTCGGCCCTATCCCGTGGGAGGCTCACCGTCGCCCGGCGCTGAAGCAGCGAACAGGGCGTCGCGTTCGGCAGCACTCCAGAGGGACAGGGGGCGACGGGCCAGGGCGGCATTGCTGAGCTCGTGGCGGCCGCTGATCTCCCTGCCGCACCACGCCGGCAGCTCCACCGGGCTGGCGGCGGACGCCAGCTCCACCTCCGCAACCACCAAAGGAGCGTTGGCCCCCTCAAACACGTCAAGCACCCACTCACCGCCAGGCAGATCCAGTCCGTGGCGCTGCTTGACCAGCTCGTGGGGGGCCAGGTGCAGCAGAGCCCGGGCGTCCTCCGGGGGGATCGGATACTCGAACTCCAGACGGGTGATGGCCCCATCGTCATCGCCGCTCCCGGCAGGCTGGGGCGCCTTGAGGGTCAGCCAGGCCCGCGCTTCCCTTTCCCGCTCACTCAGCCGCACCCGCACCGTCCGGCCCTGGCCATCGGCGAGAAGATAGCCCTGGCGCAGGTCCGCCTGCCAGAGCACGTGCGAGCGCCAGGCGTCACCGCTCACCAGGAACCTTCGCTCGATCTCCAGGGCCATCGCCGCCGCACCAGGGGGAGGCCCCGGATGCGGTGCCCGCGCCATTCTGGCCGGCGGGCGGAGTCCGGCAGGCACCGCTCAATCAGTTCTCGCCCGGCGCAGCCGCGGTGATGCTGCCGGCCCAGTGCAACTTGTGGGTGAGGGTGCGGTAGTACGACGGACTCTGATCGAGCACCACCAGCAGGGCAGGATCAGCGGAACGCTGCACGATGCAGCGATCGCCAGGCTCAAGATCAGTGGCCGGGGCGCCGTCCTGCCAGAGACGCACCCGGCGCCCGCTGGGCCCCAGGGGCCAGACGCTCAATCGCGAGCGTGGCGGAACCACCACCGCCCTGCTGGACAGACTCATCGGGCAGATGGGCGTCACCACGATCGCCTCGATGCCGGGATGGAGGATGGGGCCACCGGCGGCCATCGCGTAGCCGGTGGATCCCGTGGGGGTGGCGAAGATCAGGCCATCGCCGCGGTACTGGTCGACGATCTCGCCATCGATCTCCAGCTCCAGAACGCAGGTGGTGGCATTGGCCTCCAGGCAGGGGCGCAGATAGAGGTCGTTGAGGGCCACATGGGCGAGGTCGCGCTCCTCGAGACCGTCTCCCCGATCGACGCGAGCCTCGAGCATCATCCGCCGCTCCAGGGCGAACCGATCCTGAACCAGGCGTCGCCAGAGGGAGGCTCCACCGGCTTCGGCCGCCTCCTCACCCCGCAGCAGGCGAGGGTCGTGGGTGAGAAAGCCGAGATGGCCGCCCACGTTGAAGCTCAACAGGGGGACGCCATGACAGGCCAGATGGCGTGCGGCCCCCAGAACCGTTCCATCCCCACCCAGCACAACAGCCAGATCGGGGAGCTCAGCTTCGGTGGCCAGCAGCCCTGGGAAGGGATCAGCGGCAGGCCCACTGGCGGCGATCGTCACATGCACCCTCTGATTCCGCAGTTCGGATGCACACAGGGCAGCCTGTCGCTGGGCCGCAGGGCTTGCAGTGCGGACAATCAGCCAGACACGGCGAAGCTGCACGGAGCCGGTGCGCTACCAGCGAAGAAGGTTGAAGCGCTCCATATCGACCGTCTCGCGGTTGCGGTAGAGGGAGAGCAGGATCGCCAGACCCACCGCCGCCTCGGCTGCGGCCACCGTGATCACGAAGATGGCGAACACCTGCCCGCGGATCAGCTGGCCATCGACGTAGCTGGAGAAGGCCATCAGGTTGATGTTCACCGCATTGAGCATCAGCTCGATGCTCATCAGCACGCGCACGGCATTGCGGCTGTTGATCAGACCCCAGACGCCCGTGCAGAAAAGCACGGCAGCGACGGTGAGGAAGGCCTGCAGGGGGATGGGGGAGGCGGTCATCAGCGGGTCTCCTGGAGCTGGGGGTTGGGGGTTTCGATCAGCAAGGGGGTGCGGGCCTTCTCGATCAGACCCTGATCAACAGGCTCGCCGGTGATCACGTCGCTGGCGAAGACATCGCGGCGGGCGAGCACGATGGCGCCGATCATGGCCATCAGCAGCAGCACCGAAGCCAGTTCGAAGGGGAGAAGATAGTCGCTGAAGAGATGCTCACCGATCCGGATGGTGGCCTCCTCACCCACCGGCACCGGACCGGGAAGCGCCCAGGCCGTCGTGAAGGCGACCCTCATGATCAACCCGAACAATCCTGCGCAGACCAGGCCGGAGAGCACACGGCGCAGGGCCAGGCCAGGGATGGCTGAGAGATTTTCCTTCTTGTTCACCAGCATGATGGCGAACAGGATCAGCACATTCACGGCGCCCACGTACACAAGGATCTGGGCGGCGGCCACGAAGCTGGCATTGAGCAGCAGGTAGAGCCCGCTGACAGAGAGGAACACGCCGCCCAGAAGGAAGGCGGAATACACGATGTTGGGCAACAGCACCACGCCCAGCGATCCGAGCACGACAGCAGCCGAAAGCAGAACGAAGCAGATCTGCTGGGTGGTGGAAGCGATCGTCATCAGGAGGGATCTCCGTTGGCGGAGGAGTTGGAGGCGCCGACGGACTCGGGCACTTTGCCCGCCCGCGGGTCGGTGTCGGGGACGCCATGGGGATCCATGACACCCTTGGGCAGGTAGGCCAGTTCGCGCAGGGCAAACACGGCGGGGTCGCTGGTGACGCTGGTGGGCAGACGGCCAAGCGCGATGTTGTCGTAGTTGAGACTGTGGCGATCGAAGGCAGCCAGTTCGTACTCCTCTGTCATGGAGAGGCAGTTGGTGGGGCAGTACTCCACGCAGTTGCCACAGAAGATGCATACCCCGAAATCAATCGAGTAGTTCCGCAACTCTTTCTTCTTGGTGGCCTTGTTCATCACCCAATCCACCACCGGCAGATTGATCGGACAAACACGGACGCACACCTCGCAGGCGATGCACTTATCAAATTCGTAGTGGATGCGCCCGCGGTACCGCTCTGAGGGAATCAGCTTCTCATAGGGATATTGCACCGTGATCGGCCGGCGGCGCAGGTGATCGAAGGTGACCGAAAGCCCCTGGGTGAGGTACTGGGCCGCACCCACGGCATCTTTGGTGTAATCACCGACTTTTTTGAGGAACCCGAACATCGGGGCAACAGGCGGGGAACGGGAGTGGGACCATGATGGCCCCTTGAGCGGAAAAGCGACGACGAGGATCAGCCGCCGAAGACGGCCGGGAAGGCGAGCTTGAGAGCGGCGGTGACCAGCAGGTTGACCAGAGCGATCGGCAGCAGGAACTTCCAGCCCAGATCCAGCAGTTGGTCGATCCGCACCCTCGGGACGGTCCAGCGCAGCAGAATCGCGAAGAAAACAAGCAGGTAGGCCTTGAGCACGGTCATCACAATCCCGAGGGTGCCGGTGACGACCTGCAGAGCCGGCGCGTCGATGGGGATGTGAAACCAGCCGGCAATCCACTCCACCGGCACAGGGAAGCTCCAGCCGCCGAGGTAGAGAACCGCCACCAACAGGGCCGAGAGGACGAGATTGATGTAGCTGCCCAGGTAGAAGAGGGCGAACTTCATGCCGGAGTACTCGGTCTGGTAACCGGCCACAAGCTCCTCCTCAGCCTCCGGGAGGTCAAAGGGCAGGCGCTCACATTCTGCAAGGGCGCAGATCCAGAAGATCACGAAGCCCACCGGTTGTCGCCAGATGTTCCAGCTGAAGATGCCGGCTCCAGACTGCTGGTCGACGATGTCGACGGTGCTGAGAGAGTTGCTCATCATCACCACCGCCAGCACGGCCAGAGCCAGGGGGATCTCATAGCTGATCGACTGGGCGGCAGCCCGCAACCCGCCCAGAAGCGAGTACTTGTTGTTGCTGGAATAGCCGCTCATCAGAAGGCCGATGGGCTGAATCGAACTCAGGGCAATCCAGAGGAAGATCCCCACGCCCACGTTGCTGATCAGCAGGTTCTGGCCGAAGGGCACGACCAGCCAGGACAGGATCACCGGGACCAGCACCAGCACCGGGCCCAGGGTGAACAGCAGGCCGTCGGCCCGGGCCGGGATGATGTCCTCCTTGAACACCAGCTTGAGGCCGTCGGCCATCGGCTGCAGAACCCCGAGCGGGCCGGCGTATTCGGGGCCGATGCGCTGCTGGACGGCGGCCGAGATCTTGCGCTCCAGCCAGACGTTCACCAGCACACCCACGACAGCGGCCACCAGCACGGTGACCATGGGCAGGGGCAGCCAGAGCAGACGGGCGACCCCGGGGGCTACGCCCATGCCGGCGAGGGCCTCCACGAAGCTGGCCTGGAGGTCCAGGCCGGAACTCAATACCGGAGTCGTCACCATTGAGGAGGGCACCGCGGGAGGCAACTTAGGCCGGAACGGGCGCCATCGGCCGGCTCTCCAGCGGCAGCCAGTCGCGCGGGGGGTATCCGGTGTAGATCTGGGTGGGGCGGAAGATGCGGTTGGCGCCGATCTGCTCACGCCAGTGGGCCAGCCACCCGGCGGTTCGGGCGATCGCGAAGATCGGTGTGAACAGATCGCGAGGGATGCCGAGCTTCCGGTAGACCAGCCCGGAGTAGAAGTCGACGTTGGGATAGATGCCCTTGGGGCCGAGCCGCTCGGCGGCGGCCGCCTCCAGCCGCTGCGCCACGTCGTACATCTCGTCGTGGCCGAAGCGCTGGAAAAGGTCTTCGGCCAGGCCCTGGAGGATCACCGCCCGCGGATCCTTGACCCGGTATTCGCGGTGACCGAAACCCATGATCTTCTGCCTGGAGGCGATCGCCTCATCCAGCCAGGCCTCCACCCGGTCGACGCTGCCGATCTGCTCGAGCATGTCGAGCACGTCCTCGTTGGCACCGCCGTGGAGCGGCCCAGCGAGGGTGCCCACGGCCGAGGCCACCACCGCGTAGGGATCGGTGAGCGTGCTGGCCGTCACCCGGGCACTGAAGGTGCTGGCATTGAGGCTGTGCTCGGCATGGAGAATGAGGCAGGCGTCAAACAGACGGGCCGCCATCGGATCCGGCTCACGCTCGGTGAGCATGTAGAGGAAGTTCGCCGCGTAGGGGAGATCATCGCGGGGCTGGATCGGATCCTGGCCTTTGCGGATCAGCTGGAAGGCCGCCACCATTGTGGGGATCTTGGCGATCAGCCGCACCACCGCATCAAAGATGTATTGCGGGTCGTTGAGGGCGCGGCGCGAATAGAAAAGACCCAGGGAAGCGGCGCTGGCCTGCAGCGCATCCATCGGGTGCCCCGTGGCCGGGAAGCACTTCATCATGTCGCGGATGCGGAAACTCACCCGCCGGTGCATCTGCACCTCCTGCTCGAACTCCCGCAGCTGGAAGATCGTGGGCAGCTCACCCCAGATCAGGAGGTAGGCCGTCTCCAGAAAGCTGCTGCGCTGGGCCAGTTGCTCGAGTGGATAGCCGCGGTAGGTGAGCAGGCCACGGTTGCCATCGATGTCACAGATGGCCGACTGGGTGGCGGGTACCCCCTCGAGGCCGGGCCGGAACGGGACCCCCGCGGCCGACTCAGGGCCGCGGCTCCCAGCCGCGGCCTCTCCGGGGGTTGCCCCTCCGGGGGTTGCCTCTCCGGGGGTTACCGCGTCCATACCAAAGGCTGAGAGCTTCCGAGAACCTAGGTGGGCGCCTTGCCCCAGCGCCGTAGCGCTGGCTGCCGGGTTCTGTGCGCTCTCCCAGCGACAGCTCCGGCCTCAGACCCCCGCCAGCAGCAGGCGGGGGGCCAGCAACAGCCGCAACCGGGCCCGCCCTGCAAGCCCCGAGGTGGCGGGCCCGGGCAGGCGCAGCACGGCGACGCCGGCCTTGCGCAGATCGATCGATCCAGGCACGGCACCGATCAGATGGGCCACCAGCAGGCCCAGATCCGGTTCATGGCCCACCAGGGCCAGCCGGCGCCGGCCGACGCCGGTGACGCCCAGCTCTGCCAACCAGGTGCCGATCAGGGGGAGGGGATCCCCCCCGGGGGCCAGGGCCTCCGCCAGTTCCAGCCTGGGAGCCAGGCCCGCGGCCACCGCCAGCTCAGCGGTCTGGCGGGCCCGGGCGAGGGGGCTGGCCAGCAGGCGGTCGGCCCGCAATCCCGAGTCCACCAGCCGGTCGAGGACCGCCCGGGTGCGCCGCCGACCGGCCTCGGTGAGCTCGCGGCCGTCATCGGGCCTGGAGGGACTGCGCTCGATGGCGATGCCGTGGCGCAGGAGCAGCAGGTCGGCGGCCATGGGGGTTCAGTCGAAATCGATCCGGCCATCGAGCCGGAGGCCGGCGCCCTCCGGCTCGATGGCGAGGGCCAGTCCCTGCACAGGGTCTTCGAAGCTGCCGCCGGCGAGGACGCCGAGCAACCGCCAGGGGGACAGATCATGGAGCAGAGCACGCGCCGGGGCCGGGGCGAGGGCCCACTGGAAGGGAGCCGAAGGCCGGTCCAGCTCCTCGAGCTGACGCGTGCGCCGCCCGCCCTCCGCACCGGTGCGGGCATCCAGCAGTTCGAGACGCCCACCCCACCAGGCCAGTCCGTTCTCCACGGTCCGCCATCCGGCCAGGGAGGCCTGCAGGCTGTCGTCTACCCCGCGGCGGGAACCCCGGGTGGTCGCGGCCAGGCGGGTCCAGACCAGCAGGGAGTGATCCGCGAGTTCCACTGGCGCTGGAATCAGGCCCTCCGCCGCCAGTGGGGCCTCCAGGGCAGCCGGGTCGGGTTGGTCGCCGGCTGTGCCCAGCAACCACCCATCGCCGCCATCAGCCGCCAGCAGGGCACCGCGATCGGCGCCCGCCACAAGGGCCGGCAGGGGACCCGCCGCCGCCGCGGCGACCGGAGCGAGGGAGCGGGACAGCAGGGGGGCCAGGAGGGGCACCTGAACCAGACCGGCGGGGTCGTGCAGCAACGCCAGGCTGGCGGCATCGCCGCGGCGGCCGGCCAGCAGGGCCTCACGCCGGCCCACCGGGAGGGTGGAAGCGGGCGGCAGCGGGGTGGAGAGATCCAGCCGCCCCCGCAGCGCCAGACCACGGCCTTCCGGCCGCAGCGCCGCGATCAGACGGGTGGGCCGATCCGCCGGGTCATCCGGCAGAGCCAGGCCCAGCCAGTGCTCGATCGCCTGGGGGCGGGCGAGCAGCAGGGCTGCGGCCGGCCCGAGCTGCTCGAGGCTGCCGGCGAAGCCAGGCTGTCCTGCCTGGTTCAGTTCGTCGATCTGGGACACATCGAGCGCCTGCTCGAGAATGCCCCGACCCGAGGCGATCAGCACCAGGTCGTCGTCGACCAGGGCCGTAGCCAGGGGCATCGGTTTCTGGCCCACCAGGGCGCCGCGACCGCTGATCAGGCCCATGCCCCGATAGCGGCTCACCTGCAGATCGGTGCCGGCCAGGCTGCGGGTCTGCCAGAAGCGTTGGAGGAAGCGGCGGGCCCCGTCCTCGTCGCGGCTGCCGAGCACGAGCAGCCAGCCCCCGGCCCCGGACGACGCCTCAGGGTCCTGCACCCCCGGGGAGGGAGCGTCGAACAGGGCGAGGCCAACGGGCGCATCGAGCCAACCCGCCAGTTCGTTGGGGTAGTCGAGGCCCGCGGCGGCAAAGGCCCCGTCCCGTAGCCGGGCGACAGCGTCAGCGGCCTCGCGGCGGCGGCGGCCGTCGGCGACGGCCCGGGCATAGGCCACGGGCTCCTCCCCGTCGGTGAAAAGGTAGAGGGCGAGGGGGGCCTGGCGGGGCACGAAGCGGGCGGCGCGCGGCGCGTCCAGGGGCCGACGGGCCAACTGCAGGGGGCTGCGCTGCCAGACCAGCCACCAACCGCCGAGCCCGAGACCGAGGACGGCCACCACAACCGCCAGCAGCACCGCGAGGAACGGGCGGGCCTTCATGCATCTCCATCAGGATGGACTCCATCCTGCCCCCGCCGACGCAGCCCCGCCTCCCATGAGCCAGCCCCGATCGATCCGCGCCCTCGACCTCCAAGAGCGGCTGGAGCGGGGCGAGCCGATCCAGCTGGTGGATGTGCGGGAGGAGCAGGAGCTGACGATGGCCCGACTGCCCCACGCCGTGGTGCATCTGCCCCTGAGCCGTTCCACCGAGTGGATCGCCACGGTGAACGAACGGCTGGACCGGGAGCGACCGGTCGCGGTGCTCTGCCATGCGGGGGTGCGCAGCTGGAACTTCGGCTGCTGGCTGATCCAGGAGCACGGCTATGAAGAGGTGTGGAACCTGCAGGGCGGCATCGACGCCTGGAGCGTGGAGGCCGACCCGTCGGTGCCCCGCTACTGAGACCCGCGACTGATCCGGTGAACGGGACGGTCTCCCCCCCAGCGAAGCCGATCGTCTTGTCCCTACGATCCAGCAGTTTTCCGCGTGTTGCCCACCGCCGTGGAGTCGCTGCCGCGCCGACAACAGGAGGTGCTCCAGGCCACGGTGCGGCATTACGTCGACACCATGGAGCCAGTGGGCAGCACCACGCTGGTGCGCCGCTTCGGCCTGCCCGCCAGCCCCGCCACCGTGCGTTCGGCGATGGGGGCACTGGAGCTGCGCGGTCTGCTGACCCAGCCCCACACCTCTGCCGGTCGGATCCCCAGCCAGCTCGGGTACCGCCACTACGTGGACCGGCTTCTGCCGGCCCCCGGCTCGGCGGCCCTCCAGCTCGATCGCGAACTGGCCGGCCTCAGCCTGCAGTGGGCTGCCCTCGATGATCTGCTGCTGCATCTGGCCCGCCGCCTCGCCGACTTCACGGGTCTGCTGAGCCTGATCACCCGGCCGCGGCGGCAGCGGCCGGAGCTCCAGGAGATCCGGCTGGTGGCCAGCGCCGAGCGGCTGCTGGTGTTTCTGGTCCAGGGCCCGGCCCTGACCACCAGCCTCAACCTGCGGCTCCCCCGTGGCGGGGTCGACACCCTGCCGGTGCTGGAGCGCTGGACGAACGGCCAGTTGGGCCAGGGGCGGCCAGGCAGCATCTCCTGGGATCGGATGCCGGCGGAACTGCGGGGCAGCGGTGACCTGCTGCGCCAGGCGCTGGAGAACCACGCCAGAAGCGGCGCCAACGCCCCCGATGGCGTGGTGGCGGCCGGGCTGGGAGGCCTGCTGGGCCAGCCGGAGTTCGGCCGCACTTCCACCCTGCTGCCACTGGTGCAGTTGGTCGAGAAGCAGCCCGAGCAGGTTCTGGGACCGGGGGAGGCGATCTGGATCGGCAGCGAGCATCCCGAGCCGGCGCTCGGGCAGTGCAGCGTGGTGCAGGCCACCTATCGCACCGGCGACGGCGGTGAGGGCCAGGTGGCGCTGGTGGGCCCGATGCGCATGGCCTATGCCACAGCCCGCTCGGCGGTGCGGTCGGTGGCCACGATCCTGCAGCGGCTGCTGAGCTGAGGCCCCACCCGATGACTTACTGCGTTGCCTTTCTGTTGGAGAAGGGGCTTGTTTTCGCTTCTGATTCCCGCACCAATGCCGGGGTGGATTACATCTCCACCTACAGCAAGATGCATGTCTTCCAGCCGGCCGCCGACAGGTTGTTCGTGCTGATGGCCGCCGGGAACCTGGGCACCACCCAGGCCGTGCTCAACCGCATCCGCCGCGACCTCGATCGCGAGTCTCCTCCCCCGCCGACGAAGGAGGACGGGGCGGCCGTTCCCGATCTGCGCAGCGCCCGCTATCTGTTTGAGGCCGCCGACTATGTGGGACAGCTCAGCGTGGCTGTCCAGCGCCAGTACGCGATCTCGCTGCGGGAAACCGGGGCCACGGGCGAAGCCAGCTTCATCCTCGGGGGTCAGATCGGTGAGGAGCGACATGGCCTCTATCTGATCTATCCGCAGGGCAACGCCGTGATGGCCACCAAGGAGACCCCGTTCCTGCAGATCGGCGAGAGCAAGTACGGCAAGCCACCGCTCGACTATGTGGGCCATCCCGACCTTTCGCTGGAGGATGCGGCCCGCCTCTGCCTGGTGTCGCAGATCGTCACGCGCCGTTCCAATCTCACGGTGGGCCCACCGTTCGAGATTGCCCTGGTGCCCGCCAATGAACGGCGGGTTTCACGCCGACTCAAGCTGGAGAAGGATGACAGCCAGGTGGTTCGCTCCATGGAGATCTGGGCCCGCAACATGAAGGAAGCGATCGCGAAGCTGCCTCGTTTCAGCTGGGAGGAGGATCCGCTCTGAGGCGCCAGCAGGAGCGCTCAGCAAGCCGGCAACAAACAACGATCAAATGTCAATGACTTCACCAATCAGGCTTGAACAGGTTAGCCCAGAGGCCTCAGGAGCTACATACAGGCCGGAAGTGGATGGCTTGCGTGCACTGGCGTTAATCGCAGTCATCATTAACCATTTCAATGCCAGCCTGCTTCCAAGTGGCTACCTCGGAGTAGACATCTTCTTTGTGATTTCAGGTTACGTGATCACCAAGTCGCTACTCAAGCGGAAGCAGCAGTCATTTCGCCAGGGAATCGTCGGCTTCTATGCACGCCGCATCAAAAGGCTCGTGCCGGCGCTTGTGTTCTGCGTTGTCGTGACGGCGATCATTGCTTGCTTTTTTGACCCCGCTCCAGGAGTCTCGCTGCAGACAGGGCTTTTCGCTCTTTTGGGGCTTTCCAATCTCTACCTGTTTTCTCAGTCAACCGACTATTTTGCACCCTCAAGCGAGATGAATATGTTTACCCAGACATGGTCGCTTGGAGTTGAAGAGCAGTTTTACCTGATCTTTCCAGCACTTCTCCTTGTGGCTGGCTTCTGGGCAGGTGATCAAGTGAATATCAATCAAACCAAGCCCCAGGCCCAAAAAAAGCTCTTCTTTATCATATTTGCCCTTTCCGTCATATCATTAATTGCCTTCAGTGCCGCCTATGCGGTTAACGCATCCGCCGCTTATTTTTTGATGCCTGCTCGTTTCTGGGAGTTGGGAAGCGGCTGCCTGCTGGCGATTGCTGAGCAGAAAATCAATGGCTCCAAAAAGCTGGGCCTGCGACTTAGATCGGGCCTACCCCTGGCTTCAGTAATCGGCTTCTTTCTGGTCTTTCATGCATCTCAGGACCATGCAGTATTCGCCACCATTTCCGTGATCGCACTGACAACGATCCTGATCGCAACAGTCCGATCCAATCAATTAGTCATGTCACTGCTGGCGAACCCGCTCGCAGTCTGGATTGGCTTGATTTCATATTCCCTTTATCTCTGGCACTGGTCGATTATCAGCCTTAGCCGATGGACGATTGGCATTCAATGGTGGACTTGGCCTTTTCAGCTATTGATTATGATTGTGTTAGCCACCATCTCCTACTACGGCATCGAGAAGCCACTGAGGCATGTCCAATGGAGCCGCTTTGAGTGGCTGACCTTGGTCAAGGGGCTGTTGGCAACTTTGGCAGGAATAGTGGCACTGATCACGCTCGGCAGGCCCTTGGAAGGCAAGCTTTTTCTCGGTAACGGCGGGCGAGCAGCCGAACAGAAGCGCATGGTCTCGGGGGTGGTAGAAGCGAAAAGCAATGACAAAGACTTGTTACTCGCCAAGTCGATGGCTGACAAGCACATGCTTGATTGCAACATCACCCCATTTCTTCTGGGTCAAAACAGCAGACAACTCACGGGCCCTGTCGATGAGCCCTTCATCCAGAAGTGCATCCGTGGACCCGAGGAAGCGAGGACCACCAAGCCCAACCTGATTGTGGTTGGCGACAGCTTCGCAGAAAAACTCCTCCCCCATGCAGCACTGATTTCTGTCAAAACCGACCATGGCTTTGGCGCCATCTTTGGCTATGGCTGCCCCTACCCACTGCGTTCAAGCCTGATCTTCAATCCCAGCTTCCCATCCTGCCGCTACATCGATGAAGACCTTCTCGAGGCAGCGCTTCTGAAGTCTCTGCGACCAGGAGATGTGGTGCTGCTGAGAATACATCTTCCCAATCGCAGCTATGTTAGGTATCCCACCGGTCATACCCAGCCGAGGCCTGATGCCTACGACAAGGCATTACAAAGCTTTCTTGCTAGAATTTCTGAACGCGGGGCTAGGGTAGTGGTGGTTGGCCCCAATCCCACACTGTCCACACAGGAGTTGATGGCTTTGCGGCCCGAGTGGTTCAATGCATGGAACCGCAAGGAAGATCTAGACTTGAACAATGGGCAACTCTCAATTTATTTTACTAAGCTTGACTCCCACTTGCAGCACATCGCTGGATCATGGTCTCCACACAAATATATTTCACTGCGCCCTTATATCTGCAATTCCGAGAATAAATGCATCCTGACAAAAGCAAACAAATTTTTGTATAGCGATGATCATCACTTAACCCCCTACGGTCACGACCTTTTCTTTGACGCCCTGTTAGCAGCCATCAAACCAGGCAGGGAACAGCCATCAAAGTCTGACGTAAAATCAGTATTAACACCCCGAATTCAGTAGTATATATGTCTCACATTAATGGTTCCAATGCTTCGTATCGCAGTGAGATCGACGGACTAAGGGCCTTGGCTGTCATAGCCGTCATTATCAATCATTTCAACTCCCGCTTACTGTCATCCGGGTATCTTGGTGTTGACATATTCTTTGTAATATCCGGCTATGTCATTACCGAATCATTAACCAGAAGGCCTTGCAAAAACTTTGTTGATTTTATTCAGGGATTTTATGCACGCCGCTTCAAGCGCATACTGCCTGCATTGATTGCCTGTGTATTGATAACAAGCCTGATTTTATGTTTATTTGATCCCAGTCCTGGGGTAACGCTGCGAACAGGGCTGACAAGCATCTTTGGGGCGTCAAACATCTATCTTTATTCACTATCACTTTCATACTTTTCACCTCTGAATGAGCTTAATGGATTTACTCACACTTGGTCTCTTGGAGTTGAGGAGCAATTCTATCTTCTCTATCCATTTTTATTCTGGATTTTTGTTACGCGAAATCTACACAGTGCGAAGAATGTCAACAGACTTTTATTCGCCATCACTGTTTTAAGTCTTGCTTCCTTGTTACTTTTCATCAGTTTTTATGAAACAAATCCTTCGGCCGCATATTTTCTAACACCATACCGCTTCTGGGAAATCGGCTTGGGTTGCGTAATCAGCATTTTGGGCACCTTAGGCTCACGGCAACCTCAGTTGCTGCAACGGTTAAGACCAATCCTGTCTCTGCTCTTTCTTGGGCTAATTATTACAGTATTGAATCGCCCTAAAGAAGCAGAGGTGCTGAATACAATTTTGATTGCTTTACTCACCATGCTTGCCATTGGATCTCTTAAAAAAGGGCAACTGGCTGCGAATATTCTTTCAGTATCTCCCATTCGCAAAATAGGGTTGCTATCTTATTCACTGTACCTTTGGCACTGGAGTGTACTTGTAATAAGTCGATGGACGGTAGGTATTCATCCATGGACGGCACCCTTTCAATTGGCAGCAGTTCTGCTTCTTTCTTTAGCATCCTACTACTGGATTGAACAGCCTTTAAGGAAAGCTAACTGGTCTCAAACAACCCTTGGAGATATTCGTATTGGCTTCATTTCGGTTGCCTTAGCCTCCGCTGCTCAAATTGGAATAGGAATATTGCCAGACAGAACATTGTATACTGGCGATAAGTCCATAAAGGGTTTGGTCAATCAACCAGCACTTTCAACACCCTATCGCATCCAAGGCACCAGCAACAAAGGCTGGATGGGGGAGGATTGCTTGCTTGCCAGCAATCAGGATGTTGGCAAGAAGATTAATCGTGCTGATTGCACTCTTGGTAGTAATGTTACTTCAAATCGCAAGATCCTTGTTCTAGGGAATTCCGTTGCTGCAGCAATGGTGCCTGGCCTTGCGAAACTGACTTCTGGAGGCAGGACAGATGTAATCATTGTGGCAAGCTATGGCTCATCTCCGGTAGCAGAGATAGCCAACAAGACTCCATGGGCCAAAGCCAATGATTATTACTGGAGCAAAGTGGTACCTGATCTTCTTTTGCAATTACACAAGGGGGATATAGTGTTAATCGTGAATGAACTTGGCTTATTACTGCCTCATGACATCAACGCGCCAGCATCGGCCACTCTGGCTCAGCTCAATACAGGCCTGGCTTCGCTAGGACGAGAACTCAAGGCTCGGGGCCAATCTCTTGCGATCATCAACGCGACTCCATTCATTCGTGAATCAGGTTGCATGCCAAACGTGGCACAAGAACAATGGTTCAATGGGTTTGGCGGGCCATGCTTATTTCATAGCAAACAATACACGACTGCAAGGATGGCACCACTAACCAGAGGACTCGCCCGCCTGGAGAGAAGTCAGGGAGTGATTGTCATTGATTTAATGCCTTTGTTCTGCCCACAAGATCGTTGCACTTTTCAGAGCCTGGATGGAACCATGCTTTATCGCGATGGCAATGGACATCCATCCGTTGAAGCAGCCCTCATGGCTGGTGACGTGATTCTTCGGAAACTGAGAACGACAGGAGTCTTACGGTAGTCACAGCAGCGTGAAAAACATGGAGAACCCTCTACTGCTCTACCGCCAGAAGAATTGGCGCAGCAGCTTTTCCAATCAACAGTCACTAGTATTGCCCCTTGCTGGGGAAGCTCCGTGCTGGGCCTTCACCCCCTCCCCAAGGCACCGCCCAGCCGGTCGGCCACGGTGTTGACGTCCTTGTCGCCGCGGCCGGAGAGATTCACCACCACCTCGGTGCCGGGGGCAAGAGTGGGGCAGAGCTTCTCCAGCCAGGCGAAGGCGTGGGCCGTTTCCAGGGCCGGGATGATGCCCTCGAGGCGGCAGAGCAGCTGCAGGGCCGCCAGCGCCTCCTCGTCGGTGACGGCGCCGTACTCGGCGCGGCCGATGGTCTTCAGGTAGCTGTGCTCCGGCCCCACGCCGGGGTAGTCGAGGCCGGCACTGATCGAATGGGCCTCCTGCACCTGGCCCTCAGCGTCCTGCAGCAGCAGGCTCATGGCGCCGTGCAGCACCCCCACCCGGCCTTCGGTGATCGTGGCCGCATGGCGGCCGGTGGCGACCCCATCGCCGGCGGCCTCCACGCCGATCAGGCGCACGGAGGTGTCCTGCACGAAGGGATGGAACAGCCCCATGGCGTTGGAACCTCCGCCCACACAGGCCACGAGCACATCCGGCAGCCGGCCGAAGGCCTCGGCGCACTGCTGCTTCGCCTCCAGGCCGATGCAGGCGTGAAAATCGCGCACCAGCATCGGGTAGGGATGGGGCCCGGCCACCGAACCGAGGATGTAGTGAGTGCTCTCCACGTTCGTCACCCAGTCGCGGATCGCCTCGCTGGTGGCGTCCTTGAGGGTGGCGGTGCCGGCGGTGACCGGCTGCACCGTGGCCCCCAGCAGGCGCATGCGGAACACGTTCAGGGCCTGGCGGCGCATGTCTTCGGCGCCCATGTAGATCACGCACTCCAGGCCGAAGCGGGCGCACACGGTGGCGGTGGCGACGCCGTGCTGGCCGGCGCCGGTTTCGGCGATGATCCGCTGCTTGCCCATCCGCAGGGCGAGCAGGGCCTGGCCGAGGGCGTTATTGATCTTGTGGGCGCCGGTGTGGTTGAGGTCTTCGCGCTTCAGCCAGATACGGGGGCCCCCCTCGGGCCGCCGGTAGTGCTCCGTGAGGCGCTCGGCCTCGTACAGAGGGCTGGGCCGGCCCACGTAGTGGCGCAGCAGGTGATTGAGCCGTTCGGTGAAGGCGGGATCGGCCCAGGCCGCGGCGGCGGCCGTCTCCAGCTCCGCCAGGGCGGGCATCAGGGTTTCCGGCACGTACTGGCCGCCGAAGGCCCCGAAGCGCCCGAGGGGATCGGGGCGGACTGACGGTGCAAGGGCGGAGGGATCGGTGCCGGTGCCGCTCGGATGGAGGCTGGTGGAGGGGGCGGTGCTGGTCACCGGCGGCGGGGCGGGATCGATCCAGCGTAGGCATAGCCCCCCCCGATCACGGCAATCCTGATCGCAGGGAGCGGCGCCCCGGGGCCCGGTGGGCGCACAATGTCAGCAACGCTGTCGCCCTTCGCCCGGCCATGACGTCTCCGATCCCAGTCCCCGACACCGCGACGGAAGCCCCGGCCCTCTCCGCCCGGATCGCTGCTGCCGCGGCCCATGCGGGGATCGCGGAGGCGACGCTCCGCGAGCGCTGGCTGCTGGAGGGGATCGAGCGCTTCGAAGCCCAGCACGGCCTTGAGGGGTCCGGCCGCTGCTCGATGCGCACCGGGACCCGCACGGTGGGACCGGTGCCGCTGCCGGTGCAGCAGTAGGGGCAGCGGCGCAGGTGCGGGCGGGCCAGGGCCCCTCAGACCGGCAGCAGCATCAGCCGCTGGCCCTGCGGATCCACGCGATAGGTGCCCAGGGGCGGATGGCCGGAGCCCAGGGGCTGACCGTCGCGGACCTGCCAGCGCCAGAAATGCTCGAGGCAGATGACCTGCTCCCCCTCCAGCCCCCCATGGCAGAGGGGCACACCGCGATGGGGACAGCGAGGCTCGAACGCGGTCAGCTCACCACCGGCGAGCCGGGCCAGGCAGACCTGCCGGCCATCGAGAGCGGTCACCTCCACGATGGCGCCGGCTTCCGGCAGGTTCACGTCGGAGACCAGGTCCAGCGCCAGCCGCTCGAGCGGGCCCCGGGGCAGAGATTCGTGGGAGGAGGCGCTCATCGCATCCGAGCCTGGAGGCCCAGGGCATGGATCGCGCTGCGCGAGAAGAAATTCACCCGCGTTTGCTCACTGATCTCGGGATAGTTCTCCAGATAGCGCACCACCCCGGAGACCCCGCTGGAGTCCCAGTGGGGGTAATCGCTGGTGCAGGCCATGTGGCGGCCGTCGAGCCAGGCCATGGTTTCGCGCAACAGGGCCTCCTCGGGCTCGAAGGAGCAGATCACGCACTGGCGCCGGAAGTAATCGGAGGGAGGGATCGTCAGATCCTCCATTTCACTGGGTCTGGCCTGATAGTGATTGTCGAGGCGAAAAAGAGCATATAGGGAACCCAGGTGGCCCCGCCTTCGCAGAACAGCACCTGAAGGCGAGGATGGCGTTCGAGCACCCCATAGCCGATGATCGCCGAAAGGGCGGTGGCCATCTCCAGCGGATGGGAGACGGCATGGGCCAGCCAGTAGCGGTCGAATTTGTAATCGGTGCTGTAGGTGGCGTTGTAGGTGCCCGTCGCCTCATGGAAGACCAGCGCCATGCCCAGGTCCTCCATGGTCTGCCAGACAGCCCTCGATCATCAGTCGGGGAGCACCGCGGTTGTCACGGACCAGACGCGGAGCCTGATCGCACCATTGCGGATCGAGATAGCGCGTGAAGGCTTCCGGCGGTTCGATGATGTGGCGGTCGCAATCGATCACGAAGTACGACCGGCCCAGCTTCTTGCTCGCGGAGCGGAAGTGAGCCTCCACCTCCGCCATCTGCTGCTGATCGGCCGGATGGTGATCAGCGAGTAACGGCACACCGGCGGCCATGCAGGCAGGAAGGAAATCAGAACAACTGTGGGTGCCAGCGGCGCCTGATCGGTGTGCCTCGAGGCACACCGGGCCCCAAGGCGCGCTGCCAGGGTCGGGGCTGATTGCAGGCGTTCCAGAGGAGTTGAACTGACAGTCCGGGCTTACACCTTCCCGGGGACAGATCAGGCACTCAACACCACCTGAGGCACACCACATCCGGCAACGCCTGCCCAGAAACGCCTCCAGATTTGCCGCGTCCTTCCTCCATGCCCCAATCTTCGCCAGCCCGTCCGTCCGGCCCCACCTCGACGCGCCGGAGACTGCTGATCTCCCTGGGGGCCCTGCTGGGGAGCACGGGCCTTCTGGCCGGCGTGGGGGGGTTGGCTGGCCTGGCCGCCGCCCGCAACGCCAATCAGGTGCAGACGAAGGTGCTGAGGGTGGGCCTGCAGAAATCATCCACCTTCAATATCCTGCGCGCCCGCGGCGATCTGGCCCGACGCCTCGAACGCCAGGGCATCAAGGTGACCTGGGCGGAATTCACTTCCGGACCACCCCTGCTGGAGGCCCTGGCCGCCGGCAAGGTGGATGTGGGAGAAACAGGCGATGCGCCGGTGATCTTCGCCCAGTCGAAGAAGGCACCGGTCGTGTACTTCGGCCAGTCCCAGCCCAACCCGGAAGCCGTCGCCATCCTGGTGCGACAGAACTCCCCGATCCGCAGCGTTGCTGATCTGCGGGGCAAGAAGGTGGCGTTCGCCAAGGGGTCCAGCGCCGTTCCGCTGGTGGTGAATGCGCTGGCCAGAGCCGATCTCAAGCTGTCCGACATCACGCCCGTCTATCTACAGCCGCCCGAGGGCCGGGTGGCCTTCGAATCCGGCAAGCTCGATGCCTGGGCTGTCTGGGATCCCTTCTATGCCGCCGCCCAGGTCGGGGGCAATGCCCGCGTGCTGGTGAATGGCCGGGGACTCACCAGCTTCCGCCTCTACTTTCTGGCCAACAGCGATTTCGCAGACGCGAACCCCGGGCTGCTGCAGCCCCTGATCCGCGACCTGCGGGCGGCGGGCCAGTGGGCCCTCAGGAACCCAGGGGAATCAGCCCGGTTCCTGTCCGAAGCCACCAAGGTGCCCCTGCCGGTGCTCGAGGTTTCGGAGCGGCGGCGCCTCGGCCGCTATCAGGTGTCCCCGATTCAGCCGGGGGGACTGCGGGATCAGCAGAGGCTGGCTGATGCCTTCGTCAAGCTCAAACTGATCCCCGCTCCGATCCGTGTCTCCGACATCGTCGTCGATCTGGGCCCCTGAAGCGGTGCCGGAATCGCTTGCATCACCGGCCGCCCCGGCGGCGGCCCCGTCCGACCCCCGGGTGCTGATCGACGAACTGGTCGAGGAGTTCAGAAGCACGGCCGTGGCCCGCGACCAGCAGGGGGGAACTCCGAAGGCCGAGCGGGACCGCATCCGGTCGGCAGGCCTGCTGACGCTGATGATCCCCAGGCAAAGGGGCGGCCAGGGCGCCAGCTGGGTCACCGCCTTTGATCTCTCGCGCCGACTGGCCCGGGTGGATGCCTCCCTGGCGCATGTCTACTCGTACCACAACCTCGGGGTGGTCATCCCCCATCTCTTCGGCAGCGAGCAGCAGCGGGTCCACTTCGAAACGGCCACGGTCCGCGAAGGCTGGTGGTGGGGCAATGCCCTCAACCCCCTCGATCGCCGCGCTGTGCTGGTGGCCGATGGCAGCGAGTTCAGGCTCGAGGGCGTGAAGCGCTTCTGCTCAGGCTCCCACGACGCCGAGATCCTGCCGGTCGGCGCGGTGGACCCGGCCAGCGGCGATCTGGTGGTGGTGGTCCTGCCCGCTGATCGCGAGGGCATCCAGCTCCAGCACGACTGGGACGCGATCGGCCAGCGCCAGACCGACAGCGGCTCGGTGCGCTTCGAAGCGGTGCGGGTGTTGCGCGAGGAGGTGCTGGGCAGCCGCAGCGCGGCGCCCAGCCCGTTCCGGACGTTCCGGGCCTGCCTCACCCAGCTCAACCTGGCCCACATCTTCCTGGGGATCGCCGAAGGGGCCCTGGAGGAAGCCCGGACCGTCCTGCTGGGGCAACCGGATCCTGGACCCGGCTCCCCGGCCGCCAGCAGCCGCTGCGGGGATCCCCATGTGATCCAGCTGTTCGGCGAGCTCTGGCTGCAGCTCCAGGCCGCCATCGCCCTGGTGGAACAGGCGGCGCTGCCGCTCCAGCAGGCCTGGGAGAAGGGCCCTGATATCACGGCGGAGGAGCGGGGCCGTTGTGCCGTGCAGATCGCCGCCGCCAAGGTGACGGCCTCCCGGGCGGGCCTGGCGATCACCAGCCGCCTGTTCGAGCTGGTGGGCGCCCGCGGCGTCAGCCGCAGCCTGGGGCTCGATCGCCACTGGCGCAACCTGCGCACGCTCAGCCTGCATGATCCCGACACCCGCAAGGTGGAGGCTCTGGGGGCCTGGGGTCTGAGGCGGCAGCTGCCGGCGCCCGACTTCTACCTCTGATCCCTCACCCGCCCCCCTGTGCCCGCGATGCCTGAGCCCTCCCCGGTCTCCTACGCCCACGACACGGCCGACCTGGCCAGCGCTTACGACACCGGCAGCGACTTCCAGTTCGAGCACGGCAAGCAGCTCGTGGCGGAGCTGAGGCTGCGACCTGGCGACCGGGTGCTGGACGTGGGAGCCGGCACGGGCCGCCTGTCCCTGCACCTGGCCGAATGGGTGGGGGCGGCTGGTGAGGTGCTGGCCGTGGAGCCCCTCGCCGATCGGGTGGTGCGGGCCCGCGCCAGGGCAGGCGACGGCGGGCAGGTTCGGGTGATCCAGGCATGGGCCGAAAACCTCACGGACATCCCCGACGATCACGTCGATGCCGTGGTGATGAACAGCGTGCTGCACTGGATCGCCGATCAAGCCGCGGCCCTGGCCGAGGCAAGGCGCGTGCTGAAGCCTGGAGGCCAGCTGGCGGTGAACAGCGCCGACCCCGACCGGCCCCATGAGTTCGTCGCCCTGCTCAGCAGAGCCCTGGCCCGCCAGGGGGTGAAGGATCAGGCGGGACTGGTGCCCCCCCACCGGATCAACGAGGAGCGCCTCCAGCAGCTGCTGAATCAGGCCGGCTTCGAGAGGATCCGGATCAGCCCGGTCCGCTTCCACGACCGTTTCGTCGATCTGGAGCACCTGCTGCGGTGGAATCAGAGTTCCTACTTCGGCAACTTCCTGCCCCACCTCGACCTCGAGGGCCCCCTGCAGCAACCCCTGCGCGATGCCCTCGCGGCCCATACCGATGAGGAAGGCATTCAGCTGAAGCGCCATCTGGTGTTTGGCTGGGCGCGCAAGCCCGGCCCGGCACCAGGCAGCCGGTGAAGCCCTACACGAGCGCCGCTGGAATCAACCCTGACAGGAGGCAAAAACAGCAGTCCGAGCTGATCCTGGCGGGCTAACGTGGCGGCAGCATCGACAGGCACATGCTTCCGAACGACTATCTCTCTTCCCTCACCCTGTCGGAGCAGCTCCATCGCGATCAACCCGAACTCCCACCGAAAATCTACTCATCGCAAATTCTTGACTTCCTGCGAGATGGAGTCGTCATCCTGCCCCAGGTGATCGATTCCGGTCTTCTGGACCGCTACGATGACGACCTTAACAACCTGCCAGCGCTCGCGGAAAGTTCACTGGTCCATGGGCTGATTGGCGTTGACGGCAAAGCAGAGCACTACAAAGCCAGAGTGCTCCGCAATCTTACGAATCTGGGAATCACCGACTTTCGCCAGGCCCCTCCCGGACTCAAGCTCAACGACCTCCACCGCTACTTTGCATCCGCACGGGCGCTGGCATTTTCCGCGCCGATCATCTGCTTCCTGGATGAACTCTTCGGATCCGAATCCGCCCTGATTCAATCCCTCACGTTCTGGAAGAGCAGCGAACAAAGCCTCCATCAGGATTTTTCCTTCGTTCATCATCACCATAGGCTCGGCCACTTAGCGGCTGCCTGGATCCCCCTCGAGGACATCCATCCAGATTCAGGACCACTCGTTTACTACAAAGGCTCCCATCTCCTCACAGACCAGCAGTTCTTCGACTGGGGCGGTGGCAACATCCTTGCCGGCCGGGACTGCGACAATCAAATAGCCATCAACTATGGGCTCTATCTCGATAATCTGATCCAGAGTCAGGGATGGGAGCCGAGTGTTTACCTGCCCCGCCGTGGCGACCTGCTGATCTGGCACGGCGCCCTGATCCACGGCGGCACGCCGATGCGCAACCCAGACCTCACCCGCCGCTCCTACGTCTGCCATTACACGGCCGCGGCCGCCCACCGGGCGATGGCGCCCTATCGGGTGGGCGAAGGTCTGGATTTTTCCGAACCCCCGTCGCTGCCACCAGAGGCGCAGACCAGGCCCCTGTCCGAGCGGATCGTGAGCGCCGCCCGCAGGCGCCTTGGAGGGCTTTTACCCTGAGACGACGGGCGACACGCGACTGCCCCCGTAGGTTGGCTCCCGCACGGACCAGCGCTCCGGGAACGGATCCGGCCGGGCGGTCCGATCGCCCTGGTTCTCCGTGAGCAGTCCGTTCAAGCTTCCCCAGCGACCAGCCCGGGGGATCCGAGCCATGGCTCGGACCGCTGCGGGAATGCCGGCGCTGGTCGGCTGGAGCTGGCTGATCAGCCGGCTGCTGTTCTTCCTGCCTTTGGCGATCTCCGTGCAGCTGCGGGAGCCCGGGGAACTGGCGGAACGGCTCCGTCAGTGGGATGCCGCCCACTACCTGCAGATCGTGACCGAGGGGTACTCCGGCGACAACTTCGCCTTCTTCCCGCTCTTCCCCGCGGCCACAAAAGCGGTGGCGGGGCTGTTGCACCTGGCACCGCTGCCCGTGGCGCTGATGCTCAGCAATGGCGCCTTCCTGGCGGCCCTGGTGGTGATCGAGCGGCTGAGCCGGCGATGCCTGGGTGCGGGGGCCGCCCGGGCCGTGGTGCTGCTCACCTGCTTCAACCCGATGAGCATCTTCTTCGCGATCCCCTATACCGAAGCCTTCTATCTTTTGGTGACGGGCCTGACGCTGCTCCAGCTGGTGAGCCCCCGCCTGCAGGTCCCCGGAGCTGCGCTGCTTGGTGCCCTGAGCAGCGCCACCCGGCCCACCGGCGTGGTGATCCTGCCTTCGATCCTGATCGCGTTCGCGCGGCAGCGCCGTGCTGTTGCCGGGCTGGTGGCCGGCCTGGGGGCCCTGGGGGGGCTGGGAGCGGTCGCCCTGCTCAACTGGTGGCTAAGCGGCGACCCGCTGGCCTTTCTGCATGCACAGCAGGCCTGGGAGGTGCGCCCCGGCTTCAATCTCTCGGGGCTGCCGTTCTGGCTGGAACGGCTGTCGAAGGTGTTCCTCGGCCCGGCCAACACCAAGGCGAGCGCCTTGATCGACGGCAGCTATCCCGCCCAGTTCTGCGCGGTGCTCGGTACGGGTGCTCTGGCCTTTGGTCTGCGGCGGCGCCATCCCGGCAGCAGCTTTGCGCTCTCCCTGGTGGCCTTCCTGGCCTACTGGCTGGTGGCCGGCATGTCGGGCCTGAGCCTGCTGGTGGTGGTGGGCGCCCTGCTGCTGAGCGGCTGGGGTCTGAGCCGTCTGCCTCTGGAGGTGTGGGCCTTCGGCGCCGCCAGCCTGGTGGCTTATCTGCTGAAGCAGCACACCATGAGCCTGGAGCGGCACATCTTCGCCACGGTGCCGCTGCTGATGCTCCATGGGGCCTGGTTCCACGAACACCCCCGCTGGCTGCGCTTCCTGGTGGGATTCGGTGCCCTGCTGCTGGTGATCTACGCCCTGCGTTTCGCCAATGGTCAGTGGATCGGCTGAGTTCCTGCCGCAACGGCCTCCGGCCAGAATCAACACCAGATCAACGGCAGCGGCGATGGCCACCAAGGGCGGCTGGCAGGAATTCTCCAGTCCCGGGAGCACGGCCCGCCCGGTCCCGGTCGCGGCGGACACGCCCAAGGCGCAACAGCGGGTGCGGGTGCAGCGCACCAAAGCGGGCAAGGGCGGCAAGCTGGTGACGGCGATCACCGGCCTGGAGGTCCCTGAAGCCGAGGCGAAAACGCTGCTGAAGACCCTCAAGGCCACCGCCGGCACCGGCGGCACCCTCAAGGACGGGGTGATCGAACTGCAGGGCGACCAGGTGGCGGCAGCGATGACGGTCCTGGAGAAGGAGGGCTTCCGGCCGAAGCAGGCGGGGGGCTGAGGGGGGCCATGCGGCCACCGCTGGTGTACCACCAGGCCTACTCGGCGCCGCTGCCCAGCAGCCATCGCTTTCCGATGGCCAAGTTCCGGCTGCTGCACGACCATCTGCGGCGGCACGACCTGGCCCGGCCCGAGCAGCTGCATGAGCCGCTGCCGATCCCGCGCCGGGCCCTGGAGCTGGTCCACAACCGGGCCTACCACGAGGGCTTCTCACAGAATCGGCTCAGCGCAGCCGACCAGCGCCGCATCGGCCTGCCGGCCACCCGGCCGCTGGTGCGGCGCAGCTGGCTGGCGGTGGGCGGCACGCTTCTCACCGCCCGTCTGGCTCTGCGCCACGGCCTGGCCTGCCACCTGGCGGGCGGCACCCATCACGCGTTTCCCGCCTACGGCAGCGGCTTCTGCATCTTCAACGACGTGGCCGTGACGGCCCGCCTGCTGCTGGCCGAAGGTGCCGTGACACGGCTGATGGTGGTGGATCTGGATGTGCACCAGGGCGACGGCACCGCGGCGATCTTCGCGGCCGAGCCTCGGGTGGTCACCTTCTCGGCCCACGCCGCCAGCAACTTTCCGCTGCGCAAACAGACGAGCGACCACGATCTATCCCTGGCCGATGGGCTCGAGGACGACGGCTACCTGGCTCTGATCGGGGGCCTGCTGCCGGAACTGCTGGAGCAGGCCCGCCCCGAGCTGGTGCTTTACAACGCCGGCGTCGATCCCCACCGCGACGACCGACTCGGCCACCTGGCCCTCAGTGACACCGGCCTGCTGCTGCGGGATCGGATGGTGCTGGAAACCTGCCTGCGGCGCGGTATCCCTGTGGCCACCGTGATCGGCGGCGGGTACGACGACCTGGCTGCGCTGGTGGCCCGCCACGGCCTGGTGTTCCGCGCCGCGGCGGAGGTGGGATTGCTGCTGGGACTGTGAGGATCGCCCGGATGGACAATGGCGGCCAGCTCCGCCCGCCGAGACGCCATGACCGCCAGCGCCCCGAAAGCGACCAACATCGTCTGGCACCACTCCACCGTGACCCGCGCGGCCCGGGCCCACCAGCGCGGCCACCGCAGCGCCATCCTCTGGTTCACAGGCCTCTCGGGCGCCGGCAAGAGCACCCTGGCCAATGCGGTGAATTCGGCCCTGTTCGAGCAGGGCCTCAGCTGCTACGTGCTCGATGGCGACAACGTCCGCCACGGCCTCTGCAACGACCTGGGCTTCTCCGACGCCGACCGGGAGGAGAACATCCGCCGGATCGGCGAGGTGGCCAAGCTGTTCCTCGATGCCGGCGTGGTGGTGCTGACGGCCTTCGTGTCTCCGTTCCGGGCCGACCGCGACCGGGCCCGGGCCCTGGTGGAGCCGGGCGATTTCATCGAGATCCACTGCGCCGCCGATCTGGAGGTGTGCGAGAGCCGCGACACCAAGGGGCTCTACGCCAAGGCGCGGGCCGGCGAGATCAAGGAGTTCACCGGCATCTCCAGCCCCTACGAGGCCCCGGAAACCCCGGAACTGCGGGTGGACACGGGCCATGGCGATCTGGAGGCCTGCGTGGCCCAGGTGCTGGCTTACCTCGAGCAGGCGGGCATCATCCCGGCCCCGACGGACGCCTGAGCCCCTCAGCCGGCGGCGGCAGGGCGGCATCCCCGGTGACCGCGGATTCGGCGGCCCGCAGTCGCAGGGCCCAGGCATCGAGGAAGGTCTTGCCGCAACTGGCGAGGGGCACGGCCAGCAGCAGGCCAAGAAGTTCCCCCAGCCCCATCAGGCTGCCCAGCCTGGCGCCGATCGGCAGGCTGATCAGCAGCCAGGCGGGCTGCAGCCCCACGATGCTGCCCATCAGTCGGGGCTGGATCACCTGATCCACCACCTGACCCACGGTGATCGCGGTGACCAGCACCTCCAGCCCCGTGCGCGGATCCTCCAGCGCCAGCAGCACGCTCACCAGCACGATCGTGAGGGCACTGGCGTAGGGGATGAGGGTGGTGAAGCCGATGGCCACGGCGAACAGCACGCCGTAGGGAATGCCGAGCAGGGTGAAGACCACCATCTGCAGGCCGCTGAGGATCAGCGCCAGCACCACCTGGCCGCCGAAGTAGCCGCGGAAGGTGCGGAACAGGGTGGTGGTGACCAGAGGCCGGACCGAGGCCGGCAGCCATTCGGCCAGCCCCGCGGCGATGCGTTCGCCCCCCAGCAGCAGGAACACCGTGAGCACCAGCACGATCACCGCGTTCACCGTGACGCCCACCGTGGCGCCGAGGATCCCCAGCACCCGCTGGCTCATCTGGGTGGCGAGCTTGCTGGTGCGCGTGATCAGCTCGCTGCTGAGATCACCGAAATCCGTGGGCAGGCCGCGCTGCATCGCCCACTCCTGCAGTTCACCCAGCAGGGTTTCGCCCTCCGCCAGCCAGGTGGGCAGGGCGGTGACCAGATCATCGAGCTGCTGCAGCAGCCGCGGCACCAGCCAGAGCACCGCCAGCACCGTGAGCCCAAGGCCGAAGCCCAGCACCAGCAGCAGGGCCAGGGCACGGGGCATCCCCTGCTCGGTGAGCCAGCGGGTGGGGATGTCGAGCAGGAAGGCGATCAGCGCGGCCGTGAGGAACAGGGCCGGGAAGGGGGCGAGCGGCATCAGCAGCTGGCGCAGCACCCAGAGGTTGAGCACCAGCAGCGGCAGCGCCAGGCTGAACCGCAGCCAGGGGGGCAGGACCAGCCGCTCGAGCATGGCGCGAAGACCGGGAGGGAGTCAGGTACCGGGCTTCAGCTTGGCGGCAGCCGCGGAGGCCTGCCACCAGAAGCAGAGCCAGCAGGCGATGCCCAGGAACTTCAGCCCCTCCTCCACCAGCTGCACGTCGGCGTAGTTCCAGGGCAGGTGATTCTGGATCTTGTCGAGCACAATGGAACCGCCCAACAGCGCAACAGCGGCAATAAACGTGGGACCGCCCAGCCAGACCACGAGATCGCGGTAGCGGAACAGAATCAGCAGGGCGAAGATCGCATAGGTGATGTAAAGGAAATCAGCACCGATGTACTTATCGTGCAGCAGGAACATGTCGTCGAGACAGAGCAGCAGCGAGAACACACCGCCGCACAACAGCAGCTCCCGCACCCGCCGCCCGCCGCCCGCCAGACCCGAGAACACACTGAAGAGGCACACCGTGGCGGCCGCCATCCAGAGCAGGTAGCCGAGATTGGAGATCAGGCCCACGGCCAGCGGCCGTTCGCAGGTCTGGGCCAGGTCGCGGATCACCAGCTCCAG
Organism: Cyanobium sp. FGCU6; assembly: GCA_024958655.1. Taxonomy (GTDB): domain Bacteria; phylum Cyanobacteriota; class Cyanobacteriia; order PCC-6307; family Cyanobiaceae; genus Cyanobium. Next base: position 75,196 of record JANWUR010000009.1, on the reverse strand, counting down.
ATCATCAATCCCGGCCGCCCGGCTCAGCACCAGGGCGGCCACGTAGACCACCAGCGCCGGAACCACCGCAACACCCAGCAGGCGGGCAAGGGGAGAGCGGAGGGGCACGGGCTCGGGACAGACCGCCTGGATCCTAGAGATGTCGTCTCCGACACACCATGGCGGCGGCCCTCAGGCGCCCATCCCCGCCAGGTAGGCGGCACTGCCGAGAGCCTGGAGCCGCGCATCCTTGGCCACCACCTGATCATGCAGGCCGTCGGCATGGGCCTGCAGCCGGGCTGCCAGGGCGGGATCGGCGATCGCCAGGATCCGCGCCGCCAGCAGGCCCGCATTGGCGCCGCCGCCGATCGCCACGGTGGCCACCGGGATGCCCGCAGGCATCTGCACGATCGAGTGCAGCGAATCGACGCCGGAGAGCGCCCGGCTCTGCACCGGCACCCCGATCACCGGCAGGGTGGTGAGCGAGGCCACCATCCCCGGCAGGTGGGCGGCCCCGCCGGCGCCGGCGATGATCACCCGCACCCCCCGCCCAGCGGCGGCGCGGGCGAACGCCACCATCTCGAGGGGCGTGCGATGGGCCGAGAGCACCCGCACTTCGCTGGCCACCCCCAGCTCCGCCAGGATGCGCACCGCCGGCTCCATCGTGGGCAGGTCGGAGTCGCTGCCCATGATCACCGCCACCGCTGCATGGGCTGGGGCCGGGGCGCCCTCTGGGGCGGGACCTGAGGGGTGGGCGGTCGCCGGCGGGACGTCGGCCATGACGGCAGGGCATGGGCCGTAGAGGATGGCATGGTCCCCTCCCCGCCGCCTGCTGCCGTGCGCTGGCTCCGCAACGTCCGTCTGCCCGAACCTGAACCCGCCGGCCCTGGCGGCGGCCGGCGCTGGCGCCTGGGCCTCGACGACGACGGTCACGTGGCCGCCGTGGACCCGATCCCGGCGGGCAGCCACGCCTCCGGCGAAGACTGGCGCGGCGACTGGCTCTCACCGGCGGGGGTGGATCTGCAGATCAACGGCGGACTCGGCCTGGCCTTCCCCGAACTGGTGCCCGGCGACCTGCCGCGGCTGCGGGAGCTGCTGGCCCTGCTCTGGGACGACGGGGTCGAGGCGATCTGTCCCACCCTGGTGACCTGTGCGGTGGCGCCGCTGCGCCAGGCCCTGGACGTGCTGGCCGTGGCCCGGGCGGAGCACCGCCCCGGGCGCTGCCGGCTGCTGGGCGCCCATCTGGAGGGACCGTTCCTGGCGCCGGAGCGGCGGGGGGCCCATCCTCTGGAGCACCTGGCGGCTCCAGACCCGGCGGCGCTGGAGGAGCGGATCGGCGGCTTCCGCGGCGGCCCGGACGCCGACATCGCCCTGATGACCCTGGCGCCGGAGCTGGGGGGGGCTGATGCGGTGATCGCAGCCCTGCGGGAGCGGAACGTGGTGGTGAGCCTGGGCCACAGCGCCGCCGATGAAGCCCAGGCGGCCCAGGCCTATGCCTCCGGGGTGGCGATGGTGACCCATGCCTTCAACGCCATGCCCGATATGCACCGCCGCGCCCCGGGTCCGGTGGCGGCGGCGGCCCTGCGCGGCGACGTGGCCCTCGGCCTGATCGCCGACGGCGTGCATGTGGCGCCCACCATGGCGGTGCTGCTGCAGCGACTGGCGCCCGACCAGGTGGTGATCGTCAGCGATGCCCTGGCCCCCTACGGCCTGGCGGAGGGGATGCACCGCTGGGACCAGCGCCCCCTGATCGTGCAGGGCGGCAGCTGCCGCCTGGAAGACGGCACCCTGGCCGGCGTCACCCTGCCGCTGCTGGAGGGCGTGGTGCGGCTGGCGCGCTGGAGCGGCAGGCCGGGCCGTGCAATCGCCGCCGCCACCGTGCTGCCACGGCGGGTGCTGGGGGAGCGGCGCTCGCTGCCGGACCTGCTGATGGGGCGCCCCCTGGGCGAGCTTCTGCGTTGGCAGGAGGGACCCGACGGCCTGCGCTGGCAGCGGGCGGCCTGAGCCCCTGCCTCGCCCCTAGGATCCGCCCCACCTGTTCCGCCCCGATGCCCGCCGACCTGGAGCCGTCCATCGCGCCGGCCGACTGCCCGAAGGCGACCGAGAAGGCCGAGGTGAAGGGCTACTTCGAAAGCACCGGCTTCGAGCGCTGGAAGCGCATCTACAGCGACAGCGACGAGGTCAACAACGTTCAGCGCAACATTCGCCTCGGCCACCAGAAGACGGTGGACGAGGTGCTGCACTGGGTGGAGGAGCAGGGCGACCTGGCCGGCCGCAGCTTCTGCGATGCGGGCTGCGGCGTGGGCAGCCTGGCGATTCCACTGGCGGCCATGGGCGCCGGCTCCGTGGAGGCCAGCGATCTTTCCGAAGCGATGGTGAGCGAGGCCGAACGGCGGGCCCGGGAGGCGGGCATCCCGGCGGAGCGGCTGCGCTTCGGCGCCTCCGATCTCGAGAGCCTGCAGGGCCGCTTCGACACCGTGATCTGCCTGGATGTCTTCATCCACTACCCGCAGCCGGCCGCCGAGGAGATGGTGCGGCACCTGGCCGGCCTGGCCGAGCACCACCTGATCGTGAGCTTCGCGCCCTACACGCCGCTGTTGGCAATCCTCAAGAGCATCGGCCAGCTGTTCCCCGGCCCCAGCCGCACCACCCGCGCCTATACCCTGCGCGAGGAGGGGATCGTGGCGACGGCCGCCTCCTGCGGGTTCCGCCCGGTGCGGCGCAGCCTCAACCAGGCCCCCTTCTACTTCTCACGCCTGATCGCCTTCGAGCGCGGCTGACGCGCTCGAAGGCAGCGAACTGCAGCGGTTCGAAGCGTCCGTGCTCCAGCCATGGACGCACCTCCACCCCATGGCTACAGGGAGAAGATCAACCCCTGCTTCACCCATGGCACGCAAAGCCGTTCTCTGTGGCATCAACGCCTATGCGACCGCCCCGCTGAAGGGCTGCATCAATGACGCCGAGAACCTGCGGCGTCTGCTGCTCGAGACCTACGGCTTCCGTCCGGATGACATCCACCTGCTGCGGGACGCCGAGGTGGTGAAGACCAACCTGCAGCGGGAATGGCAGTGGCTCACCGCCGGAGCCGGCGCCGGTGACACCCTGGTGTTCCACATCTCCGGCCACGGCTCGAACGTGCCCGACCTCAGCGGCGACGAGACCGGCGACGGGCGCGACGAGATCACCTGCCTGGCCGACATGGACTTCGGCAATCCGGGCACGTATCTCAGCGACGACGAGTGGTTCGCCTGGGTGCAGAGGGTGAATGAAGCGGCCCGCCTGATCGTGATCAAGGACACCTGCCATTCCGGCGGCAGCAGTCGGGCGATGACGGTGCTCGACGCCGAGGGCCGGACGCGGCAGGTGCTCGTCGACGGTCCCCGCTCCCGTTCCGTGCCCTCCGGTGAAACGGTGACCGAAGAGCAGGTGACCAACGCCCGCTACCTGGCTCCCCCCGATCTGCCCGGTGGTGGATTGCGGGGGGCCGGGCCAGCCCCGACGTTGCGTCCCAGCCGGCTGCGGGAGGCCCGCAACCTCAACCTGATGGCCTGCCGTGAGGATCAGACGGCTGCCGATGCCTATGTGGACGGCCGGTTCCAGGGTGCCTTCACCGCCGCCCTCTGTGCGGTGCTGCGGCAGCAGCGCGACCTGGACAGCCGGCCGCTGATCGAGGCCGTGGCCGCCAGGCTGCGTGGAAGCTATGAGCAGGTGCCCGTGCACGAGGGAGGCGCGCTGCGGGGGCCGATCTTCGGGGCGGGCCGGGGTGGGCGGCAGGATACGCCCCCTGAGGATGCCGATCTCCTCGTCGCGCCGAGCCTGCCGGCCGCCGCTGCACAGACGGCAGACGACGGCGACGGGCGCCGCCTGATCCAGCACGAACTGATCCAGGCCTACCGCCACCTGCTGGACACCGTGCTGGCCCTGGAGACGGGGGAGGCGGCCGCCGCAGCGGCCGGCACCGCGAAGGAGGCCGGGGCCCGCTCCGGCGAGCGGGTGCTGGTGTGCGTGCACGGCATCAGCACCCACCGGCCCGGCTGGTCCCAGGGCTGGTGGACGTCGCTGGCTCCCCACGTGGGGACCACCTATGGCCGGGGCACGCTCGGTGTGGACCGGTGGGAGGTGACCTGGAGCGACCTGGTGAACCGGGGTCTCGAAGGCAGCCGGGATGCCGCGGTGGCCGAGGAGGTGGAGCGGCTGCGCCGGGAGATCGAAGCGGTGATCGAGGACCGGCGGGCCCAGGAGGCCGGTCCGGGGGCCGACCCGCCCCCCGGCGCCAGGGGCGGTGGCCTGGCGATCGATGATTTCCTCCTCTACATGGCGGTACCGGAGAAGCGGCGCCAGATCCTCCAGCGCTTCACCGACGTGGTGCGCCCCCTGCTCGCCAGCGGCACCACGGTGGACGTGATGTCCCACAGCTGGGGAACGGTGGTGGCCTATGAGGGGCTGCGCGAACTGGAGAACGGGGGGCTGGCCGGGCAGGTGGCGAACTGGTTCACGATCGGCAGCGCCCTATCGATCGGCCCGGTGCAGGACAGCCTGAGGCCCGAGAACCGGCCCGACGGGGGACGGCGGGCTGCCTACCCGGCCCTGGTGCGGAACTGGGTCAACCTCGATGCCCGCGGCGACCTGGTGGGCGGCCCCCTGCGCAGCCGCTTCCCCGTGCAGAAGGACTGCACGGAACTGGTGCCGGTGGGCTGCCCGCGGCGGCTCTGGGGCTACGACCTGGGCTGCGCCCACGGCTCCTACTTCGTGCCCGCCAACCTGGCCGTGAACCGCGACATCCTCGCGGCCCACATCCTCGGCAGGGCCTGAGTGGCGCCTCAGCCCTCCCCCTGCCGCCGCAACCGCAGCGGCAGGGGCGCCTCCAGCTCCAGCTCCCGCCCATGGGGCAGCGGCAGGCGGAGCCGGTGGGCATGGAGGAGATAGCCGCCCTCCCCGGGCAGCGCCTCTCCCCGGGCCAGGCCCCCGGGGAGATAAAGGGGATCGCCCAGGAGCGGGGCCCCGAGGACGGCGGTGTGGATGCGGATCTGGTGGGGACGGCCGCTGGCAATGGCCACCTCCACCAGGGCGCCCTCCGGCCGGCACTCCAGCAGGGTGAGGGTGCTGTGCGCCGGCATGGCCTGCGGATCCTCCGGAGCGGCCGCACACCACAGGCTGCCGAGCAGGGGATGGGCCTGCCGGCCGATCGGCACGCAGATCGGCACCGCTTCTCCGAGCGCGAAGGGCCGGTGGGAGGGGAGCGGGGTCGTGAGGGCGCGATATAGCTTGCGGCAGCTCCCCCCATCCGGGATGCCGCCGTCGCCGCGGCCCCCCGTGCTCTCGCGCAGCAGAGCGCTGAGCCAGGCCCGCGACGCCGGCCTGCGGGCGCAGACCAGTAGACCGGAGGTGAAGCGGCCGAGGCGGTGCACCGGCCGCGGCAGGCCTGCGGGATCGTCTGTATGCCGCTGTTCGAGCTGGCGCAGCGCGGTGTGCTCCAGCCAGCCTCCCGCCGGCAGGACGGGCAGGCCGGAGGGCTTGTCGAGCACCAGCAGGTCGCCGTCGTCGAGCAGAGGTTGGGGCAGGGACGGAGCGGCCTCCTCCCGCCAGGGGGGCCGATGCCAGGCCAGGCGATCGCCCGGCGCCAGTGCCACATCTCGCCGCAGCGGCCGGCCGTTGCGCTCGATCTCGCCGGCGATCAGGCGCCGTGCCCAGGCCCCGGGAGGCGAATGGCTGTAGCAGCTGGCGTAGTAGGCCGTGACGCGCACGCCATCCCAGGAGGTGGGGATCCGGTCGCGATAGATCCAGCCGCCGTTGAGGGCGGGCGGCAGCCAGTCCCCGACCATCAGGAGCGCAGCCGGTGCGGACTCAGTTGCACCCCTGAACGGAGATCCGGTAGCTGAAGCCGAGGGCGGCGGGCTGGGTGCTGGAGCCCACCCGGAAGTTCATGAGCTTGGTGCGCTTGCCGGGCACGGCCGGGAAGGGCCCGAACATGCGACCCGTGCCAGGTTCAAAGGTGGGGGCTTCATTGATGACCTGCAGGCTGGTGCCATCGGTGAAACGCATGAAGCCGGACACCGGGAACGTGGCCCGCTCGCTGGAGGCGGAGGTGAAGAAGAAGCGGTAGCTGCTGAAGGGCTGGTCGACGATGAAATCGGTGTTCCAGTTGGTGCGGCCCAGCAGGCGGTCGGGCCCGATGCGCTTGCTCACCACCGGCTCGCCGCCGCCGCCGAGGGGCAGCAGGAAGCGGCAGTTCTGCTGGGCCCCGGCCTCGGGGGGAGCGACAAACAGCAGGGAAGCCGCGGCCAGAACTGCTGCGGCGGTGGCGCGGGAGGGAGTCGTCATTCCACCAGGCCGTGCTCGAGGGCGTAGCGCACCAGTTCGGTGCGACTGGAGGTGCCCGTTTTGATGAACAGGCGGCTCACGTACTTCTCGACGTTGCGGATCGAGGTTTCCAGCCGGCGGGCGATCTCCTTGTTCATCATCCCCTCGGCCACCAGCTGCAGCACCGAGGCCTCGCGGGGGGTGAAGTCGAGTTTCACATCGGGCGCCGCTTTCTTCGCGCCGCCGGTGCCGAGCATCGAGCGGATCTCGGTGATCTGCTTCGCCATCGCCCCGATGTCGGCGTCGGCGAAGCGGGCCGCCTCCGCCAGCAGCCGCTCCTGGCGTCGCACCACGTTGTGGACGCGGGCCACCAGTTCGTCGGGATCGAACGGCTTGGGGATGTAGTCGTCGGCGCCGGCCTGGAAACCGGCGATGCGATCCGCGGTCATCCCCTTGGCCGTGAGGAAGATCACCGGGGTGCCGCCGAGCCGCTCGTCGGCCCGCAGCCGTTTGAGCAGGCCGTAGCCGTCGCAGCGGGGCATCATCACGTCGCTGATCACCACATCGGGGATCAGCTCCTGGGCCACGGTCCAACCCTCCTCGCCGTCGTTGGCGGTGGTGACCACGAAGCCCTCGTCCTCGAGATAGGCCTTCACGGCGGTGCGCAGGCCCGGCTCGTCATCGACGAGCAGCAGGCGCACGGGTGGCTTGGGAGCTTCGGCAGCCTCAGGGGCCGCATCGGAGGGGGCCGCATCGGCGGCGGTGGAACCGGCTGGGCCGGACCCGGGATCGGATGCCATGGGCGAAATCTATCCTCGATCCGCCCGTCGGCCAGCCCGGGGGCCGCGCATCCATGGATCAGCGCCCTGGCAGGATCTGCTCGCGCTCCGGCAGGGTGCCGGGATAGCCGAGGCTGCGGGCCAGGGCCGAGAGGCCTGCAGGGTCCTTCCCGGCCTGCTCGGGATGGCACACGGCCCACCAGATCAGATGATCGAGGCGGTTGGCCGGGGTGATCGGACCGCCCGGATTCAGTTCGCGCATCAGCACCTGCCCCCCCTGGCCGGTGATGCGCATCGGGGCATCCGGCGAGCAGCGCAGCTTGTCGGTGGCCACGAACACCTGATCCCGGCGCTCATCCCACACCCGCACGCTCCAGAGCCCAGGAATGGAAGGATCGGCCATGGCCCCGAACACCCCGATCACCTGGGTGCCCGCCATGCTCACTTTCTCCTGCAGGATCACCAGGCCTGGCGGCCGCGGCTTGCGGGCGTCCTCCGCGGCGGAGGGCTGGGCCTGGGCGCGGACCTGCGTCGGCAGCGAGACCGCCAGGGCCAACAGCAGCGGCAGCAGCCTGGGGGCAGCGACGGCGCCCTGGGAAGGATTCAGCATGGGGCCATGCTGACCTACCTCGATCACCACGCCACCACCCCCTGTGACGCCGCGGTTCTGGCAGCGATGGCGCCCTGGTGGCGGGAGCACTTCGCCAACCCCTCCAGCCGTCAGCACCGTGCCGGACTCGAGGCCGCCGCGGCGGTGGAACAGGCCCGGGGGCGGCTGGCGGCCGCCCTGGCGATGCCCCCGGCAGCGGTGGTGTTCACCAGCGGCGCCACGGAGGCCAACAACCTGGCCCTCAAGGGCCTGGCCGAGGCAGCCCTCGAACGGGGGGATCCGCGGCGGGGCCTGGTGACCCTGGCCACCGAGCACCGTGCCGTGCTCGATCCCCTGGCCTGGCTGGCGCGCCACGGCTTTCCGCTCACGGTGCTGCCGGTGCAAGCCGATGGACTGTTGGACCCTGGCCGGCTGGACGACGCCCTCGGACCGGACACCCTGCTGGTGTCGGTGATGGCGGCCAACAACGAGATCGGCGTGCTGCAGCCGCTGGAGACGATCGGTGCGCTCTGCCGGGCCCGGGGCATCCACTTCCACTGCGACGCCGCCCAGGCGGTGGGCCACGTCCCCCTCGAGCCCACCGGCCTGGGGATCGACCTGCTCAGCCTCAGCGGCCACAAGCTTTACGGCCCCAAGGGCATCGGCGCCCTGGTGGTGGGGGAAGGTGTGCGCGTCGCGCCCCAGATGCACGGCGGCGGCCAGGAGGACGGACGGCGCGCCGGCACGCTGGCGGTGCCGCTGATCGTGGGCCTGGGGGCGGCCGTCCAGACGGCCCTCGCCGACAGGGAGGGGCGGGCCGAACGCCTGGCCGGTCTGCGGGAGCGACTCTGGGACGGACTGGAGAGCCTGGGCGGGATCTGCCGCAACGGCAATGCCGGGCGCTGCCTGCCTCACAACCTCAACGTCACGGTGAGCGGGGTGGATGGCGCCGACCTGCACCGGCTCCTGCGGCGCAGGCTGGCCGTGAGCAGCGGCTCGGCCTGCAGCCAGGGCAGTCCCTCCCATGTGCTGGCGGCCCTGGGCCGCAGCCGGGCGGAGGCGGCCGCCTCCATCCGCTTCGGCCTCGGTCGGGACACCACCGGGGAGGACATCGCCACGGCCGTGGCGGCGGTGGCGGAAGCGGTGGCCGAGATGCGCCGCGCTGCCTAACTTGCGGCCAGGCGGGGGCCTCAGGCATGGGTGAGCTGCGCGTCGGTCAGGCGATGCGGGAGGGGTGGATGGCCTTCCGGCAGGCACCGGTGTCCTTCGTGGCCTTCAGCCTGCTGGTGGCCCTGCTGCAGCTGCCCATCAACGTGCTCCAGGACAACGTGAGCGTCGCCCGCAGTCAGGGGGCCGCACCGTCAGCCCTGCTGCTCTCGCTGCTGCTGTCCCTGCTGGCCACCCTGGTGAACCTCTGGGGCATCGCCGGACTGGTGCGGGGTGCCTGGATCGCCCTGGAGGGGGGCCGGCCCCGGCTGGGCAACCTGCTGCACTGGGACGGTGCCGCCCTGTGGCGCCTCCTGCTGGCCACGCTGCTGCTGGCGCTGCTGCTGGCCCTGCTGCTCCTGCCCTTCGGTCCGGTCCTGCAGCCGATCGTGACCGCCCTTGAGGAGGCCGCCGCCAGCCGGCTGCCCGCCACCCTGCCCGTCACACCCCTGGGAGCGGCGGCTCTGGCCATCGGCCTGGGGGTTGGTCTGTATCTGGCGGTGAATCAGAGCTTCCTGGGCCAGATCGCTCTGCTCGAGGGCCCGGGGCCCTGGCGCACCCTGCTGCGAGGCCGTGAGGTGGTGGACCCCCAGTGGGCGCAGGTGCTGCTGCTGCACCTGCTCCAGGCGCTGCTGATCCTGATCGGGGTTCTGGCCTGCCTGGTGGGGGTCTTCGTGGCTCTGCCGGTGGTCAGCTGCATCTCCACTGCAGCCTGGCGCCAGCTGGCCGGCGGCGGCGACCGGCTCGGCTTCACACGCCAGACCGGTTGAGACAGGCCCTCAGGAACGGGTGCTGAGGATCAGGAAGCCGAGGATCCCCACCAGCGACAGCAGGAACTGGGCGACCCGGCTCACCAGCATCCCGGTCACGACCGCCAGGCCCACCAGCAGGGAGCGCCGCAGGCGGAGAAGGCCGAACGGGCCGAGAGATGTGGGTGCTGAGAACAGTTCGCCGATCGAGGCCCCGAGCAGGGGGCCGAGCAGGGCTCCCACCAGCGGCCCCCCCACTGGCAGAGCCGGCAGCAGGCCCAGCAACCCCACCAGCAGGCCGATCCCGGAGCCGATGTAAGCCCAGCGGGTGGCCTGCATCCGGGCTGCCCCCAACACCAGGCCAAGGGCATCGGCCCCCCAGCCCAGCAGCAGGATGGCGCCTGCCAGGGCCAGCACCGGCCAGCCGGCGCTCCAGCCCACCGCCCACACCCAGAGCAGGGCGCCGAGGGGCAGCAGGGCGAGCCCCGGCAGCACCGGCAGGAGCGTGCCGGGTACGGCGAGCAGCTGCACGGCCAGGGACGACCACCAGAGGATGTCGGTGCGACCGATCTCCGGCAGAGGCGGAAGGGCGAGGGTCATGGCAGACGGCGGGCCACCCGCAGCTTGGCGGAACGGCTGCGGGGGTTGGCCGCCACCTCGGCCTCGTCAGCCACGAGGGGCCTGCGCGTGAGGCGCTCCAGACGGGGATCAGCGAGGAAGGCCGTCTTCACCCGGCGGTCTTCGAGCGAGTGGAAGCTGATGATCGCCAGGATGCCGCCGGGCGCCAGCCAGTCGGGGGCTCGCTCCAGCAGGCGTTCGAGGGCCCCGAGTTCGTCGTTGACCGCGATCCGCAGGGCCTGGAAGGTGCGGGTGGCCGGATGGATGCGGCCATGGCGGGCCCGTGGCGGGTAGCAGCCGGCCACGGTGTAGGCGAGATCGGCGGTGCCGCGGGGGCGAGCCGGATCCCCCCAGGGGCCCTGCTCCCTGAGGCGGCGGGCGATGCGGCGGGAGAGGCGCTCCTCGCCATAGGCGTAGATCAGATCGGCCAGCGCCGTCTCCTCCAGGCGGTCAATCAGTTCACCTGCCGTTTCGCCGGCTTCGGGGTTCATGCGCATGTCGAGTGGGCCATCGATGCGGAAGCTGAAGCCCCGCTCCGCCCCATCGAGCTGGGGGCTGCTCACGCCCAGGTCGGCCAGCACCCCCTGCACCAGCTGCTCCGGCCGGAAGGCGGCGAAGTTGGTGGCCTCGATTCGCACCCGCTCTCCCCAGGGCAGCAGTCGCTCGGCGGCAGCGGCCCTGGCCTGGGGATCCTGATCCAGGCCAATCACCTCCAGGGTGGGGTGGGCCACGAGCAGCAGGGAGCTGTGGCCGCCGCCGCCCAGGGTGCAATCGATCAGCCGGGGCGGGGCTCCATCCAGCGGCGGCGGCAGGGCGGCGAAGGCCTCCACCACCCTCGCTGCCAACACGCTCTGGTGGGTGAAGGTGGTGGTCATGCCCTCTGTCTTAGGCGAGCGGGGCCAGGAACAAGGAGCAGGAGACTGGGTAGAATCGCTCGAGAGTTCTACCTTTGCACCACCCATGGGGATGAACATCAAGGACCCGAAGGTCCATGCCATGGCTCGGGAGCTGGCGGCCCGTCGGGGCACCAGCGTCACCGATGCGGTGCGTCAGGCCCTCCAGGCGGAGCTGGAGCGATGCCCCGGAACAGTGGATCAGGAAGAGGCTGCCCGGATGGATGCCCTGCAGCAATTGCTCAGCCGTTGCCGCCAGCTGCCCTGGCCCGATGGGCAGAGCAGCAGCGAACTCCAGGCCGATCTCTATGACGAAACCGGATTGCCGATCTGATGGTGATCGACACCTCAGCCCTGCTGGCCATTCTCAAGGTGGAGCCAGAGGCCCTCGCCCTGGTGGCCGTGTTGAGCCAGGAGGGTGTGAAGTGGATCTCCACCGCCACCCTGCTGGAAACCCGCCTGGTGGTGGAGCGCCAGATCGGGGCCCCCGGCCAGGCCGAACTCGATCGCCTGCTGGCCGCGGCCACCATCACTCCCCTACCACTGGAGCTGGCCCACGTGCACTGGGCGCTGGAAGGCTGGCGCCGCTACAGCAAGGGGCGCCACAGGGCAGCGTTGAACCTGGGGGATTGCTTCAGCTACGGGCTGGCGCGAACCCTGGAGGCGCCGCTGCTGTTCAAGGGGGATGACTTCGCCTTCACCGATGTGAAGCGCGTGCGGCTGGCGTAGCCAAGCCCACCACCGCAAGCTTGAGGCTGTTGCAAGCCGCTGGCCCTTCATGAGGGCCAGCGGCGGCGTGGTGATCATCGAATTGGCACGGGCATCTGCGCACAGGACACACCGACGCAGCCATGGAACGACATGCCTCGTTTCAGGTCCCTCTTCGTGTGCGGAGCATGCGGCTGGCCGACCAGATCAGAGGAACCTCGATGGCGGGGGACCCATCTCGCGAGGAGAGCCCGCTTCAATCCGAGCGAGAACATTCTCCAGGTAGGGAGCGAATCTGGCGGTCCAGTCGGCATTGTAATAATCGTCATGACCCTCCAGGCTCGGGTGGAGGACAGCCTGGCCCTGCGCATAAAAATTCCAGAGCTTCTGGAACTGTTTCATCCGCGAGCGTGCTGCGAAGACATCGGCGCGAAGGGGAAGCCTTGGCGGGCGGAAATAGGTATGGAGCTGGAGGAAGTAATCCCCGCGCATGGGCTGGGTGGGCCTGGGAGCGGCCATTGGACTAAGCCCCTGGGGCGCGGAACTTTCCTGCGGGCGCAGCAGGGTCCAGGCGACGAAGTGCAAGGCCTGGCGCTTTCTGGCCAGGGCGGCGGGCCAGCGGCTGAAATGGGTGGCAGCCAGGGAGCGGGCCCGACAGGGAAGGAGCTGCCACTGGCGTCGGACCAGTTGCCGAAAGCGCAGCCGGCGATGGAGGTCGGAGGTGGCACCCGTGTCCACCAGGCCGATCAGACCCATGGTGGCGCCGCGCCTGTGCAGCTCGGCGGCCACAGCCCAGGCATACCATCCGCCACCGGAATAGCCCAGCAGGTGATAAGGACCACGGGGCTGAAAGCGCAGGATCTCGTCGGCGTAGTGCACGGCCATCTCCGCAACGCTCTGGTGGCGCGGGGCGCTGCCATCGAATCCCACCGCCTGCAGTCCGTAGACAGGGCGATGGGGCGCCAGGCAGCGCGCCAACTGGAGGTGGATGTACACATCGCCGTGGCCGCCATGGACCACGAACAGCGGCGGAGCCTCACCATGGTGCTGGAGGGTGACCAGCGAGCGGAAGCCGGTCACGCTGGCGGGAGTATCGGCGGCGGGAGAGCCGGCGGCGGGAGTGTCGCCGGATTCCAGCCAACCGCTGAGTTCCCTCAGCGTGGGCCGTTGGAACAGAACCGAGAGGGGCAGTCGGCGACCGAGTTGCCGTTCGATCAGAGCCGACAATCGGGCGCTGCTGAGCGAATGCCCGCCCACGAGGAAGAAGTTGTCGCTGACGCCGAAATCACGGTGGCCAAGCACCTCGGCCCAGAGCGCATGAAGCCGTCGCTCAAGCTGCGTGGAGGGCGCAATGCGTTGCTCGTGATTCCCTGGGAAGCTCGGTGCCGGCAGCGCTCGGCGATCGAGCTTGCCGTTGCGTGTCAGCGGCAGCGCCGCCAGCTGCATGAAAGCGGCCGGCACCATGAACTCCGGCAGCCGCTCGCTGAGGAAACTGCGCAGACGCTCTGCCGTGAGCGCTGCTGTGCCCGTGCTGGCCACCCAGTAGGCCACCAGGCGTGGGCTGGCGGCATCCTCGCGGCGGAGCACCACCGCCGCCTGGGCCACAGCGGGATGGGCCAGCAGGTTCGCCTCGATTTCAGCCGGTTCGATCCGGAAGCCGCGCAGCTTGATCTGCTGATCGAGGCGGCCGTGGAACGTCAGGGTGCCGTCGGGGTTCCAGGAGACGAGATCGCCCGATCGGTAGAGGCGGGCGCAGGGATCGGTGGCCCAAGGATCCGGGATGAACGCCTCGGCCGTGAGCTCGGGATTGCTGAGATAACCGCGGGCCAGGCCGGACCCTCCGATGTGCAGTTCACCGGGAATGCCGATCGGGCAGAGCTGACCCGTAGCGTCGAGCACCCGCACGACAGTGGCGGCAATGGGCCTGCCGATCGGCACAGTCGCCGAGGAAAGGGTTGCACCCGCCCCCAGGCGGTGGCAGCAGGTGAAGGTGGTGTTTTCGGTGGGGCCGTAGCCATTGATCAGCCCATGGCCGGTTGGGAAGGCCTTGAGCAGTGGCGTCACAGACTCCGGGGCGAGCACGTCGCCCCCCGCCAGCACCTGCTTCACGCCGGCCAGGGCCTGCAGTTCGCTCTCCACCATGGCGTGGAACAGCCCCGCGGTGAGCCAGAGGGTGGTGATCCTCTGCTCCTGCAGGATCGCGGCCAGCTCCTGCAAGGAAAGCTGTCCAGGAGGGGCGATCACCAGGGTGCCGCCGTTGAGCAGGGGGCCCCAGATCTCGAAGGTGGCGGCATCAAAGGCCAGTGGCGCCAGCTGCAACACCCGATCACCAGGGGAAACACAGAAGCCGTTGCCGGCATCCACCAGCCTCAGGATCGAGGCATGGGTGATGGCCACTCCCTTGGGGGTGCCGGTGGATCCGGAGGTGTAGGCGACATAGGCCAGGGAGGCGGCGGAGGCCTGCGCCTGAGTCGACGGAGCCGGCGGGACTCTGAGGAGGATGGGCTCCTCCCCATCGATCAGCACGCCACACCCCGCTTCCCTGAGCAGCAGCTGGCGCCGCTCCAGCGGCCACCCCGGATCGAGCGGGAGATACGCCCCACCAGCTTTGAGGATGGCGAGCAGCGCCACCACCAGCGCGATCGAGCGCTCCAGGCACACCGCCACGATCACCTCGGGGCCAACCCCGAGATCGATCAGGTGATGGGCCAGGCGGTTGGCACGGGCGTTGATCTCTGCGTAGGCGATCGGCTCGTCCTGGAAGACCAGGGCGGTGGCGTGGGGGCTGAGCTCCACCTGCCGCTCGAACAACTCGTGCACGCAGAGCTCCGGCCCATCGATCACAGGCCCCTGCTGCCAGCGTTCGATCTGCTGCCGCTCAGCCTGAGGGAGAAGGGTGAGGGCGACGGCAGGCGCTTCAGGGGCTGCCGTCGCCGATGCCAGCAAGGTGATCAGATGGCCAGTGAACCGCTCGATGCGATCGGACTCGAACAGATCCCTGGCGTAGGTGAGGGTGGCGTGGATGCCGCCACCCTCATTTCGGCGGAGCAGGAACTCCAGATCGAATCGGGCGGTGTCTGTCCCGTGGGACAGCCGCTCTGCCTGGAGACCGTCCAGTTGGCTCAGCGAAGCAGGCGGCAGCTCGCTCAGCTGCAGCACCACCTGGAACAGAGGGTTGCGGCTGCTGTCGCGCTCAAGCTTGAGCACCTCCACCATCTGCTCAAACGGCAACTCCTGGTGGGCGTAGGCGGCAATGGAAGTGTCTCTGATCTGTGCAAGCAGCCCCCTGAAGGAGAGACCCGGCGTGATGCGCGTGCGAATGGGCAGGGTATTGACGAACAAGCCGATCAGCTGTTCAAGATCGGGATGGTTGCGCCCCCAGATCGGCACACCGATGGCGAAATCCTCCTGGCGGCTGTAGCGCTGCAACAGCACGGCCACCGCGGCCAGCAGGCCCATCTGCAGGGTGGCACCCTCAGCGCGGCAGAGCGTCTCGAAGGCCTGGAGCAGCGCCGGCTCGATCTCGAAGCACACGCCGCCGCCCCGATAGGACGGACGGACAGGCCGGGGATGATCGGTGGGGAGATCGAGAGGCTGAACACCTGAAAGCTGGCCTCTCCAATAGCTGTTCAGCTCCGAAAGCTTCCCACCGCTCAGCCGCTGGCGCTGCCAGGCGGCATGGTCTTGATACTGAATCTTCAGTGGCTTGAGCGCGGCCGGGCCACCGGCATGGGCGGCGTTGTAGAACGCAACAAGATCGCGGCTGAGGATCGACAGGGACCAGCCATCGGCGGCGATGTGGTGGAGATTGAGCAGTAAGCGATGCTGATCGTCGGCGATGCTCAGCAGGCGAGCACGCAGTAAGCGGCCGGAACAAAGATCAAAGGGCGTGTGCTGCTCCTGCTCCAACCAGGCAGCCATCACCCGATCAGGATCCCGACCCTCCAGTCGCTCGATGCGGATGGGGAAGGGTTCGGGGGGATGCAGGATCTGCACCACATCCTGCCCCCGTAGCTGGAACGACGTCCTCAGGGTGGGATGGCGCTCGATCAGAGCCGCCAGGGCCTGCCCGAGGGCGGCCAGATCCAACGCCCCCTGCAGCCGCCACAGAATCGGCAGGTGATAGGCCGTGAGGCCTGGCTCCAGTTGGTGCAGGAACCAGAGGCGGCTCTGGGCATGGGAGGCAAGGAAGGCCGCACCGCCGGAGGGCCAGGGGCCGGGCAGAGGCTGAACGGCAGCCGTGGGCAGCGCTTCGCGCTGCGGCCGGATCGTCGGCGCTTGCTTCAGCCGCCGCTTCAGCTGCTCCGCCAGCCCGCGGATCGTCGGTTCCAGGAACAGCAGCGTGGGCTCCAGCTCAAGGTCGATCTCCTCCGCCAGTCGGAGGATCACGCGCGTCCCGGACAGGGAGTCACCCCCGAGCTGGAAGAAGTTGGCATGGCGCCCGGGCGGGTCCTGCCCCAGGACAGCGGCGAACGCGGCGGCGACCACCATTTCCATGTCGCCGCTGACGGGTTCGTCGGGGGGATGCAGGCTTCCCTGAAGGAGCGTGGCCATCGCCAACCGCTGCACCTTGCCGGAGGCACCGCGGGGGAGATCCTCCAGCACCAGGATGCGGGAGGGGACCTCATGGGCTGCCAGAACGGAGAGGGCATGACGGCGAAGGTCCTGCTCACGGCTCTCCGCTGATGGGCGCAGCACCACGGCTGCCATCAGATCGGCGCCCAGGGTGGGATGGGGCAGGGCGAACGCCACCGCCTCCTGAACATCGGGATGGCTGAGCAGCGCCCCATCCACTACAGCCGGCCATACCTTCTGGCCACCCCGATTGATCGTTTCGCTCAGCCGACCGCGAAGATAGACATAGGCATCGCCATCCAGACGACCCTGGTCGCCGGTGCGGAACCAACCCTCCGGTGCAGCTGGAGCCTGCACCTCGCCGTCGTGCTGATACCCCAGCATCAGGGGGGCGCCTCGCACCGCCACCTCGCCCCAGGCACCGGCGGGGAGCTCAAGGCCATCCGGCCCAAGGATCGCCAGATGCTCCACCACGGGCCTGCCCACCGAACCGGCACGGGGTGCCTGGACGGGATTCCCGCAGATGTGGGGGCATTCGCTCATGCCGTAGGCCTCGATCACCGGCACTTCGAAGGCCTGCTGCAGGCTGCCGATCAGGTGCGGCGGCAGGGAGATCGCCCCCGAACGCAGGAAGCGCAGGCGATATCCGGGCTCCAGGGGGGTGAGGCGCTGCTGATCCAGAAGGGCTCGGTGCATGGCCGGCGGCAGGCTGATCCAGCTGATCAGCTGCTCCCGGATGCTGTGCAGCACATCGGCGGCCTCAAAGCGTTCCGTCACCACCACGCTGCCGCCGCTGATCAGGGGCATCAGCAGACCGGAGACGAGCCCATGCACGTGATGCAGGGGCAAGGCCAGCAGGGCCCTGTCCGCTGCGGTCAGCTCCAGGGAACGCGCCGTCGACCGGCAGCCCTGCAGCAGGGCGGCCTGGAGGAGCGTCACCCACTTGGGGAGACCGGTGGTTCCGGAGGTGGCGATCACCACCGCCTGGGCCGCGTCGGCATCGGGCCCGGGGGCCCTGGGCTGGCGAACCTCTCCGGCGCTCAGCAGCAGGCCCGGATCGATCAGGGGAAGATCAAGCCCGGGAGCCAACGCCGCCAGTTCGGGGGCGATCTCAGGGGCCAGCACGAGGGCGGCTGGCGCAAGCCGCCGCAGCAGCGTCGGCCATTGCTGCGGCGGCAAACCGGGTCGCAACGGCGCCAGCGTGCAGGCGGATGCGACCTGGAGCGCCACGATGGCCCCCTCGAATCCCTGGGGCATCAGCACCGCCACGCGGTCCGAGGGCTGAAGCCCAAGCTGCCTCAGCCTCTGCCGCCCCTCCGCCAGCCGAGCGGACAGATCTCCGCGGCACAGCCAGACCCCCTGACGATCAGCGATGGCCGGCGCGGCAGGGTCGCGTTCAGCCCAGCCGTTCAGGACCGCCGCCAACACCCCATCAGCGGCCATGGGCGATCGGGCTTCCAAGGGTCAGGGAGTAGGGCGGCTTCACCGCGGGATCACGTTCGGGGAGGGGCACCACGAGCAGGCGCGGGCCAGAGGGCGGTAACGCAGCCAGGCCGTCGCCGAGCGTGAGGTTTTCGTCGATGCGCCGGGCGGGCATCCCCAGGGCGGCCGCCAGAGCGGTCCAGTCGACGACCGGCAGGCGGGCGAGGTTCTCCGCGCCGGATGCCCTCAGGCGTCCGAAGGGCTGTCCAAGCGCTCCGTTGTCGGCCAGCACATAGGTGATCGGCAGGTGCAGCTTGACGGCGGTGGTCCATTCATTGGCCAGCATCAGGGCGCTGCCGTCGCCGGTGAAGCAGCAGATGGGGCTGGCAGCATCGTGGCTGGCGGCACCGATCGCTGCAGCGAGCGCCCAGCCCATCGGTCCACTGCTGGCGGATTCGAAGAACGGGACCCCCCGCCGCCCCAGTTCGATCCCCATGGCATGGCGGGTCTGACCGGCATCGCCGAACCAGAGGGTGTGAGCGGGCAGATGGTCGAGCAGTTCAGCCACGACCGCTCGATAGCCGCCGGTTCGGGAGGTCCCGGGAATGGCCTCGTCGCAGGGCAGGGCCTGGGAGCTGCGGCCAGCGGCCATCGGGTCGCGCAGCGACCAGGGAGGGGCCCCCTGGGCAGCGTCCTTCGGGCCGAACCAGGGAGTGGCCAGCACGTCACAGGGTGCGCTCAGAACAACCGGCGCCCCCTCCTTCAGCCGATCCCAGGCCGCCTGGAGAATCGCAGGCAGATCCGCCGGGGTCTGAAGGTGGAGCGTGGTGATGCGCAGGGCCGCCAGCAGCTCCCGGTCACGGCTGCCGGCGGGGCCTGTGTTCTGAAACGTGGGCAAGCCGTTGTTTCCGGTCTGGCCGACGACCGCGAGCAGGGGAATCCCATCGAGACGGGCCACCTGCAACGCGGGCAGCAGCATGGCCAGGCCAGGGCCGCCAGAGCAGAAGGTGAGGGCAGGCCGCGCCGACACCAGCGCCAGTCCCTGGGCCATGTAACCGGCACCGGTTTCGGAAGCGGCGATCACCACCTCACAGCCGGCCCTTGGCAGCGCCTGGGAGAGCTGGTCGACCATGTAGCCGAGGTAGCCGAAGCATCGGCGGAAACCGGCTGCGACAAGAGCACCGGCCAGAGCATCGGCAACGGTTTGGGTCATCCCATGAACGCGCCGCCGTTCACATCGAGCGTGGCGCCAGTGATGTAGCTGGCGGCATCGGAGGCCAGAAAGGAGATGGCTTCGGCGATTTCGCTCGGGCGCCCCGCTCTGCCCATGGGGATCGCGGCAAGCCTGGAACGACGCTCGTCCTCCGGCAGGTCCTGCCATCGCCCGTCCACCCGTTCCGTGCCGGTGAGACCGGGAGCAATGGCATTGACGCGGATCTGCCAGGGAGCAAGCTCCAGTGCCAGCTGTCTGGTGAATCCGATCAGGCCTGCCTTGGCCGCCGCGTAATCGCAGGCGGCGACCAGAGAGCGCTGACGGCCCGCCAGCGAGGCGACGTTGACGATCGCCCCTCCCTGCACCTTCAGGAAGGGGAGCGCTGCCCTGCAAGCCAAAGATGCCGCCGTCAGGTTCTGTCGCAGGGTGAGTTCCCAGTCTTCAGGGCTCATGGCGTCGAGCGGGCGACCGTGATGACTGCCGCCGGCATTGTTGATCAGCACATCCAGCCGGCCGCATCGCTGCTGAATCAGGCCCATCAACCGCGCCACCGCCGCAGGGTCCGTGGCATCGGCGGCACAGTGGCAGAGCCCGGGGGCGAAGGGGCGCAACTGGTCGGCCGCCTCGGCCAGGCCCTCTTCACCGCGGGCGCTGATCACGACCCGATAACCCCGGCCGGCAAGAAGCCGTGCCGTGGCCAGACCGATGCCGCGCGAGGCTCCCGTGACGAGGGCCACCTTGGGACGAACCGCCGAGTCAGGAGAGGAATGCAAGGCGGGCTGAAGAACGCACGAGGTTCAGTCGGTCCGTCGGCTTGAAGCGAGGCTGGACGCGCGCGCGCACTGGTCAAGACGAGGTCAAGCCAGAGTGTACGGATCGGCCGTCTGGGCGGGGCTGCGCGCATCGGCAGCCGCTGCATGCCCGGGACCCACCCTCCGAGAGGCTCCCTAGAATCCGGCCTACTCCGGCCCGCCTGCCGCGCTCCCCCCATGACCCAGCTCGAGACGCGCACGGAGCCGATGGTGGTCAATTTCGGCCCTCATCACCCGTCGATGCACGGGGTGCTGCGGCTGGTCGTCACCCTTGATGGCGAGGACGTGGTGGACTGCGAGCCGGTGATCGGCTATCTCCACCGCGGCATGGAGAAGATCGCCGAGAACCGCACGAACATCATGTTCGTGCCCTATGTGAGCCGCATGGACTATGCGGCGGGCATGTTCTACGAGGCGATCGTGGTCAACGCCCCCGAGCGACTGGCCAACGTGCCGGTGCCGAAGCGCGCCAGCTACATCCGGGTGCTGATGCTGGAGCTCAACCGGATCGCCAACCACCTGCTCTGGCTCGGCCCCTTCCTGGCCGATGTGGGCGCGCAAACGCCCTTCTTCTACATCTTCCGTGAAAGGGAGATGATTTACGACCTGTGGGAAGCGGCCACCGGTCAGCGGCTCATCAACAACAACTACTTCCGGATTGGCGGGGTAGCGGTAGATCTGCCCTACGGCTGGATCGACAAGTGCCTCGATTTCTGCGACTGGTTCGGCCCGAAGATCGACGAATACGAGAAGCTGATCACCAACAACCCGATCTTCCGCAAGCGGATCGAGGGCCTTGGCACCATCAGTCGCGAGCAGGCGATCAACTGGAGCCTGTCGGGGCCGATGCTGCGCGCTTCCGGTGTGCCCTGGGACCTGCGCAAGGTGGACCACTATGAGTGCTACGACGACTTCGACTGGAACGTGGCCTGGGAGAAGGAGGGCGACTGCTATGCCCGCTATCGCGTGCGTGTTCAGGAGATGCGCGAGTCGCTGAGCATCCTGCGCCAGGCCTGCCGCATGATCCCCGGCGGCCCTTTCGAAAACCTGGAAGCCCGTCGGCTGGAGGAAGGCAAGCAGAGCGAGTTCTTCGGCTTCGACTACCAGTACGTGGCCAAGAAGGTTGCGCCCACCTTCAAGATTCCCAGCGGGGAGCTGTACACGCGGCTGGAGTCGGGCAAGGGCGAGATCGGCGTCTTCATCCAGGGCAACGATGACGTCACCCCCTGGCGCTTCAAGATCCGCGCCGCCGATCTCAACAACCTTCAGATCCTGCCCCACATCCTCAAGGGGGCCAAAGTGGCCGACATCATGGCGATCCTCGGCTCGATCGACGTGATCATGGGCTCGGTGGATCGCTGAGTGCGCCCCGCGACGGCAATGCCGCCAGCGCGACAACATATCAACGGCTTGTGTTCAGTTACATTCAGCCAGCCGTCAATACGCAGAACCCATATGGTCGGCCGGGCATGTTCCCTGTCTTGGCCAACCGTTCTTACCTCGACGACCCTGCCGACAACCTCGCCCAGGGACAGGTCATCCACCAGGCCAGGACCAACGGCACGTCATCGTATGTCGTGCCGTTTGCCAACAAGCCTGGTGCTGCCGATCCCAATGACCCTGCCTGTGCCGGGCTGGGGCTGATCGAAACAGCGATCGCCACAGAGCCGCTGCATGTCGGCGGCAGCCGTGATCCCATCAGCAACCGTCCCACGCTCAGCGAGCTCCAGCGCTTGGTAATTCCAGACCAGTGGGCAGCCATCACGATCGTGATCATGATCAAGGCCAGCATCAAACTTGCCCGACCGGCTCTGGTAGCTGTCCTCCCCTCCAGCAGCCCTACCCTCACTCCGATCTGATCGCTCAGCAGCCCACCACCATGCTTCGCCTCCGGCGGTTCGGCTTCCTGCTGCCGGCGGCAGTCACCGGCAGCCTCTGGCTCAAGGGGCTGCATCCTGGCCTTCCGGGCTGGAGCTGCCCCCTGCGCGCCCTCAGCGGCATCCCCTGCCCCACCTGCTTCCTCAGCCGCGCCACCAGCGCCGCCCTGATCGGCGATCTGCCGCTCTCCCTGCACCTGCACGCCTTCGGGCCCGCGGTCGCCGCGGGGCTGCTGCTCTGGTCAGCCGTGGCGATCCGGCAGCGCCGCCTGCTGCCCCGCAGCACCGCCGGGCCGCTGCCGCTCGCAAGGCTCGGCGGCATGGGGGCGGTACTGCTGCTGAGTTACTGGGCCCTGCGGCTCGGGCCGCTCGGCTTCCCGCAGCCGCCACCGGGCTAGGAGCCCGCCAGCGCCGCCGCTTGCCGGCCCCGGGCGCCACCGGTAAGGTCTTGCTCGCCCCTTGACGGGTCACGGTCCGCAGCTGATGGCAGGCCGCCTGCTCCGCCGGATCCCGGCCCTCACCGAAGCAGACCCCGCCGAGCCGGCCGCAGCTCCTCCCCGCGACGGGCCGGCGACGGGCCGGCGGCGCCTCACCCCCTTCGGCCAGGCACTGCTCGCGACGGGGTTAGTACTCACCGGCCTGCTGATCTACAGCGGCTCCTGGGAGATCAGCAGGCGGATGACCAACCGCGGCGAGATCTGTCTGAAGCTGCGGCCGGCGCAGGCGGCTGCGGCCGCTGCCCCCGAGGGCAACCGGCTGCTGCGCCAGTACAGGGTCGGCATGACGCTGATCCAGGGGCTGAGCGTCGCCACACCGGGCCAGCGACTGCGGCTGGCAGAACAGCTCAACGGGCTGGTGCGCGAGCTCGACAGCCTCTGCCGGCTCAGCACCTTCTTCACCAATGAGGAGGCCGCCCTGCTCAACCTGGCCACCGCCTGCGCGACGGTGATCGTGGTCTGCCTCGTGCTGCTGGCGCCCCAGGGGCTACAGACCGTGAGCCGCAGCCAACGCACCGTGTTCTTCACCGCCGGTGCCATCCTGGGCCTGGCGATCAACCTGCTGCAGCTGGGCGAACAGCAGACCAACAGCACCCTGGCCTGGCAGATCTATCGCGGCCACGACGCACTGCTGCAGCACCTCAGCAGCAGCCTGGCCAACCGGCGCCTGGAGCCGGGTCTCAGCCCCGGCACAGGGCCGGAGCCCCTGGCGAGCCCCGAGGCCGTGGCCCGGCTGATCAGCAGCATCGACAGCCAGCGCCTGGCGATGCCGGACCCGCGATTGAAGTTCAACAGCAGCGTGGCCCAGAGCGCCTGGGGCCGGCTGCTGGGCGGCGGCGCCGACCGGCGCGGCGATTCATCGCCGCCGGCCGGGGGGCCGCCGGGCGGATCAGGATGGGCACCCGCAGCCGCCCCGTCCCCGCCGTCCCCGCCGCGATGAACCCCTCCGACTGGCTGCTGCTGTGCCGCACCGTGCGCTTCGGCGACACGGACGCCGCCGGGGTGATGCACTTCCACCAGCTGCTGCGCTGGTGCCATGAGGCCTACGAGGAGAGCCTGGAGCGCTTCGGGATCCCGGCGGGCGAGGTCTTCCCCGCGGGCGCCGATCCGCCGGCGGTGGCCCTGCCGATCGTGCACTGCAGCGCCACCTTCCTGTCCCCGCTGCTCTGCGGCGATCCCCTCGCCATCCAGCTGGAGCCGCAGCGACTGGATCCAGGCGGCTTCGAGGTGGGCTACCGCTTCCGCAGCGGCGAGCGGGAGGCGGCCCGCGGGCTCACCCGCCACCTGGCGATCCGCAGCAACACGCGCCAGCGCTGCACCCTGCCTCCAGCGATCCAGCGCTGGCTGGAGGCCTCCGGCCTGGCGGGCGGGATCCGACCGCTCTGAATCGCCCGGGAGGCCGGCATCAGCCGCCTGGCGCGAGCGTGTCCTGCTGACCCTGCAGCCACTCCTGCCACTGCCCGCGCCTCCACTTGCCCGCTTCCGTGGCCGCCAGGGTCGGGCAGGCCAGCCAGCGCCGCGGACGCTCCGCCGGCGGCCAGGTCCCCACCTGGCGGCTCAGGGCAGCGATCAGCGCTTCGGCGTCGCCGCCGGGCTGCGGACGCACCAGGGCCGCCAACCGCTGTCCCCACACCGGATCGGGTTCCGCCAGCAGCAGCAGCGTCGCCAGGGGAAGCCCGGACTCCCGCGCCCCGGCCAGCAGCCGCGCCTCCAGCTGCTCGGGGAAGACCGTTTCACCACCGCTGTGGATGGCCCCATCCAGCCGGCCGAGGATCTGCAGGCCCGCGGCATCGAGCCTGCCGGCATCGCCGCTGCGCCACCAGCCGTCGTCCGTGCGCAGCAGGGGCTCGAACCTGCCGTGGCGCAGACATCCCGGGCTGAGCCGCGGCGTTGCCACCTCCACCGCCCCGCTAAGGGGATCGAGGCGCAGCCGCACATCGGCGAGGGGCGTCCCGCACCCCGGCTCCCCGGCCAGGAACCGCTGGGGCGACTGCACACACACCATCGCGGCCGTTTCGGTGGCGCCGTAGCAGGGCGCCAGGGGCAGGCCGGCTGCCCGGGCCCGTGCGGCCAGATCAGCCGGCAATGCGGCACCGCCCAGCCAGATCAGCCGGCAGGCAGCCAGCCAGTCGAGCCCCGCTGGATCCTCCAGCAGCCGCAGCAGCTGGGTGGGAACAAGCGACAGCAGCACCGGCCTGTCGCTGGGCAGCGGGCAGCCGGCCACCAGCCGGCGGGGATCGCGCATCGCCTCCGCGGCGAGCCAGCGCAGTTCGGCGCCCCAGATCCGGCAGCGGACCAGGGGCAGCAGACCGCTCACGTGGTGCAAAGGCAAGGGGTTGAGGTGGAGGCACGTGGCCGGATCCAGCCCGAGGCCTTCCAGCCAGGCACCGGTGGCCCTGGCCGACGCCTGGAGATGGGCGAGCGGCTGCAGACACCAGCGGCGGGCGCCGGCGCTGCCGCCGCTGCCCAGCAGCACCGCCGGGCCGGGATCGAGCGCGCCGGCCGCCGCCAGCTCGTCGGCCAGCCGCTGCCTCTCGCCGGGGCCGGCGAGGGCGACGCACCCCCCCTGGCCCCAGATCCGCTCGATGCCGGCGGCGCGACGGGCGGGATCCCCCTCCGCCTCGGCCAGCCAGACGCTCACGCTGCCGCCTCCCACACCTGCTCGGGGTCGGAGGCGAACAGGGGCCCCTGGGGCAGCCAGCCCGGCGCCAGCCCTGGCGCCACCGGCGTGGGCCCCGCCGCCTGGAGGGCGGCCAGATGGTCCAGCCAGCGCCGGCCGATGCCGGTCTCGAAGGCGGTGCTCACCATGCGCAGGGGGCGACCGGCCTGCAGGGCGGCCAGCAGGGGGCGGGGATCGCCGTCCTGGGAGGGGCGGCGCACCTGCCAGCCGGGCCATTGGCGGCGCAGGGCGGGGAAGCGGGTGAGGGATTCGTCGAGGGCCACCGGCAGCAGGCGGTGCAGGGCATCCAGTCCCTCCCCGTCGTGGGGGGCGAGGGGCTGCTCCAGCCATTCCAGTCGCACCTCGGGCACGAGCCGTTCGGCCCACGCCCGGGCGGTGGCCCGGTCCCAGCCACCGTTGGCATCGAGCCGCAGCCGGGCGCCGCCTGGGAGCCTCTCCAGCAGCCGCTCCAGCAGATCGCATTCACTCCGGTCGTCGGTGGCGGCCACCTTCCATTTCAGACTGGGACTGGATCCAAGCTGGGACCGCAGTCGTTCGAGTTCCTGCAGCGCCTCGACCCCGGCGGGCAGCAGCCAGGCACCGGCGGGAGCTGGCTGCCATCCCCCCGCCGCCGGCCCCACCAGGCCATCGGTCTCGGCCAGGGCCGCCGCCAGGGCGAAGGCGAGGGCGGAAGGCAGTGCCGGCAGCGCCCGCTCGAGATCCATCCGCGCCTGCTCAACCCCCAGAGCCGCGATCGCCCGGGCCAGGGGAGCAAGGTCCCCGTCGAGTGGGGCCGCCTCCCCCCATCCCACCGGGCCGCCGGGACACTCCAGGCGCAGCAGCCAGCCCTTCTTCTCTGCCAAAGAGCCCGCGGCCGTTCGCAGAGGACGCGGCAGGGGGAAGGCGAAGGGGCGCCACTCCAGTCGCAGCTGAGTGGTTGCTGCCCGGGGTGCCATGCGCTCAGGCTCCAGGCCGGAGCCCGAGGCTGCCGAACCAGGGAGCGAGAGCAAGCCCGCCCGCCAGGCCCAGCCCGCTGAGGGCCTGAAAGCGCAGCGCCAGGAACTTGCTGCCCACGATCCGCCCCGGCTCATCGTGATGGTCGCGCAGCAGGCAGATCAGCTGACGGGCCGGTGGCAGCCCCACCACCCCCAGCAGCGCGGTGAGCGGCCACTGGCCCAGCAGCACCGGGGCCCACTGCAGGGCCAGGGAACCGGCCACGAACCAGGGCACCAGGGCCGCGGCCCGGTCGGTACCGAGGCGCACCACCGGCGAGCGCTTGCCGTGGGCCGCGTCCTCGTCCACCTGGTGGAAATGGGAGCAGAACAGCACCAGCGTGGTGGCGAGGGCCGGCCCGGCGCCCAGGGCCCAGGCCGTGGCCCAGGGGATCCGCTGGGCGCCGGGGGTCACCGCCAGCAGGGCGGCGGCGGTGGCGCAGGGTCCGAAGGCCAGCCAGCAGAGGGGTTCACCCAGGCCCCTGTAGCCCAGGCGGAACGGAGGCCCCTGGTAGAGATAGCCGAGGCCGCAGCAGGCCAGCACCAGGGTCAGCACAGCCGGGCTGCTGCGCAGGGCCACCACCGCCATCAACGCCAGACCGCCCACCAGGGCCCCGTTGGCGAGGGCCGCCACCCGGTCGCGCCGGCCGGTGAGGTTCACGAGCGAATGGGGCTTGCCGTGCGTGTCGACCCCCGTATCGGCATCGAAGACGTCGTTGGCCAGGTTCTCCCACGCCAGCAGCAGCACCGCCGCCAGCAGGAACAGCAGCAGCTGGAGGGGCCGCAGACCCCGGCCCGTGCCCAGGCTCCAGCCGGCGGCCAGCAGGACCGGCATCACGGCCACGGCGTACATCGGCCACTTGATCGCCGCCTTCCACAGCCGCCGCCGCGCCCCGAGGGGATCCTGCGGCGGCGGCGCGGCAGCTTCCCGGGCGTAACGGCTTGCGACGACCTGGTGCTCGGACATGGCGGCCGCGACCGGCGGGCAGGAAAAGACCCATACATTTGAGCAGCCTTCGGCCCTGGCCCCGAGCCCCCTGGTGCAGGCTCTCCCGTCCTTCCCCGATCTCCTCGCTGAGGCCAGCGCCGCCGCCCGGAGGCTGGAGGCGGCGGCAGCCCGTCGGGGCGACGAGGAGGGGGTGCTGAGCCTGGCCCTGCCCCTGGCCCCGGTCGATCCCCTGCTGCTGCTGCCCGAGCTGGGGGAGCCCGACGACTTCCGCTTCCTCTGGGACGGAGCTCCCGGCCTCAGCCTGGCCGCCACGGGTCGCTGCCAGCACCTCGAACTCAGCGGTCCCCGCCGCTTCGCCCTCGCCCAGCGGTTCAGCCACCTGACCCTCGAACGGCTGGGGACCGGTGGGGAGGGCGGCCCACCGCTGGCCCGGCCCCGGGTGCTTCTGGCCTTCGCCTTCTTCGACAGTCCCCTGATCGCCGGCAGCGGGGCCGCCGGGGTGGAAGCGGTCCTGCCCCGCTGGCAGCTGAGCCGCCAGGGGAACCATTGCTGGTTGCGGCTGCAGCGGCCCCTGGGGGGAAGCGTGGGCGCGCGGAGCGTGGCGGAGGAGCTCTGGGAGAAGGCACGCCGGCTGGAGCGACGGGCGCTTGTGCTCGCCGCGAACGGAGAAGAGGGTCATGGACCCTTGCCGGCGGGTCACGGGATCGGCATCCGGCATGCCAGCCCATGGCACGCCGGATATCGGCTGGCGGTGGAGCGCGCCCTGGAGCTGGTGGAGGGGGGAGACCTGCGCAAGCTCGTGCTGGCTGTGCGTCAGGAACTGCTGCTCGACAACGAGCTCGATCCGCTCAGCCTGCTCGCCCACCTCCGCCGCAGCCAGCCGGGCAGTTGCCGCTTCCTCTGGCAGCGCTCCGGCCGTGAAGCCCTGCTGGGGGCATCTCCCGAACGGCTGCTCACCCTTCGCCAGGGGCAGCTTCGCAGCGACGCCCTGGCAGGAACGGCTCCACGAGGCGCCAATGCCGCCGAGTTGCTGGGCTCGATCAAGGACCGGCACGAGCACGCCCTGGTGGTGGAGACCATCTGCGCCGTGCTCGCGCGCGCCGGCCTTGCCCCCCGTCGGCCGCGCCATCCCCGGCTGGCCCGGCATGGATCGCTGGTGCACCTGCACACCCCGATCACCGCCTCCCTTGGCAACCGCCCCCCCCTGCCCCTGGCGGAGCTGCTCCACCCCACGCCAGCGGTGGCTGGCCTGCCACGCCGCGAAGCGATGGGCTGGCTGCGCAGCCTCGAACCCTTCGAGCGGGGGAACTACGCCGCTCCCATCGGCTGGATCGACAGCAGCGGCGATGTGGACCTGCGGGTGGCGATTCGCAGCGGCACTCTGCGGGGCCGCCGCCTCGAACTCACCGCCGGCGCGGGCCTGGTGCCCGGCTCCCATCCCGAACGCGAACTGCAGGAGGTGGCCCTGAAGCTGGGAGTGCTGCAGCAGCAGCTGAGCCTGGCGGCCCCGACGGGAGGCGGCCCCACTCCGAGGGCGTCCTGATCGCCGATGGGCAGCTTGTCACGCCTCCCATCGAAGCGGATCCTCCTGCCATGAAAGGATCGGTACCTATCCCCCAGCCGCGGCGATCTGGTCAGCGTTCTGATCGGCGGTCTGACCGGGGTGCGACCGGGCATCCATGACCACAGCACCGCCCGCCCAGCCGCTTGCCCGCCGGTCCATCCGTTCTGGATGTCTGCGCGCGTGGCTGAAGGAGGAACGGCGTCGTGGAGGCCCTTCCTCCCGGATCCGCGGGGCCCTGCTGATCAGCCTGCTGATGCTCGTGCCCCTGCTGGCGCTGCAGCTGAAGCGGCGGGCCGAAGCCCTCGGCGAGCAACGCCAGCAGTCGCGTGACGACACCCTGGCGATCATGGAGGCGGCGATCGCCGTGAGCCAGAGGGCGGCCAGAGACTGGGGGCACTGGGATGACGCCTACCGCTTCATGCGCGGCGACAATCCCACCTATCCCACCA
This sequence comes from Cyanobium sp. FGCU6, assembly GCA_024958655.1. Lineage (GTDB taxonomy): Bacteria > Cyanobacteriota > Cyanobacteriia > PCC-6307 > Cyanobiaceae > Cyanobium. The sequence goes on along the minus strand of JANWUR010000009.1, from coordinate 46,366 downwards.
ACAACCTGGCCACGGCAGCCCTGTTGGACGGCGGGGCGGTGATGGTGCTCCTGGATCGTGACGGTGACGTGCGTCTCACCTTTGCCCATCCTGACTTCCGCAAGCCCACCTATGGGGGGCTCAGCCGCTGCCTGCAGGCCAATCTGAACCGGTTGCCCTTCAACAACAGCACGGTGCGACTCGCCTGCCGCCACGATGACGGCGCCCTGTACCTCGGCGCAGCCACAGCGATCAGCAACAACGACGCCAGTGCGCCACGAGCGGGAACGATCGCCATGTTCGATCCGTTGGTGAAACACGACTACGGCGCACGGATCCGCCAACGGATGGCCACGCTGCAGAAGGATCTGCTCTTACGGTCGCCCGGCAGCGATGCCGCCATCCCGATCCTGCCTCCGATCCATGGAACGGCGGGTCAGGAGCTCGGTCTGCACAAGGTGCCCGTGCTCGGCCTGCTGGCGCGCTCACTGCTTGATGACATCCCGCTGCTGCTGGGGTTGGCCGGGGTCGCCACCGGGCTGCGCGCCTTTGTGATGCTGGAACGGCGGCGCCAGACCCTGGAGCGGCGGCAGGTGGAACGCAGGGCCAACACGCGCATCCGGCGTGCCTGTCGTCAGCTCGATCAGCTGATGGACAGGGTGCTGCCCGATGGCGAGCGCAGCAGCGAACCCCGGGCGATCCTGGGTCGACTCGCCTCGCCCTCCGCCGAGGGTATGGACAGCAACCAGCTGGAAAAGGTGAGTCAACGGTTTGAGCACTTCCTCAACCGCGCCAGTGATCTTGCACTCTTCGATTCGCTCACTCAGCTGCCAAATCGCCGCTACTTCGTGGAACAGCTCGCCGCCACGACCGACAAGAGCGGCAATCTGCTGAGCCATGTCGCTGTGCTGTTCATCGACATCGACAAGTTCAAGGTGATCAACGACACCTATGGCCACGGAGTCGGAGACGCCGTGCTGACCGGCGTCTGCCAGAGGCTTGGCAGCAGACTGCGCAGCGCAGATCGATGGCCTGACGATCGCGGTGAGCCTCAGTATCGGGGTCACCCTTGTGGACCCGGGTGAGCGTGAGGTCGAGGCCCTGATCCAACGCTCCGACCTGGCGATGTATCAGGCCAAAGGCAGCACCGGCGGCCGCATCATCGGCCCTGAGAACATTGTTGACAGTCCCCAGCTGAGCAGCTACCAGCTGTTCAGCGAGCTGATGCAGGCGATCCGTGACAACGGTCTGCAGATGCATTTCCAGCCGATCTGCACCAGCGGCGGTGAGCGGACGGGGTTCGAGGCTCTGGCCCGCTGGCCCCACCCGCAGCGCGGCATGATCCAGGCGCCGACCTTCCTGGAAATGGCGGAGCAACACCGCCAGATGGATGCGCTGGGGAGGGAACTGATCCGGCTCTCGCTCGTTGACTTCAGCCGGCTGCTGGAGGATGCACCGCACCTGAAGCTCTACCTGAATCTGGCCCCGAGCCAGCTGCTGGCCGACGATCTGGCCGCCCTGTTGCTCAAGGCCTCCATCCCAGCCAGCTGGTGCTGGAGCTCACCGAACACTCGATCCTGGAATCCCACGGCAGTGTGCATGGGCTGCTCAAGCGCCTGCGGAAGTCCGGCATGCGCCTGGCCCTGGACGATTTCGGCACCGGATATTCGTCGCTGGCCCTGCTGCGCTCCCTGCACCCGGAGCTTGTGAAGATCGATAAGTCCTTCACCGAAAGCCTTGGCGGCAACGAGGAGGCTGTGCACATCCTCACCCTGATCGCGGAGCTGGAACCACGGCTGGGACTGGAGCTGGTGGCGGAAGGCATCGAGGATCACCGCACCCTGGAGCGGCTGGCCGGTCTCGGGGTCGGCCTGTTCCAGGGGTACGCACTAGGAGCCCCGGCCCCGCTGGAGCACTGGCTGGGGACTGCTCAGGAGGAGGCCAGCAGCCGGGCGATCGTCTGATCCGCAAGTGGCACGCCCCCCAGCCGCTCCACCTCGCGCACGCCGGTGGGACTGGTGACGTTGATCTCGCTGAGGCGGCCATCGATCACATCGATCCCCACGAAGAAAAGCCCCTCGGCCCGCAGGGCCGGTGCCAGTTCGCCGCAGATCCGCCGCTCGGTCTCGCTGAGGTCGGTGGCCTCCGGAGCGCCGCCCACCGCCAGGTTGCTGCGGAACTCACCCGCCCGCGGCCGGCGGTTCACCGCACCGAGGGGTTCGCCATCCACCAGCAGGATGCGCTTGTCGCCGGCGCTCACCCCCGGCAGGAAGGCCTGGATCATCACCGGCAGCTGCTCCTGGCCGGTGACCAGCTCAAGCAGAGCCCGCAGTCCGGGGCCGGAAGCGCTGGCGTGCACCACCCCCTGCCCCGCCCGGCCGCCGAGGGGCTTGAGCACCACCTCCCCGTGCTCGGCGGCGAAGGCGGCCAGGGCTTCCACGCGGCTGGCCACCAGGGAGGGGGCCATCAGATGGCTGAAGCGCAGGGCGCCGAGCTTCTCGTTCCAGGCCCGCAGCGAGGACGGCCGGTTGAGCACCCGCACGCCGGCGCGCTCCGCCAGGTCCAGCAGATGGGTGGCATAGAGGTAGGCCTCGTCAACCGGCGGGTCCTTGCGCATCCACACGTGGCCGAAGGCCTCCAGCGGCAGCACCTGGGGAGCTTCGAGGGTGTACCAGGGCTCTGGGACCTGCCAGCCGCCTGGAGCGACCTGCATCGGGGCCAGGGAGACCGGGCAGGCCCGCACCCAGGCCCCATGGCCGCCGTCGCCAACGGGCTCCGCCTCGGCACTCAGATCAGCCGGGCTGCAGATCCACACCGGCAGGCCGGCGCGCTGGGCCGCCTGCATCAGGGCGACGGTGGTGTCCTTGGCGGGCTTGAGCCGCGCGATCGGATCGGCGACGAACAGCTGGGGGGGGGGACCGGAAGGCCGGCCGGAGACGGATGCGCTCACGCGTCGGGTTCGGGGGCGGTGAGTCGCAGAAGTCGATCGAGCACACCCCGGGCCTCCAGATCCTTGAGGGCATCCCAGCCGCCGATCGGGCGGTTGTCGACGAAGATCTGCGGCACTTCGCTGCGACCCTGCGCACGTTTCAGCATCATTCCCTTGTTGATCAGATCGTCGTCGATGATGAACTCGCTGTAGGAAACGCCCTTCTGGTCCAGCAGCCCCTTGGCACGGATCGAGGCACCCCCGAAGCGTTCGGTGTAGATCTCCACCTTGGCAGGCTCCTGCTCCTGCGGACTCTGCAGGTCGCTGGGTTGCTCCTTGGCCATGGTCAGGGCGAGGGCCTCACAGAATCCTAGGAACCGCCGGCAGAGGCAGCCATGCTCCCCACCCGCTGATACGTTCGCGGAAAGCGCAGCGATCGCACCGTGCTCGATCTCACCGATTTCAAACGCGACCTCTCCGAGCTCACCGACCGCCTGGGCCAAGCCCAGGACTGTCTTTGACGTGCCGGCCCTCAAAGCCCGCCAGCAGGATCTGGAGCAACTGGCTTCCCAGAGCGGATTCTGGGACGACCAGCAGCAGGCCCAGAAGCAGATGCGCCTGCTCGACGAGGTGAAGGCCCAGCTGGAGCAGCTCGGCCGCTGGCGTTCGGCCGTCGCCGATGCCGAGGCCACCCTCGAGCTCTACGAGCTGGAAGCGGACGACGAACTGCTGGCCGAATCGAACACCGCTCTTCAGCAGCTGCGATCCGACCTCGATCGCTGGGAGCTGGAGCGCCTGCTCTCCGGCCCCTACGACAAGGAAGGCGCCGTGATCAGCATCAACGCCGGTGCCGGCGGCACCGACGCCCAGGACTGGGCGCTGATGCTGATGCGCATGTACACGCGCTGGGCCGAAGACCACGGCATGAAGGTGAGCGTGGACGAACTCAGCGAGGGCGAGGAAGCGGGCATCAAGAGCTGCACGATCGAGATCGAGGGCCGCTACGCCTACGGCTACCTGCGCAACGAGAAGGGAACGCACCGGCTGGTGCGCATCTCTCCGTTCAACGCCAACGACAAGCGCCAGACCAGCTTCGCCGGCGTGGAGGTGATGCCCAAGATCGAGGAGGAGGTGAAGCTCGACATCCCGGATAAAGACCTGGAGATCACCACCTCCCGCTCGGGCGGCGCCGGCGGCCAGAACGTGAACAAAGTGGAAACGGCCGTGCGCATCCTGCACATTCCCACCGGCCTGTTCGTGCGCTGCACCCAGGAGCGCTCCCAGCTCCAGAACAAGGAGAAGGCGATGGCGCTGCTGATGGCCAAGCTGCTGGTCATCGCCCAGGAGCAGCGGGCCGCCGAGATCGCTGACATCCGCGGCGACATCGTCGAGGCGGCCTGGGGCAACCAGATCCGCAACTACGTGTTCCACCCCTACCAGATGGTCAAGGATCTGCGCACCGGCACCGAGACCACAGACGTGCAGGGCGTGATGGATGGTGATCTCGATCCCTTCATCCAGGCGCTGCTCCATCGGGGTGTGGAGCTCGGGGAGGCGGTGGCATGAGCACCGATCCCTCCGGCACTCCCCCACCGAGCAGCGAGAACGCCGGCTTCGTGAAGCTGGCGATGCGCAACATGGTGCGCAAGGGGCGGCAGAGCCTGGTCCATTTCGGCCTCACCGCCCTGGGACTCACCGGTTTCCTTGTGCTGATCGCCTGGCTCGGCCGACCCCAGCTCCCGCACTGAAGCGGGGCTTCTTTCCGCCCCGCCCTGTCGCCCATGACCCTGCCCGCCCTCGATCTGGCCTTCGCGGTGGCCGACCCGCTGCCGCCCGAGCTGCTGAGCCGCGCGGACGGACTGGCCGATCCGCTGGCGGGCGGGAGGAGCTGGGAGCGCACCCTGGCCCGATGGCTGCAGGCGCTGTCCGCCGAACTGCCCGAGGAACTGCGGGCTCCCGCCTACAGCCTCGGCCTCACCCTCACCGACGACGCCACGATCGCCGGACTCAACGCCCAGTGGCGCCAGAAGTCCGGACCCACCGATGTCCTGGCGTTCGCCGCCCTGGAGGAGGCCCCGCCGCTGCCGCCGTCAGCCGACCGTGACGAGGCGGTGGATCCGGAACCGCTGGAGCTGGGGGACGTCGTGATCTCCCTGGAAACCGCCGCTCGCCAGGCGGAGGAGACGGGTCTGGGCCTGGGGCAGGAGCTGCTGTTCCTCGCCAGCCATGGCCTGCTGCACCTGCTGGGCTGGGACCACCCCGACGAGGCCGCCCTCGCGGCGATGCTGGAGCGGCAGGAGCGACTGCTCGCCGGAGCGGGGGAACGGGCTTAAGGTGCGCTGACCCCGACCCTCGGTCGGCCCGATGTCCATGCTCCTTCCCCAGGACCCCTCCGAAGGCGGCGCCACGCCGCTGCACCGGCTTCAAGGGCGGGAACGGGGAGCAACATCCGCCCGCAGGAGCGAGAGCCCCGGTCGCCGCCTGGGGGCCTGGCAGGTGGCCGGCGACCTGCCCGCAAGCTTCCGCTACGCCGCCCAGGGCCTGGCCTACGGCTTCCTCAGCCAGCGCAACTTCCGCATCCACGTGGTCACCGGCGCGGTGGTGTTCAGCATGGGGCTGTGGCTGGGGCTGAGCCCCGACCGGCTGGCGGTGCTGGTGCTCACCGTGGCGGCCGTGCTGGTGCTGGAGCTGCTGAACACCGCCACCGAGGCCGTGGTCGACCTGGCGATCGGTCGCCGCTTCCACCCTCTGGCCCGGATCGCCAAGGACTGTGCCGCCGCCGCGGTGCTGGTGGCGGCCCTGGCCTCGCTGCTGATCGCCGGTCTGCTGCTGGTGCCGCCCCTGCTCATCCGCCTGGGGCACTGAGGCGCGTGGGGCACTGGGCCTGCCGGCCAGCCGCCCCGCAGGCCGGGGGGACACCAGCCTTGAATGGCTCCAGCCTCCCGCGGCCGCCGGCGCCCCCATGTTCCTGGTTCTCGACAACTACGACAGCTTCACCTTCAACCTGGTGCAGTACCTGGGAGAGCTGGCGGCCGACCATCCCCTGGCAGCCGATCTGCGGGTGGAGCGCAACGACGCCCTGAGCCTCGATCAGATCCGCGAGCTGGATCCGGCGGCCATCCTGATCTCCCCAGGTCCCGGGGATCCCGACCAGGCGGGGGTATGCCTGGAGGTGCTGCAGCAGCTCGGACCCACGGTCCCGATCCTGGGGGTGTGCCTGGGGCACCAGTGCCTCGCCCAGGTCTTCGGCGGCCGGGTGGTGCGGGCGAAGGAGCTGATGCACGGCAAGACCTCACCGGTGCACCACGGCGGCCAGGGGGTGTTCGCCGGCCTCCCCGATCCGCTCACCGCCACCCGCTACCACAGCCTGATCGCCGAGCGCGAAAGCCTGCCCGATTGCCTGGAGATCACCGCCTGGCTGGAGGACGGCACGATCATGGGCCTGCGCCACCGCGACCACCCCCACCTGCAGGGGGTGCAGTTCCACCCCGAGAGCGTGCTCACCCAGGACGGCCACCGGCTGCTGGCCAACTTCCTGAAGGAGGCCGCCGCCCACCACTGCTAGTTTCTCGCCACCGTCCCGGGCCGGAGCCCGCCGCGATTCCATGGCCCTCGCCGCCCGTTCCGCCCTGGCTCTGGCCACCACCACAGCCCTGCTCACCCTGCTGCCCACCGCGACGCCCCCCGGCCGCGCCCAGGGCGGCGGGGTGACCATCACCAGCTACGGCCACAGCGCCCTGCTGATCCAGGGAGGCGGAGCGCGGGTGCTGCTGAATCCGTTCCGGGCCGTGGGCTGCGCCGCCGGCCTGGCCGAGCCCCGGGTGGGCGCCGATGTGATCCTGGCCAGCAGCAGCCTGCGCGACGAGGGCGCCGACGTGGCCAGCGGCCGCATGCTGGTGAAACCCGGCTCCTACCGGGTCGCGGGCCTCCAGATCGAAGGCATCGCCGCCCCCCACGACCGGGTGGGAGGCAAGCGCTTCGGCCTCTCCACCCTCTGGCGCTGGAAGCAGGGCGGCCTCGACTTCGCCCACCTCGGCGGCACCGCCGGGCGCATCAGCCCCGCCGACAAGGTGCTGCTCGGCCGCCCCGACGTGCTGATCATCGGCGTGGGCGGCGGCGCCAAGGTGTACACCGGTAAGGAGGCGGCGGAAGTGGTGCGGGAGCTCCAGCCCCGCCGGGTGATTCCGGTGCAGTTCCGCAGCTCCCCGCCCAGCGACGGCTGCGACGTGGGCTCCGCCGAGCCCTTCCTGCAGGCGATGGCGGGCACCACGGTGCGGCGCGGCGGCCGCACCCTCTCGCTGGTGCCGCCCCTGGGCGATTCCATGGTGATCGAGCTGATGCGCTGAGGTCAGCCGGCCGACGCCGGAACGCGGCTCAGCCCTCGATCTGCCGGTAGGCCGCCCAGAAGCGCTCCATCTGCTCCCGGGTGCCGAGGCTCACCCGCAGGCTGCCGTCGATCTGGAGCTTGCCCGCCATGGAACGCACGAGGATGCCGGCCGCCCGCAGCTCCTGCTCCACCTCGGCCGCCGGCCGCCGCGGCCAGAGCAGCAGGTAGTTGCCGCCTGCCAGGTGGTGCTCCACCCCGGCCGCCCGCAACCGGGCGACCAACCAGTCGCGGGCGCGCAGAACCTCGGCGACGTAAGCGTCGATGTAGGCCTGATCGGCCAGGGCGGCCCGGGCGGCGGTGACCGCGAAGCTGTTCACGTCGTACGGGCCGATGACCCGACTCACCCGGTCCACCAGGGGGGCAGCGCCGATGGCGAAGCCGATCCGCAGGCCGGCGATGCCGGCGGTCTTGGAGAGCGAGCGAAGCACCAGCAGGTTGGGATGGCGGGCGAAAGGATCGCCGCCCGTGGCGGCGGCTTCCGCCAGCAGCGGCGGCAGCACGCTGTCGCCGGTGAAGGCCTCGTAGAGCTCATCCACCACCACCAGGGTGCGGGGCGCCCCGGCCGCCAGGGCGAGCACGTCGGCCGCCGCCAGGCGGGTGCCGGTGGGGTTGTTGGGGTTGCAGAGCAGCAGCAGCCGCGGCACCGAGCCGCTGGCGTCGGGGAGCAGGGCCGCTGCGATCTCCTCCAGCGGGAACGCGAAGCCGGGCAGCCGATGCGGCAGCGCCTCGATCACCATCCCCTGCATGCGGGCGCAGGGCGCGTAGTAGCCGAAGGTGGGAGAGGTGGTGAGCAGGCGATCACCCGCCGCGCCATAGGCCTGAAACACCGCATGGATGGCCGCGTCCACGCCGTTGAACACGCCGATGTGGCCAGGCGTGAGGCCGGCTCCGCCGGGCGTGCCGGGTGGCACGAGCGCGGCGATCACGTCCTCCCGCAGTCCGTCGTACTCGGGATAGATGGCGTAGTGATCGGCGGGGATGGCTCGGATCGCCTCCACCACCTTCGGGCTGGGGCCCACGGTGTTCTCGTTGAAATCGAGCCGCAGCAGCCCGCGCCGCCCCTCGAGCGGAGCGCTGTAGGCCTGCAGACCCTCCACCTCGGGGCGGGCCGGGGGAACAGCCGATCGATCCATGTCCCGACCGTAGATGGCAGCGGCTACATCCGCTCCAGCGTCTCGATCCCCAGCAGCCCCAGGCCCAGCTTCAGGGTGTCGGCCGTGAGGCGGCAGAGGGCGAGGCGCGAGCCGCGGGCGGGCTCCTCGGCCTTCAGCACCGGCACCTGGTCGTAGAAGCGGTTGAACACCTGGCTGAGTTCGAACAGGTAGGAGCAGAGGCGATTGGGCAGCAGGTCGGTCTCCACCTCGGCCACCACCGCGTCGAACTTCAGCAGGTCGCGCACCAGGGCCCACTCCTGAGGTTCGCTGAACTGCAGGGGGTCCGGGAAGCCGCCGCCCTGACCATCGCCCAAGCCGCCGCCCGCCAGTTCGCCACCCCTGCGGGCGATGCCGGCGATGCGCACCACCGCATACAGGAGATAGGGCGCCGTGTTCCCCTGCAGCGCCAGCATGCGGTCGAAGCTGAACTGGTAATTGGTGATCCGGTTCTGGCTGAGGTCGGCGTACTTCACCGCCGCCAGCCCCACGGTGGTGGCCACGTGGTGGATGAAGGCCTCCTCCTCGGTGCGCTCCTCCTCCGCCAGGCGGCGGCGCAGGTCGGCCTCGCAGCGCTCCACCGCCTCATCGAGCAGATCCCTGAGCCGCACCGTGTCGCCGGCGCGGGTCTTGAGCTTCTTGCCGTCCTCACCCTGCACCAGGCCGAAGGGCACGTGCTCGAGGCTCGCCCCGGCGGGAAGCCAGCCGGCCCGGCGGGCCACCTGGAACACGCCGGCGAAATGGCTGGCCTGGCCGGCATCGGTGACGTAGATCACCCGCCGGGCCCCATCGCCACCGGGAGCCGGCGCCAGCCGGTAGCGGATCGCCGCCAGGTCGGTGGTGGCGTAGTTGAAACCGCCGTCGCTCTTCTGCACGATCACCGGCAGGGGCGCCCCCTCCTTGCCGCTTACCCCCTCGAGAAACACGCACTTCGCCCCCTGGTCCACCACCAGCAGTCCGGCGGCCGCCAGGTCGGCCACCACCGCCTCCAGGTGAGGGTTGTAGAACGATTCACCCCGTTCGCTGAGGCGGATGGCGAGCCGGTCGTAGATCTTCTGGAATTCCCGCCGCGACTGGTCGCACAGCAGCCCCCACGCCTTCAGGGACACCGGATCGCCGCCCTGCAGCTTCACCACCTCCTCGCGCGCGGTGGCCTGGAAGGCCTCGTCGTCGTCGAAGCGCTTCTTGGCCTCGCGGTAGAAGGCCACCAGATCACCCAGATCCACCGCATCCGCTGTGGTGAGTGCCTCGGGCGCCACCTCCTTGAGGTGGGTGATCAGCATGCCGAATTGGGTGCCCCAGTCGCCCACGTGGTTGAGCCGCAGCACCGGATGGCCGCGGAACTCCAGCACCCGCGCCAGGGCGTCGCCGATGATCGTGGAGCGCAGATGGCCCACGTGCATCTCCTTGGCGATGTTGGGGCTGGAGAAATCCACGATCACCGGTGCCGCAGCGCCCCCCTCCGACGCCGCGTCCTGCGCCACCGAGGGAACCCCGAGGCGCGGATCCCCCAGGCGGGCCCGTACCTCCGCCGCCAGAAGCTCCGGACGGATCGTGAGGTTGAGAAAGCCCGGGCCGGCGATCACCGGCTCCAGGCAGAGTGCCGCGAAAGCCGGATCGGCCGCCAGCTGCGCCACGATCGCCTCGGCGATCTTCCGCGGCGGCAGCCCCAGACTGCGGGCAAGGCCCAGGGCGCCGTTGGCCTGGAAGTCGCCGAACTCCGGCTTGCTGGCGGGCGCCAGCTGGGGGTCAAGGGGTGCTCCGGCCTCGATGGCAGCGGCCGCCGCTTGCGGGAACGCCATCTCCAGGGCCGCACGCAGCTGACGGTCGAGGGCTTGGGCGAGGCGGAGCATGGGGCAGGGAGGGGGTGAAGCGATCGGGTGCCCGTGGCGCAGGCACAACCCCGATCATCCCCCGCGGCCTGGAAGCGTGACGCGGCCGGGGAAGGCAACGCCCGATTCGCTTCTGCCGATTCGCTTCTCTAGAAAGTGCAGGGGCCCGTCGGGTCGCGGGAGGAGCGTGCCGCCATGGAATTCGCGAGCGTGGTGTTCTACGGGCGGCTGGGCGAGCAGGCCCTGGCGATGTTCAACCTCGGCGATGAACTGACCCACTGGCGCGGCGCCGCCGTGCTCGACTGCCCCGGTGGTCCGGGATCGCTGTCGGCGGTCCTGCGCGGCGCAGGGATCGAGGCGACCGCCGTCGATCCGCTCTACGCCCTGCCACCCGGAGAGCTGGAGCGCCGGGCCCTGGCGGATCTCGATCTCACCATGGCCACCCAGGCCGCCAGCGGCGATCTGCGCAGGGATTTCGATCTCGATGCCTGCCGGCAGGAGCATCTGCTGGCGCTGGAGGCGTTCCTCACCGACCGGCGGGCCCACCCCGAGCGCTACCGGGCCGCGGCCCTGCCGCAGCTCCCCTTCGACGACCGCAGCTTCGATCTGGTGCTCTGCGGCCACCTGCTCTTCTCCTATGCCCCGCGGGCCGCCGGCGGCCTGATGGCCGGAGCGGGGCTGGATCTCGACTGGCACCGCCAGGCCCTGGCGGAGCTGTGCCGGGTGAGCCGGCGGGAGGTGCGCCTCTATCCGGCCCACACGATCGACCTGCAGGCCCGCCGCCATCCCTACGCCACCGCCCTGCTGGCGGCCCTGCCACCGGGCTGGCAGGGCCGCTTCAGCGCCAGCACCTACGACCAGGGCCACCAGGGCTGCACCGACGGCCTGCGGCTGGAGCGGTGCGCACCCGCGGCCTGAGCGCGTCCGGCACGGGCTGGGGAGACGGTCAGGAGGCGATCCCCAGCTCCTGCTCCATGCCGGCCACCACCACATCGGCCACCAGCTGGATGCGGAAGCGGCAGTGCTGGGTGGCGCTCACATCGAAGCGGCCATGCTCCCAGTACTTGTTGCTGCCGGCGCCGCCGCCGCAGAGGCCGAAGTACTCGCAGCTGCGGCGGCACAGCGCCACCCCGGCCGCGATCTCTCCCTGCACCCGCCGGAACTTCTCGGTGGCCGCCAGCTGCTCGAGGCTGTGGTCGCGCACGTTGCCGAAGCTGAAGTCGCCATACTCCGCCGTCGCCACCGACAGCAGTTCGGGGTCGAAGGTGGAGACGTTGCCGTGCACATCCACGTTCACGATCGCGAAGGGCCGGTTCATGTCGGTGAAGCTCAGACGATCGCCGCTGCAGGCAAGGCTGGTGACGCCATCGAACTCACGGATGCGCAGCCCATCCGGATCGGCCTGAGCGCGCTGCCAGAGCACCTCGAGAAAGGCGCGATAGCGGGCCTCGAGCACCAGCCGTTCGCCGCCGTCGGCCTCGAGGCTGGAGCGGGCGTTGCAGCCCTCGGTCTCCTCCATGTTGAAGCCCACATCGCGAATGCCGTTCTCCAGGAAGAAGTCGGCCATCGCGGCGGCGTGATCGAGGGACTCCGCCGTGAGCACGCAGATCACCTGGAAGGGGATGCCGTGGCGCTGCAGCCAGCCGATGCCGCGCATCACCGCCGCGTGGGTGGGCCGCCCGGTGCGGGTGAGCCGGTGGGCGTCGTGCAGGAACGCCGGCCCGTCCATGCTCACGCCCACGTGGATGCCGTTGCGCTCGAAGCAGTCGCACCAGGCCGCATCGATCGTGGTGGCGTTCGTCTGCAACGACTGCACGATCGTGTGCGGCGGCAGGCCGCGCCGCTCGAGCAGACGCCGGATCCGCTCCGTGGCCTCGTCGTAGAAGGCGATCGGCATCGTGAGCGGCTCGCCCGCATGCCAGAGCAGGGTGAAGCCGCCTTCGAACCAGGGGCTCTGCAGCACCCGCTCCACCGCCGTCTCCAGCACCTCGAAGGAGAGCCGGCTGCGGTTGCCCCGATCGGGCAGGTAGCAGTAGTCGCAGTCGAGGTTGCAGAAGGGGGTGGGCTGGATCACCAGCAGCCGCACCGGCCCGGCGCAGAGGGTGCGCAGATCGTTCACGCCGGTGCGCTCACCAGGAGTTGCGGAAGCCGCCATTGCGCCAGCCGGCGCCACCGCCGTTGCGCCAGGCCCCGCCATTGCGGAAACCGCCGTTGCCGAAGCCGCCGTTGCGGAATCCTCCGTTGTAAAAACCGCCGTTGCGGAAACCGCCGTTAGCAAAGCCGCCATTGCGGAAGCCACCATTCCCCCAGCCGATGCCGGGGCCGTTCACAAAAGTGAAGGCCAGCTGGTTGTCGGAGTCAGGCGTCTGAGCTGCGCCATCGGGCTGCCGGTCGCGCACGGCCTCCTGGATGCGCTGCAGCCGCGCCTCCAGACCCGGAGCCGCGGCGGTGGGCCCAGGGGCCGGGAGCATCGCCAGCGCCGCCGCTCCCTCCGGCGGCAGGGCCAGCAACAGCAGCAGACCGAGCAGGGAAGGGCGGGACGGAAAGGCCATCGGTGCGGTCCGGAATGTGAAAAGGGAACGGGGAGCAGACGGGCAGGGGGAAACGGGCGTCAGCGGGCGGGCTTCGGCGGCAAGGGCCGCAACGCCTCCACGGTCGTGAGCACCATCTGGAACACCTCCCGGATCTGATCGGCCGGCAGTTCGCGCATACCCCCGGGACCGACCCAGCGGTGCACCGTGGCGACAGCGCGGGGATCGCCATCGAGGTAGGCCTGCATCCAGCGGGCGATCGCCAGATTCACCAGATTGCGGAACTGCGAGTCGTTCTCCGGCACCATGCAGGAGACGGCATAGGTCTCGAAGGGCTCCTCGGGCGTGAGGGCCATGCCGCTGAGACCCCGTGCCTTCACCAGGCCCGCCAGCAAGGTGCTGTCGGCGATCACGCCGTCGACCCGGCCCGCCTGCAGGGCGTCGAGGGCTGCCCCCAGATCGGGGACGTCCACGGCCCGGGCCTGCGGCTGGATGCCCGCCAGCTCGGTGTCGGCCAGGGAATCTGCCACCACGGCGATGCGGCGGCCCCGCAGCGACGCGGGCGACCCATCGATCCGGCCGGCGGGGGCCAGCACCCGCAGGCCGGAGACGGCGATCGGCAGCGAGAAATCCACCACCCCATCCGCCGCCCAGGTGAACGGCACACCGCACACCAGGCTGAGCGACCCATTGGCCACTCCCTCCACCAGGCCCCGGGGGTCGTTGGTGGGGACCACCCGGACCTTCACCGGCCGCCCCACCGCACCGGAGATCTCGGCGGCGATGACGCGGCCCACATCCACCCCGTACCCCGCCCATTCGCCGGAGGCGTCCTGGAACACCAGGGGCGGCAGACCGACCGTGGCTCCCATCACCAGCTCACCCGTGCGGGCCGCCCGCGCCACCACCCCCTCGGCATGGGCGGGCAGGGCGACCGTGGCAGCGCTCAGCAGCAGGGCCAGGGGCGACAGGCGGCGGAGCAGGGAGCGCGGCACAGGCGGAAGCGGCGAAGGCCGTGGTCAATCTGGCCAGGCAGCCGCGATAGGGCCACCGCCGGTGCGGGCGGTGCGGTGTTTCTTCACGCAGGAGCGAGGCTCAGGCCAGAACCGGGGCGAACCGCATCGACAGGTCGAGCCAGGCGCTGCGGGTCACCGGCGCACTGGTGGAGATCAGGTCGATGCCGGTGCCGGCATAGGCCCGCAGCGCCTCCGGGCTGATGCCGGAGGCCTCCAGCACCACCGGCGCCCCGCGCTCGGCGGCCAGCTCCCGCAACCGCGGCACCAGGGCCGCCAGCCCGTCGGGGCTGAACTCATCGAGCAGAACCCCGTCGGCGCCGGCCCGCACCGCCGCCTCCGCCTCCAAGGCAGTCTCGGCCTCCACGATCAGCCGGCAGGGCCACGGTGCCCCGGCGCGCACCGCCGCCACGGCCGGCCCCACGCCGCCGGCCCAGGCCAGGTGGTTCTCCTTGAGCATGGCGGCATCGTCGAGGCCCAGGCGATGGTTGCGGCCGCCGCCACAGCGCACGGCATACTTCTCCAGCAACCGCAGCCCCGGCGTGGTCTTGCGGGTGTCGGCCAGGGCAACGTCGCTGCCGGCCAGTTCAGCCACCAGCGCCGCGGTGGCCGTGGCGATCCCCGAGAGCCGCATCGCCAGGTTGAGGGCGGTGCGCTCCCCCGCCACCAGCGCCGCAGCACTGCCTTCCAGCTCCAGCAGCCGCTGGCCGGGCTCCACCGGCTCGCCATCGGCCACCCGCAACTGCACCACCACGCCGGGATCCAGCAGGCGGAACAGCGGCTCCACCAACACGCCGCCGCAGAACACCCCGGCCTGCTTCGCCTGCCAGGAGGCCCTGGCGCAGCAGCCCCCCAGGGCCGGTGCCGTGAGATCGCCGCGGCCCAGGTCCTCCGCCAGCCAGGCCCGCAGCATGGGCTCCAGCGCCAGGAGACTCAGTCCACCCAGGGGCGGCGGGGAGGCGGCGGACACAGGCGTTGGAGGGCGAGTCTCAGCGGAGCTTGGCGCAGCCACCACCCTGGCGTCCCAGGGGAACGGGTGGGCGGGCGCCGTGGAGCACGGCTGCGGCGGTGAGCGCCAGGGGCAGCCCCAGCACCTCGGCAGCGGTGGTGACACCCAGCCGCAGGGCATGGCCACTGCGGCTGGGAAGCTGCCAGTGGCGGCCGACAAGCCCCAGCCGCTGGCCCGCCACCATCCCCGCCCCGCCCAGGAGCGCGAGCCCCACCAGAAGCGCCAGGGCAAGGGCCACCACCAGCAGCACCCGCTCCGGCGAGGCCGGCCGGCGCGGCCCGGCGACGGCACCGGCCGCTGCCAGGGCTCCCAGCAACGCTCCCCAGCGGCAGCCCCAGCCCAGCAGATCCACCGGGCGAATCGGCTGATCGATGCTGAACGGCGCCAGCAGCCCGCCCAGAGCGGTGGCAGCGGTGAGGCCGGCCAGCACCCCGACGGCGAGGGTGCCCAGTGTGAGGGAGAGGCGGCGGTTCATGGCTGTGGGGACGGCGGCGCGATCCAACCCGAGCGCAGCAGGGGCTGGAGGCGATCGAAGGCAGGATCCAGGCCGGGCCGCAGCCAGGTGGGACCGGGGCGTGGGATGGCCAGCGGCCGCACCGGACCGAGCAGGGGCACCAGGGCCGCGGGGCCGGCCACGGCGGGGGGCCAGCTCGCGGGCAGCAGGGTCACCATTCGGTTGCCGGTCCCGAGGATGCGATCCCGCGCGGCCAGATCCCGGGCACCGCGCACGCTGGCGAGGGTGTTGTCCACGATGCGGACATTGCGCAGGCGCACCGTGAGCGGATTCCAGCCCAGTCCGCCCCCTACGAACAGGTTGTGATCCAGCGTCACCCCGTCCACCGGATCAACCAGCAGCTTGAGCAGCACGCTGGAACCCCCGTCCAGGGGATCGGGGCGTCCGAGGAACACGTTGTCGCTCACCCGCACCGGGCCCTCGGGCATGGGGGAGAAGCTGAGCATCACGAAGGAATCGGCCACCAGGTTCTGCGCCAGGGTGAGCCGAACGGCCCGACCATCGATTTCGAAAGCGTCATCGACGACCGTCCCGATCACGTTCGCCGCCGCTGTGTTGTGGCCGCCCTGGGGAACGAGCTTGATCCCGTCACCTGCCTCACCGATCAGGTTGTGCTCCACCCGCAGATCCGCTCCGGCCAGCCAGACCAGGGAACTGTTGGAGTAGTGATAGACCTCCTTCCAACTGAGCCAGCCGCTGCGGCTCCAGCGGCCCAGCGGCCAGGCATCGGCGAGGTTGCGGCTGATGGTGATGGCGGTGGCGGTCCGCAGGGCGGGGCTGTCGTTCACCGCCACATCGGCGCCGCGGAACACATTGCCCTGGATGCGTACATGGTCGGTGTCCCACAGCTGAATGGCCGCGAACACCGGATGGTCGAAGACCAGATCGCGCACCTCCAGCCAGGGGGCCTCCAGCCAGAGGCTGGCCACCTGATGGCCGCCGGAGCGGGTGCGCAGCGGGCCTGGCCGCTGCACCGCGAAGCGCTCCGCCCGCGGCAACCCACCCGAAGGCAGGCACAGATCCAGGCGGCGGTCGGTGGCGAAGAAGGCGGGCCAGGCCCCCGGCCTGCGGCACACCTCCTCGAACTTCCTACGCCCGGTGGCCCTGTAGGCCGGCACCCCATCCACCCGCAGGCCATCGACCCGCCAGCCGGTGGCGGTGACCCAGCGGCGAGAACCCAGGGCGTGCCAGCGCCAGCGGCGGGCCACAGGGGTGGCCGTGGCTCCGCTGATCACGGCCTTGCCGGGCAGCGCCGCCCGCAGCACCAGTGGCCTGCCGGGGCGTCCCCCCCGGCGCACATGCACCGACTCGTGATACGTCCCCGGCCAGATCAGCACGGTCTCCCCCGGCTCCGCCAGATCCACCGCCCGCTGGAGGGTGCGCACCGCCAGCCGGCGGCTGCTGCCGGGGAAGCCATCGAAGCCGTCGGGGGCCACGTGCACGGTGCCGGATCGCAACCAGGCGGTGGGCAGGGGCAGGTAGAGGGCGGTGGCCGCCAGGGCCAGAAGCATCAGGGCTCCGTCGCCCGCCCGCCGCGCCAGCCTGGGCCGAGGCGCACGAGGGGAAGGGGCCCTCATTTGCCGATGCAGAAGCGGGCGAAGACGCGATCCAGCACCGCCTCGCTCACCTCCTCCCCGGTGATCGCGCCGAGGCGCCCGGCGGCGGTGCGCAGGTCGATCGTCCAGAAATCCCAGGGCAGGCCGGCCGCCGCGGCCTCCAGGCTGCGCGCCAGATCGCCGGCCGCTCCGGCGGCCAGATCCCGCTGCCGGGCATTGAGCGCCACCGTGATCGCTTCGGTCTCACCGGCACCGCAGCGCTCCAGCAGCCGCGCCGCCAGCTCGGCCTCGCCGTCGCCATCGAGCGCGCTGATCACGACGTCCGCCGGCCCCTCGCTCCCCACCAGCCGGCGCTGCGCCTCGCCGAGGCGGTCGGCCTTGTTGCCCACCACCAGGAGCGGCACTCCCTGAGGCACCAGGTTGCGCAACTCCTGATCGGCCGGCAACCAGCCCTGGCTCAGGTCGTAGAGCAGCAGCACCACATCGGCGGAGGCCAGGGCCGTACGGCTGCGCTCGATCCCCAGCCGTTCCACCGGATCGTCCGTGGGCCGGATCCCGGCGGTGTCGAGCAGGGTGAGAGGAACGCCCTCGATCACGAGCTCGCTCTCGAGCAGATCGCGGGTGGTGCCGGGCCGGTCGGTCACGATCGCCCGCTCCCGCCGGGCGAGAAGGTTGAGCAGGCTGCTCTTGCCCACGTTGGGCCGCCCCACGATCGCCACCCGCAGGCCCTCGCGCAGCAGCTCCCCCTGGCGGGCCTCCGCCACCAGCCGCTCCAGCTCGCCCTTCGCCTCCTCCAGGACGCGCACCAGGGCGGGGCCATCCAGGGGTGGGAGCTCGTCTTCAAAGTCGACCCGCGCCTCCAGTTCCGCCAGGGCGTCCAGAAGCTGGTCACGCAGGCCGCTGATCAGGCGCTGCAGTCCTCCGTCGATGCCGGCCATCGCCAGCTCGGCGGCACGGCGGCTGCGCGCCGCGATCATCTCGCCGATCGCTTCGGCGCGGGTGAGATCGAGGCGGCCATTGAGGAAGGCGCGCTGACTGAACTCCCCGGGACCTGCGGGTCTGGCGCCGGCGGCCAGCACCTGCTCCAGCACCCGGCGCACCGCCACCCGGCCGCCATGGCAGTGGAACTCGACCACGTCCTCGCGGGTGAAGCTGCGGGGGGCCCGCATCAGCAGCAGCAGGGCCTCATCGACCCGGCTGCCATCGGCCGGATCGATCACATGGCCGTAGAGCACGCGATGGCTCTCCCACACCTGCCGACCTTGAACCTCGAACAGCCGGCGACCGATCGCTTCGGCGCGTGGGCCCGAGAGCCGCACGATCGCAACGCTGCCCTGGCCGGCCGCCACAGCGGTGGCGATGGCGGCGATGGTGTCGGACTGGCCGGCGGCGACTGCAGGGCTCATTCCCCCAGCCTGCCAAGCCGGCGGGAGCCGTGTTGCCGGGCCGTGGGTTTCAGGGGCTGCTGAGGCCCGGGAACACCATCAGATCGATATGGCCTCCGGTGGGCTGGCGCCACTCCCGGAATTCCGCCGCCAGAGCTCGATGCTCCTGGCGCAGGGAGCGGGACTCGAGGTCGAGCAGACGCTGATGCACAAGATCGAGGGTGTTGTCGATCAGCTGGGCAGCCTGTTCAGACGTCATGGCAGGGCTGGCGAAGT
The DNA here is from genome assembly GCA_024958655.1 of Cyanobium sp. FGCU6. Lineage (GTDB taxonomy): Bacteria > Cyanobacteriota > Cyanobacteriia > PCC-6307 > Cyanobiaceae > Cyanobium. The sequence continues at coordinate 27,804 of JANWUR010000009.1, read as the reverse complement.
GGGGGTAGTCCCCGGAGTGGGCCGGTTGTAGGGGGACATCCCCTGCAAGAGCTGTAGCGGCAGACACGGGCGGCGGTGGGCTGTCGGCGGATGCACACGGCGCCGCTCCGGCATCCACGGCTGGCACAGCGGCCGAAGCGACAGGAGCAGGCCAGGAGGGATCCGCCGAAGAACCATCGCTAGGTTGGGCATGGATTTTGGGCGGCGCAGCATGAATGACCCATTCCAGATGCAGCGCGAGCTTCGCTACGGCGCGCCCGTGTGCGACACCATTCTCGTGGGTCGACATTTCACAATTGGCTACTCATGGTATTTTCGCCAAGCCAAATGGACCCTGGAAATTGTACATCCCAATGCAATTTTTAATTGGCACACAAATCGGCGCGAAAGCTTCCGCGCCGATGTCAGGATTCCACGCCGTTTTCGCGCCGGCCTGAATGTTTACAAAAACAGCGGCTTTGATCGTGGCCACCTTGTTGCCAGCGCCAATCAGGACGAGCGCGATGTTCAGAACCTTGAGACATTCCTGCTTTCCAACATGTCTCCCCAGCACCCCAAGCTCAATCAGGGCATGTGGCGAGAGCTGGAGACAGCAATCCGCACTCTCGACAACCAGGCAGAAATCCTTGAGACCTATGTGCTGACAGCCCCGGTTTTTTATTTTGACCGCGCCGTCGAGACCCTGGACAACAAAGACGACGATTACGGCATCGATGTACCCATTCCCCATGCTTTTGTCAAGAGCATATTGGCGGAGGACAACCGCGGGCGTTTGAAGCTGTGGACTTTTGAAATGGAGAATAAACCGCTGACTGGAACCCTTGCCGATTATCTGGTGGTGACCTACGACGCTGAACAGAAGGTCGGCGGACGCTTCTGGGATCGCGTCGCCGGCGCCGACCTGCATGAACAGAAAAGCGTGAAGGGGACAATGTGGAAGCTGGTGTGATTGCATCCACTCTCTACCTGCTGCTTGATCGCAGCGGCCGAGGTTTGCGTGGCTCCCGCCCAGCGCTCCAGCTCGCTGCAGAGCGCCTTCCGCGAAGCCTTGCGGGACTTCAGGGCGGGCGCCCGGAGGGGCACATCAACCAATTCCGGTGCGGCAGAGGTCGAGCACGTCGGCCATCGAGCGGATCTGATCCATCGTGGTGCGCAGCTGGGCGGCGCTCACCAGTTCCACCCGCAGGTCGATGCGGGCCGGCTTGCCGGGGGTGGTGCGCACCCGGGCGTCACTGACGTTGATGCGGTGATCGGAGAGGCGGGTGAGGATGTCCTTGAGCACGCCCACCCGGTCGAGCACCTCGATGCGCAGGCGCACCGGATAGCGGCGGGTCTGGCTCTCGGCCTGGGGATTCCAGCGCACAGGAAGCCGGCGCTCCACCGGCACCTGGGCCACGTTGCCGCAGTCCTGCCGGTGGATCGTGATGCCGTGGTTGCCCAGGGCCACGCTGCCGACGATCGACTCACCCGGCAGCGGACTGCAACAGCCGCCCAGCCGGTACTCCAGCCCCTCCACGCCGAGGATCGGGCTGCTGCCATGGGGGTGGACAGGCAGCGTCGGGGCAGCCGGCTGCGCCGCCACCACGCCGGCCGCCACCTCCTCGTTGCTCAGAACCGGCGCAGCGGCGGCGGTGGCCAGGCGGATCTCCTCCCGCAGGCGGTTCACCACCTGCTGCACCGTCACCCCACCGAAACCGAGAGCTGCCAGCAGATCTTCTATACCCACCAGATTGCAGCGGCGGGCCACCTTGGCCATCGCCTCGCCGTTGAGCAGCAGGTCGAACCCGTCCCGACCCAGCTCCCGCTCCAGCATCTGCGAACCGCGCTGGATGTTCTCGTCCCGGTGGCTGCGTTTGTACCACTGGCGGATGCGGTTACGAGCGGTAGGAGTGGCGACGAAGTTCAGCCAGTCGAGGCTGGGATGGGCCGCCTTGGTGGTGATGATCTGCACGAAATCACCGTTCTGCAGAGGTGTGGCCAGGGGGCAGAGGCGATCGTTGATGCGCACGCCCTGGCAGTGATTGCCCACTTCCGAGTGGATGCGATAAGCAAAATCCACGGCGGTGGATCCCTTTCGAAGTCCCACCACATCGCCCTGAGGGGTGAACACGAACACCTCCTCATCGAAGAGGTCCTCCTTGATCGAGGCCAGGAAGTCACTGCTGTCCTCACCGCCGTCATCCTTCTGCCAGTCGACCATCTGGCGCAGCCAGTTGAAGCGCTCGGCATCGCCGCCAGCCGTCGCCGGCGAGCCCCCCTCTTTGTATTTCCAGTGGGCGGCGATGCCGTACTCCGCCACCTGATGCATCTCGGTGGTGCGGATCTGGACCTCGATCGGCCGGTGGCGGCCGATCACCGCCGTGTGCAGCGACTGATAGCCGTTGGGCTTGGGCAGGCCGATGTAATCCTTGAAGCGGCCCGGGATCGGCCGGAAGGTGTCGTGCACCACCGCCAGCGCCCGATAACAGCTCTGCAGATCCGGGCAGAGGATGCGCACGGCCGCCACGTCGTAGAGCTCGTGGAAGGCCTTCTGCTGGCGTTGCATCTTGCTCCAGATGCCATACAGATGCTTCGGCCGGCCGCTCACCTCGCAGTTCGCCAGCCCCACGGCCGCCAGGCGGTCGCGCAGCAGCTGCACGGTGACGCCGAGGCGCTCCTCCCGCTCGCTCCGCTTGCTGGCCACCTGCTGCTGCACATCGCGGAAGGCCTCGGGTTCGAGGATCTTGAAGGCCAGGTCTTCCAGTTCCCACTTGAAACGGCCGATCCCCAACCGGTTGGCGAGCGGGGCGTAGATCTCGCGGGTTTCGCGGGCGATGCGTTGCTGCTTCTCGGGCTTGAGGGCGCCGAGGGTGCGCATGTTGTGGAGGCGATCGGCCAGTTTCACCAGCACCACCCGGATGTCGCTGGCCATCGCTAGGAACATCCGACGCAGGTTCTCGGCCTGGGCTTCCGTTTTGTTGGTGAAGTGGATGCCGCCCAGCTTGGTGACGCCCTCCACCAGGGCACGCACCTCGGCACCGAAGTGCTCTTCGATCTCCTGCGGTGTGACCTGGGTGTCCTCCACCACGTCGTGGAGGAAGCCGGCGGCGATCACGGCGGCGCTGGCACCGATGTCCCGCAGCAGGTCGGCAACGGCGATCGGATGGATGATGTAAGGCTCCCCGCTGGCCCGGTACTGACCCTCGTGCAGCTGGTAGGCGAAGTCGAACGCCGCCGCCAGCAACGCCTCGGTGTCGGTGGGGCAACACGTCCCGGCCCCGGGAGGCACATGCTCGATGCAGCAGCGCAGCCACTCGGGCAGGGGGACGCCGTAATCGGCCGGACCCCGGATCGGCCGACGGCGTGCGGGGGGCGCCGGAGCGGACGATTCGGCCACCGGAAGAACCTCCGGGGACGACACAGGGACAGTCCGGGACGGAGTGGCAGGGGTCTGCGTAGCGGGAACCGCCCTGAGCATCCGACACCGCATTGTTTCCCGATGGTAGGCAGGCGCGGTCACAACGCGCTGACCGGGGGCAAGCGAGCCGCCAAGCTGGGGCGCAGCTCCGGCATCCTGCCGCCATGGACCAGCCCTTCGAACGGGTCCCGCCCGTGCTGCAGCTCGAAGGGCTGAGGATGCAGTATCCGGGCGCCGAAGGCCCCACCCTCGACGGGCTCGACCTCGCGCTGGCCCCGGGCGACCGGCTGGCGCTGGTGGGTCCCTCCGGCTGCGGCAAGAGCACGGTGGCCCGGGCGGTGCTCCAGCTGCTGCCCCCCGGCAGCAGCTGCGAGGGGGGCCTGCAGCTGGCCGGGCGGGATCCGCGGATGCTGCAGCGCGCTGCCCTGCGCCAGTTGCGCGGCGAGGCGGTGGGGCTGGTGTTCCAGGACCCGATGACCCGCCTCAACCCACTGCTCACCATCGGTGAGCATCTGCGGGACACCCTGGTGGCCCATCGCCCCGCCTGGGGACGGCGGCGGTCGGTGGCACGGGCGAAGGAGCTGCTGGCGCGGGTGGGCATCGCGCCGGAGCGCTACGCCAGCTATCCGCACGAGTTCAGCGGCGGCATGCGCCAGCGGGTGGCGATCGCCCTGGCCCTGGCCCTCGATCCACCCCTGGTGATCGCCGACGAACCCACCACCAGCCTCGACGTGGCGGTGGCGGGGCAGGTGATGGCTGAACTCCGCGACCTCTGCGAGGAAAGCGGCAGCGCCCTGCTGCTGATCACCCACGACCTGGCGATGGCCGGTCGCTGGTGCGAGCGGATCGGCGTGCTCGACCAGGGGAAGCTGGTGGAGGAAGGGCCCAGCGGCCGGGTGCTCACGGCGCCGGCCTCGCCGCTGGCTCGGCGGCTGGTGCGGGCCGCCCGCGAGCGCGAGGGCAGCCAGGCCGCCGCCCCGGAGGCCACCCCGGTGCTGCTGGAGCTGGAGGATCTGCGCAGCTGGCATCCGCTGCCGTCGCTGCCGTGGAATCCCCGCTGGCTGAAGGCGGTGGATGGGGTGAGCCTGCGGTTGCACCGGCAGGAAACGATCGGCCTGGTGGGCGCCTCGGGCTGCGGCAAGAGCAGCCTCTGCCGGGCGTTGATGGGGCTGGCGCCGGTGCGGGGCGGCAGTGTGCGGCTGGAGGGGCAGGATCTGCGCCGGCTGCGGGGACGAGCCCTGCAGCAGGCGCGTCGGCGCATTCAGATGGTGTTCCAGGATCCGCTGGCCTGCCTCAACCCCCAGATGGCGGTGGGCGAAGCGGTGGCCGATCCGCTGCTGATCCACGGGCTGGCGAACCGCTCCGAGGCCCGCGAGCGGGCCCGCGCCGCCCTGGCCGCGGTGGGGCTCGAACCACCGGAGGCGTTCGAGCGAAGGCTGCCCCGCCAGCTCTCAGGGGGCCAGCAGCAGCGGGTGGCGATCGCCCGCGCCCTGATCCTCGAGCCGAAGGTGCTGCTCTGCGACGAGAGCGTGAGCATGCTCGATGCCGAAGTGCAGGCCGAGGTGCTGGAGCTGCTGCGTCGCCTGCAGCGGGAGCGGGGCCTGGGCCTGCTGTTCGTCACCCACGACCTGGCGGTGGCGAGCGGCTTCTGCCACCGGGTGATCGTGCTCGACGGCGGCCGGATCGTGGAGGAGGGTCCGGGGGCGACCCTGCTGGCCCATCCGCAGGCGCCGATCACCCGGCGGCTGGTGGAAGCCTGCCCGCGGCTGCCGGAGGTGGCCTGATGACAGCCGTTCCCACCCGGGCTTTGCTCCCCGGGGAAGTGGCGCGGCTGCTGCGGCTGTTCCTGCTGGCCAACGCGATCGGCGCCGGCGTGGGGGTGGGCATCTGGCTCTATGGCCGCGAGATCGAGCTGATCACGGCCCTGCGCCTCCAGCTCGCCGCGGGCCTGCCCCGCGCCCTGGTGCTGCCGCTGGTGGGGCTGCTCGGTGGTGCAGCCGCCGGCGGCCTGATCGCCTTCGAGCCCGCCGCCAGGGGCTCAGGCATCGTGCACGTGCTGCTGTGGCTGCGGGGCCGGGCCGTAGCGCTGGGCTGGCGGGTGGCGGTGGTCAAGCTGCTGGCGAGCGGGCTGGCGATCGGCAGCGGCATCCCGGTGGGGCCGGAAGGTCCGTCGATCCAGATCGGCGCTTCGGTGGCCCGCGTGAGCGCCGATGCCCTGCACAGCGGCCGCCATCGGCGGCTGGCGGTGGCGGTGGGCAGCGGCGCCGGTCTGGCGGCGGTGTTCCACGCCCCGCTGGGGGGCATCGCCTACATCCTCGAGGAGATGCTCGGGCGCAGCAGCCTGCGCAGCAATGCCGTGGCAGCCTTCACCACCTTCATGGCCCTGGTATGGACCCGGCTGCTGAACGAGCCGGGCGACGGGCCGCTGCTGCTGCGCAATCTGATCCCGATCGAGGAGGTGCCCAGCCGGGTGAACGAACTGCGCCTGATCGAGCTGCCGCTTCTGCTCGGGCTGGGGGTGGCCGCGGCCCTGCTGGCATTCCCCTACCAGCGGGGCCTGCTCGCTCTGAAGCGTCGCTTCGACGGACTGGCACTGCCGGCGTGGAAGCTGCTGCCACTGCTGGGCCTGGCGATGGGGGCCCTGGGCGTGCTGCTGCCACGGGCCTTCGATAACGCCGACCGCCTCAGCTTCGCCGCCCTTGCCGGCATGAACAGCCCGGCCGAAGCGCTGCGGGTGCTGCTGATCCAGGGGCTGGGCACGGCGGTGGCGGTGGCGGCCGACGCCCCCGGCGGCTTCCTGGCGCCCGCCCTGGTGGTGGGGGCCTCCCTGGGAACCCTGGCGCAGCAGTTGGCGGGGATCACGCTCCACCTGAAGCCGGCCACCCTGCTGTTCGCCGGCGGCAGCGCCTTCCTCGGAGCACTCACCCGCACCCCGCTCACGGCGATCCTGCTCACCTTCGAGCTCAGCAAGGACTACGCCCTGCTGCTGCCGATCGGGCTGTGCACCCTGGCCGCGATCGCGGTGGCTGATCTGCTGGCCAGAAGGACGGTGGTGGACGCCATGCTGGAGGAGGCCATGGAGAAGACGACTCCCCTGCGCAAGCCGGACGCCTGAGCGCCGGAGAACGTCCTTGGGGTCCAGCAGCCAGGAAGCATCGCCGTTGCACGCGTCGCTCGTGTTCAGGCGCGCCGGCGGAGCACCGTGAGCAATCGGCTGAACACCTCCGGCAGGGGCGCCTCGAAGCGCAGCCGCTCGCCGGTGATCGGATGGTCGAGCCCCAGGGCCACGGCGTGCAGGGCCTGACCCGGCAGGGCGATCGGCAGCCGCCGGCAACGGCTGTAAACCGGATCCCCCACGATCGGGTGGTTCCAATGGGCGCAGTGCACCCGGATCTGGTGGGTGCGGCCGGTGTCCAGTTTGAAGCGCAGCAGGGCGTGGTCGCCCAGGCGTTCCACCACCGTCCAGTGGGTGCAGGCGTGGCGGCCGCTGCCATCGGCCACCACCGCGTATTTCTTGCGGTCGCTCGGATGGCGGCCGATGGCGCCCACGATCGTGCCCGCATCCCCTGCGGGCTGGCCATGCACCACCGCCAGATACTCACGCGAGGCGATCCGCTTCTGGATCTGCACCTGCAACTTCACCAGAGCCTCCTGACTCTTGGCCACCACGATGCACCCCGTCGTGTCCTTGTCGAGGCGATGCACGATGCCGGGCCGCAGCTCACCGCCGATCCCCGGTAGATCGGGGCAGTGGTGGAGCAGGCCGTTCACCAGGGTGCCATCCCGGTTGCCGGGAGCCGGGTGCACCGTGAGGCCGGCGGGCTTGTTGAGCACGATCAGGTGCGCGTCCTCGAAGAGCACATCCAGGGGAATCTCCTGGGCCAGCAGATAGGGCAGGGGCTCGGGTGGCGGCATCCACAGGTCCACCCTGTCCCCCGGACGCAGCGGCGTCTTGGCCCGCCCCGTGACACCGTTCACCCGCACGTAGCCGGCATCGATGAACTTCTGGATGCGGGCGCGGCTCTGCTCCGGCCGCTGGGCCACGAGCCAGCGATCGAGGCGCATGGGCAGGGGCTTGGGGTAGTGGAGGGTGAGGAGCTCGCCTTCGCCTTCGCCGAAGCTGGACATGACGCGCCGGCGAAAGCGGCACAGGGGACTCTCCACCCTAAGGAGCGGCGATCCTGGGATCCGACCGCCCGGGGTGGACACCCAGCCATGCGCAAGCCATTCACCCCGGAGGAGAAGCAGCGCATCCGCCGTCGCCACCGCGGCTATGCCGTGCAGCTCACCGTGGTGACCGTCGCCGTTCTGGTGCAGCCGCTTGCCCTGAACTGGCCGCTGCTCACCTCATTCAATTCCATCATCCTGGCGGTGGTGATGATGCTGTTGCTGACCAGGAACTCAGCCGTGCGCGCCCACAGGCGGTGGCTGTACGGGCTCGGCACGGGCGCCATCGTCGTGGAGGTGATCTGGCTCGTGGGCATGGTGCATCTGCCCAACCTGGCGAAGCACCTCACGCTGATGCATCTGCTGCTGTGGGCGCTGTTCATCGGGCTTGTCATCGTGCGCAAGGTCCGCAGCCTGATGCTCGAGCCCTATGTCACGGTCTACGTGCTGATGGGGGCCTGCGCCGGCTATCTGCTGATCGGCTATGCGGGAGCCTTTCTGCTGCACAGCCTGATGATCTGGCACCCCGCGGCCGTGGATCCTGCCTACCTGCCGGCGGACATCGACCCGAGGGCCGATCCGCTCAAGGTGTTCCCCGCCATGGTGACAGCTTCCTTCGAGGCCCTGACCACCCTGAGCAATGGGGTGAGCCGCCCAGGCGAACTGGGGAGCCGGATCAGCTGCCTGACGATTGCGATCGTCGGTCAACTCTACGTGGCGATGCTGATCGGGCTGATCCTGGGGCGGTTCCACCAGACCGCAAGGCGTTGAGGCCGGCCCTCGCCTGATGGGCGCTGTAGAACTCTCAGCCAATTCCCACCTGGCTCCCAACATTGTCCAGGATAGGCAATAAAGGTTTTTCCTAAATTGATCGATGGCTGCACGAAGACGATGGCATCAGTACGCAGGGCGATGGTCGGCAAGCCGTTGCCCGCAGCGCGCGGTCTGGAGCTTGTGTCAGGTCTCATCTCCACGGCCATGGGCAACAGCAGTGGAATGTTCAGTGTGGGGGCTGGCTCCGCTCCCTCTCAGCGGCCCGACTCCCAGGCACCTGCCCGTACCCAGTTACTGGTGCAGTGGGATCCGGCTACCACAGCTGAGCAGCGCGATGCCGCGTTGGCCCGCATCGGGGGCTCGCGGGCCGAGGAGATCCGCACGGCCGCGATGAGGCTGTTCGGCAAGGGCACGCTGGAGGTGATTGATCTCCCCCCTGGCATGAGCCTGGAGCAGGGCATGCGGCTCTACGCCAATCGACCTGGCGTTCAGGTGGCGGAGCCCAACTGGCAGCTGGGCGTGGAAGCGTTCAGCAATGACACCGCCTACGTGAATGGGAACCTGGGCCTGTGGGGCGTGTATTCCTCGGATTCCCCCTCGGTGGTCGGCCCCAGTGGCACCACCAATGGGTTCGGATCGCAGGCCGAGCAGGCGTGGGCCCAGGGATACACGGGAAGCACAAACATCGTGACCGGCGTGATCGACACCGGCATTGATTACACCCACCCCGATCTTTATCTGAACATCTGGCTGAATCAGGCTGAGATCCCCACGCTAATCCGCGATAATCTGGCTGATACCGATGGTGACGGCATCTTCACCTTCAGAGACCTCAACCATCAAAGCAACAGTGCCTATGTTTCCGATCTCAACAGCAATGGGCGCATCGATGCTGGAGACCTCCTGAGCGACTCCCGCTGGGAGGACGGATCGGACAACGATGGCAACCGCTATGTGGATGATCTGATTGGCTGGGATTTTGCAAACAATGACAATGATCCCTACGACGACAACAATCACGGCACCCACGTGGGAGGCACCATTGGCGCCATCGGGGGCAATGGTCTTGGATCAGTTGGAATGTCCTGGAACACCCTTTTGGTGCCGCTGAAATTCCTCAGCGGCACCGGTTCGGGTTCCACTTCCGGAGCCATTCAGGCCATCGATTACTTCACGGCCGCCACCCATGCCAATGCCTCCTCGCGTTCAGTCTTCGTAGGCACCAACAACTCCTGGGGAGGGGGAGGGCTCAGCACGTCCCTGAGCGATGCCATCGTCCGCGGTGGCTCTGTCGGCAATCTGTTCGTGGCGGCTGCAGGCAACAGCGCCTCCAACAACGACATCACCGCCAATTACCCCTCCAACACCAGCACCGAGAGCGAACTGGAATGGGAGGCGGTGCTGGCGGTTGCCTCCATCGACCGCTTTGGCGCTCTTTCGTCGTTTTCCAACTTCGGATCCGTCAACGTCGATCTCGGAGCGCCCGGCTCCAGCATCTACTCCACGGTGCGCGGCGGGGGCTACGCCACCTTCAGCGGCACCTCGATGGCCACACCCCATGTGACTGGTGCCTTGGCGCTGATGGCGTCCCAGTTCCCGCAGGCCACGCCACAGCAGCTGCGTTCCGCTCTTCTGCAAGGCAGCGTTGCCACCACAAGTCTGTCCGGCAGGACGGTGACCGGGGGCCGTCTGGACGTGTCTCGCTCGCTGGAGGTTCTGCGGACCACCCTCGGAACGACGCCGCCCCCACCGACCTATTCCCTGACGGCTGCCACCAGCTCTGTCAACGAAGGGGCCAGCATCACCTTCAATCTGGTCACCACCGATGTGGCCGGCGGCACCGATCTCACCTGGAAGCTCAGCGGCACCGGGATCACCAGCGCCGATCTGGTCGGCAACCAGCTGCAGGGATCCGTCACGGTGGGTGCCGATGGCGCGGGCAGCTTCACCGCGACCCTGGGGGCCGATCAGCTCACGGAGGGTGCGGAGACGCTGGTGGCCAGCCTGTTTGCTGACGCCACCCCAACGGCGGTGCTCAGTTCGGCCTCGGTGGTGGTGAACGACACCTCCCTCACGCCGGTGGCCGCCACCCCTTTGCTGATCTGGGGCACCACCGGCAGCGACAACCTCACCGGCAGCCGCGGCGGCGGAGCTTCAGCAGACCGCATCACCGGTGTGACGGCGACCGGCACGGCTGCTTCCAACCTGGGCAGAGGGCAGATCGACACAGTCACCGGTGGTGCCGGTGCCGATGTGTTTCTGCTGGCGGATGCCCGGGGTGGCTTCTATGACGATGGCCGCAGCACGAACAGCGGCACGGGTGATTACCTGAGTATCAACGACTTCAACACCAGTGACGGAGACGTGCTACTGATGCTGAGCGGGAGCCAGTATCTCTTCCGCACCGTGACGATCAACGGCACGCTCTTTTCTGAGGTCTATCTCGGCAATGGCGACACCACCCTCAACAACCGTGATGAGCTGGTGGCCCGCCTGGAGGGAGCGCCGCTCGGCACGGCCGGGGCCTCCTCTCTCGGAAGCAGCTCCACGCTGTTTGTGGTAATGCCGACCACCGGCTGGGCCAGCTTCGTCTGATCCAGGTTTAACCCGGCAGCTCCAGCGCAATCGCCCCCAGGCGGCTGCAGCGGAAGTCGTCGAGCAGCCTGGTGGCCATGCGAAGGCTGTCACCGCTGGTGTGGCGTCCGGCGGCGGCGGCCAGCCAGCCCTCCGCGTCCGGTCGGCCGGAAGGTCGTGCCACCAGGGGGATGCCGTAGCGCGCCTCCAGCAGGCCGGCGGGCACACCCGCGCCGCTGATCGGTTCGAGGCCGTGGAGCAGGTGCACGAAGGCCAGCGCCGCCGCCTCCTGGTCGTAGGCGGCCTGGCCGATGTCGTCGCAGAGCGCCAGCCGCAGGGCGGCCTGCTGGTCGTCGAGCCGGGGCGGCAGCACGCCGGGGGCATCGAGCAGATCCAGCGCCTGGCCCAGCCGCACCCAGCGCAGGCTGCGGGTGACGCCGGCGCGACGGGCGCTCTCCACCACCTTCTGGCGCACCAGGCGGTTGATCAGGGCCGACTTGCCCACGTTGGGGAAGCCGAGCATCAGGGCCCGCACCGGGCGCGGGCGCATGCCACGGCCAGCCCGGCGGACATTGAGGGCCTCGCCGGAGCGGATGGCGGCCTGCTGCAGCTGCTTGACGCCGGTGCCGGCCTTGGCGTCACACCACCAGGGGGTCTGGCCCTGGTCGCGGAACCAGCGGTCCCATTGGGCCTGCGCCTGGGCCGTGATCATGTCGCGCCGGTTGAGCACGAGCAGATGCTGTTTGTCGCGGATCCAGCGCTGCAGCCGGGGGTGGCCGGTGGCGAGGGGAATGCGGGCGTCGCGCACCTCGATCACCAGATCCACCTTCTCCAGGCTGGCCGCCAGGGCCTTCTCCGCCTTGGCGATGTGGCCCGGGTACCACTGGATCGCCGGGGCCGCTGCGCTCAGGCTCACCGACTCCACCCCCCCGTGGCCGGTCGCCATCAGGGCACCACCAGCACGGGACAGGGAGCCAGCTGGATCACCCGGGCGGCGGTGCTCTGCTGGTCGTCCTCGAGGGTGATGCCGCGGGTGCCCATCACGATCACGTCGGCATTGATCTCGTCGGCCACATCACCGATCACAAAGGCAGGCACACCCTCCCGCTCAATCACCTCGCAGGCCACCCCCGCCTGCTCGAAGCTGGCGCGGGCCTGATCCAGCAGCTGGCTCACGGCGGTGGGGTCGTGCATCGCCCCCTCACCGGCCTCCACCACCGACAGCACCACCAGCCGGCTGTCGTGCTGCTGGGCCAGACGCAGGGCCACCGCCGCCGTGTCCATCGTCTGGCGGCTCTGGTCGATGGGAAACAGGATGGTGTCGAACATGGCGGGGAAGGTGGCTCCTCCTTCCTAGCGCCCGCTGGCGAGCGCGCGTTGCACCAGGCGCGAGAACACGGCGGAGCCGTCATTGGAGGCAGCCATAGCGCCGCAGGGGGCCCGAGTGGGCAAAACGGCTGGCGCAGGGATCAGCCGGCGATCCGCTCCCTGATCCCCTCCATCACCGCCGCGAGCAGCTTCACCCGGGGGTGTTGAGCGAAGGCCAGAGGATCCAGCTCCTGCCTGAGCCGTTTCACCTCAGCCTTGAGCTGGGCGACCTGCCGCGCACTGTCCCAGGAGGATCAGGGCCTTGTCTTTCAGCCAGGATCTGCTGCCGGCGAAATCAGGGCAGTGGCGTTCGACAAGCTGCCAGAAGTGTTTGGAATGATCGGCATGCACCAGATGGCACAACTCATGGATCACCACATAATCCACGATGGGGTGTGGGGCCTTGATGATGTGCCAGTTGAACACCACTCGGCCGCGCTGGTCACAGGAGCCCCAGCGCGAGCGAAAGGCACGGACACTCACCCCAGCGTGTGACACGCCGATCTGTCTGGCGTAGCGATCGGCTTTGTCCTGCAGGCGTTCGAGGGCACGGCCGCGATACCACTGCTCCAGGTAGTGGCGGATCCGTGCTTCGCGCTGCTCTCCCACCTCCCGGGGGCGAACGGTGGCCCTGAGGATTCCGCCGGAAAGGCACACTCCCACCGGATGACCTTCCTGCACCTTGAGGCGGTAGTGGCGGCCGAGGTAGGGGAAGGATTCACCGCTCACCGCTTCCCTGGGCCGATGGGGCGGCAGCTGTTGCAGCTGGGCCACCTTGGAGCGGATCCAGGGGCGTTTCTGCTGCAGGATCGCCGCCACCCGCTCATCCCCCAGGTGCTGCGGCACCCGCACCTGCAGCTCCGAGCCCACGATGTGCAGCGCGGCCGTGCGGCGCGGCGAGCGCACCACCGCCACCCGCAGGCCCAGCAGCTCCTGAGGGATGGCGCTCACCGGAAGTGCCTCTTGCCCAGCTCCATGAACCGCTGCGTCACCGCATCCACCAGCTCCTTGCTGGCGAACGGTTGATCGAGGATCGCCCGCTTGATCTGCCGCTTGATGCGGGTCACCTCATCCCACTTGTCGAAGAAGCCCACGATCCGGGTGGCCTGCTCGAACTCCCGCACCAGCTCGCGGGATAGCGCCAGCACCTGCTCATGGGTGTGCTCATCCAGCGCCTCCTCGCCGCTGGCTCTGGCGATCTCGGCCAGGAGTACGCCATGGAAGGCGAACTCGGTGTCGCTCAGCCCCAGATCGCTGGCCTGCTGGCTGCGCTGCTGCTCCATGCCATCGCGAAACAGCAGCAGTTGCTGCACCAGCTCTGCCCATTTGTTTTCGTACTTCTGAATGATCTGCTCCAGGCGGCGAGAGAGGCTCTGGTAATACTCAGGATCATCCTCCAGCTTCAGCTTGAGGTGGGCCTTGATGGCGTGTTCCACCTCGGAGGCTTTGGCCCGATCGCTGGTCTGAGCAGCCAGTAGCTTCTTGAACTCCACATCAAACAGCTTGGTGGGCGGCACGCGGGGATCCACGCCGGTGGCGCGCACGTGCTCCTCGATCAGGGCGCGCACTTTCTCGCCGCAGCCCACGATGTTCAGGTGTTCATCCCGGTAGCGATTGCGGCAGCCGATGATCAGCTTGCCCAGGGCCTTGAGATCGGGGAGGAACGGCAGGGCTGCGGGATCGGGCAGCACGATCTCCACCTGTTTGGCGAAGGAGCGGAAATCGGCCTCGAAGCGCTGGCGTTTCAGTTCGTCGGCAAATCGCTCGATGCAGGCCTCGATGTTCTGTAGATCGAGGCCCCTGAGGTGCTGCAGCACGCGGGTGTGGGCGGCTTGGAGGTTGGGGATTTCATCCTTGAGGCTCCTGAGGGCACCTTCCACCTCGCTGGCGGAGAAGGCCTTGAGGGCTTCGGCGAGGTAATCGGTGAGGCCGTAGTAATCCACGATGTAGCCGCAGTGCTTGTTGGCGGCGGTGCGATTGACGCGGGCGATGGCCTGCAGCAACGTGTGATCGGTGAGTTTGCGATCGAGATACATCACCTGGCAGATCGGCGCGTCAAAGCCGGTGAGCAGCATGTCTTTCACGATCAGCAATGAGAGCGGATGCTCGCTCAGCGGCTTCTTGAAGTTTTCGATCGCGGCTTTGTGATCAGCAGGATTGGTCCATTTTCTGTAGATCTCTTCATCGTTGTGCATCCCAGAGATGATTACTGCCGATTCAGGCGCTTCTGGGTTCTTGTCAAGTTGCTCCTTGAGGAGCACGGCTGCTCGTCTGCTGCCCGCCACAACAATCCCCTTGAAGCCGTTGGGCAGGATCGTGCTGCGGAAGTGCTCAACCATATCCAGCCCCACCCATTCCAGCCGTTGCGGTGCCTGCAGCACAGCACGCTCTGTGCCGTACTTGCGCTTGATCTCGGCCTGCTCCTCTGGCGTTCTGTCGGCGAAGTAGCGATCGAAGAGGGCATCGAGGGAGTCGCCTGTCACCTTGGTTTTAGCTTCGCGGCCCTCATAGATGATCTGCACGGTGGCGCCATCGATCACGGCCTGCTCGATCGTGTAGGTGTCGATGTAGGGGCCGAACTCGTTGGTGGTGGTGATTTTCTCCACCTTCATCAGCGGCGTGCCGGTGAAGGCGATCTTGGGGGCATTGGGCAGCGCCGCATTGATCGAGGCACCCAGCGCGCCGTATTGCGTGCGGTGGGCTTCATCGGCCAGCACGATGATGTTGGCGGAGGCATTGAGGCACACCGTGCCCAGTTCGCCGGCCTGGGCCTTCTGGATCGTGGCGGTGATCAGATCGGAGCCATCTTTGGCGAGCAGCTCCTTGAGATGGCCCACGGACTTGGCATTGAGCACCGTTTCGCCCTGGGCATCGCGGAAGGTGGCGGTGAGTTGCCCATCGAGCTGGGTGCGGTCGGTGAGGAATACCAGCTTGTAGGTGCGCAGCAGGGGATCGCGGCGGATCTTGAGGGTGAGGAACACCATCGTGAGCGACTTGCCGGATCCCTGCGTGGCCCAGATCACGCCCCCTTTGGCCTTGCGATCGGCGCCTTGCTTGAGGCGCAGGATGGTTTTCTGCACCGCCCGAAACTGCTGATAGCGAGCGATCTTCTTGATCGTGCGGCCGCTCTCGGTTTCGAAGATGGTGAAGTTCAAAATGAGATCGAGGAAGTTGGCGGGGGCCAGCAGCCCCTGGATCAACACCTGCTGCGAATGGGGAGTCTCGCCCAGCTCTTTCAAGCTGAGCGGATAGGGATCCTTCCACTCCAGGTAGTGTTCCATGGTGGAGGAGATGGTGCCCACCCGTGCCACATCGCGATGGGTGGCGATCATCACCTGGTTGTAGTGGAAGAGTTTCTCGCAGCCTTCCGTGGCGCCGGGGTTGCGCAGGTTGGCGTAGCGGCGGAGTTGGTTGATCCCCTCCGTCATCGGATCGGTCACATAGGGGGATTTGCACTCGATCACGCCCAGGGGCAAGCCATTCACGTAGAGCGTGATGTCGGGGATGATGGCTTGCGACGAACCCTGAAATTTGAGTTGATCGATGCACAGAAACTCGTTGTTGCTGTGGTTCTCAAAGTCGATTAGTTTCACGGTCTGCCCGCGGCGACCACTGCCCAGATCCTGCTCCACGCTGAAGTATTGGGTGAGGCGTTCCCAGAACCATTGATTGGCCTCCATCAGGCTGGAGGCTGGAATCACGGACACTTCCCGGACCACCTTGCGGAGGTTGTCGGCGCTGATCCAGGGGTTGATGCGTTGGATCGCCTGCTCCAGGTTGGGCGTGAGGACTACATCTTTGAGGGAGGAGCGGTGGTTGGTGCTGCCGGGAACGAGCGTGGTGCCATCGAGGTGGGTCCAGCCGAGGGCCTGGAGTTGCTCCAGGGCGGGGAGTTCGACGTGTTGGCGTTCGTCGTTGGCCATGGTTAGACGGTGACCCGCTTGCGGCCGGAGAGGAGATCTGATGTTATTGAGTCTTTTAAATGCTGATATTTCTCAACAAGAATTCTTCTTCTAGAATTGACCCGTAAAAGTTCTTTGATCGCACCTCCATATTTCCCTTGATCTGCTGCATCTGGGAAGGGGATGTTAATATCCTCTATTCCTTTGCCGCTGATATTGGGTTGCGCTCCTCCTGCTGCCTTGGCAAGAATGCGACTCTCAAGGAAACCAGATAGGAGAAGTTGTGTTACATAGGTGGCGCTGTCGCTTCCTGGGCGAAATACAAATTTTCCGACTCGCTGATTGAGCAAGCAGAAGGCGTCCCCTTGGTACTTGCCGATCTTGCCTGTAGTTGCTCCTGACATCGCAATCAAGATGTCGCCCTTATTGACTCTGTACTCATCTGAAGGGGCAATTCCTCTTGGAATCCTCTTTGACTTAGATATATCTACCTCGCCTCCTGAAATATTAGAAATGCGAACAAGCGGAATGTCTGCGGGGTCTTCTGAAAATATTGAACTTTGGAAAGCGTACCCGTTCTGTACCCTTGCCACCTCTCCAAGGGTGCCGCTCTTGCCTGAACTTGCTATAAAGTCCAAATTAGCAAATACTCCAGTCAGCGTGATTTCCGACTTCGCAATTGCTTGCAATATCTTATTGATAGCCTTGTCAATCCCAGACAGTATCTCGGCGATCTTCTTCTGCTCGGGGAGTGGGGGAAGTTCAATCTCTCCATTCAACCACTCTTCCAGGTTGAAAGTCATTTTTTCTATATGCACTCCATGACTTGCCCTGAAAAACGCATCATATGACTGTTTCGTTGTGGCGTATGCATCTAGGTACCCGATGTCTATTCTTTGCGGTTCTGTTGGAAGAAGCGATGTATATGATGCTGAGATGCATCTGTCGCCAAAATCAAGGGGTGCCATCCCGCATGCCCCATGTACAACTTGCATTTTGGATATCACAAAAGATCCTGGAATAACTCTGTTGAGTGTCTTTGTGAGGATTTCCCTGCCCTTCTTGGTCTCTCTGTCAAACATTCCGCCGTTTCTGCGTCTAATGCTTGCCAGCATGTAATCATCTTCATCTTTCATGACTATCGGGGATCTGGCAACCTCAAGAACATCTCTTAGTCTGTATATCGTTCTTGTTTCACTCATATCCCAACTCCTGCAAATACCCATGCATCACCGCCTCCGCCTCCTTCACCTCCGCATTAATCTGCGCCAGCGACACCCCATACTTCTCCCACCACCGCTCAACCTGCTGTATCACCGCATCCGAGGCAGTGCCCAGATGCTGCCGGATCTGCGCCTTCTCAGTGATGTCGTCCCGAAACTTCAGATACTCCCCATCCTTCGGCACCAGCACCGCGCTCACATCAAACCCCTCCAGGATCTCCTGGATGAACTCGCTCTCAATCTCCTTGATCGGCACCCCACCATGCAGGATGCCACGCACATCAAAGGGTTCTGGTGGTGGTGAGGTGTCGGCGTAGCGGCGGATGTTGAGGTTGTGGTCGTTCGCGCGGATCTCTTCGAGCGGCACCACCCGTGAGAAGCGCTTGATTTCGTTGTAGGCCTCGAAGCAGTCCACCACCTTGGCGATGTCCTGCTCCCGGAGGATGTTTTGATTCTTGCCCTCCTGGTAGTGGAGCTCGGCGTTGATGAACAGCACCTTGCCCTGGCGCTCGGCCGGCTTGCTCTTGTTGAGGATCAGCAGGGCGGCAGGAATGCCGGTGCCGTAGAACAACCCCGACGGCAGACCGATCACCGCTTCGATCAGATCGTCTTCCAGGATGCCCTTGCGGATCTCGCCCTCCTGCCCGCCGCGGAACAGCACGCCATGGGGCACCACCACCCCCATCACGCCCTCCTGATTCAGCGAGGCGATCATGTGCTGCACAAACGCCAGGTCGCCCGCATCCTTGGGCGGCAGGCCATAGCGATAGCGGCCGTAGCGGTCGTGTTCGGCCAGATCCCGGCCCCAGTTCTTCAGCGAGAAGGGCGGATTGGCGATCACCCGGTGGAAGCGCATCAGCTCGCCATCCTGGAGATGCCTCGGGTCGCCCAGGGTGTCGCCACTGCGGATGTCGGCACTGAAGATGCCGTGCAGAAACATGTTCAGCTTGCAGATCGCCCAGGTGCTGCGGTTCATCTCCTGCCCGAATAGCTGCAGGTTCGCCGGGTTCTCGCCGTGCTCCGCTAGATAGTTGCGGGTGTGGATCAACATGCCCCCCGATCCGCAGGTGGGATCGAGCACCATCATCCCCGCCCGCGGCTTGATCAACGCGATCAGCAGCCGCACCACCTCCGCCGGCGTGTAGAACTCGCCCCCCTTCTTGCCCGCTGAATCGGCGAACATCTTGATCAGATACTCATAGGCCGCACCCAGCAGATCCGGGCGCTCGAAATCCTCGTTGCGCAGGCGGAACGTGCTGTAGTGCGAGAGCAGATCCCTGAGTTTGCGGTCGTTGAGTTTGTTCTTGTTGTTGAAATCGATCGCGCTCAGCACCCCCTCTAGCATCGGGTTCAACTCTTCGATTGCATCGGTGGCCTTCATCAGCTCGGCGCCGATGTCGTGCTTGAGATCCTTGAGGTTGCGCCAGCGTGCCCGCTCGGGCACATAGAAGGTCTTGTCGTATTCGTCGTGATCTTCCGCCAGGGTCTCAGCGCGCTCCTGGGTTTGGCCCTTGCCCAGGTAGTAGCGGATCACGCCCTCCCGGGCCTCCTCAAACGCATCCGATAGCCGCTTGAGGAACAGCATCCCGAAGATGTAGTCCTTGAACTCGGAGGCATCCATGCTGCCCCGCAGGATGTCGGCGCTCTTCCAGAGAAACGATTCCAGTTGGGAGAGGGTGAGTTGTTGGCCGATCTGGAAGATCGGGGCCGCTGCGCTGCCATTGCCATTGCCGGCGCCTGGGCCGCCCGCCTGGCGATCGCGGGTCGCAGAGCGCGGCAGGGGCACCCTTTGCGCCCCCGCCGCCGGCCGCTCGCTGGTGGCGCTGCCCTCCGCCAGGGCAATCGAACCGCCCCGGCCCCGGCCCTTGCGGATCAGGCCGATCGCCGCCAGCCGCTCGCGGGCCGCCTCATAGGCCTGCTGGCTCACCGCCTCGCCCGTGGCCCGGCGCAACGCCTCCAGGGCGGCCTGGTTGCCGAGGCTGCCGCCATCGGCCGGCAGCAGTTCCAGCAACGTGTCGCCCAGATCGCTGGCTGAATCGCCCTGGTCGGCGAGATTGGCTGGATCTTGGGACGCGAACAACAGGGGCCTGGCGGTGAGGCCATCCTCTCAGAACTCGGAGCCTGGGGCCAGTCGTCAACCTAGTGCAGCCGTCTACACCCCCTCGTACTGGCTTCAATCGAGGTAACCAACGCTGCCTCCTGCGGCTGACGCACTGCGGCAACGATCAGGATTCATCCACCGGCCGCCGCCCCATCAGCTCCAGGAAGATTCGCAATCGCTCTCGGTTGCCTGCGGAGGGATCGAGCTGCACTCGGGCGGAAAGCAGTGCTGCCTGATCAAGGCGCTCAAGGCTTTCTCTCTGGCGTTCAGCTGCCTCAACCTGGCGGTCTCTTGCCTCAGCTGCTCGGTTTCTTTCTCGATTTGCAGAATCTCGCTCTCGATCAGCTCTCTGTCGCTCCTCACGCGCAAGATGTCGCTCTCGAGCTGTTTCATCCGCTGTTCGTGCTGAATCCTGCGCTGCTCGTGCAGCACGATGCTCTGATCGTAGCCGGGATCGCGTCGCCAATTGAGCATCGACAAAAACTGTCGCCACCGAGGCAGCGATGCAAGGGATTCCCCATTGCTGGGGGAGTGGGAAACTGCGGCCGGCGATGGAGAGGTGGTCATAGGAGGTGAGTAGGGCGATGAAGCCGAGGATCAGGCCCACTAGGGCTTGGAGGATCCCTGGCGGATCGAGGCCCAGCCAGCGGAGTTGTGTTGCTGATGATTCTGGCGGAAGTGGCGGCATGGCGCTGCCGCTCGAAGGCGGGGCCGGGGCTGAGGGCGGTGCTGGCACGGCGCGGCGGGTTGCGGTTGGTGGGAGGGCACAGCGAGCCCCCACAACCAAGTGCCACCACTTGTCACAGCAGCAGCAGCGGGGCCTACCACGGGGAATGAAGCTACGTTCCAGCTGGAGCGGCTCAGCCTGGCCATTCACGCCATACTGCAGTCATGGAAACGCTCACCGATGCCACTGCCGAGCCGCTCCCAGCTGACGCTGCTGCTGCCGCTGTTGGTGTGCCAGACGACGCTGCCGCGCGGGAGCGTTTGATCCAACAGGTGGAGCGGTTGCTGCGCGAGTCGGGCAATACCGAGCCGTTTGATGCCGCCGCCTGGGTGGACCGCTGGTTGCGGCGCCCCAACCATGCCCTCGGCGGTGCCACGCCCGAGCTCTACCTTCACGCTCCGGCAGGGGAGGCCGTGATCGCCGGCCTGATCGGCGCCATGGCGGCCGGTTCCTATCTGTGATCCAGCGGCGGTGAGCGAGCCGATCACCGTCTGGCGCATCGCCAGCTCTGGCCTCACCTGGAAGGCGAACGACCTCAGCGGCAAGGGCTCCGCCCGCCATCCAGGGCGCTGGAACTCCCTGGATCGGCCGATCCTCTACAGCTCCAGTTCGATCGCCCTGGCCTGCCTGGAAACCGTGGTGCATCTGGCCGGCGACGATCCGCTGCCGTTTCAACGGCAACTGGTGCGCATCACCATCCCCCGCCAGCACTGGGAGCGACGCCGGATGTTTGCGCTCGAGGAGCGCAGCGATTGGCACCTTCCCCCCACCCTGGAGGCCGCCGCAGCCTGGCTCTCCGCAACCCGGGCCTGGGGCGATGCCTGGCTGCAGGGCCTCGAATCGCTGATCGCCGAGGTGCCTTCGGTGATCGTGCCGGAGGAGAGCAACCTGCTGCTCAATCCCCGCCACCCAGCCCATCGGCAGGTGGTGGCCGAGATCGTGCGCCCCTGGGTCTACGACGCCCGTCTGCTGCCCGCGGCACGGGCCGCCATTCCCCAGGCGGGGCCGCCCTGGCAGCAGCCCCTCGGGGGGGGTGTGGCCCTGGAGATGGTGCCGATCCCGGCCGGGGAGTTCCTCATGGGCTCGCCAGAGGGTGAACTCGGGCGGAGTCCTGCCGAAGGGCCCCAGCATCGGGTGCGTCTGGCGCCCTTCTCCATGGGCCGCATGCCCATCACCCAGGCCCAGTGGCGGCAGGTGGCGCTCTGGCAGCCGGCGGCGGGAGAGCCTCCCTGGGAACGCGAGTTAGATCCCGAGCCTGCCTTCTTCCGGCGCGGTGAGCTCGACGATGATCAACGCCCGGTGGAACGGGTGAGCTGGTTTGAGGCGATGGAATTCTGCCGCCGTTTGAGCCGGCGCACGGGGCGCCTTTACACCTTGCCCAGCGAAGCCCAGTGGGAATACGCCTGCCGGGCGGGAACAACCACGCCCTATGCCTTTGGATCCGTGCTCAGCGAACGTCAGGCGAATGTGCGCTCTTCCGAGACAATGAAGGTGGGCAGCTTCCCCGCCAACGCCTGGGGCCTGCATGATATGCACGGCAATGTGTGGGAGTGGTGCGCCGATCATTGGCATCCCGATTATGTTGACGCGCCGAATGATGGGCGAGCCTGGATCGATTTGGGCGCTGAGACTATGTCAAGGCTGCTGCGCGGCGGCTCCTGGGGCTACAACCCCGGGGACTGCCGCTCGGCCTACCGCCTCCACGTCCGGCCCGACGGTGCCAACGGCGGCGTTGGGTTCCGTGTGGTCTGCCTCCCCCAGGGCCCTTCCCTCAACGCTTAATCCATTCATCCCTAAACACTTGGTTGTTTCTTAACCCTGGCTGTTGGCTTTAAGTCTGTTGGCTGTCCCCCGATGGCGCCTGCGGCGCCCCGATTTTTTCGCCCAGCAAGCTGCTATTCCTCAACCAAAGCTTGCCGCTCCATCAACGCAAGGAAGATTCGCAATCGCTCTCGATTGCTGGCGGAGGGGTCGAGTTGGACTCGGGCGGAAAGCAGAGCCGATCGACGCAAGAGAGCAAGGTCTCGAGCCTGGCATTTTCGCGATCGAGCTGCTCGATTTCGTTCTCGATCTGCTCGCTGTCGCTCCTCACCCGCGAGATTTCGCTCTCGAGCTGTTTCATCCGCAGCTCGTGCAGCACGATGCTCTGCTCGTAGCCGGGATCGCGACGCCAGTTGAGCATCGACAAAAACTGCCGCCACCGAGGCAGCGATGCAAGGGATTCCCCATTGTTGGGGGAGTGGGAAGTTTCGGCCGGCGATGGAGGAGAGGTGGTCATAGGAGGTGAGCAGGGCGATTAATCCGAGGATCAGGCCGACCAGGGCTTGGAGGATCCCTGGCGGATCGAGGCCCAGCCAGCGGAGTTGCGTTGAAGCTGATTCTGGCGGACGTGGCGGCATGGCGCTGCCGCTTGAAGG
This sequence comes from Cyanobium sp. FGCU6, assembly GCA_024958655.1. Taxonomy (GTDB): domain Bacteria; phylum Cyanobacteriota; class Cyanobacteriia; order PCC-6307; family Cyanobiaceae; genus Cyanobium. The sequence goes on along the minus strand of JANWUR010000009.1, from coordinate 5,154 downwards.
CGGGGCCGGGGCTGAGGGGGGTGCTGGCACGGCAGTGGCGGGTTGGGTTGATGGGAGGGCACAGCGAGCCCCCACAACCAAGTGCCACCACTTGTCACAGCATCTGAGCAGCTGAGCTTGGCCATCCACGCCAAACTGAAACCATGGGAACGCTGATCGACACAACTGCTGAGCAGCCTGGGTGGACCGCTTGTTGCGCCGCCCCAACCATGCCCTCGGCGGTGCCGCGCCCGAGCTCTACCTTCACACCCCTGAAGGGGAGGCCGTGATCGCCGGCCTGATCGGCGCCATGGCGGCCGGTTCCTACCTGTGATCCCCCCGCCATCCGGGGCGCTGGAATTCCCTGGATCGGCCCATCCTCTACAGCTCCAGCTCGATCGCCCTGGCCTGCCTGGAAACCGTGGTGCACCTGGCCGGCGACGATCTGCTGCCGTTTCAGCGTCTGCTGGTGCGGATCACCATCCCCCCCGCCAGCACTGGGAGCAACGCCGGATGTTTATGGAGGTGCGCATCACCCGCCGGGGGCGCACGGTGGCTCGGCTTGTTCCCGAGCCCGTGATCCACGCCGCCAGTCTCTTTGAATTCTTCGGGGCCGATCCGCCCCCCAATCTGGTTGTTCCTGACGACACCCCTCCCGAATCCGCACCGGATCTGGGTTGATTTCCCGTGGCCTTCCTGCTTGATACCAACATCCTCGTGGCGGCGATCAAGGGCCATCCTGCGGTGGTGGAGGCTCTGCGATCCTTGGCACCCTCCGATCTGCTTCTGTCCTCGGTGGTGCTGGGCGAATTGGAGACGGGCGTGATCAAAAGCGCCTGGCCAGTGCACCTCCGCCTCTAGCTCCTTGCCTTGGTGGAACACCTTGAACTGGTGCCGATCGGCGCCAACGATCTCTGGATCGCCGCCCAGGCGCAGGCGCTGATCAACTGGCTCCGCTGATCGCCATCCCGAACAGCCGCGCCACCGCCCGATCGGACTTCTTCCTGACAGTGGGGGCAACCGGCTCCAACTGAGTGAAGCCCAGGCGGTTTTGCTGGAGGAGCTAAGGCCGCCCAATCCTTGAGCGGGTCCGCCAATACGAAGCCATGGGTTCAGCCAACGAGCCGTTGCAGGCCCGGCGAGGATCAGGGCCTGTACGAGGTTCGCCGAAGCGGAATCGCGAGTCCAACCCCTGTAGCGTTTGCACATCGCCAGCTTCCGCCGATGACCCTGGCCGCTCCCCCACCATCCACCCCGACCCCGCCGCAGCAGGAGTCGGAGCTGCAATCGTTACGCCTCCCCTGGGATCTGCGGTTGACAGCCGAGCAGTTCGAGCGGGTCTGCCAGGTCAATCCAGAGGCGGTGCTGGAACTCTCCGCCGACGGCCAGGTGCTTGCCATGACACCCACCGGTGGTGAGACCAGCGCCAGAAACCTCCGCCTGGGCCAGCGCCTGCTGCTCTGGGCCGAGGGCGCAGGAGCTGGAGGCTGGAGGGTGTTTGACAGCTCCGGCGGTTTTCGCCTGCCCGACGGCTCGGTGCTCAGCCCCGACGCCGCCCTGGTGCGCCTGGATCGCTGGCAGGCCCTCACCTCAGAGCAGCGCCGTGGCTTCCCGCCCCTCTGCCCCGATCTGGTGGTGGAGCTCGCCAGCCCCAGTGATGAAGGCCCCAGGGGAGTGACAGCCCTGCGCCACAAGATGGGCACCTATCAGGCCAATGGCGCTGATCTCGGCTGGTTGCTGCTGCCCGAGGAACGGGCGGTGGAGATCTGGCGGGGCGGCCAGCAGGGGCTGGCGGAGCGGTTGGAGAACGCCACCCGGCTGGAAGCTGGAGAGGCGTTTGCGGGTTTGGTCCTGGAGTTGGGGGAGATCTGGGCGGTGTGAGGCCTCGCCAGGCGTCAGTGCCGCCTTCACTCCGTTCACTCAAGGGGGGCGGTTGCCCTGTCATCCATCCCCCGCAGCCGCTCCGCCTGCAGCCGCGGGCAAGCCCGCTGGACCAGCACCTGGCCAACCCGTTCGATGTGGGCCAACAGGGCGGGATGGGTGAGGGAGGCGAAGCGGGAGAGGTCGATCACCCAGGGGAGCAGCAGGTCGTCGAGCTCCGAGTCGATCCTGGAGAGGGTGGTGGGGCTGAGGCCGGAGCCGATCAAGGTGAGGTCGATGTCGGAGGCGGGGCGGTGGCGGCTGAGGGCGCGGGAGCCGTAGAGGATCGCCTGCTCCACGGCGGGATGGCCCGCGAGCACCTGCTGGATGGCTGCGATGGCCGCTGGCGGCAAACCGGTGCAGGCGAGGGCGGCGGCGGAGGGGGAGAGGCTCACGCTGTTTCGGCGCTCAGGGCCGTGAACCGCTGGCGCAGTGCCGCGAAGGCGGGGAGATAGCGATCAATCACCTCCTCGGCGATCTGCCGGGCCTGCTCCAGGTTGTAGGTGTGGGACGACTGGTTGCGTGCCTTGATCATCGCCATCCAGGTGTCGCCATCAGCGATCAGCTCCGTTTGAAAGGCCAGGCGCGTGGCGCCTCGCGAACCGGTGATGCCTTGAATGCCCTGATGCTGCAGCACCAGCAGGGCGCGTTGGACATTGTCGAAGCGCTGCCGCCAGCGGAGGACGGTGTCGGGCATGGGGGGAGGTTAGGGAGTGCTTGTCTGCCTGCGCCAGCGTTGCTTCTTGAAAAGCTTGCGGCTGATCCAGCCCCACGGCCTGCCCGGGCTTCCCCCTCGCGCTCCGGGCGCCAACTCCGGTGAGGCCAGCCCGCCTTCGCTACCCTCCCCCTACAGCAATCAGTCCATGGAGCGCCCCTACCTCCTCACATTGACCGTGGCGGCGGGCGGCGACACCTCTGAGGCCGATCCAGCTGGTTTTCCCCCGGCGGAGCTTGATCCAGCCGATCTCGACGACCTGGTGGCCGGCCTGGTGGCGGATCTGAACACGATCGACGCGGTGAATGCCGCCCTGGCCAGCGCCGAGCCGAGCGAGCCGGGCAGCAAGGCCCTGGGGGCGTTGCTCCTCGGGGCGCTGACCGCGGAGGTGAATGGCGCCAACGCGCGCAAGGTGGTGGGCTACCTGCGCCAGCGCCTGCTGCAGACGCCCCGGCCGGTTCGCGTCAAGCTCAGCCGCAAAGACGCCACAGGCGCCGAGGTGGCGGTGGAGCTGGAGGGCACGGCGGCCGACCAGGAGGCCCTGAACGCCCTGCTCAGCCGCGTCGAAGCCTGCGTGACGCGGCTGAGCTGAGGGGAGATGGCCGGTCGCCACGCCTTGTTGATCGGCATCGGCAGCTACGGGGAGGGGCTGGCCGCGATCCCCAGCGCCCGCGCGGATGTGGAGGCCCTGGCGGAGGTGCTGCTCGACCCGGCCCTGGGCGGCCTCCAGCCCCAACATCTGCGCAGCCTGATCGATCCGAGCCGCACGGCCCTGGCCAGCGCGATCGAAAGCTTCTACGCCGATAAACAGGCCGATGATCTGCTGCTGCTCTACTTCTCCGGCCATGGCTTCCGCGACGACGACCGGCAGCTGCTGCTGAGCTCGGCCGAGAGCGCCAAGACCCAACGGGAGGGCCGGGTCCAGGTGCCCCGCGCCACCACGTTGACGGCGGCGGAGGTGCGGGGCTTCATGGAGCGCAGCCGCGCCAAGCGGCAGGTGCTGATCCTTGATTGCTGCTTCAGCGGCGCCTTTGCCGAGGGGCTGCTGGCCAAAGATGAGGGTCTGCTGGAGCTGGAGGCCCTGGGCGGTGAAGGCCGGGCGATCCTCACCTCCTCGGCGGCGATCGAAACCTCCCGCGCGCCGGAGGATGGCGAGGGGCTGTCGGTGTACACGCGGTTTTTGGTGGAGGGCATCCGCACCGGCGCGGCGGATCGTCGCCAGCAGGGCTGGCTGGATGCGGAGGATTTGCACCTCTACACCCAAAGCCGGGTGAAGGAATTGGCCCCGTCGATGACGCCGCAATTCTTCCCCACCCGCCAGGGCCACAGCATCCGCATTTGCAACGTGCGGCTGGTGGCGGATGTGGCCTATCGGCAGAAGCTGCAGGAGTTGGCGGAGGCCCGTCGCGGCAAACTCTCCCCAGTTGGGCGTGCGATCTTGGCGGATCTTCAGGAGAAGCTGGGACTTTCTGAAGCAACAGCCGCGCAGCTGGAGGCGGAGGTGTTGCAACCCTTTCGCGACTACGAACGGAAGCTTGAGCGCTACAGCACTGCTGTGCAGGCCACCCTGGCGGCCGATGGCAACCTGGCCAGCCAGCTCTCAGCTCAGGATTGGCTGGAGCTGAAGGAGCTGGAGCATCGGTTGAAATTACGCGCCGCGGATGTGGCGGCAATCCATGATCATCTGGGCCTCCTTCGGCAGGGACTTCTGCAGCACGAAAGTCAGCCGAACGAAAGTAAGCAGCTGCGAAATCAGCAGCCGGAACTCAGTGCGGAAGCAGGTGAGAGTGATCGGAGTCGCTTGCCTGAGTCTGACCCCAATGCCGCTGGCCCTGCCTTGATCCAGATTTCCAATATCAGCAGGGGTTGGTTGCTGCGGCAAGGCGATCAATGGCTTAAAAAGGAGGAGCCGATCACGGTGCCGGGCTACCGGGAGGAGCTGGCGGATGGGGTGGCGCTCACCATGATCCAGATCCCGGCCGGCAGCTTCGAGATGGGTTCCTCGGCCAATGAAGCGGGGCGCTATGACAATGAAAGCCCCCAGCACCAGGTGCGCCTGAGCGGCTTCCACCTGGGGCAGACCCCGGTGACTCAGGCCCAGTGGCGTGTGGTGGCGGGCTGGCCGAAGCTGAAGCTGGATCTGAAACCTGATCCAGCCGAGTTCAAAGGCGCCAACCGACCGGTGGAGCGGGTGAGCTGGCATGAGGCCGTGGAATATTGCCAGCGCTTGAGCCAGCGCACCGGTCGCCGCTACAGCCTTCCCAGCGAAGCGCAATGGGAATATGCCTGTCGGGCCGGCACCACCACGCCCTTTGCCTTCGGCGAATCGATCACGCCAGAGCTGGCCAATTACGACGCGACTATCACCTATGCCAATGGTCCCAAGGGTGAAAAGCGAGGGCAGACGACGCCGGTGGAAACTTTTCCCGCCAACGCCTGGGGCCTGCAGGACATGCACGGCAATGTGTGGGAATGGTGCTTGGACCATCCTGATCAGCAACAAAGCACCGCAAGCCTTAGGCAGCGCACCAAGCAGCCGC
>JANWUR010000052.1 GCA_024958655.1 Cyanobium sp. FGCU6 | reverse complement strand
CATCAGGCTATCTTCTTCGCCGAGCGCGCCTTGCGGCCAGGTGATGGCGAGCGTTAGGTAGTCCAATAAGCCGGCGGCCGGTAGCATGGACCCATGGCTGTCCCCACATACGACCTATTCATCGAGCCCGTGCTCAGGTATCTGGCTGCTCATCCAGAGGGTGTATCCGCGAAAGATGCCCACGAAGCAGCAGCGGATGTTCTTTGCGTTTCCGATGAGGATAAGCAAGAACTCTTGCCAAGCGGAGCACAGCTCATTTACAAGAATCGTGCAGGCTGGGCGCACGACAGGCTTAAGCGTGCGGGATTATCAAGTAGCCCAAGGCGTGGCACATGGAAAATCACAAAGGAGGGTCTTGAATTTGTTGCATCACATCCTGAACCATTCTCAGCTCAGACTTCAACCGAGTTGGCGATGGGGTATATCGGTGTCAGGCTGAGGCCCCAACCCGAGAATGGGGATCGGCACGAGCACGAACAGGAAGAGCTTCCCGTAATTTCATCACCTGTTGCCAGCCCCGACGATCGTCTTGGAGAGGCGCTTCGCGAGATTAGACAGACAGCAGAATCAGAGCTGCTAGAACTTCTCGGAAATGTATCTCCTTCCTTCTTTGAAACTATTGTACTTGATCTGCTTCATGCCATGGGGTATGGAACAAGCCGGACAGATCTGCAGAGAGTTGGCGGCGTCGGCGACGGTGGGATTGATGGGGTCATCTCTCTTGATAGACTTGGATTAGAAAAAGTATATGTTCAAGCCAAACGTTGGCAAAGCAGCGTTGGCAGGCCAGATTTGCAGGCTTTTTATGGCGCGTTGGCAGGTCATAAAGCCAGAAAAGGAGTGTTTATCACCACATCTAGCTATACTGCGCAAGCATTAGAGTTTGCCCGCTCTGTTGAGGGCATCGTCCTCGTTGATGGTCTACGTCTCTCAGGTTTGATGATCGATCATGAGATTGGAGTCAATGCACGTGTGTTGCGTATTCCCAAAATTGATAGTGACTACTTCGATGAAGAGGCTACCTAACACCGCCATGCACCTGAGCCGCCCCCGTATGGTCATCTTCTTCGCTGATTACTCCTTGCGGCCAGGTGATGGCGAGCGTTAGATTTACCGAATGACAGGACCACCACCGGAGATGAGAGTCCAATCACTTGCGGAACTGGAAAGTCACCTAATACAAATAAGGCAAGGCTTGCGCGACAGAAATACAACCGGGTGTGTGGTTCAGTCCGAGCCACTTTTCAGAGGTCATGCTGATTCCAGCTGGCGGCTAGAGACGACGCTAGAGCGCTTCAAGCCGGATGAACAGATAAGCGTAAGTAGATACAATTCTTACTTGGCACGCGCCAAGCCAACTGTAGAAACAATAACCAACAGGAAGTGGCGCTTATCCAAAAGCATGAAGCTTTCTTATGATGCTCTTGTTGACGAACCGCCAAGTTTCGAATTCATGGCATATGCCAGGCATCATGGATATCCATCACCACTTCTTGATTGGAGCCGCTCTCCATACGTTGCCTTGTACTTTGCGTTTTCAAAGGCAAGAAAAGATCAAGATGCCGCTCTCTTTGTATTCATTAAGTCTCCTGAAGGCGTGAGGTCTGGAAGCTTGCAGGATCCCCAGATTTGTGAGGTATCTCGACTTAGCACTACTCACGTAAGACATATCTCTCAGCAATCGAGGTACACGATCTGCGTGAGGAATGTCGAAGGAGACGATTGGGCATACTGCTCGCACGAGCTGGTCATGCAACCGCAGAATTCAAGTCAGAATAGCCTTCAAAAGATTATACTCCCACGCTCGCTCAGGCTCGAGATCCTTGATAAGCTCGATCATATGAACATCAATGGCTACACGTTGTTCAATACTGAAGATGGTCTTATGGAATCTCTAGCGTTTAGAGAGATCGAGGCCCTTGAATCAAGACAGCGCGGGGAAATCTAACATCCAGATGCAGAAGACGGGAGCGGAGGCTGGCTACAATTTATATGCATCCTGCCCGCTTCTGATCTGGAGCGTTATGCAGACTGGGAGCCTGAGGGCTTGCAGGGCTTCTTCTCACCTCTTATGATGTGAAGGAATCAGCAGAAAAGACCAAGAGAGATTCCACAGACTTAGAGTCCAAAATGCAGAACTCTCATGACAAGGCTTCTGATTTCTCGATATTATGCTGAAGTCGATAAGATTAGGCGATTTGGCGGGTCCAAAAACGAAACAAGCATAAGAAATGCATTTGAACGACTCCTAAATTCATATTGCAGTCAGTATGGGTTTGTCCTGGTTCCGGAACTTGGGATAAAAACAAGTGTTGGGACAACTGTGTTTCCAGACGGCACAGTTAAAGATGCGATTCGTCTTGACCATGGCTGGTGGGAGAGCAAAGACGAATATGACGACCTAGATCGAGAAATTCAGGTTAAGTTAGATAAAGGTTATCCAACAGAAAATATTCTCTTTGAAGATTCAAGGGTTGCTGTACTCATTCAGAATGGTCGCGAAGTCTGTAGATCAGAGTTTCAAGACGATCAAGGACTTGATGCACTTCTCAGTGCATTTGTCAGCTATGAACGCCCAGAAGTCCGCACCTTTAGAGATGCGATTGACAAATTTAAAGATGACCTCCCTACAATACTCGAGTCGCTCCGAGCCATAGTTCAGAATCAAGAACCGGCAAATAGAGAGTTTGTGCAACAACGTGATTCGCTGCTAAGTGTTGCTCGTGATTCTATTAACCCCGACATCTCAATACAAGACATACATGAGATCATTATCCAACATATATTGACCGAAGACATCTTTACAAATATTTTTCACGATGCTCAGTTCCACAGGGACAATAATATTGCAAAGGCCATAAGCGATATTACTGAGACATTTTTTACGGGCGCTTTAAAGAGGAATACCTTGAGGAGTATTGAGCACTACTACGCAGTAATTAGAAGATGCTCTGAGAATATCGCCAATCATCATGAGAAACAAAAGTTCTTAAAAGCAGTATACGAGAACTTTTACAAGGCATATAATCCGCATGCGGCTGATAAACTTGGAATAATCTATACTCCCAATGAGATCGTTTCCTTCATGATCGAAACGGTTGATATTCTACTATTCAAGTATTTTGACAAACTACTTTCAGATAGTGGTGTTGAGATTCTGGACCCATGCACTGGCACGGGCACATTTGTGACCGAACTCATTGAGCATATTCCGGAGCAACATATAGAAGCAAAGTATGAATCAGAAATCCACTGCAATGAAGTGGCAATCCTTCCTTATTACATTGCAAACCTCAATATTGAGTTCACGTACCAGCAAAAAATGGGTAAGTATAAGGAGTTCAAGAATATATGCCTTGTGGATACACTGGACCATTGCGGCTTTGCTGGGAAGCAGCATGACATCTTTTCAATGAGTGTTCAGAATACTGCTAGAATAGATACGCAGAATGAAAAAAAGATTTCTGTTATCATTGGAAATCCACCATATTATGCTAACCAAGCAAATGAAAATGACAATAATAGCGCTAGAGCATATCCTGCCATTGATAAACTGATTCAACAATCGTACGTGCGTCTTAGTTCTGCAAGAAAAACAAAACGATATGATATGTATTCTCGATTCTTTAGGTGGGCTACTGATAGACTGTCGTCTTCGGGAATTTTAGCGTTTATAACTAATTCCAATTTTATTACATCAAGCGAAGCAGATGGATTCCGCAAGGCCGTAGCAGATGAGTTCTCAGACATTTACATTATTGATCTAGGTGGTGACATCAGAGCTAATCCAAGGCTCTCGGGAACCAAGCATAACGTTTTTGGAATACAAACAGGAGTTGCCATTTCATTTCTGATAAAGAGAGAGCACAAAGATGCTCCATGTTCAATCTTCTATTCAGCACTACCTGAGGATATGGAGGCCTTGGATAAACTATCGCTCCTAGCTCGTACATCCTTTGATCGTGTGCCATTCTCACGAATAGCTCCCGATAATGATGCCTCATGGGTTAATCAAAAGAGTACCAAATATAATCTACTTGTTGAGACTGCTAATTCTGCCACTAAGAATGCCAAGAGGCAGGAAGATGAAACTGCGGTATTCAAACTGTATGCAATGGGAATCTCAACAAATAGAGACGAGTGGGTTACCGATCTTGATCAATCTAATCTGACGGCAAAAATGAAGTTCTTTGTGGACAAGTACTCGCTTACGGCCATGGGTAACCGTGACTTCATTCCTGCAATTAAATGGTCAAGGAATCTCAAGAGAAAGCTGAAGGCTGGCAAGATGGAAGACTTTGCCGATGCCAACATTGTCCCCTATCGCTACCGTCCCTATATTGATAAGTATCTAGGGCTTGCTGAATTTCGTTTGGGGCTTTTCCGACGCACCACAGGCGTATCTCT
>JANWUR010000034.1 GCA_024958655.1 Cyanobium sp. FGCU6 | reverse complement strand
GACTCCCAGGGAGACACTCCCTATTCTGCCGCTTATTTACGGGACTGCACACTAGCGAGAACCAAGGCATGGTGGGGGCTCAAAAACCTCACGTACAACTTCCTCCGATATCTGCAGCGGACTTCCAGCCTGACTGAAGTTGCATCACACTGAGGCAAGGCCTTGCAATCTGCTTGCTGATTCAATTGATCAGATGTGCGCCTGTGCGTGCGCAACATGCCGCCTCTATAGCGGCTTTTTAATATCGTTTAACTCTTGCTGGATCGTCTAATTTTCGGGGTGTCCATGAGAGTTTAGCATCGGCAACACCGAGGAAGAAACAGAATTGCCTGCAACGTGGATTTCTATTTCGCCATCTTGATCGCCAATGCGGTCTGTTGTTGCATGCCGTGCACCGAGCGGGATCTCAGGGTCGCGGATGCTTATGGGCAATCAAGAAATATCATGAACTAAGGCGGACAAATGGTTGACAAGATTAAACAGCTCCTGTTATCGAACCTTTGCAACAGATGTTAAATCCGCCCAAACCCTATCCCGATATAAATCAAAGTCGAGCATTCGCTCGAAAACTCTTTTTGCATTAATACCTAAAGAAGAAAACTCATGTTGGGCCAAAATGTCGGGAAGGTCATTTAAATTATCGGACATTACAACACCAGCACAACAGGAGATAGTGATATCACTATACTCGCCAATCGAGTTCATTATAACCGGGATGCCATATCGCCAATATGTAGCAACCTTGCCAGACGCTAATCCAAGGAAGGCAAGGTTATTACCCGTATAAGGACTGCCAAAAGTCGGCTTGTAAAACACAAGACCTACCGTGACCCCACTGAGTATAAAACCCATATCATCAACACAGTCGACAGCTTTATTGCTTATAAATATTTTTGATTGAACAAATCCGGTCAATGACGGGTTTATTTTACGCATAAAAGCATCGGTTTTTCCGTATCGATCGTGTACTACCAAAACCCAATCCGAAGTCCAATGATCCACTGTATTAATTATCTCAAAAGCCATAGACCACTTGGATAGGCTGCCCATTAACATTGCAACTTTTTTTGATTTTGGAATACCCAACTCGTCACGTAAGCGTTTGTCTGAAAATTTCCCGACGCCAGCAGAAGCAAGAGGAACCAAACGACAGTTAGAATTGGCAAGATCATTCTCAAATCTGAGTTTACTCGCACGGAGCTTGTCCTGAACAAACCACAAACTAGCAAACTTTGAGGCTATCTTTTCGAGTCTTTTGTATTTTACAGAGGTCTCCGCAAGAAACATAATTTCAAAAGACCAGAAAACGTAAGGGACCCGTGTAAGACGCCACCACAAATACGCCTCAATAATACCTTGGCGATCGACACCAATAATTAGATCGTATTTTTCACGAACAAACAATAACTCTATTAGTATAAGTGCATAAGAGACAAGCCCTGAAGCAAGGTAATCAAGAGCAATGCGCTTAATTCGACCATAAATCTTGCCCCATGGTCTTAAGATTACGCCACTGGCATGATCCATTCGCACTGGCGATCCTTGGCAGTGAATCGATACAGAAATGCCATGGTTTTGCAGGAGATCTATCAGAGCTTTGATGCTCGGATTGTTTAGCACGTTTCCTTCTGGGTGAATGATTAATACTTTTTTCATTGGATCAATCTCGGCTATGCAGTAATCCCATTTAGGCAAATTGCTTTGATTGAAAAAGCAGTTTTATCCAGTTGATCAAAGGGTAGCCCAAGCCCACTCGGAACATAAAGCCCCTGCTCATAAGCGCGCTGGGCATGCGGATAGTGCTCGCCTTTAAAAAAACCTCTTTCCCGCAACACCGGCTGCTGATGCATTGGGTTGAAGAACGGGCGCGTGCCGATACCCTCTGAACCAAGGCGTTTCATCAAGGCTGCAGCGTTGCCGTAGCGCTCATCCACAACAAAACCAAACACCCAGTACAGGTTGTCGGCATAATCAGTGCGCTCGAGCGGCAGTTGGAGGCCATCCACATCAGCTAACAACTCTTGGTATCGCCGCCCAATCGCTCGCTTTCGCTCCAAAAACTCATCCAAACGCTCCAACTGTGCTATTCCCACCGCCGCCTGCAGATTGGTCATCCGTAAATTCCAGCCCAACCGTTCATGCACAAAACGCTTTCCCGGCTGAAAGCAGAGGTTGCGCAGCGAGCGGCAAGTCTCGGCCAATTCGTCATCATCGGTGAGGAGCATGCCTCCTTCACCGGTGGTGACATGCTTGTTCGGGTAGAAGCTCACGGTGCTGATATCGCCAAAGGAACCGCAGGGTCGGCCGCGGTAGGTCTGGCCAATGGCTTCGGCGGCATCCTCGATCATTTTCAGACCGTGGCGTTGGCAGATATCCAGCACCGGGTCCATGTCCACCGGCAGGCCGTAGATATGCACCACCATGATCGCCTTGGTGTGCGGGGTCACCTTGGCCTCGATCTGGGTGACATCCATGTTCCAGGTGAGTGGATCCGCATCCACAAGCACCGGGGTTGCGCCAGAGCGGACGATCTGCTGGATGCAGGAGATGATGGTGAAGGTCGGCAGGATGACCTCGTCACCTGGCCCGACACCAATGGCCTCCACGGCGGCATCCAGCGCAGCGGTCCCATTTGTGACCGAGATGCCGTGCTTGCGTCCGACTCGGGCGGCGAATTCGGCTTCAAAGCGCTGAACAAATGGCCCTTCCGAGGAGATCCAGCCAGTGTCGATGCACTCGGCGAGGTATTTCTTCTCGTTGCCGTCGAGCAGGGGTTCGTTGACGGGTATGAAGTCGTTCATGACCTGCGCAGCACCAGGCACACGCCCCAGGTGGCCTCTGAGGGCTCGGCCCCTGTGAGCCATTCTTCGGCTGTGAGGCGCTCGTAGCCGGCGTCGGCGGCCAGCAGGTCGAGTTCGGGGAGGGAGAAGTGGCGCATCGGGTGACTTTCCTCGAAGGAGTGGAAGGCGCCGGTGGTGAGGTCTTGGGCCATCACGGTGTAGTGCACATCCACGCGGTTGGCGTTGGGGTGGCGTGTGGGCTCGGCGATGCTAGTGATCGCCAGATCGCTGGTGTGGAGGCGCTTGACGCGCAGCTCGGGCCGCTCGGCGACAATTGAGGAGGAGTTCCTAAAGTGAAAGATTGCAATGCGTAAATTAAAGTTGATCAGGTTTGTAGAAGCCGCTTTTGCCAAATAGATGAATATCTCCAGAACACTCATTAATGCGTTCCCAAGCCGAGACAACATCTCTGATGGAGATTTGCTCAGGCTTACAACTGGCGTCAAACGAGACGTAGTACGTATAGCCTTCAAGATCAAGAAGTTTAAAGATATCATCAAAGACTCCCCCCATAGATGAGGTGCACGGAGGAGAATCTATCTCTATCGCAAGGTTGGGTCTGCACTGTTCGAGCAACCCCGTCATGCCCTGCAAGACTTGGTGAACATACCCTTGAACATCAATTTTCACTAGAGAGGGATTCAGCTTGATGTAATCATCCACAGGGATAAGCTCAACATCGATCGAATTTGCCGATTCTAAATTAGATACGTGTGAACCCATAGAGCGATCAGGAATCTCGCTGAAAGTGATGATTGATCGCTCTTCCCCTGCGGCAACTTGGAAAGATGATATATTGTCGACATGATTCAGATGAATGTTTTCACACAGAACGCCATGGTTAAAGGGGCTAGGCTCAAGAGCTAAAACACGGCCGCTAGGGCCAAGCCAATTTGCAATCAGGATTGCAGTCATCCCATGATGTGAGCCACATTCAATAGCTGTAGTTCCTGGAATAATTAAGTTGTCCCTTATAAAAGCCATTTCCTTCCACTGGCCATCGCCCGAATAAACATCATACCAAGTCTTGGAGTGTTGATCGGCAATTAAAAAAAGAAAATCTACTCCCTCTACATGCTTTTTGATTATATATGGCCGTGTATATTTTGAGTAATGGCTATAGCCGCGTGATTCTAGTGCTCTTAGGAGCTTGCCCTTGATGGGCGTGGTCAGCTTGCTGATTAGAGACATGTTTGATAGTGAAATGGAATTCCAATACTATGGGCTACATGGAGCTTGTGCTTGCTTACGCAGCACCAGGCACACGCCCCAGGTGGCATCTGAGGCAGGGCTGATTGAAAGTCTCAGCCCGTCTTGGGCTCTGGCTGTCGCATCGCCATCGCCAGCAACGCCGTGATGTCGTGCATCACCGCCTGCATCCCGGCGCGGATCGACCGAAAACCAGCCAGCCGCAACAGGTTGAGTGCTGCCGTTCGCAGGCTGGCCAACGCACCAGCGCCATTGCCCCGGTAGCGGTGGGCGTCCTCGTGGAGCTGGGTGTCACGGACCCAATGCCAGCACTCAATGCTCCAGCGGTCCCGCACCAGTTGCATCAGTGCTTCTGGGGTGGTGCGCAGGCTGGAGAGAAACAGGTGCTGCGCCTGAAACGGCTTGCCGTCTCTGGTGCCCGTAGCGGTCATCTCCAAAATCCAGCTGGTGCCCACCCAGCTCTCGAGGATGTGCTGCGGTGCCTCCTTTGCCCGCAGCGTCCAGGTGATGTCCCGACCGTGGCCGATCTCGTGATCGCTTGCCACAAAAGGGATCGTGCGCTTTCCCTGGAACTGACTGGCAATCTGGCGATGCAACGTCTTCTGGTTGGCTTACTCCTTCGGAGAAGACTTCGTCTTCACCGTCAGGAGGAAGTCGGCCCCCTGCTCCTGGAGGAGTTGAAAAAAGGCCGCTGGGTGTGGAGCGCATCAGCCTGGATCACCACGCCCTCGAGATCCAGCTCTCCGAGGAGCTGTTTGAGCACCGCCCGCTCGTGGTTCTCGCCTGTCGCGTAGCAGGCCTGGCTGTAGCCGTAAGGCTTCTGCGAAGCAGTACGCCACGCCCAGGGCTGCCGAATACAGCGTCACCTGGGCAATGAATGCCGAACCGCCACCGGCGGTGGGCTCGATCGAGCCTCTCAGGGTCTTGCCGTCACACACCAGCTGATCGAGATCCGCTGCACTACCGGGGATCTGGGCGATCGTCCAGTCACGGATCGCAGCGCAGAGAGCTGCCACGTCCACCTGGCGGAAGAAGTAGCGGAAGGCGGAATCGGAGGGCGGACGCCTGAGTTCGATGCCCAGCGCCTCGGTGAGCACGCTGTGGTGGCGGATGGCAAAACGCTCCAGATCCCGCAGGCCCTGGCAGCGGCTCAGGATCCCCAGCACCGCCACCAGCAGCAGATACCAGGCCGGAATGCGGATCCCGCGCCGCATCCGCGTATCAGGGATCGCCCTGAGAAAGCTGATCAGGTCGAGATCGGTTGCAGGAAGTGCGGTTTCGGGCACGGGACTGGCGCGATTCCGCCGACCTCAGCCCATGCTGACAGCCCCGGCCAGAGAGCATGTGACACACTTTGAGTCAGCCCTGGCCTCTGAGGGCTCGGACCCTGTGAGCCATTCTTCGGCTGTGAGGCGCTCGAAGCCGGCGTCGGTGGCCAGCAGGTCGAGTTCGGGGAGGGAGAAGTGGCGCATCGGGTGAGCTTCCTCGAAGGAGTGGAAGGCGCCGGTGGTGAGGTCTTGGGCCATCACGGTGTAGTGCACATCCACGCGGTTGGCGTTTGGGTGGAGTGTGGGCTCGGGGATGCGGGTGATGGCGAGATCGGTGGTGTGGAGGATTTTGACGCGGAGTTGGGCAACTTGAGAAGATACTTCATGGAAGCGTCACACATTCAACTAATTAGGAGCAATATATCAATGTCATGATATAGGGCTTCGTATTGCCTGTGAGGCAAATATCGTCACGACTGTAAACTGGCATGGAATGCATTTAACACTTAAACACAAGAGTTTTATTTAGTATTCAGTCCTTGGCATACGAATGATCTGCTCTGAACTCGCTTTCTTCCCCTACAAAAACGATATCAATCTGCCCCAGGGCGTTATCCAGCGGCCTATTCCATCCTAAAATTATATCCCATGCAACGAATCCTCGGTCCTTCATAAAACGAATAACATCATGCAATACAGGAGCGCCTTTCATGAACTCAAATAGTGAAATTTCGAGCACGACCACTTCGGCGTCAATCATTGTCTTAGATGCGCCCTCCAACGCAGCAAGCTCCGCTCCTTGAACATCAACTTTAATTAAAAACGGTGGTTTAAGACCTTTGTCACTCACAATATCATCAATCCTTATTACTCGAACTTCTCTCTCATGGCCGTCGGCAGTATCGCCCATGGTTTCCTTGTAGAACGAGGAGCCATCGAGGTGGTCATCATGTACATTAAAAACTTGAAGCCCAGGGGCATCGCCAGCAGCGGCTACTACATACTCTCCATTATATCTTGTAAGGACATCTTGCATGCTGGCTTCAAAGCACTCCAATGGCTCTATCAGAAGAAAATAGGAATCAGGGAAAGTCTTGTATAATTCGGGTGTTCCGGATGCAACGCCGACATCAATTATTGTCGCAGGCTTTAAGCCTAAATCACGCATCAGCGCATAGCTCTCTTCGAGCGATTGCCTAAGGCATTGCGGCGAACGACTACTGATGGTGCGAAGTTTGTAACCTGCTTTAAATAGCAATTTCTTTATCATGGATTTAAACGGATTCATGATGGCACTGCGAGTACGGAAGGCATTGCGAAAGCAGTTTGATGATTGATTTTTAATGCAGAATTGATTTAGGCGATTTGCAAGCTAGAATACTTACGCGCACATGGCCTGATCACATCTGCCGAACTGTTTATGGACATTGTCGAAACAATTTTCTCCATTCTAAAAATCATCCAGTATCGCTTAGGGAGTCTCTGGAAAACCCAAGCCATCCGCGCGAAAATACCCGTGTAAGCGCTGGCGCGAACTGAGTTCATGGACAGCAAGCAGCTCGGATTCGGAGATTACGAGCAAGCCAACGCCAAGAGGCGAACCAGGCGCGAGCGATTTCTGAGCGAGATGGAGAAGGTCGTCCCCTGGGAAGCGCTGCTTGATCTGATTGAGCCGCACTATCCCAAGACCAGCTCCAGGGGTGGACGGCCGCCCTATCCGCTACAGACCATGCTGCGCATCCATCTGCTGCAGTAGTGGTACGACCTCAGCGATCCAGCGATGGAGGATTCACTGATCGAGGTGCCAACAATGCGCCGTTTCGCTGGAATCGATATGATCGGCGATCGGATCCCTGATGAGACGACGATTCTGGCGTTCCGGCACCTGCTGGAGAAGCATGATCTGGGCCAACAGATCTTTGAGGTGGTCAAAGCCCACCTCAAGGCCAATGGCATGGCCATGAAGCAGGGCACGATCATCGACGCCACCTTGATCGCGGCACCAAGCTCCACCAAGAACGAGAAGAAGGAGAGAGATTCGGAGATGCACCAGACTTGCAAGGGCAAGCAGTGTTACTTCGGGATGAAGGTCCACATCGGCGTGGATAGCTAGAGCGGGCTCATCCACTCAGTGGAAACCACGGCTGCCCATGTGCATGACTTAACCCCGGCTGCTCAGCTCCTGCACGGCGAAGAGACCATGGTTTATGCGGATGCCGGTTACCAAGGGATTGAGAAGCGAGATGAGATGAAAGGCCGGGGGATCGGCTTCTGCGTCGCCATGCGCCCCGGAAAGCGGCGAGTGCTGCCAGACACTCCGGAAGGACGACTGGATGATTTAGTCGAAACAGCCAAAGCTCACATCCGAGCCAAGGTGGAGCACCCATTTCGGGTGATCAAGCGGCAGTTCGGCTTTCAGCAGACTCGGCTACGGGGCATGGTCAAGAACCGGTGCAAGGTGAATGTGCTGGCAGCACTCTCGAACCTATTCATGGCACGGGGTAGGTTGCTATGCAGCACATTATCAGAGGTCTAGTGTGTCCATCGAGGGCAAATATTGCCCCATACGGGCAAGTTTAAGCTTCTGAAACGGTGAAATAAGGTTAATTCAGTCTCAGATTTGAGCAAATTGTTCAAACGAAACAAATTGCAGCTTTGGATGCTCTTCTGTGGCTCGTTGCCCAGAGGTTCCTTGGGTTTTCGTTAGAAAGAAAAGAGAGAGGGCTTTGTGGGAAATCATCCAAATGTTGAAGAGAGCTATCATCGAGTAGTTATCCTTTACGCCGATCAGCCGTTAATTGGCAATGAGAAAGTGATTTATTGTTTACGCAGCACCAGGCACACGCCCCAGGTGTTCTCTGAGGGCTGAGTTCCAGTGAGCCATTCCTCAGCGGTGAGGCGTTCGAAGCCAGCGGCTTTGGCCAGCAGGTCGAGCTCGGGGAGGGAGAAATGGCGCATCGGGTGGGTTTCCTCGAAGGAGTGGAAGGCGCCGGTGGTGAGGTCTTGGGCCAACACGGTGTAGTGCACATCCACGCGGTTGGCGTTGGGGTGGAGTGTGGGCTCGGCGATGCGGGTGATGGCGAGATCGGTGGTGTGGAGGCGCTTGACGCGCAGCTCGGGGGGCTGGGCGGCCACGGCGGGGGAGTACCACACGTCGAACAGGAACAGGCCGCCGGGATCAAGATGGTGGGCGGCGTTGGCGAACACGGCCTGCACGGCGGGGTTGGAGATCTGGTAGCTCACCACATGGAACAGGGAGAGAACGGCGTTGAAGCGGCGCGGCAGATGGGTGGTGGTGATGTCGCCCTGCTGGCAGCTGAAGCCTTCGGCCTGCTGGGCGGCGGCCACCATGGCGGCGCTACGCTCAAGGCCATGGACGCGGTAGCCGCGGGAGGCGAGCAGCCAGCCGTGGCGGCCGGTGCCGGAGCCGAATTCGAGCAGGTCTTGGCCGGTGATGCCATGGCGCTGGAGCAGCTGATCCACATAGGCGGCTTCAGCGGCGGAGTCTTTCTCTTGGTAGAGGAGGTCGTAGTAGCGGCTGCTGAGCTCGAAGGGCTGGCTCATGGCTTGATCACGGCCTGATCAGCGCTGATGCCCTCGAAGCGGGTTTTGTCCTGATCGCCGGCGTAGGGACCCTGCTTCACCTCGATCATCTCGGTAGGTTCGAGCATCTCGAAGCCATGGCCACCGTAGGCGAGCAGGATCACGTCGCCGGTTTCGAGGACGCGGCTTTCAAGGTAGGTCTGGTCGTCGTCGTAGAAGTCGACCCGCACGCGACCGGATTTGATGAACAGCACCTCCTTGGTGTACTGCACCTCACGGACTACGGGATTGTGGACGTGGGGAGAGATTACATAGCCTTCAGGCCTATTCATATATCCAAGCTGTTGAGAGAAGTCGTCTGGGGTGAAGAAGGTAATGCCATCTTGCCGATAGCCGCTCTGGAGCATGACAGCGAGCGTGCGGCCATCGTGATTGATCTTTTCGATCATTTTTCGATCACGAGGATAAAGTGGCAATAGATTCCCGTGCCCAAGACTGCTTTGTTGCGCAAGGCGAGCAGGCGATAGCGGAGGCCAGCCTGCTGAATGGGGTCGAGCACGCGCTGCTTGAGGCGCTGGGCGTCGTACTTGCGTGATGAGGGCACCCCATAACAATCCATCCGGATGTATTCCTTGGCCTCGGCATTTGCGTAGCCTTTGCCGAAATACTCTGGCGTGGCATAGGCGCAGTAGTGCGTATGCATGTAGAGCGGCAGGATAATCACCTTGCCACCGGGGCGCAGAATCCGAGCAAGCTCCTTGATCAGTAACTGATCGTGATCGCCTTGAAACATCTCGTAGGCACACTGCAGCGAGGCACCGCGTACCGAGTCGTCGGCGAAGCTGGTCTGAGTTGCATCTTCTGAGCGGTAGTATGGAAGATCGGCATAGGCGGCGCCAACTGGGGCCAGATCAATGGCATAAGCGGAGAGACCTCGTCGTTGCCGGAGCACCTTCGCCCAGGGTGAATTGCAGGAGGCGATGTCAACATAAACATCGTCCGGAGACCAGTGCTCAAGGTCCAGGAGTTCGCCTGCGATCCAGTGTTCCAAAAGTTTTTCATCCCAAACACCCGAGGCTTGACCACCGTGGTAGTGAGCAGGGAACCAGGCCTCTTGCTGGAATCGCTGGAACCGATCTTGGGGGGGTGTGTAATCGGTAACAGCAATCGATAGCCTCGCCAGATCGGATTCAATCTGCGACAGCTCTGCGTCGGTCGGGCTTGCATACTTGGGTGCGTCGCGAAAGCGCCATGCATCTATCTGCGGGCGTAGCCGACGTTTCGCAATGCTGCCGGCCATGCGCGCAGAATCCCAGAGGCCATGTTTGCGAACCTTCTCGATAATCATCTCATTAGACCTCAGAAATAGTGCTCGCGGTGAACCCAGGTCTTGACCACGGGATCATCTCGGTATGCGGCTTGATGAAAGGTAAAGCCTTCACGATGCCCGATACGCTGCGCCTCAACGACGCGGCTTGCCTCACGGTCGGCCGGGCTTCTGATACTCATCTGCCTCAGTCGATGCCATCCCAAGCGCGCTGCACGGTAGGCCACTGAGCGGGGTGTGGCGGGCTGGATGGTCTCGCCGCGCAGTTGGGTGTAGGAGTCGGAGACACCTTGATTGAAGCCTCGCTGGTGAAAATATGCCAAGGTCATCCGCTCTAGCGTGACCTTGTGGTACACCGTCGCGCCTGAATCGTAGAGACACTTCAAACCCTTTTCGGCGACATAGCGCGATACATGGGTCTCGCCATCGCCGCGAAACCGGATCAACTCCTTTGGCATGCCATCCGGATGAAAGCCGCCTGCGGCAAGCAAGACCGACTTACGGATAGCAAAGTTGCAGCCCCAAATCTGGTAGGGGCTGATCGGATATCGGCCCTCCGGCCATTCTTGGATACTCAATGCCGGTAGCGAGCGGCTGCCGTTCTTGGCCCGGCGATTCCACAGCGACTCAAGCCAAGGTGGAGGCGTCTGCAAGAACAGCGGTAGGTTATTTCCGCCTGCCATGGCGACATCCGGATCAGAAAAGACATCGGCAAGCGTCTGCAACCAGCTGGGTTGGGCCTCTATATCGTCATCAGCAAACACGAGGATGTCGCCTCTTGCCTCAGCGAGTCCGCGATGCCGGCCCGCATGAAGCCCCGGCTCGGCTTCATGCAGATAGCGAATGCTGGGCCGTTGAGACGTCCAGTGCTCCGCAATCTCGCGGGTTTGGTCGGTTGAGCCGTTATCGATCACCAGCACTTCAAAGCTTTCAGGATCCAAGCGTTGTTCAGCAACTGAGCGCAAGGCCGCGTCCAGCAGCTCAGCACGGTTTCGAGTCGGGAAAACAACGCTGATCACGGATTGTGCGCGAGAACGCCCCACCACATATTGGGAAGCCTCCCCGATTCTCTGACGAATGGCTCTACGTCTTCCTGGACAACGCGCTTCACGCCTTCAGCCCAACCGATGTCGTGAAAAACCACGGTTGAGCCTTCGCGCAAGAGAGCTTTGTAGGCCTCCCAATCGGCCTTGACGCCCTCATAGGAGTGATCTCCGTCGATGAGCAGTAAATCGAGCTCGCTCGTAATTGACCGGATCTGCTCTAGCACCAGCGTGCTGAAGCCACGCACCGGCGTGATGAACTGACGAAAGTCTTCGGTATTTTCGCAAAATTCCTTCCAAGTATCGCGATTCCCTTCGGTCATCGCATCGTTGTTCCATGTATCGATGCAGATGATCCGTTTCGCTCCGAAATCCTTTGTGGCCATACCAAAGCAACTTGCCGATGCGCCTACATAAGAACCTATTTCGGCAATCTGTTTAGCAGTCTTCGCAAGTCTGTAAAGCGTTTCTCGCTCCTTCCACGTCAAATGAGATTCAATTGAAAACGATCTCCGCAATTGGCTACACCTCAACCATATAGAAGCATTTGATACATTTGCCCTAACGCCTCTGAACTTAAGTGCGGTCAATAAATTCACCAATCTCACCGGGGATTCCATCACTTCCACTTAGTCATTGTCACAACAATGATTCCAGATCTTTTCAGTTTGGCCTCCCAGTTTGTCAAAAAAACAATCTTGTCCAATATTGAACCACATTTTAAAATTAACTTTTTAATAAATGGGATATCGTTGTATTGAAGTTGCCTCCAACTGATTCCAAGAAGACGGCGCGCAAAGTGACGGAACGCACCCTTGCCGGTGCCATCCCAAAAGCGCTCATCATATTGAATCTTATCGAGCTTTAGTCCGTGTTTATTCGCATATTGATCGAGACTGCGCGCATTAAAGTGAAAGAGATGACGAGGGATGTCTTCTTTATAAGCATACTTTCCATAAATGCTTTCTGAATTCGTTACTAGAAATACAAATTTACCACCTGGGCTAAGCAAGCTAGCTACAGCCTTGAAATAGGCATTGGGCGAATGAACGTGCTCGAGAACTGCCCAAGAGGTAATTAATCCAAAGTGGTTTTCAGGCAGTTTGGCCACAGGCAACGCACACCGGAAGAATTTAATCGAATCATTTGAAACTCCTGAACTAAAGGCATCGACGCCGTATAAATCGGCACTCGGATGCCGACCTTGAAAGTAGCTAAGCCAATCACCTCGCGCACAGCCGATATCAAGAATGGATTTAGTATCAATATCTTTAACGTATTCATACTGATTGAGGTAGCGCTTCTGATGGACCTCATTGTCTCTTCCATCATGATAACCAGAGGGATAAAAACGCTCAATTTCTTCAAAAGTTGGCCTTGGGTTGACATAGACAGAGCCACATTTTATACACTCTACCACCGGATATTCATATTCATTTAGCCATAGCCAGTTGTCGGGCATATGATACCGAACATTATAGGAGCTTTCTCCACACAGATCGCAACTGATGTGTTCTAGTTTCATGTTTAGATGCAAGTCACGAAGCGTAAGATGGCTTATCCGGAAGGTATTTAAGTCAGCTATCGAGTGGCGAGCATTTTACATGATAATTTTACACTCCTCTCAAAAACTGCATGATATCTTTTGCTAAGCCTCGTTTTTCTAGCTCAAAAGCAGAAAGAGCGATAAAGACTATCGACAATGAAATCGCAGTTAGCATAGACAGAAGACTGTCTCCGGAACGCACGAACATGAAAAAGTTAGCTTTTATTATTACTCCACAAATAGTTGTATAAATTAGGATAAAAACGAGGAGCTTATCAATTCTAAACTGCAAAACCCAGCCTAGAAAGTATAACTGGCAAGCAAACCCAAATACAACACTACCTAATCTCGCCCATGCAAAAACTTCAAGACCAAATTGAATAAAGAAAAGATAGACTGGTGTATAGATAACCATTGCTATCAGCATGATTAGGGTCTCATAAGAGGGCTTAGCCATAGCCCTATATACCTCACCATTCATGCTCACGATCCAAGATATGCCGCTAACCAATCCCAATACCGCGATTATAAATCCAATGCCAGTCCAGTCAGGACCAAAAACCAACTTTGCCAGATAGCCAGAATAAACATATAAAAAGATTGCTACAGGCATGGAGCAGAGTGTGATTGCTTTGATTACACGAGCTATGTGGTATCGCAATTTCTCAACGCTGCCATTATCTCGCGAGAGATGGCTATACAAAACAGGCGAAATATGGCCGAATAGTAAGACCATGATCATGGTAACAAACTGGTTGCCGGCCCTGTACAGGCCAAGATCATGTGTGCCGAGATACTTGCCAACGACTAATGAATCAACCCACGCGTAACCCCATGCCAACAGCCCAGACGCCCCAACCCAAGCGCCAAACTTACCCATCGGCCGGGCAACTCCCATGGGAAAACGCAAAGCTGGACGCCATGAACTCATCCGCCAGAGCATGAGCACATGGGTGATTTGTCCGGTCAGCGACCCAGCAACCAGCGCCCAGTAGCCCATCCCACTCCATGCCAATGGGATCGACGCGAGGCCAGGGAACGCAACTGTAGTGGACCTGACCCAGAAGAGCTTCTTGAAATTCATCTCCTTCTGCAGTAGCGCTGTCTGCACTGATGAAAGTGCTCCCAGGATCACCTGCAGAGTCATGACTTGCAGGACGGCGGTGACGCGTGCATCCTGGAAGAAGGTTATGGCGATGGGTTGGGCCCCCCAGAACAGCAATCCAGCGATGAGAAAGCCCAGGCAGAGATTGACCCAGAACGCGACATTGGCGGCATCCTCAACGTCGGTTTGGCGTTGGATCAGCGCCTTGCCCATCCCGGCTTCCCAGAAGATCTGGGTAAAGGCAATCACCATCAGGGCGGCGGACATGACACCGAAGTCTTCCGGGGTGAGCAGGCGCGTGAGGACGATAAAGACGATCGGAGTGATGGCCTTGGACGCCAGTTCGGCGAGAAAGGACCATTTGAGGGCATGAACTACCGTCATGCGCTGGGCCTTGATTCATTCCCACCGCTGGCCAGCATCAACACGAGCAGCAGATCCAGCTGAATGCGGCGGCGGCTGAGGTGGGACCAAAGGCCCAGCAGCAATGTGCGGGTGGTAGGGCTGTGACTGTGGGTGGTGTCCGTGTCATCAGGAATTTGCCAATGTTGTTAGTGTCGGAGATCCGCACGCCATAGCGGGCCACCCGCGCCATCTCCGCCACGGCCTGGGGCCAGTGGCGAATGTGATGCAGCACGCCCGTTCCCACCACCCAGTCGAAACTGTCGACGGCAAAGGGCTGCTGCAGCGCGTCGCCCTCGCGCAGATCGTCGCCGCTGATCCCGTTCTGGATTTCGGCCTGCTGGCGCAACTCGGCCACTGGTTCGATGCCCTGCACCCGGGCCTGCCGGAAGGCAGTTGCCAGGGTCTTCGTCGCCCGGCCGGTGCCCGCGCCCACATCCAGAAACGAACCCACCACACCGTGATGGCGGGCCAGCATCATCAGCAACTCCAGCGCCAGTCCATGCTCGTCGAGCTCGCCCACATGGCGCTCGTGATAGCTGGCCGCCGTGGCCTGGTAGTAGGCGCGTTGGCGGGCTTCGTCGCTGGGGGGCATGGAGGAATTATTGCGCACAGATTCAGGGGAACACCCGCGCAGCCAGCTGCTGCGGGCGCTGATCGGCGCTGGGCAGCACGGTGGTGGCGAGAGCCACAGGCCAGCGCATGGTGCGGCGAAGCGGGCCGGATCCAGCGGTTCAGCTGTGGGCGGCCAGCCAGGTGGCCAGATCGGCCGGGCCCTGGAAGTCGAGCAGGGCGTTGGCCAGGGCTTCCAACTGCTGCAGCGGCAGGGCCTGGATCTGGGCGGTGGTGGCTTCGCTCAGGGGGCCGCAGCGGCGGTTGAGGAGGCGGAGGGTCACGGCCCCGCTTCGCCTTCCTGGCGGCCCTCCTGGCGGCCTGCAGCAAGCCAGTCCTGCGCTGCCCGGGTGTGGCGCGGCTCTTCCATGGGAATGCCCGCTATCACCATGATCTCCTCGTTGCTGAGTTGCGGAAGCCGTTGCATCAGCATAGCGAGTACAACCTTGTCAAGATCAGGGCGGCTGGCCAGGATCCGCCGGCTGCTGGCCGCCAGCTCGCCTTCAGGCCGCACCGGCAGGGTGAGTAGGTTCAGCAACGGATCGAGATCCGGCTGCTGGCTTAGCTCCTCCAGGTTGAGCCACACCACCTGCTGCTCCAGGAACACCTGCAGCGCCTGGGCGGGGCCGAGCTTGAGGCGGCTATGGGGAGTGATCACCAGCACGGCCCAGTGCTCCACCTGGGGGTGCTGCTGCAGGAAGCGATAGGTCTGCGCTGCCAGGCGGTGGTGGAAGCCTGGGTCGGGGTGCATCTGCACCTCCAGAAGCACCACTGGAAACTCCGGGCTGCCGGTTTCGCCGCAGCCCGTGGTCTCCCTGGGCCAGAGCACGCCGTCGAGGCGGTGGCTCAGCTCTTTGATCTCCAGGGATTCAAATCGGTAGAGCCGATCGCCTTGGGCGGCTGGGTTGAGGCCCAAGTCGTTGGTGGCGGCGGCTGATCTAGGCAGGAGGGCGCGGATCAGGTCAGGGGCGCTCTGGAAGACCCGGTAGGTCCAGCGGTCGGTGTTCAACGGCAGCTGCGCTGGCTCGCGAAAAGGTAGCCGTGTCGCGGAGGCGGGGCTGCAGCTCTTGCGGGGTCTGTTGCGTGTGGAGCCTCGCTGGCGGCAGGCGGCTCAGCGGTTCGTTCGGGCTGGGGCGCCTTGCGGCTCAGGGGGGAGTCGCTCCGGCGCGCCTGGGGATTTGTTCGCCTTTGAGGCCTAGGCGACACCAGATGTGGGGTGGGGGCCGGGTCGTGGTCGGTCAGTGACCAAGGCCAACCGGAAGTTGCTGCTTGATCGGTTCCGCCAGCAGGCGGACCAGGGCTCTTGGATCGATGATGTCAAGGCAGAGCAAGGTGGGGCCCATGAATTCCATGGAGCGTGGGATGGCGAAACAGGATCGCTCCGGTTTCTGCATCCACCGACTGGCGCATGCTCCGCAGCTGATCCGGCAGCGTCAACGGTTCAGAAACAGCCATCGTCCTCCGGCCCTCCTGGCCTCCACGGTTTAGCGAAGAGTGCGTTGGTCGGTTGGATACACCGGTATCACCTTGGCGTCATCCGGAGTGAGCACAGCCACCCAGGGACGATCAAGAAATTCGAAAACCCGTGCCCGACAGCCGCCCCGATTGAGATCGAGAAAGGTTTCTCCCTCTGCCAGTGCGTCACGCACAAGCCCGGGGGTGATGCCATACAGCGCGCATTTTTCGAGGGCATGTTGGCTGAACTGCATGGGAGCGGCTCAAGCCTGAGGCTGCTTCAGGGTTTTGGCAGGCCGGCCGCGACCCTCCAGTTGCATCAGCCCCTCGTCCGCTAGCTGCTGCAGCACCTGGCGGATCAGTTCGCGGCTGATGCCAGGGCACTCCTGCTCAATCGAGCTCACGGAGAAGGACACCAGTTGGCGCAGACTGGCCTCGGGCGCCAGCTGGCGCTTCCCAGCCCGTGGCACCTGTCCGTTGGCATCGCGCTCCTGGATTTCGTTGTTGGTGCTCTTCCACACCCCGCCCCGGCCAGTGGCATAGCTGGTGAGCCGCTGATGCAGCTGCAACAGCAAGCGCGGCTCCAGGGGCATGTCTGCCGCGTGCTCATGAATCAGGGCCAGGGCGTCGCGGTAGCCAGCCACCTCCTGCTCCGAGCGGTTGCGCATCTCGGCACCCTTGAGCACCAGCCGCTACACCCGCGCCCGGGGCACAGCAATGCCCTCCAGCCGATTCGAGCTTTCGCTGCTCTCCACCAGCGCCACGGTACGCAGGGCATCCAGAGCCTCTGGGCGCCGCCGCAAAAACAATTCTTGGCGGCCCTGGTGGCTGGCCAGGGCCGCCAGCATGGCGCCATCGGCTGCCGTGAGCCGGAGCCGATTGAATAGAGGCGCAAAACCGGGGTATGGATCTAATGCCAAACCGAATGCCAACCAGGCCCAAGAATGCCAACGAATGGGCTGGTTGGCATTCTTGGGGTCACTGGTGCCAGGGCTGGCTCATCCGTGTGGCCCCGCTCGAAGCGCTCGATTGCCTGCTGCACCAGCCGTTCGCTCTTGGAATCCAGGGCGCTGGTGGCCTCATCGAGGATCAGTAGCTGGGGATCCCGCAGGATCGCCTGCGTCAGGCTCAGGGGTGGAGACGCCCGCTGGGGTGTCAATGATTCAGCGATAGACCTCGCGGCGATGGCCGATGCGCACCACCAGGATCACCAGTTCGCTGCGCTGCCATTCGTAGACCACGCGGTAAGAGCCCACGCGCAACCGCCGCAGACCTTCGAATTCACCTTTGAGAGCAGAGCCGGCAGCAGGGGTGTCGCAGAGCAGGTCGATCGCCCCAATCACCCGAAGCCGATCAGCCTTGGGGAGCGCGGCCAGTGCCTTGGCGGCCGAGCGCTTAATCCGCAGCGAGCAGCGCATCACGCACCTCGGCCCAGTCGAGCACAGTGTCGGCAGGATCCTTCAGGGCTGCCACGCCGCAGCGCAGATCCTCAATGTCGTCGAGGTAGTACTCAATCGCCTGGCGAATGATGTCGGCCCGACAGCGGTTGAGCTGCTGGGCCGCCGCATCCAGCTCAGCACCAAGGGCGTCGGGCAGCCGGGCCGTGACCTGAACCATTGGAGGATTCCGCGAAGTCGCGGAGATGTCAGCGACATCATTCTAGGGCGGCAGGCCGGTTCCTCACCGAGAACACGGGGCAAACCCCCTCCCCTCACGCAGGTGGCAAGCCGTGGCGTGAACGATTCCGTACAGGCTTCACAGAACCCTGAACAGGCGCTCAAGGCACCGCTTCAGCTGTGAGCGGCCAGCCAGGCGGCCAGGTCGGCCGGGCCCTGGAAATCGAGCAGGGCGTCCGCCAGGGCTTCCAACTTATCTATTTGCAGGGCCTGGATCCGGGCGGTGGTGGCTTCCGTGAGGGGGCCGCAACGGCGGTTGAGGAGGCTGAGGGCCATCGAAGCTGCCTCTACTTGGCGGCCTTCCTGGCGGCCCTCGGCCAGCCAGTCCTGCACCAGCCGCGTGTGGCGCATCTCCTCGCGAGGGATCTCGGCGATCTGCATCAGTTGATTCTTGCTGTACTGCGGAAAGCCGGGCGGATCGGCAGCGTGAGCAGGTTGAGCAGGGGGTCGAGATCCAGCTGTTGGCACAGATTCTCGAGGCTGATCCAGTGCATCTGCTCCAGCACCGCCCGCAGCAGTCGCGGCGGATTGGCTGGCCCCAGCCTCAGGCGGTGGTGGGGCGTGATCACCACCACCTCCAGGTGCTCCAGCTTGGGGTGACGCTGCACAAAGCGCAGGCTCTGGGCGGAGAGTCGCCCGTGGAAGCGGGGATCGGGGCCACAATGCTCAGACGCGATGCAAAGTCACGTCGTAACCAGGCCAGTGACCATCGGATGACACGGCCATCAGCCCCTCGACCCGCGCCTGGGCAATCAACAGGCGATCGAAGGGGTCGTGATGCACACCGGCAGGAGCGCAGCACCGGCGCTAACGCTCTGATCGCGGAAGGAGGCCGGTGTCACGTCCAACTTGCCAAGGCGGTGCTTGATGGCCACCTCCCAGATGCTGGCGACCGACACCAGGCATGGGCAGGAAGCCATCAACGCTCGCGTATGGGTGCCCAGCCGTGGATCGTCGAGGAGCCACCAGAGCATCACCTGGGTGTCGAGCAACAGCCGCATCAGCTGTTGAACAGCTCGGCCACCTGCTGGTCCACTGCCTCTGCGAAGGCGGCATCCACCTGGCTTGCCAGGAGCCCGGGCGAAGCTGCTGCCAGAGCGCCCAACTGCTTCAGCCCGGCGGCCGACGCGCACGGCACCAACTTGACCTGGGCCTTGCCATGGCTGGCAATGATCACCTCTTCCCCGGCCAACGCGGCCTTCACCAGCCGCGAGAGCTGGCTCTTGGCATCCAGCATGTTCACCTGCACGACCATCGGTTCAGCTGTTAACCAGTTTAGCCAGAAATGGCGGTTGGCTTGCAGGACGGAGAGGAAGGGGCTGCAGCCCGTGGGGGCTGGTGCGTGTGGTGCCTCAGGACATTGTTCGCTTCTGAGGCATTGGTGACACCAGTTGTGGTGTGTGGGGCGTCAGGGAAGCTCACGTCCTTCACCGCCCAGAACGCGTCCGGACGCAGCTGCACATCGGCGCTGCTCTGCGGCAGTCCGCTCCCCCCGCCATGGCGGCATCCTGCAGGTCAGTCCAGAGGGAACGCTTGAGGCTGCGGCAGAACCGCTTGCTCAGTTCTTCACGCTCACCAATACGTCGTCGCTGATCTCAGGCGCTGGTGGTTCAGGCGTTGGCGGCCAGCCAGGCGGCCAGGTCGGCCGGGCCCTGGAAGTCGAGCAGGGCGTTGGCCAGGGCTTCCAACTGCTGCAGCGGCAGGGCCTGGATCTGGGCGGTGGTGGCTTCGCTCAGGGGGCCGCAGCGGCGGTTGAGGAGGCGGAGGGTCACGGCCCCGCTTCGCCTTCCTGGCGGCCCTCCTGGCGGCCTGCAGCAAGCCAGTCCTGCGCTGCCCGGGTGTGGCGCGGCTCTTCCATGGGAATGCCCGCTATCACCATGATCTCCTCGTTGCTGAGTTGCGGAAGCCGTTGCATCAGCATAGCGAGTACAACCTTGTCAAGATCAGGGCGGCTGGCCAGGATCCGCCGGCTGCTGGCCGCCAGCTCGCCTTCAGGCCGCACCGGCAGGGTGAGTAGGTTCAGCAACGGATCGAGATCCGGCTGCTGGCTTAGCTCCTCCAGGTTGAGCCACACCACCTGCTGCTCCAGGAACACCTGCAGCGCCTGGGCGGGGCCGAGCTTGAGGCGGCTATGGGGAGTGATCACCAGCACGGCCCAGTGCTCCACCTGGGGGTGCTGCTGCAGGAAGCGATAGGTCTGCGCTGCCAGGCGGTGGTGGAAGCCTGGGTCGGGGTGCATCTGCACCTCCAGAAGCACCACTGGAAACTCCGGGCTGCCGGTTTCGCCGCAGCCCGTGGTCTCCCTGGGCCAGAGCACGCCGTCGAGGCGGTGGCTCAGCTCTTTGATCTCCAGGGATTCAAATCGGTAGAGCCGATCGCCTTGGGCGGCTGGGTTGAGGCCCAAGTCGTTGGTGGCGGCGGCTGATCTAGGCAGGAGGGCGCGGATCAGGTCAGGGGCGCTCTGGAAGACCCGGTAGGTCCAGCGGTCGGTGTTCAACGGCAGCTGCGCTGGCTCGCGAAAAGGTAGCCGTGTCGCGGAGGCGGGGCTGCAGCTCTTGCGGGGTCTGTTGCGTGTGGAGCCTCGCTGGCGGCAGGCGGCTCAGCGGTTCGTTCGGGCTGGGGCGCCTTGCGGCTCAGGGGGAAGCCCCTCTGGTGCGCTTAGGAATTTCGGGGGTAGAGACACCAGATGTGGTGTGTTGGGCTCAAGTGCCGTTGGTCAGCCAAGAGTGAAAGTCAGCTGGGTTGATGATCTGCAGGGGAACAACCTCCTGCTTCAGGGCCAGGAGGTCGGCATCGCCGCTCACCAGCACAGGGGTGGCCGCTGCCAGGGCCAGATCCAGGAACACCTGGTCATGGGGGTCGCGGACGCGGTGCCGACTGCCGGGGATGGCCGTAGCCCAGCTCTCGCACCAGGGCAGCAGATCCTCCAGCAACCGCTCACGATCGACCGGTTGCAGCCGGAATTTCGGATAAGCCAGCACGCGCAAGAGCTCCTTGGCCGTGGGCTGGGCCAGCACCGGCGTGATCAGGCCCTGCTGCCAGCCAGCACGCAGCCAGCACAGCCGCCCCTTCTCGAACAGCAGGGCCGACACCAACACGTTGGTGTCGAGCACCGCCCGGACGGGTGCATGCCTCACTCGCGGCGCGCCCAGGCCACGGCCTCGGCCACGTCGGCCTCGTTGAGGTCCAGCTCCGCCAAGCGCTGGCGCACCGCAGCCGCTCCGCCGGGATGCAGGGGCGTCAGCACGATGCGGCCGTTGTCGCAGACCACGTCGTAGTAGTCGGCCACCCCGGCCTGCTCCACCACCGCCTTCGGCAGGGTGAGCTGGTTCTTGCTGGTGCGCTTGGCAACCACCATGGCCGCATGACGCTGAGAGCGCCGCCGGGAAGGAATCCTTACTTTAGGGATTTCTTGTATGTGTGGGGGAGTGCGCTGATAGCAGGGCCCTGCAGCCTGCATTGCTTCTTATCGGTTGAGCTCCAGGGCTTCGCCGAGAACAAGGCGCAGCGATGCCAGCAGCTCGTCGCGGCTCTTCTCCTGCGCATTCACACCCGGGACTTCCTCAACCCAGGCCACCCACCAAGGGCCGTCCTGGCTGATCACCGCTTTATAGGTGGCGGCCATGGCGAGCGAGACGTTCCGACTTCAGGTTAGGGCTGGGGTGCCTGGCGGCTCAGGGGGGAGCGCTTCCAGGAGGCTTAAAAATTCGGGAGCTGGAGACACCAGATGTGGTGTGGTGTCAGATCGGTGAATCGATGGCTGATGCGCAACTCAGCCCAGCCGTTGATCCAGCTGGAACGGCTCCTGATGCACCAGCACCACCTCCGCCATGGCTGGGTGCAGGGGATTGAGCAGCAGGTTGCGGGCCTGGGGCACCATCACGGAAGGCAGCACCAGCCCCAACTGCAGCCCGCCCCGCAGCCAGTTGCCACCAAAGCCAGCGCTGGCCTGGCCATGGGGGATGGCGTTCCAACCCTCCGGCAGAGCTGTGGGATCGGGCTCGTTGATCAGGCCCGGCGTGCCTGGTATGGCATACCTGCACAGCACCAGGGGGGCGCTGAGCACTCCGTTGAGATGCACCAGCACCTCCAACACCGTGATCTCGGGCGTCAGCCCCAGGTAGACAGCACGCTGGCCAGGCTGGTTCCAGCGCTGCCCATCGCGGGCAGCACCCTGGCCCGTGAGATCGCCGGCGGAGCGGGGCTTGCTCAGCCGCCACGCGCGCATCACACCGGTGCGCCTTGCTCCAAAGCCAGCAACAACCGCCGCACCTGACGGGCCCCGATCGCCGTGCGGCAGTGTTGGAGCGGGGACGCCTGGTGCAGCAGTGGATGCGGCGCCTTGAGCCAGGCTTCCGTGCTCGCTGGTTGCTCAAACACCCCATAGGCCAGGCTGATCACCTCCATCAGCCGATCCAGCCGCTCGGACGCCACCAGATCGAGCGTCGAACCCTCCCGGCACCGCCGCGTCATCGTGGCCTCCGACAGGGCGATCAAGGGCTCCAGCTCCGCTGGCTTGAGGTGCAGGTGCTCGCGCAAGGCCACAAGCCAACAGCTGCTCCAGCCCTGCTCGATCGCCGCCAATCGCTGCTGCTCATCCAGGCTGTCCAGCGCAGAGATGCGCTGCCAGAACGCCTGCACGAGGTCACTCTCCTGGAAGCCGGCTAGTGCAGCGACAGCCATGGGCGGGGCCCTCGGGACGGCGTCATTTGAAGCAACCATAGCTCCAATTGACGAGCAGCCTGGGCTCAGGTACTCATCCGCTGGCCGGTGAACCAGGCGCGGGGCCCGGGCGGGAGGGGGCGATTGTCATGGGGTTGCGGGGGCTGGTGGTTCAAGCGTTGGCGGCCACCCAGGTCGCCAGGTCGGCCGGGCCCTGGAAGTCGAGCAGGGCGTCGGCCAGGGCCCCCAGCTGCTCCAGGGGCAGGGCCTGGATCTGGGCGGTGGTGGCGTCGCTGAGGGGGCCGCAGCGGCGGTTGAGCAGGCGGAGGGTCATCGAAGCTGCTTCCTTCTGGCGGCCTTTGGCTTCGCCTTCCTGGCGGCCTTCGGCCAGCCAGTCCTGAACGGCGCGGGTGTGGCGGATCTCTTCGCGGGGGATGCCGGCGATCACCATGATCTGCTTGTGTCCAGATCCGGGCGGCTGGCCAGGATCTGCTGGCTGCTGGGTTGAGCAGGGGGTCGAGGTCGGGCTGCTGGCTCAGCTCCTCCAGGCTGATCCAGTGCACCTCGTTCAGCAGTGCCTGCAGCAGCCTGGGCAGCCTGGTGGGGCCGAGGCTCATGTGCTTGTGGGGCGTGATCACCACCACCTCCAGGTGCTCCACCTGCGGGTGTTTCTGCAGGAACCGACTGCTCTGCGCCGCCAGGCGGTGGCGGAAGCCTGGGTCGGGGTGCATCTGCACCTCCAGGAGCACCACCGGGCCAGAGCACGCCGTCGAGGCGGTGGCTGCACCTGCGGCTATAGCGTCGTGAGTAGGTGGTGCAGACGCTGCTGATGAGCAGCCGAGGGCATCACACGTGCACGCCGCCAACGCCTCACAGACGATGGGCTCACTTCCAGGCGCGCAGCCAGAGCAGGGAGACCACCCACCTGAAGGTGCAAGGCTGCTTCCACTAAATCAGCGATCTCCTGACGCTCAATCTCAGCATCGGTCGTGCTGTTGATCCGGTTCCAGTCGGCCCGAGCTGTGGCAGCATCCCAAGTCCCGTCGGACTTCTGGCGCATCAGCTCGCCGTTGGTCGTGAGCCTGTATTTCACTAGAAACGAAACCGATCTTCGCCGTAGGGGAGCCGTTGATCGGCTTCCCTGAAACCCGAGGGGTCTGAGAAGGCCTGGGTGGCGAACCCAAAGTCGAAGCCACGGTCTTGGAAGGTTTGCTGGCTTTTGTTGTCATCCCACTCGAACTCCAATGGCGGCAAGGGGTCAGCCCCCACTCATTCCGGGCTTCCAGCTGTGGATGCAGCGTAGGGTCTTCGCAGCGTTGCTGCAGCCAGAACCGGAAAGGGTGCCGCGGCTTGGGGTTGGGGCTGCAACCCGTGAGGGCTGGGGAGCCGGGTGGCTCAGGGGGAAGCCTCTCCAGCGCGCTTAGAGATTTGTTCGCTTTTGGGGCATGTGCGACACCAGATGTGGTGTGTGGTGCGTCAGGGAAGCTCCGGCTGAAAGCCCGTGCCCACCTCCAGCAGGCTCGCCACCTGCCCGCAGATCGCGAAGCTCACATCCTTCAGCGCCCAGAACTCTTCTTCGCTTTCGGAGCGCTCCGCCGCTGCCTGGCGTTGGGCCTTGCGCAGCTGCCCCGCCAGCGTGAAGGAGTTCAGCAGCCGGCCGGCGGCCTTGACCTGGCGGGCCATCTCAGCATGGGGTGTCAGCGAGAACGGTCCTGGCGGATCAGCTCGTCCGGCGCCGGATCGAAGGGCTGCCTGCCCCGCTCATCGGCCAACACCTGGAGATCCGCCAGGGCCTGCTGGCTCAGGCTGCGGTGCTGCCTTCTGGCCCGCAGCTGCAACAGCTGGTGCAGGGGATCGGGGAGGTCGCGGATCTGCAGGGCGGCCATGGCTCGCTGCACCTCAACCGATTCATGCAAGCTACATGCATTTTGCATGTCAGATCACATCCGCAAAGCCCGAACGCTCTCTCGCCGATGATTGTCCAGCGGAAGCCCTCGATCACGCTCACCATCGGATTGAGCACATGGAGCATCTGCCACTTGGCGAGCACGATGGCGCTGGAGAAGCCCACTGGGCATCACCACCATCGTGAGGAACGGGCCGATCAGCGCCCAGGCCACACCGATGAAGGTCTGCTATCGAGCTGTCGCCGCTGCCCTTCCTTGCTCTGGGGCGGCAGCCCGCTGCGCTCAAGGCTGGTGCGGTGCCGTCCCGCGAGAAAGGGATGTGTTCCGTGATTTCACGGATTTTTAGAAGCCAGCGGTGGATAGCGTGGTTCCGTCAACCAGGTTCTGGTGAGTGCTGATGGGCTATGTGCACGCCACGATTGAACTCAGCAACCCCCGGGAGCCTGAGCTGCAACCCATCACCGCCCAGGCGCTGGCGGATTCCGGCGCCCTGATGCTCTGCATTCCGGAGCATCTGGCCCTCCAGCTCAAGCTGCAGCAGGAGTCGGAGCGGGAGGTCACGGTGGCCGATGGCCGCAGCATGCGCGTGCCTTACGTGGGCCCAGTGAAGGTGTCGTTCCAGGATCGGATCTGCTTTGTGGGGGCCCTGGTGCTGGGCGACACCGTGCTCCTGGGTGCCGTGCCCATGGAAGACATGGACCTCACCATCAACCCCAGCCTTCAACGCCTGGAGCCCGACCCCCGCAGCCCCAACATTCCCCATGCGCTGGTCAAAGGTGTTCAGACCCTGTAAAACCCCCAGCACCGTCGCCGTGGCGCGGGCACATCCCTCGGCCGTGCGGCATGGGTGTCGCAGAGCCAGGCGGCCAGGGGGGAGTTGTCCTCCCGGGGCGCTTCTGGATTTGAGCTGGATTTCAGCGCTTGAGACGCCAGATGTGGCGTACCTGCCGCGTCTGAGGCCGACGGCTCACCCGGCCCAGATCTCATCCAGCTGCAACTGCAGAGCCGGAAACTCCGCTCCAGCCTCCAACACCGCTAGCCCTTCCCATCGCTGAGGCTCGCCGCTGGCGGGCCAAACCTCCACGGCCTGTTGGTGGGGGATGAGCAACCAGCCGAGGCGGGCACCGTTGGCCTGGTAGGCGGCCATCTTGCTGCGCAGGGCCGTGAGCCCGCGGGGGCCTTCGTCGCTGGGGCTGGCACCATCGGTGCTCGCCAGTTCCACCACCAGATCGGGGCAGAGGGGCGCGAAGCCGCGGCGCTGCTCGGGAGTGAGGGCCAGCCAGCGATCCAGCCGCACCAGGGAGGCATCGGGGCTGAGCACGGAGTTGTCGGGCAGACGGAAACCCGTTGAACTGCCGAACACCTTCCATGTGGTGTCTGATCGAGCGAAGCGTTGGAGCTGGAGGCCAGTTCGATGTTGCGACCGCCGGTTTCGCTGCCTGTGGGCGTCATCGCCAGCACCTGGCCATCGGCGGCAAGTTCAAGCACCGCCTCACGGTTCTCGGCGCACAGAAGAGCAAATTGCACGGGGGTGAGCCGCATGCCGGAGGGAAACCGCAGCGGCACCAAGGCATGGAATGGAGGGGTTGTATCTGGTGCGCGTGGGCTGGCAGAGAGGGTCATCACTCCATGCCATAGGCCAACTTCAGGGTAAAGCGGATCCAGGGGGCTCGATGCGTGTGGAGCCCTGTTGGCGGGTTGCGTCAGGCGTAGGCGGCCAGCCAGGCGGCCAGGTCGGCCGGGCCCTGGAAGTCGAGCAGGGCGTCAGCCAGGGCTTCCAGTTGCTGCTGCAGGGGCAGGGCCTGGAGCTGGGCGGTTGTGGCGCATCTCCTCGCGGGGGATCTCGGCGATCTGTATCAGTTGCACCTCCAGCAGCACCACTGGGCCAGAGAACCCCATCGAGGCGGTGGCTCAGTTCTTTGAGCTCAAGGGCTTCAAACCGGTAGAGGCGTTCGGCGGGGGCGGCCGGGTCGAGGCCCAACTCGCTGGACAGGCCTGGCTCTGAACCGGGCAGGAGCGAGCGGATCAGGTCGGGCGCGCTCTGGAAGACCCTGTAGTGCCAGCGGTCGGTGTTAAAGGGCTGCTGGCGCTGGGTGGCGAAAAGGGTGCCGCGGCTTGAGGTGCGGGCTGGGATGCCTGGCGGCCCAGGATGTCACCGATTAGCATGAAGGCATGAAATCCAGGGCAGCATGAAAACCGCCAAGCAGGTTGTCAAGCAGGTTGGGGCCAGCGGTCAGATCTCCTTAGGCAAGGAGTTCGCTGGTCGAACCGTGGTGATTGACAGCAGCGAGCCCGGGGTCTGGGTGATCAAAACGGCCCAGACCATCCCCGACAGTGAACTCTGGCTGCATCAACCGGAAGCTGCCGCACGACTCGATCGGGCTATGGCTGCTATTGACCAGCCGCCTCTTGCCGCGGATCTCGAGGCCCTGGAGGAGCACCTGAGGATGCTGTGATTCAGCTCGACCTCAACAACCCAGAGTTTCAGGCCAATCTGCTGGCCTTGGCCAAGCCAGACGCCTGGGCTGTACTCAAGACCCTGCGCCTGCTTCAGGCGATGAGCTGGGATCAGCTGCAAAGCAGCAAGTGCCTGCGCTGGGAGCTGATCCAGAGCTGCCATGGTCCTGCTGGTCAACGGCTCTATTCCCTGCGGATCAGCCGCAGCTGCCGGTCCATGGCCTGGCGCGATGGCCACTGGCTGCGGTTGCTCTCGCTCCACCCCGATCACGACTCGGCCTATTGATGCGGCGTCAGCGGAGCAGGGGGAAGCTCTCCGGCGCGCTTAGGAATTTCGGGATTGGAGACCCCAGATGGGGTGTCGCAGAGCAGGTCGATGGCCTCAACCACCCGCAACCGGTCAGCTCTCGGCAGCGCAGCCAGCGCCTTCGCCGCAGAACGGCTGTTGCTCAGCGACCAGCATCCGCAGCGAGCAGCGCATCCCGCACCTCAAGCCAGTCGAGCACAGGTTCGGCCGGGTCCTTCAGCGCTGCCACCCCGCAGCGCAAATCCTCGATGTCGTCGAGCTAGTACTCGATGGCCTGACGAATGATGTCGGCTCGGCAGCGGTTGAGCTGCTGGGTCGCTGCATCAAGCTCGGCGCCGAGGGTGTCGGGAAGCCTGGCCGTGACTTGCACCATGGGAGTTGCCGCGAAGTCGCAGAGATGTCAATGACATTACTGTTAGGAATGCGGCCCATGCCTGACTGGTCAGCGGTGAATCAGTTGGCAGTCGCCCACCCGATCGCGCCATGAAGCGCCCAACACGGCATCTTCCAGGTCGTCGAGGCCCTGTTCGATGAGCTCATGAAGGACAGTGGCCCTGGCACGGCCCGTGATCTGAGCAAGCTTGTCCAACCGTGCCTCCACTGCTGGATCCAAGCGGACAGAGGTGGTCACGCGGCTTTGTGCATTTAGCCGGGCTGATTGGAGCCTGGCACATTCGGAGCAGGGCCTGGCGGCTCAGGCGGAGTCTGCCCGATTCCCTCAGGCTTTTGTTCGCATTTGAGTGGCTCGTGACATCAGATGTGGTGTGGTGGCCTCAGGTGTTGGCGGCCAGCCAGGTGGCCAACTCGGCCGGGCCCTGGAAGTCGAGCAGGGCATCAGCCAGGGCTTCCAGCTGATCCAGCGGCAGGGCCTGGATCCGGGCGGTGGTGGCTTCCCAGGTTTCGCCTTGCTGGCAGCCCTGACCAAAGATCTCGCGGTAGGCCACGCTCGCAGGGGTCAGCCACTCCTCATGCCACAATTAAGCCTCCTTGGCTAACCAAGGTTCAATGCTTACAGAAGCTCAATGATTCATCACGCTTCTGCCGTTGCTGAACGTCAACCAATTCCCTCTCATTCGCGCTCATCCAGCCATCGCATCAGCTTTCTTCCTCTCCCCTTCAGGGACAGCTGCTTGTCAGCCTTTTCTTTGGCCTCCTTGGTGGCTTTCCCTGTTGCCACTTCGGCGTAGGGTCCATAGCCTGGCCGTGAGCCATAGCCATAGCCATAGCCATAGCCATAGCCATAGCCATAGCCATAGCCATA
>JANWUR010000008.1 GCA_024958655.1 Cyanobium sp. FGCU6 | reverse complement strand
CAGCCCATGCTGACAGCCCCGGCCAGAGAGCATGTGACACACTTTGAATCAGCCCTGCCAAGGTGATGGTTAATCCCTGTAGCGCCCCAGCCCCACTGGTGGTCGCCGCTCACCTCGATCGTTGGGTGCCACGTCTGCAAAGGGTTACCTCCTCCCAGCCGAACGAATCCAAAGCCTATGCAGCAACAGGGTTTCCGCTTGCCTTTGCAGCTGCTCTCTCTGTGGTTCACGGAAAGGAACGGCAGGGCTGCGGTGATTCACGGAACCACCCATTAACAAGTTAGCCAACATTTAACATCATCTCATGACAACAGGCATCTCTCAGGAAGACAACCTCATCATTCAGAGCTATGTAACCATTGCATTGCTCGCTGAACTCCACAACAATAATCTACTCGAATCACCTTTTTTTGGTGAGATGACGTTTGGATCTCCGTGGGTAAAAGAGCTATTGCGCGAAGTACGGATAGACAATCAAGGATGTGCAATCATCGCGCTTTATGCAATGTTAGTATTGCCTCGCGAAATCGTCGGACAAGCATTTGCGACGGAATACGCTTCTATCAATTCGTTCCTAAGCGCCAACACTCAACACACAGTTTCAGACTACAAATCAGACGAACAATCCGTAAACTATACTTATCATATTCGCGATGCTGTGTCCCATGGCCGCATTGAATTCCGCCCCAACGATGCCATAGTCTTTAAGGACGAGAAAACGTCGAAAAACAAAATGTACTCGTTCTCGACTGAACTCCCGCTCAAGCACTTAGGTGAATTGGTTGGTCAACTCCAGAATGTGCACTTGGCATACATTAGCAATATGAATAAGCATGGCACATGAAATTCCAGCGAGATGCTGGCTAACATCCAGATGCAGAAGGCGGGAGCTGAGATTAGTTCCTACCGTTCCAAGGCTCCTACCCGCTTCTGATCTGGAGCGTTCGGAGCCGGCAAGGCCCGAGGGCTCCCCCAGAGCGACGCCATCACGATCGAAGGCAGCCTGCTCGATCTGGGGGGCCTTCCCTGCCTCGTGGGTCGCACCACACCCCAGGCCGCGATCGAAGAGGATCAGGGCTGCAGCACGCTGACCCTCTGCCACGCCGGAACCCCGAGCTATCGGGACGGTCGAACCCGCCTGACCCTGGCGCCCGGATAGATTCTGATGAACCCCCGCCAGGGCGGCATCGTCAGCACCGGCTATCTGTCGTCGATCAACTTCCCGATCGGGCATGGGCGCCTGCGGCGAACGATCCGCGCCATGAAGGGCGCGCCGGATCAGTTCAACCTCAACCAACCGTTCCTGATGGGTGCGCCGCGTGGAACGGCGTCGCCCTGCGATGGCGGGCTGTTCGCCTTCTTTTCCTTCCTGGAGATGCTGCTGCAGCAAAGCCGCTGGATCGGCAACAGCCTCGGGCTCGACGAACAGCTGTATCGCCTGGTTGCCCTGGCGCTGTTCCAGAGCCAGGGGCTGATGGCCGACATGCAGAAGCGATGGTCGGCGGGGCCCCCGCGCCGCAACACCCTCGATCCCCTGGTGGATTACATCCGCGCCCACGCCCACTGCAACCTCACCCTCACGGATCTGGAGGAACAGAGCCACTACAGCGCCAGGCAGCTGCAGTATCTGTTCCGTGAAAGGTTCGACTGCACTCCGATGCAGTTCGTGCGCCGCGAGCGCCTGGACCTGGCACGGCCCGCGGCTCAGCCAAGACCAGCGGATTCACCCACGTGTGCATTCGGCCTGGCACCGGCTTAAACGTTGAACAGGAACTCCATCACGTCCCCCTCGGCCACCACGTAGTCCTTGCCCTCGCTGCGCAGCCAGCCCCTGGTGCGCGCC
Organism: Cyanobium sp. FGCU6; assembly: GCA_024958655.1. GTDB lineage: Bacteria > Cyanobacteriota > Cyanobacteriia > PCC-6307 > Cyanobiaceae > Cyanobium. Next base: position 135,048 of record JANWUR010000008.1, on the reverse strand, counting down.
TCGGCCAGCGAGCCCGCCTCCAGCAGCTGCTGCCAGCCGATCGTCTGGGCGCGGATGAAGCCGCGCTCGAAATCGGTGTGGATCACGCCGGCGGCCTGGGGGGCGGTCATGCCCGCCTGGATCGTCCAGGCCCTCGTTTCCTTTTCGCCGGTGGTGAAGTAGGTGCGCAGGCCCAGCAGGGCGTAGGTGGCGCGGATCAGGCTCTGCAGGCCGCCCTCCTCCACACCGAGGCCGGCCAGGAACTCGCCGCGCTCATCCTCCGGCAGCTCGATCAGCTCCGCTTCCACCTGGGCCGAGATCCGCACCGTGGCGGCACCCTCTTTGGCCGCCAGCTCCACCACCTTCTCCACGTAGGCGTTGCCGGCGGCGAGATCGTTTTCGCTCACATTGGTGGCGTAGATGATCGGCTTGGCGGTGAGCAGCCCCAGGGGCTTGATCAGGGCCGCTTCCTCCTCCGCAAGTTCCACCGAACGGGCGGCACCGCCCTGCTCCAGCACCGCCTGGATGCGTTCGAGGGCCCCATCCTCCAGCTGGGCCTCCTTGCTGGTGCGCACCTGCTTCTTCAGCCGCTCGCGCCGCTTCTCCACCTGGGCCAGATCCGCCAGGGCCAGCTCGAGGTTGATGACCTCGGCGTCGCGCAGCGGATCCACCGAGCCCGACACATGGATCACGTCATCGTCCTCGAAGCAGCGCACCACGTGAACGATGGCGTCCACCTCGCGGATGTTGGCCAGGAACTTGTTGCCCAGCCCCTCACCCTGGCTGGCGCCCTTCACCAGCCCGGCGATGTCCACGAACTCCACCCGGGTGGGGATGATCTCCCTGCTGCCGCTCAGATCGGAGAGCTGCTGCAGCCGCGGATCGGGCACGGCCACCACCCCGGTGTTGGGTTCGATCGTGCAGAAGGGGAAGTTGGCGGCCTGGGCCTGGGCATTGGCCACCAGGGCGTTGAAGAGGGTGGATTTGCCCACGTTGGGCAGCCCCACGATTCCGGCTTTGAGCATCGGGGGAATCTAGGTGGCGCTGCGCCGCTGCCCCTCCCACCACGGGGATCCGCACCACGTCCGGGTCCGCGACCCGCAAGACTGTGATGAATCGTGTCCAGGCCGATGCACGCCCCCACACCCCTGCGTCCGGCCACCACCCCGCCCCCGGCCTCGCCGCTGCCGAAGGTGGTGCCGCCTCCCCCCACTCCCATCCCCCTGGTGGGCCGCCGGCGGCCCCTGCCCGGCGGCCCGCTCGGGATCGGACTGGCGGTGGGCCTGGCGGTGCTGGCGGGCACGGGCGTCTGGTTCCAGCAGCGCCGCACCGCCGCCCGCGACGTGGCTCCGTTCACCGCCATGGCCCGCAGCGGCAGCCTGCCGGGCATCGTCACCGCCACCGGCGAACTCGATGCGGTGAAGCGGGTGAATGTGAGCCCCCGGCGCCAGGGCGTGCTGCAGAAGCTGTTCGTGGATGAGGGCGACATGGTGCGCGCCGGCCAGCCCCTGGCCCTGATGGACGCCGGCGACCTGATGGACCGCCAGCAGGAACTGGTGGCGAACCTGCGCTCGGCCCAGGCCGAACTCGCCCGCAGCGCCAGCGAACTGGCCCGCAACGAACCCCTCTACCGCCAGGGCGCCATCAGCCTCGATGAACTCAACCGCTACCGCACCGACTTCGAGGTGAAGCGGATGGGGGTGGCCGCCGCCCGCCAGCGGGTGGAGCAGCGGGCGGTGGAGGGCGAGGAACTGATCGTGCGGGCCCCCTTCGACGGGGTGATCAGCCAGCGCTACGCCGATCCCGGTTCGTTCGTGACACCCACCACCACCGCCTCAGCCACCGCCGGCGCCACCAGCTCCTCGATCGTGGAGCTGGCCCAGGGGCTGGAGGTGCTGGCCAAGGTGCCGGAGAGCGACCTGGGCCGCCTGCGGGTGGGCCTGCCGGCCGCGGTGCGCTTCGACGCCTTCCCCGACCGCCGCTTCGCCGCCCGCATCCGCCAGATCGCGCCGCGGGCCGTGAAGACGAATAACGTCACTTCCTTCGAGGTGAAACTGGCGCTGCTCGATCCCAGCCCCGACCTGCGCATCGGCATGAACGCCGACGTCGACTTCCAGACCGGCAGGCTCCAGGCCGACACCCTGGTGCCCACGGTGGCCGTGGTCACCGAGAAGGGGCGGCCGGGCGTTCTGCTGGTGGGCAAGGACCGTCAGCCCACCTTCCAACCGGTGGAGCTGGGGGTGAGCAGCGGCCGCGACACCCAGATCCTCAGCGGCGTGAAGGCCGGCACGCCGGTGTTCATCGACCTGCCGCCGTGGGCGAAGAAGCGGGAGCGGAGCTGAGGGCCCGCTCCCCCAGGAAGCGGCGGGCGGCCGCCAGGATCCGGCCGCTGGCGTAGCCGTCGCCGAAGGGGTTGTGGGCCCGGGCCATGGCGTCGTAAGCGGCAGGCTTCTGCAGCAGCTCGGAGGCCTCGGCCACGATCGCCTCGCTGTCGGTGCCGATCAACCGGGCCGTGCCGGCCTCCACCGCCTCCGGCCGCTCGGTGGTGCGGCGCAGCACCAGCACCGGCTTGCCCAGCGCCGGTGCCTCCTCCTGCAGACCGCCGGAATCGGTGAGCAGCAGGGTGGCGCCGCGCATGGCGGCCACCAGGGCGTCGTAGTCGAGCGGCTCGGTGAGGAAGGCGCGGGGATGGTTGCCCAGCAGGTCCTGCAGCGGTTCGCGCACGGTGGGGTTGCGATGCAGGGGCAGCAGCAGGGCCGTGTCGGGGAAGCGCTCCAGCAGCGCGAGGAAGCCCCGGCCGATGTCCTGGAGGCGCGGCCCCCAGTTCTCGCGGCGATGCACCGTGGCCAGCAGCACCCGCTGGCTGTCCCAGTCGAGGCCGGGCAGCTCCAGGGGGGCCGCCGTCTCGGCCATCTGCAGCAGGGCGTCGATCACCGTGTTGCCGGTGGTGAGGATCTCGCCCACCACGCCGGAGGCGCGCAGATTGGCCGCCGAGCGCTCGGTGGGGGCGAAGTGCAGCAGGGCCAGCTGGGAGATCAGGCGGCGGTTGGCCTCCTCGGGGAACGGGTCGAACAGCGTGTCGGTGCGCAGCCCCGCCTCCACGTGCCCCACCGGGATCTGCTCGTAGAACGCCGCCAGGGCACTGGCGAAGGCGGTGGTGGTGTCGCCCTGCACCAGCACCAGATCCGGCGGGTGGGTGGCGAACTCCTCCCGCAGCCCCTGCAGGGCGCCGCAGGTCACATGGGTGAGGGTCTGGTTGGGGGCCATCAGCGCCAGGTCGTGGTCGGCCGCCAGGCCGAACAGCGTCATCACCTGGGTGACCATCTCGCGATGCTGCCCGGTGAGAACCACACGGGTGCGCAGATCGTCGGCCTCGCGAAAGGCCCGGATCACCGGGGCCAGCTTGATCGCCTCCGGGCGCGTGCCCAGAACGATGCTGACGAGGGCAGGCTGGGCGCCGGGGGAGTCGGACAAGGCCGGGGGGCGGACGGTTCGATCCTAGGGAGCGCTTTGCTGAGCACTGACAAGCGACCCCGGCCAGGCCATGCTCAGGGCACGTTCTCGCCGGGCGGGAGAGCCGCGCCATGACCGAAGCCCCCTTCGCCACCGGCAGCCTGCCGGCACCGCCGCCGCGGCCGCCAGGCCTGTTCGTGGAGCAGCCGTTGGCCCCACCCAGCGAGCGGGGCCAAGCCGAACTGGGGCCGCTGCCGGCCACCCTCGAGGCGATCGTGCAGATCGCCCACACCAGAAACTATTCCGACGTGCACCTCGGCGTGGGCGAGGAGCCGCGCTTCCGCCACCGCGGCGACATGATCCGCACCGGCTGGCCGGTCACCGACACCGTGGTGTTCCGCGACTGGCTGCGGGAGATGCTCAGCCCCGCCCAGATCGATGCTTTCCTGCGGGACAAGGAGTTCGACGGCTCCCACGCCTTCCCCTTCGTGCGGGTGCGCATCAACCTGCTCGATACCCTGCGGGGTCCGGGCATGGTGTTGCGCCTCATCCCCCAGGTCATTCCCACCATCGAGGAGCTGCATCTGCCGGAGGTGCTCAAGACCCTGGCGGAGCGGCCCAAGGGCATGATGCTGGTGACCGGGCCCACCGGATCGGGCAAGAGCACCACGCTGGCGGCGATCATCGACCACATCAACCGCACGATGAAGCGCCACGTCCTCACCATCGAGGATCCGATCGAATTCGTGCACCAGAGCAACAATTCCCTGATCCGCCAGCGGGAGGTGGGCGCCCACACCAAGCTGTTCAAGGCGGCCCTGCGCGCCGCCCTGCGGGAGGATCCCGATGTGATCCTGATCGGCGAGATCCGCGACCAGGAAACGCTCGCCACCGCCATCGAGGCCTCCCAGACCGGCCACCTGGTGTTCGGCACGCTCCACACCAACTCGGCCGTGCGCACGGTCGAGCGGGTGCTGGGCATGTACCCGCCCCAGGAGCAGGAGAGCATCCGCCGCGCCGTGTCGGAATCGCTGCTGGCGGTGATCGCCCAGGGGCTGATCAAGACCACCGACGGCAGACGGGCCGGCTATTTCGATCTCCTGATCAACAGTGATGCCTGCCGCGACTACATCATGCGCGGCGAACTCGATGAGATCGAGGACATCATGGGACGCAGTGCCTTCGAGGGGATGGTCACCGCCAACCAGTCGCTGGCCGACCTGGTTCAGAAGGGAAGGGTGGAGCCCGAAAACGCCATTGCCCTGAGCCTCAGGCCCGCCGAACTGTCCCAGGTGCTCCGGGGTCGCAACTGAGGGAGCCGGGGCCGGCGCCTCAGCTCTGGCTGCCGGCCACGATCCGCGCCAGCAGCAGCACGGTGAGACCCACCGAGAGGCCGAGCATGGCCAGACGCCCGTTCCAGATCTCGGCCTGGGGCGTGAAACCCCGGCGCCAGGCGTTCAGTTCCTGCTGGGAAACCGGCTCAGGGCCGGGAGCCGGCTCGACCTGCGCCTGCAGCGTGGGCTCAGCGGAGTCGATGGCGGAGAGGGGCTGGGCCGGGGGCATGGGCCTTCCCGATGACGATCTCTCAGTTTAGATGCATTAAAAGCACGGCTGTGTTTCGTAAAGGCGGCCCGCTTCTTCCAACGGCAGCCGTGCCGCCACCCCCAGCTCCAGGGGGCTGCGGCAGCCCTGCGCCAACCGGGCCGCCGCTGCCACGCCGATCATCGCGGCGTTGTCGGTGCAGTAAGCCAGCGGTGCCACCCGCCACCGGAGCCCCTGCGCCGCGGCCTCCCGGGCCAGCCGCTGCCGCAGGCGGCGATTGGCCGCCACCCCGCCGACCAGCACCAGGGTGTCCAGCCCCTGCTCGCGCGCGCAGCGGCAGCTGCGTTCCACCAGCACCGCCGCCACCACCTGCTCAAAGCTGGCAGCCAGATCGGCAAGGGGCAGGGGCTCGCCGCTGGCGCGCAGGTCTTCCACCCGGCGCAGCACCGCGGTCTTGAGGCCGCTGAAGCTGAAGTCGTAAGGGAGGAAGCCGCCACCGGGCTTCGACACCCTTCCCTTCGGCAGGAGGAAACGCCCGGGATCGCCTCCCTCGGCCGCCGCCTGGATCGCCGGCCCACCCGGATACCCCAGCCCGAGCAGGCGGGCCACCTTGTCGAAGCATTCGCCGGCCGCGTCGTCGTGGCTGCGGCCGAGCCGGCGATAGACCCCCGGAGCCTCCACCCGCACCAGTTCGGTGTGGCCGCCGCTCACCAACAGCACCAGATAGGGTCCCGGCGGCATCGCCTCACCGAGGAGCACCGAGCACAGGTGACCCTCCAGGTGGTGGATTCCGAGGAAAGGCAGACCATGCAGACGGGCCAGGGTGCGGGCGGTGACGGAGCCGGCCAGCAGGGCACCCACCAGACCAGGGGCGACGGTGGCGGCAACGGCGTCGAGCTCCCTGATGGCCAGGCCGCTCTCAAGGCACACCCGCTCGATCAGGGGCGGCAGGGCCTCGAGGTGGCGGCGGGAGGCGATCTCGGGCACCACCCCTCCCCAGCGGGCGTGCTCCTCGATCTGGGAGGCGACCGCTGAAGCCAGCACCTCGCGATCCCGCACGATCGCGGCCGCCGACTCGTCACAACTTGTTTCGAGGGCCAGAACCGTGGGCATGGGCCTGGGACGACTCCCCTACTGTCCGCGAGTGCCATCCTGCCCCGCGGCAGGTCCTTCCGCGCCCCTTCTCATGCGCCGATTCTTCTCCGGCCGTCTGCTGGCTGTCCTCCTCTCCGTCTTCCTGCTGATCGGCTTCGCCCCGGTGGCCAACGCCGACATCGGCGGGCTCACCCCCTGCGCCGAGAACGCCCGCTTCCAGCAGCGGGCCGCCGCCGCCACCACCGCCCAGGCCAAGGCCCGTTTCGAGCGCTACAGCCAGGCCCTCTGCGGCGCCGACGGCCTGCCCCACCTCATCGTGGATGGCCGCTTCAGCCATGCCGGCGACTTCACGATCCCCGGCATCGCCTTCCTGTACATCGCCGGCTGCATCGGCTGGGCCGGTCGCACCTACCTGCAGGCCGTGCGCTCCCGCAAGGACGCCACCATGCACGAGATCCAGATCGACGTGCCCCTGGCGCTCAAGAGCACCATCGCCGCTGCCACCTGGCCCCTGGCCGCCTTCGGTGAACTCACCAGCGGCAAGCTGACGGAAGCCGACAGCAAGGTCACCGTTTCCCCCCGCTGATCGCCCTTCGCGTCCGCTCCCCTTCCTCCCTCCGGATATTGCCGTCATGAAGAAGTTTCTCACCACCGCTCCCGTGTTCGCGGCGATCTGGTTCACCCTCACCGCCGGGATCATGATCGAGTTCAACCGGTTCTACCCCGACCTGCTGTTCCACCCCCTCTGAAGGTGATCGGCTCTGCAACGCGCCGAATCAGACTGAATCGAACGAAAGGCGGCCCCGGTGCCGCCTTTTTTATGGTCATCCTTGGTGGTCGGCCCTTCTCAGGGGCCGTAGGACCTCAGGCCAGGCCCATCTGACCCTCGAGTTCTCCGAGCGCCGTCTCCAGTTCGCCGTTCACCACCACCGCATCAAACTCCCCGGCGGCCGCCAGCTCCACCCGGGCCCGCTCAAGCCGGCGGGCGATCGCCTCCTCACTGTCGGCGCCGCGGCCGCGGATGCGTCGCTCCAGTTCCTCGAATCCCGGCGGGGCGAGGAACAGCTGGCGGCCCGAGGGAAAGCTGCGCCGCACCTGCCGGGCCCCCTCCAGTTCGATCTCCAGCAGCACCGGCCGGCCCTCCGCCAGATGGGCCTCCACCGCTGGCCGGGGGGTGCCATAAAGATGGCCGGCGAATTCGGCCCACTCCAGAAAGCCTCCTTCCGCCACCTGCCGCTCGAATGCCGGACGCTCGAGGAAGAAGTAATGCTGGCCGTCAATCTCGCCAGCGCGCGGCTGGCGGGTGGTGGCCGAGACCGAGAGCCAGATCTGGGGATGGCGTTCCAGCAGCAGGGCCACCAGCGTTCCTTTGCCCACGCCGCTGGGCCCGGTGATCACGGTGAGACGGCCCGGGGTCGCAGAGGCGTGCACGGGGAGGGAAGTGACTGGGCAGCAGAGTAGGGGCCATGCCCGACCGCCCCGAACGAGCCCCCGCCGCCACCGGCCGGCCGCTGCCGGCGATGGACCTCACCAGCCTGCGGGCGGTGCTGGCGGAACTGCGGCCGGAACTGGTGCCCAGCCGCTTCGAGAAGGCCCAGCAGGCCGATGCTCAGGGGATCCAGCTGGCCCTGCGCCACCTGGAGGGGGTGCAGTGGCTGGAGGTGAGCTGGCTGGCGGAGGCTCCCCGGCTCCTGGCGATCCCTCCGCCTCCCCGCCGCGGGGAGGGCAGCACCCTGGCCCAGCAGCTGCAGCACGGCCTGCGGGGCCTGGCACTGGTGTCCCTCAGCTCGCCCGGCTGGGAACGGGTGGTGGAGATGGGCTTCGCCCGACGGCCTGGGGAAGATCCCCGCCGCTGGCTGGTAGCCGAGCTGATGGGCCGCCACAGCAACCTCTTCCTGCTCGACGAGGAGCGCCGGGTGATCGCCCTGGCCCGCCAGGTGCGCGCCGACCAGTCGCGTCTGCGGCCGATCGCCACCGGCGACACCTACACCCCCCCGCCCCCGCCGGCGGGCGAACCACCCCGGCGCTCGGAAACCGAGGCCTCCTGGCGCCGCCGGCTGAGCCTGCTTCCCCTGCCCCTGGGGGACGCCCTGCGGCGCAGCTACCAGGGAATCGGCCCCGCCCTGGCGCGCCAGCTGGCGGAAGGCCCCGGCACCGGCAAGGCCGGAGCCAACTCCACCGCGGTCGAGCTGCTGCAGCGGCCGGTGACCGGCCTGGAGGAGGCGCACTGGCAGCAACTGTGGCGGCACTGGCAGGCCTGGCTCGCGGCTCTGGAGGAGGAGCGCTTCACCCTGCGGTGGCAAGGGCCCGATCGCTGGTGCTGCTGGGCCGCCGATCCCCCGCCGGCCTGGGGAGCGCTGATGATCAACCGCGGCCTGGCGGCTTACTACGCCGGTCGCCTGGGCCAGCGGCGTCTGGAGCAGCGCCGCCGGACCCTGGCCCAGCGGCTGGCGGCGGCATTGGCCAGGGAGGAGCGGGATGCCGCTCTGCAGCAGGAGCGGCTGGTGGCGGCCGCCGGCAGCGAGGAGCTGCAGCGCCAGGCCGATGCCCTGCTGGCCCGGATCACGCCCACCCGGGAAGCCATCAGCGAAGCCCAGAAGCTCTACCAGCGGGCCCGCAAGCTGCGGCGCTCGGTGGCGGCGATCACGCCCCTGCTGGAGGGCCACCGGCAGCGGCAGGCCTGGCTGGAGGCGAGCCTGGGCTACCTGGAGGATGCGGGCAGTGAGGAGCAGCTGCAGGAGCTTGAGCAGGAGCTCGAGGAGTGGTCCGGTCGGCGATCCAGAAGCCGGTCTGCCGCCAGGGAGGGCAGGCGCGGCGGACGGGCGACCCCGCGCGAACCGGTGGCCGGGACCCGGCCCCTGGAGCTGCGCAGCCCCGCAGGACTGTTGCTGCAGGTGGGCCGCAACCACCGCCAGAACGAATGGATCAGCCTGCGGCAGGCCCGGCGTGGCGATCTGTGGTTCCACGCCCAGGAGATCCCGGGCAGCCACGTGGTGCTCAAGGCCTCGGAGGGGATGGCAGGCGAGGCCGACCTGGCCGCCGCCGCCGACCTGGCGGCCCATTTCAGCCGGGGGAGGGGCAGCGGCCGGGTACCGGTGGTGATGGTGCCCACCGAAACACTGCAGCGCATTCCCGGCGCCGGGGCGGGCACGGTGCGCCATCGCGGCGGTGAGATTCTCTGGGGGGAACCAGCGCGGGCCCTCGCCCTGCTGGAGACCCCTAACGTCGGCCAGGACAGACGGCCATGAACGACATTCCCTCCACTGTTCCCCTCGACCCGGACGATGAGTTCCCGGCCGAGGTGGAGATGAGCCTGGTGGACCACCTCGAAGAACTGCGCCGGCGCCTGCTGCGCAGCCTGCTGGCGGTGGTCGTGGCGGCGGCGGCCTGCCTCGCCCTGGTGCGACCGCTGGTGCGCCTGCTCGAGGTGCCGGCCCAGGGCATCCGCTTCCTGCAGCTGGCGCCGGGCGAGTTCCTGTTCGTGTCGCTGAAGGTGGCGGGCTATGCGGGCCTGACCCTCGCCTTGCCCTGGATTCTGTTCGAGGTGCTGGGCTTCGTGCTGCCGGGCCTCACCCGGCGGGAACGTCGGCTGGTGGCCCCCGCGGTGGCCGGCTCCAGCGTGCTGTTCGCCGCCGGCCTGGCCTTCGCCTGGTGGGCCCTGGTGCCCGCCGCCCTGCGGTTCCTTGTGAGTTACGGGGCCGATGTGGTGGAGCCCCTGTGGTCGATCGAGCGCTACCTCGATTTCGTGCTGCTGCTGATGGTCACCACCGCCCTGGCCTTCCAGCTGCCCGTGCTGCAGCTGCTGCTCGGGGCCCTTGGCCTGATCGACTCCCGCCGCATGCTGGCGGCCTGGCGCTGGGTGGTGCTCGCCAGCGCCCTGGCGGGGGCCGTCCTCACCCCCTCCACCGATCCGGTGACGATGCTCCTCCTGGGCGGCGCGATCACCGCCCTCTACCTGGTGGGTGTGGGGCTGGTGCGGCTGAGCGAGCAGGTGAGGAGGCCCCTGGAGGCCTAGGCCTGACTTCAGAGCAGGAATTCGCTGGCACGGGCCCCGGGGACCTCCAGCGGCAGCGACAGGGCCTTACCCAGGCGGGGCCGATCGCGGGTGGTGCTCAGCCAGGTGCGCACCGACTGGGCCACGCCCAGATCGTTGAGGGCGGCACAGACCGCCTCAAGGCGATCGCCGTACTGCTCGGGACTGAGGGGGAAGGACTGCTGCTCGAGATGGGCCCACATCACCTGAAAGTACAGACGCCCCTGGCGCTGCACCAGGCGCACGTCATAGGAGGCCTGCCAGCGGTCGCGCAGCAGGGCCAGGAGCTCATCAGCCGTCAGGGGGGAGGACGTCGGTCCGCTGCGTGAGGGTGGAGCCTAGAGGGGGCCGGGGAGGAGTCCCGCACTACGGCTTGTTTCAGCACCAGGCGCAGCCCCGGCAGAGCCGGCACGGGGTGGGAACGGCAGCCCTTAATGTGGGCGGCACGTTGCCCCGGTTCCCGGAACGTCGCGCATGACCCAGATCCCCGCCAGCTCCCCCCGTGGTGATGTGCCCGGAATGGGTCGACGGCAGTTCATGAACCTGCTCACCTTCGGCTCGTGCACGGGGGTGGCCCTGGCAGCCCTCTATCCCGTGGCCAACTACTTCATCCCCCCGAAGGCCGCCGGCAGCGGTGGCGGCACCACGGCCAAGGATGAGGTGGGCAACGCCGTCACCCTCAGCGGCTGGCTGGCTGGCCACAAGGAGGGCGACCGCAGCCTGGTGCAAGGCCTCAAGGGCGATCCCACCTACCTGGTGGTGGATGGCCCCGATTCGATCGGCGACTACGGCATCAACGCCATCTGCACCCACCTGGGCTGCGTGGTGCCCTGGAACAGCGGCGCCAACAAGTTCATGTGCCCATGCCACGGCTCCCAGTACGACGCCACCGGCAAGGTCGTGCGCGGTCCCGCTCCCCTCTCCCTGGCCCTGGCTCACGTCTCGGTCGAGAACGACAACGTGTTTCTCAGCCAGTGGACCGAAACCGATTTCCGCACCGGCGAGAAGGCCTGGTGGGCCTGATCCCCTTCGCTCCCGTTTTCGCCACCACCGTCCGACCCGCCGTCCGACTCCCCGCCATGCGCCGTCCCCTCTCCGCCCTCCTCGGCAGCCTGCTCAGTCTGGTCGTTCTCGTGGCCGGGGCCTCCCCGAGCTGGGCCTATCCCTTCTACGCCCAGCAGAACTACGCCAGCCCCCGGGAAGCCACAGGCAAGATCGTCTGCGCCAACTGCCACCTGGCCAAGAAGGCCACCCGAGTGGAGGTCCCCCAGGCCGTCTTCCCCGACACAGTCTTCAAGGCCGAGGTGGAGATCCCCTACGACACCGCCGTGCAGCAGGTCGCCGGTGACGGCAGCCCCACCGGCCTGAACGTGGGTGCCGTGGTGATGCTTCCCGACGGCTTCACCCTCGCTCCCCAGGACCGCCTCAGTGAGGAACTCAAGGAGGAGACCCAGGGGATCTACTACACCCAGTACAGCGAAACCCAGCCCAATATTCTTCTCGTGGGCCCGCTGCCTGGCGATCAGCATCAGAAGATCGTGTTCCCGATCCTCTCGCCCGACCCCGCCACCGACAGCGCCATCCACTTCGGCAAGTACCAGCTGCATGTGGGCGGCAACCGCGGTCGTGGTCAGGTCAACCCCACCGGAGAGAAGACCAATAACAACGCTTTCACCGCCCCTGCGGCCGGCACCGTGGCCTCGATCGAGCCCGGCGAGAACGGCACCACCCTCGTCACCCTCACCACCGCCACCGGCAGCGTCAGTGAAACCGTGCCCGCGGGCCCCTCGGTGATCGTGAAGGTGGGTGACACCGTGGAAGCAGGTGCGCCGATCAGCAGCGATCCCAACGTGGGCGGTTTTGGCCAGGTTGACGCCGAAGTGGTTCTGCAGGACCCCGTGCGCATCTACGGCCTGCTCGCCTTCTTCGCCCTCGTGGCGCTCTCCCAGATCCTGCTGGTGCTCAAGAAGCGTCAGGTCGAGAAGGTGCAGGCGGCCGAGGGCATCGTCTGATTGCCTTCCCGATGCCATTCCTGGCTGTCTTCACCTCTCCGGGGCCCCTGGTGTTCCAGCTGGGCCCCTTCTCCTTGCGTTGGTACGGCCTGCTGATCGCCACGGCGGTGCTGGTTGGACTGATGCTGGCCATGCAGCTGGCCCGCCGCCGCGCCATCGACCCGGCCCTGGTGGCCGACCTCCTGCCCGTGCTGGTGGTGGGCGCCGTGATCGGCGCCCGCACGTACTACGTGGCTCTCGAGTGGCGCCAGTACCAGGGGCGCTGGGTTGACATGCTGGCGATCTGGCGCGGTGGCATCGCCATCCATGGCGCCCTGATCGGCGGGGTGGTGGCAACGATCCTCTTCTGTCGCTGGCGGCGGCAGGCCTTCTGGCCCCTTCTGGATGTGCTGGTGCCCTGCGTCGCCCTGGGCCAGGCGATCGGACGCTGGGGCAACTTCTTCAATTCCGAGGCCTTCGGCCTCCCCACCGACCTGCCCTGGCGGCTCACCATTCCCCAGGCCCAGCGACCCATGGAGTTTCTCGACCACTCGGGGTTCCATCCCACCTTTCTCTACGAATCCCTGTGGAACCTTGGGGTCTGCGCCCTGCTGCTCCTGCTGTTCCGCCTGGCCAGCCGCGGCCGCATCCGCCTGCCGGCCGGGGCCCTGAGCTGCGTGTACCTGATGGCCTACAGCAGCGGACGGGTGTGGATCGAGGGCCTGCGCATCGATCCCCTCTGCCTGTTCGCCACGCCCCCCTTCTGTGAGGGGGGTGTGCGGATGGCCCAGCTGGTGAGCCTGCTGCTCATCGCCCTGGGTGGGGTGGGCCTCTGGTGGCTGTGCATCCGCCATCGCTCCTTGCCGGATCCGGCCGGGGTGGCGGCATGAGCCACCGGGTTCAGATCGTGGGAGCGGGGCCTGGAGCCCCCGATCTGCTCACCCTGCGGGCGGCCCGGGCCCTGGAGCAGGCCGAGGTGTTGGTATGGACCGACTCGCTCGTGAATCCCGCGATCGCCGCCCTCGCTCCGGGCGGCTGCGAGCGCCACCGCACCAGCACGCTCACCCTCGAGGAGGTGATGGCCGTGGTGGTGGAACGGGCCCGCGCAGGCAAACGGGTGGTGCGCCTGCACGACGGCGATCCCTGTCTCTATGGCGCCCTGCAGGAGCAGATCTGCCGGCTGGCCGATGCGGGGCTGGAGGTGGAGGTGGTGCCTGGCCTCAGCGCCTACCAGGCCACCGCCGCCGCCCTCTCCAGCGAACTCACCATCCCCGGGCTGGTGCAGACGATCGTGCTCAGCCGCGCCGGTGGCCGCACCGGCGTGCCCGAGCGAGAATCCCTGGCCCGGCTGGCCGCCCTGCAGGCCTCCCTCTGCCTGTACCTCAGCGCCCGCCATGTGGAAGAGGTGGAGGCGGAACTGCTGCGCCACTACCGGGCCGACACGCCGGTGGCGATCGGCTACCGGGTGAGCTGGCCCGACCAGTGGCTCACTGTGGTGCCCCTGAGCGCCATGGCCGCCACCAGCCGCGAGCGGGAACTGATCCGCACCACCCTCTACGTGGTCAGTCCGGCCCTGCGCCCCCCCGCCGAGGCCCGCTCGAAGCTCTACTGGGAGGGGCATCAGCATCTGTTCCGAGGCGGAGCCTGACCCTGCCGCCATGGTTCGGTCCGAGCCCCAGCTCGCCAGCGGCGGCCACGACGACAGCACCTTCGCCTTCACGGCCGAGCATCGGGTGAATCCCGGGACCGAGGGGGCGTTCCTCGAGGCCATGGCCAGGCTGTTCGACGCCGAGGCCCGGGCGCCGGGCTTCCTCTCCCATGACGGTCCCACGAAGGTGGCCGAGGGACCGCCGCTGATCTATCGCAGCAGTTCCCGTTGGAGCGACCTGGATCGCTGGGTGGGCTGGATGGACAGCCCGAAGCGCCGCCGGCTCCTGGAGCAGGCCCACCGGGCCGGCGGTGGCTTCGCGGCCCATACCAACTGGCGGGGCTATGCACTCTGGCTGGCCCGCTCCGCCCAGGGAGCGCCACCGACCTGGAAGATCAACCTGCTGGTGCTGCTGGTGCTTTACCCGTCGGTGCTGGTGGTGGCGCGCCTGCTGCGGGACCTGCCCGCGGATCCGGCCACCACCCTGCTGCTGGCCAACATCGCCACGGTCTCGCTCACGGGCTGGTGGCTGGTGCCACTGGTGCAACGGCTGTACCGGGGCTGGCTGGAGCGTCGGCCGGGCGGCCACTGGCGCTGGACCGCGCCGCTTTCGATCGCGGCCGTGCTGCTGCTGGCACGGCAGGTCGCCCTGCTCCTGGGGATTCCCTGAAGCCCCGGCGGCCGTGCCTCAGGGACAGGTGGCCGGCACGGCGGGGGGCTCGTGCAACTCACGCTCCAATCGCTCGCGATCGAAGCGGCAACCCAGATGCACGGCGATCGCCTCCAGATCCCGCTCCCCGTTGCCCAGGCAGCAGGTGCCCCCCGGCGACGGGGTGACGTTGAAGATCAGGCCCGGAACCGCCGGGATGCTCACCTCACCGAGCATCAGCCGACGCTGCTGCTTGTCGATCAGCTGGGGCCTCACGCCGCCGTAGCCCTCCGCAAATCGCAGATCCTGGAGCTGGAGACCGGGGACGATCTTGCGGGCATCGGCCAGGAACAGCCGGCGCCTGAGCCAGGGGACCTCGAACAGCAGATTGCGCAGGATGTAGCGGCGGATGTCGGCCACCCCGAACAGCTGCCACAGCACCGCCAGCACGGCACCATCGAGGCGCAGCACCTTCAGGAACTCCCAGAAGGAAGCCGGCACGTAACGCTCCAACCGCGGCAGCAGCAGGGCCGTGGGACCGAAGCGGGTCTGCCCCGGGGCTCGGACGTCCGGGTCGCCGTGCAGGGCGGCAAAGGGCAGCTTGTCGTTCTGCACGGTGTATACCTTGCCCCGCAGCAGATCCGGGGTGAAGTAGAAGCTGCCGGCCACCGGCAGACAGGAATACTGCAGGCCGAAGCCCATCGCCTGGGCCATGAGCAGGCTGTGGGCCCCGGCATTCACCACCACCTGGCGCGCCCGAACACGCTGGAGCGGTCGCGCGGCCGACCGGCCCGGCCCCATGCCCGTGGCCCCCATCTCCACAAGGAAGCCATCACCATCGGGGAGGATGCGGTGCACGGTGGTGCCAAGCCGCAGATCGAGCCGCCGCTCCGTGCCCGCCAGCTCGGCGCGGGCCCGCGCCAGGAAGGAGGCGGAGAGGGCCTCGTAGTCGACGGCGGTGGGGGAGTTGCGGATGCCGATCGCCACGATCTCCTCGGGCCTGGGCTCGCCACCGTCCAGGCCCACCTGGGGTTCCCATTCGGCGATCGCGGCCGCATCGAGCAGCTCCATCGCCGGAAAATGCGGGGCGAACTCCTCAAAGCGGCGGCGCAGGAAGGCGCACTCCTTCTCTCCAACCCCCAGCACCATCTTGGGGGTGCGGAAGACGCACAGATCGCGCTCGGCCGGCTCCAGCAGTTCGGCGTAGCGCCCGATCATCTCGGCGGTGCGCTTCACCTTCAGCGCCTTCTCCAGGGTGTAGTTGGTCTCGATGTCACCGCAGTGAATCGTCTGGCTGTTGTTGGTGGCCTTGGAGTTCACCTGCGCCAGCTGCCCGTAGCGCTCCACCAGCGTGAGGGATGCCAGATCGGTGTAGCGGGCCAGCTCGAACAGCAGGGCAGTGCCGCACACGCCCCCACCCACGATCAGAACCTCGGTCGTGGCGTCGATCGCCGCGCTGTCATCGGGGCTGTCCGCCATCTGCCGCTCCTGGTCGCTCACCCTTGCCGTCGCCTGTGCCAACAGCAGATCCTCTCGCACCGCGCCAGCCAGCGTCAGGGCCGCAGCGCACAGTCCCAGGCTGCCGCCGGCCAGCAGCACCAGGGGCGAGAGGTTGATCAACGGCAGCCGGTGGCCGGGGTGGCACCGCTGGCGGTGAGCAGCGCCAGCAGGATCCAGCTCAACCGGAGACGGACGCGGGAGGGCCGTGTTCTATGCTCGCCATGGTGCGGTTCACGCACGCGGGCGATTAGCACAGCGGTAGCGCACTTCCTTCACACGGAAGGGGTCACTGGTTCGAATCCAGTATCGCCCACTTGGTTGAGATCCCATGCCGGTTCTGCCGGATGCTTGGCGTAGTCTTTGCTGTAGGTGTCCGGCATACTGCAGGCTCAAGGACGTCGTTCATCTGTGCCCAAGACCCCGGCCTCTGCCAGCAGCGATGCCCTGCCTGAGCTGCTCGCGCTCGGGCAGCTGCTGCGGGAGGAGCGGAGCCGTCAGGGGTTGAGCCAGGAGGAGCTGGCGGAGCGGCTGCGGCTCGGCACCGACCAGCTCGATGCCCTCGAGCAGGGCGACCGGAGCCGACTGCCGGAACCGGTGTTCGTGATCGCCCAGGCCAAGCGGGTGGCCGGATCGCTCGGCATCACCATCGATGAGCAGATCGTCGCCCTGCGGCAGAGCGGCCTGATGGAGCCGGTCCGGCGACCAGCGGCACCGGCCCGGGTCGCACCGGAGCCGTTGGCCCCTGAAGTCCGCCCGGCACGACGCGCCGCTCCCTCTCCTGCCATGCCCGCCTGGCTGCCGGCCGCCGCCGCCGCCGTGGTGGCCCTGGGACTGGCCACGGCCCTGCTGCTGCCGAAACGGCAGGCACCCTCCCGCACCCCCGCGGCTGCCACCCCCGCGACAACGGCGGCGCCCACCAGCCCGACCACCTCTCCCAGCCTCGAGTTGCGGCCCCGCGAACCCAGCTGGCTGGCCGTGCAGGACCTCAACGGGCGCATCCTGTTCGAAGGCACCCTCTCCGAGCCCCGCTCCTTCGCGCTCGGCCGTGGCCTGGAGGTGAGAGCCGGGCGCCCCGACGAGGTCACCGTTTCAGCACCGGGAATGGCGGCCCGCCCCCTTGGCGCCAGTGACGATTTCGGCTGGAAGCGCTTCAGCCCGCCGTCGACAGTGCCGGCACCGCCTCAGGCCCCTCGACCCTGAGCTGAAGCCCCGTGGCCTCGAGCATCACCTCGGCGCAGGAGCGCAGGCTCCAGCACTCCAGGCTCAGATCAATCGGTGCCTCGTCGGGCTGCTGAGGCCTCGGCTGCAGCGTGATGCTCACACCCTCGGGCTCTCCCTCCAGACCCGGAATGGCGCGGACCCGCAGGCCTGCCACCATCGGTTCGGGGCGGCGGTCGAGGGCTGCCGCCAGCCGCAGCAGCAGGGCCATGGAGGTCACGGTGCGGCGGTCGTCGCGACTTTCGATCAGCTGCCATGACTCGTGGCGCTTCTTCGGCAGGCTGCGCCGGTGGTAGCGGGCCATGGCCGCCACCATCAGATGCTCGGCCTGGGAGTAGCCCAGCAGCTCGCCATGGCGGATCAGGTACCAGGTGTGCTTGTGATAAGCGCCCACGTTCACGTGCTTGCCGCAGGCGTGGAGCTGGGCAGCGGCCCACAGCAGCAGGCGGCCCGGTCCCCGATCGTGGTGCAGCAGTCCCCGGGTCTGGTCGTACAGGCTGAGGGCATGGGCGGCCACCTGTTCGGCCCGGGCGCTGTCCACCCCGTAGGTGCGGGCCAGGTGCAGCACCGTTCGCTCGCGGATCGTGCTCTGGAAAGCGAAGCGGTCGTCGAGCAGGCCGCTGCGCAGCATCCAGTCCATGATCAGGCCCTCGCGCAGGGCGCGCTCGCACACCACAAAGCCCCGGGCCTGCAGCATCTCCATCGCCGTGAGCAGAATCAGGGCCCCCGGCACGATGATCTCGGCCCGGCGATCGTTGATCGGCGCCAGGGCGCGGCGCTGCTCCGGCGTCATCCCCACCAGGCGATCCAGGATCTGGGCGGCGCGCGCCCGGCTCACCCGGTAGCCGTGCAGCTTCATCGGCGGCTTGGGGTCCTCCTCAGCGGCCAGGGCGGCGATCGCCATGGCGGTGCCGCTGGTGGCGACCAGGATCGGCTTCTCGCCAGGCCGCAGCGCCCGCCTGACCTGGGCCACCGCCGGATCGAGCGCCCCCTGGATGTAGGCCGACAGAAACGTGCGACGGCCCTCCGGCAGGGGGTCCAGCTGGCAGAACTCCCGCTGCAGTCGCACGGCGCCGATGCGGCTGCTGGTGAGCGCCCGCGCATCGCGCTCGTCCGCGAGGATCAGCTCGGTGGAGCCGCCGCCGATGTCGAGGATCAGGTGGGGCTGATCGCCGAAGGCCATGCCCGACAGCACGCCCAGATAGATCAGGCGGGCCTCCTCCGGGCCGCTCACCAGATCGACGTCGAGACCCAGCTGCTCCTGCAGCGCCTGCAGGAAGGTGCGTCCGTTGGGGGCTTCGCGGACGGCGCTGGTGGCAGCGGTGACGATCTGCTCAACCCCGTGGCTGAGGGCCAGGTCGCGGCAGTGGCGCAGGGTGCGGAAGGCCCGTTCGATCGCCTCGGGGCTCAGATCGCCCGTCTCGGGATCCCTCTCCCCCAGCCGGGTGGTGCTCTTCTCGGCCACCAGCACGCTGAAGCTGTGCAGGGACGGATCGATCGCCGCCACCAGGAGGTGGATCGAATTGGTGCCGATGTCGATCGCGGCGACGCGACGCACCCCCGCGGGCACCTCGCCGGGATCGGGTCCCGCGACGGGGGGCGGGGCTGGACTCAGGACCATGGCTTGCCGGCGCCTATTCGGCGGCGCCACTTTGCCATCGCCGGCGCTCCCCGGCAGCGGCCCTAGGGTTGGGCGCATCCTGGGGGATGCGATGGCGGAGCTGGGCTCCTGGAGGCAGACCGGCGGCTTCAGCAGCATCGGCGATGCTCTCAGGTTGCTGCGCTGGCACAAGCCGAGCGGCCGGCTGATCCTCCTGATCCCGGCCGGCTGGGGCCTGTGGCTCGCCCCGGGAGCACCGCCGCCGGCACCCCTGGTGGGCTGGATCGTCCTCGGCGGCCTGGCGGTGAGCGGTGCGGGCTGCATCGCCAACGACCTCTGGGACCGGCGCATCGATCCCCTGGTTGAACGCACGCGCGATCGTCCCCTGGCAGCGGGTCGAGTGGCGGTGGGCAGCGCTGTGGCGCTGCTGCTGATCTGCCTGCTGGCGGCCCTGGCGGTGGTGCTGGCCCTGCCTTCCCCGGTGCGCGGGGTATGTCTGGGTCTGGCGGTGGCCACCCTGCCACCGGTGCTGCTCTACCCCTCGGCCAAGCGCTGGTTTCCACTCCCTCAGCTGGTGCTGGCCTTCTGCTGGGGCTTTGCCGTGCTGATCCCCTGGGCCGCCAGCGGCGGTTTCGAGCCGGGACCCGGCCGTGGGTTGGCTGGCGGCGCCGGCGGACCTCTGCTGCTCACCTGGCTGGCCGCGGTGGTGTGGACCTTCGGGTTCGACACGGTCTACGCCATGAGCGACCGCGACGACGACCGTCGCCTGGGGGTGCGCAGCAGCGCCCTCACCCTGGGAGCGGCAGCACCGGCGGTGGTTTCGCTCTGCTACGGCGGCGCCGCCCTCGCTCTGGCCGTCGCGGCCGTGCTGCAGGGGCTGGGGGGACCGCTGTTCTGGATCCCCTGGGCCGTGGCGGCAGCCGGCATGCAGCGGGAGGCGGCCCTGCTGCGCCGCAGCGACCTGCCACGCTCCGCCTACGGGCGGCACTTCGCCCGCCAGGTGCAACTGGGGGCGCTGCTGCTGCTCGCCCTGGTGCTGCCCACCGTCGCCCGCTGAGCCGATGCCGCCCGTGGTTGCCGCCCCCTGCCTGCCGCTGCCTCAGGCCCTGCGCCCGGGCGATCAGGTGCGGCTGGTGGCCGCCAGCTCGGCCCTCGAGGAGGCCGCCCGGCTGGAGGCCGGCATCGCCGTGCTGCGCGACTGGGGCCTGCGGGTGGAAGCCCGCAGCGAGGAGCTGGTGGGCCGACGCTGGGGCTATCTGGCCGGAGGCGATGCCGAGCGCGCCGCCGACCTGCATCCCGATTCCGCGGATGCTTCCCCGGGACTGCTGGCCTGCGTTCGAGGGGGCTGGGGATCGGCCCGCCTGCTGGAGGGCCCGCTCGACCTGCCGGGGGGCTGGCTGCTGGGCTTCTCCGATGTCACCTCACTGCTGTGGCACCGGGTGGCCCGGGGCCAGCCCGGGGCCGTTCACGGCCCCCTGCTCACCACGCTCGCAGCGGAACCGGCATGGAGCCGCGAACGGCTGAGGGCCCTGCTGTTCGGCGAGCCCCTCGCCACGCTCCAGGGCACGCCCTGGGCTGGCGGACAGGCCGAAGGGCCCCTGCTGGTGGCCAATCTCACCGTGGCCACCCACCTGCTGGGGACCACCCATCTCCCCGCCCTCGACGGAGCGATCCTGATCCTGGAGGACGTGGGCGAGGCCCCCTACCGGCTGGAGCGCATGCTCACCCATTGGCGCCTGTGCGGTGCCCTGCAGCGCCTGGGTGGTCTGGGCTTCGGCAGCTTCAGCGGTTGCGAGGAGGCCGACGGGCGGGCCGACGAGCCCGCCGATCGGCGCTTCGCCGTGGCCGAGGTGCTGGGGGAACGCAGCCTCGATCTGGGCATCCCGGTGGTGGCGAACCTGCCGGTGGGCCACACTCCGGGCAATGCAGCCCTGCCCCTCGGCGTGCGAGCCGGCCTCGATGGGCGCACCGGCCGGCTGAGCCTGCTGCCCTGAGGGGCTCCCCGCCTCAGGCGGGCCGGCGACGGGAGGCAAGCACAGCCTCGGCCACCACCAGATCAAAGCGGGTGGTGACCTTGATGTTGGAGGGTGGAGCCTCCAGGATCCGCACCGTCAGCCCCAGCCTCTCGTAGAGGGCAGCATCGTCGGTGACGCTCCAGCCCTCATCGTCGGCACGGGCATGGGCGTGGCGCAACTGGGCCACGCCGAACCCCTGGGGCGTCTGGGCCGCCCACAGTCTGCTGCGGTCGGGTGTGCCGGTGATCGCCCCCTGAGCATCCACCTGCTTGATCGTGTCGGTCACGGGCGTTGCGGCAATCATGCCGGCCCCCGCGGCGACGGCCTCCTGCACCGCCACCGCGCAGCGTGAGAGCAGCTCAGGCTCCACCAGGCAGCGGGCGCCGTCGTGGATGAGCACGGCCCCGGCCTCCGGCGGCAGAGCGGCCAGGCCCTGGCTCACCGACTCCTGGCGCGTGTCCCCCCCCAGGATCCACCGCACCGGCAGGGTGGGAGCGGCAGCGGCCACGATCGCCGCCACCGCGGCCTCGTCATGGGGCTGGCCCATGATCCCGATCCAGGTGATGGCGGGGCTGGCAAGAGCGGCCTCCAGGGTCCAGGCCAGCACCGGACGCCCGGCCACGGGCAACAGCAGCTTGTTGCGATCGGCTCCCATGCGGCGGCCGCTGCCGGCGGCGGCGATCAGCAAATGCAAAAGGGGCTTCCCCTGCGAGGGGACAACGGGGATCCCCTCCATACAATCAGCCCACGAGGCCGGCCCCCGATGCGTGCATTGTTTCTGATCCCGGGGGATGGCGTGCGTCAGCTGCAGGCCCTGCCTGCGGCGGCCGCGGTGGCCGACCAGCTGGGCTTCGCGATCCAGGTGGCGTGCCGGCCAGAACTCGCCGGATTGTGGAAGCTGCTGCCGGCGGTGGAGAAGGTGATCCCCTTCGCCTTCGGCGATGCTTCCCTGGCGGACTGGGCCAACCTGCTGGGCTGCGTGCGCGAACCCGACTTCCAGGCCTGCATCAACCTGGCCGAGGGGCGCCAGGTTGATCTGATGCTCTCGATGAGCCACATCCCCAACCGGGTGGCCGCCGGGGGCTTCTCGGCCACCACCACGGTCACCCCCCCTTCCGGCGGCTGGGGGGCCCAGTCTCTGGAGGCCTTCCTGCAGCCGATCGGCGTCCGGCTCGAAGCCGAAGCCTTCCGTCTCAGCCTGCCCCGCCAGGCCCTCGATGCGGCTGCCGCCGCCCAGCCACCCGGCGACGGTCCGCTGCTGCTGCTGGCCCCGGCCGGAGTCCCAGGTGACTGGCCGGAGGAGCGCTGGCAGGGGCTGCCGGCCCACATCCGCACCACGATCCCGGGCCTGCGCAGCCGCCGCCTGCGTCCCGTCTCCCCCGCTGCGGCGGTGGCGGGGGCGGCCGAGGTGGCCACCGCCGATGTGGTGCTGGCCAGCGATCCCCTCTGCGAGGAGCTGGCCCTGCTCTGCGGGGTGCCCCTGGTGGCCCTGGGGCGCGATCCCTCCAGCCTTCCCGCCCGGCCAGGGGTGGCCGGCCTCATCGCCCCGGAAGGCCTCAGCGCCCTCGACGACCGCGTCGTGCTGACCGCCCTCGGGCTGGGCTGAGGCATCCTGAGCGGTCCCTTCCCCCGCAGCCGTCCGCGCCGCTGGCGCCTTCGCTGGCCAGGGTCGTACGGGAACGCCACGCCGCCCTCCACCCGCCTGAGGCGACCCTGGCTGATGCCGATCCTGGCCCTGGTGGCGCTGGTGAATGCCGGCGCCCTCGGCTATCGCATCACCGAAGGCTGGGACTGGGGCGACTGCTACTGGATGGTGGCGATCACCATCTCCACGATCGGGTTCGGCGAAGTGCAGCCCCTCAGCCATGCCGGGCGCCTGGTCACCGTGTTCACGATCATCGGTGGCCTGGTGGTGGTGCAGATCACGATCCAGAGCATGCTGGGGCTTGCCGAATCGGGCTATTTCAGGCGGCTGCGCGAGCGCCGCTTCCTGCTCTGGATCCGCCGCATGCACAACCACGTCATCCTCTGCGGCTACGGCCGCATCGGCCAGGAGATCGCCGAGCAGCTCACCAGGGAAGGCGTTCCCCTGCTGGTGATCGAGATGGATGCCGATCGGCGGGAGGCCGCCGAGGAGAGGGGCCTGCCGGTGCTGATGGCTGACGCCACACTCGACGAGACGCTGGTGGACGCCGGCATCCACCGCTGCCGAAGCCTGGTGGCAGCCCTCACCAGCAACGCCGCCAATCTCTACGTGGTGCTCAGTGCCCGGGGCATCGCCCCCCACTGCCGCCTGATCGCGCGCTCCGACAGCGAAGAGGCGGAGCGGAAGCTGCGGCTCGCAGGCGCCAACCAGGTGGTGAGCCCCTACGTGGCCGGAGGCCGCACGATGGCCGCCACCGCCCTGCGGCCCCTGGCGGTGAGCTTCATGGAACTGCTCAGCGGCTCGGACTGCGAAGTGGAGGAGTTCCAGCTCAGCAGCGATCCGGCGGATCTGGAGGGGATCAACGGCGCCAGCCTGGCCGACCTGCAGCTGGGACGCCGCAGCGGGGCCATGGTGCTGGCGGTCCGAAACCCGGTCGAGAGGATTCCCAACCCGTGGCGGGAGGGCGACGCCGGGGAGTTGATCGCCAATCCCGGCGGCCACGTGCGCCTGGCCCCCGGCCAGCTGCTGGTGGTGCTCGGCAGCAAGGAGCAGCTGCGCCGCTTCGCCGAGCTGCTCGGCCGGGCGGTGGTGGACATGGGCAGCATGACGAGCTGAGAAGGGCGGCGGCAGACGGGGCCATACGATCGCCGCCACCTCCGTTTCGCCCCGATGTCCAGCGCCGCTGCCCCCGCCGATCGGACCGCCCTGGTGACCGGCGCCAGCCGGGGTATCGGCCGGGCGATCGCCCTCGAACTGGCAGCGACGGGGGCCGAGGTGGTGGTGAACTACGCCAGCTCCGCCGAAGCCGCCGCCGAGGTGGTGGCGGCGATCGAGGCCGCCGGTGGCCGGGCCTGGAGCCATCGCGCCAACGTGGCCGACGAAGCGGAGGTGGAGGGGATGGTGAAGGCGGTGCTCGAGCGCAGTGGCGCCATCGACGTGCTCGTGAACAACGCCGGCATCACCCGCGACGGCCTGCTGATGCGCATGAAGACCGCAGACTGGCAGAGCGTGATCGATCTCAACCTCACGGGCGTGTTCCTGTGCACCCGGGCAGTGAGCCGCTCGATGCTCAAGGCCCGCAGCGGCCGCATCATCAACATCACCTCGGTTGTGGCCCTGATGGGCAACCCTGGCCAGGCGAACTACAGCGCCGCCAAGGCCGGCGTGATCGGGCTGACCCGCAGCAACGCAGCGGAGTTCGCCGGGCGGGGAGTCACGGTGAATGCCGTGGCCCCGGGCTTCATCGAGAGCGACATGACCGCCGGGCTCGACAAGGAACCGATTCTCGCTGCGATTCCCCTCGGACGGATGGGGCTTCCGGACGAGGTGGCCGGCGCCGTGCGCTTCCTTGCCACCGATCCTGCCGCCTCTTACATCACCGGCCAGGTGCTGCAGGTGGATGGCGGCATGGTGATGCGCTGATCGAGGCAGGCCGCACGCGGTGGCTCCGCTCTCACTCCGGCACCACGGGCTGACCGAGTTCGTCGCGGAGCCGGCGTATGCGCTGCAGCAGACGCAGGCGGCGGCTGCGGGCCGTGATGGTGAGGAACAGCCGGATCGGCACGTAGACCAGCGCCATCAGCACCCCCAGGGCCGCGATCAGCAGGAACACCATGCCGTTGGCGCTGGAGGCCAATCCCCCATCGGCGCCGGTGGCCACGGCACTGTCGATTGTCTGCTGCAGCAGATCCTCCATCGCCGGAGACTACCGGGACCGCAGTACCCCCTGCTGAGCCGCCGGCTCCGTTGCCGCAGACATTCGGCTTTCCCCACCGATCCCCCCTGCCCCACGGGGTGGCCCCTGTGGGAGCCTGAAAAAAGCCTGCCCGCTTGAGCCCCTCCCGATGGCCAAACTGATCCAGTTCTCCGATGCCTCCCGCGAGTCCCTGGAGCGGGGCGTCAATGCCCTGGCCGACGCAGTGCGGGTCACGATCGGTCCGAAGGGCCGCAACGTGGTTCTGGAGAAGAAATTCGGCGCCCCCGACATCGTCAACGACGGCGTGACGATCGCCAAGGAGATCGAGCTCGACGATCCCTTCGAGAACCTCGGCGCCAAGCTGATTCAGCAGGTGGCCTCAAAGACCAAGGACACCGCCGGTGATGGCACCACCACCGCGACCGTGCTGGCCCAGGCCATGGTGCGGGAAGGCCTGCGCAACGTGGCCGCCGGGGCGAATCCGGTGGAGCTGCGACGGGGCATGGAGAAGGCCACGGCTCAGGTGGTGGAAGGCATCGCGGCCCGCGCCCGCGCCGTGGAGGGCGAGGCCATCCGCCAGGTGGCCACGGTGAGTTCCGGCAACGACGAGGAAATCGGCCGGATGATCGCCGAGGCCGTGGACCGGGTGAGCGCCGACGGGGTGATCACCGTGGAGGAATCCAAGTCGCTGGCCACCGACCTGGACGTGACCGAGGGCATGGCCTTCGACCGCGGCTACAGCTCCCCCTACTTCATCACAGACCAGGAACGGCGGGAGTGCGCCTTCGACAACCCCCTGCTCCTGATCACCGACCGCAAGATCGGTGCCATCGCCGATCTGGTGCCGGTGCTGGAGGCCGTCACGCGCACCGGCAGGCCGCTGGTGATCATCGCCGAGGAGGTGGAAGGAGAAGCGCTGGCCACCCTGGTGGTCAACAAGACCCGTGGCATCCTGCAGGCAGCCGCCGTGCGGGCGCCTGGCTTCGGCGATCGTCGCAAGGCCATGCTTCAGGACATCGCCATCCTCACCGGCGCCCAGCTGATCAGCGAGGACCGGGCCATGAACCTCGACAAAGTGACCCTGGCTGATCTGGGCAGCGCCCATCGCATCACGATCACCAAGGACGACACCACCATCGTGGCGCTCGAAGATCAGCGCACCGCCGTGGCCGAGCGTGTGGCCTCGATCCGCCGGGAACTGGAGGCCACCGACTCCGACTACGACCGGGAAAAGCTGCAGGAGCGCATCGCCAAGCTCGCCGGTGGTGTGGCGGTGATCCGTGTGGGGGCTCCCACCGAAACGGAACTTAAGAACCGCAAGCTGCGCATCGAGGACGCCCTCAACGCCACCCGCGCCGCGATCGAGGAAGGAATCATCGCCGGTGGAGGCAGCACCCTGCTGCAGCTGGCGGATGCGCTCGAACCGATGATCGCCGCCACCCATGGCGACCAGCGCACCGGCATGCAGATCGTGCAGCGGGCGCTGGCGGCCCCGGTGCGGCAGATCGCCGTGAACGCCGGTGCCAACGGCGAGGTGGTGGTCAATGAGATCCGACTGCAGGGCAAGGGATTCAACGCCCTCACCGGCACCTACGACGACCTGCTTTCGGTCGGCATCCTCGATGCCGCCAAGGTGGTGCGTCTGGGTCTGCAGGATGCGGTGTCGATCGCGTCGCTGCTGATCACCACCGAGGTGGTGATCGCCGACAAGCCCGAACCCGCCGCGCCGCCCGCCGGGGGCGACATGGGCGGAATGGGTGGCATGGGAGGGATGGGTGGCATGGGCATGCCCGGCATGATGTGAGGCCCGGCAGCCGGGGTGCCTACAGCGCGTTCACAAGCCGGGCATGGATGCGGCACACGCTCATCGCCTGCCGCGGCGGCGCCGCGCACAGCTTCCCGAGTTCGCGGTTCAGGGCCTGAACCTGGGACAGGTGGTAGGTGTTCAGCGGCAGACCGAGCAGGGTGGATCCGAACAGCACCACGCCGGTGCAGGTTCCGGTGATCCACCACGGGAACAGGAGGCGTCGATTCTCCATGGCAACTCCCGGTCAAGGACCAGCTGTAGGGGGCAGACAGCGCCAGGCCGGGGAGATCGGTCCCATCGGCCTGGCGCCCAGAGCAAACTGTTCCCATCGTGAACCTCAACGGTCCCGCCCTGGCTGGACGTCAAGAAAGTTTTGTGTTCGTGGTCACCGTGACGGTGCCGTCGAGGCCATCGCTCCCAGGTAGGCGCTCACCTGCAGATCCACCCCAGTGATCGCCGTTCCCACCACCACCGCATCGGCACCAGCCGTCAGGGCGCGGGCGGCCTCCTCAGGGCTGGCAATCCCGCCTTCGCAGATCAGGGGCACCGCCGGTGGCAGCTGCCGCCGCAGGGGGCCGAGCACATCCCAGGCGGGTGGGCGCAGGACGGCGGTGGCCTCGGTGTAGCCATACAGGGTGGTGCCCACCCAGGCACAGCCCAGCTGAGCGGCCCGCAGCCCGCTGGCGAGGGAATCCACATCCGCCATCAGTGGAGCCCCCAGTTCATCGCGGCAGCGGCCGATCAGCGTGGCCAGATCCTGCCCGCCCGGCCGCGAGCGCTCGGTGGCATCGAGGGCGACCACATCGGCCCCTGCGGCCCACACGGCCCGGATCTCCTGCCAGCCAGGGGTGATGTACACAGAACTGTCGGGATGAACCCGTTTCCACAGACCCACGATCAGGGCCCCTGGGCAGCGACGGCGTACGGCGCCGATGTGCTCCGGACTCTCGAGCCGCACGCCGATGGCGCCACGCGCCAGACTGGCCTCCGCCATCGCTGCGATCACGGCCGGGTCTCTCATGGGAGAACCTTCCGGGGCCTGCACGGAAACGATCAGGCCACCGGAGAGGCTCTCAGCTGCTGGCAGGGTCATCGACGCGGGAAGCGAAGGAGAATCTCAGCAGGCGCGGGGGAGATCCTCGATCGGATCCGGCAGCCACATGCGCAGATCCGCAAGGTCGGGCGGGGCTGGAGCCGGACGGGAAGCCCGGGGGAGCCGGGGAACCGTCAGGCGGGGCCGCGGCCGCAGCCGCTCCAGGGCCACGGAAGCGGAGGGGGCGGGAGTGAGAGCCGGAATCGTCACCGGAGCGGCGGGGAGGCCATCGCTCGGAAGCGCCACCTTCTCGGGTAAGGGCGGGGCCACGGCTTCAGGACGTGCCGCACGCGTGGAGGCGCCCGCCAGCCCATCCCAGACCTCATCCAGGCAGTCGCGCAACAGCACCCTGGCGCGGCTGACAAGGCGCAGGGCCCGGGCCGGAGCCGTTTTCAGCAGCGAGTCGGGCGGCGGCGGCAGGGGAGGCGCCTCTTCGGCAGCCACTCCATCTTCAACGGCGACCAGCGGGAGAGGGACCTCCGTCGCTTCCGGTTGGGGTTCCGGCAGGAGTTCCGGTTCAGGTTCGGGATCGGCCACGCCATTGGCGTAGGGGGCCAGGGCCTGCTCCAGCACCGCTGTTGGGGAAAAGGCTTCGGTGCCGACCGGCCAGGGGAACCACTCCTGACATTCGAGCCACAGCAGCGCCTCGGGGTCGAGCGAGACCTGCAGGGTGGTGGCGCAGAGCGTGTACAGGGAAGGGAGGCCCCGGCGATGCACCCAGACCTCGACGAGTCGGCGGGTCCGACTTCCGTCCCGGCCCTCGATGGCCTGAATCAGCTGGCTGGCTGGATCCGGGCGGGGCGGGAGCGGACGACGGTGGACGACTTCGGGTTCGGGCACGGGATCAGGGGTTCAGGTCAGCTTGCGATCCAGCAGCGGCCGGATCGACAGGAACAGTGCCGCGGAAAGGACGGCCAGAAGCCCGAGACAGGTGCCCGCGGTGAGCGACCCGTAGGGAGCGTTAAGGACGACGTCGCCGAGGTGGAAGGAACCGCTGTAGACGGCTCGGATCGGTTCAATTGCGAAGGTAAGGGGATTCAGGGCCGCCAGCCAGCCCAGCCAGGGGGGCATGAATGAAATCGGCGCCAGGGCGGTGCTGGCGAACAGCAGGGGGAGATTGGCCACGAAGATCACCGCGATCAACTCGATATGGCCGGGCAGGGCGAAGGCCAGCCCGAGGCTGAGGGCCGTCACGGCAAACACCAGCAGCAGCAGGGTGACCAGCACCACGAACAAGCCGGGGCCACTGGGCCAGCCGTAGCCCAGCAGGGCGGCGGTCGCCATGATCGCCAGACTCTGCACCAGGCTCATCGCCGTGATGTAGAGCACCGAGGCCAGCACGATCGAGCTGCGGGAGCGCAGGGGAGCCACCAGCAGACGGTTCAGGAAGCCGAATTCACGGTCGAACATCAAGGGCAGGCCGGCATTGAGGGCGCCGCTGAAAGCCGTGAACACAATCACACCGGCCCCGAGGAAGCGGCCGTAACTGATGCCACCGGGGAGGAGACCCTCCGGTGCCCTGGAGAACAGCGCCCCGAACAGCACCAGCCAGATCAGGGGCTGAAGCACTCCAGCCACCAGGGTGGAGGGGCGACGCAGCAGCTGCACGAACAGGCGCCGGCAGAGGGCCAGGGTTTCCTGGCTGATCTCGGCAAGGGCCGACGGCTCGGGAGCGGGGCCGGCGGCGGAAATCGAAGGGCTCGCGCTGGTCATCGGAGAAAGGGGAGGCGGACGGAGGGGCTCTGTTGCAGGAAGGGATCAGCGCATCGCCTGCTTGCGCTCGGCCTTCGCATCCCGCAGGCCGGCCACCGAGAGCTCCGCATCCATCAGGGTCCGGCCAGTGGCCTGAAGGTACACGTCATCGAGGCTGGGACGGCTCTGGGAGAGCGCGAACACCGGCAGGCGCGCCTCGGCCAGCTGGCGGCGCAGACGCTCCACCACGCCGTCGTCGTCGACCACCAGGTTCAGGGAGAAACCCTGAGCGCGGTTCACCACAACCCGGCTCACGCCCTGACAGTCCTCCAGAAGGCGGCGAACCTGTTCGGCCTCCTCGGCGTCGCTGAACTCCCGCACCCGCAGGGTGACGCGATCGCCACCGAGGGCAGCCTTGAGCTGCTGCGGCGGGCCTTCGGCGATCACCCGGCCGGCCTCGAGGATGGCCAGGCGATCGGCCAGGGCGTCAACCTCCTCGAGGTAGTGGCTGCTGAGCAGCACCGTGGTGCCCTGATCGCGCAGCTGGCGCAGCACTTGCCAGATGGCGGATCGGCTCTCGATGTCGAGGCCCACGGTGGGTTCATCGAGCACCAGCACCTTCGGCCGGTGCAGCAGCCCGGCCGCCAGATCCAGCCGGCGCCGCATGCCACCGGAGTAGGTGCCACAGCGCCGGTCGATCCAGTCGTTCATCGCCAGCAGGGCGGTCAGCTCGTCGATGCGACCATCGCGGTCGGCGGGACGCAGGTGATACAGATCGCCCTGCAGCTGCAGCAGCTCCCGACCGGTGAGGATCTTGTCGAGCGCCACCTCCTGGGCCACATACCCGAGCAGACGACGGACGGCACGCGGCTGAGCCAGCGCATCGATTCCGGCCACCTGCACCGATCCCCCATCGGGAGCCAGCAGGGTGCAGAGGATGCGCAGGGCCGTGGTCTTGCCGGCTCCGTTCGGACCGAGCAGGCCATAGAGACAGCCGGCGGGAACGGAGAGACAGAGGTCGTCGAGGGCATGGACCGGCTGGGCCTTCCTGCCGCCGCCATAGCGCTTGCTGAGGTGCTGCAGCTCGATCAAGCCTGATCTGCTCCGGATCGGTGGAAGGGAGCCAATCTAGGCAGCGGCCGCCTGGGACAGCTGAAGCAGAGCTCCCAGCAGGGGGGAGGGATCGAGGGCCGAGGCTGGCGCCGTGCGCGCCAGCACCAGCAGCAGACAGATGCCGAACAGATAAAGGATCGACCAGCGGAAGAGGTTGCGGGCGGGCTGCGCCTCCTCCGGACTGCGTTGCAGTCGGCTGCTCAGCTGCAGCAGGCGGCCGTTGAACGGCAGCACCAGAAGCCCGTAAAGCCAGCCACCCGTGGGCAGAACGGCGATGCCGCCGAGGCTGAGGGCCACGGTGAGCCAGCTGTACCAGCCGATGGCCCGTGCCGTGACCGCCTCACCCTTCACCACGGGCAGCATCGGAATCCCCACGGAGCGGTAGTCGTCGCGCAGGAGCAGGGCCAGGGCCCAGAAGTGGGCCGGTGTCCACACCATCACCAGCGAAAACAGCCACCAGCCACCCCAGCCGAGCCGGCCACTGGCGGCTGCAGCGCCCACCAGGGGAGGGATGGCACCGGCGATGCCGCCGATCACGATGTTCTGGGTGGTGCGCGGCTTGAGCAGGGCGGTGTAAAGCAGCACGTAGCTGCATAACCCCAGCAGGGCGAGCGCGGCGGCCAGGGCGTTGACCGCCGTGATCAGCAGCAGCACCGAACCGGTGGTGAGGGCGATCGCCAGCAGAAACGCCTGGCGCTGGGCCAGCCGACCCGAAGGCAGGGCCCGCCGGCTGGTGCGTTGCATGCGGCCGTCGAGCTCCTGCTCCCAGAGGCAGTTGAGAACACCCGCGGCAGCGGACGCCATCGCGCCTCCGACCAGGGTGGCCAGCAGCCGGCGAGGATCGAGGGGCCAGGCCCCGCTCAGAGCCATCCCCCCGACGGTGGTGGCCAGAAGCAGCGGGATCAGGCGGGGTTTGGCCACCTCCAGCCAGGCCGGCAGGCGAACCGAGCGTGGGACATCGGAAACGGGCCGGGACGCGGCCGGATGCAGGGGAGCACTAACCACGAAGGGCCTCGCTGTAGAGGGAAGGAGAAGGAGCTATCGAGGGGATCTCTGCCGGGGAGGACGGCCGCAGCAGCCCACGGCCCCAGAGGGCGCCGATCAGGGCCACCAGGAGGGCGGCAACCAACTGGTGGGCCGCCGTCACGGCCGGCAGGGCCAGCTGAAGCCGCAGGCTGAGGATCCCCAGGCCTACCTGGGCCGCCACCAGCAGCAGAGCCACCAGGGAGAGGCGCCGCAGCTGTGCCTGTGATGCAGGCAGAGCGAGGGACAGCAGGGCGAGCAGCAAAAGCGACAGCACCGCCGGCCAGGCCCCCAGCCGATGGAGCAGCAGCCAGCGGCACGACTCGCCTGCGGCGAAACAGCGTTCGGCCGCCCAGCGACTGGCCATGGCGCCACCCAGAAGACACTGGGCCGGCACCAGAACCCCTGCCAGCAGGGCGGCAAGCCGCCAGGGAAGCGGCGGCGTGGCGAGGGGCTCTGGGGAAAGGGAGCCCAGCAGCGCCTGGTGGAGGGCAGCCATGCCGAGCACCAGGGCGAGGGCTGTGGCGAGATGGGCTGTGACGGTGGAAGCCTCCAGAAGGTGCGTCACGGTCAGGGCTCCGAGGGCACCCTGCACCGCCACCAGGCCAAGGGCGCCGGTGGCCGCCCAGGGAAGCCAGCCGGGCAGCTGGCTGCGGCGCAGCCAGCTGACGACTCCAAGAACCAGCAGGGCAACCCCCACCACGAAAGCGTCGAGACGGTGGAACCACTCCAGGAACACCTTCAGGTTCATCTGCCGCCCCGGCAGGAGGGAGCCGTAGCAGAGGGGCCAGTCCGGACAGGCCAGACCGGCCTCCATGACACGCGTGACACCGCCGATCACCACCAGGGCGATCAGCGCCACCACGAGGTGGGCACAGAGCAGCACCAGGGCTCGGAGCAGTCGTGGAGAAAACGCCGTGACCACGGCCCGCAAGAAGCGAGGATGCACAAGTTAGCGAGTCCGCTGAGATGAGCGATCCCGCACATCTCAGGGATTCCCTGTGAATTTTGGCGGCAATCGTGACACTCCACCCCGCCAGACTCGCGCACCCGGAGCGACGCCCATAGGCTGAAAAGCGGATTCACCCTCTGCCGGGGTTCACCAGTGACGATCCCCTCACCTCTGATCACCCTGCTACTTGGCATGGGACTTGTTCTCGCCGGCCTCTGGATCGGCCAGAACGTTTCGCTGCTGCCCGTTGATGCCAGCGCGAACGCGCCGGTCTACGACGACCTGTTCCGTGTTCTTTTCAGCATCGGCACGATCCTCTTCCTCGGCATCGTGGGGCTTTTGGTGTACAGTCTTGTTCGCTTTCGACGGCGGGCCGGTGAACTCGGCGACGGGCTGGCGATCGAAGGCAACCTGCCGCTCGAAATCGTCTGGACGGCCATCCCTGCGATCGTCGTGCTGTTCGTTGGTATCTACAGCTACGACATCTACGAGCGTATGGGTGGGATGGTACCACTCCATGATCACAGCTCGATGCACGCCGCCGCTGAGATGGCTTCGGTGGCCGACGTTGTGATCAACACCTCCGAGGAACGCATCTGGGGAGGCATCGCCAACGCCGGCATCGCTGAGGGAGCTCCGCAGAGTCCACCCCTGGCGGTGGACGTGACGGCCATCCAATTCGCCTTCCTCTTCCACTACCCCGAAGGTGATTTCATCAGCGGCGAACTGCATGTTCCTGTGGGTCGGCCGGTGCAACTTCGCATGAAGGCCAATGATGTGATCCATGCCTTCTGGGTCCCCCAGTTCCGACTCAAGCAGGATGTGATCCCGGGTCAGCCCACGCTTCTGAGCTTCACCGCCACCCGGCCGGGCAGCTATCCCATCGTCTGTGCCGAGCTCTGCGGTCCGTATCACGGCGGCATGCGTTCCACCGTGGTGGTGCACGAAGACGACGCTTTCGAAGCGTGGCTGGCGAGCAATCGCCCGGCCCCCGTCACCGTCAGCGCCGCCACGGCTACGCCCTTCGCCTGAGCCCCCGTCTCGCCTTCTCCACTCCCTCAGCACCTCCAGCCCATCATGACCATCGCCCGCCCCGCCGACTTCGAGGCCGGCAGCCTGCAGCCCGAGGGCTGGCTCCGCTATTTCAGCTTCAGCCTTGACCACAAGGTGATCGGTCTTCAGTACCTGGTGTGCGGCTTCGTCTTCTACCTGATCGGCGGAGCCCTTGCGGGTGTGATCCGCACCGAACTGTCAAGCCCGATCAGCGATTTCGTCAGCCGCGACGTTTATAACCAGATTCTCACCCTCCATGGCACGGTGATGATCTTTCTCTGGATCGTGCCGGTGGTGAACGGTGCCTTTGGGAACTACCTGATCCCTTTCTATGTAGGCGCCAGGGACATGGCCTTCCCCCGCCTCAATGCTGTGGCCTTCTGGCTGATCCCCCCGGCAGGCATCCTGCTGATCAGCAGCTATTTCATCAGCGGCGGCGCCGCCCAGTCCGGCTGGACCGCCTACCCGCCCCTGAGCCTCACCACGCCGGCGCTGGGGCAGGTGCTCTGGATCGTGAGCGTGCTGCTTCTGGGGGGAAGCTCGATCTTCGGGGGCATCAATTTCATCGCCACGATCCTGAAGCTGCGGCGGCCAGGGCTGAAAATGATGCACCTGCCGATGTACTGCTGGGCCATGCTCGGCACCAGCCTTCTGGTGGTGCTCTCCACCCCTGTCCTGGCTGGAACGCTCATCCTCCTGAGCTTTGACATCGTCGCCCACACGGGATTCTTCAATCCGAGCATGGGGGGCAACGTGGTGGTGTATCAGCATCTGTTCTGGTTTTACTCACACCCGGCGGTTTACATCATGGTACTTCCGGCATTCGGACTTGTGAGTGAAATCCTGCCTGTGCATGCGCGCAAGCCACTGTTCGGCTACACCACGATGGTGTATTCGATCATGGGGATCGTCGTGTTGGGGCTGATCGTCTGGGCCCATCACATGTTCACCAGCGGCACACCGCCCTGGATGCGCCTCTTCTTCACCATCGCCACCTCCTTCATCGCGGTTCCCACCGGCATCAAGTTCTTCAACTGGCTCGCCACCCTGTGGGGTGGACGCATCGCCCTCAACAGCGCCATGCTGTTCGCCTGCGCCTTCATCGTGAACTTCGTGTTCGGCGGCATCACCGGCATCGCACTGGCCCAGGTGCCCTTCGACATCCATGTCCACGATACCTATTTCGTAGTTGCCCATTTCCATTACATCGTCTACGGCGGCACGGTCTTCGTGATCTTCAGCGCCCTCTATCACTGGTATCCCAAGTTCACCGGCAGGCTGCTGAACGAAGACCTTGGTCGCCTCCATTTCCTGCTCACCTTCATCGGCTTCAACCTCTGCTTCGCGCCCCAGCACTGGCTGGGCCTCAACGGCATGCCCCGCCGCGTAGCCGAGTACGACCCCTCCTTCACCACCTGGAATCAGGTCAGCAGTGTTGGTGCCCTGCTGATGGCACTCAGCACGGTGCCCCTGTTGATCAATGTGATCCTCACCGCCTACCGGGGCCAGCCGGCCGGCGACAACCCCTGGAGGGCACTGACGCCGGAATGGCTCACCAGCTCCCCCCCGCCCGTGGAGAACTGGGTGGGGGAGGCCCCCCTTGTGACCCACCCCTATGCCTACGGCACGCCCGAAGGTCAGCTTGATCTGACCGCCGCCAGCGGCAGTGAGCTTTGGCGGGCCAGCCAGCGCTGATCCGGACCTCCACGCCCTGCTCACTGTGCGGTTTCGCTCACGCCCATCGCGATTGCCATGACACCCCTCACTCCCGAAACCTCAACAGCAGCCGGCGCGGTGGCGCTGCCATCCCCGAACGGCGCTGGCCACGAAAGCAGCCATGACGAGGGCCATGCTGATGTGCGTCTGTTCGGGCTGGCCACCTTCCTGATCGCCGACGGCATGACCTTCGCCGGCTTCTTCGCCGCTTACCTCACCTTCCGAGCGGTCAATCCGCTCCCAGCGGACTCCACCTACGAGCTGGAGCTGCTTCTGCCCACCATCAACACGGTGCTGCTGCTGGTGAGCAGCGTCACCTTCCACCGGGCCGGACGACGTCTGCTGAGCGGCGACGGGGAAGCGGCCCGTCTCTGGTTGCTGGTGACGGGTGCCCTTGGGGCAGCTTTCCTGGCGGGCCAGATGGTGGAGTATTTCCACCTCCCCTTCGGTCTCACCGACAACCTCTACGCCAGCACCTTCTACGCCCTCACCGGCTTCCACGGCCTGCATGTGACCCTCGGGGTGATCTGCATCCTGATCGTCTGCTGGCAGGCGAGAGAGAGCGGACGCATCAGTGCCTCCAACCCCTTCGGCCTCGAGGCTGCAGAGCTCTACTGGCACTTCGTGGATGGGATCTGGGTTGTGCTGTACGGCCTTCTCTATCTGCTCTGACCATGATTTCGAGCCATCGGATCTGGGCCCGGTCAGCGCAGCTCGCCACTCCCCCCTTGCCGCAGCGGCTGGTGAATCGGCAGAATCAGGCCATCATCGAAGGCAGGCGGTAATGCCTCCGAAAGGCAGGATGTTCTCCGCATCACCAAGCGGCGATGATGACGCTGGATCCGATGGGCGCCTCCACGGGCGTGATGGCGCCAACGTGATGCTCGAGGGTCAGGCCCTGCTCGACAAGGCCCGCTCCCTGGGCAATCGACCCGAAGACCAGATCGCCCGGGCGTGCGGCTATGTGGGCCCCAGCGGTCGGGTGCTGAAGAAAAGCTTCTACCGGGCGCTGGTGAGCGCCAAGGGCTATGCCCTGCCAGCCACCAGCACCGGCAGCGGAGCCGGCAAGGGTCGTCAGGCCGAGTTCCGTACGCGGGTGCACGGCAACGGCAACCTGCTGATCGGCCAGGCCTACACCCGGCGCCTGGGTCTGAGCCCGGGCCAGGAGTTCCGGATCGAACTGCACAAGGAAACGGGCTCGATCTGGCTGCTTCCCCTCGAGCCGGGCGAAGGACGGCAAGACGAGGGAGAGGCCGAAGACGTTGCACCCTGAAGCGGCCTTACTCGTTGCGTGAGGCGACGCCGCCGACCGCGCCGCTCTTATTCGGACTCAGGGTGGAAGCTGGCGCTGAAGGTGAGCAGATCGATGCCGCTGAAAAGGAAGCTGATCCCCACCAGGGTGCCCAGCACCCAGAGCAGGCTCAGTTCCTTCATGGTGAGGATCAGCAGGCCCAGCACCAGGGTCACGATCCCGTTGGCCAGTCCCCATCCCCACCCCTTCACCTGACGGTGGGTGAGCGCCACCAGGATCGACACCAGGCCCTCCGCCAGGAACACCACGCCGATCGCCAGCGCCAGGGCTGCCACCTGGGAGGCGGCTGCAGCCGGACCGCCGGCGAGCTGGCGGATCATCCATAGCCCGGCCACCAGAAAGAGCGTGGCGACCACCAGTCGCCAGAAGGCGACAGAGCCCATGAGGCGCGGTGAACGGGTGAGCCCGTTGATCCAGCCGATGATCCCCCCCACCAGGAAGGACAGGGCCACCACCGCCGTGACCCACACCGAGGCGACCACCGGAAAGATCAGGGAGAGCACCCCCAGCACCAGCAGGACGATCCCCTCGGCCAGGGTGAAGCTGCGCAGGGCCGAACTGCTACGCCCCACCAGACGACCAGGCGGTGAGGAGAGCGGGGAGGGATCGTGGACCATGGAGTGCGTCGCGACCAACCGGAACCTAGGCAGGTCGTCCGCCAGGCGCCATCCGCTCACAGCCAGCCCTGACGGGCCAGCCAGTCGGGGGTGATCGCTTCGGGAGCAGGCGCGCTCGGGAGGGCCGCCGATCCGGACAGCAGCCGTTCGGTGTACTTGGCCAGCAGATCCGCCTCCAGGTTCACGGCATCACCCACCCGCCGGTGCCCCAGCGTGGTGATCGCCCAGGTGTGGGGAATCACCGCGATCCAGAAGCTGGCGCCGGTGGGATCACAGCCCGCCACCGTGAGGCTGATGCCGTCGACGGCCACGCTGGCCTTCTCGCACACATAACGGCCGTAGGCGGGGTCTCGCCAGGCCACCTCGAGATGCCAGGAGGCTGGACGACGTTCGATCGCCCGCACTACGCCCTGGCCATCGACGTGGCCGCTCACGAGATGGCCCCCCAGCCGGTCGCTCAGGCGCAGGGCCGGCTCCAGATTCACCGCCGCTCCCGCAGCCGCCCTGGCGGCCAGGGTGGTGCGGCCCAGGGTCTCCTCGCTCACGTCCGCCAGGAAGCCCCGATCCCCCTCCAGCCGCTCGGCAACGGTGAGACACACCCCATCGACCGCCACGCTGTCTCCGAGAGCCAGGGGGCCGATGGCACCGGGCTCGGTCCTCACCCCCACGCCGGCTGCAGCACGCTCGAGCCGCCCGACGGCCTGGACCAGTCCGGTGAACATCGCGGTCCTGCAGGGTTCCCAGTGGCCATAATCGTTTCACGGATACCGGCGCCTGCCAGGGGGAACGGTCACGCCATGGTGGAGATGAGCGTTGCCGGCATTGCCCTCGATGCGGCCAGCCGCAGCCCGATCGTGCTGCTCCGCGATCCCTCGGGCCGCCGGCAGGTGCCGATCTGGATCGACCAGGCCCAGGCCCAGAACATCCTCGCCGGACTCAGCGGCGAGCGCCCGCCCCGGCCCCTCAGCCACGATCTGATGGCCAGCCTGCTGGAGGTGGCGGGGCTGACCCTGGAGCGGGTGGTGATCCACGCCATCGAGAACAGCACCTTCCGAGCCGTGATCAAGCTCGAGCGCAGCGATGGCACGAGTCACGAACTCGACGCCCGCCCGAGCGATGCCATCGCCCTGGCTCTGCGCACCGGCAGCGGCATCTGGATGCTGGAGGAGGTTGTGGCCGATGCCTCGATCCCGGTGGACGCCGAGGCCGATGCCGAGGATCTGGCCGATTTCCGCCGCTTCCTGGAGCGCACCAGCCCGGCCGAGCTGATCCGCAATCTGGGCAAGGCCTCTCCGGAGAGCGAGCCGTCCCCCGGAACGGAGAGCGGCGGAGCTCCGGAGGAGGAATCCGGCGACGAGGGTCGTGCCGGTCCTCTCTGAGCGGGAGGAGGGCCGGGCCAGCAGCCGACCGTTCGGCCGCCGGGGGCGTCCCGTCTCCCTGTTCACCCTTGGCACCATGCGGGCCCTCGACAACCCCGCGGCGATGGCGGCGGTGCTGGAGCGCGCCGTGGCGGTGGGGATCAACCATCTGGAAACCGCCCCGGCCTATGGCCCGGCGGAAGCATTTCTGGGCCGGGCCCTGGCGGCACTCGAGCAGCGGGATCCCGTTACCCGGGCCGCCCTGGTGCTCACCAGCAAGATCCTGCCGGGGGTGGGGCTGGCGGAAGGGAAGCAGGCCCTGCGAGCCTGTCTGCAGCGGCTCGGCACCGGGCGGCTCGACAACCTTGCGGTGCATGGCCTCAACACTCCCGAGCACCTGGCCTGGAGCCTGAGAGGCGAAGGGGCGGAGCTGCTGGCCTGGGCCGAGGGGGAAGGGCTGGCGGGGCAGGTGGGCTTCTCCAGCCATGGCGACGATGCCCTGATTGCGGCGGCGCTCGAGGGCGGGCGCTTCGGGTTCTGCAGCCTTCACCTGCACCTGTTCGATCGGCAGCGGCTGCCCCTGGCCCACGCCGCCCTGGCCGAGGGCATCGGCGTGATGGCGATCTCCCCCGCCGACAAGGGGGGACGGCTCTACGACCCGCCAGCGGAGCTGCGGCAGGACTGCTCCCCCTTCCAGCCGCTCGAGCTGGCCTACCGGTTCCTGCTGGCCCAGGGCATCAGCACCCTCAGCCTCGGCGCCGCCCAGCCGAGTGATCTGGTGTGGGCCGAGCGGCTGGGCCGCGCCGATGGCCCGCTCACGGAGGCGGAACGAGCGGCGATCGAGCGTCTGGAGGCGGCGGGCCGGCAACGGCTGGGCCCCGAACGCTGCGGACAGTGCCGGGCCTGCCTGCCCTGCCCCTCCGAGGTGCCGATCCCGGCGCTGCTGCGTCTGCGCAACCTGGCGGTGGGGCACGGGATGGAGGCCTTCGCCGGCGAGCGTTACAGCCTCATCGGCCGCGCCGGACACTGGTGGGAGCAGCGTGATGCGTCGGCATGCAACCGCTGCGGCGCCTGCCTGCCGCGCTGTCCCCTGGAGCTGCCGATCCCCGATCTGCTCGCCGACACCCACCGCCGGCTGGCGGCCGCGCCGCGGCGGCGGCTGTGGGGCTAGCCGGGGGGCGGGGCCGCCTCATCCCACAGGTGCTGAAGAGCCAGGCGTTCCTGGGCCGGAAGCGGCGGCAGATCCCGCCAGCGCTCCTGCACGACAGCGGGGGGAAGCAGGATGGCGGCCATCGCGGCGGGAAAGCCCTTCAGGGCCTGCTGCAACAGCGGCCGCGGCAGGGGGGGCACCCAGCCCGCCGCCAGCAGCCGTGGCAGCAGGGGCGGCTCCAGGATCTCCGCCAGCCAGTCGATGGGGGGGGCGGGCCCGTCACCGGTGGGGCGGAGCAGCAGGTTCCAGGTCAGGGGCCCGCCCTCCGCCGGCAGCACCACCTGAAGGCGCGGATCGCTGCGCAGCAGGGGCACCACCCGCTGGCGCGGCACCACCGCCGCCTGAGCCGGTCCACTGAGCAGCAGCCGGAGGCCATCGCGGTCGTCGCTGGCGAGGGCGTGGGCCCGCAGGCGGCGCAGGCGGGTGAGATCCCCTTCCACCAGGGCGATGGTCACCCGGGGACTGGAGGGCAGGACCACCCGGCCGGCCAGGCTGGGATCGAGCAGAAGGTCCCAGCCATCGGCGGCGCGGGCGGCGAGATCGGGCCGGTCCCGGAGGACCAGCACCCAGGGAGACAGCGACCAGGGCCAGGCCAGCGCCGGTGATCCTTCGGGAGCGAACAGGCGCTGCACGGGGGCGGCGAGGGGCGCCAGTCTGGCCAGCAGGGCCGGGGTGCCGATCGGCTGCAGGGAGGGGCGGGGCAGGCTGGTGGCCCAGCCGTCGCCGAGCTGGATCAGTGCCGGGGGGGAGCCGTCAGTCCGGGGGCGAGCGGACGCGGCAGATCCCGCCGCCGGCGGCAGCAGCGCTGCCCGCACGGCGGCGGGATCATCGAGCTGGCGCAGCCGCCAGGGGCTGGGCAGGCGCCGGGCCCAGCCGGCAGGCAGCTCCCCACGCACCGCGAGCAGCTCAGCGGCTTCGGCACGACAGCCGCCGAGCAGGGATAGGGCAGGCAGACCGAGACCGGTGGAGGCGGCCAGGCGCAGCAGGGTGCGGCGGGGGAGAAGGCGCTCAGCCATGCGGGGACGGTAGACCGGAGCGCTCCAGGGCCCGGCAGGCCTGATCGCAGGCCAGGGCCAGGGCGGCGGCGGAGCGGCCGCTGAGCTGCCAGAGCAGGGCCATTCCTCCCGCCCCCACGCCCTCCTTCACGAAGCCGCGCTCGTAGTCGGCCAGAGCGGGATGGATGGGATCGCTGAAGCGCAGATCCGCCGCGAAGGCGAGGGGCTCCACCCCCCAGCGCTCGCCGATGCGCCGAAGGAGCAGGGAGAGATCGCTGCCGGCCTCATCCGCCACCCAGGCCGTGGTTCCCACCGCCGTCGCCGCCGCGAGCGCGGGGCGGAGCGTCGCAGGAGCCAGGGCCAGCGCCAACGCCAGCACCGCAGCCATCTGGCTGCCACCGGCCAGCAGCACCGGCACTCCGGCGGCGGCGGCGGCGAGCAACAGACCCGCCGCCAGAGGCTGCATCGGATCGCCCACCGCCGCCACGGCGGCCAGGGGATCGGCCGGGCGACCGGCGGCCAGGCCCCGCGCCACCAGCTCGGCCTTGTGGGCATGGGCTGGGGCCTGCAGGCTGCCGCTCACCAGCCCGTCGGCCGCCACCTCAAGTCCACAAAGCAGCGCCAGAGCCGTGGTCGTGCCCCCGGGCACGCACTCGGCCAGCAGCAGCGGCGGCCCGCCGGCACCCATCGCCAGACGCTCCCCCCAGCGTCGACCCAGGGCGAAGAGATGCGCCACCCGCCCGGGCATCATCGCGGCACCACCGCTCAGGCAGGCCGCGGGTCCGTCGCCGGCGGGAGAGCCCGGCCGCAGATGGGGCACAGCCGGCGCCACGGGACAGCCGAGATCCACCACCAGCGGCGCCAGCGCCAGCTCCCGCACCACCACGTGGGAGATCAGGGCCGGCGAGACCCCCGCCGGCAGTGGCGGCAGCGCATGGGGCCGCTCGGCCTCCGGACCGAGCAGCAGAAGCTCCGCATCGGCGGCGGCGGTGCGACGCCTCGACTCGGGTGTTGCCCCCGCAGCCGAGATCCCGGGGACCTCGGCGGTGAGGGTGGCCGCCAGCAGCAGCAGCACCCGTGTCTCCGCCCAGTCGCGCGACCAGCGCTCCTGCCAGGCCGCCGCGGCGCCGGCTTCCCCGACCAGGCGGCGGAGGGGATTCAAAGCGGGTCGAGGGCCACCAGGGAGCGCAGCAGGGGAGGAGGTTCGCTGATCGGCGCCTTCAGACGGGGAAAGATCCAGTAGGCCACAGCATGGAGACAGAGCACCACCAGGAGGTTCTGGATCAGCACCAGCACCAGGGCGGCGACCTGAACCTGTGCCAGGTCGAGGCCGGGGCCCAACCCCAGCAGACCCGCCAGGCGATCCAGAAGGCTCGCCGCGGCCGTGGTGATCACCACCCAGAGGTTGTCGCCCACCAGCACTGAAAGCACCGCCACCCGCACCAGGAACCCGGCCGCGCCGATCAGGCCCCCCAGCGACAGGGTGATCCACCAGCTGAGGCGCTGCCGCCAGCCCCAGCCCAGCCAGAGGGCCAGCAGTCCGTAGGGGAAGAGGACCAGCGGGCCGCGGATCGGCCCCATCAGAGCCACCAGCAGCAGGGTGGTGACCACCATCCCCTCCAGGGCGCAGCGGCCGCCATGGCGGAGCTGCAGCAGGGCCAGGGGCAGGGGCAGGGCCAGGCGGAAGAGGGGGCTGCCCACCGGCAGGTAATACAGGGCCACCCACAGCAGGGCGGTGGAGGCCGCCAGGTAGGCCGTGTCCGTGAGCTGGCGGGCCTGGCGATGGCTGAGGGGAGGGGTGGACATCGGGCGCTCAGCGGGGAGCGGGTGCCGGGCGCACCGCCGGAGCCCCTGTGGCCGGGACATCGGCGGCGGCAGAAGTGGCGTTCATGCGCTCGATCGTCTCCACCTCGAAGGGCACACCGGCCGCCCGCAGGGCCTGTGTGACCCCCTCGGCCGGGGCAGCCGGGTCGGCCAGGGGCAGGCGCAGGGTGATGCGATAGGGGGCCGTGGCGGAGGTTCGGCCCGATCCAGAGGCCGCCGGCGGGCGAGCCGGCTGGGGAGCGGAGCGGGCGGGAGTCGGCGCAGCCTGGCCGGCCGGGCGGGCGGCGGGGGAAGCGGCGGTATCCGGGACGGCGGGGGAAGCGGGGCGGGAAGCCTGGGGTGCGCCTTGGATGGGCGGCGCTGGGGCCGGGCCGGGCTGGGAGCTCCCGGCGGCGGGGACGCCCGGGAAGCTGGCGGACAGGCGATCGCCGAAGGGCGTGCCCTGACAGCCGGCCAGCACCAGCGGCAGAAGCAGGATTCCAGCCCGCAGGTGAACCATCAGCTGTCGGCCGCCTTGATCACCCGCACGGCGCTGGCACGCAGGCGACCGGTCTTGGTGGTGGCCGGAGGCTTGCGGGCGGTGCTCGCCGCAGGCTTGGTGGCGGCGGCCTTGCGTGTGCCGCTGGTGGCCTTCTTCGCCCCCGTCCGGCCCTTGCCCTTGGCGGTGGCGGCCTTGGCCGCCAGCAGCTCCTGGGCCTGCTCGAGGGTGAGGGTTTCGGCGGTGGTGCCCTCCGGCAGGGAGGCATTCACCTTGCCCTGCTTTACATAGAGGCCATAGGGCCCATCGAACAGCTGGATCGCCTCCTCAGCCCCCTCAGGAGTGCCCAGATCCTTGAGGGCGGTACGTCCGCCGCGGCCGCGCTTGGGCTGGGCGAGCAGCTCCAGGGCGCGGCTGAGGCCCACCGCCAGCACGTCGTCGTCGGCCTTGAGGGAGCGGTAGTCCTTCTCCCCCTTGCCCTTGTGGTGCACCACATAGGGCCCGAACCGCCCGAGGCCCGCCTCGATCCGGCCGCCCTCGGGGTGCTCGCCCAGGAGGCGGGGGAGACGGAGCAGACCCAGGGCATCCTCAAGGCTCAGATCCTCGGGATTGACGCCCTTGGGCAGGGACGCCCGCCTGGGCTTGGGGTTTTCATCGCTCACCTGACCGCGCTGCACATAGGGGCCGTACTGGCCGAACAACAGGTAGACGGCATCACCGGTCTCCGGATCCTCGCCGAGGGACTCGGGGCCCTCGGCCTTCTGGCGCAGGATCAGCTCCGC
Source organism: Cyanobium sp. FGCU6 (assembly GCA_024958655.1). Lineage (GTDB taxonomy): Bacteria > Cyanobacteriota > Cyanobacteriia > PCC-6307 > Cyanobiaceae > Cyanobium. The sequence goes on along the minus strand of JANWUR010000008.1, from coordinate 91,458 downwards.
CTTGTCGGCATCGAGGTCGGCCGGGGTGATCTCCTGGGGCAGGGTGGCCTTGATCAGCTCCTCGGTGCCGTCGTCGGCCACCCGCTTCTTCTCGAGGTAGGCGCCGAAGCGTCCGATCCGCACCACGCAGGGCAGGCCCTCGAGGGACACGGTGCGGGACGCGCCGGGATCGATATCGCCCTCCCGCTGCTGCACCTGGATCTCGAGGCCCTGGTCGCCCTTGTAGAAGCCCTCCAGGTAGGGCAGCCACTGGACCTTGCCGTGGGAGATCTCATCGAGGGTGTTCTCCATCCGGGCGGTGAAACCCGTATCCACCAGATCGGGGAAGTGCTCCTCCAGCAGGGCGGTGACCGCGAAGGCGGTGAAGGAGGGGGTGAGGCTGTTGTTCTGGAGCGTGGCGTAGCCACGATCCACGATCGTGCCGATGATCGAGGCGTAGGTGGAGGGACGGCCGATGCCCTCCTTCTCCAGCATCTTCACCAGGGCCGCCTCGCTATAGCGGGCCGGAGGCTGGGTGGTGTGACCGAGGGCCTCCACCTCGCGGCAGGCCGGGCCGTCACCCACCGCCAGGCTGGGGAGCAGCACCTCCTGGCCCTCGAGGGCGGCGTCAGGATCGTCGCTGCCCTCCACATAGGCGCGGAAGAAGCCGGGGAAGTCGATGCGCTTGCCGCTGGCCCGGAAGGTGGCATCGGCCGCCTCCAGATCCACCGCCAGCATCGTGAGCTTGGCGTCGGCCATCTGGCTGGCCACGGTGCGCTTCCAGATCAGGTCGTAGAGGGCGAGATCGCGGCCGTCGAGGCCGGTCTCGGCTGGGGTGCGGAAGCTTTCCCCCGCCGGCCGGATGGCCTCATGGGCCTCCTGGGCATTGCGGGCCCTGGTGGTGAACTGGCGCGGGGACGGGCTGAGGTACTCCTTGCCGTACTTCTCGGACACGCAGGCGCGGGAGGCCTGCAGGGCCTGATCGCTCAGGTGCACCGAGTCGGTGCGCATGTAGGTGATGTAGCCCCGCTCGTAAAGGCTCTGGGCCGCCCGCATCGTTTCGCGGGCGGAGAGGCGCAGCTTGCGGTTGGCCTCCTGCTGCAGGGTGCTGGTGGTGAACGGCGGCACGGGCCGGCGCACCGTGGGTTTCTCCTCCACTGCCGCCACGCGCCAGAGGGCAGCTTCCACCGCCTGCCGGAGCGAGCGGGCCTCGCTCTCCTCCAGCAGCCGTACCTTGCTGCCGGCCTTGAGGCCGCCGGTGTTCTCGTCGAAGTCGGAGCCGCCGGCGATCCGCTCGCCCTTCACATGGGTGAGCTTGGCGTCGAAGAGGGTTCCCTCCTGCTCGAGACGGGCCTTGAGATCCCAGTAGGTGCCACTGCGGAAAGCCCGTCGGGCCCGTTCCCGCTGCACCAGCAACCGCACCGCCACCGACTGCACGCGGCCGGCGGAGAGGCCCCAGGCCACCTTCTTCCAGAGCAGCGGCGAGAGGGTGTAGCCCACCAGGCGATCGAGGATTCGCCGGGTCTCCTGGGCATGGACGAGCTGCATGTCGAGGTCCCGGGGGCTGGCGAGGGCCCGGCCGATCGCCTCCTTGGTGATCTCGTGGAACACCATCCGCTGGACCGGGACCTTGGGACCGAGCAACTGCAGCAGATGCCAGCTGATGCTCTCGCCTTCGCGGTCCTCGTCCGTGGCCAGCAGCAGGCGGTCGGCTCCCTTGAGGGCGTCCTTCAATTCCTTCACCACCTTCTTCTTGTCCTTCGGCACCACGTAAAGGGGCTCGAAGTCGTTGGCGGTATTGACGCCGAGATTGGCCCACTTCTCCCCCTTCTGGGCGGCGGGGATCTCACTGGCGTTGTTCGGCAGGTCACGCACGTGCCCCATCGAGGCCTCCACCCGGAAGTCCTTCGGCAGGAAGCCCCGGATGGTTTTGGCCTTGGTGGGGCTCTCGACGATGACCAGGGTGTGGGCCACGGGCAGGCGCTGAACCGCTTCCCTCTTTATCGCATCGAAGGACGGACCGAGGTCAGGTTGAGGCCGCTACAGTCCGCTGCACCACCGACCCGGAGGGTGTGGCCGACGTGTTTCCCGCTGCCACCGACTTGATTTTCGGCGCCGCCACGGCCGCCTCCGATGCCACCGCGGCGATCGCCTCCGGGCTCGGCACAGGTGCACTCTCCCTCGACCTGAACGCGGTCGCGATCCTTCCCGAGGGCTCCGTGCTGGTGGCCCTCGTTCTGTGCCTGCTGGTGGACCTGGCGGGCGAGAAGGCTGCCAGCCGCTGGGTTCCGCCGATCTGCTACGCCGGCCTGGGCGGTGCCCTCGTGCTGCTGGCACTCCAGTGGAACGGTGGAGCCGAGCCCTCCTTCCTGGGCTCTTTCCTGGCCGACAACCTGGCCATCGCCTTCCGCGGCGTGGTCGCCGCTTCCACCCTGATCTCCCTCCTGCTCAGCTGGCGCTACGTGGAGCGCAGCGGCACACCGGTGGGTGAATACGCCGCGATCCTGCTGGCCGCCACACTCGGCGCGATGTTCCTGTGCGGTTCCACCGACCTGATCAGCATTTTCATCTCGCTGGAAACGCTGTCGGTGTCGAGCTATCTGCTCTCGGGCTACATGAAGCGGGACGCCCGCAGCTCCGAGGCGGCCCTGAAGTATCTGCTGGTGGGCTCGGCCGCCGCGGCCGTGTTCCTCTACGGTGCCTCCCTGCTCTATGGGCTCAGCGGCGGCGGTACCAGCCTGGAGGCGATCGCCCTGGCCCTGCGCACCTCCGCCTCGCCGATCACCGCACTCACCCTGGTGTTCGTGCTCGCCACGGTGGCCTTCAAGATCGCTGCCGTTCCGTTCCACCAGTGGACCCCGGACGTGTATGAGGGATCGCCCACCCCGGTGGTGGCCTTCCTCTCGGTGGGCTCAAAGGCGGCCGGCTTCGCCCTTGCCCTGCGCATCCTGGTGGGTTGCTTCGAGAGCTTTGACGCCCAGTGGAAGTTCCTGTTCACCGTGCTGGCCGTGCTCTCCATGGTGCTGGGTAACGTCGTCGCCCTGGCCCAGACCTCGATGAAGCGGATGCTGGCCTACAGCTCCATCGGTCAGGCCGGCTTTGTGATGATCGGCATGGTATGTGGAACCGAAGACGGTTTCGCGGCGATGGTGCTCTACATGGCGGCTTACCTGTTCATGAACCTGGGGGCCTTCGCCTGCATCATCCTGTTCTCCCTGCGCACCGGCAGCGATCGCATCGCCGATTACGCCGGCCTCTATCAGAAGGATCCCCTGATCACCCTGGGCCTGAGTCTCTGCCTGCTCTCCCTGGGCGGCATCCCGCCGATGCTTGGCTTCTTCGGCAAGATCTACCTCTTCTTCGCCGGCTGGGCCGACCATCAGTACCTGCTGGTTGTGGTGGGCCTGGTCACCTCGGTGGTGTCGATCTACTACTACATCTCGGTCATCAAGATGATGGTGGTGAAGGAACCTCAGGAGGCTTCCGATGTGGTCAAGAACTATCCGCCGATCGAGTGGAGCCTCGCCGGCATGCAGCCGCTGCGGGCCGCGTTGCTCGGCTGCGTGATCGTCACCGCCGTGGGCGGTGTGCTCTCCAGCCCGCTCTTCTACTGGGCGAGCGCCGCCGTCACCGGCACCCCCCTGCTGCAGCAGGCCATCGCCGCCGCGAGCACGCCGCCGCTCGGTTGATCCCATGGGCCCCACCCAGGAATCATCGGGTCGCCAACCCGGCCACGACACCGTGGCTCAGCTGATCGACATCCGTAAGGTTTACGGCAGTGGTGACACCGAGGTCGTGGCCCTCGACCATCTGAGCTTTCGGGTGCAGCGCGGCGACTACCTGGCGGTGATGGGTGCCTCGGGCTCGGGCAAGAGCACGGCGATGAATATCCTGGGATGCCTGGATCGCCCCACAACCGGCAGCTATGTGCTGAACGGCACACCGGTGGAGCATCTCGACGATGATGCCCTGGCCGATCTGCGCAACCGGGAACTGGGCTTCGTGTTCCAGCAGTTCCACCTGCTGCCCCAACTCACGGCCCTGGAGAACGTGATGCTCCCGATGGTCTATGCCGGAGTGACAGCCGGCGAGCGACGGACACGCGCTCAGCAGGCCCTCACACGGGTGGGCCTGGACAAGCGTCTGCACAATCGACCCAACCAGCTCTCCGGCGGTCAGCAGCAGAGGGTGGCGATCGCCCGGGCCATCATCAACCAGCCGGCCCTGCTGCTGGCCGATGAGCCCACCGGCGCTCTCGACTCGAACACCACCCGGGAGGTGCTGGAGATCTTCGACGAGCTCCACCATCAGGGCATCACCCTGGTGATGGTGACCCACGAGCACGACGTGGCCGAGCGTGCTGAGCGCACCGTGGTGTTCCGCGACGGCCGCATCGCCGGCACTCTCAACGCCGAGGCGGAACTGCATCCGGCTGGGCACTGATCCAGTTGTCCACCGTCGGTGGGGATCGGTCACCCCTGCGGGGCAGCGGCTGCAGCAGGAACGGAGGGCAGAGGCGAGCGCGGACGCTCGAGGGTCTGCAGCAGTTGGCCCATCAGAATGGCCACCGCATCCACGTCGCGGGGGGCAACGCCAGCGGGCTGGCCGGGGAGGCCGGGCAGGCTGGCCACCATCGGGCCGCCGGGATCGAGATCACCCGGATCGATCGCGACCCAGCCGCCTTCCTCCGGCACCCGCAACTCAAAGTGGAGGTGGGGGCCGGTGCTCAGGCCGGTGCTGCCCACCCTGCCGATCACCTCACCCTGGCGCACGGTGTCCCCTTCCTTTACATACAGCTCGGAGAGGTGGCCGTAGAGGGTGCGGCGACGGGGGCGGTCGTGTTCAACCTCGATCGCCAGGCCGTAGCCACCCGCCACACCACTCATCACCACCCGCCCTGTGAGGGCCGCGACCACCGGGGTGCCCTCGGGGGCGGCCAGATCGAGGCCGGCGTGCATTCTCCAGGTCCCGATCACCGGATGCAGACGCCAGCCGAAGCTGCTGGTGGTGACAGCGGATCCCACCAGCGGGTACAGCAGGCGGCGGTTGCCGTTGCCGCCGGCGGCCGCGGGACGGGGCGTGACCCGGAACACATCGGTGAGGCGGAAACTGCCACCGGCCCCGGAGAGCAGGGCCGTCACCGGCACGGTGATCGGCGGCAGGGGCGCCGCATCGATCCCCACCCGCTCGCCGGAGCCGTAGCCGTACCCCGAGGAACCAAGAAGCGGGGAACCGCCCCCTCCACCAGCGCCGCTGCCACCGCCGTCAAGAACGGTGGCACCAAGACCATCGCGGCGGCTGCGACCCACCACCACGACCCCCCCCCCGCATTCGCGCATCGAAAGGGCACCATCCAGACAGGCCCGCTCGCGCGGTCCGGCCATCTGCGGCACCACCAGGTTGCCGCGCACACGCACCCGCTCCGAGGGCAGAATCACCTGATCCCGGACCAGATCATCGATCGAGGAATCGACGCTGCGGGGAGCTTCGATCACCCGGTCGGCAGGTTCGGGCCGCAGGGCCTGAGGGGGCGGTGCGGCCAGAGGCGGAGCAACGGCGGCAGGAGCAGGCTCGGGATCGGGGGTGACCGGAGGAGGCGGCTCGATGGGGGGAGCCGCGATCGGAGCCGGATCGGCGCCCTGGGCCAGTACCAGCGGCACACCGGAGAGCGGCCCGGCCGCCAGGGCGGCCGCGGCCATCAGCAGATGGTGGGGCTTGGGAGCCATGGCGAGAGGGGAGCGCCGCAGGGGACAGGAGAGGCGGCTGAGAAAGCGTGACGCAATATAAGAAGCGCAAGCGATGCAGGCGATGGGCAGGGCGCCGGCTTCAGAAGCGGCGATGCAGGGCAGTGCGCCGGCCGTCCCCGGCCTCCAGCAGCAGGGCACCGTCGATGCCGAGGCCCACGGCGCGCCAGAGGCTCCCCTGATGGGCGATCGACTCCGCGGGCAGCAGCAGGCGGGCCAAGGCCAGGGCGCGCACCCGCTCGGGCTCTCCGGCCTCGGCCACGGCCCACTCCAGGGCCTGCAGCACCCGGGCGCTGAGCCGCGGCGGCCGGGCGTCGGCCCGCCGGCCGATCAGCTCCGCCAGGGCCACGGCGCCGGCAGGCACCGCATGGCAGCCGTTGAGCCCCAGCCCCACCTGAGCCCAGCGCACCCGATCCCCCCGCAGACGCAGGCGAGGCAGCAGCCCGGCAATCTTGCGGCCCTCCACCAGGAGGTCGTTCGGCCACTTGAGCCGCACCGGCAGACCCAGCGGCTCCAGCGCCAGCGCCAGCCCCACCGCCAGGGCCAGCCCGGGGGCCGCCGCAGCGGCGGGATCCTCGGGCCAGGGCAGCGCCGCACTGATCCACACCCCGCCCGCCGGCGACTGCCACACCCGACCCTGCTGGCCATGGCCGAAGCGCTGTCGGGCCGCCAGTACCGCCAAGGCCTCACCGGCCCGGGGGGCGGCGCCGGGCTCCCGGAGCCGGCGCTCCAGCTCCCGCTCGGTGCTGGCACACACCGGCAGCACCTGCAGGTGCCAGCGCAGGGGGGCTGCATCCACGCCGGCGGGGGGCAGGGCGCGCCTTGCGGCAAGCACGGCGCCGGCGCCGGCCAGCGGGCTCAGAGGGCAGCCAGCCAGGCTCCCATGCGGGCAGCGCCGGCCTCCAGGTCGTCGGCCGGATGCACCAGGGCCAGCCGCTGCCAGCCCTCGCCGCCCGGACCGAAGCCGTTGCCGGGAGTGAGACACACGCCGGTGCCTTCCAGCAGGGCCGCCGCGAACGCCTCGGAATCCAGGCCCCGCTCCCGGGCCGCCTTCGGCACCGGCAGCCACAGGTAAAGCGCCATCGACGGGCGGGGCACCGCCCAGCCGGCGGCGTCGAGGGCAGCGCTCATGCGATCGCGGCGGTCGCGATACACCTCGCGCAGGCGGGCGGGCCAGTCCGGGGCCTGCTCAATGGCCGCGATCGCCCCGGCCTGCAGGGCGAGCGACTGGTTGAAATCCACCACCCCCTTGAGCTGACGCAAGGCGGTGATCAGCCACTCGGCGCCGATGGCGAAGGCCAGGCGGTAGCCCCCCAGGCACCAGCTCTTGGAGAAGGAGAAGAACTCGATGCCGCACGCGCCCCAGGCAGGGTTGCGCAGCAGGGCGGGCGCCTCCCCCTCCAGCGCCAGATCCACGTACGGGTTGTCGTGGGCCAGCACCACGTCGTGGCGCAGGGCCCGCTCCACCGCTGCATCGATCCAGGCCTGCTCACCGGTGGTGGCGGTGGGGTTATGGGGGAAACCGAGGACCATCAGTTTCAGCTCCTGCCAGTCGGTGTCGCTGACGCGCTCGAAGACCGGCCGCCAGCCCTGATCCGCCTGGAGCGGCAGCAGCACCGGCCGGGCCGAGGCCAGATGAAGGCCACCCATGTGGGAGGGATAGTACGGATCGAGCAGCAGGGCCGCGTCGCCGGGATCGAGGACCGCCAGGGGGAGATGGGCCGTGCCCTCCTGCGATCCCACCAGCAGCAGCACCTCGGTTTCAGGATCGACCCGGGTACCGAAACGCCGCTCGGCCCACGCCGCTACGGCCTCGCGGAACGGCAAGGTGGACGCGTGCAGACAGTAGGAGGCGCTCTCCGGCCGGCCAAGGGCCGCGGCGATCGCCTCGAGGGCCGCCGGCGGGGGCTGGAGATCGGTGGAGCCGAGGGACAGATCGAGCAGCTCGGGCAGCGGCGCCGCGCTCTCCATCCGCCGCTGCCGGTAGGCCTCCTTGCGCCGGTCGTTGCGGGCGAAGACACCGCTGCCCAGGCGGCTCAGGCGTTCAGAGACCGGCATCCAGGAAGGCCTGCAACTGGGGCCTGGCCATAGCACCTTCATGGCGTGCCACCTCGACGCCATCACGGAACAGGATCAGAGTCGGCAGACCCTGGATCCGCAGGTCGTCGCGGGTTCCCGGATTGGCGTCGGCCTCAAGCTTGCCCACCACCAGACGGGCCTCGTAAGCGGTGGCCGCCCACTCCATCAGCGGGGCCATCAGCCGGCAGGGGCCGCACCAGGAGGCCCAGACGTCCACCAGCACAGCGCCGGAGCGGGCCAGCACCTCGGCGGGGAAGGTTTCGTCTGTGAGGTCGAGGACGGCGGCGGAGGCTGGCACGGCCCGGTTCTGCGAATGGGGCCGATTGTATGAAGTTCAGAGCTTGTCGATCGAGTGGCGCAGCTCCTCGAGCTCGGCATTCACCTCCGCCACCTGCACCGGCTCCAGCTGGGGAACCGGGCCTCCTTCGGCCGGAAGGGCGATGGGGTTGGCGCCTCCGGAGAGGCGGGTCTTGAGAGCTTCCAGTTCGTCTTCCACGCCGGTGCCCTGGAGAGCGGCGAACTGACTCTCGAGATCGGCGCCGGCCAGCTCGGCCGCCGCCTGGCTGCGGGCCTCCATCGCCAGCACCTTCTCCTCCATCTGCTCGAAGGCGGCCATCGAGGTGTTGGTCCCCAGCCCGCTGACGGCGCTCTGGAGCTGCTCCTGGGCCTGGGCCGCCTGGGCACGGGCCTTGAGCATGTCCTTCTTGGTCTTGGCCTCGGCGATCTTGCCCTCCAGGGCGGTGAGGCTCTTCTTGAGGGTCTCCACCTGACCCGCCTGGGAGGAGATCTGGGTGTTGAGGGCGGTGGCGGTCTCGGTGTAGGTCTTGCGACGGGAGAGGGCCTCGCGAGCCAGATCCTCCTCCCCCTTCTTCAGGGCCAGTTCGGCCCGCTCGTACCAGGCCTTGGCCTGCGCCTCGGCCTGCTCGGCCTGGTTCTGCAGCCGCTTCTGGCCGGCGATCGCCGTGGCCACCGCCGTGCGCAGCTTCACCAGATCGGCCTGCATGTCCGTGACCGACTGGTCGAGAATCTTGGCCGGATCCTCCGCCTTGCTCACCATGTCGTTGAGGTTGGCGCGAAGCAGGCGGCTGAGCCGATCGAAGAAGCCCATGGAGGTGGGGGTGGGGCAGGGCCCGAGGGTAGGCACATCCTTGCCGCACCGCTGCCGCCGGCCAACATCCGGATTGCCGCACCCCCCTAGCGTTGGGGGATGCCCGCCGCCCCGCGTGACCAGAGCCGACGCATCGGCAACCTGTCGCTGCTGATCCCGCCGCCGCCTGCGCCGGCCCAGCCCGTGGCCGCCTGCCTGGCCGGGATGCAGCAGCGCTGGCGACAGGAAGGCCATCTGGCGGGGCTCTGGCAGGCCTGGCCCGGGATTGCAGGCCCCCAGCTGGCGCCCCACTGCCGGCCGCTGCGCCTGCAGTCCGGGATCCTCACCGTGGGCGCTCCGCCGGGGCCCTGGCTTCAGGCGCTGCAGTACAACCGCCATCAGCTGCTGGGTGCTCTGCGGGGGGCGGGATTCCAACTGCGCGACCTTCGCTTCCAGCAGCACCACGCCCAGCCGTCACCGCCGCCGGCCAGCCTTCAGGAGCAGGACGACTGGGCCCGCCATCCGAGCCGGATCGATGTGCATGGCCTGGCGGATTGTCCGGCCTGCGGCCGGCCGGCACCGGCCGGGGAGATGGCCCTGTGGGGCCACTGCAGCTTCTGCCGGCGGCAGGATCTGGCGAAGCCCTAGGACTCCGCGCCGGGGAGCCCCTCGAACAGGGCCCGCCAGGCCCGCTCCTGGGACGCCGCCTCGGGTGTGCCCTCGAGCGGGAAGCCTGGAAGGAAGTCCTTGTCGGCCGTGGGCACGTAGGGACCCTGCTTGACCTCGAACATCACCGCATCGGCGCTGAGGGCCACCAGAGTGTGGATCTGGCCCTCGGCCAGCTGGATGCCCTTCAGCGGGCCGGCGGCATCAAGGCGTTCCCGACCGATCACCCGGCCGTCCTCCCCGAGCAGCAGCAGCCCGATCGCCCCCTGCAGCACCACGAAACACTCGAAGCCCGTCCCCGGGAGCTCCCGCCGATGGCGATGGGGACGCACGTAGGTACCGGGCTGGAGCACGTTGAGGAACCGCTGCACCGCATCGGGCTCGGCGTGGAGGTTGTGGTTGAGGCGCAGGCGCGGTGAGCGGGCGGCTTCCGCCGCCACGCGATCGAACAGGGCCTGGTCGAGGGGCTGCAGCAGGGGCTCCACCGGCGGCGTGCAGGGACCTCATGCTGGCGTGGACCGGCGCCATCGGCTGGGGAGGGCCTCAGAAGCCCGCTGCCGCCAGCTCGGCGCAGCAGGCCGCAAATGCGGCCGCCGGATCGGGCGCAGCGGCGATGGGACGCCCGATCACCAGCCGGCTGGCGCCGGCGTCGATCGCCTGGGCGGGGGTCATGACCCGGGCCTGGTCGCCGGTGGCGGCACCGGCCGGGCGGATGCCCGGGGTGACCACGGCAAAGGGCTCGGGGTGCGCCGCCCGCAGGGCCGCCACCTCCAGGGGCGAGCAGACGCAGCCGCCGATGCCGGCCGCCGCTGCCAGGTCCGCCAGCCGCGGCACATAGGCGGCCACCGGCTCGCCGATCGCCAGCTCGGCGGCGAAGCGGTCGGGATCCCAGCTGGTCAGCACAGTGACCGCCAGCAGGGTGGGCGCCGGCAGGCCCGCCGCCTCCGCCCCCGCCGTCGCCGCCGCCTGAGCCGCCCGCAGGGCCTCGCTGCCGGCGCAGGCATGCACAGTGATCAGCTCAGCCCCGAGCCGCGCCGCGCTGCGGCAGGCACCTGCCATGGTGGCGGGGATGTCGTGGAACTTGAGATCGAGAAACACGCGCCGGCCCTGGTCGCGCAGCTGCAGCACCACCGCGGGGCCAGCGGCGCAGAACAGCTCCAGGCCCACCTTCACCCAGCGGAGCTGCGGTAGCGCAGCGGCAAAGGCCAGGGCCTGGGCGGGCTCCATGCCGTCGAGAGCCACGATGATCCGATCAGCGGGATCGGAGGCGATCGCTGCAGGCATGGTGGACCAGGTGTGGCTGGATCTGACCGTAGGAGCTGAGTGGCTCGTGGCGGCAACGGCCAGGCCAGCTCCTCCCCGTGAGCTGATCGCCCGCCGCCATCCCTCTTCATGTCATGGCTCCCCTGGCGGAGGCTGTCGGCACCGACGGCAGTGCCGACCGTCAGACCGGCTGCAGCGCCGGCATGGCGACCGCCTGCGGCAGCGGGTCGCGGCAACGAGGGTTGCGTGCCTTGAACAACCCCCATCAGCCGTCCCAGGGATCTCGCAGCACGGCGGGATCCTGGGTTCCGCGGCACATGGCCTGCATCCCTGCTGGGCGCGCAACGACGCAATCCCGAAGGATCGGCGAAACTGAGGACCGATCGCTCGATCCACGCCACATTGAGCCCGCCTCTGCCGCCCCGATGCTGCCGCGCATCCTCCACCCCGAACAGCTGCAGAGCTATCGCCTCAGCCTCGGTGATCACTGCCGGCTGGCTTTGCTGAGCCAGCCGGCCCAGGGAAGCTGCACGATGTTCCTGGAGGTGCACGATCCGTGCGATCGCTGTCCTCCGCATGTCCATCACCGGTCGGCAGAACTGTTCTTCGTGCTGCGCGGCAAGGTGATCTTCCACGTGGACGACCGCTCGATCAGCGCCAGCGGCGGCGATTTCGTGATGGTGCCCGAGGAGGCCCTCCACGATCTGGAGAACCCCGTCCCGGATCGCCTTTACCTGCTCACGGTGCTCAGCGGCGCCGGTGACTTCGCCGAGCTGCTGCGGCATGGGATCCCCACGCGGCATGGGATCCCCACACCGCTCGACGCCGAGGATCTTCGGGTGCTGCGCAGCCTCTGAGCCAAAGTCGCAGGACCTCAGCCCACCACCAGGCGCCGGAAGGTCTTTCGGCCCAGCTGCACCACCTTGCCTGCCAGCGCCGCCGCATCGGCGAACTCCTGGTTGGGATCGGCCAACTTCTCGCCATCAAGCCGGACGCCGCCGCCGGTGATCTGGCGACGCGCCTCACTGCTGGTGGCGCAGAGCCCCACGGCACTGAGCAGATAGAACGCCTTCGCCGGGAAGTTCACCGCCGCCAGCGAAGCCTCCGGCACCTCGGCGTCGGCGGCGCCGCTGCCACTGGCGCCGCCCACCAGCCGGGCGGCGTCCAGCTGGGCCTGGGCGGCCGCCGCGACGCCGTGGCGCTGACGCGTCACCTCCAGGGCCATCGCCTGCTGACGCTGCCGCGGGTTGGCCGGCAGCGCCTCGAGATCCAGCTCTGTGAGCAGGGTGAGGTAGTCGTTCACCACCGCATCGGGCACCTTCTCCAGCTTCGAATACATCGAGAGCGGGTCCTCGCGCAGGCCCACGGTGTTGCCCAGGCTCTTGCTCATCTTCTGCACGCCGTCGAGGCCGGGCAGGATCGGCAGCAGCAGGCCGAACTGGGGCCGGTGGCCGAAATGGCGCTGCAGATCGCGGCCCATGGCCACGTTGAACTTCTGATCGGTGCCGCCCAGCTCCACGTCGGCCTGCACCTGCACCGAGTCGTACCCCTGCAGCAGGGGATAGAGGAACTCATGCAGGCTGATCGGAGTGCCGGATCCGTAGCGGTTGGCGAAGTCCTCCTTGGCCAGCATCTGGCCCACGGTGCTGATCCCCAGCAGTTCGATCACCGCCGGCAGGTCCATGCCCGCCAGCCACTCGCCGTTGCGCCGCACCTCCAGCCGCCCGGGCGTCTGGAAATCGAGCAGGGCATGGGCGGGATCCTGCCCGAGCCCCAGCTGCACCAGATAGGTGTCGGCATTGGCCTCCACCTCGGCCGCGCCCAGTTGCACGCGGGTGGCGCTCTTGCCGGTGGGATCGCCGATGCGGGCGGTGAAGTCGCCGATGATCAGAACGGCCGTGTGGCCCGCGTCCTGGAAGGCCCGCAGCTTGCGGAAAAGGATCGAGTGGCCCAGATGGATCTCCGAGCCTGTGGGATCGATTCCCAGCTTCACCCGCAGCGGCCGGCCCCGGCGCCGGGCCTCCTCGAGCCGGGCCGCCAGGGCCTGATCGGCGTCCTCTGCCGCGCCGGCGGGGAACAGGTCGTCCAGACCGCGGCTGAGCCATGGAGGCAGGCCGTGCGCCAACCCCTGGCCCACCTTCTCACTGCCCGCCTCTCTGCCCGCCTCGCTCCCGCTCATCGCCCGCTCTCCATCGCGCCCAGGGTATGGGGCGGATCGTAAGCAGCCGCCCGCCTGGCCTCCGCGCCACCCCTGCCTCAGCCTGCGGTTTCGAGCTGGCTCTTCATCCGCTCCAGGGTGAGCTGCATCTGATCGAACATCGCCTCCGGAGTCAGACCGAACTGGCCGAGCTGGGTGCGCAGCTGCTCCACCGTGAGCTTGGCCTGGAAGTCTTCGGAGAGCTCGAAGCGCTTCATGAACACGCGGTAGCGGTCCATCATCTCCTCCATGCGCTCGATGTAAAGCTTCTTCCCCTCCCGATCGAACTTGCCGTAGTCGCCGCCCAGCTGCATCAGCTGCTGATAGTCGCCGAACAGGCGCTTCGCCTCATCCTGAACGATCTCGGAGTCGAAGAAAGCCATGGCTCGATCAGGAGGTGCAGCAAGTGGCACGATTCTGGGAAGGGTTCCGCCGGCGGGGGAGTGCGGATCCACGCATCATTCCCCCATCCCCATGGCGGAGACATCACTCTGAGGAGTCCCGACCCGGGATGCCATGGACTTCACCCCGTTCCTGGCCCACTGGCGCGAGCAGCACGCGCTGGCCGGCCAACTCCTGGCCGACTGCAGTCTGGTTTTCTGCCTTGGCCATCGCGGCCTGCTGCTGGCCCTCTGTACCGGTGCCCCTGAGGGTCTGCGGGTGGTGGGCGCCGCCACCACCGAGGCCGAAGGCCTTCGGCTGGTGGCCGAAACCCGACCCTGCCTGCTGGTGGCCAGCGACCAGCTTGAGCAGGGGTGCGGCAGTGCCCTGGTGGTGGAGGTGAAACGACGCCATCCCTCCGTACGCACCCTGCTTCTGGTCTCTCAGGAGTCGCGCCGGGCACGACTGCGGGCGGCGATCGAGGCGGGCTGCGAGGCGGTGCTGGCCGAAGCGCGGCTGGGCCAGGGCGCGGGGCTCGACGCTCTGCGCACCCTCTGCGGCGGCGGCAGCTATCTCGACGCGCGCCTGCGCAGCGCGGCCGGGTCGGCGGCGCCTTCACGTGCGGGGTTGAGTCCGCGCGAGCTGGAAGTGCTGGGCGGCGTGATGCAGGGGGAGACCAACGAGGAGATCGCCCGCCGCCTGTTCGTGAGCCGCCAGACAATCAAGACCCACATGGCCAACGTGTTGCGCAAGCTGGAGGCCCGGGACCGCGCCCATGCGGTGGCCATCGCCGTGCACCGCGGGCTGGTGGATTTCTCGCCCTCAGGGGGATGGCATCAGTAAGGTGCGCAACATCCTGCAGCCCCCTCAGGCCGCCATGGCCAAGCGGCACTGGCTGGATCCCCTGGCCCGGAGGCTGCTGATCGCCAGCGGCCAACTCCCTCCCTCGCAACGCCCCGTTCGAGGTGGCTCCGGCGCCCCCAGCGCCCCCAGCGAGCGGGCCGACGACGTGGTGGAGCGCGAGCTGCTGGAGTTGAAACTGCGTCAGGACCCTGCCCTGCGCCTGCGCAACGCCGAGGAGGTGCGCCATGCCGCTGCCCTCGGCTGGCGCCTGGACGTGAACCGGGCCACCGCGGCCGACTGGCTGCGGCTGCCGGGCTGCCGCAGCGACCAGGTGGATCTGCTGCTGCGGCTGCAGTCCTCCGGCGTGCAGCTCAGCGGCCCGGAGGATCTCCTGGAGGTGCTGCAGCTCGACGCTGATCAGCTGCGGCTATGGCAGCCGCTGCTCGAGTTCCGCTGGTACGGCAGCCCGGCTCCGCGCCCCTCCCCTGGCCCGGCCGTGGCCGTCAACCGGGCCGATGCCAAGGCGCTGGCGGCCTTGCCCGCCATGGATTCCACCCGTTGCGGACGGCTGCTGCAGGAGCGGGCCCGCGGCCCGTTCCGCGATCTGGCCGATCTGCAGGAGCGGCTCCAGCTTCCACCCGAGGTGGTGGAGCGCTGGATCGGCCGGGTGTCGTTCCTGCCGCCGGCCGCAGGCCCCGTGCTGCCCCCGGCCGTGCAGCGGCCCCGCCGCTGAGGCGACGGCCATGCGCCAGGGAGATCTGTTCGCGCCCGGGGCCGCCGCCGCCGGCTCGCCGCCGCCGGCACTGCCCCTCGAACGCCACCAGCTGCTGGCGTGGCAGGAGCGGCTGGCCGCCCATCAGGGGCCTCTGTTCACCGCCGGGCCATCCGCGCCCGCCGCGGAGCAGGGCCAGCTGCTGCCGGAGATCAATCCCGCCCTCCTGGGAGACAAGAACCTTGATCCCATCGCTCGCGCCCGCGCCCTGGATCCCCTCGGCCTGCAGCCCCAGAGCCTCTCCTTCTGGCGCTGGCCGTCGGCCCCCCAACGCGGCGCCGCCATCTACCTGGTGCTCGACCGCCCCCCCCACCTGCCGCTGCCCCTGCTGCTCTACGTGGGCGAGACCGGCCGGGCGGACCGGCGCTGGAAGGGCGATCACGACTGCAAGGCCTACCTGGCGGCCTATGGCGAAGCCCTGCGCCGCGCCGATCTCGACGCGCGGCCCAGCATCCGCTTCTGGTGCGACGTGCCGGAGGCGGTGAAGGCCCGCCGGGCGCTGGAGCAGGCGCTGATCCGCCGCTGGCTGCCCCCCTTCAACAAGGAGACCGCCGGCCGCTGGTCCACCCCCTTCACCGCCGATCAAGGCTGAGGGGCGCTGCGCAGCGGAGAGCAGGAAACCGCTGGCTACGATCGCGGCCCGCCTGAGCTGGACGCATGGACATCCGCTGCCTTGAGACCACCGGTGTCGCCGCCGCCGCCGGGGCTCCCGGGGGCTGGGAGGGCGATGCCCTGGCGCTGGGCGTGTTCGCCGGCGACGATCATCCGGGCCGGGCCGCGCTGGTGGAGCGCTTCGGGGCCGATCTCGGCGCCCTGCTGGAACAGCGTCGCTTCCAGGCAAAGCCAGGCCAGTGCCTGAGCATCGACAGGCTGGGCATCCTGCCCTCCACCTTGATTGTGGTGGGCCTGGGTGAACCGGCCGGCTTCGACGTCGCCGCCCTGCGCAATGCCGCCGCCGCCGCCGCGAAGGCCGCCGTCGCTGCCGGCGCAGGCCATCTGGGCCTGGAGCTGCCGGTGGAGGGCCTCGAACCGCAGAGCAGTGTTGCCGCCATGGCCGAGGCGGTGCGCCTGGCGCTCTACGTGGATCAGCGGTTCCGCAGCGATCCCGAGCCCCGCAATGAACTCGCTCAGGTGAGTCTGCTGGGCCTGCCGGCCGGTGCCGCCGCCGGTCTGGCGGGACTGGAGGCTGACTGCGCCGGGGTGGAGCTGGCCCGCGGGCTTGTGGCCTCACCACCGAACGTGGCCACCCCCCTGCATCTGGCCGAAACGGCGGAGTCAATCGCCCGCGAGTTCGACCTCGAGCTGCGGCTGCTGGACATGGAGGAATGCGAAGCCCTGGGGATGGGGGCCTACCTGGGAGTGGCCCAGGGATCCTCGCTGCCGCCGAAGTTCATCCATCTCATCTATCGCCCGGCCGGCCCGGTGCACCGCCGGGTCGCTCTGGTGGGCAAGGGGCTCACCTTCGATTCCGGCGGCTACAACCTCAAGACGGCCGGCTCCCAGATCGAGATGATGAAGTACGACATGGGGGGCAGCGCCGCGGTGCTGGGGGCGGCCCGGGCGCTCGGGCAGAGGCGCCCCGAGGGGGTGGAGGTGCACGTGATCGTGGCCGCCTGCGAAAACATGATCAGTGGCGGCGCCATCCATCCCGGTGACGTGCTCACCGCATCGAACGGCAAGACGATCGAGGTCAACAACACCGATGCCGAGGGCAGACTCACCCTGGCGGATGCCCTCGTGTATGCCTGCCGGCTCGAGCCCGACGTGGTGGTGGATCTGGCCACCCTCACCGGGGCCTGCGTGATTGCCCTCGGCGAGGAGATCGCCGGCCTCTGGACCCCCGAGGACCGGCTCGCCGAGGCGCTGGTGAGCGCCGCCAACAGTGCCGGCGAATCCCTGTGGCGCATGCCGCTGCGCTCGTCCTACCGCGAGGGCCTCAAGAGCCATGTCGCCGACATGAAGAACACCGGCCCGCGCCCCGGCGGCTCGATCACCGCGGCTCTCTTCCTGCAGGATTTCGTGGCCAGGGATGTGGCCTGGGCCCACCTCGACATCGCCGGCACCGTCTGGAGCGACAAGGGGCGTGGCAGCGATCCCGCCGGAGCCACCGGCTTCGGCGTGCGCACCCTGGTGCGCTGGATCTGCGCCGGCGCGCCGTCCTGAACCACCTAGGTTCAGGACCCGCCGCCACCCCCGTCGTCGATGGCCGCTCACAAGATCCGCTGGTACGTGAAAGCCCAGCTCGGCGTTCTCCTGCTGCCGGCAGGGCTCTGCCTGTTCGGCGAAGCGGTGATCCGCAAGGGAATCGGCACCTGGGCGAGCCTGCTCGCGGCCAGTGATTCCGGGGTCGTGCTGCCCCAGGCCGGCCCCTGGTTCTGGTACGGAACCCTGGGCCTGATCCTGATCACGGCCGGCGTTGGTCTGATGATCGAAAGCGGTCTGCTGCGGGGCTATCCGCGCGCCCCCCTGGGCTGATCTCAGGCGGCCAGGGAGGGAAGGGTTTGGCTGCGCACCTGCAGTGCGGCCGGATGCGCTTCCGGCGCTTCCAGTTCATGGATCTGCCAGTGGGCGCGGTCGCCGCAGGTGAGCAGCAACTGGTCGAGGTGGGCGGCTGCCTGAGCGGTGGATGCGAACGGACCGATGTGACGGGTCAGCAGACCGTCCCTGATGGTCAGCAGATACATACAGGGTCAGGCGAGGAGAACGGAGCCACGCTAGGGAAGAATTCCAGCGTTGGACAGGCCAGATCGCCGTCAGGACGGCAGATTTGCAGCATTCGCAGGCACAGGCTCCTTCAGGATTTCCACCGAATCCGAGGAGAGCAGGGCCTTGCGCCGCATCCCGCTGGCGGCCGGTTGCCAGGGATCCCTTTCACGGGCTCGGCTACCCCAGACCGCATCCAGCCGGCGATCGCGGCCGCAGGACCACCGGTAGTAGCGGTAGCGGAGGCCGTTGCGCCGGGCGTAGTTCTGGTGATAGTCCTCCGCCGGCCAGAACTTGGCCAGGGGGCGGATCGTCACCTTGATCGCCGTGGTGGGTCGGCCCAGCTCCCGGGCAGCCGCCACCAGGCTGTTGCGGGCCTCCACGGCCTGGGTGGCGCTGGTGGTGAAGATCACCGGCCGATAGGAATCACCGCGATCGCAGAACTGGCCGCCCCCATCGAAGGGGTCCACGTTGCGCCAGTAGGCGCGCAGCAGCTTGTCGTAGCG
Organism: Cyanobium sp. FGCU6; assembly: GCA_024958655.1. Classification (GTDB taxonomy): domain Bacteria; phylum Cyanobacteriota; class Cyanobacteriia; order PCC-6307; family Cyanobiaceae; genus Cyanobium. The sequence goes on along the minus strand of JANWUR010000008.1, from coordinate 73,238 downwards.
CAGGAGAGTGTTGTCGAAGCGCACCCGCACGCTCTCCTGATGGCCGGTGCCGCCGGCGGAGACCTGCCGGTAGGTGGGCCTGGCGAGCTTGCCGCCGCTGTAGCCGCTCTCCACGGACAGGACGCCGGGCAGCTCCTCGAGATCATGCTCCAGACACCAAAAGCAGCCGCCTGCCAGCACCGCCTCCTCCGTCGCGGCCAGGGCAGGGGCCACGGGGCCGGCCAGCGCGAGCAGCAGGCCGAGAAGGAGGGCGACGATCAGGCGCACGGGGGGGCGGGAGCAAGCAGATCCAGAATGGCGGCCGCTGCCCTGTCGGTGACGCCCGGTTCACCGAGAGAGGTGCGCAACTGCCGGTAGCCCTCGTCCATCCGGCGCCGGTCCTCGCTGGCGGGATCGAGCAACGACTCCACGGCGCTGACGATCGCGGCGGGCTGCAGGGCATCCTGCAGCAGCTCGGGCACCAACCGCTGCCCCAGCACCAGGTTCACCGGCGAGATATGGGGCACATCAAAGCGGAGCACGTGCTTGGCCAGGAAGGCGGTGGGCCGGCTCACCCGATAGCCCGTCACCTGCGGCACCCCGCGCAGGGCCAGCTCGAGATTGGCCGTGCCCGACTTGGTGAGGGCCACATCCGCCGCGGCGCACAGGGCCGGGCGGCAGCGGTCGGCTTCCGCTGCCCCCACCACCCGCGCCCGGACCCCGGCGGCCCGGAGCTGCCGCTGGAGCACCTCCTCGAATTCCGCCAGTCCGGCCGGCACCAGCACCTGCAGCGACGGATGGCGACGCTGCAGTTCGGCGGCGGCGGCCGCCATCGGCGGCAGCAGATAGCGCAGTTCCTGCCGCCTTGAGGCGGGGAGCAGCAGCAGTACCGGGGCCTCGGCCGGCAGGCCCAGCTCCCGGCGGGCCTGCTCGCGGGAAGGGAGATGCTGGAGGGTATCCAGCAGGGGATGACCCACCCAGCTGACCGAGGCCCCGCGCTCGCCGTAGAAGCGGGCTTCCTCCGGGAAGATCGCCAGGATGCGATCGGTGAAGCCGATCAGCCGGGTGGAGCCCCCCTCGCCGATGCGCCAGGCCCATTCCTGGGGGGCGATGTAATAGGTGATGGGAACAGTGGGATAGCGGCGCTTGAGCCGCATGCCCAGGTTCACGTTGGCGCCCATGTAGTCGATCAGCACCACCCCGTCGGGGGGATCGGTGGCGAGCAGACGATCGAGGCGCGCCTGCAGCCGCAGCGTGGGCCACACCAGAGGCACCGCCTCCCACAGACCGATCGCCCCCATGGCGGTGGTGTCGGCCACAAGTTCGGCTCCGGCCGCCTCCATGCGGCGGCCCCCCAGCGCCATCACCTCCAGCGGCAGCGCCCGACGTCGCGCCTCCCTGTGCAACGCCTCGATCAGCAGGCCTCCCTGGAGGTCCCCGGAGACCTCCCCTGTGCTCACCAGCAGCCGCACCATCAGCGCGCGGCGGGCAGGGGGCCGCGGCGTCCGGGGCCGATCGAGGCCTCGAGGAAGCGGCAGAGTTCGTCGGCGGCTGGGAGCAGGGGTTCGCGCCGAGCCTCGGCCAAAGCAGCCGTCAGAACGCGATCGCTGCGGTAGATCAGGTTCCAGATCTCCTGCAGCTGGCGGAGCTGGGCACCACCATCGCGCTCGGCCATGCCGCTGCGGCGCAGGCCGATCTTGTTCAGGCCCCGCACCCGGCCCGGATGGCCTTCGATGGTCATGAACGGGGGCACGTCGCGGTCGATGCGGCTCATACCGCCCACCATCGCCAGCGTGCCGACATGGACGAACTGGTGGATGCCCAGGACGCCTCCGATCACCGCCCGGTCACCGATCACCACATGACCGGCCACGGCCACACCGTTGGCGATCACGATTCGATCGCCGAGCTGGCAGTTGTGGCCAAGATGGCTGTAAGCCATCAGCAGATTGCCATTGCCCAGCCGCGTCTGCTCGCCCTCGTGGGTGGCGCGATTGATCGTGACGCACTCGCGGATGGTGTTGTCGTCGCCAAGCACCACCTCGGTGGGAGCACCGTCGTACTTGAGATCCTGAGGTTCAAGGCCGATGCAGGCTCCCGGGAACACACGGTTGCCGCGGCCCATACGCACCCGACCATCGATCACGGCATGGGGGCCGATGCGGCATCCGTCGCCAAGCTCCACATCCGGCCCAATCACGGCGAAGGGTCCGATCTCGACGCCGCTGCCGAGCCGCGCCCGCGGATCGACCACGGCCGTGGGATGCACCGATGTCGCCATGGCTGCGCTGGACATCGGCTCAGTCCACCAGGGAGAACATCAGTTCGCCGGAACAGACCAGCTGGCCATCCACGGTGACCTCGCCCTTCACCTTGCCGAAGCGCTGGCGCTTGAGGCTGAGCAGGTGGCAGGTGATGCGCAGCTGATCGCCGGGCACCACCGGACGGCGGAAGCGGACGCCGTCGATGCCGGCGAACACGAACAGGCCCTTGGGCAGGTCGGGCATCTGGGTGACGATCAGCCCGCCCACCTGGGCCATGGCCTCCACGATCAGCACTCCCGGCATCAGGGGCCGACCGGGGAAATGGCCCTGGAACTGGGGTTCGTTGAAGGTGACGTTCTTGATCGCCACGGCCATCTCACCGGGCACGTACTGCACCACCCGGTCCACCAGGGCAAAGGGATAGCGATGCGGCAGCAGGCCGTGGATCTGCTCGCTCGCCAGCATCGCCGGCTCGACGGCGTGGGGTGCAGGGGCCGGTGGGGAGGTGGGGGAGGCGGTCAAGGGCTCAGAGGGACAGGACGGCAGAAGCGCTGGCGGCGGGGAGCCGATCGGCGAGACGGCCCGCCAGGGCGGTGTGCAGCCCGTGAGAGCCGCGATAGGCGAACACCTGGGCGCAGGGAAGACCCACCAGGGCGAGGTCCCCCAGCAGATCCAGCAGCTTATGGCGCACCGGTTCGTCGGCGAAGCGCAGCGGCGGGTTGAGCCAGCCGTCGCCATCGCACACCAGGGCGTTCTCCAGGGCACCGCCGCGGATCAGGCCGGCGGCCCGGAGCTGCTCCACCTGATCGCGGAAGCCGAAGGTGCGGGCCGGGGCGATCTCGGCCACGAACCGCTCCGGGGTGAGCGTGAGCGAATAGAGCTGGCGGCCGATGGCGGCATGGGGGAACTCGATGGCGGCGGCCAGCTGGGGCGCCGGTGCCGGCAGGGCCATCACGAAGCCCTCGCCCCGACGCTCGATCAGCGGCTGGTCGCCGCTGAGGCTGGGCAGCGTCCGGGGACCCTGCTCCACCAGTCCGGCCTCAGCGATCGCCTCCACCCAGGGCTGGGCCGAACCATCCAGCAACGGGATCTCATCGCCCTCAACCCACAGCACGGCCTGGCTGACGCCAGTGCCGGCGAGGGCAGCCAGAAGATGTTCCACCGTGGCCAGCCGCCGATCCCCCAATTGCAGGGCCGTGCAAAGGCGCGTATCGCCCACCTGATCGGGGGCCAGCCGCAGGGGGGGGCGGCTGGGATCGTCGAGGAAGCCGACCCTGTAACCCGGCTGGTCGGAAGGGGCCAGTCGCACCAGGGATTCGGCGCCGCTGTGCAGGCCCACTCCCCGGCGCTCCACCGTGCCGGCAAGGGTCCAGGCTCGGCTGTAGTCGGCGGGCCAGCTGCTCACTAGAACTTCCAGCCCACGCCGAGGTTGAAGCGCCAGTCGCCACTGAAATCACGGCTGGCCACCTCCAGACGCAGGGGGCCCACGGGGGTGGTGACGATCAGGCCGGTACCCACCGAGAAACCATCGCCGGGCTTGTCGAGAAGCTCACCGGGGTTGCCCGGCACATTCTTCTGGGAGCCGAAGGTGGTGCCGCCATCGATGAACAGCTCACCGCTGACGATGCTGAACAGGGGAAAGCGGTACTCGATCGTGGCTTCGCCGAAGCTGCGGCCCACGCCCATGTCGCAGTCGTAGAAGCCCCGCACGGAGTTGCCACCGCCCACACAGAACGCTTCATAGGGAGGCAGCGAACCGATGTTGGTGCCGGCTGACACCTGGAAGGCGAGGGCCTGTTTGCAGTCGTCGGTTTCACCCGGCTTGGGCCGACAACCCTTGTAAAACTTCAGCCAGCGCACCGGGATGTAGTGGCTGAAGCTGCCCCGGAGGCGGTTGAAGGTGGGGGAATCAGGCCCGACGGAAATGAACTGCTCGGTGCCCAGACTGAGGAAATTGCCACGCGTGGGGTTGCGTGGATCGTCGAGGGTGTTCATGGTGGCGGCTATCCGCAACCCGAGAAGCTGATTGTTGGTGGCACAGTTATAGGCCAGGCAGATGATCGAATCATTCGGAATCTTGCTGCCATTACCATTAAAGTTGTTGGTGGCAACACCATACTTCTGGGAATCGCCGGAAAAATCCATCGGCGTCACCTGCTGGGCACTCAGACCCACAACCACGCTCCAGGGGGCTCGCTTGAAGGGATTGCCGCCGTTCAGAGGTCGCACAAACTGAATGTTGCCGCCGATGCGCTGGATGACGACCGAATTGCCGGTGTAGTCAAACCAGCTGAGGTTGTCGTCTCGGTTCTGGGCCTCCTCCACGGAGCCGAAGCGCCGGTTCAGGGGGTTGTCGTTGCTGTTGATGTTGTAGGCAACGCTGGTTCCCGGCGCTTCATAGAAATCAGATGCTGTATAGATGTTGCCGTTGTCCTGACTCTGGAAGATCTGGGGAACATCGCGGCTGACGAAGGCCTTGAAGCGGAAGGCCGTGCGGAAGGGATCGCCCTTGATCCAGGGATCCGTGAAGGTGATGTCCGCCAGGCCGCCGAACTGGCCATAGGTGAAGCTGGTGGCCAGGTCCCAGGCCCGGCCGAGCAGGTTGCTGTCCTGCACCTGCACCTGGCCGAACACACCCTGGCTCTGGCTGTAGCCAAGGCCACCGGAGAGGGAGCCGGTGGACTGCTCGACGATCCCCAGGACGATCGTCACCTTGCCAGGATCGGCGGGTTCCGGGCGCAGCGTGACCTTGACATCGCTGAACAGACCGGTTCCGTAAAGCCGCTTGAGGTCTTCCTCGAGGTTGCGGCGGTTGAAGATCTGGCCGGACTTGAGGGAGATCTCGCGGGTGATCACCCAGGGGCGGGTCTTGCCGCGGATCGGCTGGCCTTTGTCGTTGGTGGCGGAGCCTTCCTTGTTCAGGAACTGCACCTCCACCCCCTCCACGGTGCCCTGACGCACCGACACCAGCACGTCGCCCTCCGGGCTGACCCGGTTGGGGCCGGTGACCCGGGCCAGGGAGTAGCCCTGGTCGGCGTACCACTTCTGCAGTTCCTGCAGACGGGTCTGCAGGGTGTTGAGATTGAGGGTGCGGCCGTAGTCACCGGCGAAGGTGTCCTGAACCACCTCCGGCGGCACCTTGGCGTCGGGTGGGTCGAGGCTGATCTTGGTGAGCACGGGATTGGGCACCACCTGGACCTTCAACCGGACACCCAGGGGCCCGTCAACGGGCTGGATGCGCACATCGGAGAACCAGCCCGTGGCGTAGACGGCGGTGAGGTCGTTGCGCAGCTCGCTGCGTGTGGTCTCCCCACCGGGGGTGACCTTCATGGCGGCGTAGGCCGCCAGTTCCAGACGCTCCTTCTCGGGGTGGCCGTCGAGGCCCTCCACCACCACTTCGCTGATACGCACCCGCGGCTCGTTGGCAGCCGGCGGCGGTGCCGCGGGCGCGCCTGAAGCCGGAGCACCCTCCGGGGACGGGGTGGCGGGTGCGGCCTGAGGACCGCCGGGGGCGCTGAAGGGATCGGGGGCGTCACCCTCGGCAGGAGGGTTGGCCTCCGCCGGTGGAGCCGACTCGGCGGCTGGCGCTGGCGCGGCGGACTCGGTCGGTGCCGGGGCCGATGCGGGCGCGGGATCCACCGGGGCCGGCGCGGCCTGGGCGATGGGTCCGGTGCTGGAACTGACCGCGCCATCAAGGGCGGCGGTGTCCACATGCACGACCTCAGGACGTTCGTCCAAGGTCTGCTCGACCGGTGGCGGTGGCGTCACCGCCAGACCAGCGCGATCCTCGGCTCTCGCCTCGCCGGAGGCCAGTAGGAACGCCCCCATCAGCGGCAGCGCTGCCGCGGCACCCAGGGGGGTGCGGGAGCTGGAATGGGGCGTTCTGCGGCGAGCGCCGGCCATGGAATCTCGTCAGCTGAGCGGCGGCGCCGCGAATCCGGCTGACGTTACCGGTAGACCCGTGGTTCCGGACAGACCCCCTGGACCCGTTTGAGGACCTCCCCGTAGGCCTCCACCACCCCGCCGAGGTCCTGACGGAAGCGGTCCTTGTCGAGGATGCGATCACTGGCGTCGCTGACCCGGCGATCCCAGAGACGGCAGGTGTCTGGACTGATCTCGTCGGCGAGCACCAGCTCGCCGACGCCGGTGAAGCCCAGTTCCACCTTGAAATCCACCAGCTCGAGATCCGCCTCAGCGAACAGCGCGCACAGTTCGGCATTGATGGCGAAGGCCAGCTCCCCCAGGCGTTGGCGCTGGGGCGACGTCAGCAGCCCCAGGCGCTCGAGCCTGGCCTCGGTGAGCAGGGGGTCGCCCAGGGCATCGTCCTTGTAATACAGATCGAGCAGCGGGGGATCGAGGCGGGTGCCGACCTCGATCGGCAGCTGGCGACACAGCGAGCCGGCGGCGATGTTCCGCACCACCACCTCCACCGGCACGATCCGCACCGCACGCACCACCATCCAGTTCGGCCCTTCCACCCCCAGGTAATGGGTGGGAACCCCACGGGCCGCCAGACGCTCGAACACCAGGGCCGAGATGCGGCAGTTCATCTCCCCCTTGCCGGCGAGGGAGGCCCGCTTCTGGGCGTTGAAGGCGGTGGCGTCGTCCTTGAACTCCACCGCCACCCGGTCGGGATGGTCGGTGGCATACACCCGCTTGGCCTTGCCTTCGTGCAGCAGCGGTCCGAGGAAGGGAAGGGTCATGGCCGGGGTGCGGGCGAAGGGGCGGAGGACGAGGCGGGGGGGAGTGCGGGCGCTGGCACGGTCTCGGGGGCCGGCCCCGCTGCGGGATCCGACAACCCGGCGGCATGGCCGCCAGGGGAGCGGGGCGAACGCAGGCGCCCTTCCAGCTCGCGGGCCCGGGGGGCAGAGGCCGGATCCCCCTGGCGCAGCAGCCATTCGCCATAGGCGTCGTCGAGGCGGGGTGCCAGCCTGAGGCGCCGTTCCCGTGCCCGGGCCACCGGCAGACCCATCTGGTCGTCGAGCAGATCGTTGACCAGGCCCCAGGCCCCGAGGGCCGCCGCCTGATCCAGGGCCTGCTCCAGCAGCGCCTCCCGCTGCTCCAGCGAGAGCGCGGACCCCCAGCCGGCGGCGAGTCGGAGCCGCTCAGCCCCCGCCACTCCCGGGCGGCGGGAGGAGAGCAGCAGCTGGGCCGCCTGCAAGGTCAGGCCACGGGCCGCCAGATGTTCCGCCAGCTCGTCGAGGGCCGCCCTCGTGGGCACGGTGCCGTCCTCGCGCCGCCGCATCGGCAGGGCCACCGCATCGAGACTGCGGCCGGGCCCCAGCGCCACGGCCAGGCGCTCGAGCGCGAGGGCGGCGCGGCGGTGGTCGAGGCCGGCGCTGGCGGCCCGCCACTGCACGACGAGCCACTGAATCCGGTCCTGGCCTGGAGCGGGGCCGATGCGATCCAGAACAGTGAGCGCCGCCTCCGGCGCCAGACAGCCGAGCAGGGCTTCGGCATTGGCCAGCACCACCGGAAGCGGCTGGGGAGCCGGATGGATCGCCAGCAGGCGCCCATGAAGCAGGCGCAGTCGATCGCGCCGGTCCTCGGCCAGGCTCTGGCGGCAGAGGGCGTAGAGGCGATCGAGATCACCCCTCTGCAGCGCGGCGGCGAAGGCGGCGTCATCGAGGGGCGGAGGCGCGCCTGGGGCAGTTCCGGACACCACCGGCAGCAGGCCTGGGCCTGCAGCAGCCTCTGGGGGCGGGGGGCCCGCTGGCCTGGCGGTGGCGGGAGGGCCAACGGGAGCTGCAGGGACATCGCCCCGCGTCACGGCCCGCACCGAAGGCGACAGCACCACAGCCAGCAGCCCCGCCGCCAGCAGGGCCGCGCCGGGGCGCCGGCGGCGGAACCCCGCTGGATGGCGACGCACGGGGGCGGGCGGTGGAACGGTCACGGGGTGGCGCTCACGGGATCGCGCAGCAGCGGAGGGAGACGACGGCCCGTCGGAGCGGCCCGCTGTCAAGGACAATGGCGTCACCCGGAGCTCCGCGACAACCTACCGGCGCTCCCGCTCAGCGCCCCACCCGACCCTGCGCTCATGACCGCCTCCGCTCCGCAAGCCTCCCAGATCCCCGGCCCCCGGAGGGTCCTGGTGGTCGGAGGCGGCGGCCGTGAGAACAGCCTGGCCTGGGCCCTCGCGCGCTGCCCCGGTGTGGAGCGGGTATGGGTGGCACCGGGCAACGGCGGCACGGCAGCTCTGGCGGGCTGTGAGACCCTGGCGATCGCCGAGAGCGACAGCGAGGGCCTGCTCAAGGCGTGCCGCAGCCGGGAGGTGGATCTGGTGGTGGTGGGGCCGGAGGCGCCGCTGGCCGCCGGCCTGGCCGACCGGCTGCGGGCCGCCGGGCTGCCGGTCTTCGGCCCCGGTGCCGACGGAGCCCGGCTCGAGGCCAGCAAGCAGTGGGCCAAGACGCTGATGCGCGAGGCTGGCATCCCCACGGCGGGCTTCTGGCCCGCCACGAGCCGTGAGCAGGCCCTGGCGGCGCTTGAGGCCCAGGGACGACCCCTGGTCGTGAAGGCCGACGGCCTGGCCGCCGGCAAGGGGGTGACCGTGGCCGAGACCATGGCCGAGGCCCGTGCCGCGATCGAGGAGATCTTCGCCGGCCGCTTCGGGGAGAGCCAGGGGGCGTCGCTGGTGCTGGAGGAACGCACCGAGGGCCCTGAGGTTTCGGTGTTCGCCCTCACCGACGGCCAACGCATGGTGCTCCTGCCCCCCGCCCAGGACCACAAGCGCATCGGCGAGGGCGACACGGGTCCGAACACCGGCGGGATGGGCGCCTACGCGCCGGCGCCCCTGCTGGATGCCGACGGCCTGGCGGCGGTGCGCCGCCTGGTGCTGGAGCCCACCCTCGCGGCCCTGCAGGCCCGGTCTATCGACTACCGCGGCGTGATCTACGCCGGCCTGATGCTCACAGCCGATGGGCCGAGCGTGATCGAATTCAACTGCCGCTTCGGCGACCCGGAGTGCGAGACCCTGATGCCGCTGCTGGGCCCAGAGCTGGCCACGGTTCTGCTGGCCTGTGCCAACGGCCGCCTCGACAGGGCCCCGACCCTTTCCATCGCCGCAGGCTGCAGTGCCTGCGTGATCGCAGCGGCCGAGGGCTACCCCGGCGAGATCCGGCGGGGCGACGTGGTCGAGGGCGATCTTGCCACCGGCGACAGCCTGCAGCTGTTCCATGCCGGCACCCGGCGGGCGGAGGACGGTCGCTGCGTGACCGCAGGCGGCCGGGTGCTGGCGGTGGTGGCCCAGGCGGACGATTTCGACACCGCCTTCGAGCGGGCCTACCGCGGTCTGGAGCGGGTGCGATTCAACGGCATGACCCTGCGCCGTGACATCGGCCACCAGGTGCGTACACGATGACGGACAGCTCCCCCCCCGCGCTGCCCCTCCCGGCGGCGGCGGCAACCGTGGGTGCCGCCGCCGCCGACTGGCAGCGACGCCTGGCGCACTGGTGGGCCGAGTTCAGCCTGCAGACCAAGCTGCTGGCGGTGGCCACCCTGGTGGTGAGCCTGCTGATGACGGGCATCACGTTCTTCGCCCTGAACGGCATCCAGCAGGACGCCCGCATGAGCGACACCCGCTACGCGCGCGACCTCGGGCTGCTGCTCTCCGCCAATGTCACGCCGCTGGTGGCGCAGGGCAACGACCGGGAGCTGGCGGCGGTGGCCGAACGCTTCTGGCGCTCGAGCCGCAGCCTCCGCTACATCGTGTTCGCCGATGCCACGGGCGTGATCTACCTCGGCATCCCGATGGGCAACGGCAGCACCGGCGGTCCCGGCGAGGAGCTGCTCAGCCGCCGCCTGGCGCTGCCGGCCGATCTGCAGCGCCGGCCCGACAACCCCCTGATCCGCCAGCACCTCACCCCCGATGGGCAGGTCACCGACGTGTTCGTGCCGATCGTGGCCGACGATCGCTACCTGGGGGTGGTGGCCCTCGGGATCAACCCCAACGAAACCCTGCTGGCCAGCGCCGCCCTGACCCGTGAGGTGACGGTGGCCGTGTTCATCTCGATCTGGGTCCTGGTGATCCTGGGGTCGGTGTTCAACGCCCTGACGATCACAAGGCCGGTGAAGGAGCTGCTGCGGGGGGTGCGCTCGATCGCCGGCGGTGATTTCGCCGCCCGCATCGTCCTGCCGGTGGGGGGTGAACTGGGGGAGCTGCTGGAGGGCTTCAACACCATGGCCTCGCAGCTGGAGGTCTACAAAGCCGCCAACATCGAGGAGCTGCGGGCCGAGCAGGGCAAGCAGCAGTCCCTCATTGCCACCATGGCCGATGGGGCGGTGCTGCTCGACGAGGAGGGCCGGATCGTGCTGGCCAACCCCACCGCCCGGCGCCTGTTCCGCTGGGAGGGCCGCAAGCTCGAGGGCAACGACCTGGAGGACGAACTCCCCGACCGGCTGGCGATGGAGCTGCACGGCCCGCTCGCCAGCCTGATCTGCAGCGACAAGGACAGCAGCGACGTGCGCTGCAGCGTGGGAGAGCCGGCCCGCACCATGCGCATCGTGCTGCAGTCGGTGCGCGATGCCAGCGGCGAGAGCCTCAAGGGCATTGCGATGACGATCCAGGACCTCACCCGCGAGGTGGAGCTCAATGCGGCCCAGAGCCGCTTCATCAGCAACGTCTCCCATGAGCTGCGCACGCCGCTGTTCAACATCAAGAGCTACGTGGAGACCCTGCACGATCTCGGCGACCAGCTGAGCGAGCAGGAGAAGCAGGAGTTCCTGGGCATCGCCAACGCCGAAACCGACCGGCTCACGCGCCTGGTGAACGACGTGCTCGATCTCTCGCGGCTGGAATCCGACCGCGTGTGGCAGCTGGAGCCCCTGGAGGTGGCGCCGGCGATCGAGCAGACCCTGCGCACCTACCGCCTCAACGCCGACGACCGAGGCGTCACCCTGGCGCTGGAGGCCGATCCCACCCTGCCCCGGGTCCTCGGCAACTGGGATCTGCTGCTGCAGGTCTTCGACAACCTGGTGGGCAACGCGCTCAAGTTCACCAAGCCCGGTGGGATGGTGCGGCTGCGCGCCTACCCCTGGCCGGATTCCTGCCGCCTGGAACCCGGCACCGCGCCCAGCGACAACCCCACCTGCGCCCTCACCTCCCCCCTTCCCCGCCTCCGGATCGAGATCGCCGACACCGGCTGCGGCATCTCACCCTCCGACCAGGAACGCATCTTCGAGCGCTTCTACCGGGTCGAAAACGCGGTGCACACCGAGGCCGGCACCGGCCTGGGGCTGTCGATCGTGCGCGGCATCCTCGACAAACACGGCACCCAGGTACGCATGGCCAGCGAGGCCGGGGTGGGCACCACCTTCTGGTTCGACCTGCCCCTGGAGCAGTCCGACACGGACGAACTGCAGGTGCAGAGCGAGCGCCGCGCCTATGAGCGCGAGGGAATCAGCCGCTGATCCCCCGCCTCACTCTCCTTCCACCCCCCGCACGATGCGCGAGAGCTCGCTGCGTTCGTCGGTGGTGACACGGTGCGGCACACCGCTGATGATGCGCTCGAAGTTGGAGAACGAATCCTTGATCTCCGGCCCGTTGCTGGTGATCACGAATTCGCGGATGCCCTTGTCGTGCCAGGAGCCCCGCATCTTGAACACGTTGACCGCGCGCGCCATCTCGCCGCGGATCTCCACGTACTGCAGCAGCAGGATCGTGTCGGTGATCGTTGAGATGTGGGAGTCGGTGATCGAGTGACTGCCCATGAACTCCTCGGAGGTGTTCGTGAAGAAGCCGGCGATCTCCTCCTGCTTGGCATAGCCCGTCACGCCGATCACGAACTGGCGGAAGGCGTTGTGGCTCACCCCCCGCGCCAGGGCGGAGAGGGAGTCGATCGCCATGCGGGAGGGCTTGAACTGGCTGATCTCCGTCTTGATGATCTGCAGGTGATCCTCGAGCCCTGTGGATTCTGGATAGGCGCAGATGATCTTCAGCAGGCCGTCCTGCTCCATCTGCTCGAAATCGATGCCCCAGCTGGTGGCGTTGCGCAGCAGCTGCGCCCGCGACTCCTCATAGGCGAACAGGATGGCGCGCTCGCCGCTGCGGCAGGCGTCCTCAATGAACTTGGACACCAGCAGCGTCTTGCCGGTGCCCGTGGCACCGGTGGCCAGGATGATCGAATCCTTGAAGAAGCCGCCGCCGCACATCTCGTCGAGACGGGGCACACCGGAGCTGAGCCTCACGTTCGAGGAGCGCTGGGTGAGACGCATGGCGCCGAGCGGGAAGATGCTGACGCCATGGCTGCCCATGGTGAAGGGAAACTCCCCTTTCATGTGGGTGGTGCCGCGCAGCTTCAGAATCTCCACCGTGCGCCGGCGCCGCTCGCCCTCCAGCACGTTGCGCAGAATCACCACATTGTCGGAGACGAACTCCTCCACCCCGTAGCGGGCGATCGGCCCATACTCATCGATGCGCTCGGTGGTCATCAACGTGGTGACGCCGATCTCCTTGAGACGGGCGATCAGGCGGAAGATCTCACGACGCACGACCGACACGGCGTCGTACTGCTGGAACACCGCCGTGATCGAATCGATCGCCACGCGGTGGGCCTTGTACTTGCGGATGGCGTAGTTGATGCGCTCGATCAGGCCGGAGAGGTCGAAGCTGCCGGCCACGTCCTGACCTTCTGGATCGGGCGAGGCATCGAGGATGAACAGCTTGTCCTGCTCCACCATCTCCTGCAGATTCCAGCCGAAGCTGGAGGCGTTGCGCAGGATGTCGAGGGGAGACTCCTCGAAGGTGACGAAGATTCCCGCTTCGTTGAACTGGCGAATGCCGTTGTAGAGAAAGTTCAATGAGAACACCGTCTTGCCGGTGCCCGAGGTGCCGCTGATCAGGGTGGAGCGACCGATCGGCAGGCCCCCGTGGCAGATGTCATCGAAGCCTTCGATGCCGGTCGGCAGCTTCTGCACCTGCATCAGCGGCGAGCCGCCGGGGGTGGTTGGGAGGCTGGGGTCCTGCATCGAAAGGGGGTGCGAAAAGGGGAGGGAAGGAGAAGCGGGAAAAAGCTGGGGAAACGCAGGGCGGGCGGATCAGGGGATGGCGCCCCCCTCCGCGGGATCAGGGGCATCCCCCGGGGGAGCTTCTTCAAAGTCGAAGCCCTCCTCGCTGAGCTCGTCGTAGAGAAGATCCAGGCCGATCAACACCCGCTCGCGATCGGAGAGATCACCGATGATGCGCCGCACCGGTGGTGGCAGGATCTTGGCCAGGGTCGGGGTGGCCAGGATCTTGTCCTCCTCCGCCAGCTGGGGATTCTTGAGCACGTCGATCACCTTGAGGGCATAGACGCCGCGAAACTCAGTTTCCAGGATGTTGCGCAGGGTTTTGAGCGCGCGCATCGAATTGGGCGTGTTACCCGCCACGTAGAGCTTGAGGATGTAGGTCTTGCGTGGGGTCATGGTCAGGGTGCCTCCGGGGCGGCATGCGAAAAGGGGGGAAGGGCGGAGGACAGGTCGGCAGGGGAGCCGAGGGGAGCATCCGGGGGGATCGAGCGGCGGTACATCTCACAGAGATGGGCCATCACATCGAGAAGGGCGAGGCGATAGTCCTGAAGAAAATCATTCTTATGTCCCTCCAGCTTGAGTTGCTTCCAGAAAGTTTCAATCAGATTCATGTGGATCTCAACAGTTTTTGTGATCGGAAGATCACTGAAGAACGCCGTGTTCACGAAACTCTCCAGCGCCTGGTTCGCAGCCGCAGGGTCGCGGAAGTAGCTGATCAGCAGATCGCGGTAGGTGCGGGTGAGGGAGCGCAACAGATCCTCCCGATCGGATTCCGACAGGTTGCGCAGGAAGCGGGAGGGATCCCGCTTGTAGTACACCCCCAGATAGCCCAGCCGCCCCTTGAGCCGGTTGTCCAGCTTCCAGCCGTCGCCGGCGCCGTCCCCGGGCCCGGCGGAGAGCTGGCCGACGGCGAGCCGCCCACGGCGCAGAAAGCGCGTGACCGCGGCATCGAGGCTGTAGCTCAGCTGCTCCAGCTGGTCGGCCGGCAGGTGCACCTCGGCGTCGTGGTAGTCCACCCGACCGGTGACGGCACCGATCAACACCGCCGGCAGCAACAGGCCGCGCTCCGCCAGGGCCTGGAACGTTGCCGGCGCCGTCACCCCCTGCTGGAGCAGCACGGCGTCGAAAGCGTCGCGGCCCTCCTCCAGCACGGCCAGGGGGTCGCGGGAGGGATCGATGGCCACGAGCTGATAGCGGCCGCCACGGAGCCACTGGGTGCAGGCCTGGGTCAGAGAGGGATCGAGGAGGAAGCTGGCGATCGTGAGGGCCGGCTCGGGCATTGACAGAAGAGCAGGCCGCCGCGAACTGCCTGAATGTTGACGATGCGCGGGGCTGGATGTCAAAGTCTTTGTTTGTCTTTCGATTGCCATGAGCTCAGGCTCAATGGCGTGACCTGCAGCCAGCCCTGAGCCGGAGCGGTCTGCGTCAGCCTGGCCATGCCCCTTTGCCAATGAGCGACTCCCCCAGCCCCGCGGCCACCGGGCCCTACGCGATCGTCGAGGCCTCCGGCCAGCAGTTCTGGCTGCAGCCCGATCGTTACGTCGACCTGGATCGCCTGGCCGCCGAGGAGGGCAGCACCGTCACCCTCGACAATGTCCTGCTGGTGAACGGATCCAACGGCCCCACGCTCGGCCGCCCCTACGTGGACGGCGCCAGGGTGGAGGTCAAGGTGCTCGCCCACCGCCGCGGTCCCAAGCTGCTGGTCTACAAGATGCGGCCCAAGAAGAAGACCCGCCGCAAGAACGGCCATCGTCAGGAGCTCACCCGGGTGCTGGTCCAGTCCATCAGTGTCGGCGGCAAGGCGATCGCCTGATCGGCAGCGTTCCCCTCTTCCTTTTCTCTCCCTCCTCCGTTCCCATGGCCCACAAGAAAGGCACAGGTTCCACCCGCAACGGCCGCGACTCCAACGCCAAGCGTCTCGGGGTCAAGGCCTATGGCGGTGAGAGCGTGAGCGCCGGCTCGATCCTGATCCGTCAGCGGGGCACCTCGGTGCTGCCGGGAATCAACGTGGGTCGTGGTTCCGACGACACTCTCTTCGCCCTTGTCGACGGCGTTGTGAGCTTCGACAGCATCAAGCGCGGCCTGCGCAACCGCAAGCGCATCAACATCGCCACCGCCTGACCCTGGCTCCCTCTCTCTGCGGGTTCCTGGTGCTCGACAAGCCCGCCGGTCTCACCTCCCACAGCTGCGTGGGACGGGTCCGGCGGGCTTTCGGCATTCGCCGGGTCGGCCACGGCGGCACGCTCGATCCGGCGGTGACGGGTGTGCTGCCGATCGCCGTGGGGCCCGCCACCCGCCTGCTTCCCTACCTCCAGGGCGAGAAGGTGTATCGGGGCCAGGTGCAACTCGGGCTCACCACCCGCAGCGACGACCTGGAGGGGGAGGTGCTGACCACCACCCCGCTGCCGCCCCTCGACGCCACCGCCCTGGAGCAGGCGCTGGAGGGGTTCCGCGGGACGATCCTGCAGCGGCCGCCCCAGGTGTCGGCCGTCCATGTGGACGGGGAGCGGGCCTACATGCGCAGCCGGCGCGGCGAGGAGCTCGAGCTGGCCGCCCGGCCGGTGACCGTGCACCGGCTGGAGCTGCTCGACTGGGACCCGCTGCGGGGCCGGCTGGAGTTGCTGGTGGGCTGCTCGGCCGGCACCTACATCCGCTCCCTGGCCCGCGACCTGGGGGAGCGGCTCGGCTGCGGCGGGGCCCTGGCCAGCCTGCGACGGACCCGGGCCCTCGGCTTCGGCCTCGAGGGCGCCGTGGGCCTGGAGGCGCTCGAGGCCTCCCCGCCGCCGCCGCTGCTGGATCCGCTGGCGGCCCTGTCCCACCTGCCCCGGCAGCGGCTTTCAGAGCCCCAGGGCCTCGAGTGGCGCTGCGGTCGCCGCCTGGAGGCCGCAGCCGATCACCCGCCCGAGACGGCCGTGGCGGTGATCGGGCCGGATGGCAGATTGGCGGGCATCGCCCGGGCCGACGGTGCCGGCCGCCTGCAGCCGAAGCTGGTCTTCGAGGCGGCGGGCTGAGCGCCTTCCGGGCCCTCCTTCCTCCGACGCACGACCACAGCGATGGCCGGCCACAGCAAATGGGCCCAGATCAAGCGCACCAAGGCCGTGGTGGACGCCAAGCGGGGAGCGGCGTTCACTCGCCTCGGCCGTGAGATCACCGTGGCGGCCCGAGCCGGAGCCGATCCGGCCGGCAACTTCCAGCTGCGCACCGCGATCGAGAAGGCCCGCTCGGCCGGCGTGCCCAACGCCAACATCGAGCGGGCGATCGCCAAGGGCTCGGGTCAGGCCGGCGGCCCGGGCGACCAGTTCGAAGCGGTGCGCTACGAGGGCTACGGGCCCGGCGGCGTGGCGGTGCTGGTGGAGGCGTTCACCGACAACCGCAACCGCACCGCGGCCGACCTGCGGCTGGCCTTCGGCAAGAACGGCGGCAATCTCGGCGAAAGCGGCTGCGTCGCCTACCTGTTCGATCAGTGCTCGGTGGTGCGCCTGGCGCTGGAGAACCTCGACGAGGAGGGGTTGCTGGAGCGGCTGCTGGCACTGGAGGAGCGCGGCGGACCGGCGGTGCGCAGCTACACCCTCGAGGGCGGCGTCGCCGAGGTGGTGGGGGAGTTCGGAGACCTGGAGGCCCTCCAGGACGGGCTCCGAGGGTTGGGGCTGACGGTGAAGAGCTGGGAGCACCGCTGGATCGCCGACACCGCCTGCCCCATCGACGAGGTGGAGAGCCTGCGCAGCTGCCTGCGGATGCTGGATGCCCTCGAGGATCTCGACGATGTGCGCAGCGTCACCTCCAATCTGGAGGCCGACGACAGCCTGTTCGAATCCGCCCTGGCGGCCTAGCCATCAGCGGCGCCAAGGGCCGTGGCATCGGCGATCAGGGTCACATCCGGATGGTGCTGCAGCCAGCTGGCAGGCCGCTCGGGCCCGGGGGGCTCCCGCAGGCAGCGCCGCAGGATCGTCGCCTTGGCGGCTCCGGTGACCACCAGCAGGATCCGCTCGGCGGCCAGGATCTCTGCCATGCCGAGGGTGATCGCCCGCGCCGGCACCGCCGCAGGATCGCCGCCGAAGGCCCCGGCGTTCTGACGCCGGGTGGTCGCGGAGAGCGCGACCACCCGGCAGGGGGCCGTGGCGAGGCAGGGAGGCTCGTTGAACCCCACATGGCCGTTGAGGCCCAGGCCCAGCAGCAGCAGACCGATGCCGCCTGCGGTCGCCACAGCCTCTGCATAGCGGCGAGCCTCCGCCTCGGGATCAGCCGCCAGGCCATCGGGGAGCCGCACCCGCCGGGGATCGAGGCCCAGCGGCCGCACAAGCAGCCGCTCCATCTCGGCCGCGAAGGCACGGGGATCAGCGGGGGGCAGGCCCACATAGGCATCGAGATTGAAACTGCACCAGCCCCTTCGCAGGACTTCGGCTTCAGCGGCCGGCAGGTCCGCGACCCGCGCCGCCAGCCTCCGATACACCGGTTCCATGGTGCGGCCCGTGGCCAGCCCGAGGGGCCGATCGGGGTGCCGCCGGCGATCGAGCAGCATCCGCGCCGCCACCGCGTCGGCCACGGCGGCGCCATTCCCGAGCGGCAGGAGCGTGGGCCCGCTGGGCACGGCGACGGTCAGCGGGGAGGCCAGGAGGTGAGGCGGGCCCCGGGGTAGTAGTGGCTGAGGATCTGGCGGTGCCCCTGGCCCTTGAGGGCAAGCCCGTAGGCCCCCCACTGGCTCATCCCCACGCCATGGCCGAAGCCCCGGCCACTCACCAGCAGGCTTGGGGCCGCGACGGCCGGGGGGTCGTCATTGCGGCCCGCTGCCCCCACGGCCCCCTGGATCGACCCGGCAGCGGCCGGAGCGAACAGCGGCACCCCCACCACGGGCGCGGCGGTTGGGAGGAACTGGAAGCTGGCCATGGTGCTGCGCAGACCGAGCCGCTGGCGCAGCTCCGGTCCACTGAGCTCAAGAGCGCCGGCCGGGCCGATGATCCGGGCCCGGCGGATGCGGCCGGTGCTGGATTTGGCCAGCACCTCGATCCCCCGCACGCCATCGGTCTCCGGGAAGGCCCGGCGCAGCTGCTCGGGCTCGTAGCGCTGCTCCCACTGCCGAACCGGACTGCGTTGGTCGAAGTCGGGCACGCTCACCAGGTAGGGAAGCTGCCGGCTCCAGATCTCGCCGCTGTTCTCGGTGGCGCCGCCGCTGCTGCTGTGGAACACGGCGTTGATCAGGGCATCGCCGTAGGTGAGCACCTCACCACGGGTGCGGGCCACCGCCTCGCGGGTGGAGGCGGTTTCGGCGCTGACGCCGCGGTAGACCTGGCTCGCCACCGTGGCTTTGAGATCGAACGGGGCCGAGGGGCGGCGCTGGCCGAGGGCATAGGTGCGGGCCGCCACCGCCTGGGCCATCAGGGCCGGCAGGGGCCAGGTGGCGGGCATCTCGCTGCCCACCACACTGGGGAGGTAGCTCTCCACACCGATCACGTTGATGGCCTGGAGCCGCTCGCCGTCGGGACGCAGGTACAGGCGACCGCGGTAGCGCTGCTCACCCAGGGCGACCATCGCTTCCGAGGGGCGCTCCCCCTGGGTCAGGGGTTCCAGCCACAGCGGGGCCAGCGGCAGAACCCGCGGTGGCTCAGCCCCCTGCGCTCCCTCCACCACCGCCACCACGGCGGCGGGGCGCAGAGCCAGCCGCAGCCGCCGCCAGGCGGGAACCTCCAGAACCGGCCGGCCGCTGCCGTCGCTCAGGCGCAGGGCCCCGCTGGCGGCGGTGATCTCCAGGGAGTCGCCCTGCCGCAACAGCACCCGTACGGGGGGACCATCGGCGGCGGGAGCCGCGGCAGCGGCCACAGGGACCGGCCGTCGCGGCGGCCTGGCGTCGGCGGCCAGCTCCACCATCGCCGGCAGCAGCGCACCGGCGATCAGCACGACCGGTAACCCTGTGCGCCATCCGGCGGCGGAGAACGACACGGGGCGGGAGCGAAAAACGCACCCATCATGACCAGAGCCATCCACTCGCGCCATCCCGCCTCCGGCGCCTGCATGGCAGCATGCGCCGGAGGCGTCCCCCCGGCGTGCAGGTCACCTTTCTGGGCACCAGTTCGGGCGTCCCCACCCGCTCGCGCAATGTCTCGGCCGTGGCCCTGCGGCTGCCGCAGCGGGCCGAGCTGTGGCTGTTCGACTGCGGCGAGGGCACCCAGCACCAGTTCCTGCGCAGCGACCTGCGGGTCTCGCAGCTGCGGCGGGTGTTCGTCACCCACATGCACGGCGACCACGTGTTCGGCCTGCCGGGCCTGCTGGCGAGCCTGGGCCTGGCAGGGAGCTGCGGCGATGGGATGGATCTCTACGGTCCCGACCGGCTGAGGGATTTCGTCGAGGGGGCCCTGCACGGCTCCTCCACCCGGATCGGCTACCCCCTGCGGATCCACCGGGTCAAGGAGGCCGCCCAGCGCGGCACCGTGCTGCTCGACGACGACGACATCACCGTGCGCTGCACCCCCCTCACCCACCGGGTACCGGCCTACGGCTACCGGGTGGAGCGCAAACCGCGGCCGGGCCGCTTCGATGTGGCGAAGGCCAGGGAGCTGGGGATCCCCGCCGGCCCGGTGTACGCCGAACTCAAGGCCGGCCGGAGCGTCACCCTCGATGACGGCCGCATCATCCGCGGGAAGGCCCTCTGCGGGCCTCCCCGACCCGGCTGCAGTGTGGTGTATTGCACCGACACGGTGTTCTGCGAGGCGGCAGTCGAGCTGGCCCGGGGGGCCGATCTGCTGATCCACGAATCCACCTTCTCCCACGGCGAAGCCCAGATGGCGATCCAGCGCCAGCACTCCACCAGCACCATGGCGGCCCAGACGGCCCTGGAAGCGGGGGTGAAGCAGCTGGTGCTCACCCACCTCAGCCCCAGGTACCTCCCCGGCAATCCGATGACGCCCGACGACCTGGTGGCCGAAGCGCGGGCCATCTTCCCGGCCACGATCGTGGCCCGCGATTTCCTCAGTCTCGATGTCGTCCCGCCGGAAGCGGGCGAGGCGACGGACCCGGCCGCCTGAGCCTGCAACAGTTCACGTGATTCCGCTCCGGAGGCCCTCTCCCCCGTGATACAAGGTCTCAGTCGCGGTCTCACCGCCTTTCCGCCGGCTTCCTCCATGGCCCCCATCTTCTCCTCAGCCGTTCGTGCCGTCACCCGGCTCCTGCTGGTGCTGCCTCTGGCGCTGCTGGTCTGTTTCGCCGGTCCGGCCTCTGCCGCCCGCTGGGACGCCGCCACCCTCACCGTGCCCGCCGGTCCGGAGGGGACGTCCGTGACCTTCAGCGAGAAGGAAATCAAAACCGGCCGCAAGCTGTTCAACGAGAGCTGCGGCAGCTGCCACGCCGGTGGCATCACCAAGACCAACCAGAACGTGGGCCTCGACCCCGAAACCCTGGCCCTGGCCACCCCGCCCCGCGACAGCGTCGACTCCCTCGTCGACTTCATGAAGGATCCCACCTCCTACGACGGCGAGTACTCGATCGCCGACGTGCACCCCAGCCTGCGCAGCAGCGACGTGTTCGTGAAGATGCGCGACCTGGACGACGAGGATCTGCGCCTGATCGCCGGCTACATCCTGGTGGCTCCCAAAGTGCAGGGGATCCAGTGGGGCGGCGGCAAGATCTACTTCTGAGCCATCCATCGGCCGGGCGTCCCCCGGCCTTTTCGCTCGGCCGGTGCCCCCTTCCGGGGCACCGGTTTTTTGATGGCGACGCCTCAGCCTGGGATCAGGGAAGGGCGCGCGCCTGAGGAGCAGCGTCGGCCGCCGGCGGCGGCAGTGGTGGTGGTGGCGGCAGGCGGTTTGCCGCCTCCATCGAGGCCGGCTGGCGGCTGTACCACCACTCCTGCAGCTGGGGGCCGAGACGCTGGGGGAACAGGGTGATCACGGTGCGGGTGGGCCGGGCACCCGGCTGAAGCAACTCCACGGCGTAGGAGGGGCAGCGGCGGGCGGCGAGATCGGCCACGAAGCGGCGGCCCACCCTTCGCCAGCTGGGCTCCTTGCTGCGCCACGCCAGGCGGCAGCAGGGCCAGGGCAGCTCCTCCCGATCGAACAGGCGGCAGCAGGGGCCGAGCACGCGGAAGCTGTACTGGCCGCCGGGGCTGGGGTGTTCGCTGCCCGGGTCCAGAACGGAGTGAACCTGCACGAGGGAGATCGGCGACGACGGGAGGGTGGGCTGCCGGCGGCAGCCGGGCACAGACCATGAAAAAGCCACCCCGAAGGGTGGCGATCACCGCTGAGGGAGGGGAGATGCCGGATCGGGATCCCCCGACCGGGCTCAGTAGAGCTCCTCTTCGGCGTGCGTCTTGATGGTGCAGTCGCTGGTGGGGTAGGCCACGCAGGTGAGCACGAAACCGGCTTCGATCTGGTCGTCGTCGAGGAAGCTCTGATCCGACTGATCCACGGTGCCGGTGGTGAGCTTGCCAGCGCAGGTGGAGCAGGCGCCGGCGCGGCAGGAGTAGGGGAGGTCGATGCCCTGCTCTTCGGCTGCGTCGAGGATGTACTGGTCGTCAGGAACCTCGATGGTCTTGTTGAGGCCTTCGCTCTCGTTGATGAGGGTGACCTTGTAGGAAGCCATGGAAGGGATTGGGGCTCACAGGCTCCCGGGTGCAGGGCCTGTAGGACCCGCCCTTCATACATCGGCCCGGGGGGGTTCCCGGCGATCCTGGGCCCGCTGGCCGGGAAGCCCAATCAAAACCAAGGCACAGATCAGCGTGCCTTATGCAACATCACCCCTGGCCCTGAGCGTCATCAATCCCCAGCGCTCCTGACGGGCCGCCAGGCTGGCCGTCCAGCCGGTCATCGCCAGGGCCGACTGCAGCCGCGGGGCCTGGGCCACCAGCAGGCCGCTCAGGAGCCCCTCTCCGTAAGGATCCAGCACCTGGGCGAAGCCGGGGGCGAGGGCTTCGATCACCGGGGCCAGGATGTTGCACAGGAGCAGATCCGCGGGGCGCGCCTCCAGGAGCTTGTCCAGGACCACCAGCGATCCCCGGGCCACCGTCAGGCGACCGTCGAGCCCATTGAGGCGGGCGTTCCCGGCGGTGGCCTGCACCGCCACCGCGTCGGTATCCACTGCCAGCACGCAGGCCGCCCCCAGCCGCAGGGCAGCCAGCCCCAGCACCCCCGTGCCGCAGCCCAGATCCGCCACCCGCAGACCCGTCAGGCTGCCGCCGCGGCGGGCGGCGAGCGCTTCCAGGGCCTCCAGGCACAGGCGGGTGGAGGGATGGCTGCCGGTGCCGAAGGCGCTGCCAGGGTCCATCCGGATCACCAGGCGATCAGCGTGCTCAGGGGGTGGCTCCAGCCAGGCCGGGAGCACCAGCAGCCTCTCGCCCACCGGATCGGCCTGCCAGTGCTGCTTCCAGCTGAGATTCCAGTCTTCTTCCCTCTGGTGATGCCACGCGAGCTCGGGGAAGGGCAGGCCGAAGGGCTCCGCCAGCGGGGCAAGGCTCGCCGCGAGCTCGCACCGCTGGCTCTCGGGCCAGTCGCAGGCCGGCAGCCAGGCCAGGAGCCGGCGCTGCTCGGGAGCCTCGGGCCTGTGCTGCAGGGCCAGCCGGCGGATGCCGAGCAGCGGCAGCTTCCAGAAGAGGGACTCCTCCAGCTCCGGCGGGCAGAGCAGCTCCAGACGCCACCAGCTCGGCGGCACCGGCTCGCGTGGGGCGGAACCGGCGCCGGGAGCGTGGTGGAGAGTCATCAGAGGGTGACCGGGTGGGCTTCCTGGATGCCGTTGATGGAGTGGATCGTGGCCAGCAGGCTCGGGGGAATGGGATCGTCGAGGCTGAGCACCATCACGGCATCGCCGCGCACGATCCGCCGGCCCACCTGCATCGAAGCGATGTTCACGTTGTGCTCACCGAGCACCGAGCCGAGCTGGCCGATGATCCCCGGCATGTCGCGGTGTCGGGTGAACAGCATGTGGCGGCTGGGGGCCACGTTCACCGGGAACTCGTCGATGGTGGTGATGCGGAGGTCGCCGTCGGCGAATACAGCGCCGGTGACACTGTGGGTGCCGCGACCGCCGCGGGAGATCAGCTGCAGGGAGCCACCGGCGAAATCGCGGCTGGCGTCATCCTTCACCTCCAGCACCTTGATGCCCCGCTCCTTGGCCTCCAGGCCCGCATTCACGTAGTTGATGCTGTCGCCGAGGGCGGTGGAGAGCACCCCCTTGAGGGCAGCGATCACCAGGGGCTGGGAGGGGTGGTTGGCGAAGTCGCCCTGGAAGCGCACCTCCAGCTCGGCGATCTGGCCGCCCGCCAGCTGGCTGAGCAGCTGGCCCAGGGTCTCGGCCAGCTGCAGGTGGGGCTTGAGCTGCTCCATCACCTCGGCGTTGAGGCCCGGGATGTTCACGGCGCTGCGAGCCGGCAGACCCAGAAGCACGTCGCGGATCTGCTCGGCCACGTCGATCGCCACGTTCTCCTGCGCCTCTTCCGTGGACGCCCCGAGGTGGGGGGTGAGGATCAGCCGCTCCTTCACGCTGCGGAGCGGCGAATCGGCGGCCAGGGGCTCCTTGCCGAACACGTCGAGGGCGGCGCCGGCGATCACACCCTGCTCCAACGCCTCGGCCAGGGCGGCCTCGTCGACGATGCCGCCCCGGGCGCAGTTCACCAGCCGGGCGGTGGGCTTCATCGTGCGCAGCAGCTCGGCGTTCACCAGGTGCTCGGTGTCCGGCGTGCGCGGCAGGTGCAGCGTGATGTAGTCGGCTTCGGCAAACAGCTGGGGCAGGGGCAGCAGCCGCACCTGCATCTGCTGGGCCCGCTCGGGGGAGACAAACGGGTCGTAGGCGGCCACATCCATGCCCATGGCGCGGGCGACCCGGGCGACATGGGAGCCGATCTTGCCGAGGCCCACCACGCCGAGGATCTTCTTGTAGAGCTCGTTGCCCACATAGGTCTTGCGGTCCCAGCCACCGGCCATGGTGCTGGCGTGGGCATGGGGCACGTGGCGGGAAAGCGAGAGCATCAGCGCCAGCGCCTGCTCGGCGGCCGCGATCGTGTTGCCCTCGGGGGAGTTCACCACCAGCACGCCGCGGCGGGTGGCGGCCTTCACATCGACGTTGTCGACCCCCACGCCGGCACGGCCGATGATGCGCAGCCGGTCGGCGGCATCGATCACATCGGCGGTCACCTGAGTGCCGGAGCGGATCATCAGGGCGTCGTACTCGCCGATGATCGCCTTGAGGTCCTCGGGCGGCAGGCCGGTGCGCACGTCCACCTGGGCCACCTGCGAGAGAATGTCGATCCCGGTCTGATCGATGGGATCGGAGACAAGAACCTTCGTCATGACCGGCGTGAGTGAGGAACGCCCCGCAAGGGGGTTTGCAGAGAGTGCGGGGATGCGCCTCTCAGGGAGGCGGGCCGGCGGTGCAGTGTAGAGAGCGGGGAGAATCGGCCCCGTCGTCGTGCCGCCGAAGGCGGCTGGGAGCAGCAGTGTGAGTCTGAGCGTGGTGGTGGTGCTGAACGATCGCGGCCGATTGCAACGGCTGCGGGACACCCTGGGGGCCCTGCAGCCGCCCCCGTCACAGTTGGTGGCGATCGGCGAGGGAGAAACGCCGCTGGCCGAGGTGGTGCGGCTCGATCCGGCCGCCGCCCGCCGGGCCCGACAGAAGGGCATGGCCCGCTGGCTGATGCCCTTCGGCCTGCTGGCCGGCTTCACCTTCACGCAGATCACCGAGCTGCACACCTTCGATGCCCTGGGCCCCTGGGGTCAGCCCGTGGTCGGGGCCCTGCTCGGCATGGTGTCCGGCTGGATGGGCAGCTTCGCCGCCGCAGCCAGCGTGGCCTCCGAGGAGGACGACCGCATCCGCGGGCTGCGCAACCGGCTGGAGGAAGGCAGTTGGCTGCTGCTGGTGGAACCCGCCGCTGGAACGGACATGCCCTGGACCCTGCTGCAGCAGGCCCGGCCCCAGGCCGTGGTCCGGCTGGCCGAGAGCTGAGGGGTCGGCGATGCTGCCGCGCCGGCCGCTGCTGGAGGGAAGCCGCGATCCCTCGGCTCTGGAGCCATTGATCACGGCCGCCGAGGAGGCGCTGCGCACCTGGGAACCGGTGTGGACCGATTTCCTGGCGCCGGAGCTGCGCGAGGAGGCCGAAGCCCGGCTCGGCAGCCTCAGCGAACTGAGCCTGGCTTCGCTGGGCGGGCTGGCGGGGGCCGAACGCCGGCGCCTGCTGCTGCAGCGCCTGGAGGTGGCTCAGGATCCGAGCAGCCTGAGCGCCCCGCTCACGGGTCTGGAGATCAGCGGCAACTTCCTGTTCGATCCGGCCGAACCGGGCGATGTCCGCGCCGGCCTGCTGGCCGCCGGGGCGAAGGAGGGCGAGCTCGGCGATGTATGGCTGCGCGGCGAGCGCGGCGGCCAGGCGGTGGTGGATCCGGCCCTCGCCGCCCGGCTCGATGGCACCGCGGCCCTGGTGCGCACGGTGGAGGTGCGGCTGGAAGCCCGGCCTCTGGAGGAGCTGCAGCCGCCGCCGGCCCGGGTGGCCCGCCGCATCAGCACGGTGGAAGCCTCGCTGCGACTGGATGCGGTGGCGTCCGCCGGGTTCGGCGTCTCCCGCAGCCGGATGGCGGAGCGCATCCGGGAGGGCGGCGTGCGCGTGGACTGGCAGCCGGTGCTCAGCCCCAGCCGCGAACTGGCGGTGGGCGAGCGGGTAAGGCTGGAGGGACGGGGCGAACTTCGGATCGAGGACGTGAACGAAACGAAGCGCGGCCGCTGGCGAATCGTGATGGAGCGGACCTGAAGCCCGCAGCTGGGCAGGCTGCTACCGTACGCGCTTCGGAGCTGACCGGCCGGGCCGGTGGCAGTGACGAATACGGGCGATTAGCTCAGAGGTAGAGCACTACCTTGACACGGTAGGAGTCACTGGTTCGATTCCAGTATCGCCCATTCTTTCTATCTTCTTTTCAGCAATGATCACCGCGGCCGATCAGCTCACGGTGGTCATCGGCATGGGGCGCTCGGGCATCGGAGCCGCCCGGCTGCTGCGCAAGGAGGGACGCCCGGTGGTGATCCTGGAGAGCCGCAACGATGAGGCCACAGGGGCTCTGGCGGCAAGTCTGCGGGCGGAGGGCATCGGCGTGCGGCTCGCCACTCCCCTGAGCCTGGAGAGCTTCGAGGCCCTCGGCGCCCGGCCCGATCTGGTGGTGGTGAGCCCCGGCATCCGCTGGGACCATCCCGTTCTCGAAAGCCTGCGGCAACGGGGCGTGACGGTGCAGGGCGAAATGGCACCCGCCTGGCGGGCCACCGCCGGCATCCCCTGGATCGGCATCACCGGCACGAACGGCAAGACCACCGTCACCCATCTGGTTCACCACCTGCTGACCAGCGCCGGCCTTGACGCACCCCTCTGCGGCAACGTGGGCTTCTCGGCCGCCGAGCTGGCCCTCGAGCGCAGCCAGCCGGATGCTGCCCGCCCGGACTGGCTGGTGGTGGAACTGAGCAGTTATCAGATCGAGGCGGCGCCGGAGCTGGCCCCCCGCATCGGCCTCTGGACCACCCTCACGCCCGATCACCTGGAACGGCACGGCACCCTGGAGAACTACCGGGCGATCAAGCGCCGTCTGCTGGAGAACGCCGAGGTGCGCATCCTCAACGCCGACGACGCCGACCTGCGGGCGCGCGCCTCCAGCTGGGACCAGGCCATCTGGGTGAGCGCCGGTCCGCGGGCCTCCCTTCCCGCCGGCATCGCGGCCCAGGTGTGGATCGAGCAGGGCAGCGTGCAGGGCCGGCAGGGGCCCCTGTTCGCCGCCGACTGCCTGGCCATGCCCGGCGGCCACAACCGCCAGAACCTCGCCCTGGCAACCGCGGTGGGACTGCAGCTGGGGCTGGCGCCGGCAGTCATGGAGGCCGCCTTCCGCTCCTTCCCCGGCGTGCCGCACCGGCTGGAGCGCATCCGCGAGCAGGACGACGGCCTGCAGTGGTTCAACGACAGCAAGGCCACCAACTACGACGCCGCCGAAGTGGCCTTGCGCGCCCTCGACGGGCCCCTGGTGGTGCTGGCCGGCGGCCAGTCGAAGCAGGGCGATGCCACGGCATGGCTGGGGGAACTGCAGCGCCAGGCCGCGGCCGTGGTGCTCTACGGGGCGGCCCGCGAGGAGTTCCAGGGTCTGCTTGAGGCCAGCGGCTACGGCGGGGCGATCCACCACGTCGGCGGCCTGGAGGAGGCCGTGCCCCTGGCCGCCCGGCTCGCGCGGGAGAGCGGCAGCCGGGCGGTGCTGCTCTCGCCGGCCTGCGCCAGCTTCGATCAGTACAGCGATTTCGAGGCGCGCGGCGACCACTTCCGCCGGCTGGTGCTGGCGCTGTGATCCTGAGCCCTGCCTAAACTCCCGCCCCTAGGCGACGCAGGCGAATCCTCGATGGCCCACTGGCTGATGAAGAGCGAGCCGGAGGTCTACGGCATCGATCATCTGGAGGCCGAAGGCACCACCCTGTGGGATGGCATCCGCAATTACCAGGCCCGCAACTTCATGCGGACCATGCAGGTGGGAGACCAGGCGTTCTTTTACCACTCGAACACCCAACCACCCGGCATCGTGGGACTGATGGAGGTGATCGAAACCGGCCTGACCGATCCCAGCCAGTTCGATCCGGCCTCGAAGTACCACGACCCTGCCTCCAAGCCCGATGCCCCTCGCTGGGACTGCGTGCGGCTTCGTTTCCTCCACCGTTTTCCCAGGCTGCTCAGCCTCGAAGAGCTGCGCAACGCCTTCACCCCGGAGCAGCTCGGTGTGGTGAGGCGGGGCAACCGGCTCTCGATCCTGCCGGTGAGCGAGGACAGTGCCGAGCGCCTGCTGGAGATGCTGCAGGCGGCCCCCTGAGCCCGGCAGCCGCTCAGGCCACCTCCGGCAGCGATGGGCGGGCGGGCAGCACGCCGAAGCGCGAGCGACCGGGGAAGAGGTTGGCCAGGTAGCAGCGGGTGACACCGCGGTCGCGCACGCCGTTCTGCACGAGGAAACCGGCCAGGGCGGCCTGGAACAGCCTGTACTGATCCCAGTTCGGATGCTGCTCGATGAAATCCTGCATGGCCGCCAGCAGCGGTTCTGGCACCTCCGCCCTCAGGCTCACCGTGCCCGTGCCCGATTCCGTCCGTGCCCCGTCCCCTCGCTCCATCGCGTCTCTTCCCATGGCTGTGGGATCAGTTCTCCACATTCCGCACAGCCCGTCAACGCCGCTTCACAGCAGGACGCTGACCGGGTTCCCAGGCTGAGATCGGCCGCTGCGCCTGAGTTGCGAACAGGTTCAGGGCGTTTCGGGCCCCGCTTGATCAAGCCGATGGGGAATGTCAAGGCCAGGAGCGACGTCCGGGAGGTTTTCCCCAGCACCGGGCCGCAGACAAGGTGGCCATCCCAGCAGCTGGGGAAAAGCAGCGCAAAACGCTCCCTCTCCCGGGGAGAACCCAACGGTCGCCTGTTGGATCAGCATGACTGATCAGTCCCCTGCGAATCTCCCTGTCTCACCGAGTGGAGACGCCCCTGCCCGGAGGCCCTCAGCCTGGGTGATCGCCGCGGCGAAAGCCGCACTGGCCGCCACCGGCCAGGCTCCCTCTAAGGCACGCCGACCCGGCTGGGGATGGAGCACGAAGCGCAGGGCGAAGTCGCGCCGAGTTCCCTCCAGCTCAAGCCAGAGCAGGCCCTCAGGCTCGAGGCCGGTCTCCAGCTCCAGGGTGATCGCCTCCTCCTCCAGGAGCCCATCCAGCAGCGCACGGTGCTGATCGAGCAACCGTGCGATGCCGCCCCGAAGGGCACCGGCCTCCTCCTGGGCGAGCTCGGCTGCCCAGTGGCTGCCGCCGACCAGAACAGGAAAGGGATGGCGGGCCGGATCCACCACCAGCCGCCATCCCTCGCCCTCCTGCACACGCACCGGCCGAACGCCCTCAGCCGGGCAGCAGGTCGGGCTGGTCCTGTTCGTCGCTGAGCTCGATGATGGCCCGCTGGACAGGCTTGATCATCGAATCGTCGAGCAGGCCGTCGAAGTCGTCGAAGCGGCGTTGCTTGGCGCGGAAGGCGATGCGCACCGTGGTGAGGTAGCGGTTGCTGGAGTGGCGGATCAGGCTCTCCGCCCGCTGGGCCAGTTCCTTGGGATGGACTTCGGGGCTGTTGGGCATCCGGCTCCTCTTCTCGGCTCACGCGGAATCGACCAGCCTAGGCCAGCACCTCCCCTGGCCCCTCCCGTCGCTGCAGGCCGGCGGCTAGAAGGGGTGGCCCTGGCCACGCCGCTCGCCCATGCCGGGCACCCTCGCCATCGACCTGGGCAGCACCACCACCGTGGTGGCCTGGCAAGCCCCAGGCGAGGCGCCACAGCTCCTGCCCCTCCCCCCGTACAGCCTGGCGGAGCCCTGCGTGGTGCCGAGCCTGCTGTGGCTGTCCAACCCGGAGCAGCCCAGGCCCCTCATCGGCCGGCAGGTGCTGGAGGCCGGCCTGGCGGACCGGCCGGGGCCGGGGCTGAGCCGCGACTTCAAACGCGCCATCGGCGCCGGCGATCAGGAGGCGGGAACCGGCTGGCTGACGCCGGAGCAGGCCGGGGGCCTTCTGTTGCGACAGCTGTGGCAGGCGCTGCCGGAGGAGATCGTGCCCGAACGGCTGGTGCTCACCGCCCCGATCGAGACCTACCGCGGCTATCGCAACTGGCTGCAGGACATCTGCCGGACCTTGCCGGTCCCTGAGCTCGCCCTGGTGGACGAACCCACCGCCGCCGCCATCGGCGCCGGGCTGCCCAGCGGCAGCAAGGTGCTGGTGGTCGACCTGGGGGGAGGCACCATCGACCTGTCGCTGGTGACCCTGGAGGGGGGTGAGGGGAAGGCGGCACCCATGGCCCAGTTGCTGCGCTTCGCCGGGCGCGATCTCGAGCGCAGCGGTCAGGCCGTGCGCACGGCCCGGGTGATCGGCAAGGCAGGGCTGCCCTTCGGCGGCCGCGACATCGACCGCTGGATCGCCGGGGCGCTGGTGCCCGGCGTGAGCGCCGATGGCGAACTGCTGCGGGCCGCCGAGCGGCTAAAGTGCCGGTTGAGCGAGAGCGAGCAGGCCCGTGAGCTCTGGAGCCCTGCAGGGGAGGACATACGGGACCTGCAGCTCGATCGTCCGGCGCTCGAAGCCCTGCTGCAGGAGCGGGGCCTGCTGGAACGGCTCGACACCCTGCTGGAGAGCGTGTTCGCCGCCGCACGGCGGGCGGGGATCGACCCCGGAGCGATCGATGCCGTGCTGCCGGTGGGAGGCAGCAGCCGCATCCCGCTGATCCGCCGCTGGCTGGCTCAGCGCTGCCCGCACATTCCCCTGCGGGGAGAGCGGCCGGTGGAGGCCGTCGCCCTCGGGGCCCTCGCCCTCACGCCCGGGGTGCGGGTGCGCGACGTGCTGGCACGCGGTGTGTCGCTGCGCTGCTGGGATCGGCGCAGCAACCGTCACGAGTGGCATCCGCTGTTCGTGGAGGGACAGAGCTGGCCCACCGAGGACCCCCTCGAGCTGCGGCTGGCCTGCAGCCGCGAGGGCCAGGAGGCGATCGAACTGGTGCTGGGGGAACCGGTGCCCCAGCAGCGTGGCGAGGTGCTGTTCGTGGACGGGGTGCCGGTGCTGCGGGCAAGACCAGCGGGCAGTCCGCCCGTGGAACCCTGGGCGCCCTGCCCCGAGCCGCTGCCGCTCACGCCGCCCGGCCGCCGGGGCGTGGACCGGCTGCGGCTGCGCTTCGCCATCGATGCCGACGGGCGTCTGACCGTGGAGGTGGAGGATCTGGAGCAGCCGGCAGGGGCTGCCGTGAGCCGCCGCATCCTGGGTCCGGTGCGCTGAGCGGCCACAGCCGCTCGCTGCCGCCCCTGCGCCTCCATACAAAGGAGCCATCGACCGCTTCCCCCGCCTTGGCTCTGCGCCGGCACCGGCTCCCCCGTTTCTGGCTGGCGCTGACGCTCGGATCCGTGATGGGTGCGGTCGGGCTGGTGTACTGGTGGGAGCGCCAGCTGCCCGCCCGCATCCAGGGCGCCGCTGCCGCCGGCCGCCTGGAGGAGTGCCTGCGGCTGAGCGAACAGCTGGCCGCCCTCAGCTGGTTGCCAGGACGCTCATCCGGCGAGGAGGCCCAGTGTCGACGAGAGCGGGCGGCCCAGCTATGGCAGCAGGGGCAATGGCGGCAGAGCCTGACGCTGCAGCGCCGGCTGGTGAACTCGCCGGCCGCCCTTGCCAACGACCGCCAGCGGCTTCGCACCTGGGAGCGTCGGTTGCGGACCACGGCCCTGCAGCGGTTCCAGTCCGGCGACCTCAGCGGTGCCCTTCAGGCCCTGGAGCCCCTGGCCGACGATCCCCGGGGCGAGAACCGGCTGCTGGCCCAGGACCTGAAGCAGAACTGGGAACGCAACCGACAGCAGCTGGAAAGGGCGCGGCAACTGGCTCGCCGCGCCCGCTGGTGGGAAGCGCTCGATGCCCTCAACCGCCTCGACCACCCCTGGTGGCAACGCCAGGCAACCGCGGACCGGCAGCGCGTGCAGGAAGGCCTTGCCCGCCTGACGGCCAGGGAAGCGGAGCACGACAGCCATGGCTCCCTGCCCCACGAGGTGCCCGTGGCCCAGCTGGATGCGGCGGTGCAGAAGCACCTGGCCGGCGGGCTCGACGAATGGCAGGCCTTCGAGAAGGCCTGCAGGGAACTCGGCGGCCGGGTGGAGGAGGCGGGCCCGGAGAGCGCCTGCCGGCGCTGACCCCCGACCAATCGGCATGCGTGACAGGATTATCCCCGCAGTGGAGGGCGCACGCATGCAGCCAGGCGATCAAGTGAAGGTGAGCCGGAGCGTGGTGGTGTTCAACCATCCCGAGCACCGCAACGCCGCGTTCGACCTCGAAGGGCAGCAGGGGGAGGTGCTGAACGTGCTGAACGACTGGAAGGGCCGTCCGATCAGCCCCACCCTGCCTGTGGTGGTGGCCTTCGGCAAATACCGCGCCCATTTCCGCTCCGACGAACTCGAAGCGGTCTGAGCCCTCAGGCCGGTCGCAGCAGGAACACCCCCTCCTCGCCATCCACATCGCGCAGG
Organism: Cyanobium sp. FGCU6; assembly: GCA_024958655.1. GTDB lineage: Bacteria > Cyanobacteriota > Cyanobacteriia > PCC-6307 > Cyanobiaceae > Cyanobium. Next base: position 41,018 of record JANWUR010000008.1, on the reverse strand, counting down.
CAGAGCTGGATAGTCTCCTGGCGGGACGTGGGCACCACGCGACCGCAGAAGTCGGGTTGAATCGGCAGTTCCCGGTGCCCACGATCCACCATCGCCAGCAGCAACACCCGCCGCGGCCGGCCCCAGGCCTGCAGTGCCTCCAGGGCAGCCCGCACGGTGCGGCCGGTGAAGATCACGTCATCCACGAGCACCACCGGCCGGTCGTCCAGGCTCACCGGCAGGTCGGTGGCCTCCACCAGCCGGGTGCCCACCCGCTCGAGGTCGTCGCGATGGAAAGTGGGATCGAGGCTGCCGTGGGCGATCGGGTGCCCGGCGATCGCCTCCAGGCGCTGGGCCAGCACCCGGGCCAGCGCCACACCGCGGGTGGGGATCCCGAGCAGCAACAGTTCGCGGCTGTCGGGCACGCTCTCCAGCACCTGGGAGGCGAGCCGGTCCAGGGTGCGGCTCAGCTCGGAAGCCGACAGAAGCTCCAGGCGTCCGCCGGGTGCCGGGAAGGTGGCCGATCCGTTCATGCCTGGGCGGTGGGCCCTCGATGCTATGGGGAGGAGCAGGGGTCACCGGATGTGACCAAAGCCTGACGCAATCGGCGCCGAAGCCGGCGAATCCGAGGCCGGATGTAGGTTGTGAGCGGACCGACGTCGTGACGAGATCTGGCCTTCAGGGTGAAAGCAGCTCCCTCCCCCCAGCCAACCGCCCGATCCGGAGACAGCAACGGCTCCCGGAGCGGTGACGACAGTATTGAGCGCACGACCGGGCCTTCCAGTCGCTCCGACGCCCCCTCCTTTTCTGACGCACCACCAGTGGCACCCGTGGTGCTCACCATCCTCGACGGCTGGGGCTACCGCCACGACGACGCGCACAACGCCATCCGCCAGGCCGACACGCCGGTGATGGATGCCCTCTGGCATGCCTACCCGCACACCCTGATCGAGGCCAGCGGCGGCTCAGTGGGTCTCCCGGACGGGCAGATGGGCAATTCGGAAGTGGGCCACCTCACGATCGGCTCCGGCCGGATCATCCGCCAGGAACTGGTGCGCATCGGTCAGGCCGTGCGCAGCGGCAGCCTCCGGACCAACCATGTACTTGAAGCCCTCGCCGACCAGCTCCTCACCAGTGGCCACACCCTTCACCTGATCGGTCTCTGTTCTGACGGCGGCGTCCACAGCCACGTCGATCACCTCGGAGGTCTGCTGCGCTGGGCCGCGGCCCGGGGGCTCACCGACGTGTGTGTGCATGTCATCACTGATGGCCGCGACACCGCCCCCAACAGTGCTCCTGCTTTCCTGGCCGACATCGAGCGGCAGATCGCCGAAGCCGGCGTGGGCCGGATCGCCACGCTCTGCGGTCGCTACTGGGCGATGGACCGCGACAACCGCTGGGAGCGGACCGAGCGGGCCTATCGGCTGCTCACCGAATCCGGCACGATCACTCCCCACACCCCTGCCGAGATTCTGGCCGACTCCTACGCCAGCGACGTCACCGACGAGTTCCTCGAGCCGGTGCGCCTGGCCCCCGGCACGATCGGCCCCGACGACGGCCTGGTGGTGTTCAACTTCCGCCCTGACCGGGCGCGCCAATTGCTGCGTGCGCTGGTGCTTGACACGTTCGACGCCTTCCCGCGAGAGCGGATCGAGCCCCTGCACGTGGTCACCTTCACCCAGTACGAGCAGGGCCTGCCGGTGGCGGTGGCCTTCCCCCCCGAATCGCTCGACGGCCTGCTGGGCCAGGTGGTTTCGGAGAATGGCCTGCGCCAGTTCCGCACCGCCGAAACCGAGAAGTATCCGCACGTCACCTATTTCATGAATGGTGGCATCGAGCAGGCCTTTCCCGGCGAAGACCGCCATCTGGTGCCTTCGCCCCGGGTGGCCACCTACGACCAGGCCCCGGAGATGTCGGCCGAGAAGCTCACCGACAACTGCATTGCCGCGATCAACAAGGGGATCTATTCCCTGGTGGTGATCAACTACGCCAACCCCGACATGGTGGGACACACCGGCAGGATGGAGGCAACGACCGAGGCGATCGCCATGGTCGATCGCTGTGTGGGTCGGCTGGTGGAGGCAACGAACCGCATGGGCGGCACTCTCCTGATCACCGCCGATCACGGCAACGCCGAAGTGATGGAGGGGCCGGACGGCCGTCCCTGGACCGCCCACACCACGAATCCGGTGCCGGTGATCCTGGTGGAAGGGGAGAAGCGGAAGCTCCCCGGCCACGGCACCGACGTGCATCTGCGCGAGGGTGGGGGGCTGGCCGACGTCGCCCCCACCCTGCTCGACATCCTCGGCCTGCCCCAGCCCGAGCGCATGAGCGGCCGCTCGCTGATCGTGCCCGCCACCACCACCGCGGCCCCCGTGGCCCCCCGTTCGGTCGGGGTCTGAGCGCTAAGGTCGGCCCATGATCAAGTCTGTCCTCTCCTGGATCTGGATGCTCAGCGGCGTGCTGCTGATCCTCTCGGTGCTGCTGCACAGCCCCAAGGGCGATGGCATGGGCGGCCTGGCCTCCAGTGGCGGCTCCATGTTCACCAGCGCCCGCAGCGCCGAAGACACGCTCAATCGCATCACCTGGACCCTGCTGGTCGCTTTCCTCGGGCTGGCCGTGGTGCTGAGTGCCGGCTGGGTGAGCTGAGGCCGCCCGATGGCCAGCGCCAGGATCCCTTCTGGGACGGACTCCCGCAGCACAGCCACCCCCGGCACGGATCGCATGACCCGCCGCTTCGCCCTCTCCCGCCTGCTCCAGCATCTCGGTGGTCCGCTGGCGGTGGTGAGCCCCCTGCTGAAGCCCTCCGCGGCCGAGGCCGCCGCCACCGCCACCGATCCGCGCTGGAAGCTCAGCGAAGCGGAGTGGCGCAAACGCCTCAGCCCCGCCGCCTTCGACGTGCTGCGGCGGGAAGGTACCGAGCGGCCGTTCAGCAGCGCGCTCAACAACGAGAAGCGCAAGGGCACCTTCGTGTGTGGCGGCTGCCGCCTGCCCCTGTTCGCCTCCAGCACCAAGTACGACAGCGGCACCGGCTGGCCCAGCTTCTGGCAGCCGCTTGCCGACGCGGTGGCCACCCGCCGGGATTTCAAGCTGATCGTGCCCCGCACCGAGTACCACTGCCGGCGCTGCGGTGGCCACCAGGGCCATGTGTTCAGCGACGGCCCCCGGCCCACCGGCAAGCGCTACTGCAACAACGGCGTGGCCCTGGCTTTTCTGCCCGACTGAGCAGCGCCACCCGCTTCCCGGAGACAGGGCAGAAGTCACTACCATGCAGCCCACAAGCGCGCATCTCCATGGCCGTCACCTACCCCCGCAAGATCCTGAACACCCTCGGGCCGAGGGAGGTCATGGATGGCGTGGTCAAGGAGCGCAGGGTGCAGGTGCTCTTCCTCAACAGCTACCGCTTCAACGAGCAACGCTCCTGCCTCGAGCTCACCAGCCTGATGGAGGCCCTCGACGGTAAACCGAGGGAGCTGGTGCGTGAGCTCTCCCACCACGTCAGCGATGAAGCCCGCCATGCCGCGTGGCTCACCGACCTGCTGTTCGAGATGGGTGAGGAGATCGGCAATCCCGAGAGTGGCTCCTACATCAACGAACTGAACCGCCTGTTCGACAAGAGCGGCGACGAGGTGCAGAGCGAGGACGGCCTGATCGCCGTGCTGGCCTCGATCAACGCCACTGAGAAGCGAGGCTGCCAGGCGTTCTCCGCCCACATCGCCGCCCTCAGGGCCGCCCCGGCCAGCGAGGAGAACGAGCGGATCCGCCTCACCCTCGAGAAGATCCTGCCGGAGGAGGCAGCCCATGTGAGCTGGGGCAGCCGCTGGCTGGGCCGCATCGCCAGCCGCAGCGCCGAGCACCGCGTGCGGGTGAATGCTGCCAAGCGCAAGTACGCGATGATCGAGCACGCCGCCTTCGAGGCCGGCATGGACATCATGGCCGGGGCGGAACTGCGCCGACTCGGCAACCTCGTGGAGATCGCCAACACCCTGCCTGTGTGGGAGCGGCCGTCGTATCTGCTGGAGCGTCTGCCCCAGGCGCTGCTCTCCCCCGACCTGCAGAAATCACGCGTCCTGGCCTTCCAGCGGGTGTTGGAGGACAGCCCTGAGCGCCTGGTTCAGCAGTTCATCCCCACGTTCCTCAAGGGACTGCAGAACCTGCGGCCATCGCTCGCGGAGGCGCGCTGAAGCAGCCAACGCCGGATCTCGCAGCGACTGCCAGGGGAGCGCTGCAGACGGGCTTTGCGGGACAGAGAAGCCATGGGAGGGACTCCGCGGTGAACCCCTCAGCCGGCGGGGATGGATCCTCCTCGTTCGGGCCCGCGCAGAAGCCTGGGCCAGGGAACAGGCATCGCGAGCTGCTGGGCTAGCCAGACGATCGGCGAGATGAGGCATCGAATGGGCCTTCCCCTCAGGACCATGCCCACGCCGTCAGCTGATAGGGATCCGGTGCCCGCCAGGCCTGCCACCACACCACGGCCTGCGCCGGCTTCTGCTCGTCGTTGAGCGCCACGGTCAACCGGAGGCGGTAGTTGAGGCCGGCGACGACCTGTTGCTCGGCGGCATCGATGCGGACCAGGCGCAGCCGGACGGACGCATCGCCCGTCGCCGCTCGGATCACCTTCTCTTGCTCCGCGACCGCAAACTCTGCGGCCTGCACCACCTCCTTGCTGTTGGTGGAAGCCGGCCCAAAGGCTCCGACCCGAGCTGGCGGCGGTGACCCGCTCAACGCGCTCGGAGAGGCCAGGAGGGTGAGCCCGATCAGGTGGGCGGCGGCCAGCGTTCTCAGCATGGGCTGGTGGACAGGGAACCATCACTGTGATGCCGCTGACGCGGAGGGCCCTTGCCTTCCACTCAGCGGTTCGACCGAGGGCACCAGGCAGAGCCTCGCGATCCCCATCTCCAGGGAAACGGCGGCCCGGGCCGTGGAGGCCATGCCCGGCAGAGTGGGGCGCTCCGCCCCGCCGACTCAGACGGCGATCGGCAACTGGGTCTTCACCGGCTCCGCCAGAAGCCGCGCCATACCGCTCGGGTCCTGAATGTCGAGGCAGAGCAGGCTGGGGCCGATGAACTCCAGGGTGTAGCCGTCCCCCTCCACCACCAGATCGGGCAGACCGCGCAGGGTGGGGTGGCGGAACAGGATCGCGCCTGACTCACTGTCCACCAGGCGCTCCATCCCCTTGAGCTGGGCGGTCAGATGCTGGGAAAGATCCATCGGCCCCCTCCTCGGCGACTCGACACGGTGCGGACGTCACTGGGGTAGGTCGTGACGACCGTGTTCTCATCTTCCCGCAGGATCACGATCCATGGCGCCCTTCCCACTGCATCACCAGCCCCCGGGCACCGGTGCTGGCGTCGATGAAGGCCTCACCACCGCCCAGAGGCGCACGCCAGCTTGTCCACGGCGTGGCGGGTCAGCTGCACGCGTGTGCGTCCTTGCCGGGACATTGTCCCTTCCGCTTCCAGCGGATTGCTCCTGAGTTCGACGCTCAGGCGCCCCCTTCCTCAACGGCACGTTTCCGGCAGCAGCTTCTCCGACTCTCCCTCCAGCCCCTGCTCGGTCTCCGCCCGCTGCAGGTCGGGCGCTCCAGTTCACTCCGGCTCATGGGCACCAGGCAGAGGTCTCCACGATGCAAGACCTGCATCAGGGGAGTCAAACGGCCCAGCCCCCAGCCCGCGGTCGGGACAATGCCAGGGCTGACGACGGCCACAGACGGCGCTACCGATGGGATGGATCTCCAGGGAGCCCCCCAGCGATGGAGTCACGTCCCGTGTTGCCGCAGGCGGGCCCCAGCCTCGGTCCCGATGGCCTGCTCACCTACCTCGATGAGGACGGGGTCCGGCATGTCGTGGCGCTGCTGCCCCCGGTCGATGAAGCCAGCTGAGGGTTCAGCAGGGCACGGGTCCGGCGGCAGCGGTGTCCGATCTCATCCAGCAGAGCCGTGGCGCTCTGCAGCCCCGCTGCTTCATAGAGGGTGAGGCAGCTGATGGTCTTGGCGGCATCGAGTTCTCCGCCCATCAGTAAGCGAAGCGATTGACCAGGCTGGCGCAGCTGGTCGGCGATCACCGCGATGACGTCCTCCAGGCGTTCCCTCAGCAGCGGATCAGCCAGGTAGGCGCGGGCTTCCTCCAGATCGGCGATGCCATAGCGCCGGGCCAGCTCGGAACGCCCCAGATCCCGGAGCTGCGGCAACACGAACCATATCCAGTGGCTGACCTTGCGGCCTGAGCGAAGTTCCGAACGGGCCTGCTCGAGCTGCGAGGGATGGCCCTGGTCCTGGGCCATCAGGAAGCGCTCAAGGTTGGCGCCGGTCATGGGTTCAAAGCCTTCGCACAGCGCACGATGCCATCCGCTGGCTGCCCTGCCGCCTGCTCAGGCCACCGCCGTGCGGCTCACGATTCTGGAGGGTCTGTCGGGTGCAGGCGCGGGGCTCTCCGCAGGAGCGCGAGCTCAGGCGCTTGCTGCAGTGGGCGCGGATGGGGGATCTGGAGCTGTTGTGCTGGTGCGCACCCCTGCCCTGCCATGCGGAGACGGTGTGCTCGGCGTTGCTCTGGCTGGCGGGGCAGGAGGGGGCTGAGCAGCCCGGGGGGTGAATCAGCTTGCCGTCGGGGGCAGCCGTGCTGATGATGAAGGGGTAGTGGATCGCTTCTGCGAATGGCGGCACAGGGCAGTGCCCAGGGAGGGGAGTCCGCCCACAGGTTCTATATCTCCAGTCCCTTTCTCGGATTGCAGAAAGAGCGGGAGCGAGCCAAGCAGCTGATCACCCGTCAGAACCACGCCTATGGCGACAGCTACGGCGGCTCGCCGGAGCCCCTGGTGGAGAGCTGCCAGCGGGATGTCTGTGCCAGCGATCACTACATCCTGATCCTGGGGGAGCGCTACGGCACCTGCAGGCCCGAGCACGGGGGCAAGTCGATTACGGAGCTGGAGTTCGAGGCGGCCGTGGAGGCTGGCCTTTCGCTGCATGCGTTCTTCCTGGGCTTTGTCTCCGACGTGCGCCAAGGGATCGAGCTGGATCCGGATGCGCGAGCGGCCCTTGCCGCCTTTCGCCGCCGCGTGAGCGATCGCTGCGTTCCGGTGGATTGCAGCGATCAGGAGGACGGCCGCAGCGGCTGGGACGTGTTTGCGGAGCGGATCACGGCGCTGGCGGCCAACCCACCAGACAAACCCAACGGCGCGGCCACAAGCCAAGCAGCCCGCGCTCGCACCTATTCATCCGCCGATCTGGAGGCCTGGGTGGAGCGCCACCAAGGCCAGCTCACCGATGCCTTCCTGGGCCTGCCATCCGTGCAGAACCGCCAGGTGCACGTGCCCCTGGATGTCTGCCTCACCCCAGCGGGCGCCTTGGCTGCTGAGGGCCCACGGCTACTGAGCCCCAAGGATCTGGAGCCCCTGCTGGCGGCAGGGGGCAGCCAGGTGCTGCTGCTCAGCGGCGACGGCGGGGCGGGCAAGACGAGCCTGGCGTTTGCCATCGCCCGCTGGTGGCTGGCGGGACAGCCGGGCGAGGTGGTGCGGTTGCCGGTGCTGATCGAAACGGCTCTCGGCCAAGGGGAGAGCGTGGCGGATCGGGTGCGCAGTTGGCTGGGGAGCCAGCTCGGCGGGGCCGGGGGAGGCGACGAGCTGCCACCCGAGCTGATCAAAGCCCTGCTGGCGGCCAAGCGGCTGATCCCGATCGTGGATCACCTCTCGGAGCTCACGCCCGCCGCCCGGGAGCACCTGCTGGCGGCCCTGCCGCCGGGGCTGGTGGTGGTGACCAGCCGCAGTGACGACGACGGGTTCAAGGAGCGCCCCTTGAGCCGGATCGTGCCGCAGCGGATCGCGGTGGAACGGCTGCAGGCCTTTTTCCTCGATTACCTTCGCCGCAAGGGCCAGGGGGACGCCCTGAGCGACGACGACCTGATGCCGGCCCAGGCGCAGCTCAAACGGATCGTGGGCGACAAGCCGATCACGGTGCTGCTGGCGCAGATGTTCATCGACGACGTGATCGCCAACCGGGAGGAGGGGTTGCTGGCCGGATCGGTGCCGGAGCTGATGCTCAGCTACGTGCGGCGGCTCGACACCCCAGCCGATGCGTCTCTGCGCCGCCGCGCGGGGCTGGAGATCAGCGAGGCGCTGGCTCAGAAGGCGCTGCGGGTGGTGGCCCTGGCCAGCCACCGCCAGGGGCCGAGGGAGCAGCCGCTGTTCCAACCGCTGGAGTTCAGCGATGCTCTGGCCCGCAGCGCCCTGCTGGCTGCCAAACCGCTGGGCCTGGGGTTGAGGGATGAGCAGGCCGAGGCCCTGCTGGGCTACCTGATCGAACTGCGGCTGCTGCTCCAGCCCGGCGCCGCGGCCGGCCGTCTGCGCTTTCCCCTGGATCCGCTGGCGGATCACCTGGCGGCGGCGGAGCAGTTCGAGCGGCTGGAGGAACAGGCGCTGGAGCGGGGCCCGGAGGTGTGGGAGGAGTTCGCCGCGGCACTGACGCCGCGACCGGAGGCCGAGCGCGAGCGGATGCGCGGCTTTTTGCTGGCGCTGCGGGATGGGGCGATGGAGGCGCAGGGAAAACGAGCGCTGGCGATGCCCGAGGAGATGCCCGATCGCCTGGCGCAGCTGGGCTTTTTGGACCCGAAGGGTGAGCGCTACCGGCTGGCGCTGCAGCGGGCCCGCAAGTGGATGTGGGAGCTGGGGGTGCCGGTGGCGAGCGAACGGCGCGATGCGATCAGCAAGCTGGCGGCGATGGCCGCGGCCCCGGAGCATTCGGAACGCCGTGCGGCACGGGATGTGGCCAGCCGGCGGCTGGCGCGGGTGTTGGCGGAGCTGCTCCCCGATCACCAGAGCGAGCGGCGGGTGGAGCAGCAGGAAGCCGCGGTGGTGCTGGGCCTGATCGGCACGGAAACGGGGATCACGGCCCTGGAGGGCCTGGCCCGCGATGGCGCCCAGCCGCCGGAGCTGCGCCGTGCGGCACTGGAGGCGCTGGGGCTGGCGGCACTGGAGCTGCCGGTTGGGGAGGGCTCTGCCTTGCGTGGCCGCGTTGAACGGTTTCTGGAGGAGCAACTGCGGGCCGACGCCCTGAATCTGCTGGTGGAAGGCGAGGCAGGCTGGGCGGAGCACGACAGGCGCTTACCGGTGCTCCAAGGGGCATCGAGGGGCCTGCAACTGGCGGCAAAAGCGTATCTCCCCTTGCTCGGCAGCGGCCCTGGACGTGGGGTGCCAATGCTCACCCTCACCGCTCTGCAGGAGGGCGAGGGCCTGCGGATCCGCACGGAGGTGGTGACGCCGCCGGTGTGGCGGCTGCCACTGCCGCAGTGGGCAGGCGAGGCGCCGCAACAGCTGGAGCTGGTGGTGGTGCTTGGAGGCGAGGCCCAGATCGGCTCACCGGAAACGGAAGAGGGCCGGGATTGGTATGCCAACCAGCGCGATGGCTGCAAGGTCCCCCAGACCCAGCGGCCTTTGAACGTGGAGGCGGAACGCCCTGTGCGACTGGCGCGTTTTGCGATGGTGCGCCACCCGATCACCCAGGCGCAGTGGCGTGCGGTGGCGAAGCTGCCGAGGCGGGAGCGTGACCTGAGCCTCATTCCTGGGACCTACAAGCCAGACGACCTCTGGGAGCGCTTTGCCCAGCCAGGGGGTTTGCCGGTGGACAGCGTGAGCTGGCTTGACTGCAGGGAGTGGCTGCAGCGCCTCAACCAATGGCTCCACAACGCATGGCCCTCCTTGGGGGGCCAAGGTGAGGCCCCCCAGCTCGCCCTGCCCAGCGAAGGCCAATGGGAGGCGGCCTGCCGCGCCGGGGCGGCGACGCCCTTCCACTTCGGCGACGTGCTCGATGCCTCCTGGGCAAACTTCGATGGCGGTTACACCTACGGCCCTGGTCGCAAGGGGGACTACAGGCAGCGGCCGGTGCCGGTGGGCTTCTTTGGCCTGGTGAATCGCTGGGGCCTGGCGGAGCTGCACGGCCAGCTGTTCGAGTGGTGCGGCGACCAGTGGCACCCTGATCCGACTGGTGAGGGCTGGCCCAGTGATGGCCAGCCTTGGGAGGGTGTGGATCCGGCCCTGGAGGCCCTGGACACGGCCCAGAAGGACTGGAGGCTGCTGCGCGGTGGCTCCTGGTTCATCGATCCTCTCAGCTGCCGCGCCGCCAACCGGAACAGCAACCACCCGGCCAACATCAGCACCGGCAACGGTGTTCGCCCCTGCTGTCTCCTCCCCCCAGGCTCCCTTCTTGGTTTTACCGCTACGCGGAAGCCTGACGGCTAGAGCCCTTGGGCGACGCCACCCATAGCCACTTGGAAATATGCTGTCCATCCTGTAGATGGTCATAGAGATGTTGCCTCAATGCATCCTTTTGTTGATAACGGCATCGATCTCATCGGTTTTGGCCGAGTAGGGCTCAACAGCGATGAGGCTTCTGTTCTCATGGCCAAGCAGATAATCCCAACGAGGCTCTTGATCGCGCCCAACTCTGAACGCCTCGTCAGTGTCGAGGCTATCGGCGAACTGAGCACGAATGGAAGCGTCAATGAACTTTTTATCTTTGTCATTGACGGCTCCCATGCCATCCTGAACAAGCGCTTTGATTGTGGATTGCGCAACCAAGGCGTCGCGAACAGGCGTGTGTCGAGGAGTTGTTCTCATGAATCAGCAGCATTCACAGCACTGCTCACTGCGTCGGCAAATGCTGACGAGTATTGCGTCAATCCTCCCCATTCGGCCACGCGCTCATCGTCATCGAACGGATCCAAGGACGAGATGTTGGTAGAGAAAACTTTGCCTGACCCATCAAAGGAGAGGAGATGCACCCGGTAAGTCTTTGTCAATGCAGCTTTGGCGACTTCCTTCATCGTTCCAGGATCCGCACCAAAATCCTTGCAAACGAGCTTGTAGTCTGCCTGGGCTTCCTTGAGGCGCTGCATCATCCAGACCATAGTGAGCACATGGGGGGAGTGAGTGGACAAGACCACGCGATAACCGCGCCAAAGGAGATCAAGCACAAGCAGTAATACAGCTGTGATGGCTTTGGGATGGAGGCCCATTTCAGGCTCCTCAATCACGATCCAGTCAGTGGTTTTATGCTTGCGCAGATTTGTTCTGGGTAGGAGATCGTAAAGCCCAAGCAGGAGCGGAGTGAATTCGCGTTGCCCCGATGTCCAGGTCATGAAGGGCAGTTGCATGGCACCATGAACCAATTGCAGGCGCTTGGCGTGCTGCGCATCTTCCTGGATGCCAACCGTTCCACCATGAAAGACAGCCGCATCAATCTGATCCCTGATCTCTTTCTTGAGCCGCCGCTCCACAGGGAAGAGGACCCCTGAATCCTTGCCGCTGAAGCGATCGTACAAATTCTGACTGAACAGGCGTGCTACGGCTGGAGTGGTCCCGTGGCACTTTCTGGAAGGGCAAAGCCCAGCCATCTGAAATGAGGAGCGCACGATGCGCTGGGATGAAAAACAACCTTTCAACACCGTCACCTAATCCTTAGAGTGATTTTGGAGTGATATTGATGCCATCAACCTGCACTTTTGTGCTCGCATGCCACGCTGTTGCCATCCCCTCACCAAAGATATGCTCGATAAGAACATCTGGCTTATCGGTGATGTAGCCAGACTGTTTGAGGATCTCAACGATCTGGCGACCATCAAGCCCCAGTTTCAGCCATTGCAAAGCCAGGCTTTTGCCTGCGCCCTGCGGGCCCACCAGAATGGTGAGATCACCAAAATCAAGATTGACGGACTGGAGGTTGGCGAAGTTCTTGATCGACAGCGAAACCAAGCTGGAGGGCGCATGTTCGTTTGCAGCCTGATCCATCGCCTGAGGATCTCCCTCACTAGCGACGCTGTCTGAGGTTGATGGTGCCGTGGTCGTCATATCAGGGAAAGCATAGGTCGCCTCAGGCTTCTCACCCGCCCCCAAACAACCGATCCCACGCCTCCAGCACCAGCCGCGGGGATCTGGCCTGAGCAGGATGCAGCTGTCCAGGAAAACTGACCCTAAGATTGGCTTAGACGGGAGCTGACCTGATGGCTGAACAAATGATTCCGCTGCATGTGGAACACCTGCCTGAGGGCTACTATCTCGCCACCAGCGAGGCCATCCCTGGATTGGTGGCGCAGGGGCGCACGGTCACGGAAACCCTGGAAATCGCCCGAGATGTCGCCAGACGGCTGCTGGAGGCCAGAGCTGAACGGGGGGAAGCGTCTGAAGCACTGCCGATCGCGGAACGCTTCGAGATGCCTCTTGTGGTTGGCAGCTGAATGGGGCGACTGTCAGGTTTTCGCTATCGTGATGTAGTTCGGCGCCTCAAGTCTCTGGGCTTCGCGTTTGATCGCCAGGCTGCAGGTTCGCATGAGATCTGGTATCGAGCAATGGATCATCGGTACACCACCATTCCCAACCATCCAGGGGATATGCCTGAGGGAACGTTGCGAGCGATCCTGCGTCAGGCTGGTGTGAGTGTGGATGAGTTTCTTGGTCTCTGAAGGGCGCATCACCCACCACCCCCAAACAACCGATCCCACGCCTCCAGAACCAGGCGCTGGGTGCGGTACTCGCCGAACTCGCGGATCTCGTTGTTCTTGAGCACGCGGAAGGTTTCGCTTGGGTAATCGGGGCCCATCACATCGGCTGGATCGAGGATGTAGCGCAGCTCATCGCGTGTGAGCCCGTAGAGGTGGGCGTAGAAGGCATCGAGTTCGGCCCGCAGCAGGGCTCGGCGTTCGGGATCGAAGTGGAAGGGTGGGCCGTCGAAGCCAAGGTCTTCGGCCCAGGGCTTGAGGTCGTGGGCTGTATAGGTGAGTTCGAGGACGCGGGGTTGGATGAAGTCGATGGCGGCTTGGCTGTAAGTGCTGGGGGGAAGGACGGGGAGCTGCATGGATATGAAGAAGTTGAAGTTTGCGCCCCCGATCTTTTGGCGTGCAACAAAATCAAACACAAGGCTGCTGATAGAGCCAATAAAGGCGGCAACCAAGTTCGCGTTGATGCTTGACGATGGCAGTACCAACTGACAGCTATTCCCAGCCCCGGCACGTGGAGAAATCCCTCCAACGACACTTCTTTTATCAGTTGCCCTGGCGATGACTCGCCAACCCATGAGCCATTGACGATCCCAATTCTTGAGTTTCAAGCGTTCTGAAACCTCAGCCATAGAAAACCAGTAGCGGGGCATCACTTTAAAGTCTGAATCTTGCTTTTCAGCAAAAGAGACATCACGACCAGGACCGTCTTCTCCGTAGCTTGCCCAGCGGTGGTCGTAGTGGTGGATCAGCTTGGCTTCGTAGAGGGGCAGACGTCCATCGCCATCCTCATCAAAGAAGAGATGGCTGTCCGTATTCATCATGAACATCAGATTGAACTTGATGCCCCAAGGATTACCTGCCTCTGCTAACGCTTCGTCGATCAGCACGGGAACACGGCCATAGATCTTCCTGGTCAGCTCAGCATCCATCTGGCTTCGGAAGACAGGGCAGGTGCGCGTGTTTGGATTGATAAGAGCAATTTCATCAGCGCTCAGCTCGAAATGGCGCCGATTATCGGCAAGTTGCTGTGTTGCAGTGGCGAAGAAGACATAATCGGTCGCATCGACTCCATCACCTAGAGTCAGTAGTGAAAACTTGCAGCTTCTATGAACGCCTGGAAATAGTCCCTCTCGATTTTCGAAATCGCGAAGTGTTACAACTCGCCTGGTTTCTAGGATGTGCCGACAGAAGTATTGGGTGAAAGAGTCTGTAACGATCCCTGTTGGCAAGATCAATCCAGCCCGTGATCTCTCCGAAATCAGGTTCAGCGCGTGTTCAGCAAATAGTGGCGCAAGGTTGATACGCCCAAAGCTAGTGAAGGGAAACCGGCCCGGGCCATGAACGAATGCCTGGGAGCCATCCACGCCATGCCTTTCGATCTGAAACTCTCGGAATAATTCAGGGCGGTCAGCTTCTAGCTGAGAGATGAGCCTGTTTCTCGCTGCCATGTTTGCAGCTGTGGCTATCGCAGGCACACGCGCCGCAAAGAACTCCCATGGGTCAAGCTGCAGCATTTCCCACGGCGGATTGCCCAGCGCAGACTGGAGAGGGCTGGGCGGAGCCTTGAGGCGGAACCGAAGCGCCGGTGACAGAGGAGTCCGCCCAGCCGCCGCCAAAGCAGGCAGAAGCCCCGCCCAAAAGGGGCCCCTGGCCCCCCCTACCAGCGGACGAGGCAGCCGTGGAGCTGGGCCCACTCCCGCCGCTGGCGGGGCAAGGGAGCACCCCGCAGCAGCGCCTCGATCCGCTCCACCAGACAGCGGGGGATGAGGCCACCAGCCACCTGCCGGCGTGGGTGCAGGAAGGTGGTGGACTCCAGCCGACTCCAGCGGGCAAGCCGGCGATGGAGCAACCGCCCATCTTTGCCGCGCTTCTCGATAAGCACCAGGGGAGCGGCCACCGGCCGGGGCATGAGCAGCACCCGCCAGCGCAGCCGCCGCTGCTGGAGATCGAGCAGCACTTGGGTGGCAGGGAGATCAGAGGAGAGGCCAGCGGCCATGGCGAGCGGGACGGAGGACCGCCCCAAGCGGCGTCCCATGGAGTGGTGTAACTCGGGAGGATCAGCCCCGGCGTAGCCGGGGCTGACGGTTCACCTCCCTCAGATCTGTGCTGTGGCAATGGGTGGGCCGGTCTGTGACCCTGTTCGGAGCACTACCACCAAACTGAACACAGACCATGACCCTCACCCATAGTGGCGCCTCCGAGCTGGGCCAGCTCATGGAGGGAACCACCGCTGGCGCCCTGATCCCTGAGATCGTGCGCCGGGGCTTCCAGGACCTGCTGGAGGCTGAGGTTTCTGCCCTCACTGGCGCCCAGCTCCATGAGCGCTGCCCCGATCAGCGCTCCACCCACCGCAACGGCTACCGGGATCGGCTGCTCACCACCCAGGTGGGCGACCTCACCCTGGCCATCCCAAAACTCAGGCAGGGCAGCTTCTTCCCCAACTGGCTCGAGCCGCGCCGGCGGGTCGACAAGGCCCTCTACGCCGTGGTGATGGAGGCCTACACCGGCGGCATCTCCACCCGCAAGGTCGACGCCCTGGTGGAGGCCCTGGGCGGGGCCAGCGGCATCTCCAAATCGGAGGTGAGCCGCATCTGCCAGGGGCTGGACGAGCAGGTGAAAGCCTTTCTGCAGCGGCCTTTGGACCATGCCCGCTTCCCCTACGTCTACCTCGACGCCACCTACCTGCACGGCCGCCTCGGCCGCAACATGCAGGTGGTGTCGCGGGCTGTGGTGGTGGCCATCGGCATCAACGACCTCGGCTACCGCGAGGTGCTCGGCATTGCCGTGGGCGACAGCGAGGCGGAGGGCTTCTGGCGCCAGTTCCTGGGCTCGCTCAAGGAGCGCGGCCTCACTGGCACGCGGCTGGTGATCTCAGACGCCCACCTGGGGCTGACGGCAGCGATCAAGCGGATGTTCCAGGGCTGCACCTGGCAGCGGTGCCGGGTGCACTTCCTGCGCAACCTGCTCAGCCACGTGCCCAAGGCGGGCCAGGACATGGTGGCCGCTGCCATGAAAGCGGTGTTCGTGATCCAGGCCCCCGACCAGGTGCGTGCCCACTGGCAGCGGGTCACCGAGATGCTGCGCAAGCAGTTCCCCACCGCCGTGCCCGTGATGGAGGCCGCCCGAGACGACGTGCTGGCGTTCCTGCACTTCCCGCAGGAACACTGGCGCAAGATCTGGAGCACCAACCCGCTTGAGCGCCTGAACAAGGAGATCAAGCGGCGCACCAACGTGGTCGGCATCTTCCCCAACGACGCCGCCATCACCCGGCTGGTGGGCAGCCAGCTGCTGGAGCAGCAGGAGGAATGGCAGCTGGAGCGCCGCCGCTTCTTCTCGGAGGCCACCATGGCCAAAATCCCGGAACCAGAAGAGGCCCTGGAGCTCACCGATGGTGATCTGTCTGCCCAGCCAGACGAACCCATCAGCTGAACCGCACCAGCTCCTCCCTCGATCTACACAGAACACCTCGATCGCTGAGTTGCCAATTCAGCGATCAGGGTTCATAGTGGATGAACGGAGCTGCACAGTCAGCTTCCAGGCAGTCATCCCCTGGCTGCACCTGTTCACCCTCCGAAGAGGGTCACAGGACCTCCTGAGTTACACCACTCGGAGGGGCGCTACCCCGCCCCAGCCGGCGACCCGGCGCCAGGGCTGGCCCAGAGCCCCCGCCGGGGGTGCCTTGTAGGGGAGCAGCAGCCGGTGGCGGCCAGCTCGCGCAGCCCTGGCGCGAGGGCCGCAGCCTGGGAAGGGCCGCCGGCACGCGGCCCCTGCGGAACCCGGGAGCTGGTGGCAGCCCTCAGCCCTCCTGCCGCTCCCGCTGCGCCACCAGCCGCTGATCCAGCTCCTCCACCCGCGCCAGGCACTGCTGAATCACCGGCAGCACCTCCTCCTCCAGCAAGGTGACCTCCTCTTCTCCATAGGGCTGCTCCATCCAGCTGCGCCGTAGCGGCAACCCCTGCCCCCGCCGCAACATCCCCTCGATCGTGCGCAACGTGGATTCGAGCGATAAGAACGGATCCTCCTCAGGCCGGCAGAACAACGCGCGGGCCACCCCCGTGGCGGCGGCAGCACCGCGAGCGGAAAGCAGAACCATGACGATCGGCGCCAAGCGCGGCGCCGCGAAAGGACCTCGCCGGGCCGGGGCCTGCCCCCAGGCGGGCCCCAGACTGGAGAGGGCCGGCGGAGCGGCTTCCCCAAAACCAGGAGGCTGGTCCTCGTCTTTCTTGGCAACCCCGTACGGTTGACTTCCTTCAGCCTCCAAAGTGAGCTGTCGAGAAGACAAGACGCCGGCCATCCGCAACCTTGGAGTTCTCAGGCTGGCCCCACCCGACTGCGCTCATGAACCAGGATCCCAGCGCTGAGCAGATCGAGGAATTCCAGGGGGCCCTGCAGGCCCTGGGTGGTTCCGCCGGAAACGGCAGGTTGCGCGAGCTGCTCGGCTGGGACGAAGCCACCTACGAGGCCGTGAAAACGGCGCTGCTCACGGCAGGCACGGTGGTTGCAGGCCGTGGCCGAGGTGGATCGGTGAGCCTGCCCGAAGCGGAGGGCGCAACTCCGAGGCCGACAACCCGCCAGGCAGCCAGAAGCACCACGCCAACCCCATCGCTGGATCCCGGCCTGCAGCCCACCGGCAAGCAGAACCTCTCGGCCTTCATCTGGAGCGTGGCCGACCTGCTGCGCGGCGACTACAAGCAGAGCGACTACGGCAAGGTGATCCTGCCCTTCACCGTGCTGCGGCGGCTCGACTGCGTGCTGGAGCCCACCAAGGAGGAGGTGCTGGCGGAGAAGACACTGCGCGAGGGCCAGGGGCTCGACCCTGAGCCGTTCCTGCTGCGGGTGGCAGGCCAGGCGTTCTGCAACACCTCAGCGCTGAGCATGAAGCGGCTGATGGGCGATCAGGACAACATCGGCGAAAACCTGCGCGCCTATATCCAGGCGTTCACCCCGGAGGTGCGCGACATCTTCGAGAGCTTTGAGTTCTACCTGCAGATCGACCGGCTGGAGAAGGCCGGGCTGCTCTACATGGTGAGCAAGCGCTTCGCCCAGATCGATCTGCATCCGCAGACTGTGAGCAACGCCGAGATGGGGCTGGTGTTCGAGGAGCTGATCCGCAAGTTCGCGGAACTCTCCAACGAAACCGCCGGCGAGCACTTCACCCCCCGCGAGGTGATCCGGCTGATGGTGAACCTGATCTTCATCGAAGACAGCGACGCCCTCAGCAAACCCGGGGTGGTGCGCAGCCTCTACGACCCCACCGCCGGCACCGGCGGCATGCTGAGCGTGGGGGAGGAGCACGTGGTGGCCCACAATCCCCTGGCCCGGCTGGTGATGTACGGCCAGGAGCTCAACCCGGAGAGCTACGCGATCTGCAAGGCCGACATGCTGATCAAGGGGCAGGATATCAAAAATATCGTGTTCGGCAACACCCTGAGCGATGACGGGCTGCTGCAATTGTGCTTCGATTACATGCTCTCCAACCCACCGTTTGGGGTGGAGTGGAAGAAGATCGAGAAGTTCATCCGCAAGGAAGCCGAGCAGCTCGGCTATGCGGGCCGCTTCGGGCCGGGGCTGCCGCGGGTGAGCGATGGCTCGCTGCTCTTCCTGCTCCACCTGATCAGCAAGATGCGCCCGGCCAAGGATGGTGGCAGCCGCATCGGCATCGTGCTCAATGGCTCGCCCCTGTTCACCGGCGGCGCGGGCTCGGGGGAGAGCGAGATCCGCCGCTACCTGCTGGAGAACGATCTGGTGGAGGCGATCATCGGCCTGCCCACCGACATGTTCTACAACACGGGCATCAGCACCTACATCTGGATCCTCAGCAACCGCAAGCCCGAGGAACGCAAGGGCAAGGTTCAGCTCATTGATGCCAGCAGCTTCTGGCAGAAGATGCGCAAGAGCCTCGGCAGCAAGCGCAAGGAGCTGAGCCCCGAGCACATTGAGGAGATCACTCGCCTCTTCGGCAATTTCGAGGAGGCCGAAAAGATGGCAAGCCGATCAGCAAGATCTTCCGCAACGAAGACTTCGGCTACCACACGATCACGGTGGAGCGCCCGCTGCGCGATGAGGCTGGGAACGTGGTGCTCGGCCAGCGCGGCAAGGCCAAGGGCCAACCCCAGGCTGATTCCAGCCTGCGGGACACGGAGAATGTGCCGCTCTCAGAGGACGTTCAGACCTATTTCGAGCGGGAGGTATTGCCCCATGTGAGCGATGCCTGGATCGTCCACGAGAAAACGAAGGTGGGCTATGAGATCCCCTTCAATCGGCATTTCTACGTGTTCACGCCACCCAGGCCGCTGGAGGTGATTGATGCTGAGCTGAAGCAGGTGACGGATCGGATCCTGGAGATGATCGGGGGGTTGAGTGGCTGAGCAGCTGAACATTGAGAAGCGGATCATCATCATCGCCGGGCCAAATGGCACTGGCAAAACCACATTTGCCCGGGAGTATCTGCCATTGGAGGTTGGTATCACCGCCTTCATCAATGCCGATCTGATCGCGGCTGGCCTCTCGCCCTTCGCGCCGGAGCTTGTTGCCCGGCGAGCGGGGCGGCTGATGCTGGAGGAGATCGATCGCTGCGCAGCAGCTGGGATCAGCTTTGCCTTTGAAACCACACTGGCGGGGAAGGGGTATGTCCAGAGAATCCATCAATGGCAGGCTGATGGCTATAGCGTCAAGCTGATTTTTCTAAAGCTCTCCCACGAGGAGGCTGCCATTCGCCGGGTCGCCGAGCGGGTGGCTCAGGGAGGTCATTCGATTCCCCCTGATGTGATCCGTCGGCGCTTCGCCAGTGGCCTGAGACATTTCGCCACCCTCTACCAGCCCATCGTGGATGCCTGGCAGCTGATCGATAATGGTGGCAACCAACCGGTGCTACTGGCCGAGGGGAGAAACCGATGAGTCTGGGTTTTACCAGCCACCTCAACGACCCCGACCTCGATCGGGTTTCAGCGGCCCTGCTGCGTGCCGGCCAGCGGGCCCGAGAGCTGGCCCGTCAGACCGGCACCGGGGTTGCGGTGCAGATCGACGGCGAACTCCGCATCCTTACGGGCGCTGAGCTGGAGCGTCCACCGGAGGTACGTGATGCCGGCTGAAGCGCCGGTCCTCGGCAGCCTCCTGGCGGCAAACCTGCCCAGGGCCCTGCGCACCGAACTGGTGCCGGCCCTGGAGGAGCTGGTGACGCGCCATCACCCCGAGGGTCTCTGGCTGTTCGGCAGCTGGGCGAGGGGCAGCGCCAGCCGCCGCTCGGATGTGGATCTTCTGGTGATGGGCCTGGCCGAGATGCGCCTGCTCGACGCCTACGACGCCGTGCTCGAGGCCCTGCAACGCTGCCAGCTGCCCGTGCAACCGCTGGTGGCCAGCCCGGCGCTGCTGCAGAAGCACGGCGATGCCCCCTTCTGGCGCTCCGTGAAGGCCGAAGCCATCCCATTGCTGCCGGGGTGCCGGTTTCCATGAGCCAGGAAAGCGCGCGCCACCGGGCCCGGTTGTGGCTGGAGCAAGCCCAGGATGATCTGCGGGCCGCCCAGGTGCTGCAGGCTGCCGGCCAGGCAGCTCAGGCCTGTTTTCAGGCGCAGCAGGTGGGCGAGAAGGCGATCAAGGCCCTGCTGGCTGCCGACGACCGCGACCTGCGCAGTCATTCGATCACCGCATTGCTGCGGGAGCTGGCGCCTGAGCCGGCCGAGCGTTGGCAGTGCCAGGCCCGGGTGCTCGACAAGCTCTATGCCCCCACCCGCTACCCGGATGCCCTCGGGGATGAGCTGCCCGCTGAGGAGAGCGATGGGGGCTGACGCGCTGGAGATCGACGCCGAGGGCCTGCCGGTGTTCCGACACGATGCGGCCTGCCCGCCGGCGGAAGGTCTTGATGTGGCGCGCGCCCTGGAGATGGAGCAGGAGGCCCTGTTGCGCGAGGACCTTGACCGCTGCGACATCCAGCAAGGAGGTAAGGCAGTAAGATCGTCAGACCGCCAGGATCGGCCAGTTTCGCTGGGGTGATGCCATGGACACCGAACTCGCCACGATCACGGCCAAGGGCCAGGTGACGATCCCCAAGGCGATCCGCGACGCCCTCAACCTGCGCCAGGGCGATCAGCTGCGCTGGGATCTGGACGATGGCGGTGTGCGGGTGCGGCTGGTGAGCCCTCTGGATCTCACCGATCTGCGGGGTGTGGAGGCAGGGCTGGAGGAGTGGGCCTCGCCGGAGGACGAGGAAGCCTTTGCCGATCTTTGAGCCCTTTGCGGTGGTGCGGGTGCCCTTCCCGTTCACCGATCGTGCGGTGCAACGGCGGCGGCCCGCCGTGGTGCTCTCGGATCCTGAGTTCCAGCGCGGCTCGGCCCATCTGCTGCTGGCGATGATCACCACGGCCCGGCGTTCCTGCTGGCCGCTGGATTGGCAGATTCAGGATGTTGCCGCTGCCGGACTGAATCAGGCCTGCTGCGTGCGGTTCAAGCTGTTCAGCCTGGATGAGCGGTTGGTGCTCGGGCAGCTGGGGAGGCTGGCGGGCCATGATTGCAGCGGCGTGGGGGCGACCCTGCGGCGGTTGCTGGCCTGCGAGGAGGGTGCCGGTCCCTGATGGAGCGACAGGATCACCAGGGAGCACGCCAGCTTCAGGAGTTGCGTCAAGCTATCCAGGACGGGCTGGACAGCGGTGATCCAGTGCCGTGGAACCCTGAGGCGTTCAAAGCTCAGGGTCGCGCTCTGTTGCAGGAATCTGGCGATCGTGGCCAGAACGTTAATCGCTCAATGGCTCCAGTAGAAGACGAATGATGCGACGGGCCAAGAGTTCCTTGATCTCGCGATGTCTTGAAACCGGCTGGGAGACGCCGGTGGTGGGATTGCGATATCAGTCATGCTTGCCTCCATGCCGGATCAGCACGCAGCCACCTTGTTCGATCGTTCTGATCAGTTCGGCCCGCTTCATGGCATGACCAGTTCTCCGACTTTGCGGGCACCTGGAACATGACCACCTGAGAGATCAGTGTAGAGATCCCTGAGATGCTCGATCAACTCTGCAAGGGTGTCAGCCTGCGTCCAGTAATCCGGATAGTCCTCAAGGTAACCAAGCCAGGCATCACCGTCCTGCCAGTGCACATATTTGACTGTTTTCATAGGGTGACCTCTTGGAACGCTGCACTTGATTGCTCCTTCCAGTTTACCGTGTCTGTATCTGCAAGGCACAGTCCGCCGGGCCAGATGGCGGATCTCTTCAAGACATCGCCGCAGAACAGCTCCCAGCACATCATGGCGATCGAGGAGGCAGGGCGGCAGGTCAGACGTCGACACTCTCACGACAGCTTGTCTGACATTCATTCGGAGGATGATCGGGCTCGCAGGCATTGAGGGCTCTGTCTTGGCCCTGCCAGGAGCTGGGCAGCTTGAGCCACGGCGCATCCCCGCAGCAATTGGAGCAGGGGCTAAACTTGGTGCAACAGAACCGACTCACGATCAACCGTGAAAACCAACGATCTGATCCAGGAGATTCGATCGTTACCCGACGAGGAACGTGCGCATCTTGCTGATGGCATCCTGCGCTCCCTCAATCCAACGGTGCCTGAGGTTGATCAGACGTGGGCTGATCTGGCCACCAAGCGGCTGCACGACATCACGACTGGCTCCGTCCAGCCCGTTGCGAGCGATGATGTACTTGTTGAGATCTGGCGACAATTGAGCTGATGCAGATGGTCTTCCACCCCGACGCTCAGGCAGAGCTGAATCTTGCCAGCAACCATGATGAAGACAACGAGCCAAGCCTTGGCAATCCATTGGCGATTGAGGGTTCCGCCGCAGTTGAACGGATCAAAGGGAATCCGCGCCTGTGGCCCCTGCTGAATGACGCGGTATGCCGCTGCTTGATCCATAGGTTCCCCTATGGGGTGATCGACTCGTTTGACGCCACCCCATCAACGGTTCTGATTCTGGCTGTCATGCACCTGCATCGGCAACCGGGCTATTGGAGTGAGCGAGCATGAGCTTCCCCCGTTACCCGGCCTACAAGCCCAGCGGCGTGGAGTGGCTGGGGGAGGTGCCGGAGCATTGGGAGGTCACCAAGCTCGGTAGAATATGCAAATTTGAATCAGGGAAGGCACACGAACCATTTATCGACGACGATGGAGAATTTATCTGTGTCAACTCGCGTTTCATTTCGACTGAGGGCAAGACCGTAAAGAACTGCCGTGAAAACCTGTCTCCGGCGCTTCGCAATGACGTCCTCGCAGTTATGAGCGATCTCCCCAATGGCCGCGCCCTAGGGAAAGCATTCTTTGTTGAAGAAGATCAAATATATGCGGTCAACCAACGGGTTTGCCGGCTAATACCGGTCAACGTCACACCTCGTTTACTTTTCTGGCTTGTCAATCGCAATCCTGGCCTTCTCTGGTTTGATGATGGCGTCAATCAAACGCACATACCCAACTCTGGCTTTACAAAGCTGGTTATTGCACTTCCGGGGAACGGCGAACAAGGCTTAATTGCTACCTTCCTCGACCGCGAAACCGCCAAGATCGACGCCCTGATCGCCGAGCAGCAGCGCCTGATCGAGCTGCTTCAGGAAAAGCGCCAGGCCGTGATCTCCCATGCCGTGACCAAGGGGCTGAATCCAGATGCGCCGATGAAGGATTCGGGGGTGGAGTGGCTTGGGGAGGTGCCGGAGCATTGGGCTGTGTGGAAAACATCCCAACTACTGAATGGCATTGGTAGCGGAACTACGCCAAAAAGCGACACCATCGAGTTCTACGAGGATGGAGCCATCCCCTGGGTTGTTACGGGCGACCTAAACGACTCATTGCTGTGTGCATGTCAAAATCGAATAACCGAGAAAGCCATGGCTGAGCACACAACACTCAAGCTCTACCCCGCCGGCTCAGTTGCCGTTGCCATGTATGGAGCAACAATAGGGAAGGCATCTGTCCTTGATTTTGAGGCAACAGTCAATCAGGCTTGCTGCGTGCTACCACCGTCAAGGCTCATCCTTGGCAAATACCTTCTTGGATTCATCCTGGCTGCCAGGGAGCACCTACTGTCCGTGGCAACTGGCGGAGGACAGCCAAACATCAATCAAGACATAATTCGATCTCTGCGAGTACCCTTACCAAGTCTAGACGAGCAATTCGTGATAGTTGGTCATATCGAGAACGTTACCGGTGAGGTTGATTCGCTGTTGGACATGTCCAATCAACAGATTCATTTGCTTCAAGAACGCCGCTCCGCCTTGATCTCCGCCGCCGTAACCGGCCAGATCGATGTGCGCGGCCTGGTGCCTGAGGCCGAGGCCGCATGAGCAGCACCCCCGCGGTATTCGTAGCGCCGCTTACCCAGTCACGCACGTTGAAGC
The DNA here is from genome assembly GCA_024958655.1 of Cyanobium sp. FGCU6. Taxonomy (GTDB): domain Bacteria; phylum Cyanobacteriota; class Cyanobacteriia; order PCC-6307; family Cyanobiaceae; genus Cyanobium. Next base: position 17,233 of record JANWUR010000008.1, on the reverse strand, counting down.
AACTGGTCATACTCCGAATGGGTGCCAATCCAGACCCAGAGCAGAGTGCCTTGCTCGGCCTCGATCGCGAGGGCCCTGTGGCGCAATCCGACTCTCACCGACCAGAACCGCCCGATCCGCTTGAGGTGCAGGGAGGGGTGGCGAGGATCATCCCGGAGCTGCAGATAGGCACGATCAGCCTGAGCCTGCACGGTTGCTGGCAAACCGCCGTAGCAGCGCCAAAACCGTGGGCTGGCCTGATGCGTCATCGCTCGCGGCACCGACCGGCAGCCAGATCAGCCATGGCTTCCTCGGCCAACCAATCCAGCGCACCCGTCTCGACATCCTGCTCCAGCTGTTGATCCCAATCGGCAGCGTCGAAGCGCTCGAACCATGCACGGAACTGAGCGCGTTCGCCGGAATCCAGCTGCTCCACAGCAGCTTCGAGGGCTTGGAGATTGCTCATGGGTGAACTCTAGGGTGTCTGGGCTGGGTGCTTGCCGCTCCGCCCTGATCTCCGCCGCCGTCACCGGCCAGATCGATGTGCGTGGGCTGGTGCCGGAGGCTGATGCCGCCTGAACACCACCCCAGGCAAAGATTCAGGCTCTCTGCTCAAGAATCCGCGATGAGCTGCACTGCATACGAGGAGAAGGCACGATCGACCGTCATCAACGAGAGCTTGAGTCAACGCCGCTAAAGGAACACGTGTGTGTCCAATAGTAGCCTCATTACACCTCAAAATCCTGCAGGATACTGTCAGGAAGTGGGGAGTCGAAGTCCTCTGGAACACGGAATGCAGCAGCGGCAAGACCGTAGGGACGCGAGGCGGATCGGGGTTGCGTGATCGGCCTTAGCTCAGCAACTGCACGTCCCTCCCGTACAACCAGTAACGGTTCGCCAGCCTCCAAGCGATCAAGCAAACCATTCGGATCGTTGGCCAGTTCTTGCAGACTGATGTTTGTCATGAATTGATTCTAGCCCTGATGGCTCGAAGGGTCATGGGTGCTTGATCACCGCAGCCGTCACAGGCCAGAGCGATGGGCTGAACATGGTACCCGTGCCTAATGCTCCACGAGCATCATCGCTAAGGATATCAAGACCGTCCTGCCCGGCGGCAAACCCCGCGGCAGGCGCTTCGCTGAGATCACCACCCGCATCGTGCAGGTGATCGAGGTGCGATGGCATCAGGCAAACGGCATCGCTAAGCTCGAAATATAGACCCATTCGTCTGGAGCCATGCCAAGAACGCCCTGCTCATGGCTGAACGGGGTTTCTGCTTTGAGGCCGTTGTCGCCGCCGTCGAAGCCGACGGGTTGCTCGATGGGCTGGAGCATCCCAACCCAAGCCGCTATCCCGGCCAACGCATCCTGGTGGTCTGCCTGAATGCCTATGCCTACCTCGTTCCTTTTGTGGAAACAGATGGCGGCTTGTTTCTCAAGACCATCATTCCCAGCCGCAAGGCCACACGCCAGGTTCTTGCTGATTCGTGATCATGACAGCCTCGCACCATCTCGACCCTGAGGAGCAGCAACTCCTCGACGACGTTGAGACAGGATCCATGCGCTCTGTGGCGTCACCCGAGCTGCTGGATGGGCTCCGAGCTTCTGCCCGGGCTACAGGTTTGAAGGATCAGCGCATCAACATCCGCCTCTCCAGCGTCGACCTCCAGGCCCTGCGCACCCGGGCTCTGCAGGAGGGCATGCCCTATCAAACTCTGATCAGCAGCGTCTTGCATTAATATCTCAGCGGAGCCCTCCGGGAATCATCTACCCCTATTCAGTATTCAGCCACTGCAATCCATGCCCGTTATCGACCAGCAGCCACAACAGACGTGATGCCTGAAAGATCCAGCTGCTGGCGGGCGTGCCAGAGGTCGTAGGCATCCTGCATCGCCAGCCAGCTCTCAGCGGATCGCCCCAGGCAGCGCGAGAGACGCAAGGCCATCTCGGGCGTGACACGGCTGCGCCCCTGCAAAATCCGGTTCAACGTGGACGGCGCCACCTGCAGTTTGGCGGCAACATCACGCACACTCACGTGCAGTTCACTGAGATAGATGTCACGAATGAACTCACCTGGGTGGGGTGGGTTATGCATCGGCCTTGTTGCGGTCATCAGTGGTAGTCCTCGTAATCCAGAACGTAGACATTGCCGTCGCGGAACTCAAAAGTGAGTCGCCAGTTGCCATTCACCCAGATCGACCAGCGACCTCGATCGGCGCCGATCAGGGGATGCAGACGGAATCCGGGGATGTCCATATCGGCGATGGTGGTGGCAGTGTCCAGGGCCGCCAGCTGCAGCCGCAGCTTGCGGGAATGCGCTGCCTGAATGCCGGCCGTGCTGCCTGTGGCACAGAAGCGCCGCAGCCCCTTGTGGCGGATCGACTGGATCACCGGTTTATCGTAGCGCGTTGCGCAACACGCAGGACGCCACATTCGAAACCGCCTAGCCTGCTAGCAGCAAGCAAGCAGGCCCATCGATGCGCACTCTCTACATCCGCCACGTGCCCGATGAAGTGGCGGCACGGCTGGAGAAGCTGGCGGCCCGCGCCGGCCTGCCCCTGAGCACCTTTGCCCTCCAGGAGCTCACCGAAGCCTCCCGACGGGCCGACAATGCCGACCTGCTCAACGCCTTGCCCTCGCTGCCGATCGAGCGGGCCAGCATCCTGGAGGCCCTGGCCGACAGTCGCGCCGAGCGCTGATGCTGGTGATCGACGCCTCGGCGCTGGTGGATGGCCTGCTGGTGGCCGGTTCGGCTCGCGCCAGGCTCTCAGCTGCCAACCTGCACGCCCCGGAGCTGATCGACGCCGAACTGCTCTCGGTGCTCCGGCGGCTGATGCTGGCCAACAAGCTCCAGGAGGACCAGGCGCTCCAGGCCCTAATGCACGACCTGAGCCGGTCGATTGCCGTAAAATCTCCGTAAACGTCACTGGTCGCACCATGGCTGCCACCCGTCTTGAGGTCCGCATCCCCGAGCAGCTCAACGATCGCCTGGAGGCCCTCGCTCTTGAGGAGGGTCTGACGAAGACAGATGTATTCCGTCGCGCTCTGGCTCTCTACATGCTCACCAAAGAACGGCAGAAAGACGGAGCGCGACTCCAGTTCGCCCAAGGGGACCAGACGGAGACCTTGGTGAGTATCTGATGGCAGCGCTGAACAAAGACTTTGATCTCAAGCTTGAAACAACACGTGGCGTTGAGGTGCGCACTGTTGAGCACCCTGCTGACCGTGCACAAAGACACCATATTGAGCGTGCGGCAGTTTGGATGATCGCCGCCACCTCCGGGTTTGCGGCCTTGCTAAGCGTCTTCAGCTTCTTCCGTCCAGTGCCCGAAAAAGGGATCGATTGGAGCACCGGCATTCTGCAGCTTGTGCTCGGTAGAGCGGTTGGTTTTGCCTTGAAGCGTTCGCCATGGGTGTTCCCAACATGAATAGTCCAGATCGCGAACACGATTTGACGCCAGATTGGCCGCCTTCCACGTCCGCAGGACAGGTGGTGAATGCTGCGGTCGATCAGTGTTGGCAAGCCTTCTTTTGCAATGGCCCGGCTGTGAGCGATGACGCTCTGCCCGAGCGGGCCTCTCAGGAGCAGAGTGAACGCGAGCCACTCTGAATCCCGGCCAGTCCCCCGGCTCGGCTATGCAGTCTCTGCATCAGTGCCAGCTTTGGTGGGGTCTCTCCACTTAGCCTGCCCAGGTAGCCCGGTGTTGGCGCAGCCGCCCAGCCCATGAGTCTCCACCACGAGAGCTCCTTCGAGCGCGAGATCTGCGAGCACCTCGGCGTCCATGGCTGGCTCTACGAGGAAGGCAGCGCTGCTGCCTACAGCCGCGAGGTCGCCCTCTACCCGCCGGACCTGATCGCCTGGGTGCAGGAAGCCCAGCCGGAGGCGTGGGAGGTACTGCAGAAGAATCACGGCAGCAAGGCGGAAGCGACCCTGCTGCAACGGGTGCGTCAGCAGCTCGATCAAGTTGGCACTCTCGATCTTCTGCGCCACGGGGTGGAGGTGCTTGGCCTGCCCAAGGCCCTCAGGCTCGCGGAGTTCAAGCCGGCCTTCGGGCTCAACCCGGCGATCCTGGCCCGCTACAACGCCAACCGTCTGCGGGTGGTGCGCCAGGTGCGCTATTCCACCCGCAACGAGAACTGCCTCGATCTTGTTCTCTTCCTCAACGGCATCCCCGTCTCCACGGTCGAGCTCAAGACCGACAACACCCAGAGCGTCGCCGATGCGGTGTGGCAATACAAAAGCGACCGCAATCCCAGATCCGCCGGCCAGGCCCCCGAACCGCTCCTCTCCTTCCCCAGCGGCGCCCTGGTGCACTTTGCGGTCAGCAACCGCGAGGTGCAGATGACCACCTGCCTGGAGGGAACTCGCACCCAGTTCCTGCCCTTCAACCGCGGTAGCGATCCCGGTGGTCCCAACTGCGGTGCCGGCAACCCGGTGATGGAAGGCCATCGCACCGCCTACCTCTGGGAGGAGGTGTGGGAGCGCCACAGCTGGCTGGAGATCCTTGGCCGCTACTGCATCGCCGAGCGCGACAGGAAGAAGCAGATCCGCCGCCTGGTCTTTCCCCGTTACCACCAGCTGGCCGTCACCCGGATGCTGCTGCAGGCGGTGCTGGAGGAAGGGCCCGGCTGGCGCTATCTGATTCAGCACTCGGCCGGCTCCGGCAAAACCGCCTCGATCGGCTGGAGCTCCCACCTGATCGCCGATCTGCACGACGAGAACGACCGCAAGCTCTTCGACACGGTGCTGGTGGTGAGCGACCGCAGCGTGATCGACAGCCAGCTGCAGGAAACCCTCGAAAACTTCGAGCGGCGCAAGGGTGTGGTGGCCTCGATCACCACCGAGAAGGGCATCAAGAGCGACCAGCTCGCCGAGGCGCTCTCCGGCGACAAGAAGATCGTGGTCTGCACCATCCAGACCTTCCCGGCCCTGATCAAGAAGATGCAGGAGCTCACCGCCACCAGCGGCAAGCGCTTCGCGGTGATCGCCGATGAGGCCCACAGCTCCCAGACCGGCGACGCCGCCCTCAAGCTGCGCAAGGTGCTCTCCGCCGCCGAACTGGCGGAGCTCGCCGATGGGGGCGAGGTGACGATGGATGACGTGCTCGCCGCTGAGATGACCGCGCGGGCCGCGGGCGCCCGTACCGAAAGCGGCGGCATCACCTATGTGGCCTTCACCGCCACGCCCAAGGCCAAGACGATGGAGCTGTTCGGCCGCCGGCCCAACCCCGCAGAGCCGGCCGGACCCGGCAACTTGCCGGCACCCTTCCATGTGTATTCGATGCGCCAGGCGATCGAGGAGGGCTTCATCCTCGATGTGCTGAAGAACTACACCTCCTACAAACTCGCCTTCCAGCTCGCCCAGCAAGGCCAGACCCTCTCCAGTGAGGAGGTGGAACGCAACGCCGCCCTCAAGAAGCTGATGGGCTGGGTAAAGCTCCACCCCCACAACATCGCCCAGAAGGTGCAGATCGTGGTGGAGCACTTCCGCCGGCACCTCTGGCCGCTGCTCGATGGCAAGGCCAAGGCGATGGTGGTGGCGGGCTCCCGCAAGGAGGCGGTGCGCTGGAAGCTGGAGATCGACAAGTACATCGCCGCCAAGGGCTACCCGCTTGGCACCCTCGTGGCCTTCAGCGGTGAGGTGAGCGATCCGGAGCTCGGCCCCGATGGCTTCACCGAACGGAGCACCACGCTCAACCCCACCCTCAAGGGCGACATCCGCGAAGCGTTCAAGGGAAGCGACTATCAGATTCTGCTGGTGGCCAACAAGTTTCAGACCGGCTTCGATCAGCCCCTGCTCTGTGGCATGTACGTCGACCGCCGCCTCGATGGCATCCAGGCGGTGCAGACCCTCTCGCGCCTCAACCGTTGCCATCCCGGCAAAGACACCACCTATGTGGTCGATTTCATCAACGATCCCGCCGACATCCTGGCGGCCTTCAAGACCTACTACGCCACCGCTGAGCTGGCCGAGTCCACCGATCCCAACCTGATCCTCGATCTCAAGACCAAGCTGGATGCCCAGTGCCACTACGACGAGTTCGAGATCGACCGGGTGGTGAAGGTGCTGCTCGACGCCAACCACAGCGACAAAGCCCGCCAGAGCCAGTTGATGGCCGCGATCGAGCCCGTGGCCCAGCGCCTGATGACCCTGCACCAGCAGGCACGCCTCGCCTACCGCCAGGCCGAGGAGAGCAACGATGGCGATGCTCTGAAGCGGGCCAAGGAGGAACTCGACGCCCTCACCCTGTTCCGCAGCGACATGGGCACCTACGTGCGCTTCTACACCTTCCTCTCGCAGATCTTCGATTACGCCAACACTGGCCTGGAGAAGCGTGCGCTGTTCTACAAGGCCCTGCTCCCCCTGCTGGAATTCGAGCGCGAAATCAACACGGTGGATCTCTCCAAGGTGGTGCTCACCCACTACCACCTGCGTGATCTCGGCCGCCGCAAGCTTGATCTCAACCAGGGCGAGGCCATCCCCATCCCGGGCCTGAATCCCGGCGGCGGCGCCGTGCAGGCCAAGGACAAGATCCAGCTGGCGGAGATCATCGCCAAGCTCAACGAGCTCTTTTCCGGCGAGCTCAGCGACACCGACAAGGTGCCTTACGTCTGCACCGTGATCCGCGGCAAGTTGATGGAGTCAACCACCCTCCGCCAGCAGGCCGCCGCCAACAGCAAGGAGCAGTTCGCCACCTCTCCCGATCTGGGCACCGAGCTGATGGACGCGATCATCAGCGCCCTCGATGCCCACCAGGCGATGAGCAGCCAGGCGCTCAATTCCCCCGCAGTCCGCGAGGGCATGAAGGATGTCCTGCTGAATCACACCAACCTCTGGGAAGATCTGCGCGATGCCGCCTGATTCCACCACCCTGGCAGCGGCGGACCAGGCCCGCGCCGTGGTCCTGCAGATGATGGCCGAACGGGGCCGGGGTGTGGTGCTGGTGGGTGCCGCACGCATCGACCTGGCCCTGGAGCACCTGTTCTTCGTTCTGAAGCCATAGAGGCACGTTCCACGTCTCCCAGTTGGCCCAGCCGTTGTAGGTCACGCGATCGCTTGCGGGGTGCCCAAAGCGTCCTGAATCCGGCGGATCTGCAGCTGGTGCGTGGGCGCAGTGCCAGGAGGGCGGCCGGCGACCGTTGCAGGTGCCGGGCAGCCGCCGGTCGAGGAAGCCAGCGCCGATCGGTTGATGGCGCAGATCCAGCGCAACCAGGCCCTGTTCGATCAGATCGAGCGGCTGAGCCTGCAGTGGATCGAGCAGATGGCAACCCCGGAGTTCGCCGCCCGCGAGGCCAGAGGGCAAGCTGGCGATGCAGCAGCCGCCCACCCTTGCCGCGCTTTTCGATGAGCACCAGCGGCGCGGATCCCGGCCGAGGCATCAGCAGCACCCGCCAGCGGATGCGCCGCTGATGGAGATCGAGCAGCACCTCGGGGACAGGGAGATCACAGGAGAAGCCAGCGGCCATGGCGAGCGGGACGGAGGACCGCCCCAGCCGGCGGCCCGCGCCAGGGCTGGCCCAGGGCCCCCGCCGCGGCTGCCTTGAGGGGGAGAGTCCGCTGGTGGCGGCCAGCTCGCGCAGCCCTGGCGCGAGGGCCGCAGCCTGGGAAGGGCCGCCGGCACGCGGTCCCAGCGGAACCCAGGAGCTGGTGGGAGCCTTCAGCCCCCCGGCGCCCTTGGCGCCATCAGCCGCCGATCCACCTCCTCCTCCAGCAGCGTGACCTCCTCCTCCCCATAGGGCTGCTCCATCCAGCTGCGCCGTAGCGGCAACCCCTGCCGCCGCCGCAACATCCCCTCGATCGTGCGCAGGGTGGATTCGAGCAACAGCACGAGCAACAGGAACGGATCCTCCTCAGGCCGGCAGAACAACGAGCGGGACACCCCCGTGGTGGTGGCGGCACCGCCGCGTGCAGAGAGCAGAGAGCAGAACCATGGCGATCGGCGCCAAGCGCGGCGCTGCGAAAGGACCTCGCCGGGCCGGGGCCTGCCCCCAGGCGGGCCCCAGACTGGAGAGGGCCGGCAGCGGAGCACCGGGGACCCAGGAGCGAGGGGGCGGAGGGCGGAGAGCTGGGCGTGCTGGCTACGGGGAGATTCCGGTGAAGCGCATCACCACGGCCGGCTGGATGGGCCGCAGCTGCTGCGCCGCTGCCTCCAGAAACGCCACCAGGATCGTGATCAGCAGGATGTAATCCCGCAGGGCGGGATCTAAAGGGGGCTCTCCGGTGTCACTGGTTTTGGCGAGCACCGTTTCCAGGGGTCCCCAGAGCGGATTGACGCGGGCGTCCTGGTAGGCCTGGGCAAGGCGGCCGGCATGGGCGGGATCGCTGAGGGAGGCGGAATCGCTGGAGTGCGCGAAGGTGTTGCGCACGCGCCTCAGGGTGTGGAGGGTCCGCTCCACAGGTGCATCGATCAGCCCCAGCCGGGCCGCGAGGGTGATCCGCACCCCGAAGGATCCCAGCGGTCGGTCGGGCTGGAAGAAGGTGTCGGCAGAGCCTGGAGGCGGCAGCAACACCGCCTGCAATAGTCGCTCCAGTGCTGCATCCACGCGAGCGACACCAACGAGAACCGCTCCCCGACCCCGCTCCTCGAGCATCTGCAGAGCGATGGTGCGTGCCGAATCGGCAGCATCACCTCCGGCGGGTGGCAAAGGGGAGGCCCTGGCCTGGGGCATTGCGATCAGCTCTGGCAGATGAAAGGTGACGCCTTGCCGCTGTAGCTCACCACCACCCGCTTCTTGGCCCGGGTGGCCGCCACATGCAGCAGTGAGCGCTCCTGCTGCTCGAACAGCTCGCGGGAGAGGGCGTCGGGCCGTTTTTTGAGCTCCACCTGCAGGGGCATCTGGGAAGCATCCAGTGTTGGCAGGAAGACCTGGTCGAATTCAAGCCCTTTGACCCGATGCATGGTGGCGAGCCGCAGCGCTGGATCGCTTGGATCGTCGGATTCCTCAGCCTTGATCACTCGGGTGGCGAACCCCTCGCCTTTGAGCAGGGCTTCCAGCTTCTCCACGGCCTTGTTGGTGCGGGCCGCCACGCAGGTGGACGCCAGCGACTGCTGCTCCTCGCGCAGCTGCCGCAGCGTGCTCACCAGGAACGTCTGTTCATCGGCGGGATCCTCGAAGCCCTGCACGAGGGGTTGGTCACCATGAAGCAGGGAGCGGGTATCGCTGGCGGGATCAGTGCCCCCATCGAGATCGTCGAAGTCGAGGCCATGGAGCACGGCAGTGGCCCAGGCACGGGTTTCCTCGGTGGTGCGGTAGTTGATGCGCAACTTGCGGGCGCGGCCGCGGATGTCGATGCCGCAGCGGCTGAGCACCAACGGCTTGCCGTAGATGCGCTGGTGGGGATCGCCGACGATGAACAGATCGTTGGCGCGAGGTTCACCCACCAGAGCCCGCAACAGCGAGAAGGAGGCCACATCAAGATCCTGAGCCTCATCCACCACCACGGCGGCGTAGAGCGGGGGTTGATTGGCCTTATGGATCAGGTCGGAGGCGATCTGCTTGGCCTCCTCCGGCTCCCACAGTCCGCGCTGGCGAAATTCAGCCCGCACCGCATCGAACACGGGCCAGATCTGGGCACGCTGCGGGCGACTCAGGCGGGTGCCGCGTCCGACGCGGCGGGCCATCAGATACTCGTCGCGGCTGCGACACCCCTGGGCGAGCACCACGTCTTTCCACTCCTCGCGGTAGAAGCGTTCATCCAGACCCAGCGAGGTTTCGGCCACATCCATGGCCAGGCTCCAGCAGCTGTCGCGGGCCTCTTCGTTGAACACGCGCACCTGCAGCCCCTGCCCTTTGAGGAAGGTCATCACCCAGCCATCGAGATGAATCACTTCGATGCGTTGGAGTTCCTCGGGGCTGCAGATCTTGGTGAGGTTGGCGCGAATGTCGGTGGCCAGGTTGCGGGTGAAGGTGGTGAACAGCACCCGGCCGGGGGCGCCGGTTTTGATCAATTCGTTGGCCAGCCAGCGGGCGCGGTGCATGGCCACCACGGTTTTGCCGGTGCCGGCGCCGCCGAGCACGCGCACCGCCCCGCTCCACTGGCGCTCCACCAGCCGGCGCTGGCTGGGGTGGAGAAACACGCGCCAGCGCTCCAGCGGTGCCGAGAGCATCGCCTCGAGCACGTCGTCGTCGGTGATCACCAGGAACTCGGCCTTGCTCTCTGGTGTTTCCAGGGCTGCCGCCACATCGGTGGGATCGATGGCGGCAGGCCGCTGACGCTCCAGCTCCTCGATCACCGCCTCGATCGGTTTGCCATCGGCCAGCAGGATCAGGCCATCGACGCAGTCCTGCGGCACCCACTCGATCAGACGGCCGAGAGCCTCGTCGCTGCTGACGGCACGCACTGCGGGCAACAGCGCCTCGGGGACGCCAAGCAGCATCAGCTGGTCGTCGCTGCAATGGGCAAACAGTGACCCAACCTGGGCCTGCACCGGCTGGACGACGGGGGCCTGATTGGCCAGCGCCTCGCTGACGGCGGCGGCGATCGCGTCACCCACGGCTGTTTCAGCAGTGACAGCCATTTCGGCCGCCTCGACGTCCACTACCTGCAGGGCACCGGAGACGCGGTTCACGTGGCAGGTGCGGCGCCGGGCCCATTGGTAGGCGTCGTCGTGTTTGTCGATCCAGAGCAGCACATAGGTGTCGCCTGTATCGGGGGCGCGCACAATGCAGCGGATGTCCTGATCGACGCGGACTGAGCGGATGAAGGGGTCCTTGCCGCCCTCGATGCGCTCGTAGTTGAGCCCGGGACTGCGGGGGTTGTCGCGGAACCTGGAGATGAAGGTGGCCACCTTGCCTTGGGCCTTCTCCGGCAGCCGGCCGAACGCCTTGAAGAAGTCGTTGGAGAGGGCAACGGTGAGGCGAGGCTCGCTCATGGCAGGGGCGTGGATTGGGTCGTGGATCAGGAGGGTGTGACCGCCTCGCTCAGAGCGGTGGCTGTACTGCCGGGAGGATCCTCCAACGACCAGCAGTGCCAGCCCGCGGCTGTGAAGGCTTCCGCATCAACGGGATCGCCCACCACCGCCAGGCGTTGCTCGGGCCAGGCCAGCTCCGCCTGGGCGAGCACGTCGCCGCGGGGGCCCTCCAGTTCAAAGGCCTGCTCAGGCATGGGGTGATCAGTGTCTCGCCAGGCTGCTTCCAGGGCCTCCAGCAGCGGCTGCGCCTCGGCTGGAGCGAAGCGGCCCAGTTCCTGCCAGGCCCGTTGCCGCCCGGCGTTGGCCGGATCGGCCGCCACCCACACCTGGGGCGGGTCGACCGCAGGGGATTGCTCGTTGCCACCCCAGCCCGGGGTGGAGATCAGCAGATGGGGCAGGAACTGGAAGAGGTTGCCCTGGCGTAACCACTCCCGCCAGCCGGCCTGTTGCTGATGCTCAGAGGCGTTTGGATCCGGCTCGAAGTGAATGGCACGGAAGCTGGCGGCTGGATGGCGACGCTCATGCAGACCCATGTCCACCAGGTTGAGGATCTGCAGGCCAGGAGCGGGCGTGAGGTGCTGGCCCACGCGGCGAGAGGGCTCCGTTGCTTGCCACTCCTGCACGTGTGGATCGAGCTGGAGGGCAGTGGCTGGGGCCATCAGCTCGGGGGACTCGATGGGTAGGGGTGAGGCCTGGGCCAGGCAGAACTGCTGCGCCATGCCCTGCCACAACGCCTCCGAAGGGTTGGCCAGGTAAGCCATCAGCAGCTGCAGGCTGCTGGCCAGCTGCGCCTGCCGCGGCATCAACGGCGGCGCCGAGGTGAGGCTGTCGAGCAGCGGCTGGGGCCACCAGCGCTCGATGAAGGTTTCGGGCTTGTTGGCGAACGCGGGGTTCACCCCCACCGCCAGGCCGTTGGGATCCAGCGCCGCCTGGGCGGTGGGCGGCGCTTCCACCACGTCGTCCCAGCTGAGGGCCCAGAAGAGGTAGCGGCCGCTGCGCTGCAGGGCCATGCGCTGTTCGGCATCGGTCGACAGGCGGCCGCGGTGGTACTCCCAGCCGTCGGTGTAGATGGCGATCGGCTTGCCGCCGGCCGTGGGCGTGAGCAGGAAGTCGGCACGGGAAAAGGCGCGAACACCCTCTGCTTCGCCGATCGGCACCTGCTGCTCCACCTTCCAGCTCACCACGCTGGCGCCGTTGTTGAACGTGAGCAGGTAGCCCTTGTTGCCCTTGATGAAGTCGTCGCGCAGGGTGACGGTGACACCAGCTGGCTTGCCTTTGCCCTCCCGCAGTTTTTCGATGAAGCGCAGCTCCAGCTCGCTTTCGGCGCGGGTGTTGATCACAACCTCCGAGAGGCTGCGCTCTGAGGGCTGCAGCTCCTCCCAGCGGTTCAGGATCGTCTGCAGCTGCTCGATGGCGCGGCGCTTGCTGGTGCGCTCGCGATCGAAGCGCTGCCGGTACATGAAGATGCAGCGGTAGCAGCCATCGCTGCAGGAGCAGCCCTGCAGGGTCTGGAGCGATTGCTCAAACACCGCGCGTAGATCCGCACCGCCGGCCTCGATGAGCTGACGCACGTAACCGGTGCCGCCGGGCACCGAATCGAAGAGGTACAGGAACGTCTTGCGCTGCTGGCTGCCGGGCTGGGGTTCCTCCCCCAGGGCCGACTGGAGGTGATCCACCTTGCCGCCGAAGCGCTGGCGCAGGCCCAGGTGGAGGGCGCCCACGAACGAGGGCTGGCCGGCCTCATCCCAGAAGCTGGCGCCTGGCAGCAGGAAGCGCAGGGCTTCTGAGTTGAACTCCCGGTATAGGAACAGCAGCTGGCGCAGCTGGGCGTCATCGGGCTTGTCGCGATACCGGCAGCCCCAGGTGTGGTTGCTGGCCTTGGCGGCGCCGTGCTGCACCTTGCCGCAACTGCGGCAGAGCTCAAAGCCCTTCACCTTCAGGGCCTTGCCGGCGATGGCGTGGCTGGCACCCACCACGGCCTGCTCGCCGAAGTTGATCTCGCGGAAGGTGGTGCTGGCCAGGTATTCCGCGCCGAAGGGAAACTCTTCATCGGCGATGGCCAGGGAGATCTCGCGGCGGCTGTGGTCGGGAACGATCAACAGCTCGCGATGGAAGAACAGCGGATTGCGCTCGTCGCTGTCGTCGCCGAAGCGGCTGCGGGCGTCTTCCGTGGTGGCCTGCACCTGGCGCAGCCGGGCCATCTCCTTGACCTGGCCGTGGTCTGCGTAACCACTGCTGCCGCAGCGTGGGCATTCCTTACGGCCGAAATCGTCGTCGGTTTCGCGAGCGGCATAGGAGCAGGAGGGGCAGAATCGCCAGCGCTCGCTTTGGTTGAGGTTGGGGTCGACCAGGTCGACCTTGACGCGGCGGCCCTGGGCGTAGAACTGGCCATCGGGCACCAGCTCGCGGATGGCCACGTTGGCGGGGCGCTCGTAGGAGAGGGGCGGCAGTTCCTCACTGCGGCGGCCATCCCCGGAACGGCCGGGCAGCTTGCGCCAGAGCACCGACTTGAGCGTGACGCCCGCCTCCGGGAAGGCGTAGTTCGGCAGAAAGCCCTCATCGGTGAGCATCGCCAGCAGGGGGCGGCCGTCGAGGTCCTTGCGCAGCTGGTTGTAAGCAAATTGCTCGCGGCGGATCGAATCCTTGGCCTCCCGTTCCTCAGGGGTGAGGCCGTCGTCGGGCCGTTCGCAGAGCTTGTTGTAGCGCTCGCGGAGCTTGCGGGCTTCTGCACCCAGCCGCTTGCGTTCCGCCACCAGATCCCGCAGCCGGGCAAGCAATTCCTGAGCGAATGGCGCATCAAAGGCGCCCTCTCCGCCCCCATCGGCGGGGGTGAGCAGGAACCCGCGCAGATCAGCAGCACTGGCAGGCTGAAGCACCTCGCCGAACAGGGCGCAGAAACGCTCCAGCAGATCAGCCTGATGGGCCTGCACCCAGCCCAGCCAGGTGTAGGGGAACTCCTGGGGGATGGTGCCAGCGCTGGCTTTCTCCACGCCATCAAGCACGGGCTTGAGCTTGCGTGGCAGCGCCAGCGGATCAAGGCCGCCCGCCACCCAGCGATCGAGGCTGTAAGCGAGCAGCTGGCGGCGCAGGATGGCGGCTGCATCGAGATAGCAGCCGGGGGGATTCACCTGCCCCTGCAACATCTCGCGCGGGTCTGAGAAGAAGTAGAGGTCGTGGGCGGTGCCGGTGACCAGCGTGCCCACCATGGCGTTGCCGTCGCGGCGGCCGGCACGGCCGATGCGCTGCTGGTAGTTGGCCGGCTCGGGTGGCACCGAGGCCAGCAGCACGGTGGAGAGATCGCCGATGTTGATGCCCATCTCCAGGGTGGAGGTGGCCGACAGCAGGTTGGGATCGCTGCGGTATTCGCCGCGGATGAACTGGGTTTCCAGCCGCTCGCGCTCGCCGCGCTCCAGCAGGCCGGTGTGTTCGCGGGCCACGATGCGGTGCACCTCGCCGCGCTGATACAGCCGCCGGTAGAGGGGCAGACCCCAGAGGGGCGACCCACCACGGGGCTCGGCCCGGTAGCTGCCGGGGCAATGGCGCACCTGGCAGGGCAGACCATCCCAGAGGCTCAGCTGCTCGGTGGGCACGCTGTGCATGTCGCCGCAGTGCTCGCAGCGAACAGGGTGGGCCTCATGGCTCACGGTGATGGCGGCTGGCGGAATCGCCCAGATGCGCTCACCCCGCCCGCCGCTGAACGGCAGCAGCAGGCCGGCCTGGCACAACGCGTCGACGACGGCGTTCAGGGCTTCCTTCTGCTGCTCGGCATCCAGGGGGCTGGCTGGGGTGAGGGTGCGCTCCAGCCAGTGCTGGGCCCAGGTGGGGCGGCCGGAGTCGCGCACCAGCTGCTCGAAGCGCCCTTTGCCGCGATAGCTGGTGAGAAAGATCGGCCGGCTGGCGGTGCGCCCGAACTTCGGGGTGTAGGGGATCTGGTTGAAGGGATAGGTGTTTTCGCCGCCGCTCTCGAGGTACTCGCTGGTCTTGCCGTCGCGCCCCACCAGCTCGCTCAGGGCCAGGGCACCGCGCTGGCGCAGGTGCTGCAGCAGGCCCACCACCAGCTTCTGCAGTGGCCCCAGGCGCAAGCCGCGCAGCGGCTCCACCTCGTTCTGCAGCCGAGTGAGCAGACCTGGTATCAATGTGTTCACGGCGGCGGGATCCACAGCGGCTGCCAACGCGCCGGCCTGCTCCACCGAGGAGCCCAGCCGGGAGCGGTAGCCGAACTCGGCGGCCACCTCCCAGCGGAGCCGATCGCACACGAAGCGCATCAGCGTGCCATTGGCCTCGAGGCTGGGCGTGAGCTGCTGCTGCAGGGCATCCCACTCCCTGAGCCACTCCAGGTCGTGGGGGATGAAGGTGGCAGCGAAGTCGACGGGATTCGGGAAGCGCTGCTGCCAATCGCTGATCAGTCGCTCCTGCAGCTGATCGAGCGGCAACGGCGCGCCGGCCTGCTGCAGCGTGGTGGTGAGGGCGGTGCGGAAGGAGGTGCGGTAGGCGCGGGCGGCGATGTAGCCGGCGCGGTGGGCAGCGTCCTGCACCGAATCGGAGAAGGCCAGCAGCTTCTTGTCGCCGTTGAAGGCCGAGGCAAACAGGGAGGCGCTCCAGGTGCTGGTGAGGTTGGCGGCCGAGGAACCAATCAACAGCAAGCTCTGCTGGGCGTTGCAGTAGGGGCAGTCGCGGCTGACGCGCGGGTGGTTGTTGTCGTCGACGATGCTGCAGTCGGGGATGTCGACCGCCACCAGCTCGCGGCTCTGGCAGGTGGGGCAGACGGGCACCGCACCTGTGGGCGTGGCGTCGGCCAGCTCTTTGGCGGGATGGAACGACAGGCAGCTGCAGCAGAGCTGGTGACTGCAACCGTCTGCGTCTGCATTGCCCTGGGGGAACAGGTAGCGGAGCTCAGGAGCGCCGGAGAAGAACGCCTTGTAGAAGTTGCGGAGGTTGTTGGCGCGATCCAGCGTGTTGCTGGTGGAGTTGAGCGCCGTGGAGGTCCAGGCGGTGGCGCCGCAATCGCGGCAATGCACCACGGGCAGGTGGATGCTGCTGTCGCTGCCGGCCAGATCATCGGAATGGCGCAGCTGGGGTTGGGCCTCCACGGAGGCCACCATGCGCTTGAGCTCCCGCAACCAGAGCTGCACGCGCAGGTTGAGCCAGGGCACCACCACCGGGCTGCCATCGAGCCTGGTGGTGGTGCGGCGGGCATGGGCGATCAGGGCCAGCAGGCTCTCGAGCAGCAGCACCCGGTAGCGCCGGGGGTACTGATCACCAAGACCAAGCTGGCGGGAGAAGCGCTCCAGCAGCTCCTCGATCGAGCAGGTGCTTGCGGCCTGGCGCACCAGGTTGTGCACGGCCGGCAAGGTGCCGAGCTGGCTGCCCAGCGCCAACCGCCAGGTGTCGTCCTGAACATTGCCCTCAGGCGCTGGCGGCAGCAAGGCAGCCAGCCAGAGCTCCGCCTGAGCGGCGAGGTAAGCCTCGGCGCTGACGGCGTGTTCAGGATCGAGCTGATCCAGCGCCTCAAGCCCTGGCAGGGGTAAGAGGCGCAGCCCCTCCTCGCCGTAGGCGGTGTGATCCCGGAAGAACTCCTCGGGGCTGAGGCGCTCCTCCTCAATCAGAGAGGCGGGCTCAAAGCTGCTGGCGAAGATCTGCCCCGCGTAGCTGCGCATCGCCTCGCGCGAGTCGGGGCCGCCGAGCGTGGCGGAGGTGCCCACGCACACCAGCTCATCGCCCGGGCACTGAAGGCGATCGCGCAGGCGGCGGATCAGGCAGGCGAGGTCTGTGCCCTGAGCGCCATCGAAGGTGTGGAACTCATCCACCACGAGATAACGGAGGGTGCTGCTGCCATCGGCCAGGCGGCCGTTGTGCTCCCACAGGCTCTGCACGTGGGGCTGAATCAGCAGGTAATCGAGCTGTTTGTAGTTGGTGAGCAGGATATCGGGCGGAGCCTTGTGCAGGGCCTCCTTATCCGTGATCACGCTGGTGGCGGTCATCGCCGCCGCGGGCACGTCGTCGGAGGCGCCGATGTAGAGGCCAGCGCGCAGACCAGCGAGGGCTGGGGTGGTGTGGATCAGATCGGCGATGCGCCGGGCCTGGTCGGTGGCCAGGGCATTCATCGGGTAGATGAGAATTGCCTTGATGCCCCGTTGGCCCTGGGCCTGCTGCTGGCGGCAATGCTCGAGCAGCGGCAGCAGGAAGGCCTCGGTTTTGCCGGAGCCGGTGCCCGTGGCCACCAGGGTGTTCTGTGGGCTGCCTGGAGACAGCCGCTGAAAGGCCTTCTCCTGGTGCCGGTAAGGCGGGACTTGATCAGCAACAAACCTCCGCAGACCTGAGCCGCCGCTCCGGCTGCGGTTC
>JANWUR010000033.1 GCA_024958655.1 Cyanobium sp. FGCU6 | reverse complement strand
AATCGTCTGAGCCAGAAACGAGGCGCCCATCGGGGAGCACCGCCAGGGCGTTCACGCCGCTGCCCGCTGGCAGGGTTCTGAGCAGGGCCTCATGGCCCACAAGGCTGGCGGCGATGGGCGGCGCGCCGCCAGTTTTGTGAAGCCAGGCTACGGACTGCCCCCGCAGGCGCCCGGCCTCGCCGCCATCGTCCGCCAATCGGGCCAACAGCTGGGAGGCTAACTGTTCGTGGCCCTGCCAACCCTGGCTGTGGCTCAACACATGGGCCCCCTGCCGCAGCGCCCGCTCCAGCCGGCCCAGCCACGGGCTGGGTGAGGCCAGCGCGAAATCTCCGAGCAACGCATTGATCCCTTCCTGCCGCAGCCGCGCCTCCATCCAGGTGATCTCTCCAAGCAGCCCCGCCATCACCGCCGGCCGCTCCGCTTCCGTGAGGTGGGCGGCCAGGTGGCGCACCAGGTAGGGCCAGGTGTGGGCTTGTTGGCTGGTGGCTTCCGCCAGGGCCCAGCGACGGAGTCGCTCGGCAGCCTCTTCGCGATCCACCATGAACCGATCGGCCCGGCCATAGCCCCATTCGTCTGCCTCGCTCAGCCATTGCGGCAGGGAGACGTGATCAAAGCCATGGAGCACGATCTGGTGTGGTTTGCCGTTGATCTGCTCCGTGCGGGAGACAAGCCGCAGCAAATCATGCATGGGTTTGAGCCATTCCATAACTTCCCTCTCCGCAACCTCTCGCCCCGAAACCGACAGGATGGCCGCCAGCTCCTTCCGCCCCAACGGTTCCAGCTGCTCGCACAACACCCCAAGAAGGTCCCGCACTGGGGCGTAGCTCTCTTCAGTTGGGAAGCGCCGCTCAAAGGCATCCAGGTAGAACCCATCCATTCCTGGGGGCAGTTGCTCCAGATCCTTTCGGCTCTGCAGCGGCAGCTGGCCGGAGGCCAGGTCATTGAGCACCCGCACCACATAGAGAAACTTGCCGCTGCTCTGCTTCTGGCCTGAGAGAAACAAGGCCACCTCCTCGGCGCTGAGGCCGGCCTGCTCCAGGCGCTCAGCCAGTGGGGATCGGCAGCAGCGCTCCAAGGCATAGGTGGAGAGGTCCTCGAGGTTGCGGGCCTCTTCCGCGTCGAGTTCTTGCAGGGAAAAGGCCTGGCGCAGGGGGGTGAGCACATCGGGCCGGCGGCGGCTGGTGGCGAGCACCTTGATCCAGCGGGGCAGGCGGCTTGCGTAGCGGGCCAGCAGTTGCACGATCGTTTGTTGTGCATCAGGGCGCGCCCCAGCCCGCACATCCTGCGCTTCATCGAGGGCATCCACCACCCACAACATCGCTGTTGGCGGTGGTTCGATTGAGAGCAATGGGGCAAGGATCGCCTGATCAAAGGCCCTGGAGGGATCCCGGTCGGCTTCATCGAGCCATTGCCGTGGCTCTTTGGCGTCATCGGCCTCCAGGGCCTGGCGATAGGCCGGCAAGGCGTTGGCCAGCTGCACCGCCAGGTTTCGCACGAACAGCGCTGGTGTGAGTGTTGCCTCCTGCTCACTGGTGCAGAAATGGTGCGCCGCCACGGGAAGGCCCGCGGCGTCTGTTGCCAGCAATTCAGCCAGAAAGGCCGTTTTACCCACCCCATAGTCCGCTCCGATCAGGAGGGCCTGGGGAGCCAGCGGATCAGGGTTCAGGGCCCAGGTGCGCACATCCTCAAACAGCCAGCTCCGGCCGATAAAGTCCTGGCGCTTCTCCTCTTTGTAGGAACGGAAATCCCAGGCCTTTGGCCAGCTCCAGTCAGGGCGGCCGAGGCGCCGCTGGGCGGCGGCGACCAACTCCTGCCCCTCCAACCTGTTGCGGCCCAGCACCGTCTCCCCCTGCTCCGGGAAGGCTTCGCGAAACACAGCTAAGGGCACCGCCAGGCCGCCATCGCTGGCACCACCAACCAGCTCATTGCGGGCGATCACGCCGCACACCCTGCCGCTTTCCGCCTCCACCAGGGCAGCGCCGGAAACGCCCGCCATCACCCCATCGGCCTTGAGTCTCAGGAACTCCACGCTCTGGCCAGGCGGCGTGGTGCGACCCGTCGCCTTGTAGGTGGCGTCATGGCGGCTGGCGGCATCCTCTGGAAAGCCCGAGCTGAGCAGCAGGGCGCCTGGCGGAGGGTCCTGCTCGCCCAATGGCAGCACCACCGGTGGCCGGGCCTGGCTGCCAGATGCCTCCGCTGGACTGGAGCGGAAGCTCAACAAGGCCAGATCCCACCCCTGCCCCGCCTCCAACAGCGTCGCCTCTCCGAGGCTTTGCCATGCCAACGCACCAGCCGCACCCTGCCCAGCGAGGGGCTCTTCCACCCGCACCCGGTGCTCGGCCACATCGCGCACCACATGCCAGCAGGTGAGCAGCACGTCTCGGGCAATGAAGAAGCCGGTGCCCCAATGGCTTGCATTCGCCGGATCCACCAGGCGCACGGTCGCCCGCCGCAGCCCGATCCAAGGCTCAGCGCGGCCACCGGGCTCAGCCATCCTTCGGCTGCTCCCACTCCAGCGTCACCTCCAGGCTGGTCTTGCCGCCACCGCGCACCAGCGTGGCCAGCAACGCACCATCGCGCACCTCCAGCTCCAATCCGTAGGTGACCGAGGCCTTGGTGGGCCGCACCTCCTTGAGCAGCTCCCCCAGCCGCATGGACAGGGCCCGGATGGCATCGAAGGCATGATCCGGGGAGAGGGGCCGCCCCCGCTGCCCATCCCCCGATCCTGTGGAAACCTCTCCGCGCTCTGAGCTGGTCGCCGGGACCTGCACCCGCATGGAGAGTCCATCCCCCAGGTCCATCAGAACCGTGTCAACGGCCTCCACCGCAGCGGTTGTCCGGGACTGCATGGATGGATAGATGAGAGCTCATGACCAAATTAGTGCGTGAACGCAGCCAGATCGACCACACCGCAAGCCCAGTGCTGGCTGCTCGATGCACTCCTCGAAACAACAGACGACCTGAAGAAGCTGCTAATCCGGCCCAGAATGTTGAGCGGCTGGCGCCGGAGTTGGCGGAGGCCTTCCGCCGCACACCCTCACCCCGCCTGGATGACGAGCTGCCGCTGGTGCTGCCCTGCTTCCGGCTGATGCTGCCCGATGGCGCCCTGTTCACAGAAGACGGGGTGCCGATCCCGGTGGTGATCGTGGCCGACCTGCGGGCGATGGCCGACTGGCTGCCGGCTGAGGCCCAGCGGATCAGCGGCATCAGTTGCGTTGGCCTGGCCCTCGATGGCACCAGCTACCTCACCCGCCACTCCTTCCAGCAGATCGGCGAGCGCCAGCCCACCGTGGAAGATCTGAGCCACCCGGCCTGGCAGTGGGACGAGCAGGCGGTGCAGAGCACCAACCAGCGGATGGAGGGCCTGGCCATCAACGCCCTGCTGGTGCAGCTCTACCAGCCGGAACTGCTGACCACCGGCCCGGCGGCCAGGGTGCCCAGCGGCAAGGGCTTCTCCGCTGGCAGCGGGGATGACTCTGGCGCCGTGACGCCCCAGGGGCCGGTGTGGATCGGCAAGGACTTCCGGCTCGACCGCACCCCCAGGGCCCCATCAGCAGGGACCCCGGCTGGCACCAGCAGCAGCGCCTCGCGCCGGCCCCACTGGCGCCGCGGTCACTGGCACACCGTGCTGCATGGCGAGAAGCGTCAGAACCGGCGGATGCAGTGGTTCCAGCCGGTGGTCGTGGGGCTCAGCAGATCAGTGATCGCTGCCTGGCACCACCCCCGTGAAGACTGATCTCAATGTTCACCCTGCTACAGACCCATCCCGCCGAACCGCCGAGGTTGGTCTGCCAGAAGGAAGAACGCTGCAGCGTTTCAGCAGTCAGGCCGTGTTCACCCGCTACCGCCTGATCGACAGCGGCTGTGAACCGCATCGCCAGCTCGACGGCCAGTACGGCAGCCTCGAAGAGGCGATTGCTGATGCGATCGCCTGGGTGGAGCCCCTGGCCGATGCCCACCATCCCGCCCAGCTGATCGGGGTGGATGTGGCCACCGGCGATGGCAACTGGCGCACCTGCCGCCTGCCCGCAGCGTTGCTCTGCCCCCTTCTCTGCGAGCTCCCCAGCTGAACCAGCCCGCTCCTGGATTTCCCTGGGCCCTGCCCACAGAAAACCCCCGCTGCGGGCGGGGGTTCTCCGGAGCCACCGCGCCTTGCCAGTCGGGGCTCTGATGGGCGTCGAGGGCGCTGACGCCTTGCGTCAACGATGCAGCTGGGTTGACGGGAAGCGCAGCCGTGCGCAACAAACGATCACCAAGAGCGACGGCTCCGTTGTTTAGACCTCCTCTGCACCACCCGCTGGGATGAGCTGGATCTGCTTGCGGCCCAGCTTGATCTCGAACTCATCGCCGGGCTTCAGGCCCAGCTGGTCGGTGTAGGCCTTGCCGACCAACAGGTTGCCGTTGAAGTGCACCTTGGCCATGTAGCTGAGGGTACGGCCTGCCTTGCCGCGACCACCAGCAGAGCCTGCGCCCAGGTTCATGCCCTTAGCGTCCAGCAGTGCTTCGTAGAAGGCGGTGAAGTTCAGCCGCTCGCTGCCGTCTTTCTTGGTGCTCACGTAGCCGCACTGGCGCACCAGTTCGGACTTGGAGGCGTCGCCGAGCTCCTTGACCTTGGCGAGCAGATCGGATCCTGTCAGCATGATTTGAAACCCCAGCTGTACTCACTGGAAAGGTAAACGATCAACAGCACCTGAGCAATGCTCACAGCGGCGCCATCCTGACGACTTCATTGGCACGTGGACAACCCCCTGGGCTGGTGAGCCAGTCAGCCCAGCAGTGCAGATACAGCACCCACATCCGGCAGCACCGCCGCCTGCTGGGGTAGCCGCAGTTCATCGCCTGGCCGATATTTGCCGGTCTGCACCAGGGCCCCCTGCAGGCCCGCAGCCACGGCGCCCTGCACATCCGCTTCCACGTCATCACCCACCATCAGGCAGCGGGCTGCCGGCAGCCCCAGCGACTGCACCACCTCAGCAAAGAAGGCCGCTGACGGTTTGCCCAGCACGGTGGCTTCGCAGCTGGCTCCATACTCCAGGGCCTGCAGAAAGGCCCCGGCATCCAACAGCCAGTGGCCGCCTTCCCGGAAGCGGCGGTTGCGGCCGATGCCGATCAACGGCGCGCCGTCCAGCAACAGCTCGAGAGCCCGGTTGAGGTTGGCGTAGCTGAGTTGATCGCGGGCATCACCCAGCAGCACGCAGTTGGGCCGTCCACCGCTCTGCCCGGCCCCCTCCTCGCCCCCCAGCCCCTGGAACAGTGGGGCGATCGCCGGGTGCACCAGGGCCAGCGGCCGCAGCTGATGGCGCTGCAGCCAGCGTTGGGCCGCCAGCGGCGCGGTGAACAGCTCCTCTGGCTCCACGGCAAAGCCCAGGCTGCGCAGCTCCTGCAGCAGCTGCTCGTGGTGGCGGGTGGCGGTGTTGGTCACAAGGCGGATGGCCAGCCCGCGGCGCCGTGCCTCGCGCACAGTCTCCACCGCGCCAGCCAGGGCAACGCCGTTGTCCACCAGTACGCCCTGGACATCCAGCAGCAGGGCCTGGGGCCGAGCGTCCATCCATCCACTCACTCAGCTGAGCGCTGCTTTCAGGCGTTGCCGATCGATGCGGCAGCCACTGGTGGTGATCAGGGCCACAAGCTGCCGATCATCCCCGGAGAGGATGCGATAGGTGCGGCCGTCCGAGCAACAACGCATCTGGGCTTCCTGCTGGGCCCAGTACTCCAGCTGGGCTGTGCCCTGATCAACCCAGCCCGCTGAATGGAGTGCCTGAATCACAAACATGGTGCGCTGACCTTTTGCGTGAACTGCCTACAGCCAATCAAGCCACCTCTGAACCGCAGTGAACAAAGCTGCTCACTCTCTTTGGGATCACTCCCTATCGCGGCCCTGCCTGTTCATTCTGAACGGGTTTTGGTGTGCGGTTGAAGTCATCACCAGGGACAACACCCCGGCGCTGCCGGCGCTTCTGGCTCCAGAGCTCGATCGCCTGCTCCCGGGTGATCTCCTTACGGCACTTCAGCAGCGGCGGCTGTCCGGGGATCTGCTCGCCGCTGGTGAGCTCCAGCGCCTGGGAGAAGCGCTCTTAGCGGACAGGGCGGAAGTGCAGCACCTGGCGGCCGTTGCTCAGCCAGCCGTCCTGAGGGGAAAGCGGCGGCCGCTTGCCCGTGACAGCGCTGGGGGTGCATGGGCGGCTCAGGCCAACTCCGGCGCCCAGCCGCGTGTGCGGGTCATGTCATCGGTCCAGCCCTGGCAGCGGCTGGTGAGGTGCTCACCATGGGCGATCAGGCCCTGGTGCAGCTGGCAAGTGAGCAACGGGATGCAGTTCACTCCCGCGTGGTGGCGAAACCAATGGCAGGTCATGCAGACCCTGGAAGTGCGGGTCTTGAGCAGGGTGTCCTCATCGAGGTAGGGCCACTCCTCGATGGGGATGTCGAGCCGGGCATTCAGTGATGCGGGTTGGGGGAGAGGGGCGCCCATGCCTCACGGCTAATGCGTACACCTGTACTAGCACGCTTGCTTTGGGTTGGCTGTCGTCCTGTTCTGCCCTCGATACGGTGCGCGTAACGGGGAGCGGTTGATGTTGCGCGAATTGGTGTTGGCCATCGGCATTCCATTGGCCCTGTTGCTGCTGGCGGTGCTGGCGATGGAGCAGTGGGGCGATCGCCTGCCGGCCTGGTTGCAGCGATTGGCCAAGCGCCCGTCCTGGGTCTGGAACACCGGCATCGGGCTGATCATCGGGCTGTCGCTGCTGCGCTGGCTGCTGCAGCGCTGAGGCCACTTGCAAGCGTGGATTTTTTGGAATGCCTCAGTTCTGCCTGCTCAGCGGCAGGATCCGCACGCGCTCACGGCGTTCATCAGCCACCACCAGAGCCCCTTGCTCGATCTCGAGGCCATAGGTCTTGAGCAGTGACAGCACCAGCGTGCCGATCGACTCGGGCAAGACGTTCAAGCAGCGCACCTGAAGCACGCTGGGCCCATCGGCACCGCTGAGGGCGAGCATCGTGCCGAAGTCAAGGTCATGCGTGAACACGGTGTAGTCATTGGCGATGGCCCATTGCATCAGGGCTGTATCCGGCGCCCTCGGGTCGCCCACCTCTGACCAATGCACAGCCGTATGGCCGGCGGCCTGGAGCAGCGGGATCCATTCGGTCGAAAGGTTCATATCGACCAGAAGCCTGGCCATCAGCTCGGGACCAGCGCCTCTTCTCGCTCTTCCATGCGCCAGGCGGCGTACGCCAAGGCCTCATCGATGTCAGCCGCTTCCAGTTGCGGGTAGGCCTGCAGGATCCGTTCACGGCTGCTGCCGCTGGCGATCAACCCCACGACCGTGCCCACCGTGATGCGCAGCCCGCGGATGCAGGGCTTGCCGCCCATCACGGCGGGATCGTGGCTGATGCGGGGAAATGCCATGGGTCAAGCGTAGGCAGAAGCCGCCAACTTGCCCCCTTCAGGAGAGGGGCTGGGCAGCTCGGCTGGGCTGAAGCTGGTGTGGCACCAGGAACGTTGTCAAGGGGGGTGATCGATAGCGCCGGCGGCACCAGCAGCTGGGACTCGATGGCACGGCGGCGGCCTGAACCACCGTCAGGCGGACTAACATGACGTAAGTCCTGCCGTGCGGCGCCGCTTGCCATGGCCGTCAGCCCTTACCGCGTCACACCGGCCCGGATCGGTAACTCCTCTGGCCTGCGGCTGCCGGCAGCCTTCTACCGGGACCATCCCCAGTTCGCCGGTGCCGCCGGCCAGGTGGAGGTGCTGGACGACACCACGCTGTTGCTGCGCCTGGAGCCAGAAGAGCAGCAGCAGGGCGAGGTAGATGAGGACAGCCTGATGCTGGGGCTGTTTCTCGATTTCCTCAGCCGACAGGCACTCGCCAGTGATCAGGGCCCGGTGCTCTACACGGAAGCCATGGCGGCAGACGACGACGAGCTGCTGGCCGGCGTGGCGGTGGATGCCGCAGACGAGCCACTCGGAACATGAGTGCGCCGCTGGTGCGCCATGGCTGGACGATCGCCTTCCAGCCCCAGCTGTTTGCGCGGCAGGTCGCCGAGCTCAAGGCCGAGGTGAAACGGCTCAAGCAGGAGCTCGACCCCCAGGCTTTCGTTCAGCACCCCCAGGTGAAGTTGCTGGCGGCCGTGATGGCGGGGATCAAGAAGCGGATCGCTGCCGATCCCTACGCCAGCCGCTCTGCTCTCACGGGCCCGCTGCGCCGCTATGGCCGCCTCAAGGGCCTGGGACTGCCGGATCGCTACCGCCTGTTCTTCCGCCCCTTTGAAGCAGACGGCCGGCGCCTGCTGCTGATCCTGTGGCTGGGCTTCCCGCGCAAGGACGGCGACCGCAACGACTGCTACGCCGTGTTCTCGCGCCTGGTGCAGCGCGGCGAGCTGCCGGAGGACTGGGAGAGCCTGCAGCGCGAGCTCGACGCCGGCTGAGGGGTCAACGCCTGGCAAGGGAGGGCATGACCCAGTCCTCCCCACCCACCTGCAGCTGGCGCCCCGGCGACGCCGAGTCCTTGCGCATTGCCCTCTCCATCCCGGTGACCAGTGCTGCCCTGGCGGCCCTGCACCGGGAGATGGCCCAGCTGCAGACCCACTACCCCGCAGGGGTCTGCACCGCCCAGGGCCACCTCGATGCCATCGCGGCGCTGAATGCGCAGCTGGCAGCACTGACTCCTGCGGACGTAAACAGCCCGGTGCGCAGCCGGCGCAAAGGCGTGGCCGGTGGTGTCGTGCCCAACCCATTGCCGCTGAGCAAGTTGGCGGTGGTGGAGTACGCCACCGAGCTGCTGCTGGAGGAAACCGACACCGTGTGGGACCCATCGGGTCCATCAGCGGCGGTGGTGCTTAACCGGCAGCGCAGCCAGCACATCGGCCAGCTGGCGCTGCTGCTGCCAAGGCTGCAGACCTGGCGTCAGTGCAACCCCGATCCCTTCCGGGGATCCCTGGTGCGGGGCTGAGCGATGGAACAACCCCTCTCGCCACTGAATCAAGGCCTCAACCCCTTGCGGGGTGCGCCGCTGTGGGGTCAGCTGGTGTCTCTTCCTGCAGCCACCCCGGCAATCGACAGCCGGGTGGCCCAGCCGGTGGCTGCTCCTCTATGGCTCGCACTGCAGCCCTACGCCAATGCCCGCCTCTGCCTGTTCGAGGTGGACCGGCCCGAGAGCCGCAACCCCATTCCGATTCGCCGGCATGTGATCGATTGCTTCCTGGAGCAGGGCGGCATCGTCAGCGGCTACAACGACACCGCCCTCACCGACCCTGGCGATGTGCTGCTGCGCGGCTACCTCTGCCGGGCGGCGATCCTGCCGGTGAGCACCAGCAACAGCTTCGACTGGCTGGCCGCCGAACAGGCCTGGGCCACGCCGGGGTTCCGCGAGGAGGTGCCATTGCCCTGGGACCCGTCGCTGCTGGGCACGGTGCAGGCCCCCTGCCAGGGGGTGATGTGGCTTGGGGACCTGGCCCTGCTCCAGCCCGAGGGCGGACTGCCATCCGGCGGCCGGGCCCAGTACGTGGGTTGTCTGGTGCAGCACTTCGGGGCCGACTACGGCCCCGGCGGGATCGGCCTGCTGGTGCAGCCGCTGCTGGGGGAAGCGATCCAGCTGGTGCTCCGGCCCCACAGCGTCTTGGTGCTCAGAGATGGCGACACCTTGACCCTGCTCGCCGAGCGCTACGGCACCACCGTGGCCACGCTGCGCAGCCTCAACCCGGCTCTTCAGCAGAGCCAGCCCTACGTCACCGCTGAGGGCGAGACCTTGAGCAGCGTGGCGGCCGAGCAGAACCTCAGCCTTTCCCTGCTGCGCCAGTTCAACCCGGAACTGGGCAGCTGGCCCAGCACTGAGCCGTTGCCGGCTGGCACCACGCTGCTGGTGCCGGGGTATCTGCCCTCCACGCCGCTGCCGGCGGGGGAGTGGATCTATCTGCCGGCCCGGCGCTCGATGCCTGCTGCTGAGGAGGGCGTGGAGCCCCTGGGCTGACGGCCGCAGAAGCTCCCCGCCACTGCGGAGTCCATGCGGGAAACCGCCATGGCCCAGTTGCTTCACATGGCGTTACAGTTGCCGTAACAATCCGTAACGCTCATGACCGACCCTTCTCCCCGCTTCGGGTTTGTCGAATTCGCCGAGACCTGGAACGGTCGCCTGGCGATGCTCGGCTTCGTGATCGGCCTGGCCACCGAGCTGCTCACCGGCCAGGGCATCCTCCAGCAGATCGGGCTCGGTTGATCGCCATGGAAGCCAACTACTCCGCCGCCATTGCAGCCGTCGCCGCCCTGGTGGTGCTGCTCACCGGCATGACCGTCTTCGTGCTGCGCCGCCCCAGCGACCTCGCTCCCACCAGCAACCACTGACCGGCGTTCTTGCTCTCCTGCTGATCCACAACCACGCCCCACTTCCACCGCACCGGAGCTTCCATGACCAACACCCCCGCCAACGACAGGTGGTTCCAGAACCGCGCCGAGGAGCTGATCCACATGCAGCAGCTCAAGCGCGTTGAACTCTTCAACGGCCGTGCCGCCATGCTCGGCATCGTGATCGGCATCCTCACGGAAGCCATCACCGGCTCGGGCATCGCCCACCAGATCGGCCTCGGCGCCCTGGTGGATGGCTACGCCGCCTGCCGCACCCAGTTCCTGCCCTTCTGCTTCTGAGCTCTCGGGCTTCTGCCCCTTCCTCTGATCCCGCACCCCCTGGGGCCAGACCCCTGGGGGTGTTTTGGCTGCTGCCCCTGGCGGCCGATGGCGCCAGATTCCGCGGGATCCGCTGAGGCGGTCTGCAGAATTCGACCATGGCTGATCTCTTCTCCCCCCTGCGTGTTGGCTCCCTGGAGCTGCCCAACCGCATCTGGATGGCACCGCTCACCCGCTGCCGCGCGGAGGACGACCATGTGCCCGGCGCCCTGATCGCCGAGCACTACGCCCAGCGGGCCAGTGCCGGCCTGATCGTGAGCGAGGCCACGATGGTGATGGAAGGCAATTCCGCCTTCTGGCATGAACCTGGCATCCACAGCCAGGCCCAGATCGAGGGCTGGCGGCTCACCACCGAGGCGGTGCACCGCGCCGGTGGCCACATCGTGCTGCAGCTCTGGCATGGCGGCAGGGCCTGCCACCCGCTGCTCAATGGCGGCCGCCAGCCCGTGGCCCCCAGCGCGATTGCCATCAGCGGTGATGAGGTGCATACCCCTGAAGGCAAGCAGCCCTATGTGGTGCCCAGGGAGCTCCACGACGACGAGCTGCCCGCCATCGTCGATGGCTTCCGGCATGCGGCCCGCAACGCCATGGCCGCTGGCTTCGATGGGGTGGAGATCCACGGGGCCAATGGCTACCTCCTGGATGAATTCCTGCGCGATGGCAGCAACCAGCGCAGCGGCCCCTACGGCGGCCCGATCGAGCACCGGGCCCGCCTCCTGCTGGAGGTCCTGGAAGCGGTGGCCCAGGAATCGTCGCTGATGGGGCTGCGCCTCTCGCCCCTTAAGAGCTACAACGCCATGGCCGATTCCGATCCGATCGGCCTGATCACCTGGCTGGCCAAACGGCTCAATGACCTGCCCCTGGCCTACCTGCACCTGATGCGCGCCGACCTGCTGGGGCAGCAGCACGGCGACGTGCTCACCCCAGCGCGCGAGCACTTCAACGGCGTGCTCGTGGCCAACATGGGCTACAGCGCAGACGAGGCCAACGCGGCCATCGCCGCCGGCGCGATCGATGCGGTGGCCTTTGGGACGAGCTTCCTGGCCAATCCGGATCTGCCGGTGCGCTTCCGTCGCGGCGCCCCCCTCAACGCCCCCGACCCGGCCAGCTTCTACAGCCCCGGCCCTGCCGGCTACACCGATTACCCCACGCTCGACTCAGGGCTCTGATCCCCAGCTCGGCGCGGTTCAATCCGCCGGGGCCTTCTGGCTGTGTCGATCAACAGGTTGTGCAGCAGCTCCCTGCTGCTGATCAGCAGGTGGGCCATCCAGGTGCCCGTCAGGCGGGGCTCCGCCAGCGCATCTCTGCGGCAGCGACTCATGGCCTGCTGGATCTCTGCCAGCTCCCGGCCGATGGGGCGCACCATCGCCTCGGTGCTCTCACGGGGTTTTGGCCGGTGCGGTGTCTGCATCGGTTCCACTCTGGCGGCGCTGCTCACCCCAAGGGGTTCATGCCCTCGACACAGCTGCCGCTGGGCGAGTGGATCTACCTGTTGATCCGGCGCTCTGCTCCCGTGCTGGATGAGCTGCCTGAGCAGACGGGGTGATGGAGAGCTCTGCACTTCAGGCGACCTCCAGGCCCAGGTGCTCCACGTAGGGCTGGACGTCGCGGTCGCTGAACAGCAGCGGCAGGTTGGCCTCGATGCAGGCGGTGGCGATGATCGCGTCGATCGTCTTGCGCACCGTGATTCCCTTGCGGCGCAGCTGCCGATAGTTGTCCGCCGCCTTCCAGGCGTTGCTGCCGCCCAGCATCGGCAACAGGGCCAGGGAACGGAACAGCTGGCGGGCGGTGGCCACGTGCCGCTCGTTGCGGAAGCCCTGCATCACCTCCACCAGGATCAGATCACCGATCGCCAGGGGCGTCACCCCGAGCAATCCATCCAGCCGCTGCACCTCAGGGGTGCTGACCCCATTGAAGAAATCAATCCAGACCGAGGAGTCGACAACGATCACGGCTGTTGCTCAGCCGCCTCGGTCTGCCCATCCAGGCGCTGGGCCTCCAGATCCCCTTCCCAGCGCAGACGCCCCCGGAAGGCGCGGATCTCGGCCTGCTGCTGCAGCTTGACGAGGATGCGCAGGCCGAGCTCGACCGCCTCCCGCTTGCTGCGGGCGCCACTGGCCTGCATCGCCTGCTTCATCAAGGCGTCGTCGATGACGATGTTGGTGCGCATGCCAAGCCAAAGAGGCAATGTGTAAAGCCTGGGCCGGGCATACACATCAGGACGATCTGGCAACAGGGAGAGCGAGCGCGAGGAGTTCGAGCGCCAGGTGGGCGAAGGAACGGCAGCTGGAGCGCCTGTTGCGCGAGGCCGAGGGCCGCATCGGCGGCGATGAGCGGGTCACCTTCTTTGACACCTTCGTGACGCCCTGCGGCGGCCACTTCCAGCTGGGCGACGTGGACGGCCGCGAGCGGCTGCTGCCGGTGGACGGCAAGGGCCAGCCCCTCAACGCCGACGGCGTGGCCCTGAGCGACGGCGACACCATGGAGGAGCTGCGCCGCCGCCCCGTGTACAGCTTCCTGTTCCAGCAGCGCAGCGGCCTCTATTCGGCTGCGGTGCCTGAAACGGGCCTCGAGCACGGCAGAGCTGTGAACCTGCAGACCCTGAGCACCGCCGAGCTCTACCTGGAGGCCGTCAAGGGCACCACGCCCAGGGCGGCTGCACCGCGGCGCTGATCAGCCAGCTGGGAGGAAGCGATGGCCTGGTCTCTGGTGTTCTGGTGCAACCGCTCCACCGCCACGGTGGTGCCGGCCGCCAGCGCCAGCCAGGCCCGCTCCCGTGCCCAGCGCAAGCAGAAGCGGGGTTATGGGGTGATCGTGGCCGCCCGTTGGGCCAATGCCGAGGACTCTCGGCTGATTCGCCGCGGCGCCTGGGTGCGGAGGCGGCGAGATGGCTCCAGCCCTCAGTTCGGCAGGAGCGGCCATAAGGCTGCAGCACGGCGCCACCGCAGCCGCTATCGCTCCTGGCTGTAGCTCACGGCTGCGAACTGCGGTTTGAGAAGCGAGCGCAGTGGGCGGTCTTTACCCTGGCTGCTGCAAGGCTACCGGTTGCATGCTTCGCAGTCAGCTGTCAGTCGAGCCCACGCGATCGCAGCGAAATCAATCGAACCAAAAAACAATCAAGCTGTGTTCAAAAAGGCGGCATGCAAGCTGAAATCGCTAAAACGTGGCCAATGTGCTCATGAAATCTCCCAAATCCTGGAAATTGGATTGTTTGCCTAAGCGCAGTCCTGCTGCAGTAGTCACGGCATCCGTCGCGCCTCAGCCAATGCTCCAGATCAGGAGCGGTACGCCGGAACGGCGAGCTTCATCACTCGTTGAGTAGCTTGCAGAAGCTGAGCCGACGTTCGTAGCAGCCATGCCAGAGGAGACCATGCCCGGCGGAAGACCATCCCATGTCGTCGTCATCGGAGCCGGATGGGCTGGTTGGGGCGCAGCCAAGACACTCTGTGAAGCCGGGATTCGTGTCACCTTGATTGACGGGATGCCCGATCCAACAGGCAGTACACCAATCACAACCAAAAGCGGCAAACCTTTCGAGGCAGGCACCAGAGGGTTTTGGAAAGACTATCCCAATATCAATGCCCTCACTGATGAACTCGGCGTTGGCGATATCTTCACTGACTTCACAACCAGCGCCTTTTGGTCGCCCGATGGTTTAGAGGCAACAGCCCCTGTCTTTGGAGACGCACCGCAATGGCCAAGTCCCCTTGGCCAGATGGTGGCAACAATCACAAACTTCAAGCGACTACCCATTCAAGACAGGCTCAGCATCGCAGGTCTTCTCTATGCGATGCTTGATCTCTATCGCAGCGACAACACTTTCCAGCAGTATGACGATCTCGATGCGCAATCACTCTTTGTCAAGCTCGGTATAAGCGATCGGCTCATCAATGAGTTCCTGCGCCCCACCTTGCTGGTTGGCTTGTTCAAGCCGCCGGAGGAGCTTTCGGCTGCGGTCACCATGGAGCTCCTCTATTTCTACGCCCTAGCCCACCAAGATTCATTTGATGTTCGTTGGATCAAGTCGAAAAGCATCGCCGAACATCTGTTTGCGCCTCTGAGTCGAAGGCTGATCTCTCGCCATCATCTGCAGGTGCTTGGGGGGACGTTGGTGAGGCGGGTGACTCTGTCGTCTGACTCGCTGCGTGTCAGCTCGGTTGAGGTTGAGAACGTGGCTACCAAGGCAGTTCAGGTGATTGACGGGGTGGATGCTGTGGTCTTGGCTGTTGGTGCCAAAGGGCTCAAGTCTCTGATGGCTCAATCTCCAGAACTCAGCAAGGTAGCACCAGAGCTTGTTGGCGCCGCTTCGCTTGGTTCCATCGATGTCGTGTCAGCACGTCTATGGCTGGATCGTTATGTTCCAATTGCTTACCCAGCCAACGTGTTCTCCCGCTTCGATTCACTGAAGGGCTCTGGGGGCACTTTTTTCATGCTGGATCAGCTGCACAAGGATGCGCAACAGGCTCTCTGGGGTGATGAGCAGCCCCAGGGCTCGGTGGTCGCCAGCGACTTTTACAACGCATCGGCTATCGCAGCGATGAGTGATCAAGAGATCATCGATCGGCTCACGCGGGACCTACTTCCCATTGCTCATCCAGCATTCACCAATGCCAGGGTGGTTGATTCCGAGGTGCGGCGCTATCCAGGCTCGGTGTCGCTCTTTTCTCCGGGCAGTTTCAGAAAACGGCCACCGTTGGAAACCTCAGTGGAGTCGATCGTCTGCGCTGGCGACTGGGTGCGGATGGGCGACAAAGAACATGGAGCCAAGGGTCTGTGTCAGGAACGAGCCTATGTGTGCGGGCTGGAGGCAGGGAACTCACTGATCAGACGAAAGATTGTCAACGGTGCCGATCATTCGCATCCCGTTCTCCCTATTCGGGCAGATGAGCCACAAGTTGTTCTAGGCCGTGCTCTCAATAGGCTCGTCATGGATCCAATCGAAGCCCTCGGTCTGAAACTGCCGTGGTTCAACTCCTAACGAGTGCTGGACTGATGGCCGACCACATTCAGGGAGATCTGGTTGCCCGGCCATCAGCTGGTCTGCAGGCCGCTGCGGATCGGGTGCCCAGGCGGTTTTGAGCAGCAGGTCGTAGCAGCTGCGTTGCTGGCTCCAGAACAGGGCCCGCAACTGGGCCGGCACGGTGAAGGTGATCAGGAAATACTCCACCGGCAGCAGCTTGGCCAGCTGCCGCTCGATCCAGCGCTGGCTGTCGTGGTGCTGGCAGTGGGGGCAGCTGCGGTGGCCGCAGGAGTGGGGAACCTTGACGCTGTGGCTGCAGTCGCTGCAGCGGAGCAGTTGGCCGCACAGCAGACAGTAAGCCAGGGTATCGGCTGAGCTTTCAGCTGCGGCGAGGTATCCATGACTGTTGCTGGCCTCTTTTTCACACCGCCCGAAATCCTGGAAGCCATTTCTGAGCAGATTCAGCCAGCTGCTGGTACAGCTGGAGTGCTGCTGGCGGCCAAGGGTCTACTCAACGACCCATCGCTCGTGAATCCACCTTTCCGCTTGGAGCACCAGGCTTGAAGCGATCCAGGGCATTCTAATTCAGCCCCTGGCATGATCAAAACTGGTGCAACAATTCGGGGGCTTTGAGGCATGCTTCGCCTTTGATTCGCTTTGACACGTCCCACTGTAGGGATAACCAGAGCCTTGTCTTAGGCCGCCTTGGGAGCCAAGGCCCTCGCTGTGATCAGGTCGAGCAGGTGGCAGATGTTGTCGACTTCAGCCACTGAAAACAGGCTTTCCGGTCCTTGCGCGAGATCGCTGAAAGGTGGCTCATAGAGGCGAGTGGGATCCATGACGCCGCGGCTGGTGAGCTCGTCGATGATCTCGTTGACATAGCGGATCTGGTTGGCGGTGTGGGTGCCATCGGCCAGGAACTCCGCGAACACTTCCTTGGCGGCGTTGCGGTCGAGACCTACGAGGGAACGGATGAACAGGCCAAAGCCGTTGCACTCCTCAGCCGCCCGCTGGATCGCCTGCTCGGTGCCGACGCCATGGGAAAGCAGGAAGCGCTGCAGCTCATCCAGATCAGCTCCGGTGAGGGGTTGGTTGCGGCGCAGGCGCTGCATGGTGAGGTGATCCTCATGCGCCTTGAGGAAGTCCTTGGCGCGCAGGCGGAACTGCTTGAACTCGTCACGGGTGAGCAAGGCAGCAGGGTCGAGCTCGATCAGCTCCCCGAGCTCGTCGGTGAAGTTGGTGTAGAGATCTCCTCGTGCGGTGGGTTCGATCAGCCCGATCAGGGCGCGAAGACGCGCTCGCACCTCTTCCAGCATCGGCACGGTGACGTCCTGCCACCACTCATCGGTGGTCAGGTCGCGGATCAGCTCCAGCTCAGCCGCCACCTGGGGGATGTTGGCGCGGGTCTCCAGCTGGGCGGCCAGCTCACGCAGCTGCTTCTGCAGTCGCGCAAAACGCGGTTCCTTGCGGAGCAGCGTGAGCTGCAGGGTGTAAAGGAGCAGATCGAATCGGCGGGCTTCGGCGTCCGTGTCTCCCTGCTGCTCGGCGTAGGCGGAGGGAAGGGGAGCCAGGGTGGTGCTGAGGGCCTCATGGTCGTCTGGGGAAAGGCTGACCCAGGGCTCGTTCTGCCGGAAGCGCTCCACCAGCTGCAGATGGGGCCTGACCACGAAATTGTCGGCAGGGCAGCCCGCCACATGGCAGCGCAGCAGCTCAGCGAGGTGATGACGATGCAGTGTCAGAGCGCTGTCGGGATGGCCTTGGAGCGCTCTCTGGTCGATGGCCTCGATCAGCGCCAGGCGACTGCGGAACAGGCGGGTGCTGAGGGTTTCCGGCACGGCGGTCGACTCGGCGCCGCCCTCGCCAAGGAAAAATTCGAGGTTCTGGCAGAGATCGAAGATCCAGAAGCACTCCTTGTCGTGGCCTGGGCCGAACAGGTCTTTGCAGGTGCGGGTGCCGCGCCCCACCATCTGCCAGAACTTGGTGCGGGAGCGCACCGGCTTGAAGAACACCAGATTGACGATCTCCGGGATGTCGATGCCGGTGTCGAGCATGTCGACGGAGATGGCGATGCGTAGATCGCTGCCTGGATCGGCGAACTCGTCAATCAGCGACTGGGCGTACTTCACCTGGTTGTCGATCACCCGGGCTGCCTTGCCGGCCAGGTGGGGGTAGTGGTGATCGAAGCGCTCACGGATGAACTCAGCGTGCTTGTGGTTGCGCGCGAAGATCACGCTCTTGCCAAGGCGATCGCCGGCGGCGTCCTGGCAGCCCTGGGTCATCAGCACTTCAAGGCCTTTGTCGACGGTGTCGGCGTTGAACAGCCAGGCGTTGACGGCGCCGGAATCCACACGGCCGGCGTTCAGCACGTTCTCCTCCCAGTCGAGCAGGTCCCACTGGGCTTTGTCCTCGTCGCTGAGGGCCGCGTAGCTGATGCCCTCTCGCGGGAAGCGCAGCGGCACGGAGATGGGCCTGAACTTCACCAGAAAGCCATCGGAGACAGCCTGATCAAGCCCGTACTCATCAGTGGGCAGGCCGATCTCTCGCTCGAAGAGCTCGTAGGTGTTGCGGTCGATCTCCTCGCGGGGGGTGGCGGTGAGACCGCTGAGCAGCGAATCGAAGTAGGCAAAGATCGCGCCGTACTTCTGGTAGACGCTGCGGTGGGCCTCGTCGATGATCACCAGATCGAAGTGCCCCACCCCAAACCGCTTGACGCCGCGGGAGTCTTCCGCATCGATGAGGTTCATCATCGTGGGATAGGTGGAGAGGAACACGCGCCCCTCACCACCTTTGTTGGTGACCAGGTTGACGGGTGAGCAATCGGGCAGGAAGCGGCGGAAGGCGCGCTCGGCCTGGAGAACGAGCGAGGTGCGATCGGCGAGGAACAGCACCCGTTTCACCCAGTTGCAACGGGTGAGCACGTCGGTGAGCGAGATGGCGGTGCGGGTCTTGCCGGTGCCGGTGGCCTGCACCAACAGGGCCTTGAGCCGGCCCTGCTCCAGGGATTCGCAGATGGCTCGGATCGCCCGCTGTTGGTAGTAGCGCCCAGCGATGGTGGTGGAGATCGTGGCCTGAGCGAGGGGCTGACGGATCTCGCGACGGCGGATCATGGTGTCGAGCTCATCTTTCTTGTAGAAGCCCTGCACGTCCCGGGGCGGGTAGCGCAGGTCATCCCAGATCCGGTGCCGGTAGCCGTTGGAGAGGAAGATCAGCGGCCGCTGGCCGTAGCGCTGCTCCAGGCAGTTGGCGTAAAGCTCTGCCTGGCGCTGGCCTTCCATCGGATCGCGGCTGGAGCGCTTGGCTTCCACCAGGCCCAGGGGCTTGCCGTCATCCCCCCAGAGCACGTAATCCACGAAACCCTGGCCGGTGGCATTGGGCATGCCCTGCACCTCGTGCTCATGGGTGCAGCTCTGGCCATGCACCCAGCCGGCTTCCTCGAGGTAGTGATCGATGTAGGCGCGGCGGGTGTCGAACTCGCTCAGGTCGGGTTCGGGCTGAGCGGCGGCTTCATTGGCCCTGCGCAGGGCGGTGATCTCCTGGCGCAGCCGATCAAGTTCCTCTTGCGAGGCCAGGGTGGCCAGCCGTTGATCACGCAGTTGCTGGTCACGCTCGGCCAGCTGGTCGGCCAGCGTCTGCAGTTGTTCCCTGCTCTGGGCCTGCTGGGCGGTGGACGCATCACGGCTGGGCAAGAGCTCAGCGTTGAAGCTGAACCACCGCACCCGCTTTGGGTCTCGGCCGTAGGTGAGCGCAAACCAGCGCAGCACCTGGAACAACTCGCGGGCAGCCAGCACGGCATCGCCAGGGCGAATCGGGTCGCTGCGATGCACGGCCTTGTTGCCGAGGTCTTTGAGCAGGCGGAAGCGACGCATCTGATCGCCGGCTAGGTCACAGAACACCCGCGCGTACATCAAATCCGCCAGGGTCTGGGCGGTCATGGGCCGCTCCAGCTGCCCATCGTTGTCGTAGACCCACTCCACCAGCAGCTCGATGGTGCGGCGGGCGTAGAAGCAGGCGGTGCGCGGATCGGAGAGAGCGAACTGCTCAACCTTCTGCGCCTCCTCGTGCAGCTCAGGCCACTGGCTGGCGATCAGGGCGTACTGGGAGGGCGAGGCGCTCATGTCCGCAGCTGGCTTAGCCAAGGGCCCCATTGTCGTCCAGTTGCCTATCCAGCGACTGGCGGATCAGGCCCAGGGCATAGGGAACCTCCTCCAGGCTGGCGACAGCAATCTCCACCTCGCCATTACCCCAGCGGCCGATGCCGGCGACGTTCTTGGCGATGGCTTTGGGATCGTCGAGCTCGGCGAAGGGCATGTTGAGGCTGAGGCGCAGCCGCTTGGCCTGGGGAACGATGTCGACGAAGTTGGTCTCGGCCTTGTAGGCGATGTAGAGCTTGAGCACCTCCTGGCTGACGTTTGGATCCAACGCCCGGATGCGGGCATCCAACAGGTCGAAAACCGCTCGGATCTGGATGTTGGACAGCTGGGGATGGTCGTTGAGGGTGTAGCTGGCGACCTGGCTGCGGCTTGGTTGCCGGTAGGCGTGGCGCTGCTCCTCGCTCAGTTGGGGCGATGCCCACACATCCAAGGCGCGTGCGGCGAGGGTCTCCCCTCGCTGGCGCATGGCATCCACATCCCAGCGCTCCAGCTGGCCCAGGCCCTGGTTGAGGCGCAGGGGGCTGGTGCGGAAGCCGCCTTCAGGGTGGTCGCGCTTGTCAGCGAACGGGCGGTCGCTGAGCTCGGGGTTGTAGCCGGTGAGTGTGAGGTTGCCGAGGCGATGCAGCCACTCCTCCTGCAGCTGGGCCCAGTCGGGCCCGAGGACCTCACACCAGGCAGGGGAGAGGTCGGGGTTCTGGGGAAGGATGTGCTCGATCGTGTAGTCAGCCACCGCGATCGGCTCTTTGCGCTGGTGGTTTTCCAGACGGCGGAGCCAGTAGCTGCAGCTCTTGTTGAACTTGTAGAGGTTGCGAACCTGCAGGTCGCGGCGGAACTCCTCATCGGAGGGGAAGCGCCGGTAGGAGGGCAGATCGAGCAGGTGGGCCTTGAAGCTGGGCAGGTAGTGCCCCGCCTCGCGTTGCAGGGCGCGGCTGAAGGTGGCGAAGGTTTTCTGCTGGGAGTTGGAAGGGATGGCGCAGACCGCCCGGCGAAACACGTAAGCCTCCAGCAGCCGCAGGGCCTCCAGCAGCTCATCGCGGCTGAGCAGGCCGGCCTCGTGGTCGCCGTAGAGCTCCAGCAACAGGGGCGTGACCACGTTGACCTTGAGCTCACGCAGGTCGTGGAAGGCATCCCGGAGCTGGGGGTCGGGCTTCTGGGCCTGGGGCAGAAAGCCAGCACCGGCCTTGACGACCTGGTGCTTGACCTTGCCTGGCTCCGTTCGGATCTCTGGTCGCTTGGCCAGCTGGATCGAACCAGGCAAGCTCTGGACGAACCTGCGGCAGACATGCCGATGGGTGGCATCACCGGCCAGCTCCTGTGAGCCGCAAACCCACCTAGGATGAATCGGTGTATTCAGGTGACTGCATGGCCACCACCGTGCGGCTGGAGCCAGCGACGGAGCAGCGTCTCGATCAGCTCGCCGAGCTGACCGGCCGGACCAAGGCCTTCTATCTGCGGCAGTTGATTGAGGCCGGGCTTGACGACCTGGAGGATGCCTACCTGGGTGCTGCGGTGGCAGAGCGCATCCGCCTGGGCCAGGAGCGCACCTACAGCCTTGACGACGTGGTGAACGAACTTGGCCTGGACCCTGAGGCTCTCTGAGACGGCGAAGCGGCAGATCAAGAAGCTGGATGCCAGCAACGCCCAGACGATTCTGCGCTATCTGAACCGTCTTGTGCTGGAAACCTCGGATCCGCGCGAGCGGGGCAATGGCCTGCGGGCGAATCTCGCAGGGTTGTGGCGCTATCGCGTAGGGGAATATCGCGTGATCTGCAGCCTTGAGGATCACGAGCTTGTGGTGCTCGTGCTGCAGATCGGTCATCGACGCGATGTGTACAAATGAACCGATGAAGTGCACACCGATCTCCTAAGTGGCGCCGGCGTGGAGGATGTCAGCCCAGAGCTGCTGGCACTCCTTCGGCGTCCACCAATAGGTGCGCTGATCAATCGGGATGATGAACTGGGAGACGGCTCCCAGGATTTGGAGGAGCTTGGCTTCTGTGGCTTTCATTGTAGTCCGGAGCCCAATTCAAGTGCATGTTGCGAGAAAGATGCACCCAGTCTAGAAATGGCAAACAAGGAACTAGAAAAACAGGTCTCGACATTTGCCATCTGCTTTCTGAAAGATACGTAAAATCGCTGAGAATCTTCACCTGGAACTGGAATCAAGATGTTTCGAATAATTTCCTGCGTCAGGTTTGGCTGTGCCCCTCCGATTCTCTTGGCAAGCAGGGCTGGCGTGATCAGCCTGAGATAGTCAGCCAAATAGATGCTGTCTAAACGATCATGGGCGTCAATCGCGCAAATAGCTTGGTTTGTGCTCGCTTGTATTCCCAGGATTGATACCGCTCCCGCAGTAGCGCCATACATTGCCAACAAGACGACGCCAGGATTCAGGATTTTCGCCGAGGAACTATCAAGGCCCTCCTCGGTAAGAAACTCTTCCGTCGACTCCACTAATGGATTAGAAAGCTCGCCCGACTTCACCCATGGAATAGATCCTCCAAAAAAGGCGCCCACTTCACGCCTAGGGGTTCCTCCGCTTGATGTCGAAGCAATCTCGCCGAGCTTCCACAGAGGGTAAGGCGATTGATGCGCAAATGGATTTCCGAACCGCTTTACAAACTCCGCTTTCCAAAGATCCTCTTGAAGAAGACCTCTCCTTTTGATCTTCTCTTCTAGAGAGTGCCTCTTATCCAGAATCGCCGCGATGCGCCGCTGCTCCTCCAGTGGGGGGAGGGGGATCTGAGCTTCAGTCAAATTACCTAGCTTGATGTATCTGATAACCCCTCCGATGCTCAGCTTGCGCAGCTCTATCAGATACGAATCTAGAAAGTGATACAGGTACCGGCAATCTAAGGATTCGGAGATTGGCTCAACGATGTAAGTTCTCTGGTAAGCATCAAAGCGGCCATTGTGGTACTTGACATTGAGGTCGCCATTCCCTGCTACCAGGACGCACTCACATTCATAGCTAAAGGTGTCAATTCTAAGCGGATTTATTGCGCAAGTGAAGAATGGATATTTTCCGTTCGGACTACTTGCATTCGCGTCAAGTTTTCCAGTCCTGACTCTGGCCAGTTCTCCCAGCGCTACCTTTCCCACCTTCATCGCAGCATCCCCTCCAGCTCCTCGATCCCCTGCAGAATCTCCTGTTCGATTGCTCGCAGTTCGGCCAGGATCTCCAGCGGTGGACGGTGCTCCACCTCTTCGTGAATCAGCTCCTTGTAGCGGTTGAGGCTGAGGTCGTAGCCCTGCTCAGCGATCTCCGCCTTGGGTACGCAGAAGCTCTGGGCTGTGCGTTCTCGCTCGCGCTCGGCATCCTTGCGCTGCCGCCAGCGGGCCAGGCAATCCGGCAGGTTGTTCTTCTCGTGTTCGCCTTCCTCCAGGGCATCCTTGGGAGCGGGGCCGAGTTTCTCCTGCGGCAGCAGCGGGTTGCGCTTGTCGTCGAGGCTCCAGCCGTCGGCGGTCATGTCATAAAACCAGACGAAGTCTGTGCCGCCACGGCCGGTTTTGGTGAACAGCAGGATCGCTGTGCTTACGCCGGCATAGGGGCGGAACACGCCGCTCGGCAGCGACACCACGCCTTCGAGGAAATGGTCTTCCACCAGGGTGCGGCGCAGCTCCTTATGGGCCTTGCTGGAGCCGAACAGAACCCCATCGGGCACGATCACCGCCGCCCGGCCGCCGGGCTTGAGCAGCTGCAGGAACAAGGCCATGAACAGCAGCTCGGTTTTCTTGGTCCTCACCACCCGCTGCAGCTTGCCGCTGGTGCTCTCGTAGTCCAGTGACCCCGCGAAGGGCGGATTGGCCAGGATCAAGGTGTACTTGTCTTGTTCAACGGCCCCGTCTTCCGAGAGTGAATCGCGGTAGCTCACATCAGGGTTCTCTACCCCGTGCAGCAGCATGTTCATCGCCCCGATGCGCAGCATCGTGGTGTCGAAATCAAAGCCATGGAACAGGCCATGGTTGAAGTGCTCGCGCAGCTCCGGATCGCTGAGGATCTCGGGGTGGTGCTCGCGCAGGTATTCACCCACCGCTACCGGAAAGCCGCAGGTGCCGCAGGCCGGATCCACCATCACGTCCCGCAGGGTGGGCTCAGTCATCGCCACCATCAGCTCGATGATGTGGCGCGGTGTGCGGAACTGGCCGTTGGTGCCGGCGGTGGCCAGCTTGCCGAGCATGTACTCGTAGATGTCTCCCTTGGTGTCGCGGTCCTCCATCGGCACCGCATCGAGCAGCTCCACCACCTTGGTGAGCAGCCCCGGCGTGGGGATCGTGAAGCGCGCATCGCGCATGTGGGTGGCGTAGGCCGATTCCTCGCCGCCCAGCTCGCGCAGGAACGGGAACACCTGCTCGCCCACCACCTTGTACATCGAGGCTGGATCCCCCAGTTCCTTGAAGCGGCTCCAGCGCAGCTCACTCCAGGGGCGCCCCTGCTCATCAGCCCCCTCGGGGAAGATGCGGCGGCGCATCGGTTGGCCTGAGCGCTGGCTGCGGCGCTCCTCCAGGGTTTCCAGCTCATCCAGCCGGCGGATGAACAGGAGGTATGTGAGCTGCTCCAGCACCTCGAGCGGGTTGGCGATGCCGCCGCTCCAGAAGGCATCCCAGATGCGGTCGATCTGGTTGCGCAGCTCGCCGGTGAGCACCGAGGCCGCCGTGGTGCCTGGGGCGATGGCGGTCTGGGGGGCTGGGGGGCCGTTGCCATTGCCGCGCTGTCTTGTCCGGGATCCAGAGGCTGGAGCAGTAGGGCGAGAAGGCGGATCGATCCCAGGTGCTCGGAGGCCCCCACCGGGGCCCTTCACACCCTCGGCGGCACCCAGGGCTACCACCTGACTCTTGATCTCCTTCAGCTCCTCATCGCTGACGGGTTCGCCCGCCTCCCGCTCCAGGGCAGCGCGGATCTCGTCGTTCGTGAGCCGGCTGCCGTCCTCCGGGATGAGGGCGATCAGGTCGTTGACGAGGTCAGCCAGAGCGAGCATCGGGGCAGGAAGGGGTGCGAGTCGGGGGGGGGCTGGAGCTCAGGCAAGCCGTGGCTCTGCCGGGATCAGGAGCCTGCCTTGGATGGCCTCAGGATGGCTTAGAAGGCGCACCGCAGGGCCTTGTTCGTGCGAAAGACGACGCCTGAACCGTCGTCAGCAGGCCGCTTGCTTCAGCCTGAGCCAGTCTGCGTCGTTCTACAGCCGGAGCCCAGCAACGGCTGTGCGATCTCCATCGCCATGGCTGCGCATCGATGCACTGGGTGCATCGTTTTGCAATGGGGCCCCTGCAGGCCCTGCCTGGCAGTTCTCCCTGTCGAGCGAGTCGTCCTCTTCCGCATGTAGCTCGCCTTACCCCAGCAACGCCAACACAGCCCCCATCAGGCCCAGGGTGGCCCCGAGGTGGAAAAGCCAAGACGCCAGATCATTGCGAGAAACGCATCGGCTCTGTATCTCACCGCCGGTGCAACCGCACCGCTTCCTCGTACTCCGCCCCGATCCCCAGCCCTGAGTCTTCGTTCGGCATCAGCCGCTTCATGCCCACGTGGATCAGGCAGGCGAGCGCCAGGTCGCTCCAGGTTCCTGGGAGGGTCTTGAGGCTGCGGGAGGCACCGGGCTCATTGATCTGCAGACCCCCCTGGCCCACGGCCGCCACCTCGCTGAGCACCGCCAGGAAGCGCTGCTGGTCCATCCCCTCGAACAGCTGCAGGGCCTGGAGGCAGTAGCTCACCGCGTCCTGCCGCAGCCCATCGGGCTGGTCAGCCCGCAGGTCGCGTTTGGCGATGCTGCTGCGCAGATCCTTGGCTTTGTCGGCCAGCTCGCCGTAGGGCTGGGCCTCGATCACCCGCAGCAGCAGCCGATCGGCCTCATCGCGGTGCTCGTCTGGATCCAGCTCCAGCAACGCCTGGGCCAGGTTGAAGGTGGCAATCAGGTCGCCTGGTGCCGCCTTCAGCGCCTGGCGGAAGCGCTCCACCGCTGCCGCATAGGCCCCAGCGATCACCAGCAGGCTGCCAAGG
Source organism: Cyanobium sp. FGCU6 (assembly GCA_024958655.1). GTDB lineage: Bacteria > Cyanobacteriota > Cyanobacteriia > PCC-6307 > Cyanobiaceae > Cyanobium. The sequence continues at coordinate 5,199 of JANWUR010000033.1, read as the reverse complement.
CTGCGCAGGGCAAAGGCATTCTGCGGCTCCACCTCGATCGCTGCCTCCAGTGCCTGGCGGGCTTCTGCCTTGTCCCCCAGCCGCATCGCGGCCAAGGCCAGGGCCACCTGGGCATTGGCCTGGGCGTGGCCATCGGGCGCATTTGCGATCACAGCCCGGCGCAACAGCAGCCGGGCCTCCTCCAGCCGGCCTTCTTCGCTGGCGAGGACGCCCAGGTTGTAGAGGGCTTCCGGGTGCTCGGGCTGCAGCTGCAGCAGGGTTTCCAGCAACGGCCTGGCTTCATCGAAGCGGCGCTGCTGCAGGAGCGGGCCGATGGATGCCATGGCTGGGGCCTCCGGCGGCGCCGGCTCCCAGGCCACCTCGATTCGGCCGGCGGCGAACACCACCGACAGCTGCCCGCCCATCGACGCATACGACTTCTGGAAGTAGTCGGTCACCGCCCGGTGGAAGGCCTCGCTGCCAGGCGTGCGGCTGCCCTCCGGCAGCAGCGAGGCATCAAAGCTGGCCTCTTCGATTGAGAACGCCGTGCCTTCCATCAGGGCGTCTTCCAGACGTACCAGCGCGAGATGCCCAGCTTCTCGGCCCAGCCGTCGACGATCTCCCGATCCGGATCCGCCGTGGTGGGCTCGGCGCGGGTGATGGCGATCAGCTCCCTGGCTAGGGCCTCAAACCCTGCCGCCTGGTACGGGATCGCCAGCGGCGGGATGCCGACCAGCTCAGCGGCCTGGAAGGCATAGGCGGCATTCATTGCCCGGCTGGCCTTCACCACATCGGCGGGGCTCATCTTGTCCACCTCCGCATTCAGGCAGGGCACATTCCCCTGCACCTGGCTCTGCAGCACCACGGCCTGCAGGCCCCGCAGCTCAGGCACCTGCTCGAACAGCCAGCGGTCGGCCCACAGCCCCGGCCCCGTGGAGCGCAGCTGCACCATCAGTCCGTCGTAGAAGCGCAGCCCCGCCTGCCTGGCCTGCGCCAGCCCGAGGCGCCCCTTGAACAGCTTCTCCACCTGGGAGACCACCCTCTCCTTGGCCTCGCGCTTCTCGGTGAGGTTCACCCGCTGCTCAGCCGGCACCTGCACGATGCGCAGCAGCAGGGCGGCCTCAAAGGCCACGTGGTAGCTGCTGGCCTCATCGGCATCGCGATAGGCGATCACGTGCGCCTGGTACTCCGGCGTCGCCGGCCGCAGGGTGGCCAGGGTGCTCAGGTCGCTCTGCTGGGCCACCGCCACCGGCAGGCCGCTGGTCTCCTCCACCTGCTTGAGCAGGCGGTTCACGGCCGGCAGGAGCGCATGGGCAGGCATCGCCAGGCCGTTGGGAGAGCGGGGGAGCCCCCACGGTATCGGCGCCAGCGGGGCAGGCCCCAGGCTCCTCAGCCGAACCCCTTCGCTGGTCCGCGGCTGCCAGGCGGCAGCAGCGGGATCTCGATCACGGCCCCCTGCTCCACCGGGTAGCCCTCCATCTCCAGGTGGATGTCGCTGCAGACCAGGGTCAGCGGCGGCTCCAGCTCCAGGGCCTCCATGAACACCAGCACCACGTCTTCTCCCGGCCCTGCGGCATCGGCATGGCGCTTGACCTCCTGCCGGAAGCGCAGCGCTGTGTACTTCTTGAGATCTGGCCGGGCCGAGAGCACGTTGGTGCGCAGGAAGCGGGCGTTGCCGTACTCGGTCTGGTTCACGAACAGCACATAGGGCTCATCCCCATCCGGCCCGGGCAGATCATCCTGGGTGGTGATGTGGAACTGAGACACGGCAGCGCTTCTCCCTGGGCAGTGCTCCCAGCATCCGCCATCCGGCCAGGATGAGGGCGCCTGAGCGAGCGTGTGTGAGCGCAGCCCTGCAGAACGGAGACACGGTGCGCTTCTCGCGGAGCTTCCTGCAGTCGCTGGCGATGCTCAGCGGCCCGGCCGCACCTACGAGCGTGGGTCCGTTTGCCCGCGGCATCGTGACCGCCATCGCCCCCTTGAGCCCCGGCAGCCCCCTGCTGCTGGCGACCGTGCGCTGGGCCGATGGCCACACCAGCGAGGTGAACGTGGCCAACCTCCAGCGTCAGCCCGGCAACCCGGCGCCTGAGGCCTGATGAGCCGGCTGACGCCTGAATCGATCCGGGCCAGCCAGGCGGAGCTGCCGCTTGGTACCTGAACGATCACGTCTACTCAAAGAGGTGCCTGCTCACGCGCGGGGGGATCGGGACCAACTCCGTCCTGCTTAGCCCATGGCCAACTGACTTGCTGTTGAAGTGATAGTTTGCTGCCCAGCGCCATCCCTCCATCCGTACTGGGCCCAGGATCAATGATCTGCCTACAGCCCTATTGTGTGCCTACAGGCATTCGTTATTGTGAGAAACCGCAGCAATGAGAAACGGATCGAGGGGCAACAAGGTTGGCGGCGGCCCACAATCGGCTCGCATCCTTAGAAATCGGCTCAAAGGGCGTAGGCCGCGATTCCCGTGGGCGCCAAAGCCAGCTCCTCGCCCCAAAGCGACCATCATCTGGACTGACAGTTATTCGGAAAGGCATGGCCACTACAGGCGCGTCGAAATTATTCATTCGGCCAGCCCCGATCAAGACATCTAGAAATCGGCCAGCCCCAGAAGTTGTCTATCTTCACAAGGAGGCAGATGATTCTGGCCTCGGCTAACTCCGCGGGCAGAGTCGAATGAATCATGGCTCCTGCCATCAATAGCATTAGAGCCAGCCAATCCCCGCTGCCCTTGTTTATATGGTGGGCAATCAGGTTGCCAGCAAGGTGAGCATGGACAACACTGAAGGTCTGACCAGCGACCCACTGCCCACTCCTGGATGAGCCGGCTGACGCCTGAATCGATCCGGGCCAGCCAGGCGGAGCTGCCGCCGATCGCCGCGGTGATCACGGAACTGCGCCGCCAGGACCCCTACATCCAGCAAGAGCAGCACCGCTACCGCTCCCCGCGGGGCTTCCAGCACTGGGCCAACCACCTGGCCTATGCCGCCCTGATCGAGGCCGGCGCCGAAGTGATGAACGAGCTGGCCGATCCAATCGGCTTCTGGGCTGCCACCACCTGCCGCTGGGCGCGGCGCCTGGAGGCACCGCCACGCTTCCTGGCACCGGAGCTGGCGGAGGCCTTCCGCCGCACACCCTCACCCCGCCTGGATGACGAGCTGCCGCTGGTGCTGCCCTGCTTCCGGCTGATGCTGCCCGATGGCGCCCTGTTCACAGAAGACGGGGTGCCGATCCCGGTGGTGATCGTGGCCGACCTGCGGGCGATGGCCGACTGGCTGCCGGCTGAGGCCCAGCGGATCAGCGGCATCAGTTGCGTTGGCCTGGCCCTCGATGGCACCAGCTACCTCACCCGCCACTCCTTCCAGCAGATCGGCGAGCGCCAGCCCACCGTGGAAGATCTGAGCCACCCGGCCTGGCAGTGGGACGAGCAGGCGGTGCAGAGCACCAACCAGCGGATGGAGGGCCTGGCCATCAACGCCCTGCTGGTGCAGCTCTACCAGCCGGAACTGCTGACCACCGGCCCGGCGGCCAGGGTGCCCAGCGGCAAGGGCTTCTCCGCTGGCAGCGGGGATGACTCTGGCGCCGTGACGCCCCAGGGGCCGGTGTGGATCGGCAAGGACTTCCGGCTCGACCGCACCCCCAGGGCCCCATCAGCAGGGACCCCGGCTGGCACCAGCAGCAGCGCCTCGCGCCGGCCCCACTGGCGCCGCGGTCACTGGCACACCGTGCTGCATGGCGAGAAGCGTCAGAACCGGCGGATGCAGTGGTTCCAGCCGGTGTACGTGGGGCTCGGCTGAGAACTGCGACCCGGACGCGACCCCCATCCCTGAAGAAGAAAACCCGGCGGGGATATCGCCGGGCAAGCACCTCAGAGCACGTGCACCCTGGCCTGGGGGCCAAGCACCCGCTGCTGATTGGAGGCCAGGATCAGGGCCTCGGCCCTGGGCACGTAGTGCGGCTGGGCGCTGATGTGCCCCTCGCGATCGAGGAACAGCACCCGCAGCAGCTGGCCGGCGGCAACCGCTTCGCGGAAGCCGGGGGCTACGAGGAGATGCACCGAAATGATGCGGATCGGGCAGGCGCGGACCAGGGGAGTGGCGGCCATGGCTGGGCTGGCGAACGACACCGCCGTTCAGCCCCGGCGCCGCCTGCGCCGCGCAAGGGTCGCGCAGCGACTCGCGTCAGCCCTTGCGCGGTGCGCAAGCCGGGGCAGGCCGGGTGGCGTGATCGCCAGACCCCAGGGCCTGCCCACCAGCAGCAGGCTCAACCTCCATCCGCATCAGGTGCTTCTGGGCAGACCAGATCGGCGGCCTTGCGGGCATCACTGAGCACTTGCAACAGCACCCGCGGTGACTCTTTGAGCAGCTCCACCCAGTGGCACAGATAGGCGGCGTGATTGGCCATGGCACTGCCGATCTCCAGACGATCGCCGAGCAGCACGGCGCCCAGCTCGGCCACCAGCTCTTCGCGGGCATAGGCCTGGCCGCCATCGCCGCCTTCGCCCATGCCGCCGGAGAGATCGCGGGCCAGCCGGGAGCTGTGGCCCGTGGAATGAATCACCTCATGGGCCCAGGTGGCGTAGAGGGCCCCTGCCGAGTGGAAGGCGGTGCGATCAGGGAGCTGGATGCGATCGGGCGCCGGCAGATAGCAGGCCCGATCACCCGCGAAGCTCACGGGCACCGGCCAGCGGCTGAGCACCGCCTCTGCACCAGCCAGCCGCTCCGGCTCGGGCCACAGCACGGCCCCTTCTGCCTGGCGGCGCTTCTGGATCAGTGGCTCCAGAGCCTCGCCTTCCAGATCGGCCGCATTGAAGAGTGCCACCGGCCGGTAGCTGACCCAGCTGCGGCCAGGCTGAGCCGACGGCTGGCCATCGGCGCCAGCGGATCCGTGGCCACCTTCAGCAGCAGAACCCGACTCCGCCAGCCGGCCTTCGCCCCCCTGATGCACCTGGGGCCGCAGCACATGCACCGCCTTGCTGCCCTTGCGGGGGAAGATTCCCAGGGCCTTGGCCTCAGCAAACCCGCACCAGTAGGGCAGGGCGGATCTTCCTTCTGGCGATCAGATCAGTACTACACCGCAACCTCACAAGTGGATGGGTTGACGCCCTGACGGCGGGGGGCCTGCTCCAGCGTTGTCAAACAGATTCTAGAATAATCAGATAGTTTAGTTAGGGCCTGCTGAGAAACCCAGAACCGTTGCGCCACAGTTGATTCCAGCAGGAA
>JANWUR010000051.1 GCA_024958655.1 Cyanobium sp. FGCU6 | reverse complement strand
TGGCATCGAGATCCTTGGGGATCGGGCCATGGATCGGTGGTGGTGGTTTGCCGTGCGGCAGCTTGCCTGTGGCGATGTGGGGATCAACGCCGCGCTCCTCACAGGCCTTGGCGTTGTCTTCACTCCAGTAACCCGCATCAGCGATGAAGGTTTCGGGAACCTGGCTGGTGTTGCTGATGGTGCGCTCCAGCATGGGCACCAGGTGCTCCACGTCGGGAGGCTGGTTGCTCACCCCCATCGCCACGATGATCTGGTGATCGCCATCAACGGCGGCCTGGCAGTTGTAGCCCTGCAGCACATTGCCGTCGCTTTTCACAATGTGGCTGTCGGGATCAGTGAAGTTCCTCTGGGCAGCTGGGGTGGGGCTGCCATCGGCCCGATGGGCCAGGCCGCGATAGGGCATGGCATCAGCTGCCTGCGGCTCCAGGCCCTGGGGTTCAAGGCCAGCCTCCTTGGCCTTCTCGATCGCCAGCTCCCTGGCGGTTTCTGCCTTCTCCTTGGCCTTGGTTGCCTTCTCGCGCAGCTTCTGCTGCTCACCATCTTCTGCGTCTGTCTTCTCGGCATCAGCCACCGCAGCCTCCGCCGCTGCTGCCTGCCTGGCGCGATCGCGGGCAGCAGCTGCTGCAGCTTCCGCCTCTAACGCTTGACGGGCCTCGCGGATCTTTTTCAGGCGATCCTCGCGCCGACGCAACTCCTCGGGGAGATCACTGCCCAGCTTGCCCTTGCCGTATTTCCTGTCTTCCTGCGCATCCAGGATCTCGGCCCTGCGCATCGGCTCCCTGATCTCCTTCTCCAGCTGCGCCTCGGCCCACTGCTTCGCAGAAGCCCTTCGGGCTAGAGCATCCGCTCGTGGCTCATGGCTTTGTGCTTGGAGGCATTGGCCTGCACCTTGGTGCCGTCCAGCGCCACATGGGCCCAGGCTCACCATCCCAGCTTCCTGGCAGAGCCGCAGGATCTGCACAAACAGATCGCTCAGGGCATCAAGGTTGCGGCGGCGGAACTCACTGATGCGGCTGTGGTCCGGCTGCTGGTTGGCCGTGAGCACCCGGCTACCTGGCCGAAGGCCAGGGTGGCGGAGCCACTAGGCCAGATCCTCGTAGCAGGCCCGCTCGATCTTGCGGGAGGAGACGGTGCCCACGCAGTAGGCGTAGAGCAGCAAGAGCATCAACCGCTTCGCGGAAGACTTCGTCTACATCCGCGGGTCAAACCCCTTCTCGCCGCGGGGATCCTTGGCCTGAGCAGGGATCACGATCGCCGAGAGATCCAGCACATCCACCAGGTCCAGCAGGAAATACACCTGATGGTCAGCGGTCAGCCAGTCACTCGGTGACGGCGGCAGCAGGCTCGTCTGGCCTGGCTGCCAGGGGCGGAAGGTCTTGCTCATGACCCATTCTCTCGCCCAGATCCATTGCTGTCACTGGGATCTGGGCAGATTCAGGGGTGTCTGTGGAGAGGCTGGGGCGATCTACGCGCAACACGCTCCTAGCGTTGCTATCAAGCGACAGGGGGCAGCTGATGGCAGACCTGCTGGTGCGCGGAGTGGAGGCCGAACATCGGCCGATCCTGGCGGCTGCCTTGCTGACTCCACCCCGCCGCAATCTGGCCGAACTGCTGGCGGCCATGCCCGATGTCGGGCTCGATGCCGACTTCGACCGTCAGGACGATACTACCGGGGCCGTGGATGTTTTTGGTTGACACCGCTTGTCATGTTTTTGGTTGACACCGCTTGTCATGTTTTTGGTTGACACCAACGTGATCAGCGAAGCCCGCAAGGGGAAGCGAGCTGATCCTGGTGTGGTTGCCTTCTGGCCTCGGTGACGATCGGAGAATTGCGTCGAGGCGTTGAACTGATCCGTTATCGGCGCGATCCACAACAGGCCGCGCTTCTGGAGCAGTGGTTGGAGCAGGTGGGTAGCGCCTATGGCGACCGTGTGCTCAGTTTTGATGGTGATGCTGCCCAGGTGTGGGGGCGGCTGCGGGTGCCGAATCCTCAGCATGGGATCGATGAGCAGATCGCCGCCATTGCCCTGTTGCATGACCTGACCGTCGTGACGCGAAACACAGCCGATTTCGCTGGCTGCAGAGTAGCCCTGCTGAATCCGTTCTCTGAAGCATGAGAGCGGCAGGCCCGCCCCACCCTGCAACCATGGCAAGCCCAACCCCCGCGATCAACGCCGGGGGATGCCCGGCCCGATTCCGATTTCGATCTGCTGGTGGTGATGCCGCAGGCAACGCTCACACCGCAGGACGGCAGCAGGCGACCAGATCGCTGCGGGGCCCTGCGGGAGGGGAGGGAGCTCGATTCCTGCAGCGGCGAGGCCTTTCAGCTCTGCGTTCAGCTTCCGGGCACAGACCTGTGGTTGTCCATCACCCACCGCGTGAAGCTCTCCCGATTCATTGCCCCGCTGGCGACGGACCATCACGGCCTCAGCGGCTTCTACGCCTGCGGTGATCTCCATCGCGGCACGTCCGATGCGCTTGTTCCCGTCCACAAAGGGGTGGTTCTGGATGAGGGAGAAGCCGAGTGCGGCCGCTTTGGCGATCAGGCCGGGATACAGATCAGCACCGGCAAAGCTCTGCCTCGGCAGGGCGAGGGAAGCCTCCAGGAGCCCAAGATCCCGCAAACCTGGTGACCCGCCAGCTGCAACCAGCGCATCAGGCAAGGCGCCGATACAGCTCAGCGTTCTTGCTGAGCACCCGTTGGGCGGCGGCGTTGAAGTCGTCAGCTGGCTGGGCGATCAGATCACGCACCGCAGCGGCAGCCAGATCGGTTTCTGAGATCTGGAGGCGAGCAGCGGCCTCGGCCAGCGCCTGGGCCTGATGGTCGCTGAGATCAATCGCGAGCGCCATGCTTTTCAGTCCTGACTCAACCAAGGATGGCACCAACCAGCTCTTGGCGGGGGCGATGGCATCGGGGTGAAGGACAGGGATTGGTCTGCCATGAATCCACTGCTGGAGGCACGGTTCTGCCTCGGTGGCCTGGCCCCTTGTCAGCAACCCGGCCTCTTTCAGCTGGAGAGCAGCCGCCTGAGGGATCCGTGGCGATACGCCAGCCGTGGCGCTCCCCCTATTGGAACTCGATGACTTCATGGTGCTGGCTCGCTACGACGCCGACCCCACACCCCTGCCTGGGGAGCGGTTTCGACTGCTGGAGCTGCTTGAAGCGCTCCACGCAGAGGTTCGGCAGCGCCTGTACTGAGCCCCGGCTAAGGAGCGCTTCGGTGACCTGACCGCCCGCCAGCAAGCCCTGGGGAGACCACCTGAGGGCACTCCCGCTGGCAGGCATCAAGCAGCTCACTGAAGCGCGCCTTGGCGTGCTGAACGTGCCAGACCGTCATCGGCTTCTCTTCGGACCAGCCTATGCGCTGCGTCAGGCGCTGCATGATGCCATCAACCTGATCACCCGCAACAGCCGCGATTTTCAGAAAAGCTGCCCGTCTCGTCGGTGTCGACTCGTACAACCGGTACGATATTGCGTACGTTTGTGAGTGGGGCATGACCAGTGTTTCGGCCACCGAGGCCCGCAGGCGCCTTTATGCCTTGATCGATGAGGTCGGGCAATCCCACGAGCCGGTGCAGATCCATGGCAAACGCGGCAGCGCCGTTCTGCTGTCGGAAGCGGATTGGCGCGCCATCCAGGAAACGCTTCACCTGGTGTCGATTCCCGGCATGCGCGAGTCGATCCTGGAGGGAATGGCGACAGATGTGAAGGACTTGAGCAGCGAACCGGGTTGGTGAGCTGGACAGTTCTGTTCACCCGCGCGGCTCAGAAGGATGCCCGCAAACTGGTTTCCGCGTCGCCAGCCCTGAAGAGCAAGGCTCAGGCCCTGCTGGAGCTTCTGGCGGTCGACCCGTACCAAAACCCACCTCCCTATGAGGCATTGGTGGGAGATCTGCGTGGAGCCTGTTCCAGGCGCATCAACATCCAGCACCGCCTTGTGGTTCAGGTGCTGGATCAGGAGCGGGTCGTGAAGGTGCTGAGGATGTGGAGTCACTACGACTAACCAGGGACCGGCGGGCAAGCGCAGGGGGTTCAGGGCTGTGGGCCTGAGACTCGCCCTACCCTGAAGCCATGGCAAGCCCAGCCCCCGCGATCGACGCCGAGCTCGAGGCGGTAACGGTGGCCCTGGCGGCGGTGGAGCCCCGCACGAAGCGACTGCTGCTGTTTGGCTCCCGGGCGCGGGGGGATGCCCGGCCCGATTCCGATTTCGATGTGCTGGTGGTGGGAGCGGCGGACGCCGAGCGCCTCGCGGGCTCCCGCTGGCATGTGGTGGCGCGGGCCCTGCGGGAAGGGAGAGAGCTGCATGTCGCCGGCTGAGGACCGGGGTTTTCTGGCCCAGCAGACAGTGGAACCGCCGAGGAGCCATTCTCTGCAACGGTTGCTGCAGGAGCTGGCCGATCGTGGCGCTACGCCAGTCGTGACGCTCCCCCTATTGGAACTCGTTGACTTCGCGGTGCTGGCTCGCTACGATGTCGACCCCACACCCCTGCCTGGGGGGCGGTTTCGACTGCTGGAGCTGCTTGAAGCGCTCCACACAGAGGTTCGGCAGCGCCTGTACTGAGCCCCGGCTGGTGCAGGCGGTGATCGGTTTCCTCAACGCTGGCGCCAGGGCAACCAGCGCTTCGAGGATCTCTTGAACCGGCGGAGGCCCTGCGGGGTGCCCTGGAAACGCAGCCGCAACCCTCCCATGCGCCAGGCGATGGGCTCGACGGGTTCACCCTGAAGAAGGCGGAGTGCGCGGCAGGTGGTTCGGGCAAGGCAGAGTCCGCGCCGCTGTTGCCAAGGGCCACTCCAGCGCCAACCCATGCGACACCAACAAGTCCCGAGCTGGAGCCTGTGCAGGCCTGGCTGGATCGGCTGGAGGGGGTGTTGCTACTGACTGCGAAGCATCTGGGGGTGGGATCGCGAGATGCCTTGCCAGGGGGAGCTGTAAGCGGCACCGATGAACCATGATCTGTAGTTCTACAAACAAGTGGTTCTCGGACCCGTGAACCAGGGATAGGCTCTAGTAAGCATGGCGTGAGACATGAAACCACCCAGCGCTTTTCGAGACTCGCCAGGGAGTTGAAAGCAATGGTTCGCGGAAAGCATGTGTCTGGCCCTGTGGTTCTCGGAAGCTGCCAAGAAAGCGTTCGAAGGATCGTGAAACAAGGGCAAGAATGCTTGACGTAGTATTAGCAGTCTTAAATTTTTCTTGTTAGTGATCTATTCTGCGTAAAATGTGAGCCTGCATAACAGGAAAGATCAAAAATGCGGGAATTCTTTAGATCGGGTTTGGACGGCCCCACGCGCTGATTTGTAACACAGTGAACACATCTTAGGCGGATCC
>JANWUR010000007.1 GCA_024958655.1 Cyanobium sp. FGCU6 | reverse complement strand
CGAGGACGTCGAACCATCCCCGCTGCGGCAGGCGCCCTGCAGCGATCGTCATGAGAGAACGGAGTGTGAGCGGGTTCGGGAACCCGCGGGCTGTGGGATACCGGGAGATGGTAACAACGTTCCCCAGGTGCACGCGTGCGGCGACACGGGCTGAAATCCCGGCAGGGCCCAAGCATCCGAGTATTTCTTCCTAGGGAGTTCATCCGGACAGCCCGGTTCCGGGGCAGGATGGCTTTCCCCTGCCCCAGGCGCCCCTCCATGGCCACCAGCGGAGCCTCCACCCGCGATCCTTCCGCCGCCGACTCCAACGGCGACGCTCAGGTCCTCGAGCAACCCGTTCTCGGCTCCCGACGCCTTTCCAATGTGCTGGTCGCCTGCGCCGTGAGCCTCGGCGGTGTCGGCTTTCTGCTCACCAGTGCCTCCAGCCGGCTGGGCGTCGACCTCCTGCCGGTGGGCCATGCCGCCGAGCTCACCTGGGTGCCCCAGGGCCTGGTGATGGGCCTCTACGGAGCTGCCGCAGTCCTGCTGGCGGCCTATCTGTGGTCGGTGATCGTCCTCGACGTGGGATCGGGCAGCAACCGCTTCGACCGCGGCACCGGTCAGGCCAGGATCAGCCGGCGCGGCTTCCGTCGCCGCATCGATGTGGACATTCCCCTGCGGGAGATCCAGGCGGTCAAGGTGGAGGTGCGCGACGGCCTGAGCCCGGTGCGCCGCCTCGCTCTGCGCGTGCAGGGACGAAGGGATCTGCCACTGACCCGGGTGGGCGAACCCCTGCCCCTTGCGGATCTTGAACTGGCCGGAGCCCGCCTGGCCCGTTTCCTCGGTGTTCCCCTGGAAGGTCTGTGATGAGGTGTTCCGGCAATGCCTCGCGCCCTGCACTGCGGGTGCTCCTGGCAATCCTCCTGCTGATCGCCCCGTTCAGCCTGGGTGCCTGCGCTTCCGATCAGGGCCGCAAACCCCTCGGTTGCGCCACCGCCAGCACCCCCTGCCTCAGCGGCACTGCCCTGGTGGAACTGGACACCAGCCGGGGACCGGTGCAGATTCGACTGGATGGCAACAATGCTCCACTCACAGCCGGCAACTTCGTGGATCTCGTGCGTCGTGGCGTCTACAACGGCACAGTGTTCCACCGGGTGGTGCGCGAGCCCGTGCCGTTCGTGGTCCAGGGCGGTGATCCCTCCAGCGCTGATCCGAAGACTCCGGTGGGTCAGTTCGGCACAGGCAGTTTCATTGATCCCACCACGGGTGAAGCTCGGCTGATACCGCTGGAGATCAAACGCAAGGGAGAGGCCCAGCCGCAGTACGGCGAGCCGCTCAGCACGCCTGTGGCCACCCGCCAGCTGGCCCTCAGCCATGAACGGGGTGCCGTGGCCATGGCTCGCTCCGACGACCCGAATTCTGCCAGTGCCCAATTCTACGTGGCTCTGGAGGCCCTGCCGGAATTAGACGGCCGCTACGCGGTGTTCGGCCGGGTCACCCGCGGAATGGAGGTGATCGACGCCATCCAGCAGGGCGACCGGCTGGTGAAGGCCCGGCTGATTGAGGGGGGAACGCTGGTGAAGGGGAAACCCTGAGTCAGGCAGGAACCCGCTTATCGGAGGCGGTGGCCTTGAGCAGCTCGGTGTTCACACCCGAAGCCCGCTCGAGGGCCACCTTGCCAGTGCGGGCGATCTCCAGAATCCCGTAGTTCTCCATCAGCCGCTCCAGCGCCACCAGCTTGCCGGGGTCGCCCACCACCTCAAGCGTCAGGGCATCGTCGGCCACATCCACCACCTTGGCCCTGAACACCTGCACCAGCTCAAAGATGGCGCTGCGGGTCTCGGCAGGGGCGGCCACCTTCAACAGCATCAGCTCCCGCTCCACGGCGGGGATGGTGGAAAGGTCGATGACCCCCAGGACGTTGACCAGCTTGTCGAGCTGCTTGCTCATCTGCTCCAGGGTGCGGTCGTCACCTTCCACCACCATCGTGAGCCGGGAGACACCGCGGTTCTCCGCCGGACCCACCGCCAGGCTCTCGATGTTGAAGCCCCGGCGGGCGAACAGCCCCGAAATGCGGCTCAAGGCCCCGGATTCGTCCTCGACCAGCACCGAGAGGGTGTGCTTCATGGGGCGGCGGCGCTCTCAGCCCGCCAAGCTATCGCGCAGCCTGGTTTGCTGGCCGTCGACAGCCTCAAGCCACGCCAGAAGCAGGGCATGGAAGGCTTCCGGTGTCTCATCATGGGGACAATGCCCCGCGCCCTCGATGAGGTGCAAGGTGAGGTCCGGGCGGAGGCGTCGGCACTGCTCGCCCACCTCAGGCGGCACCAGCCGGTCCTGGTGCCCCCAGAGCAGCAGAAGCGGCCGCTCCAGCCGTCCGAGCAGCGCCGGGGCCGTGGCGTGATGGGGCCGCAGCGCCATGGCGATGCTCATCGCCCGCAGGGCCCTGACCGCCCCAGGACGCCTGGCGGGACGGGCGACCACGCGATGAAGGTCGCGGTCACCGATCACCGGGTCCCGGTAGGCGGCCTGGATGCCCAGATCCAGCAGCGGCGAGTGGGCCAGCAGGGGCACGATCAGCTCCAGCGGCAGCAGCCGGCAGAGCAGGCGCACCGACTGGCGCTGCAGGCGGCGCCGCCAGGGGCGGCGCCGTGGCGCCCTCAGGCCGTCGTGGCCCGCCATCACCAGAGTGGGATCGGGGAGGGGCGCGGCCACGGCCGCCCGGATCCAGGCGGGATGAAAGACGCTGGCGGTGAGGGCCACCAGGCCGCCGAGGGAATGACCCACCACCACCGCCGGCTCCAGCACCACCAGCTCCAGAAAGGCCTGCAGCTGGCGGGCCCACAGCCGATTATCGAGGCGCAGGGCCGGCTGGGCAGAGGCTCCGAACCCCATCAGGTCGAGGCCATACACGCACCAGCCGGCTCCGGCCAGGGCGGCGGCATTGCGGCGCCAGTGGCCGCTCCCCGCCCCAAAGCCATGGAGAAGCACCAGGGGCGGGTGACGCGGATCCCCCAGAACGCGCCAATGACAGCGATGGCCCCTCCAGAGCCAGGTGTCGTGGCGGCCCCAGTCCACATCCGCTGGTGGGTCGCCAGGCTGGGGAGCGGCACTCGGCACCGGCAGACCTGAAAGCGACGGAAGCCACTCACTATTGCGAAGGGTCAGCCCGCCTGCGACTCGGCGACGGCTTCTTCCGTCCGGATTCCCGGCCGGGGAGGGATCTGGCGGTGCTGCTGGCCCGCGACCTCCACCGCCAGGGCCCCCTCACGGTGCTGGATGCGATGGCCGGCTGCGGCATCCGCGCCCTGCGCTACGGGCTCGAAGCTGGGGCCACGGCGATCTGGGCCAACGACGCCGACCCGGACAGATTGCCACTGCTGCAGGCCAACCTCGCAGCCCTGCCGGCTGCCCTTGAGGCGCGAACCACGACCCTCACAGCCCAGCGGCTGCTGGCGGGATGCCTGGAGCGGGAGCGGCGCTTCGCCCTGGTGGATCTGGATGCCTTCGGCTGCCCCAGCGCCCTGCTGCCTCTTGCCCTGGAGGCGGTGGCCTTCGATGGGCTGCTGGTGCTGGCGAGCACCGATGGCCGCTCCGCCACCGGGCACGACCGGCCGGCCGCACTGCGCCGGCTGGGGGCGGCCGCCCGGGCCCATCCGGTGAGCTGGGAACTGGCCCTTCGCCTGCAGCTGGGAACGACGGCGCGTTCCGCCTGGGCTCTGGGCCGTGGGATGGTGCCAGTGCTGGCCCACAGCGAGGGCCGCACCTTTCGCACCGTTGTGCGGCTGCAGCGGCGGCCCGCTGCCGGCGAGCTCGAGCGCCTGGGGCTGCTCGCCCATTGCCACGCCTGCGGCGACCAGCAGGTGCAGTCGCTGCTGCGGCTGCGGCAGTGGGCACCCTGCGCCTGCCCGGCCGGATCCTCATCGCCTCTGGCAGTGAGTGGGCCCCTCTGGATCGGTCCGCTGCAGGATTCCGCCACCTTGGTGCGGCTGCAACGCCAGGACGACGACCGACCTGAAACCTTGTCTCTCGCGGGCCGGCGGCTGCTGAACCGTCTGGCGGCCGATGACGGAGCCGAGCCCCGCTGCTGGCCCCTGGCCACGATCGCCCGCATCCTCGGCAAGGGGCCGCCGCCGCTCGCGGACCTGATCCAGCGACTGCAGAGCGAGGGCCACCGGGCCAGCGCCGGTGCCGTGATGCCGGCCACCCTGCGGAGCGATGCCCCGTGGCCCCGGGTCCTGGCCCTGGCGAGCCGCCAGGCCTGCTAAACAGGTACCCATTCGTTCCGTGGGTTCATGGCCTCTGAAATCTTCGGCACCGCTGCCTTGTTCTGGGTGCTGATTCCGGTGGGCCTCGCCGGTGGCGCGATTCTGCTGAAGCTGCTCGACCGCTGAGTCCTGGAGCGGTCGCGTCGCCGTCGGGTGCACCCTTAGGCTCGGCCCTTCCGTCAGCAAGCGCACATGAAGGTACTGGTCGTCGGTGCGACGGGAACCCTCGGCCGCCAGATCGCGCGTCGTGCCCTCGATGCCGGCCACGACGTGCGTTGCATGGTGCGATCCCCCCGCCGGGCAGCCTTCCTGCAGGAATGGGGCTGCGAGCTCACCCGGGGCGATCTGCTCGAGCCCGCCAGCCTCGATTACGCGCTGGAGGGACAGCAGGCGGTGATCGATGCCGCCACCGCCCGCGCCGGTGATGGCGGCAGTGCCTACGACGTGGACTGGACGGGCAAGCAGAACCTGTTCACGGCCATGGGCAGCGCCGGCGTGAAGCGTCTGGTGTTCATCTCGCTGCTGGAGGCCGACCGCCACCGCAACGTGCCCCTGATGGACATCAAGGCCTGCACGGAGCAGTGGCTGGAGGCGTCGGATCTCGACTTCACCACCCTGCGCTGCGTGGGCTTCATGCAGGGGCTGATCAGCCAGTTCGCCATCCCCGTGCTTGAGGGACAGACCGTCTGGGTGAGCGGCACCCCCACCCCGATCGCCTACATGAACACCCAGGACATCGCCCGCTTCGCCGTGGCGGCCCTGGAGCATCCGCAGACGATCCGACAGGCGTTTCCGGTGGTGGGCCCGAAGGCCTGGACCACCGGCGAGATCACCCAGCTCTGCGAGCGCAACTGTGGCAAGGAGGCCCGCCTGTTCAGGGTGCCGCCGGTGCTGCTGCGCTGGATGCAGGCCCTCACGGGCTTCTTCGCTTCGAGTCTGAACGTGGCCGAGCGGCTGGCCTTCGCCGAGGTGGTGACCGCCGGTCGCGCGTTCGATGCACCGATGGCAGAGAGCTATGCGGCCTTCGGTCTCGATCCAGAGGTCACCACCCGCCTGGAGGATTACCTCAAGGAGTACTACGACACGATCCTGCGGCGGCTGCGCGAGATGGAGGCCGACCTCGACAAGGACGCCAAGAAGAAGCTGCCCTTCTGAGGCCCGACCCCACCCCGGGAGCAACAGAGACTGGCATCTTTGTACTATCACTGCAGCAGGCTGACCCGCCCTTCGCCATGGCCATCGCCCAGATCAAGAACCTCCAGCGCAGACTGGCCAACCTCGAGGAGGAGGCCACGGCCGAAATCACCCGGGCCTGCGGCCATGAACTGTGGCTGAGTCTGGGCTTCGATGCCCTCGACACCCTGGAGGATGCCGATCGGCGCGCCCGGGCGAACTACTACTACGGCCAACTGCAGACCGTGCGGGAACTCATGGACGCCCTCGGCTGAGCCGTCGGCACTCTCCGGCGGTCAGCACCCGCCATTGGCCAGGAGCCAGTCCGTCCAGGGTGAGGGGAACGCCCCCATCCATCGGATCAATCCCCACCCGCACCAGTCGCAGGGTCGGCAGCCCAACGGCTGCGGTCATGCGACGCACCTGACGATTGCGCCCTTCCCGGAGTTCAAGCTCCAGCCAGGCTGTGGGCACCGAAAGGCGATGGCGGATCGGCGGATCCCGTTCCGGCAGCCCGGGATCGGCAATGGCGCGAGCCCGGGCCGGCAGGGTCCGTCGACCCTGGATCACCACCCCCTCGGCCAGCCGCACCAGAGCCTCTGGCTGCGGGATACCCTCCACCTGCACGCGATACCGGCGCCAATGGCCCCAACGGGGATCGGTGAGTCGGTGCTGCAGGCGACCGTCGTCGGTGAGGAGCAACAGGCCTTCGCTGTCAGCGTCCAGACGCCCGGCGGCATAAACCCCAGGAACAGCGATGAACTCGCCCAGAGCACGCCAGCGGCTCCCTGGTTCCGGGGTGAACTGGCTCAGGACACCGAAGGGCTTATGGAACAGCAGGCTGGTCAGGGCCGTTCTCCCGCCAGACCCTTCAGCTCTCGGTGCGGGCGCGCCAGAGGTTGACCACCCCGATGGAGATCAAAAGCAGCCCCAGATCCATCGACAGAGGAGGCAGGATCACAGGGGGAAGCGGTGGCAGCTAGGACCCTATCGCGCAGGGAGGCCTGGTGCGAGACGGCCGCAGCCTAGGATCAACTCCAGTCTGTCCAGCGAACCGCCGCCCGCATGATCGAAACGTCCGGAGTGATCGAGAAGGAGCAGGGAAACGGGTTCTATCTCGTCACCCTTGAGCAGCCGGCCGGTCACCAGTGCCTTTGCCGGGCCGCGGGCAAACTCACCAAGTTCCGCATCAAGCTGCTGGCAGGCGACAAGGTACTGGTGGAGATCAGCCCCTACGACCTTTCCCGGGGCCGCATCACCTACCGGGAGCGCAACGCTGGGGCCACAGGCCCGAGGCCCGGCGGCAACCGGCCCGGCGGCCCCCGGCGCCGCTGAGCCAGGAGGCTTCCGGCGCGATCAACAGCCGGAGCCATCCTGGTTGTGTGCTCAGGCGTGAACGCCGATCAAGGCCTCGATCGCCTCACGAAACTCGCTGCGCTGCTTCACTCCGCGCCACTGCTGCTTCAACTCCTTGTCGAAGAAGAGCTGCACGGTGGGGGTGCCACTGACACCAGCCTGAACGGCGATGTCCTGATCGGCCTCGATGTCGATCTCGACCCCCTGGGCCCGACCACCCAGCTCGTCGAGCACCCGCTTGAGCTGGGGCTTGAGCACGTGGCAGGGGCCGCAGGTCGGTGAGGTGTAGACCACCAGCAGGGGCTTGGTGCTGTCGTGATAGAGCTTCCTCAGGGCATAACTGCCCTTCTGCCAGAGGGCTTCGGGGTCGTAGTTCGCTTCGGTGCTTTCGGCGGTGCGCTTCGGTTCGCCCACTTCTTTGGGTTCCACCTCCTCGCGTGATGTGGTGACCGCCAGGCCGTGGTGGCTGAGCCAGCGCTCGGCCGCCAGAGCCGCCTGACAGCCGCTGCCGGCGGCGGTGATGCCCTGTCTCCACTCAGCATCGGCCACATCACCGGCCGCGTAGACACCTTCCACGGAGGTCTCGGGTCGGCCGGGGAGGGTGTGCAGGTAGCCCCGCTCATCGAGATCGAGCTGACCCCGCACCAGGCGCGTGTTGGGGGTGTGGCCGATCGCGTAGAAAAGGCCTTTCACCGCCAGTTCTTCGGTTCCGCCCGTCAGGCTGTCCCTGAGCAGGATGGCCTCCAGCCAGTCCGCTGCACCGATGGCATCGGCCACCTGGCGGTTCCAGTGCACGGTGATCGCCGGATTGGCCAACACCCGGTCAGCCATGGCGGCACTGGCTCGCAGCTTGTCGCCACGAACGATCAGGTGCACGTGGCTGCCGTACTTGGTGAGGTACACGGCCTCCTCACAGGCGGAATCACCACCGCCCACCACCGCCACCGGCTCACCACGGAACTGTGGCGTGGCACCGTCGCAGATGGCACAGGCACTGATGCCGTGACTCCAGAATCTCTCCTCCTGGGGCAGGCCGAGGCGGTTGGCACTGGCTCCGGTGGCCAGAATCACGGCATGGGCCAGGATCGTCCGGCCATCGGCCTGGAGGCGGAACGGACGCTGGGAGAGATCGATGGCTTCGGCATCGGCCTCCACGAGGCGTGTGCCCCAGCGCAGGGCCTGGGCACGGCAGCGGTCCATGAGATCGGGACCGAGGATGCCGTCGGGGAAGCCCGGGAAGTTCTCGACATGGGTGGTGGTCATCAGCTGACCGCCGGGAATGCCCCCATCCTGAAAGCCCGTGATGAGCAGCGGCGCAAGGTTGGCACGGGCCGCATAGATGGCGGCGGTGTAGCCGGCGGGTCCGGAGCCGACGATGACCAGATTTTTAACTCCAGAGGAGGGGAGAGTCTCGGCCTGGTCCAGAGCCATGGCTTAAGCGGAATGACTATGGGTAAAGCCTAGGAGATCAGCGAGCCAACGGGCGAGGGGGTCTTAAGGTCTGCTTCAGATTTCCAGCAGGCCGTCGGTCTCCGGCCGCGTCTCCCGCTGCAGATCCCTCGGCACCATCAGCACGTTCTCCTGCAGGATGTCTGGGTGGTCTTCCAGGCACAGGAGCCACTCGCGGAACTCTTCACTGAGGGCAAAGCTGTCTTCGTAGAGCTCACGGCTGTCCAGGGCGGCCCGCCGGGCAAGGGCCCAGCACACCGCCACCGTCAGTCGACGGTGCACGGTGGGATCGATCCCACTGCCTTCCCAGGGATCCCGATCGAGGGGCTGTTCGGCGTGGCTGGCCATGGGGGTGTCCGCGCAAGCGTCCGGATGGGTCCCACGCTGCCGGCTGATCGCCCCACCGAAGGTGTCGGTTGACACAACGTCGCAAACTCCATGATGCACCCTGCCGCAGCATTCGCCCATATCCTTGCCAAGGTTCGGCAAAGAAACACTGATCAGGCGCTCCGCTTCAGAAACGGCGGCAGTTCCGGGCCGTTCAAGGCAATCACAGATCCTGCGTTGTCCGCCAGGGCCACCAGGGGGGATTGCCCATCGGAGCAGCCGCCCCCACCCGCCGGTTCACCGTTCCCCGGCACCGGCGGCCGCAGCTGGTAGGGCTCGCTCAGAGACCAGCTGCGGGCATACCCGATCAACAGGGGATCGGCCGGTGCATACACATACGAGGGCAACCGCGGAATCGGCTCGCAGGCCGAGCGCTCCCCATCCATCCGCACAGCACGGGTGATCGCCTGCACAAAGCGGCTGCGAGTGACCACCGTGGTGAGATAGGCCACCACCCGCAGTCGTGGGGCGTCGAATCCCTCGGCGCACATGTCCACGCTCACCAGCCAGTCGGCCTCCCCCTCCCGGAAGGCGGCCAGTCGCGCCGCAGCGGTGGGGTCCTGGGAGTGGACCAGATGGATCCGGTCGCCCTCCTCCTGCAGCAGCAGGCCAAGGCGCCTGGCATGGGCGATGTCGCGGGCGATCACCAGCCCACCGGCTCCGGGATGCTCCTGCCGCACCTTCTCAAGCCGCAGGCGGGCCTGGACCAACAGCCGCAGGGCGATGCCGCTGCCGTCGCCGGGGCGGATCGCCCGCCGCAGGTTGCGGGCCCGCCAGCTCTCCCGCGCCTCAGCGGACAGGGGGGAAACCGCGCGCGTGCCTTCCTGCCGCTCCCGCCCGTGCTCCACGCTGCCGTCCT
Source organism: Cyanobium sp. FGCU6 (assembly GCA_024958655.1). GTDB lineage: Bacteria > Cyanobacteriota > Cyanobacteriia > PCC-6307 > Cyanobiaceae > Cyanobium. The sequence goes on along the minus strand of JANWUR010000007.1, from coordinate 132,279 downwards.
GGAAACGGAACTCCAGGGGTCGGACGTCCCCCGCCAGAATCAGGCAGTGGGGCTCCACGCAGAGGTCGGGCACGATCCGCTCCCCCACCACACCGCCTTCCTCCACCAGCACGCGCCGTGCGGCACAGAAGGCGAGGTTGTCGGCCCGGAACGGAGTGCCGGAGAGGCCGAGCCTCACTCGAGCCGAGCGGCTGAGGGCCGTGAAGGCATGGCCCCAGGCGGTGGCCTCGGGTTCCTCCGGGTCGATCCCGAGGTGGTGCACCTCGTCGGCGATCGCCAGCCAGGGATGACCCGCCAGCCAGCACGGCAGGGTCTGCTCCAGCAGGTCGCCGTGACGGCGAGCGGCCTGGTAGCTGAGCAACAGGCCATCGGCCTCCGCCGTCGCCTCTCCCTCGGAGCGCCGGTCCCATTCGCGCAGATCCAGCCCCAAACGGGGTGCCGAATCCAGCCACTGACGCGCGATCGAGCTGCGGTGGCAGAACACCACGAACCGCCCCAGGCGCCCCTCGCGCCGAAGGCGAGCGAACCCCAGCAGGGCCCCCAGGGTCTTGCCGGCCCCCGGTCCGGCATGGACCAGAACGTCATGGCCCGCGGGGAGCGGGCTGAGCAAACGGGCCCTCAGCAACCGGATCAGGCGGCTCTGCCACTCCCTTGGCTGCAGGCCGAGATCGCCACTGAACCGGGGCTGGGATCCCGACGCCGGAGCTGCGGCCCGCCGATTCCCTGCCTGCAGGGTCAGTTCAAAAGAAAGCGGAGACATGCAAACGCTCGGGCGGGGCAAGAGAGGAAGAGAAAGTTTGAGTATTCCTGCTTATTCGTCGTCCCGGCAGCGTCTCTATCTTCCAGCCATCGCCTCCCCCGCGGCTGCCGCCATGGCCACGCCCCGTGATCCCCTCCCCGAGCAGCAGCGCCATCTGGAGCGTTGCTGGCAGCAGGAATGCGACATCGATCCGATGATCCTGCGGCTGCGCCTTCTGCGCCACCTCGGTTCTGTGAGGCAGGCCCGCTGCCTCGAGCAGGAACTGCTGCCGCTGTTCTGATCGCCCCCCTGTCGCCCCCGTGGGCACCTCCGCACAATCCCCAAGGCAACGTTGCCGCCGGCGCCCGTAATCTCCCTAATGGAGACTGTTGTGGAGTCCGCAGCGCGTGATCCGATTGCTGGTCCCCAGGGAGGGGAGTGAGGGCGAACGCCGGGTGGCTGCCACCCCGGAAACCGTCCGACGCCTCACCGGGAAAGGGGTGAAGGTTCTGGTGGAGCGGGGCGCCGGTGAGTCCGCCGGCTTCGCCGATGAGGCCTACGCCGAGGAGGGCGCCGAGCTGATGGAGGCCGATCACGGAGCCTGGGGCGAAGTGGAAGGCGTTCTCTGCGTCCGCACCCCCGACCCGGACATCCTGGCCGGGCTCCGGCCAGGTTCGCTGCTGGTGGGGTTGCTGGCTCCCCATGGCGCCTCCTCGCTGGCCGAGGTCCTGGTCGACCGAAGGGCCTCGGCCATCGCCCTGGAGCTGCTCCCTCGCATCAGCAGGGCCCAGAGCATGGACGTGCTCTCTTCCCAGGCCAACATCGCCGGCTACAAGGCGGTGCTGCTGGCGGCGGCGGCTCTCGATCGCTACGTGCCGATGCTGATGACGGCCGCCGGCACGATCCAGCCGGCCCGGGTGCTGATCCTTGGAGCAGGTGTGGCCGGACTGCAGGCCCTGGCCACCGCCCGCCGTCTCGGGGGTGTGGTCTTCGTCTCCGATGTGCGGCCCGCCGTGAAGGAACAGGTGGAATCGCTCGGGGGCCGCTTCATCGATCCTCCGGCCCAGGAGGAACGCCCGGCCGAGGCCGGCGGCTATGCGAAGGAAGCCTCCGAGTCGTTCCTGGCGGCCCAGCGTCAGCAGCTGGCCGAGCAGCTCGCCCTGGCCGACATGGTGATCTGCACCGCCCTGGTTCCGGGGCGGCCGGCACCGCGCCTGATCGATGAGGCCATGCTTGAGGGCATGCGCCCGGGCTCGGTGGTCGTGGATCTGGCCGTGGCCCAGGGAGGCAACTGCTTCGGCACCGTGACAGGCCGCACCGTGATCCACCGGGGGGTCCAGCTGATCGGCGCCGATGCCCTGCCGAGCAGTGTTCCCAACCATGCCAGCGCGCTCTACGCCCGCAACATGGCCTGCCTGATCGAGCACCTGCTCGACGGCGAGGGGCTGCGGCTGGATCCGGCCGATCCCATCCTCGACGACTGCCTGATCACTCACGACGGGGTCTGCCGCCGTGAGGACATCCTCTTTCCAACCCGTCCCGAACCCGTCGCTGCCGCCGGATGAACAGTCTGTCCTCGTCGCTCTGGGTGCTGCTGCTGGGCAGCCTCCTGGGGCTTGAGCTGATCGGCAAGGTGCCGCCCACGCTCCACACCCCGTTGATGTCCGGCGCCAACGCCATCAGCGGCATCACGATCCTGGCCTCGCTCACCCTGATCGGGCGGGCGCACGGTCAACCGGCCCTGCTGGCGGTCGCCTCGGTATCGCTGGCCTTTGCCCTTTACAACGTGGTCGGTGGCTTCGTCGTCACCGATCGCATGCTCGCCATGTTCCGCCGTCGCGGGGAGCGCTGAGATGACCACCCCCATGGATTTTCTGCACGGGCCTCTTGTGAGCGAGGCCATCGATCTGGGCGCGGTGCTGCTGCTCGCCCTGGGCCTCAAGGGCCTGGCCAAGGTGAGTTCCGCCCGTTCTGCCAATGCGCTTGCCGCGGCTGCGATGCTGCTGGCCGTGGTGGGTCTGCTGCTGCAGCAGCAGCCGGAGCCGGCGGCCTGGGCCTGGATCGCCGCCGGCACCGGCCTCGGCACGGTGGCGGGGATGGTGACCGCCCGCCGGGTGCCGATGACGGCGATGCCCGAGGTGGTGGCCCTGTTCAACGGCTGCGGCGGCATGGCCTCCCTGCTGGTGGCGATGGGCGTGGCCCTGTTCGATGCCGACGCGGCCGGCCTGGTCGACCGCATCTCGATCGCCGTTTCGGTGTTCGTGGGCGCCATCACCTTCAGCGGCTCGCTGGTGGCCATGGCCAAGCTGCAGGGTTGGCTGGACACCCCGGCCTGGACCCAGAGCCAGCTGCGCCATGGAGTGAACCTGGTCCTGGCCCTGCTCTGTCTGGGCGGTGCCCTGCTGCTGCCGGCCGATCCCGGCGGCCTCCCACTCTGGCTGCTGGGCATCGCCGCCACCCTGCTGGGCATCGGTGTGACCCTGCCGATCGGTGGGGCCGACATGCCCGTGGTGATCTCGCTGCTGAACTCGTATTCGGGGGTGGCGGCAGCGGCGGCTGGCTTCGTGGTGGGCAGCCGCCTGCTGATCGTGGCCGGCGCCATGGTGGGAGCCGCGGGCCTGATCCTCACCCAGGTGATGTGCACGGCGATGAACCGATCGCTGGTGTCGGTGCTGTTCGGTGGCGCGCTCGGTGCCGGCGCTCACGTGGGTGGTGGCGGCGATGAGGCCGGCTACAGCCGGATCACCTCCTGCAGCCCCGAGGAATGCGCCATGGCCCTGGAGCAGGCGGAGCGGGTGGTGTTCGTTCCTGGCTACGGCCTTGCGGTGGCCCAGGCCCAGCATGCCCTGCGCGAACTCTCCAAGCTGCTCGAAGCCCACGGGGTGGAGGTGAGTTACGCCATTCACCCGGTCGCCGGCCGCATGCCCGGACACATGAACGTTCTGCTGGCCGAAGCCGACGTCCCCTACGAGCAACTGCTCGAGATGGACACAATCAACCCTGAGTTTCCCCGCACCGATGTGGTGATCGTGCTGGGGGCCAACGATGTAGTGAATCCCCAGGCCAAATCCGATCCTTCGAGCCCCCTCTTCGGCATGCCCGTGCTGGAGGTGGATCAGGCACGCCAGGTGTTCGTGGTCAAGCGCAGCCTGGGCGCCGGCTATGCCGGCATTGCCAACGCCCTGTTCGAACTGCCTCAGACCGCGATGGTGTTCGGCGACGCCAAGGCGGTGATCAACGGGCTCATCAGCGAACTGCGGGCGCTGGGGGTGGGGCGGGCCAAGATGGCGGCCTGATGCATCGGGCCTGCTTTCCCCCCAGGGGCTGATCAGGCGAAAGTGGAGCCCAGCGATCCACCGGGTCGGTCCCGGTTCCACCCCTGTCGGACCTGCCTCAGAGTCTGGGCCTGCCTCCCTTCAGGCCCCGGGCCCCCTGGTGGGGGTCGGATCTGCAGACCCTTCGCGACACGGTGCGCCCGCAGACGTTTCCTCGCCTCGATTCCGAGCCCCTGCTTGTGGACGTGGGATCAGGGGATCGGTTGCTCGGCCTGCTGGATCGTCCGATCGAACGCCGCAGCCCTCCCCTCGGGCTGGTCCTGGTGCTGCCGGGGCTGGGCGGCGACAGCGAAGGCACCGGGCCGCGCCGCCTGGGCGTGAGGCTCTGCCAGGCCGGCTTTGCTGTTCTGCGGCTCAATCTGCGGGGTGCCGGCGCCGGGCGCTCCTTGGCCCGCGGCACCTACGCCGCCCGCTGCGATCAGGACCTGCTGCCGGTGATCCAGGCGTGCCAGCAGCTGACCCGCAGCCTGGGAGCGCCCGACCAGCCGCTTCGCCTCCTGGGGGTGGGCATTTCGCTGGGTGGAGCGATCCTGCTCAACCTCACCCATGGCCGGCCGCAGGAGCCGTCTCCCTTCGATGCCCTGGTCTGCCTGAGCAGCCCTCTGGATCTGGCGGAGGCCTCCCGCCGCATCGATCGCCCACGCAATGCCATCTACCAGCGGTGGATGGTGCGGCGCCTGCTTCGTCAGGCCAAGGCCGATCCCCGCGGGTTGACTCCCGACGAGGAGCTGAGGCTGCAGCACTCGGTCGTTCGCCCCCTCACTCTGCGGGCGTTTGATGCCGCCCTCACTGCCCCCCGCTGGGGATGGGACTCGGTGGATGCCTACTACGCCGGAGCCTCGCCGCTGCGGTGGCTGGAGCAGGGGGGGATCGGGCTATCCACCCTGCTGGTCCATGCCAGCGATGATCCCTGGGTGCCGATGGACAGCCACCTTGCTCTTCAGGGCCGGCTGAGCGGATCGGCCCGCGAACGGTTGCGGGTCGTGCTGACACCGGGGGGCGGCCACAACGGCTTCCACGACCCCGAGGGCTGCTGGAGCGATCGCCTGGTAGTGCGCTGGCTCCAGAGTCACTGTCCGGGAACCTGAATCTCAGGCGCCTGCCGGCGCTGCCGGTTCCTCCACGATCGGCAGCGCCCAGTAGGGCAACCAGTGGCTGAAGCTGCACCACGGACGGGTGAGCTGGAGACTGACGGGAGTTCCCAGGATCCAGGCCTTGCCATGGGGCTCGTGAGAGGCGCTGCGAAACGCCCAACAGCGACCCTCTCCATCGAGTTCGTGCAGTTCGGGCAGGCGCTGGGCCACGGGGATCGGCACGTGCTGCTCGAAATCCGGCGCCGCTGGGGCGGCCTCGACAGGCGATTCACCTGCGGGTTGCTCCTCAGCGCCAGGAAGCACCGCAGACGCGGCAGCGGTGCTGCCACGGGCTTCCAGAGCCGCCAGCCGCTCATCCAGATCGATCAGGCACTGTTCATTGGTGAGGAGGGTGCTGCGTTCCCGCAGCTTTGACCAGCAGGGGGACTTGGACATGAGGGGCAGACAGACAGGGGGTGAGGGAGGATGGGATCGCGACGCCTGCTCAGGGGGGAGACGCCGAGGCTCCTGGCGGCGGCAGGAGCAGCGTCGGGAAATCGCGCAGCGAGGCCGTGGAGATGGAGGCAGTCGCAGCCTCCAGCTCGATCCAGCCGTCGCTCTCGTGGGACTGCCCAGCAGAAGCGGGGGGCTGCTCCCGCTGCGACAGGGCCGCCGCGGTGGCCGATGCTGCCCGAGCCGCGAGCGGAGGACTGGCCTGAGGGAGGGAGGATCGATCCTTCGCGTCGTCAGCGGAGGCCGGCGCAGGATTCGGCAGGTTGGCTGGAGTGGGGGGAGCGGAGCTGCTGCCATGGCCCCAGCCACGGCCTGGAGGCTTGCCAGGACCGTCTGCGGTCGGAGCCGCGGGATCGGCAGCGTCTGAAGGAGGGGCAGGCCGTGAGCCCTGTGGCTTGGGTGGGCTGGATGAGTTGGCAGGGCGCGCCGGCAGCGACCTTGGCAGCAGAGAGGGGGTGTTCAAAGGAGTTGAGGAAGGCTGCTCCGGCCGCTCGGCCATCGGGCGCAGCAACGCCACGGACGCGACAGCACCTCCTGCGAGCGCCAGGAGGAGCGCAACGGGCGGGAGCGTGGGCAGGCGGCGGCGGGCTTGAGAAGAGCGCCCTTCGTTGGTGGTGATGTCCGCCCGGGCGCCGTTTCTCTCCAGGACCCGGTAGATCCGCTCCTCAATGGGCGGGCGGACGGTTGCTGGCGCCTGGTTCAGGTCAGCGGGAGATTCGAGGGGTTTTTTTTTGCCTCCGAGCCTCCTTCCTCCCGCAGAAGATCCACGACGGCCTCGTCCCCGACAGCCGCGGATGGCACATCGGCCTCCACCGCCATCTCGGCAGCCGCAGGAACGGAGGGGATCGTCACGCCCAAAGGAGGCTCCTCTGAGAAGGATGAGAGGAATTGGACGTCGTCGACGCGAAGGCCCGGGGTGGCCTCCTCAGCGGGGGGTGGTGACTCCTCGGGAAACGCTCCCTCTGGATGCTCCTGGGCCAGGGGCGGAACCAGCACGGCTTCCTCGAGGATCGGCTCCGGGGCCCCCTCAAGCTGGGGCTCGCTCGACTGCACAGCCACTGGCAGGGGGGCAAGAACCAGTGACTGCATCAGCGGCTGCATGAAGCCGTTGGTGGTGGCGATCACATCGGTGAGATTGCTGATCGGCACGCTGCGAAGCTTGGCATTGAGGGCGCCAATCGCAGCTCGGTAGACCTCCGGAGGAAGCTGCTGCTCGAGGGTCTGGAAGAAACGGGTGCGGAACTCGCCGATCGATCCCTCACCAGTGGCATGGATGCCCGGCGAGATGATGCCGCCTGCCTCTTCGATGGCGTCCTGCATCACCCTCAGCGTTTCGTTGGTGAGATTGCCGGCGGCGGCCTCCTGCACCACGGTCTGCTCGGCGTGCACCGCCTTCACAGCCGCCGAGAAGATGGTGGTTTCAAGTTCGGGGCGATGGGTGATCGCCTCTTCGATCGTGCGGAACACCAGGGTCTGGCGGATCGGATCGAGGGCCTTGAACGCCTGAAGCGTGGGGTTGTTCCAGCCCTGGGCCAGCAGCGGCGTGAAGAACATTGAGATCGACTTGAACAGATCGGTGAGGCTGCGGGGCTTGAGGTCGCGCAGCCGGGCGTTCAGAGCCGAGATGGAGGCGGTGTAGACGTCAGGAGGCAGCAGGGGCTGCAGGGCCTTGAAGGTGGAGGCACGGAAAGCCGCCACCGATTGCTTGCCCTGGGCGTAGGTGGACGGGGAAAGGAGACCACCGGCCGCTTCGATCCGGCTCTCCAGGGCCGCCAACTGCTCATCGGCCAGCTGGCCGGCGGCGGCGGATTCGAGCACCGCCTGCTCCGCCTGGAAGGCACTCACCACACTGGCGAAGGTGGCGTCGGCGCGGGGGGGGGTAGCGGAGAGGGCCTCCTGGAGGGTGCGGAACACCAGCACCTGACGTTCGCCATCGAGGGCGCCGAAGGCCTGCAGGCGCTGGGTGTTGCTGCCGGTGGGAACGAGCGGCGAGAAGAAGGAGGCGATGGCCTGGAAGACGCGGCCCAGGTCGTTGAGCTTGAGGGCCTGGAGCCGGGCATTGAGAGCGGCGGTGGCGGCCTCAACCACCTGGGGGGTGAAGGTTTTCCTGAGTGCTCCGAAGGTGGCGGCGCGGAAGGCCGCGACGGAATGGTCCCCCTGGGACCAGAGGCCGGGAGCGATCACGCCGCCGGCGGCCTCGATGTCGTTCTCCAGCTTCTCGAGATGGGAGTCGCTCAGCTGGCCCTGTTTCGAAGACTCCACCACCTGGGTGAGCGTGGTGTAGGCGGCGACCACGCTGGGAAACGTGGCCTCCAGACGCGGCGGCACAGAGCTGATGGCCTCCTGGATCGTCTGGAAGACCAGCACCTGGCGGGACTTCTCCAGGCCGGCGAAGCCCATGGCCGCCTCGGCGTCATCCCCTGTGAACGCCAGGTTACGGGAGGTGTCGTTGGAGGCCAGGCTGGAGGAAGGATCCATGGTGGAGAGAAGAAGGCCTCGAAAAGCCGGTAGAAGCCAGGGAGCGGCGCCGGGGCCGGCGGGGCCGCGTCCTCCCCGCCGATACCATCCGGCAGAGCTTACACGCCGTTTTTGGCGCCTGGATGGGCCATTCCCGTCTCCGGTTCGGAGGCCGCCGCCTCGTCCTCGCAAGCAACGAACGGGGTGCGGCGAAGGATCCATTCCTGCACTGGGCGGCCACCGATGACGTGCTCGTGCACAATCCGCTCAACCCGCTCAGGGGTGACGCCGCCGTAGAGAATCCCCTCCGGCCAGATCATCAACACCGGGCCGTTCTGGCAGACCCGCAGACAGTCGGCCTTTGTGCGCAGCACCACGCCGGCGGGGCGGTCCGGATCCTCGAGACCCAGGCTTCGGATCAGGGTTTTCAGACGCTCCCAACTCGCCGCGCCCAGGGCCGGATCGCCGCAGAGGGCTTTGGTGGGGGTGGCGCAGAGCAGAAGGTGATGGGCGATCGGCATGGGGCTCAACGGGGTAGCAGGCCGACGGGAACCGATCCGACCGGAGCCGCGGCGGCCTCGCGCACGGCCCGGCGGGCCCAGGCATCGGTGGCCAGCACGTCGTCGAGGCTCGGGGTGGGGTGCAGATCGACCCGGTGGCGGTCGCACACCTGCTCGATCAGCCGGGGAATGGCGAGGAAATGGATGCGTTCCTCCAGGAACAGGGCCACCGCCTCTTCGTTGGCGGCATTCATGGCGGCGGGCATCGTGCCACCAGCCCGCCCGGCCGCATAGGCCAGTTCCATGCAGGGGTATTTCGCCCGGTCGGGCTTGCGGAAGGTGAGCTGACCCACCTGGGTGAGGTCAAGGCGGGGCCAGGGGGTGTCGATCCGCTGCGGCCAACTGAGGCAGTAGAGGATCGGCAGTTTCATGTCGGGCCAGCCCAGCTGGGCCAGCACCGAGGAATCGGCCAGTTCCACCATCGAATGGATGATCGACTGGGGGTGGATGACGATCTCGATGTGGTCGTAGTCGAGGCCGAACAGGTAGTGGGCCTCAATCACCTCAAGACCCTTGTTCATCAGGGTGGCCGAGTCGACCGTGATCTTGCGGCCCATGCTCCAGTTCGGATGGCTGGTGGCATCGGCCACCGTGGCCTTGACCAGATCGGCGGCGTCCCAGTCGCGGAAGGCGCCACCGGAGGCCGTGAGCTGGATGCGTCGCAGCCCCGGGGTGGGAACGCCGGTGGACAGGCGGGCGGTGTCGGCCCAGGGGGTGCCCTGAAGGCACTGGAACAGAGCCGAGTGCTCGGAATCCGCCGGCAGCAGGCGGCTGCCGCTGGCCTCCAGCTCCGGCAGCACCACCGGACCGGCGGCGATCAGGGTTTCCTTGTTGGCCAGGGCCAGATCCTTGCCCGCCCGGATCGCGGCCAGGGTGGGCAGCAACCCGGCGCAGCCCACGATGCCGGTGACCACCAGGTCGGCCGTGGGCCAGGCGGCGGCGGCACACAAGCCATCGCCGCCCCCGAGAAGCTCCGGCGGCCGGGCAGGGCGCAGGCCGGGCTCGAGGGCCTCCAGCCGCTGGCGCAGCTCGCCCACCCGCTCCCCATCGGCCAGGGCCACCACCTCGGGCTGGTGCTCGAGGATCTGGTCGACCAGCAGGTCGAGGTTGTTGCCGGCGGTGAGGGCCACCACCTTGAAACGCTCCGGGAACTCCCGAACGATCTCCAGGGTCTGGGTGCCGATCGACCCGGTGGAGCCCAGCACGCTGAGGGTCTTCATGGCGGGGGCTTCAGCGGCAGCGTTTCCAGTTTCCCATCGGCGCCCCCACCCTCAGGGCGCCACCCTTCGCCGGTTTGACTGGGGAGCCCCTCCTCTGTGCCATGAACTGGCTGCGCCGCTGGAACTTCATCGAACGGGCCCGGCAGGAGCGGCTGCTCTGGGACGCCTACGAACGGCGGGAGAACCTCGACGACCTCGTGGCGGCATGCGAGCGCCAGGCGGAGGCCGGCGATGGGGAGGCCGCTTTCCGACTGGAGGTGTGGCGCACCACGAGGGAGAGGATCCGGCGCCTGGAGACGCTCATGGCCTCCAGGGGAAAGCCACCGGAAGCGCCCTGAAGGTGTCAGAGAACTCCCCGGCTGGCCCGCACCCCCAGTGCCACGGCCAGGCTGATGCCCAGGCCCAGGGCGGCCCGCAGCAGGTCCTGGGCCAGCGAAGCCAGCGCGGCCCGGCCATCGCGGCCGCCCAACCGAAGCAGCGCCAACTCCCGACCGGCCAGCAGCCCGAGAAACGCCCAGGTGGTGCTGAGGGGATAGGAACTGATCCGGCCCATGACGAAGAGCACCAGGCCGTAGATGCCCGCCAGCAGAGCCGTGGAGCGGGGATCGCTGCTGTTGGTCTTGGTGGCCAGCCGTTGCTGGATCGCGCCGCCGTTCTCGGCCATCAGCAGCGCCAGTCCCACCAGCAGCACCGCCAGGGAGCCCACCATGGTGCCGGGACCCAGCCGGCGGGGCAGGTAGACGTAGATGTTGGCCAGGTCCTGCACCAGCCACTGGCTCCAGAGCCAGCCGGTGGTGAGCCACTGCAGCGCCAGCCAGAACGGGACGGAGCCTCCCCCGGGCGATTCAGCGGATGGAGGGTTGCGGGGATCGGCGTCCTTCGGGGGCTGAACGGGAGGGGTGGCCTCGAGCCTCCGGAGCAACACTCCCCAGAGCAGCAACCCCACCGCCAGGCCCAGGCCGTAACCGGCGAGGGAATGGCGCAACAGCGGCTGAACACTGGCCGGGTCCACGGCCGTGAGCACGAGGAAAGAGGTGCTCACGGGCGCCCCCCACTGGGTGAGCAGCAGCACGCAGAGCGAAGGCAGCAGATCGATCCAGCGCAGATCGCTCAGCGGAGCGAAGGTCTGGAGCCGCCCCCAGGCGGGATCCCCCTCGCCCCACCACCATCCCAGCAGCAGCACCGCCGCCAGCAGGGCAGCAAGCCAGGCGAACTGAAGCAGCCTCGGCGTGCGACCGCGGTTGGCGGCCAGGAAGGGCCCGAGGGTCTGGAGGGCGTCATTGCCGATCACGGCGTAGGCCGCCAGCACGAAGGCGGCGATCGCCAGCGGGGAGCTCACGGCCGCAGGCGCTTCAGGCCCGGATCCAGTCGGTGACGCCGCCGGGGCGGTCGATCAGCTCGATCCCGCGGGCCCGCAAGTCTTCGCGGATGCGATCGGCCGTGGCGAAGTCGCGCTCCGCCTTGGCCTGGCGGCGGGCGGCGATGGCGGCCTCAAGCTCGGCCACGTCGGCCTCTCCGCCCGCCGCCGGGGCGCCGGTGGGGAGGGCTTCCGCAATCAGTCCGAGCACGGCGGCCAGTTCCTGCAGCAGGGCGCCCCGGGCCAGGAGTTCCGGCTCGCGCGCCTCGTCGGCAGCCGTGCCGTCACCCCGCTGCAGGCGATGGGCAAGGGACCGCAGGGGGCGGGCCAGCTCGAACAGCACCGCCAGGGCGGCGGAGGTGTTGAGGTCGTCGTCGAGGGCGGCGCCGAAGCGCTCGCGGAAGCCGTCGAGGGCGCCTTCCACCTCGGCGGAGGCGGACGCGGTGGAAGCGGCGGGATCCACGGCCCGGGCGACGAGATCCAGGGCCGCGTTCAGCCCCTTCCAGCCACTGGCCGCGGCCTCCAGCGCCTCGGCGGTGAAATCCAGCGGCTTGCGGTAGTGGGCCTGGAGCACGAACAGCCGCAGGGTCATCGGGCTGACGCCGCTGTCGAGCAGAGCCCGGATCGTGGTGAAGTTGCCCAGGGATTTCGACATCTTCTCCCCGCCCACGTTCACCATGCCGTTGTGCAGCCAGAAGTGGGCCAGGGGCTGACCGCTGGCCACCTCCGACTGGGCGATCTCGTTCTCGTGGTGGGGAAAGATCAGGTCGGCGCCCCCGAGGTGGATGTCGATCGTGTCGCCGAGCTCCTGGCGGACCATCGCCGAGCACTCGATGTGCCAGCCAGGCCGTCCCGGCCCCCATGGGGAGGGGAAGGAGGGCTCGCCCGGTTTGGCCGCTTTCCAGAGGGCGAAGTCGAAGGGGTGGTGCTTGCGGGCCTCCTCCTCGTCGGCCAGCCGGCCGCTGGCCCCCTCCTGCTGCTGATCGAGGTCGCGCCCGCTGAGCTTGCCGTAATCGGCCTTGGCCATCACCGCGAAATACACATCGCCATCGGCGGAGTAGGCCGCGCCCTTGGCCTCCAGTTCACCGATCAGCGCCCGGATGCCGTCGAGGCAGAGGGTGGCCCGGGGCATCCGGTCAGCGCGCAGGATGTTGAGGGCGTCCATGTCGGTGAAGTAGTCGGCGATGTTGCGCTCGCTCACCGCCTCCATCGAGCTGCCCTCCTCGGCGGCCCGCCGCAGGATCTTGTCGTCGATGTCGGTGAAGTTCTGCACGAAGGTCACCGCATAGCCGCGCCACAGCAGATGGCGGCGCAGCACGTCCCAGACGATGTAGCTGCGGGCGTGGCCGAGGTGGCAGAGGTCGTAGACCGTGACACCGCAGCAGTAGATGCTCACCTTTCCGGGCACCAGGGGAACAAAGGGCTCGGTGCGGCGGGTGAGGGTGTTGGTCAGCCGCAGGCTCACGGAACGGAAGGGGACGACCGGGGCACCGTAGGTCGCCCCCCTGCGGCGTCCGCACGGATCCGGCAGGCTGGCGCTGGTCCGAGACGGCGCGCATGGATCCGCTGCAGGTGCCCGTGCTGCTGGTGACCTTCCGTCGTCCGGAGCTCACGGCGCAGGTGCTGGCCAGGCTGCGTGAAGTGGCGCCCACCAGGCTCTATGTGGCCAGCGATGCGGCCGCCCCCGAGCGGCCCGGTGAGGCGGCGCTGGTGCGGCGCACCCGGGAGGTGATCGACGCCGGTGTGGACTGGCCCTGCCGGCTGGAGAGGCTGGAGCGCCGCGAGCACCGCGGCTGCCGGCGAGGGGTGGCGGAGGCGATCGACTGGTTCTTCGCCGCCGAAACGGAGGGGATCGTGCTGGAAGACGACGTGTTGCCCGAGCCGTCGTTCTTTCCCTTCTGCGCTGCCCTGCTGGAGCGCTACCGGCACGACGAGCGGATCGGCGCGATCAGCGCCAATAACCTCCAGCCCGGCCCGCCCCGCGACGGTGCGAGCTACTACTTTTCCCATTACAACCACGTGTGGGGCTGGGCCAGCTGGAGGCGGGCCTGGGCCGCCTACGACGCCGAACTGGCCGACTGGCCCCGGTTCCGTGACCAGGGCTGGCTGGTGGACGTGGGCGGTCGCCGCTTCGCCCGCTACTGGCGGCGGCAGATCGACCGGGTGCACCGGGGCGATCTCGACACCTGGGACTACATCTGGTCCTACAGCTGCTGGCGGGCCGGCCTGCTGACCTGCCTGCCCGCGGTGAATCTGGTGCGCAACCTCGGCTTCTCCCACCCGCTGGCCGCCCACACCACCACGGGGCGGGCGCCCCATCGCGCCATCGGGCGGATGGACTTCCCCCTGAACCATCCGGCCCAGTGCGTGCGGGATGTGCAGGCCGATCAGTACAGCTTTCTCCACCACTTCCATCCGCCGTTGCCGCGGCGTGCGCTGGGGCGTCTCCAGCGGGCGCTGGGAGCGGCCTGAGCTCAGAGCAGGCTTCGGTAAAGAGCCGCGTGCTCGGCGACCATCCGGGGCAGGCTATAGGTGATCACCCGCTGCTGCCAGCCCGCCGGGCCGAGCCGCCCTTGCGGGCGGGTCAGGCTGGCACCCTCCTCCAGGGCATCGCACCAGGCAGCGATCCAGCCGGGATCCAGCAGGATGGCGAAGTCTCCCGCCACCTCACGATGCACCGGGATGGCGGAGGCCAGCACCGGTGCATCGCAGGCCAGGGCCTCGATCAGGGGCAGGCTGAAGCCCTCCGCCAGGCTGGGGACCACCACAGCGCGGCAGTGGCGGTAGAGCCAGGCAAGTTCCTGATCGTCGGCAGCGAGGGTGTGTACCCGGTGGCCAAGGCCGAGGGCGGAAAGCTGCCGGCGTTCCGCCGATCGCAACGGACCGCCGCCCACCAGCACCAGAGCGGTGGTCCCCCCGAGGCGGGCGAGCGCCTCCAGCACCACGGGCAGGTTCTTGTACCGCTCGCGACGGCCCACGTAGAGCAGAAAGGGTTCGCAGGGGCGAAGCGCCGGCGGCCTGGGCGGCTCCGCACCCAGGCCCGTGGCGAGGGGAATCACCCGGATCCGGGCCTCCAGGTGCGGGGCACGCTCGAGCAGATCGGCCGCGCTGCTGACGCTGATGCTCACGATGCGGTCGCTGTGCTCGAACCACTCCAGCTTGCGGCGATGAGGCGAGCCGCCCGGGAAATACTCCGGGAAGCACTCCGGCGTCATGTCGTGGAGGGTGGAGACCAGGGAACCATGGTCGGGACGACAGGGTTGGCCGAGGTAGTAGGTGGCATGCAGCACGTCCACGCCATCGCAGGCCGTGGACCGGGCGGCGGGATCAAACCCGAGGCGGCGGGCCAGGGCGAATGGCGCCATCGGCAGACACTGCAGACCCGGGCGGGCGAGATGGTCGTTGGCGTGACGGCGGAACAGCAGCACCGGCTCAAGGTCCGGGGCCTTCTGCTCCTCCAGCCCCGAGATCAGGCCTGCGAAGTAGCGGCTGATGCCGCCTCGCCGCAGCAGGCAGAAGATCTGCCGATCGAAGCCGATCCGCGCCGGAGCCTGACTCATCCGCCGGCCTGGCCCCGGCGGGCGTGGGCTCCGGCAGCATGCGACGCGGACCATGGGGTGGTGCGGGGCGTGATCATGAACCGAAGCCGGACCTCCCGGGGCAGCGCCCATGATCGCTGAGGCGGATGGCCGGATCACGGTGGTGGGCCTCTGCTGCGACAATCCATTGCAGCTGGAGGACAGCCTGGCCTCCCTGGCGGAGCAGGTGCTGCCGCCCGGCTGGCGGGTGGAACTGCTGCTGATCGATGGCTCGGCAACGGCCGTCTGCCGGGAGGTTCTCCGTCGCTGGCAACGCCGCCTGGAGCGGGCCGCTGTGGCGGTGAGGCACCATCCCCGTCCCCCCCGGGGCATCTACGACGCCCTCAACGCCGGCCTCGCCCTCGCCGCCGGTGACTGGCTGCACGTACTCACCGCCGGCGATCGCTACGCCGACGCCACCAGCCTGGCCAGGCTGCTGCGCCACGCCCTGGCACTGACGGCGGCGCGAGGCGGTGAGCCCCCGGCGGCGGTGTTCGGCCAGGCCTGGGTCGATCCGCCGGCCGGCAGCCGCGTGCCGCCCTGGCTCACCCCCGATCCTGCGGTGGTGCGGCTCGATCGCTGGCTGCGGCGGATGGTGCCGTGCCACCAGGCCTTCCTGTTCCAGGGGAACTTCGCCCGCTCCCATCTCTACAAGGGCCATCGCGGCGTAACGGCGGACCGACCGGTGATGCAGGCGGCGATCCGGGCCGGAGGCCAGGGCGTCTACCTGCGGCAGCCCGTCTGCCGCTTCCGCCTCGGGGGGGTATCGAGCCGGCAGGGGGCTCTCAAGGCCCTGCTTCGTCCCTGGCCGGAGCTCACGATCCGCCTGATGCGTCTGCAGGCGAGCTGGATGGGGCGTCTCTGTGGCGGACGCCTGTCAGGCGTCCGTCCAGGAGTCCGTGTTTGAATCGCGCGCGAACCACGGCCAACGATGGCAACAGCGCGCAAGGGGATCATCCTGGCCGGTGGCAACGGAACCCGTCTGGCCCCGCTCACCGGCGCCGTCAGCAAGCAGCTGATGCCGGTGTACGACAAGCCGATGATCTACTACCCCCTCACCACGCTGATGCTGGCGGGGATCCGGGAGGTGCTGGTGATCACCACACCGCACGACCGCCAGGCCTTTGAGCGGTTGCTGGGCGATGGCAGCGCCTGGGGCATGGCGATCGCCTTTGCCGTGCAGCCCAGCCCCGACGGCCTGGCCCAGGCCTTCCTGATCGGCGCCGACTTCCTGGAAGGCGCGCCGGCGGCCCTGGTGCTGGGGGACAACCTGTTCCACGGGCATGACCTGATTCCCCAGCTCCAGTCGGGCTGCCAACGCACGGAGGGAGCCACGGTGTTCGCCTATCCGGTGCGAGACCCTGAGCGCTATGGGGTGGTGGAGTTCGACAGCGACGGCAGAGTGCTGGGCATCGAGGAGAAGCCCGAGCGGCCGCGCTCGCGTTACGCGGTGACCGGCTTGTATTTCTACGACGATCGGGTGGTGGAACGAGCCCGCCAGGTGAAACCCTCGCCGAGGGGCGAACTGGAGATCACCGATCTCAACCAGTTGTATCTGGAGGAGGGGTGCCTGCATGTGGAGCTGATGGGGCGGGGCATGGCCTGGCTGGACACCGGCACTCCCGACTCCCTGCACGAGGCCGCCAGCTACATCCGCACCCTGGAGCATCGCCAGGGGCTGAAGGTGGGCTGTCCCGAGGAGGTGGCCTGGCGCATGGGCTGGATCGAGGATGGGGAGCTGGAGTTGCTGGCAGCCCCGTTGCACAAGAGCGGCTACGGCGCCTATCTCCTTCAGCTGCTGCAGGAGACCTGAACCCATGCAGATCGACCGTTTCCCGATCGATGGCCCCTTGCTGCTCACTCCCCGGGTGTTCGGCGACGAGCGGGGTTTCTTTCTCGAGAGCTGGAACCGCCGCGCTTTCGCCGAGGCCCTCGGCCTCAGCCTCGAAGCGGCTCCGATGTTCGATCAGGACAATCAATCCCGCTCGGCCCGGGGTGTGCTACGGGGCCTGCACTATCAGCTCGAACCCCATCCCCAGGCGAAGCTGGTGCGCTGCGTGGTCGGCGAGATCTTTGATGTGGCAGTGGATCTGCGCTGCAGCTCCGTCACGTACGGCCAGTGGGTGGGGGCGCGTCTGAGCGGCGCCGACCACCGCCAGCTGTGGGTGCCGGCGGGCTTCGCCCACGGCTTCCTGGTGCTGAGCGAAAGCGCCGATGTGCTCTACAAGACCAGCGGCTTCTGGCACCGCCCCAGTGAGCGTTCCCTCCGCTGGGATGACCCGGCAGTGGCGATCGACTGGCCTCTTGACGCCCTGGGAGATCTGCCGCCACAGCTCTCCCCCAAGGATGCGGAGGCCCCCAGCCTCGCTGAGCTGGTCGCTGCTGGAGATGTGTTCCCATGAGCCCGGTTCTTCGGGTTCTGGTCACCGGCAGCGATGGCCAGCTGGGTCGTGCCCTGCTCGAGAAGGTGCCTGATGGGGTCGAGGCGATCGCCACCCGGCGCGCCGCTCTCAATCTTGCGGATCCCGAGGCCTGCCTCAGGGCCGTGGCGCTATATCGACCGGACTGGGTTCTGAACGCCGGCGCCTACACCGCCGTGGACCGGGCCGAGAGCGAACCGGAACTGGCAAGGGCGGTGAACGCCTCGGCGCCTGCCGCCTTCGCCGAGGCCCTGGAGAGCAGTGGTGGCCGCCTGCTGCAGGTGAGCACCGATTTCGTGTTCGACGGAAACCAGGGCCATCCCTATGCCCCGGATCAACCTCTGGCGCCCCTCGGGGTCTACGGGGCCACCAAGGCGGAGGGGGAGCGCCTGGCGATCGAACGGCTGGGGCCGGAGCGCACCTGCGTGCTGCGCACCAGCTGGGTGTATGGGCCCGTGGGCGCCAACTTCTGCCTCACGATGCTGCGCCTGCACCGCCAGCGGGGCGAAACCGGCCAGCCCCTCGGCGTGGTGGCCGATCAGGTGGGCTGCCCCACCGCAACTTCAGGCCTGGCCGCCGCCTGCTGGGCCGCCATCACCCACAACGTCACGGGGCTCCATCACTGGAGTGATGCCGGTGCCGCCAGCTGGTACGACTTTGCGGTGGCGATCGGCGAACTGGGGGCAAGCGCCGGACTGCTGCAGCGGCCCGCCGATGTGGTGCCGATCGCCACCAGCGACTACCCGACGCCGGCGCGCCGGCCCGCCTACTCCCTGCTTGACTGCCGGGCCACCCGCACGGCTCTGGATCTGCCCCCGCGGCACTGGCGCCAAGCTCTCATCAAGGTGCTGGCCCGGATGCCGGCCCCGGCCGCCTGAATCCCCACGCGAGTTCCCATGTCCTCACATGCCGCTGCCCCCAACATCCCGGAGCTGCTGGAAGGCCGCACGCGGATCCTGGTGACCGGGGGCGCCGGCTTCATCGGCGGCGCCCTGGTGCGCCGGCTGCTGCGGGCGAGCACGGTCACCGTGTTCGATCTCGACAAGATGGGTTACGCCAGCGACCTGGCGGGAGTGGAGGCGGAACTCGCGGTCCTGGGCTCGGCCGCCGAGGGCCCCGACGGACCGCGGCACCAGTTGCTGCGGGTGGATCTCACGGATGCGGCCGCCACGGCGGAGGCTGTGCGGGCGGCCGATCCCGATCTGGTGCTGCATCTGGCCGCCGAGAGCCACGTGGATCGCTCGATCGACGGGCCCGGGGCCTTCCTCGAGAGCAACGTGATCGGCACCTTCCATCTGCTGCAGGCGGTGCGCAGCCACTGGGAAGGGCTGGCGCCTGAGCGCCGGGAGCGCTTCCGCCTGCATCACATCAGCACCGATGAGGTGTTCGGTTCGCTGGGGGCCGAGGGCCGCTTCTCGGAAACCACCCCCTACGACCCCCGTTCCCCCTACTCCGCCAGCAAGGCCGCCAGCGACCACCTGGTGAACGCCTGGCACCACACCTACGGCCTGCCGGTGGTGCTCACCAACTGCAGCAACAACTACGGCCCCTGGCAGTTCCCGGAGAAGCTGATCCCGGTGGTGATCCTCAAGGCCGCCGCCGGCGAGCCCATCCCCCTCTATGGCGACGGCGCCAACGTGCGCGACTGGCTGTACGTGGACGACCACGTGGATGCGCTGCTGCTGGCGGCGACCCGGGGTGAGCTGGGGCGTCCCTACTGCGTGGGCGGCCACGGCGAGCGCACCAACCGCCAGGTGGTGGAGGCCATCTGCGCCCGGCTGGACGCGCAGCGCCCCACGGCGGCCCCCCATGCCGGCCTGATCACCCGCGTCACCGACCGGCCCGGCCACGACCGGCGCTACGCCATCGACCCCACCCGGATCAGTACCGAGCTTGGTTGGCAGCCGCGCCACAGCTTCGAAACCGGTCTCACCGCCACCGTCGACTGGTACCTGGCCCACCTCGACTGGTGCGAACGGGTGAGCGGGCGGGCGGGGTATGGCGGGGGGAGACTTGGTCAGCCAGTCCACACCGTCATGGTTGACATCCCCACCTCCGCCAGCTAGGTTTGGAGAAAGCTCTCTGTTTCCATGAAAGTCTCCAAGCAAATTCTTGGAATCGCAGCAATCTCAGCCCTCTTTGCGGTTTCGCATCCAGAAGCTAGAGCGGCAAGCACAATTACTTTTACTGGCGGCCAAAACAACATTGATTTTGGAGCGTTTACCGACCCTTCTTTCAGCACAACTCCGGCCACTGCACTTTGTCCGGGGGGGACCATGACCGGTATATGCGCGAGCGGTGGAACCGGTATATTTCTTAATTATACTGGTTATGCAGCCCTTAATGATGCTACCGCGATCTTTGTCACTACGGTCGCAGGTCCAGCTCTGAGCGGTGGAACGCCTGACTCCTATGCTAAAGCAATAACCGGACATATCAGCCATTTCAAAGTGTTTGGCGGAGGAGGAACCGAAATTCTCGTAAATCCTCTTGGCGGATTTACTGGCGAGGGCTATACTGTTAGGCAAGCGCCTGACGTATTCGCACGCAGCCTTGCTTTGCAGCCCATACCGGTAGAAGTTATTGGTACCTTTGGCACGCGATCTGGTAACGTTGTATTCAATTCTTTTTATGGAAATTATGATTCTGCAACTGGAGGGGCTACATATTCATTTGATCATCAAAGTATCATTACTCTTACTGTGGATGATCCAAGTCAGGTTCCCGGCCCTCTTCCGCTTTTAGGTGCAGGAATGGCATTCGGCTTCTCCCGTAGACTTCGCAAGCGTACTAAACTTGCGGCAAAATAAAACAAGTATTATAACTTTGCTCATGTAATTCTAGTGAATATTATTTTTCAAAGTCCATGCGTATGCATGGGCTTTTTTATTTGTTAGTAACAGACCAGTAAAGCATAGAAATATAAACTGACTTGCGTGAATACGGCGGCGATTCAGGGCTTAACACCTGCCCAAACAGCAGTGTCAATCCGATTTAGAAGAGGTTTCGGATAAATTGTGGCAAGATACTCATCAGTAGCACGGCGGGATCCCTGAAAGTAACCATAGTCATCGATGATGATGACACCTCCACGGACGAGCTTGGGATATAGAACTTCAAGTTCTATTTTAGTTGATTCGTAAAAATCAGTATCAAGCCGAAGGAGTGAAAGCTCTGGAATCGAAGCAACAGGAAGAGTTTGCTCAACAAATCCCTCAACAATATTAATGCCTTCAAGGTTACCGGTTATATCAATAATATTCTGCTCAGTCCCAGACCTGTGGTTTGCCATCGCCTGTGTCCAGACAAGCTCACCCCCTCCATGGATAATGTCAGCAGACCCAACAGGGGGTCCGACAAAAGTGTCAAACAAATGGATCGTTTTATTCAACCCCCAACGCTTGACTAGCAGTCGCATGAAGATGGCTACTCCGCCGAGAGCACATCCACATTCAACAATGTCCCCTGGCAGGCCGCCATCTCGGATATACTTTAATGATTGATAGACATTGTAGAATCCTGTGACGTGGACCATAGAATAAGGACAGCACCTTAGGAAGGTCTCTCGGAACTCATCATCCTGAATCTCGGAGTGATAAGCGATTTCATCAGCATGAATCAGATCCATGCCAGGATGAAGCTCGTTTACCCTGCGAAGCATGCTGCGACCGGCTAATCTCAACTGATTTTACACCAACAAGGTACATCTCTAGACTTGCCCCTGATGAAGGCTCAGTGGTAAGACTGCTGGAGTGCAGCGGGCGTGGGTGATCTGAGAAGCACTGCGCCAAGCGACGTAGGGTGGTTGGGAAAAGATCCCAAGACTCGCGACAGGCCCAAACTACAGACCAGACCCATTGGGGAAGGAGGGCTTTCGCCAGCACTCCTCTCTGCAAGCAAGCTAGGGGGGGCAGGCGTACAAGAGCATAGTGGAACCGAAGAACTGTTGCTCCACAAGACCGCGCCACGTGCCGAGCCGTGAACGGAACAATTCACCGCGTGCGGAGGACGTCGACATCAGATGAGCTTCAAGGTGCTGACGGTATCGATCGGCCTGCATCGGACGTGCGAGAAAAAGCTTGTTAGGTCCACAAGCAACTCCAACCAGGTTGGGCGCAGACTCCATAAAAGAGTTCACGGCACGATTGACACCGATAGCCACTGGGTTGAGGAAGTCATCGACCGCCACCAGACCGAATTCATCAAGCGTATCGTCAGCCAGCCTCAGATCGTGAAGGACATCATGGTGCTCATGAGAGCCATCCACGCTGATGAACCGTGCGGGTCTCCCGAGCACTTGCAAGATCGAATCAGCGGTAAGGTCGCGGGATGAGCCTTGATGCAGGGACAGAACCTGCATCAGGTCGGGAACGAGTACCCTGAGGCCTTCAGTGACCGTAGCGAGATCCTTGAACTGGAAGGTATCAATCCCAAGCACACGGGAGTGTGTACGGGCCGCCGATGCCATGAGCAAAGAGAGATACTTGCCGCAGTAGACGCCGATCTCGAAGAGCGGCGCATCCCCCGCTCCCCAAGCCTCCTGAGTCCTCAGCAAATCGGCGGTCACCTCGGCGTCGTCATCGATGAGCCAGCCATCGAGGTGACGAGTGACCCGTCCAATGAAATCGACGTCAGGATCGAAAGTCGGCATAGGGTCTTGGTCGGTGGAGAGCTGGAGGGAATAACGGTGAAACCCTACCGCAAGCAATGGGGGAATCCTATTGCGGTGTCCCCAAGCTGAGTCAAGGCACGATGGTCTGACGGGTCATCGCCACTTGACACGGCCCCTGCAAAGCTTGCTCTGAACAACACAGCTGTTAAGTTTTCGATAATTAGTACAACACTGACCCCTGAAGGTGCACTTCTGATGCCGTATCAGGATCTGGGTTTCCAATTGTGGTGAATGTTCATGCATGAGAGCCGAAACGCTCCCCCACACGGACGGCTTCTGAGAGACACCCCCCAGTCGATCCAAGGCAGAAGGAAGAAGGCAAAAGGCAGACGCGGGAGTCTGGCTGGCACAAACCGGCTATCTGGGGGCGGAAGCCGAACTCCTGGGTTCGGGACGGCTGAAGTGCAGCGGAATCAAGCATCGGTGAGAACAGCCTGCCTTTGTAACGGCAGGGTCAACGAATGCGAGCACCTCCAAACGCTAAACTGCCCTTTTGGTGAAGCGAAGCAGGGCAATGCCCTCGGAGCCCTATCGTGATGTAGCGAGCGGGAGTTGGCGGCAAAATCAGCAGTCGCCTGGTGTGCTGTTCCAGAAACAGAGGCAAGCATTGGGGTAGGATAGGGTGCTCTGTGACTTTTGGTCGTCCGAGCCTCCGCTGGTCCTCAGTGACAAGGAGGTTCAGCAATTGCAGAGCATCGCCAATTCCCGCTCCTACCCGCATTCGCTGGTATGGCTGGCACCGATCGTTCTGACTTGCGGAGCTGGCGAAACCAAAACCACCATCGCCATTCGCATGGGCCTGACAGGAATGACCGTTGGGAAGTGGCGTAAGCGCTACCTGGCCCTTGGCCTGGAAGGGCTTCATGACGAGCTCAGATCAGGCCGGCCCCGCACCTATGAGGACGGCTAGGTGGCAGAGGTGAGCAACCGGGCTCTTAAAGACCAAACCCACCGATGGCAGCACCCACTCGAGCGCCCGCTCACTTTCTATCGCCACAGGCATCTCTAGGAGGACTGTTCACCGCTGGCTGCAGACCTTTACGGTCCAACCACCCCATCAGAAATCGTGCCGCTCCGCGGAAGCCTGTCGGCTACTTGTGCCACGAGTCAAACGTTCATTATGAACACTGACGCAACTACACCAAGGATGGGAGTGTGGCCTCCCGGAGCCGGCCTGCAGGGGCAGGCTCCAAACCACCCCATGCCGCTGTGTCCAAAAGGCGCGGTGGTGAGCGATGGGGAAAAGGCGGACGTGATCCGTCAGGTGAGTGATGGGAAGATGAGCGGAAGCGAATCGCCGCTGACGCATCGAAAAGGCTTTCAGTCGCTGTCAAAACGGGTGGAGGTAGCCGACGCCCGGAACAGTGTGGACGTCACCTGCTTACGGTCCACATGGCAGCCGGTGTTCAGGCGACATGAGCCCATCACAGGCCTCGGTGTGGAACGTGGGAACCTGTCATGGGGTGTTCTAGACGCAGTCTTCCGCGGAGCGGTAGGGAAAGTCTCAAGTGGCCACAACCACGAGGGCGAATACCAAGACCCATGCCAGGGACGGAGCAGCTCGTAGTAGTGATGAAGGGGCTGTAATGGCCTTGGAGCGAAGGGGCTGCGTCATTCGGTCCGGACGGTCTCCTCAACTGCCACCGGCAGGAGGAAGGAGGTGAGTTCGGACAAGTCGCTACCGATCACCAAAGCGATGGTCTGGAAGGCCTATCAGCTTGTGAAGCGGAATGGGAAGGCGGCTGGAGTGGATGGTCAGAGCCTCGATGACTATGCCAAGGACCTGGAGAATAATCTCTACAAGCTATGGAATCGTATGGCATCCGGGAGTTACTTCCCGCCACCGGTTCGGCGCGTGGAGATTCCTAAGTCTGGTGGTGGGTCAAGACCTCTGGGCATTCCGACAGTGTCAGATCGCGTCGCACAGATGGTGGTCAAGCAGATGCTGGAGCCCCAGTTGGAGCCGATCTTTGATCAGGACTCCTATGGCTACAGACCGGGCAAGTCGGCCCACCAGGCCGTGGAGAGCTGCCGCAAGCGCTGCTGGAAGTATGACTGGGTTGTGGATCTCGACATCAAGGGTTTTTTCGATTCGATCGATCACGCTCTGTTGATGCGAGCCCTGCAGGTTCATACCGCCGAGCGCTGGGTTCTGCTGTATCTGCGGCGCTGGTTGGAGGCACCGGTGGAATTGCCGGATGGGACACTCGAGGAACGGACCAGTGGCACGCCCCAGGGTGGTGTCATCAGTCCATTGCTTGCCAATCTGTATCTGCATTATGCGTTTGATGCCTGGATGCGTCGGAGTTTTCCGCACGTCCCGTTTGAACGCTATGCGGACGATGTGATCTGCCACTGCCGAAGTCGCGCTGAAGCCGAACGGCTCATGGCGGCCTTGCGGGAGCGATTGATCTCCTGCGGGCTGACGCTGCATCCAGCGAAGACCCAGGTGGTCTATTGCAAGGATAGTAGCCGTCGTGGGCAGTTTCCTCAGATCCAGTTCACGTTTCTCGGCTATTGCTTCCGGCCACGCATGGCCAAGAACCGTCATGGGGAGATCTTCACGAGCTTCCTTCCGGCGGTGAGTCCGCAGGCGTTGAAACGCATGCGGGACAGGATCAGGCGGATTGATCTGCGTCGTCAGACCTATTCTGTCGTTGGAGGAGATTGCCAGACGATTGAATCCGATCCTGCGGGGTTGGATCCAGTATTACGGCAGATTCTATCCAACGGAGCTCAGGGCCAAGTTGTTCAGCTACCTGAATCAGGAGCTGGGCGCCTGGCAGCGGCAGAAGCACCAACGATTGCGGCGCAAGCATCGCCGTAGTCGTGAGCTTCTGGCGCGGATTGCCCAACAGCGACCTGACTTGTTTGCCCATTGGCATGGTTAGCGGGCTGCGGCTGGATGACAGGAGCCGTATGACGCGAGAGTGTCACGTACGGATCTGTGGGGGCCTCGGGGGGAAGTTCCCCGGGGCTACCCGGCGATCTGGATCTTTCCCTGCAGCAGGTAGGCATCCTCCCGATCAGCCATGGCCCTCAGAATCTTGTTGTGCAACAACCAAGCCGTGTCGTACTTCACGTCCAGATGGCGGCTGAACACGAGAGAAGAGATGCCGTTTTTGGCTTGTCCGATTAGGTAGAAAGCCTGGAACCAAGTGGTGAGCGGTAACTTGGTAACCTGCATGATCGTGCCGGCCGTAAGGATGGCTTGATGGCCGCAGGTGCGGCACTGATAGCGCTTGAGTCGCCGGCCGTAAACGAGCCCATGCTCATGACCATCGCGGCGTGGGTAGCGGAACCCACCAGGGCAACGCATCTTCTCCAAAGCCGCCTCACATTGCTCCTCAGTGCCGTAGCGCCGCAGGAACTCACGCAAGGAAAGGCCTTTTTGGAATTGGATTGCGTTGCGGACCATGTCTTGACTGGTATCTGCGTACCAGTCTATCCGTTGGTTCAGCGATCGCGGAGCGAGCTGGGTAATCAAGAAGCAAAAGACCAACCGAGCTACATTCATCAGCCAGCCTCCGCCGCGAGGCATGATACATTAAGGAAGGAGGCCAGTCTATCAATGAAAGAGCTTTCGCGGTCATTATCCCTAGAAGCAGGCAGTCTTCGGCAGTTATTCAGCGAAAAATTCTACAGGGACCATCATCCTGATATTCCAATCGCACTTCCCTGCTTTTTGCACTTTCTCAAGCATGGCATCTGGGAGGGCAGAGATCCTAACCCTTTTCTTCAATTCTCATTCGTACGTGATCATTATCCTGTAAGCCAGCTGAGCAATCTGGATATACTCGTTAGGCAGAGCCTCCTTGATACGATTCAGACCTCGCCCTATTTTGATAGCAGCTTCTACCGCGAAACATATGCAAGCTTACTAGGCAACTCTGCACAAGGCGCCCTAGCACACTATCTAAGATTTGGGTATAGCAAGGGTCTGCGTACAAGCCAAGATGTTCTAGTTATTCCCAGCTGGATGCAGCAAAAGATTGCGAAGGGACGGGGTGTTGCCAATCCTAAATTTGAACGTCGGAACCAAAAAACAAAGAGAGATATTTTAGTGGTGGTTCCGATTTACAGAGACCTTGCCAAGACGCGTGCCTGCATACAGTCACTCTATGAATCATTTCTGCCAACAAAGACACGGGTCCTTATCATTGACGATGCTTGCCCTGAACAGGAGCTATCCGACTACCTGAAGCAAGCTAGAGACAGGTATGGATTTGAGCTTTTTGTGAATTCAAGCAATTTAGGCTTTACCGATTCAATCAATCTCGCGAATCAATACCGGGAAAAGAGTGAAGACCTCTTTATCCTCAACTCAGATACGATCTGCCCTGAAGGTCTTCTTCCTAGGCTGGCAAGGTACCTAGATGCAGAACTGTCAGTAGCAACTGTAACCCCCTTGAGCAATAATGCAACAATTGCGACGGTTCCCTGCATCGGAGAAGAGTTTGCATTATTCAACAGCGAAGATGCGGAGTCTCTAGATGAAGCAGCTTGGGATTGCCAGCATATCTTTGCGCTTCATGAGGCTCCCTTGCAGGTGCCTACAGGGGTGGGTTTCTGCATGCTGATCAATCACAAGACCATACCTGAAGGGCCCTTGTTCGATTCAAGATTGTTCGGGAAGGGATATGGAGAAGAAGTTCATTACTGCCAACAAGCAAAAGCGAGAGGATTCGTCCATGTACTCGCAACTGACGTCTTCGTATGGCATTATAGTGGTGCCAGCTTTGGCAACGAGAAATGGCGGAGAATCTTGGCTTCCACTCAATTAATCAACCAGTTGCATCCTGATTACAGTAAGGATGTGGGTCGGTTCTGCCAACATGATCCTTTGGCGCACCACAGACTTGTAATAACGCTATGGGTTCTGTCTCAGCAGGATTTCCAAGGTATTCTTGTGATCACTCATGCCCTCGGTGGTGGGATTGATCGTTATCTGGATGATCGTGCCAAGGCTCTCAGCAATGGAGAATTCTTGCTTCTCCTGCAACCGACAAGAGTGGCTCATTTCTGCGATGTGATTTTTATGCATCGTGGAATCAGGATCGCCATCGCACTAGAAGTGGAAGGACCCCATGCGATCGCAGATGCGATCCGTGACCTTTTCCCCATCCATGCGGTGGAGATCCACAGCACTGTGGGGTATGACATGCAGCTGCTGTTTGCGATCCTGCGTTCATTACAGCTTTCGTTTAAGTTCTTCGTACACGACTTCGCGTCCATATGCCCTAGGATTCAACCTAGGGATGAGCAAAATGTCTTTTGTGGACTTCCCGATACATCAAGTTGCAATCAGTGCTTGCAAAGTGCAGGTGAAACGACAGATATCACATCTTGGCGCCATCAACACCAGTGGCTGCTCTACGGAGCTCAGCAATTAATTGCGCCATCACGCAACACAGCGGATCTTCTTCGCCTGGTTCACGCTGGCCTAGACCCGCTGGTGGTTCCCCATGAAGATCAAGAGAGAATCCTGCGCGAACGGATTCGCAACCAGATCAAGCGGCTTGACAAGTCTGCAAAGGATACTGTAAGTCGGACTGTCGTGATTGGACGACTGACCCCGCATAAGGGCTTGCACTTAGTGGAAAGCATAAGCAAACTGCTTGCACTGCACGGCGCTGAGATCGTCATCATTGGCACAGTTGAAGGGGCATCATTCCTAGCAATGCAGAAGCACGTCAGTATTGTTGGCGCATACAAAGACAATGATTTATTAGCGCTAATTGAGCAAATTAATCCCGATGTCATCTTCTTCCCAGCTCGCTGGCCAGAGACATATTCCTATACTCTTTCAACTGCACTGCAAAGTGGATATCCCTTGCTCGCGGCGAATGTCGGTGCCTTTTCCGAACGTATGCGTGACATATCAGGATGTACATTATATCGACTTTCCGATTCAGTTGAACACATAGCCTCTCTTCTGATGGATTTAATGTCCCGTAACTTTGATGCATCAAGCACTCCACACAGAAGCATGGGCGGAACGACTTCCGACCCGCTGTTGGTGCGTTTCCGCTCATGAAGGATTTGCGCATCGCTTACCTGCCAGAACTCATAGGAAGCGGAGGCCTATTAAGTCCATGTTCAAGCATTAGGACAGATTATTATCTCAAACAACTGGCAGTGCACTCGGGGGCAAAGATCCGCTATTTCTATGAGGTAAGAGGACTCGATCCACTTCATTATGATGTGATTTTTGTCAACCGTCTTGCCATCCCATCCATAGAGGAGGTGAAATACTTACTCCATACAGTGCAAAAAGCCCCGGCACCGATTCCGGTGATCCTTGATCTAGATGACGATCTTTTGGCGATTCCTCCTGAACATGTTGACTACCAACGCATACATCCTCGACTTGAAGCACTGGCACTGCTCGTTAAAAAAGCGGATGCGGTGATCGTGTCAACGCCAGAGCTTGCCCAGGCACTCCCACGGGGAGGGAACGCTCGTTACGTGATTCCCAACCGTGTACTCCTCCCACGCATACGGGCACTTCCCGAAGCAGCCTTTCATGGCGCTACACGTGTTCTCTACTTCGGTACGGCTTCCCATATTCACGAGTTGCATACCTTGCAGCCTCTCTTTGACTCAAGCAGCCCGTGGTTTTCAGGTCTACAACTTGTGGTGGCAGGAATCGTTTCCTCAGATAGTCATTGGTATACAACCATAAATCTGCTCCATCCTTGTGTCGACACCTTTCTGGATCGTTTAGCGAGTCTAGAGGGGTATCGATGTGGCTTAGCGCCACTCCGTCTAGATGATCCATTGAACAGGAGCAAGTCAGAGATCAAGATATTCGACTATGCCTATCTCGGACTGCCTGTCATCGCCTCATCTTGTCCTCAATATCAGCGAACGATCGTTCATGGGCGAACGGGATTTCTCGTATCTGAAAATCCTAAAGAATGGATTCAATACCTGAAACTTCTGCAGTCGGATCGGCGTTGCGCCGAAGTATCAGCTGAGGCAGCTGCTCATCTTGCAGCTTTGGCCCCCAGTGATAAGGCCATTACTTCTACACTAATTGAGATTATTCATTCGATTGCCCACAGCTACAACCAGCGTGATATCCGGAGCTGATGGTTTTCTGTTCTTCCTGCTTCCCTGCGTACCAACACAGCAGAAACCGCCTTCTGAACCTAATGCTGCATCGCGGGAGTCTAATAAAGGGTCGCTAATCCCAGACTCAACCACTGTCTTAAAACTAATCCTCCATGTCCATTGAGATTGCCTTCATACCCTCTCTGTATAAGGAACTGAATAATGATCTAGTAGAGCTTAATGGAGACCTTCAGCTTCTCCATCATTATCGTGAATATGGCTACCATGAAGGACGTGTTTGTTGCGATATCATCTCAAGAGAAGGGCTG
The DNA here is from genome assembly GCA_024958655.1 of Cyanobium sp. FGCU6. Taxonomy (GTDB): domain Bacteria; phylum Cyanobacteriota; class Cyanobacteriia; order PCC-6307; family Cyanobiaceae; genus Cyanobium. Next base: position 102,970 of record JANWUR010000007.1, on the reverse strand, counting down.
ATCGGAACCATTCCCGAATCGTCTAGGGTTCTTGAAATCGGAGCCTTTGCTATGCCTATCACCGAAAACCTGCCGTATGTCGATCATTTTGATCTGCTTGACAAGAGACAACTCATCGAAAAAGCCATTAAACATCGAATGCCTGCTCATAGGATTCCATTCATCCGCTATGTCGATCCCAGCGGCAATCTTGAAGTCATACCACGGCATCAGCATGATGTAGCAGTGTCGTGTCATGTGATAGGACATCCACCGTGTCTAGTGCGCCATCTCAATCAAGTGATGGATCTGCTCCAGCCAAGAGGTCGCTATCTCCTTGTGATTCCAGACAAGCGTTTCGTGTTCGACCAACCATTGCCACCCACACGAGTCTCTGAAGTGGTTGATGCGTTTGTTCACCAGCGCACAAAGCATACACTCACTTCTGTCATCGATGAGGTCTATTCAACTGGACACAATGACTGGAAGCGCCACTGGGAAGGTGACCATACCATGGAGCACAAGGAACTACAACTTGTAACAGAAGCGATTTCACGCTTCAGAGCTGATGACTCTATTGATGTTCATGCCTGGCGATTCACCCCGATGTCATTCGAGGCAATTCTCACTGATCTGACTAGACTCGGCTATTTCACAACTTCATTCAGTACCAAAATCTATCCGACAATATACGGATCGCATGAATTTTTTGCGGTTCTCCAAAAGGCCTGACGCAAATAAATTTGAGTCGCCCTTTCCCCATACATTTGGCGAAGGACAAGATTCTATGTTCGTAATAGTCGACTGCCTCGTAAAGAAGATGGCTCTTTGCTGATGCGTGCCTCTCCACTGCTAACAATGCGCGTTCCTAGGTTGTTAATGCCGTAGGGGCGGCGCCGGAGTGCAACGAGAGAATTATGGAATTCAATCGACTCGAGCTGTAAAAAGCTCTTCATCAACAACTGATTAGCTTCCACCTCGCCGATCACAGGCAACATCATCTCTACAGAGATCGCACCGCGCTCAGCCCAGTGCTCATAGTTCAACATGTCGGTAAGTGCCTGAAAATAGTTCATGGCAGTAGGGGAACTGCCCGGCTTTCCACCACCGTGAGAGGTGAAATAGCTGCAATGGAGATCTTCAACGACATACACCCCACCCTTGGCAAGATGTGGGCAGAGAATTTGGAAAGCTGATATAATATCTTCTTGCATGTGGGAGCCATCGTCTATAATAATGTCAAAAGGCCCGTGCTTCTTAACAACCTCTTCTAGCCAGTTTCGGGAGGTTGCATCGCCTACATAACAACGAATGCGCGGTGTTTTGAATTCAATCAGGCCACAGCAGGGATTTATGTCGACCCCTATAACCACAGCATTGGGGCCGAGATAGTCAGCCCAGCACTCTAATGATCCGCCATTCTGTACCCCTACCTCTAGAAGTCTCACCTCCTTGCCCAGGTATGGACTAAGCAGTTTCTCATAGAGACTGAGATAGGATTCCCATTTGTCCGAACTGTGGTTGCGGCCAGATAGAAACAGCTGACGGATGGAGGGTCGGACATCTTCTATACTCTCAACGGCTAAATCAGGAGATGCTTCTTCTGATTGCTCGCACAATGTGAGGAACATCTTGTCTCTCTCTTCAATCAGCAAGTCACTTGCTGCTGACAACACACTAATTTGGTTATCTTTTTGTAAACAAACTGTTTTGAGATGCGCCAGCTCTTTCTGTCTCTCGTGATGCAAAATATTCAGGTTGGCTCTCTCGACCGCCATGAGTTGGTAGTGATAAGCTAGTTCATTTCGTAACTGTCGAATCTCTTCAAGTTCCGCACGCTGTTGGGCATAGCGGTCTGCGAGGCGATGATGTTCAATAGTGAGCTGGTGATAAATCTGGAGAAGCTGCTCCTTCTGAGCAATCACTTCATGGCGTTCTAATTGTAGATTCTCGTTCCGTTGAGCAAGCTCTTCCTTTACGGTCTCGGACTGGGCCAATCTTGTGTTGGCTTGCAACACGTGATTCTTCACCTGCTGCACTAGCTGAGTTAAATCGTTGATTCTCGATCCCCGCTGAGCGCATTCGGTCTGAAGTGCTTCGTTCTCAGCAAGGAGGCACTGATTTCGCTGTTCAAATTCAGCAAGTTGACTCTTGAGATCCTTGATGCTTTCTTCGGCCAGCAGTCGTCTGACAGCGCTCTCGGCAAGCAAGTCCTCAAAGTCTTCACAACGTTGACGGCTCCGTACCAAGACATACTCTGCAGCCTTCAAGGGATGGCGTTTCCATTGCAGATCAAGTCGTGGATGGCGGAGATATCCCCTGGGTACGAGCCAGGCATCAAGCTCTGTGGAGGCCACCGCCTCTCTGACCGGCAGCTGGACCCGAATGCACTCGAAGCGATCGAGCCAGAGTTCGCAGGATGCGATCACATCCATCGGGTTGCCCTGACGAATGGTCAGAGCCCCTCGCTGAAGACCTGTCAAGAATCTGGGATCATTCCATTCTTCAAGCAGCCCTGCCAGGCTCACGGGCAGTCGCTGGGAGCAGCCTGTGACCTGGGCATTGACGAAGTACCGCTGCCAGAAGTCTTGATGCCAAGGGCCATCAAGCCGTTCATCGTTGAAGCGGAACCACTCCACCTCTCCTTTTTCCGGCGCACCGATAACCGCCTCTCGCCATTGGACTTGTCGCCCATGCTCTGCCTGCTCAAGGTGAGTGCGAGTCTCCACAATTCGCTCAAGATCGGCATCGATCAACAACATCGGTAACTCGCTTCCCACAAACGACACCACGGAAGGAAGTCCGACCATCACCTCGAAGCCAATGTCGGGAGCATGCTCCGGATGGGATGCCTCCATACCGGGGGTGGGGAGGGAACGATCCTGTAGTGCTTGTTGCTTTGGCTGAGAGATCACAACGAATACACCATCGGCATCGACCTCGAGATTCGTGGATGGGCACTGGAGGTTTGTCTGCATCCTAATCTGGAAGGGAAGAGCCAGGCTGACATGCGTTACTGGGCTGCACCATTTCCCGTTGATCCGGCCCTGGCCCAGCGACTGCGGACCGCGGGCCTGGCACCTGCCCTCCAACGCAATGGAGCCGAAGAGCCGGTTTTACTGCTCTACGATGCGCCTCACGTCCTTCTTGGCACTCCTTCTCCCCACGCCACGGTGGGGGCCTTGGATCTGACCCTGCGGCAGCGGCTGCGCCATGCCGACCGAGGCCTGCGGCCCGTGGCCCTTTCCAGACTTCCGGGTCTTTCTGATCCTGATCTCCAGTCATGGCTCTCGGGGGGAACAATCTCCACCGCAGCTGGCCCACTGCCTAATCCAGAACCACTAGCTGCCCTGCTCACCCTGGCCGTGCTCGACGCACGGCCGGATCTGCACGAGGCCTATCTTAACCTTGAGCTGAAGGCAGACCTTCTCGGTGGTCAGCTTGACAACGACTACATCAGCCGCTTGCGGCGGGCAATTTCCAGAGCCACTCCAGATCGTCTGCTGGAGGATTGGCATCATCCCGCGCTGGATCTCATGAACACACGTCTAGGGCTCAAGGCCGCCATCAGGAGGATAGGCAAACTCCTCAACCTGATCGATCGTCATCGGCAAAGACTGCAATGTCTCCGGAGAGATGATGCAGTTCGCCGCAAACGGATGGCCAGCAACCGCCTTCGGCTGTCAGAGCATCATCAGAGTCTGAAGCTGTTGGAGCGCCGGCTTGCCGCTACCACGGCAGAGTTCGAGAAGGTACGCGGGCAACTCAGCGAAGCCCAGAGTGAAGTTGAGACACTTCGCCAATCCCGCTCGCTGCATGATCAGCAGTTTCAGCAGATTCAAGATGAGCTTGAACAGTATTACCTTCGGCATCATCGCTATCGCTGGATCTGTCAGGAGGTACAACGTGAAATGCGCCGTGCTGAATTTCTTTTGCTGGATGTTGCTGAGTTATGATTGCTGATTCTTCCTCCACCATGCAGAAGGCCACCCTGCTGGCAGGGATTCGTCTGATGCCGGGCGACCCCCGTTTTCTTGAGGAGCTCGGCGTTCAGTTGGAAGCGGAGGAAGCCTGGCAGGAACTCCATGACCTTTTCGTGCCTCAGTTGCGATCAGTCGAAGCTGGGTCTCAGCTCGACGGCTACCTCCGCTACATGCTGGGAAAAGCTGCCATGGAACTTGGACAGCCAGGCGAGGCCCACCAGTGGCTGAGACGGGCGACGGAGATCCAGCCCGATTTTCCCTTCGCCCATCATCTGCTGGCCCGTTGCTACCGAAATGTGCATCGCCTTGAGGACGCCCTGCAAGCGAGCCTGAAATGCTGTGACCTGGCGCCTGACTTCCCATGGGCCTGGCTGGATACGGGGGAGCTACAGCTGCTGCTGAACCAGCCGCATCAGGCCCTCCACAGTCTGCAGAAGGGGCTCCGGGCCCAGAAAAACCGTGATCCCAAGGCGTTGAAACTATTCGAAGACGCCTTCTCCCGGGCCCATCAGGCTGCCACTGCCATCGAAAGATCGGCGCTCGCGGCAGAACTCTGGCCGGAACGTCCGCCGCCTGTCGCGGGCCAACCCCTCGATCCCATAGACGAACTAGAACTCTCCCTGCATCAGTTCCGCACCCTGCTCGACCGTGTGGAGGCACGTCGCGACGCCGGCGTTGCCGATTCCAGCGGAGCCAATCAATTTGGCACGAAATTGTCCAGTTCCTGAGGGCGCCCATCCGTGAACAGGGTGCTGCAGGCTGCTGGCCACCATGGGCGCGCCGTTTCCAGGGGCCCCGGATGGTGGGATCGCAGCCATTGGAGGGCAGCTGCCTTCGTTGGACTATTGAGGGGATCACGGCTCTGACATTCCAGGTGAACCAGCCGGGCAGAGGGTTCAACCACGTGGCGCAGTCCTCGTTCCGTGAGTGCCAGGCAGAAGGCCACATCGTTGCCTTCCACAGGCAGGGCCTCATCGAACCCCCCCACGGCAAGAAAGCTCTCCCGCCGCACCATCAGACAGGCGCCGGTGACCGCAGGCCAGCCGGTAAGGAAGCGGCTGCGCCCCCTGTGCACGCCATGGCACTCCGGGAGACCGCGATAGGCATGCTCAGGAGTCCCGGGCGGCGGTCCGAACCCCAGCACCATGCCGGCATGCTGCAGTCCCCCCCCGTCGGGGTAGAGGAGAACGGCGCCGACGCAGCCGATGGCGGGCCTGAGGGCCTGGGCCGCCATCGCTTCCAGCCAGCCTGGATCCAGCGCCATGACGTCATCATTGAGGAACAGCAGAAGTTCCGTGTCCGCCCGGTCGGCACCCAGGTTGCTGAGCCGACTCCAGTTGAACGCTCCCTCGTCGCGCACGACCTGCAGACGCGATCCGAGCCGGCGGATCCACCGCCGGAGGGTCTCCGCCGTGGCCGCTTCCACGGAGGCGTGATCGATCACCACGATCTCCGGAACGATCGCCCTGCGGGTGGCCTCGAGGCTGTTGAGGCAGTCTTCCAATAGAGCCGGGCGGTCGCGGCTGGGAATCACCACCCGGACACGGGGGAGAGGCTCGGGCAGATGCCAGGCGAGTTCGAAGCCCCCCGGACGGTGGGCCGACGGCCGCACCGCCTGCACGCGTTCACCCTGACGCAGGAGATGGTGGAGCAGAACGTCGGCACGACGCTGGTCCTCGGCCTCCGTTCTGACCGGGATCCTCCCGGATCGGTGCACAAGGATCCGGGGGACGTGCCGAATCCGCGGATTCCTCTCCAGGACCTGAAGCAGCCACTGCCAGCGACCCTCTGCCTCCACCGGCGGGGGCTGCACACCCTGCTCCCGTAGCCAGCCGATCCTCCAGACGCTCGAGGCCTCCAGCCATGGCGTGCTCCAGAAGCTCTCCGCCACCCAGTCGGGCTTGAACCAGGGGTCGGAACGCCGGCATTGCTCATCCAGACGGTCCTCATCGCAATAGAGGAGATCGGGCTTGTCTCCTGAATCGAGACCCTTTTCAAGAGCCGAAAGGGCGCCCCCGCGGAGCAGGGAATCGGGCGCCTGGAGCAGCAGCCAGCCTTCAGGAGCGGGCCAGGGTTCCGCTGCGATGCCCTCGCTGACGACGGCGCAGGAACCGTCGTTGCTCAGCCGGAGCCAGCGGTCCCCCGCTCCGCGCCCCCACCAGGAATGGATCAGCGGCTGGTGCGGGCGAGGGAGCGAGGGCTCCAGGTGGCGACACCAGTAGCTGTAGGCCCGCGGACCCAGTCCGTCCTCCAGGGACTCCCCTGACAGGAGGGCCCGTTCGCCCGCAAGCGAGGCGCGCTGGGCAATCCAGCCCTCGGCCGCCAACCACCGGGCGGCCTGCCTGAGATGGTGGTGGGCTTTGGGCCACTCGCCACGGCGCTCGAACAGTTCTCCGGCGGCGAACCAGTTCCAGCCCAGCTGGGGATGCAGTTCACAGCTCCGGAGCTGGCTGCTCAGGGCCGCCTCCTCCTGCCCCGAAGCGGACTGGACGGTGCCGAGCAGGTGCCAGGCAGCCCCATGGCGGGGATCCAGCTTCAGGCAGCGGTCCAGCCACTGGGCAGCCTCTGCCGACTGCTGCCGTTCCAGGCAAGCGCGTGCGACACGGAAACAGTGATCGGCGCTCTGGGGATTTGACACCTCGATCCGGGGCCTGCCAACCGGAAGCGATGCTGTCAGGATCGCCCCGCCACGCCCCGCCTGTCATCACCCCCGCCCAACGGGACGCGCCTGTGCTCACCCTCAACCTCTGGGGCCACCTCAGCGGCGGATTCGGCCTGGGGGAGGGGGCGCGCTGCACGGCCCGCATCCTGCGGACCGCCGGGGTACGGGTGCGGCTGCACGATCTGCCCCTGGCCACCCACGTGAACGACCAGCCGGTGGTGGCTCCGGCGCGAGTGGAGCCGGCGGCGATCGATCTGGTGCACACCAACCCGAACGTGCTGCGCCAGAGCGATGGGCTGCAGGAACGGATGGAGCTGCGGGCGCCGCTGCGGATCGGCTTCTGGGCCTGGGAGCTGGAGTCGTTTCCTTCGGGCTGGGAGGAGGGCTTCGCCGGCCTCGATCAGCTCTGGTGTCCCTCGGCCTTCACGGCCACCAGCCTGGGGCTGCGCAGTCCGGTGCCGGTGACGCCCCTGCCTCACCTGATCGACTGGGAACGGGCCGACAAGCTGTGGGAACGACGCCGGCGCCGGGGTGCCCGCCGGCAGGGTGAACCCTTCCGCTGCCTGTTCGCCTTCGACTTCTGGAGCACCCGCAGCCGCAAGAATCCCGATGCGGTGATCGACGCCTTCCAGCTCGCCTTCCCCCGCGCCAGACCCGCCGGAACCGCCAGCCCCGAGGCCTCGCTGGTCCTGAAGCTGGCCAGCAGCGAACAGTTTCCTGGCGCTACGGCCGATCTGCAGCAGCGCTGCGGCCCCGATCCGCGCATCCGGCTGATCACCGGCCACCTCCCCAACGGCGCCTTCGATCGGTTGTACGCCGAGGCCGATGCGCTGGTGAGCCTGCACCGGGCCGAGGGGTTCGGCCTCTCGCTGGCCGAGGCCATGGCGGCGGGTCTGCCGGTGGTGGCCACCGGCTATTCCGGCAACCTCACCTTCATGCCCCCCGGCAGCGCCAGCCTCGTGCCCTACCAGCTGGTGCCGATCACCGCCAGTGAGGGCGATTACAGAGCCGGGGGTCTCTGGGCCGAACCCGACCGGGAGGCAGCGGCGGCGGCCCTGCGGCGGCTGGCAGGGGACCCCCACCACCACGCCGAGCTCGCCGACGCGGGCCGAGCCGCGGTGGCCTCAGCCCTGGCCCCTGGCCGGCTGGCGGCGATGGCCGCCCAGCGGCTTGGCACCCTGCTGCGCTGGGCCGGCCGGGCCGAGCTGGTGGCCGCCCTGCCCGCCGAACATCCGCTGCGTCGCCTGGAGGCCTGAGCGGCAGAACGGGGGATGAGTGGGTCAGGCAAGGGCGATCAAGCCCGTCAGCCGTTGGCGGACCGCCGCAGCCTGACCATCGGCCTGGGTGCCGTCGAGCCAGCCCAGGGCCCGGCACAGCCTGAGCCCCTGCAGCTCCTCCTGCCAGGCCCGCCGCCGCACGGCCGGATCCGGACAGCCCCGGCGGCACAGCCCATGGGCCAGCTCCGATCCCGGGGAGTGCAGGGCGGCCTCGATCGCACCCTGCTGCCAGGGGGCCGGCGGCGACCAGCCGACGGCGGGGGCATGGAGGGCAAAACGCTCGAGCCGGTCGATGGCGCGGGAAGGGTCCAGTTGATCGAGCACCTCCAGCAGGTTGCGCACCGTGATCGGGCTGTCGCTGCCCTGCTCCAGCGCCTGCTCGTAGGCGGCTACCGCTGCCACGAGTCGCTGCTGGCCCCGCAGGGCGTCGCCCAGCTTGTGGGGGATCCAGAAGCTCTCGCCGCCGCAGGCGAGGGCGCGGCGCATCGCCGCCTCGGTGGCGGCGTAGCGCCCCTGGCACAGCAGGCTGTAGCCCAGCGGATCGAGCAGGGTCGGCTGATCGCCGAGCTGGGCGATCAGCCGCAGCAGGGCCCCTTCGGCCACGGACCAGTGCTCGGCCTGGAGGCTGGCCATCGCCAGGTCCCACCAGCGCTGAATCGCCGGATCCGGCGCTCCGGATTCCGGGGATGGGGGCGAGGCCGCCATCCGCCTCAGCGGATCGTGCGCACGGCATCGCCCGTGCGCAGCAGACCGCTGAAGAACAGATCGAGCAGGCTGCGCTTCTCCAGTTTCAGCTGGGCGGTGACCGCCATGCCGGCCTGAAGCGGATGCTGCTTGCCTTCGTGCTCGAGGGTCTGGCGGCTGAGGCGCAGGCTCACGGGGAAGCGGGGGAACTTGTAGGTGTCGTCGGGCGGGAGGGCATCGGTGCCGATCGTGGTCACCTTGGCCGGCAGCCGGCCGTAGCGGGCCGGGTCGTAGGCCTCGATCGTGAGATCGGCCTGCTGGCCGGGCCGCACGAAGGCCAGATCGCGGTTGGGGACGAACACCTGGGCCTCCAGGCTGTCGAGGGGGACGAGCTGCAGCAGCACCTCACCACCTGCCACCACCTGCCCCGGCTTGGCCTTGAGGTTGAGGATCGTGCCGTCGAGGGTGGCCCGCACCACCACCTGACGAAGGCGCTGCTCGGTCTCGACCCGGCTGGCCCGGTTCTCTGCCGCCTGCTGCAGCAGTTCGGCCTGCTTCTGGCGGGATTCCGCCGCCATCCGCTCGATCGACTGCTCATTGCGCTCGATCTTGGCGTTCACCTCGCTGAGCTGGCGTTCGTACTCCAGCAGCTGGAAACGGGAGGCTCCGCCTTCGGCCTCCAGCTGCGCCAACCTCTGGATCTGCTCCTGGATGATCGCGCGCTGGGCCCGCAGGCCGGTGATCTCCGAGCGGGACTCTCCCATCGCGCTGGCGAGACGATCCAATTCGGCGCGCGACATCTCACGCAGCTGCCCGCGCTGCTCGCTCAGGGCCTGGCGCCGGCCCTGCAGCACCTCCGCATCCAGCACCACCAGGGGCTGGCCACGACTCACGCGCTCGCCCTCGCGCACCAGCACGATCCGCACCACCCCCGGCTCGGTGGTCTTGACGTCCTGGGTGCTGCGGATCGTCTCCAGCTTTCCTGGCACCGGCACCACCTGGTCCACTTTCACCAGCGACGAGGCCCCGATCGCCGTGAGCACCAGGGCCGCCATCGAGCCGCCGATGATCAGGGGCAGCCAGGGGGTAGGGCGGCTCTCGAGGCGCAGAGAATCCGATTCAAGCGTGTGGGGATCGGAGCGACGGGCCAGCTTCACGGCGCACCCACCTGCTGGTCGTACAGCGTGGCGTAGGCGCCCCGGCGGGCGATCAGCTCGGCATGGGTGCCGTCTTCGACGATGCGGCCCCGTTCCATGAACAGGATCCTATCGGCGCTCTGCAGGGTGGTGAGCCGGTGGGTGATGAACAGCACCGTGTTGCCAGTGAAGCGGCGGGCCAGATTGCGGCACACCAGCCGTTCGGTTTCGGCATCGAGAGCCGAGGTGGCCTCATCAAGGATCAACAGGCTCGGATCCTGCAGCACGGTGCGGGCCAGGCAGATGCGCTGGCGTTGGCCACCGCTGAGGCCGGAGCCCCGCTCGCCCAGCCGGGTGGCATAACCGTTCTCCAGCTTGAGGATGAAGTCGTGGGCCCCGGCCACGGTCGCGGCGTCGGTGACGGCTTCGATGGTGGCGTCAGGGTTGTTGAGGCGGATGTTGTCGAGCACGGTGCCCTCGAACAGCAGGCTGTCCTGGGGCACATAGCCGATGCGGCGGCGCAGGCTGGCCAGCTGCACCTTGGCGATGTCGATGCCATCCAGGTACACCTGACCCTGGTTCGGCAGATAAAGCCGGTCGATCAGCTGCACCAGGGTGCTCTTGCCGCTGCCGCTCAGGCCCACGATCCCCACGAACTGACCCGGGTCGATGCTGAGGTCGAGCTGATCCAGCACCGGCCGGCCGCGTCTTCCGTAGCGGAAGCTGACCTCCTCGAAGCGGATCGCACCGCGCAGGGCCGGCAGCGGCGGGCACTGGAGATCCTCCACGCCCACCTCCGGCATAGCCAGCATCACGTCGCCGAGGCACACCAGCGACAACCGCATCTCCTGAAACGCCTGCCACAGCCCGGAGAGCCGCAGCAGCGGGCCGAGCACCTGGGAGGAGAGGATCTTGACGGCGAACAGGGTGCCGAGACTGATCTGGTTGGCCAGGATCAGGCTCGCCCCGACCACGATCAGGGCGATGTCCGAGCCCTTGGAGATCAGCTGGCCTCCTTCAGAGATCAGGCTGCCCACCTGGGTGAGGCGGTAGCGGGCATTGGTGTAACGGCGATAGCGCTCCAGCCAGTTCCAGCGGGCCTCCACCTCGAAGTTCTGGCTCTTGACGGTGCGCATGCCGCTGACCACCTCGTAGAGATAGGCCCCGGCCAGGGCGGAGTAACGGTTGATCCGCCGGATCAACCGGATCAGCACCGGCGAGGCGATGGCGTTGATCAGCATCAGCAGTGGCGCCACCACCACCACGATCAGCGTGAGGGTGGGGCTGAGCCAGAACAGCAACAGCAGGAACACCACCGCGAACAGCACGTCGAGGCCAACACCGAGCAGCTGCTCGACCACGAACTGGCGCAGGTTGTAGAGCTGGTTGACGTTGTAGAGAATGGTGCCGACCTGGCGCTGCTCGAAGTAGGGCAGGGGCAGGCGCATCAGATGCTCCACCACCGAGGATCCGAGCCGCACATCCACCCGGTCGGAGAGGTCGGCGGTGATCAGGGCGCGCATCACGCTCAGCACACTGCCGGCCACCGCCGCCACCACCAGCACGGCGGTGAGAGGCGCCAGCAGGGAGGGATTGTTGTTGGCGATCACCTGGTCGATCACCGCCAGCACCCCCAGCGGGAAGGCGGTGGAGAGCAGCTGGGAGGCGAAAGCGGTGAACAGGGTCATCGCCAGCAGACCCGGATAGCGCAGAAAGGCCGGCAGAAACCAGCCCAGGCCGAAGCTGTCGTCGTCGGACCGCTCGGTGCGGCCCTCCCGGATGATCAGCAGGTCGACGCCGTCCGGCATGAGCGCCTCGAGCTGACGCATGCCGATCCGGCGCAGGCCCTCGCGCGGATCACCCACCAGCACACCGCTGCCGCCGCCCGCCACGAGCAGCAGCACGAAGGCTCCGTCGAGATCGAGCAGGGCCGGGGGTTCGAGCCGGGTCAGATCCCAGGCCCGGGCTCGCAGGGGACGGGTGTCGAAGCCAAGAGCCTCCAGCTGGAGGCCCACCTGGGGCAGACGCAGAGCGCCGAGCCGCCGCTCCACATCCTCGAGGTTGCGGCGGATCTGGTCGCTGGAGAAAGCGATTCTGCGGGCAGCTGCCAGGTGGACGATGCAGGTGAGGGCCTGCTCCACACGGGTGTCGGCACCTCCCTTGAAGCCACCGGCCCCGGGACCACCGCCGGGCTGCTGGCCAACAGAGGCGAGGCTGGTGGCTTCGGGCTGCCGCAACGTCAGCGGAGAGGCCGAGGGACTCACCGCCAGGTCCCCCGGCTTGCCATCGGCCGCTGCTGTCTCGGTTCCGGCAGCAAGGATGCGGGTGCCGTCCTCGAGGGCCCCGGCCAGGGCGACCTCGCTGAGGGCCAGGATGCGCGGCTCGAGGCCAGCGCCTTGCGGCCTCAGCCCCTGGCCGGGGCGGAGCGGAGTGCCGGGCGCCGGCCAGCCGGTGGCGGCAGGGCCGCTGAAACACAGCCAGTGCCCGGGTGGGAGGGGCTCACCGGCCGGGACAAGCCGCACCTCCGCCAACAGCCGCTCCACCAGCTCGGCCGGATCAGCCACATGCCGGCCCTGGCGTTCAAGGCTGGGCAACAACAGCACCGCCAGCTCCTCGAGCAAGGGGCGGTGCAGGCGCTGCCGCAGGTGAGGGTGCGCCGCCAGGGCCGCCTGCATCGCCTGCCGTGAAATCAGCACCATCCGGCAGGGGCTGGAGGCGATCAGGGTGATGTCGGGCTGGCCCCGCACGACCGCCGCCAGGCCGGCCCACTGCTGGGCACTGACACCGCCGAGGCTCGAGGGTTCGCGGCCCGGCGGATTCCAGATGCGGCGCAGACGGCCCTCGAGCACCAGGGCGGCTCCCGGCCCCTGCTGGCCGGCCCGCTGGAAGGGCTTGCCCACCTCGAGGCTCACGATCGCGGCCGAGCGGGCCAGGTCATCGATCACCGCATCGTCGAGGCCCTCGAACAGGGGAGCGGCGCGCAGGAGCGAGTGGGTGAGGCTCATGTCGCCACCACCCCTTCGGTGAGGGCGCCCGGCTCGGCCAGCATCCTGTCCTGGAGGCGGGCCATCTGCTCCGCCAGCCAGGCCTCCCGGAGCTCGAGCAGCAGGCGACCACGCACCCGTTCGTCGAGTTCGGCCCGCTGGATCGATTCGATGCGCACCAGGTGGACGGTGCCGTCGATGTCGATCGGCGGCACCACGGCCCTTTCGGCGTAGCGGCTCACCACCCTGGCCAGCAGGGGATGGAGACGCTGCAGCGGAATCGGGCCCACCAGCCCCCGTCGATCGCGGTCGCTGCCGGTGGCATGCCGTTCGACCAGCTCACCGAAGGCCAGCTCCCCCTCCCGCAGCTGGAACCAGAGTTCCTGGGCCAGATCGGGATCGCGGAACCGCACCAGGCTGAGCACCACCTGATCGAGATCCGCTCTCCGTTCGAGAAAGCGGCCGGGCAGGGACGGTCCCCAGGTGTCCTCGGTGGCCTGCTGGAGCCTGCGGGGATAGGTGGCGCACCGCCGCAGATCGCTGAGGTCGAGACCCATGCGGCGCCTCCATGCCTCAAGCGCCTCATCCGAGACCAGACCAAGCTGCTGGCGCAGTCTTTGCAGGCAATCCTCGTCGGCGCGGTCGCTGTCGGCGGCGAGTTCAGCGAGTCCTTCGAGCAACCGGCGGCGGAGGTGGTCCGACAGCTCACCATGCAGGGCGAGATCGCGGAGGCGCTCCCCAGTGGGCAGAGGAAGACGATCGGCGATCCCCTGGAGCGCATCCGGCAGCAGGATGCTCATGCGGTGGTGGAGGCCTCACCGCCGGTGGATCCCAGCAGATCGCGGTAGACCAGCGCCGCTTCCTGGTACTCCCCGCGGCGCTCGAGCAGGGCGGCCAGGGGGCGCAGCACCGCCGGTTCGGGCTGACGCTGCCGCAGCCAGGAGAGCAGTTCGATGGCGTCCACGTCCTCGCCCATCTCCTCGAGGGTGGCGGCGGCCTTGAGCAGACGGGCGTTGCGGACATGGCCGGGCTGGAGGCGGTGGACCCGCAACACCAGCTGTGCCGCCTCCATCATGCGGCCGTCCTGCTCCTCGACGAGCGAGAGGTTGGTGAGGGCGGGAACCGCCTCCAGGCTTTCGGGATCGACGCGTGCGAGGGCCTGGTTGAGCAGGTTCCCGGCTTCCTGTCGTTGGCCGGAGGCCAGCAGGACGCCGGCGAGGTTCACCAGCACGCCGTAGTGGTCAGGGTTGATGGCCAGAGCCTGGCGGAAATCGCTCTCGGCCTCGCGATGGTTGCTGAGCATCAGATGGGCCAGCCCCGCCAGACGGTGCAGTTCGGCGTGGCGCACACCCTGCTGTCGCAGGGACTGCAGCTGCTTCAGGGTGTGGTCGGCCGTGTCGCGACTCAGGCCCTGGCGCAGCCCGGCCAGGATCTCGGCCAGGTTGGGCGGAGACGAAGAGCTTTTGTCTGAAGCGGGCAGCAGGATGCCATCGGCAGGCGCCTCCGGCGAGGGCACGCCGCTCAACGAAACATGCCCGAAGCTCTCCGAACCGGTGTCGACCCTCTGGAGGGAAGCCTCGAGCAGGGTGAAGGCCTGGCGGTAGAGGGGCGCGGCAAGGTCGGGGGCTCCTCGCTGGGCCAGCTCCTCGCCGTAGCGAAAGAAATGGTGGGCGCGTTCGCGCAGCCTGGACGGATCGAGCCTCGGCAGCGGCAGGCTCTCCGGAGCTGGAGAGGATGTGACGTCGGCGGAGACCGCCAGGGACCCCCCCAGCAGGCGGATCAGGGCGGAGCGCCAGCGGTTGATGCCCGGCGCCGGGTCGTTGGTGGGGTTGGCAGCGGTCATCGGGAACGGGGACTCCGGAACCGTTGGCGGGACGGGAGGGTGCCGCCGGGCGGCCGAGAATGGTGGGGTGAACCCCCGGAGCGTCGCCATGTTGCCACGGGTTTCGGTGGTGCTCCCGTACCGCGACGCGGCACGCTGGCTTCCCTCCGCCCTGGTGTCGCTGCAGCAGCAGAGCGGGATCCGCTTCGAGCTGTTGGCCGTGGACGATGGATCCAGCGATGGCTCCTCGGAGTTGATTCGCACCCTCTGGGAGGGCCAGGTTTCCCCGCTGCGGATGCTGGAGGCGCGAGGCCGCGGCGTGAGTGCGGCGCGGAACATCGGCTGGGAGGTCGCGCGCGCACCCCTGGTGGCCTTTCTGGATGCCGACGACCTCTGTCTGCCTGGCCGGCTGGCGGGCCAGGCGGCCGTGCTGGAGAGCCGACCCGAGCTGGCCCATGTGATGAGCGGCTGGCAGCGGATCGATGAGCAGGGTCGACTGCAGGCCGTGGTGGAACCATGGCAGGAGGGGGCCGGCTTCACAGCGGAGCAGGCCCTGCGCCACAAAGCGGTGCTCCCCAGTGCCTGGATGCTGCGGCGCGAGGTGCTGGAGCGTACGGGCGGCTTTGATCCCGCCCTCTCGCAGGCTGAGGACGTGGACCTGTTGCTGCGGCTGGCCCTGGCGGGCGAACCGGGGGCGTGGTGGCAGCAGACGGGCTGCAGCTACAGGTGCCATGCGGGTGGGGCCAGCGGCCGGGCCCGCGACCAGGCCCGGGGGCTGCTCTGGGTCACCACCCGCCAACTGAACCGGCTCGGCCCGGACCCGCTGCTCGATCACTTCCGGGCCGAGGTGCTCCATGCCACCCGCGCCTGGGCGGGCTGGAACGCCTGGCGCCGGGGGGAAAGCGATCTGGCCTTCGAGCTCTGGCGCACGGCGCTCGGGCTCAGTCCTCTGCCCCCGGCCCTCACCTGGGCCCATCTGGCCGAGAACGTGGCCCGCAGCGAGGCCCGCGACGGACAGACGCTCGCGATCGAAAAGCTGCTCGACGATCCCCTCTGGCGCCGGCTGGAAAGGCACTGGCTGCAGAGGCAGGCCCATCGCCGCCACGCCGCGGCCCCCCTCGCCTCCCCACCGACCGGCATGGATCCGGCGGGTCGCCTGCTCATGCTGGGCCGCAGCCGGGATGGACTGTGTCTCTGGCGACAGGACCTGTGCAGCCGACTGGGGGCGGACCCGCGGGCAAGCTCCTGGCATCCCCGGATCCTGGCGGCCTCCCTGCCCGCCACCGATCCGCTGCGTGCCCTGCGAACCGAAGTGCTCCAGTGGTGCGAGGCGCTGCTGGCGTTCCGCCCGCAGGAGAGGGGAGCCCAGGAGGAAGCGGCGGATCTGGTGCAGCGGCTGGCCGTGCTCCTGCTGCGCTGGGCCCACCTCACCTGGGGGGAGGATCGGCGGCCCACCGCTCGCCGATTGGAGGAAAGCGCGGCTCTCCATGCCACACCGAACAGCCTGCGGGACCTGGCCCGCCTGCAGCGCACCGTGCTGCCGGCCGGCGCCGCCGCCCTCGAGCACCTGGCGGTGGTCATCGCTGAAGGCTCAGGGGCCGCGCTGAGACCCGCAGCGGAGCCGCCGCCGGACCCCGCCTTCTGGGAGCGGCCCAGCCACCAGCTGGACCGCTGTGAAGGTCCCGCCTGCGCCCCCTGTGCCGAACGCTGGCTGCAGGGATGGCAGCGCCGATGCCTGGCGCCCGGGAGCGAACTCTGGATCCCCCCCCGCAACGGAGGGGTCCCCGCCTCCCCTCCCCTCAGCGTGATGGAGCTGCGCGGAGGCTCGGCCTGGATCCGGCCACCCGATTCCGGTCCCTGGGGCACCACCCACGCCGTGGCTGTGGCCGACCGTTCGGGGGAGCCTCGGGAGGAGCTCTGCCGCCGCTATCCGATCGGCTGGCCCGGCTGCCCCCATCCCTCTGCCGACGTCGAGCCGCCGCCCCAGGGAGAACCGCTGCAGCTGCAGGGGCCGGTGCTGGCGGTGGCCGACCTGTCGGCCGAGGTGTACTACCACTGGCTTCTGGAGAACCTGCCCCGGCTGGGCATGGCCCTGGAGGCTCTGGAGGCGGAACTGCCCCGCTCAGCGCTGCGGATCTGGCACAACGGCGGGGACGGCGCCGTGACGCGGGAGGCCCTGGTGGAGATCCTCGGGCTGGATCCGGACCAGCTGATCGACGCCCGCCTCCACCCCTGGATCCGTGCCGAGCATCTGCTGGTGCCCGGCTTCCCTTCCCCCTTCGGCCAGCCAGGTGGCGCGGTGAGGGCCTGGTTGCGTTCACGGGTGGCGCCACCACCTGGGGAGCAGCCCTGGGGCGCCCGTCGTCTCTGGCTGTCCCGCCATGGGGCGTCCCGTCGCCCGGTGTGGGGCGAGGCGGAGTGCCTGAGGCAACTGGAGCGCTTCGGGCTGACGCCGGTGGATCCCTCCACGCTCGGACTGCGCCGCCAGGCGGCGCTGATGACCGGGGCGGAGCTGGTGGTGGCGCCCCATGGGGCCGCTCTGGCCAATCTCGTCTTCGCTCCCCCGGGCACAGACGTGCTGGAACTGCACCATCCCGACTACGCCCCGCCCTACTTCCACACGCTCGCCGCCACCGGCGGCCTGCGTCTGGCCCGCTGCCGGCAGGGTGAGCCGCCGCCCCATGCCTACCGGTATCTGCTGTACGAAGGACCGATCGTCGAGCCGATCGAACTGAAGCCGGAGCGCATCGCCGCAGCGCTGACGGCACTGGCCATCAGCCATCCGGGTGGTCAACGCAAGGCTGGCTAGCGTGCGCCGGGCTGAACGGGGCCGTAGATGGAAGAGCTGCTGCAGGCGGTGAAGACCGAGCCCGTCCAGGCGGAAGCATTCGAGGCCGTCGCCGACCATCTCATGGGTCTGGGGTACGCCGCCCTGGCCGCCCGCTGGCGCAGCTGGGCGCTGCTGCCGCCCGAGGCCTCGCAACGCGACGCGGCGGTGGATGATCTGAGGAGACATCTGGTCTCAGGGGCTCGGGAACCCGGCGCGCTTCTCAGTGCGGAGAACGGGGCCGAGACGGATCCCGAACTCCTGCTGCGGGAGGCCCAGGGCCTTCTGGAAGGCGGTCACGCCGAGGCGGCGCGAGTGGCGATCACGCGTCTGGCCCGGCTCACCGGCCTGCCTCCCGCCCTCTGCCATCAGGCGGGACAGCTGGCGCGGGAAGCCGGCGAGCCGGCGGAAGCCGAGCGCTGGTTCCGCACGGGCCTGCGCCAGGCTCCGGGCCAGCCGCTGCCCTGGTTTGCACTGGCCAGGGTGCTGCTCGATCTGGAGGCGGCGGATGAGGCCCTTGCCGCCGCCGAGCAGGGCCTGCAGCTGGCACCGGGACATCGCTGGGGCCGCAATCTGAGGATGCTGGCCCTGGAGAGGTGTGGTGCCGGTTGCACCCTGGTGCGCCTGGCGGAGGCCGGTGGCCTGCCCGATCTTCCCCGGACAACGGGCGTCGTGGAGGGTTGGGATCGGCGGCTTCGGCGGCTGGAGCGGTGCCGTTGGCCCCAGGTGCCGCCGTTGCCGCTGGGGGTGCGCCTGGAGCTTCATCGACGCCTGGCCTCCAGACCTCCGCTATGGGTGATGCTCCATGGCCACGGAGCCGGGCCGCTTGCACTGGCACGCAGCGCCGACCTGCTGCCCCAGGGGTTGCGGGTCCAGCCCCTGGCCAGTCGTGATCCTTTCGGGTTGAGGCAGTCCCTGGAGGGCTTCCCCCTCGAGCTGCTCGCGGAGAAACCCGCCCGCGTGCTCAGCAGGCTGCCTCCTCTCGGCCTGGCGATCGTGCATCGCCGTGCCCAGCGGACACTGCCCCATCGGCTGAGGGATCTGCTGGAAAGCGATGTCCCCCTGCTGGCTCCCGTGGGGCTGTTCAGCGCCGAAGCCCTGCGGATCGGGGTGCCGAAACAGATCTGGCTGCGCCATGGCGGCTGGGAGCTGTTCTGGCCGGGAACGCTCTCGGCAGCCCCGGCGCGGCGGACATGAGGTCAGCTGGAGGATGAGCGACACCGTCAACCTGGAGGCGATCGCCCACCAGCTTCCCGAGCGCCCCGCCGAAGCCCTCGCCGCCCTGCGCCGGTTGCCCTGGCCGCAACCCGACCCGCTCACCTCCGTGCTGATGGGGGATGCCCTGCGCCGGCTGGGGGATCCTGAGCAGGCCCTGCCCTGGCTGGAGGCCGGCTGTGGCGCTCTCCCCCGCGGTGGAGCGGCGCCGGCTTCAGGGCACTGGTCGCGGGGCCTCGCCCTGCGGGGGCTGGGGCGCTTCCAGGAAGCCGCCGAGGCCTTTCTCGATGCGATCGAAGCGCAGCCCGACTTCCTGCCCGCCACCCATGCGCTCCAGTTCACCCGCCTGGAGGGAGAGGAGGTGAAGTCCCTCCTCTCCCGGCTCGGGGCACTGGCGGAGCGCAGCCAGACACCTCCGCTCACCGCCATGGTGCTGGCGGAATGGGAACGGCGCTGTGGCCTGGTGGAGCCGGCCCTGATCCGCAGCCAGCGTGCAGCGCGCGGGGCCACCCGTTCCTCGCTGCGACACCTGCTGGATCCCGGCAGCCTGCCGACCCCACCGGAGGCTCTGATCGTGGGGACCCCGAAGAGCGGCACCACTTCGTTGCTGGCCTGGTTGAACGGGCAGGGAGGCATCTGGGCACATCCACGCAAGGAACTTCATTTCTTCGACAACGGCTGGCCTTGGGGCCGCAGCTGGTACGTCTGCCAGTTCCCGGTGTTCCGCCCCGGCAGCGGCATCGTGCGCCTCGAAGCCACACCCAATTACTTCCAGTTGGCCGAATGTCCGGAGCGGGTGCGAACGATCGCGCCGGAGGCGCGCCTGGTCGTGGTGCTGCGTGAGCCGGTGCAACGGGCTCTGAGCTGGTTCCACCATCTGCAACGTCAGGAGGGTCTGGCCGGTGAGCCGGTCCGCACGCTCGAAGCGGAGGAAGCCCATCTGCTGGCTCTCTCGAACGAAGAGCGGGAAGCCATGGGCTACCGGGCCCCCAACTGCCTGGCAGGAAGCCTCTACGACCTGCATCTGAAGCGCTGGCAAGCCGTCTTCCCTTCCGAACAGCTGCTGCTGCTCTGCCTGGAGGACCTGCTGGAGGATCCGGAGGCTGGCCTGGCCCGCGTGCGCTCCTTCCTCGGTCTTCCGGCGGCGCCTGCCATCAGGGCGGGCCCACTCCCTCGGGCGAATGCGGCCCCCACCCCCTACGGCGAGCTGCCTGCGGGGGTGGGTCGCCGACTCCGGGAGGGAATCCTGTCAGGAGCTCATGACTTGTGGCGATCGACCCTGAGGCACGCCCCCCACAACCGGCCAGGGGTCGGATGAGTGAGGAAGGCTTTCCCACTGCGACTTCCAAGGGAAAACCCGTCCATCCAGAGAACAACTCGCAGCACGAGACCAGCAAGACAGTCGGAGGGCTGAGGTGAAAATTCCTCCACACGTGCTAGGTTCTGCCAAAAGTTTGGCTGCCGACCAGGGATTCGATGTCATTCCTCCCCCCCACTGGCACTCCCTTCTCACTCGTTCAGGAGTTCCCAACTGCCAATCAACTGAACTTTGCGATCCAGGCGGGCATCAGCGGCGGATTATTTGAGAATGCCCCTCCCGGCGGCCCTCAGACCGCCCCGGACAAAACGCTGATCGTGGGCGGGGGCAATGAGTTCACGGTGATTGGAACCCCCGAAACTCCCGCAGATATCCTTGTAACAGGCGCAGGCACCCGTCTCAACATCACCGGGCCTGCTGACATCCAGGGCACCAATCTCGGCGGCGGCGGCCTCATCATCGAGACGGTTCAGGGAGTACCCGGGCCCGACGGAGGGACCAGCCCAGACTTTTCACCCAAGCGAATTGACTTTTCTTCCAGCTACAGCAGTCCCGCGGAGAATGTCAAGGTCGATACCAGCCAGCTTGTCGGTGGCAATCAAAGCTATGTCCCCCTCCAGACCATTCTTGAGGCATCCGGTGGTCTCGCCACTGACATCACCTTCTATGCGCATGGCGGTTCAGGTGATGACCTGTTGACCGGTTCTGCTGTCAACGATTTCCTGCGCGGTGGCGCCGGCGACGACCGAATCAACGCAGGACCCGGCAACGACATCGTTCGGGGTGGTTCCGGGTTCGACCAGATCGAGCTCGGTGCGGGCCTGGATGATGTTTACTATACGATTGATCAGATCGACTCCGAAGATTCTATCTTTGACTTCACAAGCGGCGAAGATCAATTGTACTTTGACGCTCCTGACATCAACCCCTCTGATGTCACGATCATTGGCAATACGATTGAGGTCCGAGTCGGCGACAAGTTTCTCCGAATCGTTTCCGGCAAGGATGATTTCCAGCCAGGCGATATCAATTTTGTCTGATTCCCAGTTTTTCACTGGTTCTTCACCCACAGCAGCACCGCCCCCGGCCTACCACCGGGGGCTTTGTGCATGCATGGCCCTTTGTCTTCCATGGCCGACATCCCCTGCCTGCTCGAACTTGAGCTCTGCTCGCCCTGGTTCGACGCCTCTGCCCCCCGGCTCGGGGCTAAGGCAACGGCGGAGGAGCTCCCCGTGCATGCAGCCTGTCCCGACGCTGGCCCTCCCCACCTCCTGCTGCTGCTGGCGCCGCCCCGCTCCGGTTCCCACCACCTCAGCCGGTTGCTGTGGCTGCACGGCTATGGGCGGCCGCTGGAATACCTCAATCCCCACCTGCGTCAGCCGCTGGCGCGCTTCTCCCCCGACTGGCCCCACCTGCCGCGGGGGATCCAGGGCCTCGCCCGGGGCCTGCGCCGCCGGCTGGCCCCGGAGCGTCGCCCCTGGGGTTGGTGGCAGCGGCTGGTGGCCGAGCGCAGCACCCTCTCCCGCCACAGCGGCCATCCCTTCTTCGCGATCAAGCTGCAGCGCGGCCAGGCCGGCAGCGATGCCGCCGCGCTGCGCCGCAGCTTCGAGCCTCTCGCCCAGCGCGGCCTGTGGCCATCGTTCGACCAGACGCCGCCGGCGGTGATCGCCCTGTTCCGCCGCGACTGGCAGCGCGCCGTGGTCTCCCATCACCTTTCGCTCTGCACCGGTGCCTTCGATCAGGGCCGAATCGTGAGCTTCCAGCAGCGGCCGATCACCTGCCTCGGCAATCCGGAGGCCCTCGCAGAGGATCTTGCCGCCTACCGCCTGCAGCTGGAGTGGCTGCTGGCCTGCGTGGAGCAGAGTGGCTGTCCCGCGAGGGTGATTGCCCACGAATCCCTGGTGCGCGACCAGGAGACAGTGCTGGCGGCGTTGATCCATGCGATCGATCCCCAGGCTCCTGGCGAGGAGGACCTGCGCCGCCACGGGTCGCTGTCGCTGCGGATCGCCAGGGAGACCTCCAGCTGGGTGGCCCGCCGCGAGGCCTGGCTCGACCACCTTCAGGCCTGCTTTGTGACGGCGGGCCTCGATCACCATCCCGATGCTCTGGAGGCTCAGGTGCTGGTGGAGCGGCTGCAGGAGCGGGCGCTGCTCAGCAGCCGCTGACGCAGGCGCGAGCCCAGGCTGCGCCAGCGCAGATCGCCGGGACCGGCAGGGAAGAAGCGGTAGGGCGTGCGGCGCAGATGGCGGCGGAAGATCCGCCGACAGGGATGGCGGCTGAAGGGATGCCAGGGCTTCTCCGAACCGGAGAACTGGAGCAGCAGCGGCCCCACCGGCTCATGAGCGAGGGCCGGGCCCTGGTCGGGCATCTCCCGGCACCACCCCTCCGGCAGCGCCTGCCAGGCGGTACAGCAGAGGTTGAGGGCATCCTGATCGGGAAAGTCGAAGCGATGGCGGGCGATCAGGGCCAGGCAGCGTTCGCCCGTGCCTTCCGCCAGGAACCGCGCCCGATCGATCACCAGCAGGCTGGAGGCGAAATAGCGGGGCAGCACACCGTGGCCGGTGGCCCTGAGGTCGCGCGGCTGGCTCCAGGCCGCCGCGGCCAGGGTGGAGCCGCGGAGATCGAGGCGATCGAGGGCTGCCGGATCGCCGGTGAACAGCACATCGGCATCCACGTACACGAAGCTGGGGGCCTCGATCACGGTCGCCAGGGCCAGCCGCAGCAGGATCGCGGGACTGAAATGGTGGGGCTGGCGCCGGCGCCCAGCGGGCAACGGCAGACGGAGAAAGCGCAGGTGCAGACGCGAGCGGCAGAAGCGACGGGCCAGCAGCCAGCGGTGCAGCGGATGCAGGCCGTCGTGGGCCACCACCACGACACGATCGGCGCGGCAGTGCCGCTCGAGGCTCGCGAGCGCCACCGCCAGCGGCCGGATGTAGCGGTTGTCGATGGTGAAGACGATCGGCCGGCTGGGCATGGCGGCAGAGAGCCGTTGCGGGGGAATCAGTGACGGCGGGCGAACCAACCGGCCCGGTAGGCCAGGGTGAGCAGTTTGCGCCGGGGGCGGTCGATCCGCCGGCTCGGGGTGCGGGTGCGGTGTTCGATCTGGCTGTCGAGGGTCTGATCCGGCAGGAACAGCGCTGTGCGGGTGGCGAGCAGGGGATCGACCGTTCGCCGCTGCAGCCGCTGCTCCCAGTCGTCGGCAAGACAGGGGAGCGAGGCCTCGTCGGCGAGCAGCGCCCGCGCCGCCGCCCTGGAGATCAGGTAGGCGGTGGTCGTCCAGAGGCAGCCAAGCCGCGGATCCACGGCCCCCAGCCCGGGACACTCCGGCGGAACGGGAGAGCTCCAGGTCAGGGGTTGCAGGGCCAGGGTGCGGCGGCGATGGTCATCGATCGCCAGATGCACCACCCAGGGGCGGCCGCGCAGGCTGGAGGCCTCCAGCAGGGTCGTCAGCGCCGCCACGGCCGGGCGCCAGTCGGCGCGCGTCGGCCGCGCGTCGTCCTCCAGCACCAGGGCCCACCCCAGGTCGCGTTCCTCCAGCAACGACCAGAGACGCCGGTGGCCAAGCGCACAGCCGTATTCCGGTGGCGTGAGAGCGGGGCGGCCATAGCGCTGCCGCCGCCGTTCCTCCCCGTCCACCGGCGCCTGGAAACCGTCGGAAGCGCGACGCAGATCCACCCCCTCCACAAACACGCCCGGCTCGAGACCCGCGGCCGCGCCCCACGCCAGCAGGCGCTCCTGCCGTTCCCGTGCATCGGCCAGAGTGAGCACGAACACCGGATCCATGGCCGTATCCTCCCAGTCCGCGCCATCGACCGGCGGCCCCCTGACCCTGCTGCGGCGCCTGTGGCGCCAGGTGGCCCGCCCCCGCAGGCGCCAGCTGGCGCTGGCCGTGGCCCTGATGCTGGTGGCCGGGCTGTTCGAGATGGTGTCGCTGGCGGCGGTGCTGCCGCTGATGGGGCTGCTGCTCGGGCCCCGGGGAGCCACTGGCTCCGGAATCGCCGTGCTGTTCGCCCTGCTGCTGGCCGGCGGCGCGGCCGTGCGGCTGGCGAGCTTCTGGTGCCACACCCGCCTGGCGGCGGCCGTGGGCAGCGACTTCAGCTCCCGTGCCTTCCGCCTGCTGCTGGGCCAGCCCTACGCCTGGCATCTGCACACCCGCAGCGGCGCCCTGGTCACCACCCTGGCGCCGCTGATGCGCCAGCTGGTGCAGCAGGTGTTGCTGCAGGCCCTGCAACTGGCCGGGGCCTCGCTGCTGCTGGCCGGGCTGCTCACGGTGCTGCTGGTGATCGCCTGGCCGCTGGTGCTGGCGGCGCTGCTGGTGCTGGTGCCCGCCTACCTGCTGCTCTGGCGGCTGCTGCAGCAGCGGTTGCATGCCAACGGCCGGCGGGTGGTGGAGGCTCAGCGGGAGCAGATCGAGCTGTTGCAGGAATGCCTGGGCGGCATCCGCGAGCTGATCCTGCGGGGCTGGCAGCCGCTGGCGGTGGATCGCTTCACCCGGCTCGACGGCGCCATGCGCCACCGCGAGGCGGTGAACGAAACGCTCACCGGCCTGCCCCGGTACCTGATCGAGCCCCTGGGGCTGATCCTGATCCTGGTTTTCGGGCTGGTGCTGCAGCAGCAGGGCCGCACCCCCCAGGAGGTGGTGGCGACCCTGGGGCTGCTGGCCTTCGCCGCCCAGCGCCTGCTGCCCCTCAGCCAGCAGGTGTGGAAGGCATGGTCGAGCCTGGCGGGCGGTCAGGCCCTGATCGAGAACCTGCTGGTGCTGCTCGAGCTGCCGGAGCCGGCCACCGCCGCTGCGGCGGTGGCCCCCCTGTCGTGGCGGCGCGACCTGCGCCTCGAAGACATCCGCTTTGCCTACGACCCCGTGACCCCGCCCGTGCTCGACGGGGTGGAACTGCGGCTGCGGCGGGGGGAATGGCTGGGGGTGCGCGGGCCCTCGGGCTGCGGCAAGAGCACCCTGCTCGATGTGGTCATGGGCCTGCTCGTGCCCCAGGCCGGGCAGCTGCGGGTGGATGGGGAGGATCTGCTGGCCCGGCCGGAACGCCTGCGGGCCTGGCAGCGCGGCGTCGCCACCGTGGCGGCCCGCAGCCCGCTGGTGGCCGGCAGCGTCACCGCGAACATCCTGGTGGGCAGCGACGCGGGAGATGGCCAGCGGCTGGCACAGGTGGCCGAGGTGACGGGGATCGGCGCGCTGCTGGAGCGTGAGGTGGGGGACGGCGGCCGCGGGCTGAGCGACGGCCAGCGCCAGCGGGTGGCGATCGCCAGGGCCCTGTTCCATGGCGGTAGCCTGCTGGTGCTCGATGAAGCCACCGCCGCCCTCGACAGCGGCGCCGAAGCGGAGCTGCTGGGGCGGCTGCGGCGCTGGCAGCCCGATCTGGCGGTGATCCTGGTGAGCCACCGCGACGGCAGTCTGCGCGGCTGCGACCGGATCGTGACGGTGGGCGCGGGTTGATCAGCGGCAACCGATGGCAGACGCCAGCGTGTTTTTACTTCGCCGCCATCCAGTCGGGTCCCGTGCCCGTTTCCACCTGCAGGGGAACGTCGAGGCTCACCGCCTGCTCCATGGTGCGGCGGGTGAGGGCAAGCACCTCGTCGAGGGCTTCGGGGGCGGCCTCGAGCACCAGTTCATCATGCACCTGCAGCAGCAGCCTGGCCGGCAGGTTGCTCGCCTGCAGCTGCCGGTGCAGCTGCACCATCGCCAGCTTGATGATGTCGGCGCTGGAGCCCTGGATCGGCGCATTGGCCGCGGCCCGCAGCAGCTGGCCCTCCCGGCCCGCCTTGCGGGCGCCCTCCAGATCGATCGCCAGCGGGTCCCTGCCGAGCAGACGGCCGAGGCCGGCCGGATCGAAGGCGAAGGGGCGCCGCCGCCCCAGGATCGTCTCCACGTAGCCGCGGCTGAGGGCCAGCCGCTCCTGCAGTTCCAGGAAGGCGAACACCCGCGGGTAGCGCTGGCGGTAGCGGCTGAGGAAGTCCTTGGCCTGGGCCGCGCCCACCCCTGTCTCGCGGGCGAAGCGCTGGGCGCCCATGCCGTAGATCACGCCGAAGTTGATCGTCTTGCCGAGCCGCCGCTCGTCGGCGCTCACCTCGTCCTTCTCGAGCAGCAGGCGCGCGGTCACGGCGTGGACATCGTCGCCGGCCCGGTAGGCCTCCACCAGCACCGGTTCGCCGGAGAGGTGGGCCAGGATGCGCAGTTCGATCTGGGAGTAGTCGGCGCTGATCAGCGTCCAGCCCTCCTGGGGCAGGAAGGCCTTGCGGATGCGGCGGCTGAAGGTGGTGCGGATGGGGATGTTCTGCAGGTTGGGGTTGCTGCTCGAGAGCCGCCCCGTGGCGGTGACCGCCTGGTTGAAATCGGTGTGCACCCGGCCGGTTTCGGGTTCCACCAGCTGGGGCAGGGCCTCCACGTAGGTGCTGCGCAGCTTGGCCAGGGTGCGGTGCTCCAGCACCAGCGCCACCACGGGATGATCATCGGCCAGCTTCTCGAGCACGGCGGCATCGGTGCTCCAGCCGGTCTTGGTGCGCCGCGACTTCTTGCGGTCGAGGCCGAGGGTGTCGAACAGCAGCTCGCCCAGCTGCTTGGGTGAAGCCAGGTTGAACTCCACCCCGGCAGCCGCCTTGGCCTCGGCCTCCAGGCGATCGAGCTGGAGGGCGAACTCGCGGCCGAGTTCCTGCAGGTAGGGCACGTCGATGCGGATGCCCGTGGCCTCCATCGCCGCCAGCACAGGCTCCAGCGGCAGTTCCACCTGATCCAGCAGCTGTGGCAGCGCCGGCCCCAGATCCTCAAGCTGCTGCCGCAGCAGGCCGGTGAGACGGCGGGTGAGGTGAACATCCATGCCGCAGTAGAGGGCGGCGGCGGCCACCGGAACAGCGGCGAAGGTCTGCCCTTTCGGCACCAGCTGCTCGTAGGTGGTGGGCGTGAAGCCGTAGTTGCGCTCCGCCATCGCGTCGAGCCCGTGCTTGGCATTGGCGTCGCGCAGATAGTCGGCCAGCAGCGTGTCCATCACCACACCCTCGAGGGGCAGGCCGTGGCGCATCAGGATCAGCCGGTCGTACTTGGCGTTCTGCAGGGTCTTGGGATGCAGCGCGCTCCCCAGCCAGGGCGCCAGGGCCGAGAGCACCCGCTCCAGGGGCAGGGGCGTGGGCTCGGGGCTGTCCGTGAGCAGCGGCGCCTCCGCCTCACCGGCGGGCGGAGCCGGCGGGGTGAGGGGCACGTAGGCCAGATCATGGGGAGCCTCCCCCCAGCAGAGGCCGATCCCCACCAGCTCGGCGCGGAAGGGGTTGAGGTCGGTGGTCTCGGTGTCGAGCGCCACGGGGGCCGCCGGATCGGTGCAGCCATCGAGGCGGGCCACCAGGGCCTGCAGGTGTTCCTCGCTGAGGATCAGCGCCGGCTCCAGGGGCGGCAGGGGTGGCGTCCGGGGGGCGTCGTCCGCGGGGATGTCGGTCTCCGGGGTCGGCGCTGAAGGATCGGCAGCGGCAGCCGCCGCCGCTGCCGCAGCCGAGGGCGAGGGCGAGGGCGAGGCCGCATCGGCGGGCGGCTCCTCGGGGGGATGGGCGGAGAAGATGCGGGCGAACCCCTCCACCTGACGCTGCAGGCTGTGGAGTTCGAGTTCCTCGAGGCTCTCGCGCAGGCGATCGGCTCGCACGTCGCCCAGCCCCAGGCGGGGCGGCTCGGGCAGCGGCACATCGGTGAGGATGCGGGCCAGCCTGCGGGAGAGGTAGGCACTGTCGCGGCCGGCCGCCAGGCGCTCGCGCATGGCGCCCTTGAGCGCCCCCTTGGCGGCCTTCGGTCCCTCGAGGGCGTCGAGGGCGGCGTAGATGCCGTCGAGATCGCCGTTCTCCCGCAGGAGGGTGGCGGCCGTCTTCGGACCCACGCCCTTCACGCCGGGGATGTTGTCCGAGCTGTCGCCAGTGAGGGCCTTGAGATCCACCACCTCCTCCGGCGGCACCCCCAGACGCGCCACCACCTCCTCGCGGCACACCACGGTGGGGCCGCTGTTCCTGGCATAGGGACCGCCGCCCATGTAGAGCACGGCGATGTCGCGCTCGTCGTCGACCAGCTGGAAGAGATCGCGGTCGCCGGAGAGGATGCGCACCCGCCAGCCCTCGCCGGCCGCCTGGTGGGCGAGGGTGCCGAGCACGTCGTCGGCCTCGAAGCCGGGGGCCATGCAGAGGGGCAGGTCGAGTGCCTCGGCCAGGATCCGCTGCAGGTTGGCCAGGTCGGCGAAGAACTCCTCAGGCGCTTCCTCGCGGTGGGCCTTGTAGTTGGCGTCCTCCTCGTGGCGGAAGGTGGGCTCGGCGGTGTCGAAGGCCACCACCACCCCCTGGGGGGTGAGGCCGCGGCAGTTGTCGAGCAGGGCCTTGAGGAAGCCGTAGGTGACGCTGGTCGGCACACCGTCCCTGGTGCTCAAGCCGCCGTCGCCCCCTTTGGTGAAGGCATAGAAGCTGCGGAAGGCGAGCGAGTGGCCGTCCACCAGCAGCAGCAGAGGCCGCTCGACCGCTCCAGTCGTCCCCTGGGCCATGGCCTGCCTGTCGCGCGCGAACCGGCACGAGCTTGGCATCCGGGGCCTGGAGGCATCAGGGGCTGGCTGGGGCATCCTGAGGACGACGCCCGTGTCATCCGGCCGATGTCCCGCCAACCCAGCCGCTACGCCATCCACCTGATGCTGGCGGGCGGTCACCAGGAGGTGGTGCATTTCCGCAGCCTGGAGGCGTTCCAGCAGTGGTACGGCGGCGTGCTCACCGTGGCGGCGCCGGAGGCGTTCGTGAACGTGCCGATCAGCGATCTGGAGGCCGAATACCTGGTGGTGAGGGCCGGCAGCGTGCTGGGTCTGCGGGTGGAGCCGCTCTACTCGGCCCTGGAGGAGGACTGAACCGCGGCCGCCAACCGGGGGGCATCCTCACCGATGCGGTGCAGCAGGTCCCAGGTGGCCAGGAGGTCGGGTCCCTGGAGGCTGCCCAGCAGGGCCGCGCGCAGGCTCTTCATCACCACCCCCTTCTTCACGCCGGCGGCGGTGGCCGCGCCGTCGAGCAGGGCCCTGGCCGCATCGGGGGCGAGCGGGCCGTCAGGCAGGGCGGCGGCCACGGCCGTGAGGGCCGCCCCTGCCCCTTCGGCAGCCAGCTGGCCGACGGCCGCCGAATCCGCGAGCGGCCGTTCGAAGAACGGTTCCGCCTGCTCCACCCCATCGGCCAGCAGGGTGAGGGAGGGCCCCAGCAGAGTGCAGAGATCAGCCTGCCAGGCAGGGTCGGCGGCAGGTCCGCTCGCCCCCCAGCCCTTCTGCTGCCACAGCGGCAGCAGCTTCTCGCGCAGAACGGCCGGGGCGAGGTCGTGCAGCACCTGGGCGTTGAGCCAGTTGAGCTTGTCCCAGTCGAAGCGGGCGCCGGCCCGGTTGACGCGCTCGAAGTCGAACACGGCGGCGGCCTCGGCGAGGCTGAAGCGCTCGCCCATCCCCTCCGGCGGCGACCAGCCCAGCAGGGTCATGTAGTTGGCCAGGGCCGCGGCGTCGTAGCCCATGGCCCGGAAATCGCTGATTGAGGTGACGCCGTCCCGCTTGGAGAGCTTGCGACCCTCCTTGTTGAGGATCAGGGGCGTGTGGGCGAACACCGGCGCCGGCACCCCGAGGGCCTCGTAGAGCAGCAGCTGCTTGGCGGTGTTGGCGATGTGGTCCTCGCCGCGGATCACGTGGGTGATCGCCATGGCCGCGTCATCGACCACCACCACCAGGTTGTAGAGGGGATCGCCGATGCGGTCGGCCGGAGCCCGGCGGGCGATCACCATGTCGCCGCCCAGGTCGGCGCCGGCCCAGCGCATCTCGCCGCGCACAAGATCGTCCCAGCGGATCACCGCGTCGTCGTCGATGCGGAAGCGGACCACCGCTTCGCGGCCCTCGGCGATGAAGGCCTGCTCCTGCTCGTGGGTGAGGTGGCGGTGACGGTTGTCGTAGCGGGGGGCACGGTTCGCCGCCGCCTGCTGCTCGCGCATCGCGGTGAGCTCGGCCTCGGTGGCGTAGCAGCGGTAGGCGTGGCCCGATGCCAGCAGCCGGGCAATCGCCGCGCGGTGCTGCTCGATCCGGGCGCTCTGGATCACGGGATCGCCGTCCCAGTCGAGGCCGAGCCAGGCAAGCCCCTCGAGGATGTTGTCGGTGTACTCCTGGCGGCTGCGCTCCCGGTCGGTGTCCTCGATGCGCAGCAGGAAGCTGCCGCCGTGGCGACGGGCGAACAGCCAGTTGAAGACGGCCGTGCGCGCGGTGCCGATGTGCAGAGTGCCGGTGGGGCTGGGCGCCAGACGAACGCGCACAGGTGCCTGGACCACCACGCTGATCGACTCCTGAAGATCGGGTACGGGACTGACGGGGCTCGAACCCGCAACTTCCGCCGTGACAGGGCGGTGCTCTAACCGATTGAACTACAGTCCCAGATCGGCCCGAAGGCTGATCGCTGCCGACGCTGGCGCCGACTTCCGAAGTATCCATCGGCACCGGTCCCGCCGTCAACCCGTAGGCGGGCAGCCAGGCTGCTGCGGGGCGGCAGAAGGTTGCGGATGGAGACCAACAAAAAAACCGGCCCATCCTTGGAAGGGCCGGTATGGGAAAAGGCAGGGAAATTCAGAACAAGCCGAATCAGGGCCGGAAGCCGGCAGGTTCAATCAGTCGGACCTGATTACCGCGGGCAGTGAACTCACGGCCCTGGTCGCTTTGCACGACCACACGACCACCGGACTTGACACGGATCACCCGGGCGCGGACCCAGCCGAGGGCGGCTGATTCCAGCACTTTCACCACATCACCGGGTTGTAGATCCAACTCCATGTTCGGGACCAGAGAACTGCAGATGGGGACATCGAACGCGCCGTGGAGGACTTGAACCCCCGACATCAGGTTTTGGAGACCTGCGTTCTACCAACTGAACTAACGGCGCAAGGCGATGACCCCGGGAATCGAAGGAGAGGGAGCGGCAGCAGGAGCCACCGCTCTTTCTCTCCATCAACGATCGAAGCGCTGCTTCACGCGGGTGGCTTTCCCCACCCGCTCGCGCAGGTAGAAAAGCTTCGCACGCCGAACCTTACCGCGTCGCTCGACCTTCACGGAAGCGACCTGGGGGCTGTGCAGCATGAACACCCGCTCCACACCGATCCCCTGGAAGATGCGGCGCACGGTGATGGTTTCGTTAAGACCGCCGTGGCGCTTGGCGATCACCACACCTTCGTAGGGCTGGACCCGTTCCTTGTTGCCCTCGCGGATGCGGACGCCGACCCGCACCGTGTCGCCGACGTAGATCTCCGGCAGGTCGCTCTTCAGCTGCTCAGCCTCGAAGGCGGCAATCAGATCGGCGGCACTGAGCTTGCCTGTGGTGGCCCGAACGGCCGGCTTTTCGGCGGTGGCGACGGCCGCCTCCGGAGCCGGAGAGGCTGCCACCTCGCTCGTGTCGACGCTCTCCACGTTGTCGTTGATGCCTGTTTCCGGTTGGTTACCGGTGGTTTCCGCTGCCATCCCAGCTCCGCGACGCCTGGCCAAACCACCAGTGTACCGGTCAGGGTTCCCCCCCTGGCCTGGAAGGCGCCCGGGAGGCTCGGAGCCGCTGCCACACCATCGAGGCGCCCGAGCCCAGCATCCACAGCAGGCCCAGGCCGTTGAGCAGCACGTAAACGGTTTCGCCATGGCGCCCCACCAGCGGCTTGAGCCATTCCCCCTCGTGCAGCACCATCAGCCAGTGGGCCCCGTCCCGCCCCACACCCCCCCAGTCGCGCGACAGCCGGTAGCTCATCCCGCTCAGCACGGTGATCAGCAGGGGCAGCAGCACCAGCGGCGCCAGGGTGGCGTGGGCGCGCCGAAGACGCAGGGCCAGGTTGGGGGGAGGTGTCATCCGGATCCGACGGCCGATGCAGTGGCATTGATAACTTGACCGGAGCGCGCACCGACGTCGCCGGAGCTTTTCCCCATGAATCTGTTCGCCGATCTGCTGGCCAGCACCGCCGCCGGCCGGGGCGGCTCGGGGCTGGTGACCCAGAGCGGTCCGAGGATCCAGAAGGGGCGGCGCGGCGTGGAGATCAAGTCGGTCCGCGAGATCGAAACGATGCGCCAGGCCAGCCGCATCGTGGCCACGGTGCTGCGCGAGATCATGGAGCTGGCGGCTCCGGGCCTGACCACCGGCGACCTCGATCGCCATGCGGAGAAACGGATCCGCGAGATGGGTGCGGTGCCGAGCTTCAAGGGGTATCACGGCTTTCCCGCCAGCATCTGCGCCTCGATCAACGACGAGGTGGTGCACGGCATCCCCAGCAGCAAGCGGGTGATCCGCGCCGGCGACCTGGTGAAGATCGACACCGGCGCCTGCTTCGACGGGTACCACGGCGACAGCTGCGTGACCATCTGCGTGGGCGAGGGCGTTCCCGAGGATGCCGTGACCCTCAGCCGCGTGGCCCAGGAGGCCCTGATGAAGGGGCTGGCCACCGTGAAGGCCGGCAGCACCCTGTTCGAACTGGCGGGCGCCGTGCAGGACCACGTGGAGGCCCATGGCTATGCCGTGGTGGAGGACTACACAGGCCACGGCGTGGGCCGCAACCTGCATGAAGAGCCCTCGGTGTTCAACTACCGCACCCGCGACCTGCCGAACATGGCGCTGCGCCCGGGGATGACCCTGGCGGTGGAGCCGATCCTCAACGCCGGCAGCAAGGCCTGCCGCACCCTCAAGGACCGCTGGACCGTGGTGACCGTGGACGGCAGCCTCTCGGCCCAGTGGGAGCACACGATCGTGGTCACCAGCGACGGCTGCGAGATCCTCACCGACCGCGACTTCTGAGCCGGGCAACCCGCGCCGCCGCGTGCGGCGCGCAGCTCACGCTGCCGGCCGCTCCGCCTTGCTGACGAGCCCGTAGTAGAGCCGGCGCGTGAGCGCGGCCAGCGGCATCAGCACGTAGGTGAGCGGGTTCGGGCTCACCAGGATCAGGCCGCAGTTCCAGCCGGCCTGCCGCAGGATCTCGCCCGCCACCCAGTCGGCGCTCATCACGCCATAGGGATTGAGGGCGGAGCGGAAGGGGCCGAGCACGAGGCGCCGGATCCGCAGGATGGCCGCCAGATCGAGGGCCCGCAGGCTGAGCAGCTCCCCCAGCAGGCGCTTGCTGATCTCATAGAGCGGGCTCAGGGCCGGCTGAATCTCCGCTTCGGAGGTGTTCACCCACACCTCCGCCCGGGGACGACCGGCGGTGGGCCGCTGGCTCACCACCCGGGCGAACAGCTCCAGCAACCGCCAGGCGCTGAGGGCGTTGACCTCCAGGGCCTCCGTCGCCGCGACCGCACTGCGCTGGCCGAGCCGGTTGACGCCGTGGTTGATCACCAGCACGTCGACCTCCGCCAGCAGCGGTTCGAGCAGCGCTTCGGCGCCGGCCCGCCAGCAGACCTGGCGCACGGGCAGGGGCTCGCCGGCCGCGTCGGTGAGCGCCAGCGGTTCCTCGCAGGTGGTGAGGGCGATCAGCCGGGCGCCGCGCGCGTGCCAACGGCGCAGGAGGGCACGTCCGAGGGCGCCGTTGGCCCCGGTGATCGCCACCACCGCGCCAGGAAAGCGCAGGGCCGCGCCACCGCCGGCCGGGGCCGGAGCGGCGTCAGGGGAGGAAGGGGTGGGAGAGGACATCGGGGGGCCGGGGTGGCGGCGCTGCCTAGATTGACGGCCATCCTGCAGGCCCCGGCGAGGTCGCTCCATGCCTACCCCGTTGCTGATCGGCTCCTGCGAACCCTTCAGCGGCAAGTCAGCCCTGGTGCTCGGCCTGGCCCGCCAGCTGATGCGGCAGGGGGTGGCGGTGGCGTTCGGCAAGCCGCTGGCCACCTGTCCGGAGGGGATGCCGGCCGGGGAATCGCCGGCGGTCGATGCCGATGTGCTGTTCATCGGCGCCACCCTCGGGCTGCCTCCCGAGCAGCTGATCGCGTCGGTGGATCGGTTGGAGCCGGGCTCGGCCCACCGCCGCCTGCTCGACGGCGACCTGACCCCCGGCGCCGGTCTGGAGACCCTGCAGGAGCACCTGGCCACGGCGGCTGCAGCCGATCATCAGGTGCTGCTGGAGGCTGCCGGCAGCCTCAGCGAGGGACTGCTCTACGGCCTGTCCCTGGTGCCCCTGGCCCGCACCCTGCAGGCCCCGGTGCTGCTGGTGCATCCCTGGGGCGACAGCCGCAGCGTCGACGGCCTGCTGGAGGCGCGGTGCCAGCTCGGCGATCTGCTGGCCGGGGTGGTGCTCAACGCCGTGGATCCCGAGGCGGTGCCGGCCCTGAATGGCGAGGTGGCCCCGGCCCTTGAGCGTCTCGGCCTGCCGGTGCTGGGGGTGATGCCCCGCAGCCCCCTGCTGCGCAGCGTCACGGTGGAGGAGCTGGCGCGACGGCTGGAAGCCAAGGTGCTGTGCTGCCAGGAGCGGCTGGATCTGCTGGTGGAAACCCTCTCGATCGGCGCGATGAACGTGAACTCCGCCATGGAGTTCTTCCGACGGCGGCGCAACATGGCCGTGGTCACCGGTGGCGACCGCACCGACATCCAGCTGGCGGCGCTGGAGGCCTCCACCCAGTGCCTGATCCTCACCGGGGCCGGCGAACCGCTGCCCCAGCTGATCAGCCGGGCCGAGGAACTGGAGGTGCCGGTGCTGAAGGTGGATCACGACACGCTGACCACGGTGGAGGTGATCGAGGCGGCGATCGGCCACGTGCGGTTGAATGAAACCGTGAAAGCCACCTATGCCATCCGCCTGGTGGAGGAGCACTGCCGCTTCAATCGCCTGTTCGAGCGCCTGAAGCTGCCGGTGCGTGCCTGATGCCCGGGGAACACTGCTAGGTTCAGGTTCAGTGGAAGCGGCACACGGGTGACCCGGTCCCTTGATCTACCGGCACTCGACCGGATCGATACGCTTGCCCAGGAACTGGCGATGCTCCAGGACCGGGGTAAGCGGCGAATTGCGTTCCTCGGCAGTCGCCATGTGCCGGTGGTATCGATTCACCTGGTGGAACTGGTGGCCCGCTCCCTGGCCCAGGAGGGGCACAACCTGATCACCTCCGGAGCCCAGGGCGTGAACTCGGCCGTGATCCGCAGCGTGCTGGATGTCGACCCTTCACGACTCACGGTTCTGCTGCCCCAGAGCCTCGACCGCCAACCGGTGGAATCGCGGGATCAGCTGGAGCGGGTGCTGCACCTGGTGGAGAAGCCCGAACACGACGAACTGCCGCTGCCGATGGCCAGCAGCCTCTGCAATCAGGAGATCATCAGCCGCTGCGACCAGCTGATCTGCTATGCCTTTCACGACAGCGAAACCCTGCTCTCCAGCTGCCGCACCGCCGAGGACATGGGCAAGGTGGTGAGCCTGATGTTCTTCGACTGACCTCCCGCCTCCGCGGAGTCAGGGTGCGTCGTCGGTGAGCGCCGGAGGAGCGGGCAGAACCCTCAGCCTCGTGCCTTCGCGGCCCAGCACGGTGACGCGGCTGCCGGCGGCGGGGCGCAGGCTGGGATCGAGGTTGAGGGCGGCCCAGCTCTGACCCTGCCAGCGCACCCGTCCGAGCCCATCGGCGTCGAAACCGGCGATCACCTCGGCCTGCTCGGCGCCGGCCGCCGGCGGAATCGTTCGCTCACCGTGGCGGGCCGACCAGCGGCGCAGGAGGACATAGCCCCCGGCCACCAGCGCGCCCCACAGCAGCAGCTGCACCAACGGCGGCAGGGGCAGGAGGGCGCTGAGCAGGGCGAGCAGCAGGCCGGCCAGCCCGCCCACCAGCAGCAGCCCATCGCTGTCGATCCCCACCAGAACGAGAGCCAGCAGGCCCAGGGCGAGCAGGAGCCAGAGCGGGGCAGCGGTCAGCACGGCGGGCGCCGCAGTTGCCCCATCTTCGCCGACGGGCAGCGTCGCTAGCGTTCGTCAAGCCCTTAGTCCGCCATGGAAGCCCTGGTCCCCGTCGTTCTGGCCCTGCTGGCCGGCCTGGGCATCGGCAGCGTCAGGGTGACGAGCAGCAGCCGCTCGATGCTGGTGGAGCGGCTGGGGAAGTACAACCGCGAGCTCAAACCCGGCCTGTCGCTGGTGTTGCCGGGGGTGGAGAAGGTGGTGAGCCACGAGTCGCTGAAGGAGCGGGTGCTTGATATCCCACCCCAGCAGTGCATCACCAAGGACAACGTCTCGATCGAGGTGGATGCGGTGGTGTACTGGCAGCTGCTGGAGCACGCCCGCGCCTACTACGGCGTCGACAATCTGCAGGCGGCGATGGTGAATCTGGTGCTCACCCAGATCCGCGCCGAGATGGGCAAGCTCGACCTCGACCAGACCTTCACCACCCGCCAGGAGGTGAACGACGTGCTGCTGCGGGAACTGGATCAGGCCACCGATCCCTGGGGTGTGAAGGTGACGCGGGTGGAACTGCGCGACATCCAGCCCTCCAAGGGGGTGCAGCAGGCGATGGAGCAGCAGATGACGGCCGAGCGGGAGAAGCGGGCCTCGATCCTGCGCTCGGAGGGCGAGCGGGAATCGCAGGTGAATGCGGCGCGGGGCCGGGCCGAGGCGCTGGTGCTCGACGCCCGGGCCAAGCAGGAGGCGCTGCTGCTGGAGGCCGAGGCCCAGTCGAAGCAGCAGGCGCTGCTGGCGAAGGCCCGGGCCGAGGCGGCCAAGGAGCTGGCGGCGGCGATCGAGACGCATCCAGCGGCGGCTGAGAGCCTGCGGCTGCTGCTCGCCCGCGACTGGATGGCGATGGGGCAGGAGATGGCCCGCGCCCAGGGGGGCAGCGTGCTGATGGTGGACCCCCAGAGCCCCGCCTCGCTGCTGGCGGCGCTGAAGGGGTTGCAGGAGAAGGGTTGAGCCCCACTAGCCTGCGCCTGATCGCTTGATCGATGCACGATCAACCGCCACGTCACCTGCTCAAGGTTCTGCAGAAGATTTAGTACCAATGCAGCCGGTGGCTGACTCGCCAACCCAGGAGCGATGGTGAATTCGCCCTTCACGATCGCCCAGGCGAGGCTTGCGGAAGCCCGCCAGCTGCCCGGGCCGTGCCATGACGACTTTCTTCGCCTCAGCCTCACCCTGATCCATGGCCCTCCGTTTCAGTGGCTGCTGGCGATGTCGCCGGATGAGGGTGTGCGGCGGCAGGTGATCGACGCCCTCGATCGGGTGCTTGAGCGCGCCGGATTGCGCAGCGATCGGCTGCCGCTGAGCGACGAGATAGCGGATGTGCCGATGCTGGAAGCCTGGTTGGTCAATAACGCGCGCCAGAGTCCGGTGCTGCATGTGATCGGCGGCCCGGTCTGGTTCGACGCCGCCCGCTGGGAAGCGTTGGACATTCGCCGCGAGCGCCTCGCAGCCCTGGCCCGGTCGCGGTTGGTGTTCTGGCTGGATGAAGAAGCGATCGCCCTGGCGTCGCTCCGCGCGCCTGACCTGTGGTCCTGGCGGGGCGGTGTGTATGCGTTTCTGCCTGCTCCAGTTCAAGGAGCCCAGCCCCGTCCTGGTGTGGAGATGGCGTTGCCA
Organism: Cyanobium sp. FGCU6; assembly: GCA_024958655.1. Lineage (GTDB taxonomy): Bacteria > Cyanobacteriota > Cyanobacteriia > PCC-6307 > Cyanobiaceae > Cyanobium. The sequence goes on along the minus strand of JANWUR010000007.1, from coordinate 65,625 downwards.
ACGCCCCCGCGCGGCGACCCCGGACCGACCTCCTGAAGCCAGCGTCAGACCGCTCAGCCCTGCAGCAGCGCCCGCAGCCCTTCGCTGTACAGCAGCCCGGTGCAGAGGATGGCGCCGGCCCAGCAGAGGCTGCGCAGGGGCGGCACGTTGGCCACGTAGGCGCTGATGTAGCCGAGGCGCAGGAGCGGATGGAGCCAGGCGACGATGGCGCTGAGGCCGGCGGTGGTGGTGAGGTTGGGGGCGGCAAGCAGCACCAGCAGGCAGGCGGGGGCGTGCAGGGTGAAGGCCTCGAAGCTGTTCTGGTGGGCCCAGCTGGCGCGCTTGCCCCAGGCCGGCAGCCGCTCGAACATCGCCCGCGGCGCCGCCAGATCGGCGGGGGTGAAGTCGGCCTTGGCGCGACCGGCCGCCAGGGGGAAGAGGCTGAGGATCACCACGGCGCCGCTGAGCACGAGCGACCAGGCGAAGGGCGCCACGGTGGCTGGCGGCATCGCCGGCAGGGAGGTGGCGGCCAGCAGGGTCAGCGGAGGCATGGAGGTGCAGGGGCGCGGGCTGCCCTTTTTTAGGCGGTAGCGCTGCTGGCCCGTTCGTCCGGGTGGTGGCGGGGGAGGTGACAGCCGCGCCGAAGCACGGAGGCGAGCAGGGCCCGGGATGGAAGCCTTTTCAGATGCCTCCTTCCAGCGCTTCGATCCGATCGGCGGCCGCCGTCACCCCGCCGGCCGCCTGGCAGGCCGCCTGCAGACGCCGGGCGTTGGCGCGCAGGTTCGGGTCCTCCAGCATTTCCGCCACCAGCGCCCGCAGCGTCTCCACCTGCAGGCGCCTGAGCGGCAGCACCCGGCCGGCGTCGCACCAGGCCAGGCGGGCGGCGATGCCGGGTTGTTCGTTGGTGATCGGGATCGCCAGCACGGGGACGCCGCAGCCGAGGGCGGTGAGGGTGGTGTTGAGGCCGGCATGGGTGATCACCAGGGCGGAGCGCTCGATCAGCTGCTGGTGAGGGGCGTAGGCCACCACCAGCGGATCGCCGGGCAGCGAGGGGATCGGGTGGCGGGGATTGCCGAGGGAGATCACCAGTTGCACGTTGAGGGGGGCGCAGGCGGCGGCGATCCGCTCAAACAGTTCGGGGCGGCCGTTCTGCAGGGTGCCGAGGGAGGCGTACAGCAGCGGCCGGCCGTCGAGGCGCTGCCAGGGGAAGGGAACGGCCTGGCGCAGCAACGGCTCCTGGCCGGAGGGATCCGCCAGCCGGCCGACGTAGTGAAAGTGCGGTGCCAACCGCTCCCGGGGGAAGTCGAAGGCGGCCGGCAGCTGCGCCAGCTGCAGCAGGGGCGAAAGGGCCTGCTCCTTGCGGCGGTGCCGCGGCAGGCCCAGCGCCTGGCGCCGCTCCTGCAGGTCGCGCCAGATCGGCGCGGTGAGGCGATCGAGCAGGGCATTGCCGAGCTGGTTGCGCCAGCGCAGCCACGGCCGCCGGCTCGGCAGCCAGCCGGTGAAGTAGGGCGGCACGGCGGGTTCGCGGTTCACCGGCAGGGCGTTGGCGATCGTCACGAAGGGCAGCCCCAGCCGTTCGGCCACGGCGCCGCCGGCCGGGTTGAGCTGATCCACCAGCAGCAGCTCCACCGCCGCGGCGCGCAGCGCCGCCGGCAGTTCCGCGAACAACATCGCCTGCTCGCGCAGGAAGTAGTGCACCGAGAAGCGCAGCCCGGCGAGGCCGCTGAGCTTGCCCAGGGTGGCGTAGGCCGCCTCCACCGCGCCCGGCGGGAAGGCGTCCGCGCCGATCGTGACCACCTCCAGCGGCAGGCCCGCCAGCTTGCTGGCCCCATCGGCCACCGTGAACGCCACCACCGCATGGCCGCGGCGGATGAGTTCGAGAGCCAGGGCCACCATCGGGTTGAGGTGGCCGATGGCCGGCGGCGCGATCAGGCCGTAGCGGCGGGTCATGGCGGGAGTGGTTCCGTTGGTTGATTCGAGCAGGACCAGAGGCAGCGATGGACTGCGGATCTCTAGCCTGACCCTGCATCGCCGATGTAGAGAATGCCGGAGCCGGCTCCGCCACCCGAAGCGCAGGCGCGCCGGCGGATTGATGGGCTGCTGGCGGCCTCGGGCTGGACGGTGCAGGACCGCAGCAATCTCCACCTGAGCCCTGGAGCCGGTGTGGCCGTGCGCGAACTGCCAACGGCGGGGGGCGAGGCCGACTATGGCCTGTTCCTGGGCCAGGAGTTGGTGGGGGTGGTGGAGGCCAAGAAGGTGGGCGCCACCCTGGGCGGCGTGGAGGCGCAGACGCTGGCCTATGCCAGCGAGACGCTGGCGGGGCTGCAGGTGCCGATCCAGCCGCTGCCGTTCCGCTACGAGAGCACGGGGGTGGAGACGTTCTTCACCAATGGGCTGGATCCGGATGCCACGGCGCGGCGGGTGTTCAGCTTCCACCGACCGGAAACGCTGGGGGAGTGGCTGCGGGCGGAGGTGCTGCGCCGGGCGGGCAAGGCCGAGGCACCGGCGGCGCCCACGTTGAAGGGCCGGATGCGGCTGGCCCAGGAGCTCAACCGCGCCGGCATGTGGCCGGCCCAGATCCTTGCGGTGCAAAACCTGGAGGCGAGCATCCGCGAAGGGCGGCTGCGGGCGCTGATCCAGATGGCCACCGGCGGCGGCAAAACCTTTACCGCGATCACAGCCGGTTACCGGCTGATCACGCAGGGCGGCGCCCTGCGGGTGCTGTTCCTGGTGGATCGGGCCAATCTGGGCCGCCAGGCGCTGGCTGAGTTCCAGGCCTATTCCACGCCGGATGACGGCCGCAAGTTCACCGAGCTCTACAACGTGGTGAACCTGCAGAGCAACCGGATCGATCCGGTGAACAAGGTGGTGATCACCACGATTCAGAGGTTGTATTCGATCCTCAAGGGCGAGCCGGGATTTGATGCGGCGCTGGAGGAGGAATCGGCCTTCGATGGCCATGGTGCCGCCCTGGCAATCAGCCCGCAGCCGGTGGTGTACAACCCGCAGATCCCGCCGGAGTTTTTCGATGTGATTGTGGTGGATGAATGCCACCGCTCGATCTACAGCCTCTGGAGCCAGGTGCTCGATTACTTCGATGCCACGATCATCGGGCTCAGCGCCACACCCGGGGGTCATACGTATGCCTACTTCCACCAGAACGTGGTGAGCGAATACCGCCACGAAGAGGCGGTGCGCGACAAGGTGAATGTGCCCTTCTGGGTGTATCAGATCCGCACCCAGGTGGGTGATGAGGGAGCCACGGTGGAGGCGGGCCCGGGGCTGGGCGTCTACAAGCGCAACCGGCTGACCAGAGAGGAGCGCTGGGAAGCCCTGGAGGACGACCTCACCTACAGCGAAACGGCCCTGGATCGCAGCGTGGTGGCGCCGGATCAGATCCGCACGGTGCTGCGCACGATCCGCCAGAAGCTGTTCACGGAGATCTTCCCGGGCCGCACCGAGATCCCGAAGCTGCTGTTTTTCGCCAAGAGCGACAGCCACGCCGAAGACATCCTGCGAATCCTCAGGCAGGAATGGAGCCTGAGCAATGAGCAGGCCGTGAAGATCACCTACAAGGCGGAGCTCGATGGGGAGGGAAAGGTGGCGCCATCAAGGCGGCCGGAGCAGCTGATCAAGGAGTTTGCCAACCGCTACAACCCGCGCGTGGCGGTGACGGTGGACATGATTGCCACCGGAACGGACATCAAACCGCTGGAGGGGGTGGTGTTCCTGCGGATGGTGCGCTCGAAGGCGTTGTTTGAGCAGATGAAGGGCCGGGCGGTGCGGGTGATGGCAGATGCGGATTTCCAGGCGATCAGCCCGGATGGCGGCAGCAAAACGCAGTTCGTGCTGATCGATTGCGTGGGCGTGATGGAGGTGGTGAAGGCCGATCCGCCGCTGGATCGAGATCCAAGCGTGCCGTTCGAGAAGTTGCTGGAACTGGTGCGGATGGGCAACCGCGAGGAGGAGGTGCTCTCGGCCCTGGCGGGCCGGCTGGATCGGATCGACCGGCGCCTGACGGCTGATCAGCGGGGACAACTGGCGGCTGTGCCGGGTGCGCCACCGTTGCGGGAGCTGGTGGGCCATGTGTTGGACCGGCTGGATCCCGACCGGGAGGTGCAACGGGCCCGCGAGCTGTTTGCTGTGCCCGCCATGGGTGTGCCCAACGAGGAGCAACGGCAGGAAGCGCGCCGGCAGCTGCTCGATGAGGCGGCCCAGCCCATTGCCAGCAACCCACGGTTGTGCGAAGCGCTGCTTTCGGTGCGTCAGGCGCAGGAGATCACGGTGGATGTGCTCACCGCCGACAAGGTGACCTTCGCCGGGCCACGGCCCGATCTGAACCTGGATTACGGCAACGCCGCAGAAGAGCTCACCAGCGCCTTTGCGACTTACTGCCGCGAGAACCGCGACCAGCTCGATGCGTTGAGCGTGCTGTATGCCAAGCCCTACCGGCAGCGGATCACGCGGGCGAAGCTGATGGAGCTGGCCCAGGCGATCCAGCGGCCGCCGCGCCAGTGGACCAGCGAAGCGCTGTGGATGGCCTATGAGCAGGTGGAGGCCAACCGGGTGAAGGGCGCCAGCAAGGGCAAGCACCTCACCGATCTGATCTCGTTGGCCCGCCATGCGCTGGGGGTGGAGGAGCAGCTGGTGAGCTTCCAGGATCAGGCGGCCGAACGCTTCGCCGGCTGGCTGGCGCAGCAGGCCAATCGGGGCCGCAGCTTCAGTGAGGAGCAACTGCGCTGGCTGGAGCTGATCCGCGATCAGATCGTGGTGGACCTGGAGGTGCGCCTGGAGGATCTGGACGAACCACCGTTTGCGCAGCAGGGCGGCTTGGGGAAGGTGTATGCGTTGTTTGGCGAGGAGCTGGGGTCGATCGTGGCGGAGCTCAATGAGGTGGTGGCGGCGTGAGTGAGGGTGTGAGTTGGTCGGCGGAACCGCTGGGGGCGATCTGCGAGATCGTTTCGGGGATCACCAAGGATGCCAAGAAACAAGGCCACGACTACCGCGAAGTCCCCTATCTGCGCGTGGCCAATGTGCAGCGGCTGCAGCTGGATCTGTCGGAGGTGAAAACCATCCCCGTCAAAGAGAGTGCCATCGCCAGATACCGGCTTGAGCCGGGTGACATCCTGCTGAACGAAGGCGGGGACCGTGACAAGCTTGGCCGGGGTTGGATCTGGCAAGGGCAGATCAGCGAGTGCATCCATCAGAACCATGTGTTCCGCGCTCGCATCCGTGATGGCAAGGCCCTACCCAAATGGGTGGCCTACTACGCCAACACGAATGAAGCCCGCGCCTATTTCCTGGCCACCGGCAAGCAAACCACCAATCTCGCCTCGATCAGCAAGAAGAACCTAAGCGCCCTCCCCATTCCCCTGCCCCCCATTGAGATTCAAGAGAGCATCATCACTGAGATCGACACCCAACTCTCCCGCCTCGACGAAACTGTCAGCACCCTGCAGGGCATTCAGGCCAAACTCAAGCAGGCCCGCGCCAGCATCCTGAAGGCGGCGGTGGAGGGGAGGCTCACCGCCAAAAAATCAACCCACCACCTGCTGGCAATATCAAGGCAAGACAATCCATCAGCCTTGCGCAGGGTAGACGGAACCGAATTAGGGGGAAGAAAAGATGCGAATGTCAACGAAGCCTGGCGAGTTCTCGAAGCCCGCTTGGCTTGCGAAAGCGTTGAGAGCGGAACAACTCCGCCCAAGGATCGCCTCTCCTCCCACAATGATCACAACAAAATACCGTTCATCAAAGTATACAACCTAACCTTTGACGGCAAGCTTGACTTCGCCAACAACCAGCCCACATACGTCGAAGCCGAGTATCACGCGACAAAGATGAAGCGTTCGAGGACTTTACCCGGTGACGTTTTGACGAACATTGTGGGCCCTCCCCTCGGGAAGGTCTCACTTGTAAGCGGTGAAAATGCAGAGTGGAACATCAATCAGGCAATCGCAAGATTCCGACCTACTCCCGAGCTGATGCCAAAGTTCCTCGCGATTTACCTGCGCTCCAGCACGGCACAAGCGTGGTTAAGAGCCACATCGAAGACAACAACCAGCCAGGTCAACCTCTCAATCTCGAATTGCCGTCTGTTGCCAATCCCGATCCCACCACTCGACAAGCAACAGTCGATCATCGCCGAAGTCGACCACCGCTTCTCCGTCCTCGATCAAGTCGAGGCCACCGTGCAGGCCAGCCTCCAGCGCTGCGGCATCCTGCGGCAGGCCATCCTGAAGCGGGCGTTTGAAGGCCGGCTTGGTTCGGCTGCATGAAGGACCCTCTCAGCTGGGAGGCGAGCACCCAGGCTCCTGATCATCGAGAACCTCTGCGGTGCAGGGCTTCTCGGCGAACTGCAACGAAATGAACATCATGCGCACGCGCCAGAGGCTTTGCGTTACTGTTATTTCAGTTGAGTGGCACCCCCGCCCGTGCTCCCGGGCCCCGCCCGCTCCTGTTCCCGTTGGATCCCCGCATTGGGGTCAGACATCATGGCCACTCAACATCCTCCGGAGGAGAGGGAGGTTTCTGCTTCTGTGCGCCGACTGGAGCCAACTCCTGAAAGAGCCGAGTATGTCAGGAATTTATATCGCACATTCTTTGTTCATGCTAAGCCAGCCAGCCATCTTCAGCTGGTTGGGCCGGATGGCGTTGCCGAGGATATTCCGATAGAGATCTACGCAGTGCTGCGGGAAGTGTTCCAGCATCTGAAGGATGGACAGGCGATCTCGTTGGTTCCGGATGATACCCTTCTCACCACGCAGCAAGCGGCCGAGATTCTCAACATCTCCAGGCCTTACCTCTACAGGCTGCTCGATGCAGGTGAGATTCCCTTCATTCCGGTAGGCACCCATCGCAGGTTGCGCCTGGCTGACGTTGAAGCGCTGCGTCAGCGACGCCGCGTCGAGAGCAGAAGGGCTCTCGATGCCATCGTCACCCTCAATCAGGAGTGTGATGACTATGGCGATGATTACGGGGAAACAACACGGGAGCGACACCCGCACTATTTACCGGTGTCGTCGGTGCCTCGGGAGTTTTTCCGGTCTTGCTCGTCACCTGCGCACTCTTTGGGCCTGTGCTGCGGGATGTGCTGCTCGAGGCAGCCTGGGATGGGATGTACCGCCCTCACTGGTCGAATGGGATCTTGGCTGAATTGGAGAGAAACCTGAGGCGGAAAGACTGGGATGACGATCGAACGCTGCCCCTGAGTGGCAGGCAGGGAGTGTGGGCTTGCATGGCAATGATGCGGTGGTGGCCTGTCCACTCAAGGGGCGTGTTGTGCGGCATCGAGAGACATAAACAATTATCCTCTCAGCCTTCCTTCAAGTTGCATCCAACAATGGTCGTCCTGGCCCAGACAGTCCTGGGAATTGAAACCCCATGCAAGTAACACTATCAATTACAGCACAGGCGAGCCCGGCAACGTGACGCTGAACTCTGGCCAGGTCGTCGCTGCTCATTGGAGTAATCGTTTTCTCCTTCTTCTTGTTGATAAAATAGGGTAATGAAGCACCGTTTGAATCAGGATCGCCCCATGATCCATGGCAGAGTATATTGCGGAGCTTCGCTGCCTCTCTCAGATCTTGCACAAGATCCTCAAAGTTAACGATCGGACTCTCTTGATGGCGTATCACGGCACTCTCGTAGGTATCAATCAATGTCCCTAGCTGTCCAGTCAGAGCAATATCAAGTTTTTGAAAGAGAACATCAAGTTGGCTCTCAAGCTCTGCAGTGGTGTTGTAGTTGTGAGTGCCGATAAAGACGAAAATCGCCTTGCCTAAAACCCTCTCTAGAAACCCAAAAGTTGCAACTACCCTCCCAAGATTCTCCCAAAACTCCATTGAGAGATGGTGAGTTGGAAAATCTTGTGGCAAGTCGGCTTTAGAAACTCTATGGAAGGCCATACGGCGTTGACAGGGTTGTATTTCTGTAGCTTAGGTCCGCATAACTTCTATTTGGGCGGATCCATCTAAGACGTACCGATTGCCTCGGCTGACCGCCTGAGACATAGCTCTCGCACGGCTTGCAGCCATCAGAAGCCTTGCTGCACGATGGATCTCGTGCCTCAGGGAGGGGGCTCCGCCCAGGTTACGCGGATCCGGCCCGTGCAGCCTCGCCTCAGCCTGCTTGTACGTCTGGCGGCCTATGTGCCCATGCCGGATGAGCCCACCGAGGCGATGGCCTGGGAGCCCACCGGTGTTGAGGTGATCTGGATCAACCACAACCCCCAGGCCGGTCGCGAGATGAACAATCACCATCCCTTTCTGGTGCTCTCGCCAGCCCCATTCCATGCCGTGGGCCAGATCCTTGGCTTCGTGGCCTGATGAGATCCGTCATGACGCCCAGCCGTTGGACGACATCCATCGAGAACCATCAGCTTGTAGTAGGCTTGGCTACGAGCAACTACGCATCATGACCCAATCCAGGGGTGCCGGCACGCCCCAGGCGATACGCCTGCCGCCTGAGCTGCTGGAGCGGATCGATCGCTACGCCGCCCATCTGGAGAGTGAGCTCCACCTTTCGGTGAGTCGCAGCGATGCCCTGCGGCGCCTGCTCACCCTTGCCCTGGAGGATGCCGAAGACACCGCCGAAGCCGAAGCGATCCTGCGCTCCAATGAACCTCGGGTGAGCTGGGAGGAGCTCAAGGCAGGCTCCACCACTTCAGATCAGGCCGTTGAATCTTGAGCTATCGGATTGAATTCGTTCGCTCCGCCGCCAAGAGCTACCGCCAGCTCGATCCTGTGCTGCAACGACGGGTGGACCGGGAGCTCAGTCGCCTCAGCGAGACGCCTCGCCATGCCGGCGTCATCCGTCTGCAGGCCAACGATGAGCTCTACCGCGTGCGGATTGGCGATCTTCGCCTGATCTTCAGCGTCGAGGACGACATGCTCCTTGTGCTGATCGTCAAGATCGGGCAGCGGGGCTCCATCTACCGACTCTGACCATCCATCTTGATCGAATCGCCATCCTTCTCTTCCACCCCATGAGCGCAGAAGCCAACCGCATCGTGCAGAAGCTCTGGAGCTATTGCACCGTGCTGCGCGACGATGGGCTCTCCTATGGCGACTACCTGGAGCAGCTCAGCGTGCTCCTCTTCCTCAAGCTCGCCCATGAGCAGACCCTGCCGCCCTGGAGTCAGGAGTCGCCCGTTCCTGAGGGGTACGACTGGAGCACCCTGGTGGGCAAAGACGGGGCGGCGCTCGAATCCCAGTACCGCCTGGTCCTGGAGCATCTCGGCAAGCAACATGGCCTGCTCGGGTTGGTGTTTCGCAAGGCCCAGAACAAGATCCAGGATCCCGCCAAGCTCAAACGCCTGATCTCCGACCTGCTCGACAAGGAGCAATGGATGACCCTCAGCGCCGACATCAAGGGCGAGGCCTATGAAGGCCTGCTGGAACGCAATGCCCAGGACACCAAAAGTGGTGCCGGCCAGTACTTCACCACCCGCCCCCTGATCGACGCGATCATTGAATGTCTCGCCCCCAGGCCCGGCGAAACAATGATCGATCCCGCCTGCGGCACCGGTGGCTTTCTGATCGCCATGTTCCTCCACATCGTGGCCCATTTCCGTGAGATGACCCGTGAACAACGGGATCACCTGCGCTATGAGGCCCTGCATGGCATCGACATCGTGCAATCGGTGGTGCGCCTCTGCGCCATGAACCTGCTGCTCCACAACGTGGGGCCCACACCAGCCCAGCTCGATGCCAAACGCCGTCAGCTTCTGGACGACAAGGTGCCACCGGATCAGGTGGATGGCCTTCTCGATCAGCTGCTGCCCGTGCGCGCCGAAGATGCCCTGCGCCAGCTTGGCTCTGAGCGCTACGACCTGGTGGCCACCAATGTGCCCTTCGGGCGCAAGTCGTCGATCAAGGTGATCGGTGAGGAGGGGGATGTTAGCGGGGAAGCCATCACCTATGAACGGGACGACTTCTGGGCCACCACCGCCAACAAGCAGCTCAACTTCGTGCAGCACATCAAATCGCTGCTCAAGATCAACGGCCGCGCCGCCGTGATCGTGCCCGACAACGTGCTCTTCGAAGGTGGCGCCGGCGAAACCATTCGCCTCAAGCTCCTGCACGAGTGCGACGTGCACACCCTGTTGCGCCTCCCCACCGGCATCTTCTACGCCCAGGGTGTGAAGGCCAATGTGCTCTTCTTCGATCGCCGCGCCGGCAGCAGCAGCCACGCCACCAAGCGCCTCTGGGTGTACGACCTGCGCACCAACCAGCACTTCACCCTCAAGACCAAACCCCTCCAGCGCGCCGACCTCGACGAATTCGTTGCCCTCTACAAGCCCGGCGCCATCGATCAGCGCCAGCCCACATGGAGCGACGCCACCCCCGAAGGCCGCTGGCGCTGCTACGACCTCGAAGACCTCCTCGCCCGCGACAAGCTCAGCCTCGATCTCTTCTGGCTCAAAGACGACAGCCTGCTCGATTCCGACAACCTTCCCGATCCCGACCTGATCACCGCCGAAATTGCCGACGACCTGCGCAGCGCCCTCGAACAGATGGAGGCGATGCTCGCCGACCTTGAGCCCAGCCCCGCGCCATAGGATCCACTCCCCTTGCCACATCCGCGAGCCCCCGCCCCATGGCCGACACCTTTTCCTTCGACGTCGTTTCCGATTTCGATCGCCAGGAGCTGGTGAACGCCGTGGACCAGGTGCGCCGCGAGGTGGGACAGCGCTACGACCTCAAGGATTCCGGCACCACGATCGACCTCGAGGACGCCGCCCTCACGATCACCACCGCCAGCGACATGACCCTGGAGGCGGTGGCCGACGTGCTGCGCCAGAAGGCCACCAAGCGCAACCTCTCCCTCAAGATCTTCGATTTCCAGACCCCCGAACCGGTGGGCGGCAACAAGGTGAAGCAGGAGGTGAAGCTGCGCAAGGGCCTCAGCCAGGAGCTGGCCAAGAAACTCAGCAAGACGGTGCGCGACTCGCTCAGGAAGGTGACCGTGGCGATCCAGGGCGAGAGCCTGCGCATCACCGGCAAGAGCAAGGACGACCTGCAGCAGGCGATCCAGCTGCTGCGCGAGCAGGACCTGGAGGTGCCCCTGCAGTTCGAGAACTACCGCTGAGGCGCGAGGGCCGGCTCCCATGCCCGATGGCTGGCGCTTCTGGATCGACCGCGGCGGCACCTTCACCGATCTGGTGGCCCGGACTCCGGAAGGAGGCACCGTGGTGCGCAAGGTGCTCTCCGAGCAGCCGGAACATCCGGGCGATCCGGCGATCCGCGCCCTGCGGCAGGTGCTGGGGCTGGCGCCACAAGCCCCCCTCCCCCCGGGGCTGGTGGAGGAGGTGCGGCTCGGCACCACCGTGGCCACCAACGCCCTGCTGGAGCGGCGGGTGGCGCCGGTGCTGCTGCTGGTGAACCGCGGCCTGGCCGATCTGCCCCGCATCGGCGACCAGCACCGCCCCGACCTGTTCGCCCTGGAGATCGTGCGTCCACGCCCCCTCGTGGTGCGGGTGCTGGAGGTGACGGGCCGGCGGAGCGCTGACGGGCGCCTGCTCGAACCGCTCCAGCTCGACCAGGCTCTGGAGCTGGAGATCCGCAGGGCGCGGGACGACGGCTACCGCAGCATCGCCGTGGCCCTGATGCACGCCTACCGCCATCCCCAGGAGGAACTGGCGCTGGGGAGCTGGCTGGAGCAGCGCGGCCTCGGGCCGGTGCAGCTGTCGCATCGGGTGAGCCGCCGGGCCCGGCTCGTGCCCCGGCTGGCCACCACCGTGGCCGAGGCGGCCCTGGCTCCGGTGCTTTCCTCCTATCTGGAGCAGGTGCGCGCCGACCTTGGCGCCGCCACCCGCCTGCGGGTGATGACCTCCAGCGGGGCCCTCTGCGCCCCGTCGCTGCTGCGGGCCACCGACACCATCCTCTCCGGGCCGGCCGGCGGCATGGTGGGCGCCGCGGCGGCGGCCCGGGCCGCCGGCTTCGCCGACCGCCCCATGCTGGGCTTCGACATGGGCGGCACCTCCACCGATGTGTTCCACCTCCAGCCCGGCGCCGGGGCCGACGGCTTCGAGCACCGCAGCGAGACCGAGATCGATGGCCTGCGCCTGCAGGCGGCGATGCTGCCGATCCACACCGTGGCGGCCGGCGGCGGTTCGGTGCTGCACGTGGAGGGCGGGCGACTGCAGGTGGGACCCCGCTCCGCCGCCGCCGATCCCGGCCCCGCCTGCTACCGCCGCGGCGGGCCGGCCACCATCACCGACGCCAACGTGCTGCTGGGCCGCCTGCCGCTCCATGCCCTGCCGGCGGTGTTCGGACCCGGCGGCGATCAGCCCGCCGATGGCGAGGCGGTGCGGCAGCGCTTCGAGGAACTGGCGGCACGCCTGACTGTCGCGGGCGAGGCGCCACCCCGCGCGGAGACCGTGGCGAAGGGGGCCCTGACGATCGCGATCGAACGCATGGCCGAGGCGATCCGGCGCATCTCGATCCAGCGCGGCCACGACATCCGCGAAGCGGTGCTTGTGTGCTTCGGCGGCGCCGGCGGCCAGCACGCCTGCGCCCTGGCCGAGGCCCTCGGGCTCTCCCAGGTGCTGCTCCACCCCCTGGCCGGGGTGCTCTCGGCCTGGGGGATCGGCCGGGCGCGGCAGAGCCTGCTGCGGGAGCGGGCCGTGCGCCGGACGCTGAGCCTGGAGGCGCTCGCGGAGGGTCGGCGGCTGCGGCGGGAGCTGGTGGCGGAGGCCAGCGCCGATCTGCGCCGCGCGGGCGATCTGGCGGCCGATGCCGCCCCGCAGGTGCGGGAACGGCTGGAACTGCGCTACGCCGCCAGCGATCAGGGGCTGGAGGTGGCAGCCCCCCAGGCCGGGGATCCGGCCGCGGCCCTGGCGGCGCTGCGCACCGCCTTCGAGACCCTGCACCGGCGCCGCTTCGGCTATGTGGTGGAAGGCGAGCCGCTGGTGCTGGAGCGGATCGTGGTGGAGGTGGAGGCCCCCGATGCCCCCGCCGGCAGCAGCCCCGCAGCGGGCGCGCCGTGGCACGGCGGCGGGGCGGAGCAGCGGCCGGTGCCCTGCTGGCGCCGGGAGGATCTCGCCGTGGGGGATCGGCTGGAGGGTCCGGCCCTGATCGTGGAGGCCACCGGCACCACGGTGCTGGAGCCGCACTGGCAGGCCCGGCGGCTGGCGGGGGGCGAGCTGCTGCTGGAGCACCACCCGATCCAGGCCCCGCCCGCGGCTCTGCCGCAGGTGGCGGCGGCCGGGACCCGCGTGGATCCGGTGCGGCTGGAACTGTTCCACCATCGCTTCGCTGCCGTGGCCGAGCAGATGGGCGTGCGGCTGCAGCAGAGCGCCCGCTCGGTGAACATCCGCGAGCGGCTCGACTTCTCCTGCGCCCTGTTCGATGGCGACGGCGCCCTGGTGGCCAACGCCCCCCACATCCCCGTGCACCTCGGCTCGATGGGCGCGAGCGTCGTCTCCCTGCTGGCGGCGATCCGCCGCGGCGAACGCCCGCCCCTGGCGCCGGGGGATGCGATCGCCAGCAACGATCCCTACGACGGCGGCACCCACCTGCCCGACATCACCGTGATCACGCCGGTGTTCTCAACACAGGCCGAAGCGGGCTCAGCCCCGGCCTTCTACGTGGCCTGCCGCGGCCACCACGCCGATGTGGGGGGCATCAGCCCCGGCTCGATGCCGCCCTTCAGCCGCTCGATCGAGGAGGAGGGCCTGCGGCTCGCCAACGTTCCCCTGCTGGTGGGCGGCCGTTTCGATGAAGCGCCATGGCGGGCGCGGCTGGCCGCCGGCCCCCACCCCGTGCGCAACCCCGACCAGCTGCTGGCCGATCTCCAGGCCCAGGTGGCCGCCAACCGGCTGGGGGTGGAGGAGCTGCAGCGCTGGATCACGCGCGAAGGCGAAGCCGAGGTGCGCACCTGGATGGCGCACGTGCAGGCCAATGCGGCCGAGGCGGTGCGGGAGGTGATCGATGGCCTCCGCGACGGCCATCACAGCGTGGAGCTCGACGATGGCAGCCGCATCGCCGTGAGCGTGCGGATCGACCGGGCCGGCCGGCGGGCGCGGGTGGATTTCAGCGGCACCTCCCCCCAGCAGAGCGGCAACATGAACGCGCCGCTGGCGATCACCAAGGCGGTGGTGCTCTATGCCTTCCGCTGCCTGGTGGGGCGCCCCATTCCCCTGAACGCCGGCTGCTTCGCGCCGATCGATCTGGTGGTGCCCCGCGGCTGCCTGCTGCGGCCGGAACCGCCGGCGGCGGTGGTGGCCGGCAACGTCGAGACGTCACAGGCGGTGGCCAATGCCCTCTTCGGCGCCCTGGGGGTGATGGCCGCAGCCCAGGGCACGATGAACAACCTCAGCTTCGGCGACGAGCGCCGCCAGTACTACGAAACCATCTGCGGCGGCACCGGGGCCGGCCCCACCTTTGCTGGCGCCGACGCGGTGCAGAGCCACATGACCAACTCCCGCCTCACCGATCCGGAGATCCTCGAAGATCGCTTCCCGGTGGTGCTCGAGCGCTTCGCCCTGCGGCGCGGCAGCGGCGGCCGCGGCCAGCACCGCGGTGGCGATGGTGTGGAGCGCTGGCTGCGCTTCGAGGAGCCGCTGTCGGTGTCGCTGCTCACCGGTTCGCGGCGGGTGCCCCCCTTCGGCCTGGCCGGCGGCGAAAGCGGGCATACCGGGGAGAACCTGCTGGTGCGCGCCGACGGCAGCGCCCTGCCGCTGCCGGGCTGCGCCGCGCTGGCGGTGGAGCCGGGTGATCGGCTGCGGATCGCCACCCCCGGCGGCGGCGGTTACGGCACCCCGGAGCCGGAACCATGAGGGCGGCGCGGCGGCTGGCGCTGCTCACCCTGCTCGCCGCGGCACTGCCGGCGGGCGCCGCCGACTTCGCACCCCTGCTTCAGGAGCGCCCCGGGCGCTTCCGGCCGGTTCGCTCCAGCGGCGGGATGGTGGCGGGCCAGGAACCGCGGGCGGCGGCGGTGGGGGCGGCGATGCTCGCCGCCGGTGGCAATGCCGTGGATGCGGCGGTGGCCGCCTCCTTCGCCGAGGCGGTGACGCTGCCGGCGGCCGGCAATCTGGGCGGTGGGGGCTTTCTGCTGCTGTGGCTGCCGGGACCGTCGCCGGCGCTCGGGCGCGGCTGCCTTGCGAGCGGGCCCCGCGGTGCGACCAGCCCGGAGCTGGCGATCGGCGGCGGCCAGGCGGTGGCGATCGACTTCCGCGAGAGCGCGCCGGCAGCCGCCACGGCGGACCAGTTCCTCAGACCAGACGGCACGGTGGATCGGCAGCGGGCCACCCGCAGCCCGCTGAGCGCCGGCGTGCCCGGCAGCGTCGCCGGCCTGGTGCTGGCCCAGCGCTGCTACGGCCGCCTGCCGCTGGCACAGGTGATCGCCCCGGCCATCGCCCTGGCGGAGCAGGGGCTGACGGTGGATCCGTTCCTGGCGGAGTCCCTCGCCGACGCAGCCCCCCTGCTGGCCGCCGATCCCGGGGCCAGGCGCTCCTTCCTGCGCGCCGTGCCCGGCGGCACGCCACGCGCCCTGGCGGCCGGCGAGATCCTGCGTCAGCCGGAGCTGGCCGGCAGCCTGCGCCGCATCGCCCGCTCCGGCCACCAGGGCTTCTACGGCGGGCCCACCGCCGCCGCGCTCGCGGGCCTGATGCGCGAACGCGGCGGCCGGATCACCGGCGCCGACCTGGCGGCCTACCGCGCCCGGCTGGTGCGGCCGCTGCAGATCACCTACCGCGGCCATCCGGTGCTGGCGCCCCCCATGCCCGCCGGCGGCCTCAGCCTGCTGCAGATGCTGAAGCTGGTGGAACCGTTCGGGCCGCTGCCCGGTGGCGCCGGCTCCGCCGCCGATCTGCACCCGCTCGCCGAAGCGATGGCCCTGGTGTTCCGCGACCGCAACGAGCAGCTCGGCGATCTGCCCGAGCCGGAGCCGGTGGTGCGCCGGCTGCTCGATCCGCTGCGGCTGGAGGCGCTGCGCCGCACGATCGATCCGCTCCGCCACCGCCCCTCGGCCGAACTGTCGGCAGGCCCGCCGCGCCGCAGCGGCGGCACCAACACCACCCATCTCTCGGTGGTGGACAGCCGCGGGGGCCTGGTGGCCAGCACCACCAGCCTCAACCTCGCCTACGGCAGCGGCATCACCGTGCCCGGCGCCGGCTTCCTGCTGAACAACACCATGGACGACTTCAGCGCCGCCCCCGGCACAGCCAACGCCTTCGGCCTGATTCAGGGGGAAGCCAACGCCATCGCTCCGGGCCGCCGGCCCCTGAGCTCGATGACGCCCACCCTGGTGTTCCGGCCCGATGGCCGCCCCTGGCTGGCCACCGGCAGCCCGGGGGGCAGCCGCATCCTCACGATCGTGGCCCAGGTGCTGCGCAACCGGCTGGTGCATGGCATGAACCTGGCGGGGGCGGTGGCGGCGCCGCGGATCCACAGCCAGCTCTGGCCCGACCGGCTCGAACTCGAGGACGGCCTCTCCCCCGACACGGCCGACCTGCTGCAGCAGCGAGGTCATCGGGTCACGCCGGCCAGCGCCATGGGCGCCGCCCACAGCGTGGAGTGGCTGGGGGAGGGGCGGGGCAGCCTGGGCATGGCGGATCCACGCCGGGCCGCCGGCCTGGCCCAGCCGGAGCCCGCCGTCCTCAGGCCGTGGCCTGCTGCTCCGAGCCCGCCGTGAACAGGTTGATCGCCGACATCACCATGCCCGCCGCCAGCAAGGTGCCGATCACCCAGGCCGAATCGCCCGGCCAGCCGGCGATCAGCAGCCCCCCCAGCACGGCCGTGACGATGCCGTCGAGCAGCACCAGGGTGCGGGCGGGGATGGGGCGGGCAGCGGCCACCGCCAGTTCGGTGACGCCCTCGAAGGCCAGCAGGACGCCGACGAACAGGGTGAGGCTGATGGTGCTCTGCACCGGAAACACGATCAGCGAGATCCCCCCCAGCAGGTAGAGCACGCCGGAGAGCCCCCGCAGCACCTTGCCGCCGGTGTCGTCGCTGCCGCCGAGGCGGATCAGCTGGGCTGCGCCGGCGGCGATCGCCACCCCGCCCAGGGCGATGGTGAACAGGGTGGCCGAGACGAACGGCAGCAGCAGCGACAGCACCGCGCCGGCCAGCAGCAGGGCGATGGTGAGCCAGCGAAGGGTGGGCGAGACCGGGACGGTCAAGGGGCTGGGAACGGATGCGCCGAGGCTAGGTCGCCTTAAGTGGGCGAACGCCGACAGGCGGTGTGGCGATCCATCACAACCGCCCGACTTGGTCCAGGGTTTCTGCTGACCTGTGGTGTGAGCGCCCCGGCCGTCCATTCCCCATGCTCGACCTGCTGCCGCCGCTCAACGAGCACAACCTCCCCTGGATGGACACGATCCATCCGATCCTGGTGCACTTCGTGATCGCCATGGCGCTGATCGCCGTGGCCTTCGATCTGATCGGCGTGCTGGCCAGACGGCCCAATCTGTTCGAGGTGAGCTTCTGGAACCTGCTGGTGGCCACCGCGGCCATTTTCCTGGCGATCATCTTCGGTCAGGTGGAGGCCGGCCTGGCCCAGCCCTACGGCGGCGCCAGCAACGTGCTCAACCTGCACAGCACCCTCGGCTGGTCGCTGGCCGGGGTGCTGGCGGTGCTCACCGGCTGGCGCTACGTGATCCGCAGCCGCGATCCCTCGGTGCTGCCCCTGCCCTTCCTGGCGGCGGGAGGCGTTCTGTGTCTGCTGGTGGCGCTGCAGGTGAACCTGGGCAACCAGCTGATCTGGATCTACGGCCTGCACACCGTGCCGGTGGTGCAGGCGGTGCGGGAGGGTCTGGTGTGAGCGCCCTCGCCGCCAACGGCCTGCCCTACGCGCAGCCGATCCACCCCAACCTGGTGCACTTCACGATCGGGCTGTTCGTGATCGCCATCGCCTTCGACGTCGCCGGTGCCCTCTATCCACTCGAGAAGCGGGTGTTCCGCTTCCTGGCCCTGCCCGTCACCCGCGCCGGCTTCCACGACGTGGGCTGGTACAACCTGCTGGCCTGCGCCGCCATCACCTTCCTCACGGTGGCCGCGGGCCTCTACGAGATGCTGCTCGCCAACCCCCTGAGCGGCGTCACCGGCGGCCTGGGCCTCGGGGCGATGGACACCATGCTCTGGCACGGCGTCGGCGGCGTGCTGCTGCTGCTGGTGATCGTGGCGATGACCGTGTGGCGCGGCTTGCAGCGCTTCCGCTGGCGCGCCGAGATGGGCCGCCAGGTGCAGTGGAGCTATCTGCTGGTGGGCCTGGCCCTGTTCGCCCTGTTCGCCCTGCACGGCACCCTCGGCGCTGAACTGGGCGCCGAGTTCGGTGTGCACGTCACCGCCGACCAGCTGCTGGCCGGCGGTGTCGATCTGCGCGAGGCCCTGCCATGAGCGGCGAAGCCCCCACCCGGCCGTTCCGGCCCGATCCTGCCGCGATCGCCCTGGTGGCCATCGCCGTGGTGCTCAACCTGCTGGCGAGCCTCTGGATGAGCCGGCAGGTGCACGACTGGCTGCCGGTGCAGGCCTCCAGCGCCGCGCCCTACGTCGACAACCTGTTCGCCCTCGAGACCGGCATCGGCACGTTCATCTTCCTCGGCTGCGCGTGTGTGATGGGCTGGACGATCCTGTTCAACCGCGCCCCGAAGTACGACATGGACGACGGCGCACCGATCGAGGGCAACCTGCGCCTTGAGATCGTCTGGACCCTGGTGCCGCTGCTGATCGTGATGGCGATCGCCGTCCATGCCATCCAGGTCAACCAGGTGCTGGCCACCCTCGAAGGCAAGGTGCGCGTGAGCAGCGGCAGCGAGGCCGTGGCGGTGGCGGGTTCGGCCGCCAGCGACGAACCGGTGGGACCGATCCAGGTGATCGGCCGGCAGTGGTCGTGGGAGTTCATCTACCCCGAGGGCGTGCACAGCACCGAGCTGCACCTGCCGGTCGACCGCCGCGCCCGGCTGGAGCTGATCTCCATGGACGTGCTGCACGGCTTCTACGTGCCGGCCTTCCGGCTCAAGCAGGACCTGGTGCCCGGCAGCGTGATCGCCTACGCCCTCACCCCCACCCGCGAAGGCCGCTACCGGCTGCGGGATTCGATGTTCAGCGGCGGCTATTTCTCGGCCAACCAGACCGACGTGGTGGTGGAGAGCGAGGACGCCTACCGCGCCTGGCTCACCGACGCCCTGCGTCGGCCGCTGCTGCCGGCCGCCAATGCCGCCACTGAACTGTGGCAGTTGCGGCAGGAGCGAGGGGATCGGGGCTGGGCCACCGTGCCGCCCGCCCCGCCGCCGCTGGTGCACGTCGACGCCGACCCCGCCACTCCCCACGACGCCTGAGCCGCCACGCCGATGTCCCCCACCATCCCCTTCGATCCCCGCGTGCTGCGGGCTCCCCATCCGGTTCCCGGGGCCCCGGACAACTGGCGCCGCTTCTTCTCCTTCAACACCGACGCCAAGGTGATCGGCATCCAGTACATCGCCGTGTCGCTGTTCTTCCTGCTGGTGGGCGGCCTGCTGGCGATGATCATGCGGGGCGAACTGCTGACGCCGCCGGCGGATCTGGTGGATCCCACCGTGTACAACGGCCTGTACACGATGCATGGAACGGTGATGCTGTTCCTGTTCCTGTTCCCGGTGCTCAACGGCTTCAACAACCTGCTGATCCCGCCGATGATCGGCGCCCCCGACATGGCCTTTCCGCGGTTGAATGCCGCGGCCTTCTGGCTGGTGCCGCTGTTCGGGGTGATCCTGATGGCGTCCTTCCTGGTGCCGGGCGGCCCCTCCGGATCGGGCTGGTGGGCCTATCCGCCGGTCAGCACCCAGAACCCCCTCGGCCATTTCATCAACGGCCAGTTCCTCTGGATCCTGGCGGTGGCCCTCTCGGGGGTGAGTTCGATCATGGGCGCCGTGAACTTCTGCACCACGATCATCCGCATGCGCGCCCCCGGCATGGGCTGGTTCCGCATGCCGATCTTCTGCTGGACGGCCCTCGCCGCGCAGACCATCCAGCTCTGCGGCCTGCCGGTGCTCACCGCCGGCGCGGTGATGCTGCTGTTCGACCTGAGCTTCGGCACCAGCTTCTTCCAGCCGGAGGGCGGCGGCGATCCGATGCTCTACCAGCACTTCTTCTGGTTCTATTCGCACCCGGCGGTGTATGTGATGGTGCTGCCGATCTTCGGGGTGTTCTCCGAGGTGTTTCCCGTGTATGCCCGCAAGCCCCTGTTCGGCTATCACGTGGTGGCGATCGCCTCCTTCGCGATCACCTTCCTCAGCCTGATCGTGTGGGTGCACCACATGTTCTACAGCGGCACCCCCCAGTGGATGCGCAACGTGTTCATGGTCACCACGATGCTGATCGCCGTTCCCACCGGCATCAAGGTGTTCGCCTGGCTCGGCACCCTCTGGCGGGGCAAGCTGCGGCTCACCACACCGATGCTGTTCTGCCTCGGCGGGCTGTTCAACTTCATCTTCGCCGGCATCACCGGCATCATGCTGGCCACCGTGCCGGTGGACATCCACGTGGGCAACACCTACTTCGTGGTGGGCCACTTCCACACGGTGATCTTCTCCACCATCACCTACGGGGTGTTCGCCGCCATCTACCACTGGTTTCCCAAGTTCACCGGCCGCATGACCTACGAGGGTCTGGGTCAGCTGCACTTCGTGCTCACCTTCGCCGGCAGCCAGCTCAAC
This sequence comes from Cyanobium sp. FGCU6, assembly GCA_024958655.1. GTDB lineage: Bacteria > Cyanobacteriota > Cyanobacteriia > PCC-6307 > Cyanobiaceae > Cyanobium. The sequence goes on along the minus strand of JANWUR010000007.1, from coordinate 45,008 downwards.
TTCCTGCCGATGCACTGGGCCGGGCTGATGGGCATGCCCCGGCGCGTCGCCTCCTACGACCCCGAGTTCGCCGGCGCCAACGTGCTCGCCAGCCTCGGGGCCTTCCTGCTGGGGGTGGCCACCCTTCCCTTCCTGATCAACATCGTGAGCTCCTGGGCCCGGGGGGCCAAGGCACCGGCCAACCCCTGGCAGGCGATCGGTCTGGAGTGGCTGCTGCCCTCGCCGCCGCCGGCGGAGAACTTCGGCGAGCACGTTCCCGTGGTGATCGCCGGCCCCTACGGCTATGGCCTGGGCCGCGATCTGGTGGAGAACCAGGAGAGCGTCGTGCAGCGTTCCCTCAAGGAGGCCTGAACCGATGACCACCCTGCCGGCCCCTCCCACCGCCGAGGCCACCACCAGCGGCCACCACGGCCACGGCGGCCACAACCTCACCGGCTTTGTGCTCTTCCTCTGCTCGGAGAGCCTGATCTTCCTGGCGTTCTTCGCCGGCTACGCCACCTTCAAGCTCTCCTCGCCGGTGTGGCTGCCGCCTGGCGTGGAGGGTCTGGAGCTGCGTGGGCCGCTGCTGTACTCGGTGGTGCTGGTGAGCAGCAGCCTGGTGATCGTGCTGGCGGAGCGGGCCCTGCATCAGCGCCGGCTGGTGGCCTTCCGCTGCTGGTGGGCCCTGACGATGCTGATGGGGGCGGTGTTCCTCTACGGCCAGGCCAGCGAATGGCTGCAGTTGCCCTTCGCCCTGGGCAGCGGCGTGTTCGGCGGCTGCTTCTATCTGCTCACCGGCTTCCATGGCCTGCACGTGCTCACCGGCATCGTGCTGATGGCGCTGATGCTGGGGCGCTCCTTCCGCCCCGGCAACTACGACGGCGGCGAGGCGGGGGTGACTTCAGTGGCGCTGTTCTGGCACTTCGTCGACGTGATCTGGGTGGTGCTGTTCCTTCTGATCTACGTATGGCGATGATCATCGACGATCGCTCCTACGACGTCGTCGTGATCGGCAGCGGCGCCGGCGGCGGCACGCTCGCCGGGGAGCTGGCCGCCGCCGGTCGGTCGGTGCTGCTGCTGGAGCGCGGCGAAGGTCTGCCCCTCGCCGATCAGAACGTGGCCGACATCGATCTGTTCCGCCGCCGCCGCTACCACCCGGAGGAAGCCTGGTTCGGCACCGACGGCGACCCTTTCGCCCCCCAGACGGTGCATGCCTGGGGGGGCAACACCAAGATCTGGGGCGGGGTGCTGCAGCGCATGCGCGAACGGGAGTTCGGCGGCCTCGAGCACCAGGAGGGCAGGGCGCCGGCCTGGCCCTTCGGCTACGACGAACTCGCCCCCTGGTACGACCGGGCCGAAGCCCTCTACCGGGTGCACGGCGAGGCGGGGCTCGATCCCAGCGAACCGCCCCGCGCGAGCGCCTATCCCCATCCGCCCCGGCCGATCGAGCCGTTCCTTGTGGAGCTGCGCGAGGGCTTCGCGAGGCAGGCGCTCCATCCCTATGCCCTGCCCCTGAGCTGGTCGGAGTCGCAGGAGGATCCCACCGGCGACGCCGAGCAGTTCGGAGTGGATCGCGGCGATGGGGCCGCCGGCTTCGAACGCCGCGGCGACACCCGGGTGCAGGCCCTCCACACCGACCCCTCCGGCCGGCGGGTGGTGGGGGTGGAGGCGATCGCGGGCGGCCAGCGCTGGCTGTTCCGCGGCCACCAGGTGGTGCTGGCCGCCGGCGCGATCCACACCCCCGCGATCCTGCTGCGTTCGGCCTCCGATCGCCATCCCGCCGGCCTGGCGAACGCCTCCGACCAGGTGGGCCGCAACCTGATGAAGCTGCAGCTCACGGCGATCCTGCAGCGGGCCAGCCAGCCGAATTCGGGCCGCTACGGGCGCAGCCTCGGCTTCACCGACCACTACTGGGGCGATCGCAACGTGAGCTTCCCGCTCGGCTGCATCCAGAGCGGCGGGGGCGTGCTGCAGGATCCCCTGTTCGCCGAGTCGCCGCCGCTGCTCTCGCTCGTCACCCGCCTGCTGAGCGATGGGGCGCTGGAATGGCTCGCCGATCGCTCGATCACCTGGTGGGCGATGAGTTCGGTGCTGCCCGAACCGGACAACCGGGTGCAGCTGAAGGGGGAGCGAATCTCGGTGGCCTACCTGCCCAACAACCGCGAAGCCCACGACCGCCTGGTGTACCGCTGGCTCGACACGATGCAGCGCGTCGAAGACGATCCGCTCACCACGGTGGTGCAGCGCACGCCGATCATTCCCCGCGGCGAGGCGCCCCAGAGCGTGGTGGGCTATGCCTGCGGCACCTGCCGCATGGGCAGCGATCCCGCCCGCGCGGTGGTGGATGGCGAGGGCCGCTGCCATGGCCTCGATAACCTCTGGATCGCCGATGCCTCGGTGCTGCCCACCGCTCCCGCGGTGGGTTTCGGCCTCACCGTGATCGCCCTCGCCCTGCGCCAGGCCTCCCGCCTGAACGCCGAACTGGGCTGAAGCCTCAGCCTGCGGAGCTCTTGGCAGAGCCCTCGACTGATCCCTCCAGGGGGGGAATGGTGCGCGGGTTACCGTCGCGCATCGCGTGGTAGAGCGGCGAGAGGATCTCCACATCGGCGGCGGCGAACTGATCCTGGATCGCGGCCAGCAGGGCGGAGAGGGTTTCGCGGTAGCGGTTCACCTCCTTCACGCAGGCATTGAGCTCGTAGCCGATGTGCGAATCGTTCAGCGACGTCTGCAGCACGTACGGCGGCACCCGATCGTCGATCTCCGGCACCGCGGCGGCGGCGGCCAGCAGCAGCCGGTGCACCTCGCGCCAGGGAACGTCGTAGCCGATCGTCACCGCGGCGGCCAGCGCCACCGGGCGCTGGATCTCCCGGCGGGCGAAGCTGAAGTTGACGATCGAGGAGGCGATCACCGTGGCGTTGGGGATGCTCACCAGCTCGTTGCGCGGCGTCTGAACCCGGGTCACCAGCAGATCCCGGTCCTGTACCACCCCCACCACCCCGTTGATCTCCACCCGGTCGCCCTCGCGGAAGGCACGGGTGTAGATCAGCATCAGCCCGCTGATCACGTTCGAGGCCACGGCACTGGAGCCGAGGGCGGCCAGCACGCCCACGAACAGCCCCGCCCCCTGGAACACCCGACTGCCGGATCCGGGCACGTAGGGATAGGCCACCACCAGCCCCACCACCAGCAGGGCCACACCCACCAGCCGGGCGGTGGGCCGGGCCCACTCCTGATAGAAGCCCGGGAAGCTGAGACTGCCCCGTTCGATCGCCCGGAACCAGGCGTTGCTGGCCCGGATCGCCAGGCGGGTGAGCAGCAGGATCAGGGCGATCGCCAGCAGGTTGGGGATCGCCGCCACCATCCCCACCAGCAGGCGATCGAGCACCCGCAGGATGTGGCCACGGAGGCCCTCAGCGATCACCTGGGTGGGGGGGAACAGGCTGAGCAGCAGCGGGATCAGCAACCAGCCGGCCAGCAGCAGCAGGCCCACATGCAGCAGCCGCAGCCCCCATTCGAGGCTGGCCCGCTCCTGGGCTTCGTCCAGCACCTGGTTGCCGGCCAGCCGCAGGCCGTGCAGGGGCGCCCCCTCCGGCCGGGCCAGCCAGCGCCGCAGGCGCAGGTAGACGAGCGACTGCAGGCGCACCCACAGCAGAAACCCCGCCAGCACCAGCAGCGCCAGGGCCGTTCCCCGCAGCCAGGCCCCCAGACTGTGGGTGCGGCGGTAGGTGAGGAGCGCTTCACGCAGCTGATCGCGGTAGCGCTCCGCGAGCGCCCGGCGGCTGATGCCGAAGGCCCGGGCCGCCCGATCATCCACTGCCAGCTTGGCGGTGAAGCGGCCGTCCGCTTCCCGGATCCCCACCATCGCGTAGGGGGGATCGTCCTCCACCGCCAGCCGCTGGGGATCGAGGGTGAGCCGATCCGCGAGGCGCGCCAGTTCGGCAGTCATCCGCCGGGCCAGGGCTTCGGGTGTCTGGGCGCCGGCGGCGGAGCGGATCTCCAGCACGCGGCGGCCTTCAAGCGTGACCCAGGCCGGCTTCGGAGCAGAGGGGGCCGGGGCGGCCGCAACAGCCGGCAGCGCGGGCAGGGCCACCACCAGCAGCAGCAGCAGGATCCATGGGATGGGGGCGGGGCATCGCCTCGACACGCGCTTCGCTCGGTTCCCCGCTGGATAGCAGCGGCAGCGCGGGCCTGCCCAGCGGCAGCGGCGGAGCGTGGTTCCGCCACGCTCGCCGACGAGGCGAGCCTCCATCGCCAGCTGCTCGATCTGGTGGAGCCGATCAGTGGGCGGAATCGCGCATCCGGGCCACGAACGCCTCCTCCTGCTCCCTGGTGGCCAGCATGCCGTCCTCGACGATGATGATGCGATCGGCCACGTCGAGGATCTTGTTGTCGTGGGTGACCATGATGATCGTGGTCTTCTCCTTCTCGGCCATCTCCTGCATCAGGTTCACCACCGTGCGGCCGGAATCCTTGTCGAGGGCGGCGGTGGGTTCATCGCCCAGCAGGATCTTGGGCTTTGCTACCAGAGCCCGGGCGATCGCCACCCGCTGGCGCTGACCACCGGAAAGATTGGCGGGGAAGTAATCAACCCGATCCGCCAGACCCACCTTGGCGAGCATCTCGTCGGCGAGGCGATCCATGTCCTGGTCGTAGTACCTGTCGTGCAGCTCCAGCGACAGGCGCACGTTCTTGCGGGCGTTGAGAAACATCATCAGGTTGTGGGCCTGGAAGATGAAGCCCACGTTCAGGCGCAGTTCGGCCAGCTGCTCCTTGCTGGCTCCATTGAGCTCATTCCCCAGGATGGTGAGACTGCCGTCCTGGCAGGAGCGCAGGCCACCGAGCATGGTGAGCAGGGTGGTCTTGCCGGAGCCGGAGGGGCCGGTGCAGATGATGATCTGACCGGGGTGGATGTCGAGGCTGATGTCCTTGAGGGCGTGCTTGCGGCTCTCGCCGCTGCCGAACCAGTGGTTCACATGCTTCAGCGAGATGATCGGAGCTTCGCAGGGTGTTTCCGTCATCGGTCTCAGAACACGTCGGCGGGGTCAAGCTGCACCAGCTTGCGGGTGGCCAGGGTGCCGGAGCCCACACACATCACAAAGGTGAGGATCAGCACCTGCAGGGCCCGTGTGAGGGTCATGAACACGGTGAGCTTGGTGACATTGGCCAGCAGGGCATAGAGGCCATAGGAGATCAGCACACCGGGGACGAAACCGACCACCGCCAGGATCGCCGACTGCTGAATCACCACGCCGATGACATAGGCATCCTTGTAGCCCATCGCCTTGAGGGTGGCGTACTGGGGCAGGGAGTTCATCACATCGCCGTAGAGGATCTGGTACACGATGATGCTGCCCACCACGAAGCCCACCAGCACGCCGAGGGAGAAGATGAAGCCCACCGAGGCGTTGCGCTTCCAGTACTCCAGCTCCAGCTGCGAAAGCCCCTGGCGGGTGAGCACCTGCACATCGTTGCCGAGGAGCGGATCGATCGCCGCCTTCACCGCGGCGGGGGAGGCGCCGGCGCTGAGCTTGATCAGTCCCACCTGAATCCTGGTCGGATCGGCCTTGGGAAACAGATAGAGAAAGGTGCTGTCGCTCACGATCAGGTTCGCCTCGGCGGCGAAGGTGGCCCCCATCGTGAACAGATCGATCACCTTGATCTGCTTGTTGTTGATCTCCAGGGCAAAGGTGCCATCCCGCTCCACACCTTCGGCCACCTGGCCGTACTGCTTCTTGGAGTTGCGATCGAAGAGGGCATTGCCGAGCAGGCGCAGGCGGGAGGCGTTGGCCTCCACTTCAGGAAACGCGAGCGAGGGATAGGCGAGGTTGACGCCGAACACATACACATCGAACGACTTGCGGGTTTCCGGCGTGATCCAGGTACCCCGGGCGATCCGCAGCGGTGACACGTACTCCACTCCCTCCACCCCGAGAGCCTGATACAGGCGGCTGCGCTGGAACTCCTGCAGCGAGCCCATGTTGCTGTATTTCCTGCTCACCATCACCAGATCGGCATCCATGCGCTCGATCGGCTTGCGCTGGCTGTTGTAGAGGCTGTCGAGCAGGCCGAGCTGGAAGAACATCAGCAGGTTGGAGAAGCTGACGCCGGCCAGGCCGATCAGCAGCTTCACCGGATTGTTCGTGACCTGCAGCCAGGCCACCGGAGTGCGCTTGAGCAGCTTGGCGAAGGGCGCGGCCATCAGGGCTTGGTCTCAGCCGAGGGCTTGGAGTCAGCGGACGTCCGGGGGTCGAACACCACGTTCACCTGCAGATTGGAGGCGAACTTCACGTTGGTGCGCTCGAGATCCTTCGGATCCAGCCGCAGCTTCACCTCGAACACCCGCTGATCCATGTTCTCACCCGGCTCACCGGCGAAGATCGACTGGCGCTGCACCTGGCGGTTCACCTGATACACGGTGGCCCTGAGACTTCCCTTGAAGCCGTCGGCGGTGATCGTGGCCGGCTGGCCGATCGAGATCCCCTGCATGTCGGTCTGGTAGACCTCGGCCGTCACCACCATCTTCGAGGTGTCGGCCATCTCCAGCAGGCCGTCGTCGCCGATCTTGTCGCCGGGCCTGGCGATGATCTTCAGGATCTGGCCGTCCTGCGGGGCCGTGACGGTGGCGTAGCTGAACTCCTGCTTGGCGCGGTCGCGGGCGGCGATCGCCTTCTGCAGTTCACTCTCGGCGGTGGCCACATCCTCGGGCCGCACCTCGCGGATCTTGGCCAGGGTCTGCTCCTCGCTGAGGATCTGGGCCCGCAGGGTGCTGAGGGTGCCCTCACGGGTCTCCACCGCTTCATTGAGTTCGGAGAGGCTGGTCTCCGCCCGGGTGCGGTAGCGGTCGCGCTCCAGTTCGGAAGCGCCGCCGCTGCGGAAGAGGGCCTCGAAGCGCTGGGCTTCGGTCTTGGCCTCCTGGCTGCGGGACCGCTTGCTGGCCACGTTCTGGTCCTGGGAGAGCTTCTCGGCGGCCAGGCGGCTCTCGAGGGCCTTGATCTTGTACTCCTGCGCCCGGATCTCTCCCTGCTTGGCGCCGGCCTTCACCTGCACCAGCTTGTTGCGGGCCACCTCCACGTCGCGGTTGGCCTCATCGAGGGAGGCCTTGAGCGTGCCGAAGCTGTTGAGCACGGCCAGCGGCTGCCCGTGCTTCACCACCTCGTTCTCCTCCACCAGCAGCTCCTCCACACGGTCACCGCTGAGGGAACTCGACACCGACACCTTGCGGATCTTGGTTTCGGGCTCGAGCCTGCCGAGGGCCGACACGCGCCGGGGAGCCGGTGCCACCGGCGCTTCCGGCTGCTTCGATCGGCAGCCCCCCAGAGTCAGCGCCGGGCCTGTCAGGCCGATCAGCAGCAGAAGGCCAGGCAGCAGGCGGGAAGAGCGGGGCAGAAGGCGCATCGGAGGAACCACCTGGCGTCACCGTAGCGGTGGTGACCAGGGTGGGAACCCGATGGGAAGCTGGGGATCGGTGCCCCCACGGCCGATGCGCCGCCCCCGTCCTCCCTTGCTCTCACGTCTCGGTCTCCCCCGCGGTGGCGCGGGACGGCGCACCGCCGGCCTGCTGGCACTGATCCTCGCCCTGCTGGTGCTGATCGTGGGTCTCAACGAACCCCGTCCCCACCCGATGGACGATGCGGTGGGGCCCGCGGGGCCGGTGGGCTCCGTGCGGTACACCCTCAAGGTGGGGATCTACGCCACCAATAATCATGCCTTGAATCTCGAGCAGCCCTCCTTCATCAGCGAGGGCTATTTCTGGATGCGCTGGGGGGCCGATCTGCAGCAATTTCTTGAGCAGACCGACATCGACCCGGATGAGCTGCTGATGCTGGAGAACCAGGTGGAACGGTGGGACGGTGCGGTGCTGAAGGCCTCGGAGCGCCCCAAGCAGCTTAATGACGGCACCTATTATCAGATCTACCAGTATTCGAAGAAGCTCTATATCCAGAACCTCACCCTGCGGCACTACCCCTTCCAGACGCTCGATCTGCCGATCGTGATCGAGCCCAACGACCAGACCGACCGGCTGCTGTTCCGGTCGCTGCGTCTCATTCCCGACGTGGACAATTCCGAGATCGGGCGCAACATCGGCCTGCCGGGCTTCGTGACCCAGGGCTGGAGCTTCACGGAACGCCGGCATCGCTACGGCAGCGATTTCGGCCTCGATACCTCCCGCACTGATGTTCCCCCCAACGACTACAGCCAGCTGGTGTTTTCCGTGGCCTACAAGCGCTCGATCTGGGCCTCGATCTGGACCATGTTCCAGCCCCTGGCCGTGACCCTGGCGGTGGTGATTCTGAGCCCGGGTCTGGCCAGCAACCTGTGGGAAGTGAGGCTGGCGATCCCCACCACCGTGCTGCTGACGCTGGTATTCCTGCAGCAGGGCTATAAAGACAAGCTGCCCGAACTTCCCTACCTCACCTATCTCGACAAGATCTATGCGATCGCCTACCTGATCACCCTGGCCTCGTTCCTGCTCTACCTCTGGGGGGCGAATCAACTGGCGGGAGCTCGCGCCGCCGGCGATGAGAACGCGGAGCCCTCCCCTCAGCTGCTGGCCAAACTTGACCGCCTCGACCATGCCTTCCAGTTCTGGGCCCTGGTCGCCCTGCTGAGCCTGGGCACCCTGGCCTGGTTCATCTGATCCCAGCGATGATCCCTGCGATCCTCCGATCGGCGGGCGATCAGAGGGCGGCAACGCGCGTCAGCCGGCTCCGAGGTACGCGTCGCGCAGCGCGGCGTCGGCCCGCAGGGTGGCGGTCTTGCCGGCGCCGTTCGGGCCGATCAGGCCGAAGACCTCCCCCGGCTGCACGGCGAAGCTCACCTGATCGAGGGCCACCAGGCCGCCGAAGCGGCAGCTGAGCCCATCGAGTTCCAGCAGCGGCGGCGCGACGCTCATGGCCGGCTCCCCTCACCCCAGCGGCCCAGGCGCTCCAGCAGCGCCGGTGTGACCAGCCCCTGGGGAAACAGCGCCGGACCCAGCAGGATCACCAGGCCGAACAGCACCAGCCGCACATCGCCCACGGGCCGCAGCAGTTCCGGCAGCGCCGTGAGCAGCAGGCCGCCGAGCACAGCGCTGAGCAGGAAGGCGCTCAGCTTCACCCGGGTGGTGGCGATGCCCATGCAGGGCGCCGCCAGTTCGTCTTCGCGGACGGCGGCCATCGCCCGGCCCAGGGCCAACACCTCCAGCCGCTGGCACACCCACTCCGCCAGCAGCAGCAGCGCCAGGGCGGGCAGCAGGTAGCCGGCGGCGGTGGGGAAGACCTGGGGGATCCGGGCACAGCGGGCTTCGACGCCGACCCGTTCCTGGGCGAGCGGGCGATCGAGGCCCTGCGGCGCCGCATCGATCCGCAGCGGCACCGCTCTGCCAGCGAGCTGCTGGCGTCCACCGCAGGACCGGAGGGCCGCTACACCACCCATCTGTCCGTCGTGGAACGGCAGGGCGGGCTGGTGGCGCTGACCAGTTCAATCAACTTCGCCTACGGCAACGACAGCAGCGGGCCCGGCAGCGCCAATGCCTTCGGTCTCGTTCAGGGCCGGGCGAATGCCATCGATGCCGGCCGCAGGACGCTCAGCTCGATGGCGCACACCCTGGTGTTCAGGCCGGTGCCATCTCACTGGATCGCCACCGGTAGCCCGGGTGGCAGGCGCTTCGGCACCAGCGTGGTGCAGGTGTTGCTCAACCGCCTGGTGTTCGGCATCAATCTCGCCTCGTCGGTGGCGGCACCGCGGCTGTTCAGCCAGCTGCTGCCCGATCGAAAGGACTGGGAGCAGGCGACCAGCCCCGACACCCTGCGGCTGCTAGAGCTGCACGGCCAAAGCCTGGCACCGTCGGCAGCGATGGGGGAGGCCAACAGCGTCGAACGGCTGACCGCCGCTGAGGGAGGAGGGAGCTACGGCGTCAGCGCCCCCCCGGGGGGCCTGGTTGCAGGCTCAGCCCGAATGAACCGCCGGCGTTCAGCCGGCGTCGGCCGTTGGTGCCGTGAGCAGGTTGACAGCCGAGAAGCCGAGGGCAATGGCGAACAGGGTGCCGATCGCCCAGAGGCTGTCGCTGGGCCACTCGGCGATCAGCATGCCGCCCAGGACGACGGTGACGATGCCATCAAGCAGCACCAGGCCTCGGGCCGGTACGCCTCCGGCTGCCGCGGCCGCCAGCTCCATCACGCCCTCGATCGCCAGCAGGAAGCCGAGGAACAGGGTCAGGCTGAGGGTGCTCTCGATCGGATAGACGATGCACCAGAAGCCACCGACCAGGTAAAAGGCACCCGAAAGGCCGCGAAAGATCCTGGCGCGGGTATCAGTGGCGCCACTAAGGCGCAGCAGCTGGGAGATGCCGGCCACCACCGCGGCGCTCCCCAGGAAGATCGTCAGCAGGGTGGCGGAGACGAACGGAAGCGCCAGCGACAGGCCGGCGGCGGCCAGCAGCAGCAGGGCGGTGGTCCAGCGGAGGGCGGGGGAGGCCGGTGCGGACACGGAATGGGAATCAACAGCCCATCAAGTTAATCAGTGCAGCGGCCTGCTCATCCGCGTCGGTACGTCGCAGGTTCAGCCGCAACGACCACAACCGACACCCGCTGCCGGTGGACCAACAGCGAGGAGCAATCAGCAGGGGTGCAGCCAAATGCGATGAAAATTGTGGGGAAACAGGGCAAAGCCGAACGTGGCTATTGTCAAGCAACCGAGACACATCAAGCCCCAGAACCCCGAACCGGAACCCATGGAAACAACTCGACACAAAGTGTTGCTTCCGGTGGCGACCCCGGCCAGAGTTACGAGGTTGCAGGCACGGCGATATTGGAATTGCTGTCACCACTCAACAGTCACAATCTGCCATGGATGGATACCATCCATCCCATCGTTGTTCACTTTGTGATCGCGATGGCAGTGATTTCGGTCGTCTTCGATCTGATTGGTGTGCTGACACGGCGCACTAATCTCTCCGAGTTCAGTTTCTGGAATCTGCTGTTCGCCACCGCCGCGATCTTCGTGGCGGTCATCTTCGGGCAGGTGGAGGCGGGCCTGGCCGAGCCCTATGGATGGGCCAGTGAGATTCTCAATCTGCACAGCACCCTGGGCTGGTCGCTGGTCGGGATTCTGTCGCTGCTCACGGGCTGGCGCTACGTGATCCGCAGCCGCGATCCCCAGAGCCTGCCACTACCTTCCTGTCCGCCGAAGGGGTGCTGGCCCTGCTGGTGGCGCTGCAGGTGAACCTGGACAACCAGCTGATCTGGGTGTACGGCCTGCATACGGTGCCGGTGGGTGAGGCGATTTGTGAGGGGCTGGTCTGATGGCGCTCACCTATCTGCCGAGCCCCGAGCCGATCGAGCAGCTGCGCGAGGCGCTCGGCCCCAATGGCCTTCCGTACTCCCTGCCAAGCCACCCGAATCTGGTCCATTTCACGATCGGCCTCTTCGTGATCGCCATCGCCTTCGACGTCGCCGGTGCCCTCTATCCCCTGGAGAAGCGGGTGTTCCGCTTTCTGGACCTGCCGGTCACCCGGACCGGCCTGCACGACGTCGGTTGGTACAACCTGCTGGCCTGCTGCGTCGTGACCTTCTTCACCGTGGCGGCGTGCTTCTTCGAGATGCTGCTGGCCGAACCGATCGCCGGGGTCACCAGCACGATCGGCCTGCAGAGCATGCAGACGATGCTTTGGCACGGCGACAGCTTCATGGTAACGACGATGTTGATCGCCGTGCCCACCGGCGTGAAGGTGTTCGCCTGGCTGGGTACCCTCTGGCGCGGCAAGCTGCGACTCACCAGGCCGATGCTGTTCTGCCTGGGCAGCCTGTTCAACATCGTGTTCGCCGGCATCACCGGGCTTGTGGAGCGCCAGGCCGAACTCGTGCAGGCCCTGACCCTCGCCGACCAGAAGGAGGCATCCCGATGACCAGCACCACACCCACCGCAGCCTCCGGGCACGCCCACGAAGCCGGACACCAGAAGAACAACCTCACCAGCTTCATCGTTTTTCTCTGCTTAGAAAGTGTAAGCATTCCAGCCTTCTTCAGCGGCTATGCTCTGCTGAAGACCAATGCACTCGACTGGCTTCCGCCGGGAGTCGAGGGGCTCGAGTGGCAGATGCCACTGATCAATTCGGTGTTGCTGGTGTCGTGTTCGGTCACGATCTATTTGGCCGAACGGGCTATGAGCAAGGGCAACCTCTGGGGCTGCCGGGCCTTCTGGCTGCTGACCATCGCCCTGGGCAGCTACTTCCTGGTGGGCCAGGCGATCGAATGGAGCGGCCTGCAGTTCGGATTCACCTCCGGCACCTTCTATCTGCTGATAGGCTTCCATGGCCTGCATGTGGCCACGGGAGTGGGACTGATGATGCTGATGCTCATCAAGTTGTTCATCCCCGAAAACTATGAAGGCAGCGAGCAAGGGGTGCAGGCCACCTCGCTGTTCTGGCACTTCGTGGATGTGATCTAGATCATCCTGTTCGTGCTCAATTATGTCTGGCAGCGCTCCTGAACCATGATTATCGACGACCAGCATTACGACGTCATCCTTATCGGCAGCGGCCCTGCTGGAGCGACCATGCTGCAGCGGCTGGCGAGCGCGGGCAAGAAAATCCTGCTGCTGGAGCGCGGCGAAGCGATGCCGCTGCAGGATCAGAATGTGGCCGATGTGGAGCTGTTCCGCACGGACCGCTATCACCCCGCTGAGCAGTGGTTCGAAGCGGACGGCGACCTCTTCCCGCCGCAGATGATCTATGCCCTCGGCGGCAACTGCAGGCTCTGGGGCGGCGTGCTGGAGCGCATGCGTGAGCGCGAGTTCGAGGGTCTGGCTCTTCAGGAAGGGCCGACTGCCGACTGGGAGCTGCGCTACGCCGATCTGGCCCCCTGGGTCGACAACGCCGAGGCCCTCTATCAGGTCCATGGCCGCACCGGTGTGGACCCCAGCGAACCTCCCCGCCAGGGCGACTATCCCCATGCCCCCCGCCCCATCGAGCCCTTCCTCGAGGAGCTGCGCCTCGGCCTGCAGCGCCAGGACCTCCATCCCCACGACCTGCCGCACAGCTGGACGGACTCCGGCCCGGATCCCAGCGGTGACGCAGAAACCTTCGGCCTGGCCGGCAGCCTCGACCAGGCAGCGGTGACCCTGCGCAGCAGCGCCCGCGCCACAGCCCTTCATGTCACCCCCTCTGGCAACGAGGTGCGTGGCGTGGAGGCGGACATCAACGGCCAGAGCTGGCTGTTCCAGCGCCACCAGGTGGTGCTGGCCGCCGGCGCCGTCAACAGCGCCGTGATTCTGCTGCGCTCCGCCAACGACCGACATCCACCCGGCCTGGCCAACGGCTCCGACCAGGTGGGTCGCAACCTGATGAAGCCGCAGCTCACCTCGTTCCTGCAGCTCTCGGCGGTGCCCAACAGCGGCCGCTACGCCCGCAGTCTTGCCTGCCACGACTTCTACTGGGGTGACAAGAACGTCAGCTTCCCCCTGGGCAGCATCCAAAACGGGGGCGGCGTCCTGCAGGACCCGCTCTTCTCCGAATCGCCACCGGTGCTGTCGCTGGTGACGCGGCTGATGCCCAACTTCGGCCTCGAGCAACTGGCCCCCCGCTCGGTGAGCTGGTGGGCGATGAGCGCGGTGCGGCCCGATCCGCACGATCGCATCAGCCTGCGCGGCGACCGCGTTCAGGTCAGTTATCAACCCAACAATCGTGAAGCCCACGACCGGTTGGTCTACCGCTGGATCGATGTGCTCAATCCGCTGGAAGCCGATCCGCTCACCCAGGTGGTGACACCGGCCCCCGCCCATCCGCGCAGCGAAGCCCCCCTCTCGGTGATGGGCTATGCCTGCGGCACCTGCCGCATGGGCAGCAACCCGGCCACCTCGGTTGTGAATCTCGAGGGCCGCAGCCACGAGATCGCCAAACTGACGATCGCCGATCGCCTCGTGCAGGAGCTGCGCTGATGCCATCCTTCCCCCATCCCGAAGCTGCCAGCTCAAGCGCTGTCACCAACGGCATCGAACCCTCTGAACTGCGCCGCATCGCCGAACGGGATGTGGGCCAGGCCGACTGGGGCCTGTGGGGCAGCTATCTGAGTGACCGCCAATGGGGCACGGTGCGCGAGGACTACTCCGCAGACGGCGATGCCTGGACCTCCTTCCCCCATGACCACGCCCGCTCGCGCGTCTACCGGTGGGGTGAGGACGGTCTGCTGGGGATCACCGATCGCCACTGCCGGCTCTGCTTCTCGCTGGCTCTCTGGAATGGGGTGGATCCGATCCTCAAGGAGCGCCCCTACGGCCTGGGCAATCCCGAGGGCAACCACGGCGAGGACATCAAGGACTACTACTACCACCTGGCCAACACGCCCACCCACAGCTTCCTGCGGGGGCTCTACAAATATCCGCAGCACGCGTTTCCCTACCGGCAGCTGGTGGACGAGAACCGTCGCCGCAGCCGGGAAGAGCCCGAATTCGAACTGGTCGATACGGGCATCTTCGCGGAGAACCGCTATTTCGATGTCTTCATCGAGGTGGCCAAGGCCTCGGCTGAGGATCTGCTGATCCGGGTGCGGGCGATCAACCGGGGCCCCGATGCCGCACCGCTGACGCTGCTGCCCACCCTGTGGCTGCGCAACACCTGGAGCTGGGGTTATCCGGATGAACGGGAGCACCCGATGCACCTGGAAGGCCAGGTGGTCGCCACAGAGGAACTACCGCAGCTCGGGGCCTACCGGCTGCACTGCCATCAGGACGGCGACTGGTGGTTCACCGACAACGAAACCAACAGCCAGCGCCTTTGGGACCAGGTCAACGCTACGCAATACCAGAAGGACGGCTTCCACCGCCGTCTGATCGACGGCGAGCAGGGCGCGATCAACCCGGCCCAACGCGGCACCAAGGCCGCCCGGGTTCTGCAGCGCCTGCTGGCTGCCGGTGAGGAGTGGGTGGTGGAGCTGCGACTGCGTTCCTCCTCCCTGTCAGGGGATCCCTTCGGTGAGGACTTCAAGCGTCTGTTCCAGGAACGCGAACAGGAATGGCGTGACTACTTCGCCCATGTGGTGCCTGGCCTTGATGCTGACGCCCGTCTGGTTCATGACAGTGCCGCCGCCGGATTGCTGTGGAACAAGAAATACTACGGCTGGAGCGTGCTGCGCTGGCTGGAGGGAGATCCCACCATGCCGCAGCCACCACCGCAACGGTGGCGCACCGACAATGCCTATTGGAAGCGGCTGCACTGTCACGACGTCATCTCGATGCCGGACAGCTGGGAATATCCCTATTTCTGTCAGTGGGATCTGATGTTCCACGCAGTGGCCTTCGCGATGATCGATCCCGCCACCGCCAAGCATCAGTGCATGCTGCTGCGCAGCCCGCACTACACCGCGCCCAATGCCCAGACCCCAGCCTATGAGTGGGCTCTTTCGGATCCGAACCCTCCGATCGGCGCCTGGGCGGCGATGCGCATCTATCAGATCGACCGCAAGCAGACAGGCCACGCCGATCTGCCTTTCCTGCGGGCGGCCCTGCGCAAGCAGATCCTCGAATACGGCTGGTGGGCCAACCGCAACGACAGGCGTGGCGACAACGTGTTCGAGGGGGGCTTCCTCGGTCTCGACAACATCGCGGTGTTCGATCGGCGCTTCCCGCTTGCCGATGGCAGCCACATCGAGCAGTGCGATGGCACAGCCTGGATGGCGTCGCTGAGCCTCAATCTGCTGCAGATGGCTGTGGAGCTCAGCCGCCAG
Organism: Cyanobium sp. FGCU6; assembly: GCA_024958655.1. Taxonomy (GTDB): domain Bacteria; phylum Cyanobacteriota; class Cyanobacteriia; order PCC-6307; family Cyanobiaceae; genus Cyanobium. Next base: position 29,331 of record JANWUR010000007.1, on the reverse strand, counting down.
GAGGAGGAGTATGCCGACCTATGCGAGCGCTTCGTCGTGGACTATGTGCAGCTCGCCATTGCCTTGAATGCTCCAACCATCACCTTTGGTCGCAACTTCCTCAACTGGGATGAGCAGGACGGCTTCTATTACGACGTCATCAAACGACCCGATGGCAGCCACGACTACCTGCGCACCCGTTCGCTCACCGGGCTGATCCCCTTGCTGGCGGTGGCCAGCTTCGATGTCGACACCGTGCTGCGGCTGCCGATGCTGGATGTGCGGAACACCCTTGCCTGGTTTTTCCATGAGCGCACCAACCCCACCTGGGTGTCGAACAACCTGGGGATCTGGCACAACGACCGTGTGCTGTTCGCGCTGGTGCCCAAGGAGCGGCTGCAGCGCATCTGTGAGCGGCTGTTCGATGAGGAGGAGTTCCTTTCCCCCTATGGCATCCGCTCACTCTCCAAGGTGCATGGCGGACACCCCTACACCTACACCGAGGGCAGCCAGAGCCAGACGCTCGCCTACAGCCCCGGTGACAGCCCGGTGGCGATGTTCGGCGGCAATTCCAACTGGCGCGGTCCGGTGTGGATGCCGCTCAACTTCCTGCTGATCGAGTCACTGCAGAAGTTCGCCCACTTCTATGGTGACAGCCTCAAGGTGGAGTTCCCCACCCGCTCCGGCCACTGGATCAATCTCTGGGATGCCTCGCTGGAGCTGGAGAAGCGCCTTGTGGCTCTGTTCCGCCGCGGCGCCGATAGTCGCCGGCCGTTCCTCGGCGATGTCGAGCTGTTTCAGAATGATCCTCACTGGCGCGATCTGCTGCAGTTCCACGAATACTTCCACGGCGACAACGGCAGCGGTGTGGGTGCCTCCCACCAGACCGGCTGGACGGCGATGGTCTGCAAGCTGCTCAGCCAGCTGTCGCAGTACAGCTGAATGTCACGGCCATGACTCCGCAGCCCAGGTCCGGTTGAAAACGGCTCGCCAGCTTCAGATGTGAGCCACCATTCCCGCCGGTTCTCATCCCCAGGTTTCTTCCCGATCTCACCAGCCTCCGTTCCCCAGTTTCCCAGCCATGCCCGCAACCGCCCTCGCTCCCAGCTTTTCGCTTTCTCCCCTGCCAGATCCGGCCCAGCAGCAGGTGAGCAATGGCACCCACTTCGATGTGGTGATCATCGGCAGCGGCGCCGGCGGCGGCACCCTGGCGCGCCATCTGATCGAGCACAGTGACCTGCGGGTGCTGGTGATTGAGCGCGGCGATTTTCTGCCCCAGGAGCGCGAGAACTGGGATGCCGAGGCGGTGATGCAGAAAGGGCGTTACGTGTCGACCGATCCCTGGCTCGACAAGCACAACAAGCCGTTTCAGCCCGGCAGCCATTACTTCGTGGGCGGCGCCACCAAGATGTACGGGGCGGCGCACTTCCGCCTGCGCCAGAGGGACTTCGAGGAAGTGGCCCACTTCGATGGGATTTCGCCGGCCTGGCCGCTGCGCTACAGCGATTTCGAGCCCTGGTATCAGAAGGCGGAGGAGATGTATCACGTGCACGGCCTGCGTGGTGAGGATCCCACCGAGCCGCCCTGCAGCGGTCCCTATCCGCACGCGCCGATCAGCCACGAACCGCGCATTCAGAAGCTGGTCGATGACCTGCGCAGCGCCGGTCTGCATCCGTTCCATGCCCCCACCGGCGTGATGCTGGATGAGGCCAGCATGCCGTTCAGCCGCTGCCGCCGTTGCAACCGCTGCGATGGCTTCCCCTGCCTGGTGCACGCCAAGAGCGACGCCGAGGTGCTCGGCATCCGTCCGGCCCTGGGTTCCAGCCGCCTGTCTCTGCTGACCCGCGCCCTGGTGCAGCGGCTGATCACCGATGAGAGCGGCGGCAGCGTCAAAGCTGTCGAGCTGATCCGCGATGGCGAGGCTATGACGGTCAGCGGCGACATCGTGGTGGTGAGCTGCGGGGCGGCCAACAGCGCCCGGCTGCTGCTGCTGTCAGCCAATGACAAGCATCCCAACGGCCTGGCCAACGGCTCCGATCAGGTGGGGCGCAACTACATGTTCCACAACAGCAAGGCGATGGTGGCCCTGGCCCATGAGCCGAACACCACCGTGTTCCAGAAGACGATCTCCGTCAACGACTGGTATTTCGGCGACGCCGATTTCGACTACCCGATGGGCAATATCCAGATGACCGGCAAGACCGACGGCGCGATCATGAAGGGTTATGCGCCCCTGGAAACCTTCATGATGCCGGGCTGGAGCATGGACAAGATCGCCGAGCACGCCCTCGACTTCTGGATCTCCAGTGAGGACCTTCCCGATCCCAACAACCGCGTCACTGTCACCGAGAAAGGCCAGATCAAGCTCGCTTACACCTTCAACAACCTCACCTCCTCGCAGCGACTGGTGAACCGGCTGGAGGGAATGCTTGATAAGCTCTATCTGCGCAACCATCTGGTGGAGCGTCAGTTCTACATCGCCAACAGCATGGGCATCGCGGCGGTGGGGCATCAGGCGGGCACCTGCCGCTTCGGCAGCGATCCTGAAACCTCCGTGCTGGATCTCAACTGCAAGGCCCATGAACTCGACAACCTCTATGTCGTCGACACCAGCTTCATGCCCACCATCGGAGCGGTGAATCCCTCACTCACGGCGATTGCCAATGCCCTGCGGGTGGGCAGCCATCTGATCGAGCGGCTGCGGGGCTGAGCGGCTCCGGCTCACTCTCTGAACCACCCTTCGACGCTGCCGGGGCGATGGCGGGCCGTGCGTCAGGCCTGCTCGGCAAGCCCATCGAATGCAGCCCAGCCCGTGCGGCGGCCGATTCCTTAATCTCAGCCCGCCTCCAGGCGCAACGGTGCTCACCAGACGGATTGCTCCCGCCGGCGTCTGCCTGTCACGGCCGCTGCAGCGACCGTGGCGTTGCCTTCGATCGGTCAGCGGCATTCACGCCCCAGCTGTTCTGGCGCGTCCGGTGGATCTCAACCGGCAAGGTCCGTGGCGCAGTCAGACGTCTCACTCCTCGGCGGCTTTAACTCTCTGGCGTCCATGCGCTGGCCGGCCGGCCTGGCTGGATTGCTGCTGATGCTATGGCTGCCGATCAGTGCGAGGGGGCCCATGGCTGCGCAGCCGTGCTCCAGACGGCATTGGCGTCGGGCCCAGCAAATCCGCTCCCTCCCTCACCAGGGCGCTGCTGGCTCAGCTGCGCCCAGGTGCCGCAACCGGCCCTCGACCTGAGCTCAGCGAGACGCCTTCCCCACCCACAGCTCCACAGGCTTCCTCACCTGGGCCCAGCGTCGTGGCTCCAGCGCCTATGCCATCAACTGACTGGCCCATCCTGGCCGAGCTGTTGAAGCTGCCCGACTGGATGGCATTGAGCCTGCCGATCAACGCCGTGCCGATGGCGAACCCGCTCGGTGGTCTGATGTCCGCCGTCAACTGGATGCAGTTGAACGAGCCCAACCTTTGCTTCGGCAGTGGGCAAAGCCGTGGTCCGGCGCAGTGGCGCGAGATAGCCCAACGGTAGACCAGGGTGCGGCTGGACTACAACAACGGGCAGCCCGCTATCGGAGCCACGATCGGCTCCCTGTTCTCACCTCAGACGGTCGCCTACACACCAGGGCTCTACCTAAGTGGCACCAGTCTGGAGCGAAGCAGTCGCGATAAGTCGTCGCGAATCTCCACCCGCTTCCAATCCATGGATCAGGACTTTCTGGTCATTCCCGCCTGCAAGCTACATCTTTTCAGGCTTGAACGACACCCACAACCTCACCATTCCTAGTCTGCAGATCACTTCCTTTGCCGCCCCTTCCGTGGTGGTGCGTTGGCAGAGCAAAGGCTTTGCCACCTGGAGTGCCGGCGCCTACTGGCTGGATCAGGAGACCGAGCTAGCGGGACTGGCCGGGGCACCAGCGGCCCTGATGAGTGATCTGCATGGCTCCCTACAGGAGCTGCAGTGGGATCTGCCGCTGTGGAGCCGGAACAAAGCCCTGCAGGAGCTGATCATCCTGGTTGGCGCGGCTGTCGAAAACGTCAGTTGCCAGAACCCCTGCTGCAGCTGGGTGCCTTCTGCAGCACATCAATTTCGACAATCCTCCCGATCAGCCATGGCCCGCAGAATCTTGTTGTACAGCAGCCAGGCCGTGTCGTAGTTCACGCCCAGGTGACGGCTGAGCTCCAGAGATGAGATGCCAGTCTTAGCCTGGCCGATCAGGTAAAAGGCTAGAAACCAGGTGATCAGAGGCAATTTGGTGGCCTGCATGATCGTGCCAGCTGTGATCGTGGCCTGATGGCTGCAGTTGCGACACTGATAGCGCTTGAGCCGGCCATAGACCAGCCCATACTCATGGCCATTGCAGCGGGGACAGCGGAACCCATCAGGCCAGCGCGCCTTCTCCAGAGCAGCCTCACATTGCTCCTCGGTGCCGTAGAGCCGCTGAAACTCAGGCAGGGAGAGACCTTTCTGGAACTGGATCGCGCTACGGGCCATGGCCGTAGTGGTATCTGCGTACCACTCTAGGGCCCCAGGGCGACCACCGCGGAGTGAGCTGGGTAATCAAGTCGCCGGTAGATGGGTGGCGCCGGCCTGGGCCGCCGTCATGCCAAGGGCTATCCCCAGCTACCCCAGCTGCAGCTGCTGCCCCACTCCCTGACCCAGCAGGGCGCCCATAAGGCCGGCGCCCAGGCCCACCGGCAGGGCCCAGAGCAGCTGCAGGGGCTCGAGCGGACCGACGCGCAGGATTCCCAGGGCGAACTCGGGCTGCCCGCCCAGGTTGCTTAACCCCGCCGCGATCGCGCACACCAGCAGGCCCGGCCAGATCAGGCCTGCCGTGAACCGTTGCGTGAGCTCTTCAGCGAGGAAGATCACTCCCATCAAAGGGGTGTTGAAGCCGGCCGCAACGCCAGCTGCCGCCACCACCGCCAACCCATCGGAGGGGCTGAGTACTCGCAGCAGACGCGGCCAGCGGCGCTGCAGGGCCTGGGCCACTGCGGCGCCCACCTGCACCACCGGGCCCTCGCGTCCCAGTGGGAGCAGCGCCAGTGCTGCGATCGACCAGAGACCCAGTCGCCGCAGGGTGGGACGGGGGGCCAGCAGGCTTGTCGCCCGCTCGCCGTGCTCGAGGCTGGCCATCGTCTGCGGGATGCCGGATCCGGCGCCATCCGCCCAGGCACCGGCCTGCAGCGTCAGCAGCAGCGGCATCACCACCAGGGGAGCCAGCGCCAGCGTCAGGGTGACGGCATCCCAGCGGCCGCCCCAGGCGGTCAGGCGTCTGAGCAGCAGGTCCTGGGCCTTGTCGAGCAGGTTGAGCGGCCATCAGGCCAGGCCCACCCCCAGGCCCAGCAGCAGCGGAAGCAGCTGTTGCAGAACGGTGCGAAGGGTGCGCGACAGCGGAGATGGGGTCGGCATCACGGCGCGCGCGGAGGCGATCGGGGGCATCATCGGCGTGACATGGGCAACTGAGGGCGGCCGATCAGAGGCGCCGCATCACAGGCCCGGAATTGCCCCAAGGCGCCTGCCCGTGATGCCCGCGGCGCTACAGCCACGGTTGGATGGAAGAAGAGCCTGCTGCGGTCAGGGAGTCGCGTCCGCAGCGAACGCAGCAACCCCCGCCGCGGCGATCGCCGCATCCACCTCCGGCGTCATGCCCGAGATGCCGATCGCCCCGAGGCAGTGCCCGTTGTGCAGCAACGGCACTCCGCCGGCCATGGCGGCCGCCGGCTGGCCCAGCAGGCACGCCAGCTGCAGTAGCGCCGGCCGGGGCCCGTTGATCGCCTGCTCCTGATCGGCCGTGGGCTTGCCGTTGAGGGCGGCCATGCGGGCCTTGCCCAGCGCTGCGACGGCACTGGAGGGGCTGGCGCCATCGCGGCGCTCCAGCAGCAGCGGGTGGCCGCCCGAGTCCACCAGGGCCACGGTCACCGTGGCGCCGCGGCGATCGGCTTCGGCCTGGGCGGCGGCGGCGATGCGGCGCGCATCGGCCAGCTCCAGCAGGGGAACGCTGCGCATGACGCTGCCCTCAGCCCCAGACGATCTTCATCAGCCAGAGGTGTCCCTCCAGCTCCACACCTGCCGCGGCCGCCTCGAGCTCCTCCTGGCTGAGGCGCAGGGTGGCCTCGGCCTGGTGGCGCACCAGATCGACACCGCTGAAGGCGAAGCCCAGGGACGCTCCCAGTTCGGCGATGGCGTTGAGATTGGGGCAGGCGGAGAAGCGCTCCAGCAGGGCGGGATCGGCCTTGACCTGTTTCAGGAAGGTCTCGAGCTGGGGATTGGCCATGGGGAGAAGGCGGTCGGGATGGAGTGGAACGTCAGCCGGGCAGGACTCGCTGGCCAGGCAGCGGCGTTGCGATGTCAGAACGGTGGCTGAGCGGGCCGGATCAGGCTGCGGTCGCAGCAAGACGGGGAAGGCCCGGACGGGCTGCCGCCTCGGCGGATCGCGACGGTCGCGGACGGGTGGTCACCGGCTGGTGGCACCGCGGGTGTTGGTGAACAGCGTGTACAGCGCCGTCGAGGCGCACAGGAACAGGCGGCTGCAGAAGCGGTCGCCGAAGCACAGGTTCGACACCCGTCTGGGCACCAGCACCTTGCCCAGCAGCGTGCCATCGGGGGCCAGGCAATGGACGCCATCGGCGGCGCCGCACCAGAGGTTGCCGTGCTCATCGACGCGGAAGCCATCGGCCCAGCCGGGGCTGATCCGATGGAACTCCTCGCCGCCGCTCAGACTGCGGCCGTCCGCGTTCACCTGGAAGCGGCGGATGCACTGGCGCGGCTCCGCCACCCCGGGGGCGCCGGATTCGGCCACATACAGCAGGCTCTCATCCGGGGAGAAAGCCAGGCCGTTGGGACCGTCGAAGTCGGTGGCCACCGCCTCGATGGCGCCGCTGGCCGGATCGAGGCGGTACAGCGCCGGCGGCTGCTCCGACGGCTGGCGTCCACCCTCGTAGTCGTTGAGCAGGCCGTAGAGGGGATCGCTGAACCAGATCGAGCCGTCGCGCTTCACCACCACGTCGTTGGGGGCGTTGAGGCGATGGCCGCGGGCCTGGCTCACCAGGGTTGTGACGCTGCCGTCGTGTTCGAGGCGGCTGAGGCAGCGGCTGCGGTGATGGCAGCTGATCAGCCGGCCCTGCCGATCGCGGGTCTGACCATTGGCGAAGTTGGAATCATGGCGAAACACCGTGATTCCATGCTGTTCGCTCCAGCGCAGCGTGCGGCTGCTGGGGATATCGCTGAACAGCAGACAGGCGTGGTCGCCGAACCAGACCGGACCCTCGAGCCAGCGGAAGCCCTCCGCCAGCAGCTCCAGCTCGGCGTTGAACAGCACCAGCGCCTCGAAGCGCGGATCGTGAACCTCGATGCAGGCGGGGAGCGGGGCCATGGAACACCCAGGAGAGAAGGAGAAGTTCAGAACTGCCTGGAAGCCTTGAACAGCTGTTCGATGGTGCCATCTTGCTTGAGTTTGGCGATGGCCTGATTCAGCTTTGACAGAAAGACTGGGCTTCCCTTGCGAACACAAACCCCGAACGGCTTGGGATCGAAGGAGGAAGAAACATCAATCCTTCTGAGTTGCTCGACATCTGATTTTGGCATGGTGGCCAAGAGACCCTCGAGATTGACGTTGTCGTTGGCAACTCCGTCCACCTTCCCGTTCAGCAGTAGATGGACTCCGTCAGACTCCCTGGGGGTCGCAACCAGATTGATTTCAGGATGAAGTTTTGTGTAGCGATGGAATGAAGCCGTATCTTCGGCAACGGCAACGGTCTTTCCTTTCAGATCTTCTAGGGTTTGCAGGGGGCTGCCATCAGCCACCAACACCGCCTCGTAGGCCACGAGATAGGGATCTGAAAAATCAACGATTTCCAGCCTTTCCGGCGTGATCGTCAGTTGAGAGAGAACCATATCGAGCTTACCTTCGATGACGTCTGGGATTCGCTCTCCAGGAGTAACAGGAGTCCATGTGGCTGTATCGGCGGATCCCATCAACTCCTGCGTGAGACAACGCGCCAGCTCGGGCTCGAAACCCTCAAAGGTGTTGCGCTCGGAATTCCAACAGCCCATCCCAGGAAGATCGGGACAGAGGCCGATGAGCAACTGCTGCCGACTCTCAATGAGGTACCAGCGCTCCTGGGTAGATCCTGATGACGGAGAGGCCGAAATCATAATTTTGAGAAAATGGTTGAACGAATGCAACCTTAAGGCTGCGTGAGATAGGCCCGGGGAACCCATGGGCCCACAGAGACTCTGACGATCAAGCAGGGATCCGGAGTATTTTTTCGGCATTCTGATGGGCTATTTTGGAACGATCAATCATACTTATCGGAGCGTTCTTCAGAAAATCAATCATCATTCTCACGTCTTCAAAGGGATAGTCAGTACCCAGAAGAATATGGTCAGATCCCATGGCAAGAAGCGCGGCAAGAAGGGGCTGGGCCGAGGCGACACCGCTGGTGGTAATGTAAATGTTTCTGCGCACATATTCAGACGGCCTGCCCAGATCGAGCTCGATTCCGTTGTGGGTATCACGTTCCCATCGCGAGTCAAGCCGCCAGAGAGAGAATGGCAACAATTCACCCATGTGGCCAAGAATCAGTTTGGCCGTTGGATGCCGATCAAAGACTTTGCTAAAGATCAGTCTGAGGGCCTGCGTTCCCGTATCCACCCCCCAGCCCCAGATAGGGCCAAGCAGCTCCTCGTGGCCTCGAAAGACGTGAGGCACATCAGGTGCCGGAGCCGGATGGAGGTATATCGGCACGTCCAGTGCCGCAGCCCTCTCCCAGACGACATCAAAATCAGGATGATCGAGATACTTCCCGAGGCAATGACCGTTGATGTTGGCACCACAAAAGCCAAAATCCCTCACCGCCCTTTCCAGTTCATCGGCAGCCGCTCCTGGATCCTGCAGCGGCAGGGCTGCCCAGCCTGCAAAGCGAGTGGGATGCTGCTCGATCAACGACTTCAGAAAATCGTTCACCAACTTGGCGTTATGAATCGCCCTCTGGGTGTCGGTCTCAGCCTGGATGCCTGGCGAGTTGAGAGAGAGGACCTGCATATCCAGTCCACCCTGATCCATTGTGGGGATTCGGTGCTCAAGGAAATCGCTCAGCAGATTGACCATGTGCTGCCAGGCTGCGGGGGGCTGGGTCGCCCCGGTGCTGGCGCCGTAACCCACGAGCTCCGGAATGACAAAATGCTCTTCCAATGCAATGGTCTTCATAATTGCTGAAGAAATCAGAAGTTTGGCGTTGGCTTTGTGTTGGTGCCCGGAGGTCGTTAGGCTTGGAACCTTTCCGGGCGCACCCTAGCCATGAACTCCAGAAGGAGCCCACGGCCCAGCCCCTGCTGATGGGTGAAGGAAGACTTGGGACTTTCACCCCTTGGACGGCTCCTGTCTGCTGGTCAAGAACCGGGCCCGGACGGACAGAGATGAGAAGATTCACAGCAACACATAGCCCGGCCGGACTTCAATCGCTTTGGAGCCGAGGAATGCAGATTGGTCACACCATCCCTACGGCGGCTTGATCGCAGCGGCGGCGATCCCATGCGCAGTGGCTGGCCACGGCTGACCGCAGCGTTCCCCGTGGCCAGCATGCGGACCAGAGGCCCGCGATCCGCCTGTGCTTCCGCGGTCTCCAGGAGGGCTTCATGACGCGCAGGGACCCGGTTCGTGCGAACGGCTTACCAGCCGGCGCCCCCAGGGCCGGCCACGGGGCCCTCGGCCGCAGTGCCCCATTGGGAGCGACGCTGACCCGCGATGGCGTCAACTTCAGCCTCTACGCGCGTGATGCCGAGCGGGTGGAGCTGTGCCTGTTCGATCGGGCCGAGGACGCCACCCCCAGCCGCGTCATCCCGTTCGGCAGCGGCAGCCGCCACATCCATCACTACTGGCACGCCGAGGTGGAGGGCCTCAAGGCCGGCCAGATCTACGGCTACCGGGTGGAGGGCCCCTGGAATCCGGCCGCGGGCCATCGCTTCAACGCGGACAACCTGCTGATCGATCCCTACGGTCTCGCCCTGGCGATGCCTGAGGGCTACCAGCGTGGCCGCGGCGGCCGCTGCTGCGAAGGCGGCTGGCAACACGCGATGAAGAGCGTCGTCGCTGATCCGCACGGCTTCGACTGGGAGGGCGACCAGCCGCTGCAGCGCCCCGCCCGCGAGACGGTGATCTACGAGCTGCATGTGCGCGGGTTCAGCGCCGATCCCAGCTCCGGTGTGGCGGCAGCGCGGGCCGGCACCTATCTGGGGCTGATCGACAAGATCCCCTATCTGCAGGAACTGGGGGTGACGGCCGTGGAGCTGCTGCCGGTGTTCCAGTTCGATCACCAGGATGCGCCGGCGGGACACACGAACTACTGGGGGTATCAGCCGATCTCGTTTCTGGTGCCGCATCACGGCTATGCGGTGAGTTCCGATCCGCTGGCGGTGCTCGATGAGTTCCGCACGATGGTGAAGGCGTTTCATCGCGCCGGCCTCGAAGTGATCCTCGATGTGGTGTTTAACCACACGGCCGAGGGCGGCGCCGACGGTCCCAGTTTCTGCTTCCGCGGCCTCTCCAACAGGGCCTACTACCTGCTCGATCCCGGCAGTGGCGCCTACCTCGACGTGACCGGCTGCGGCAACAGCTTCAACGCCAATCAGGCGGTGGTGCGCAGGCTGATCCGCCATAGCCTGCGCTACTGGGTGCAGCATATGCACGTCGATGGCTTCCGCTTCGATCTGGCCTCGGTGCTGGCGCGCGATGAGCACGGCCAACCGACCCCGCTGCCGCCGATCCTGTGGGACATCGACAGCGATCCGGTGCTGGCCGGCACCAAGCTTATCGCCGAAGCCTGGGACGCCGCCGGCCTGTATCAGGTGGGCAGCTTCGTGGGGGACAACTGGCAGGAATGGAACGGCCGCTTCCGCGACGACGTGCGCCATTTCCTCAAGGGCGATCAGGGCCGGGTACGGGGCGTGACCCAGCGGCTGATCGGCAGCCCCGACATCTATGGCGGCGATGGCAGAGAAGCCGAGCAGAGCGTCAACTTCATCACCTGCCATGACGGCTTCACCCTGGCCGATCTGGTGTCGTACAACGGCAAGCACAATGAGGCCAACGGCGAGGCCAATCGCGACGGCAGCGATGACAACGGCAGCTGGAACTGCGGCGTCGAGGGACCGACCGACGACCCGCAGGTGCTGGCGCTGAGGCAGCGGCAGATGCGCAACTTCCTGACCTTCCTGCTGCTGTCTGCTGGAACGCCGATGCTGTCGATGGGGGATGAGGTGGGGCGCAGCCAGCAGGGCAACAACAACGCCTACTGCCAGGATGGACCGATCAGCTGGTTCGACTGGGGCCTGCTGGAGGCGAACGCCGATCTGCATCGCTTCGTGAAGCTGCTGCTCGCCTATCGCCTCTGCCGCGATGTGGTGGTCGACGGGGAGACCCTCAGCCTCAGCGAGAACCTGGAACGCACCGAAGTGCGCTGGCACGGCATCGAACCGAACCAGCCCGACTGGGGCGACGACTCCCATTCCTTCGCTGTGACGATCAGCGGCGTATCAGGCCGCTATCGCCTGCAGGCCATGGTGAATGCCTGGTGGCAGCCACTCAGCTTCCGGCTGCCGCCCGCCGATGGCGGCGAAGCGTGCTGGTGCCGCTGGATCGACACGGCGCGCCCAAGTCCTGAGGACATCCTGGCCTGGCCGGACCTGCTGCCTCTGGAGGCGGACTCTCTGACCCTGGAACCTCGCTCCCTCGTGGTCCTGGTCAAGCGCCTGCGGGTGGAGGTTAGCTGCGAGCGGCTCGGAGCGACGCACGGGGAGACAACACCGGAGATCTAAAGGCAGGAGGTTGCCCGCCTACGGCAGCGGGCTGACGGCAACGTAGCTACGGCCGGCCGCGATTGCTGCGGACCCGGCGCCGGATCGGAACCGGTCTGCCCCGGCACGGGCCGCCTCACCGGCGGGGGGAACACAAGCGCGCTGGCGAGAGGACTGGGGGAACAGCGCCCGCAGCTGTCCAGGGGGCTGGGGCTTGGGCCTGCTGAAACCGCGGCGCGCAGATCTGCCTCCAGGACAGCCCCTGGCGCAGGGTGCGCAGGCGGCTGAGCCTCCCCAGGAAGGACCCCAGCAGGCGGGCTCGGCGCGACAGAAGTGGTGAGTGGCGATCGCCGCGCAGCGCACGCCTCCTGGCTGGCGCCGCTCAGAGCCCCGGGCTGCTCTGCATGATGCCGCCATCGACAAAGATCGTGGTGGCGGTGATGTAGCTGGCGAAATCGCTGGCCAGGAAGGCCACCACCGAGGCGATCTCATCGGGGCTGGCCATGTGGCCCACCGGGATGGCGGCGTTGAGCTTGGCCAACAGCTCCGGGTTGTTCATCGTCACGTCGTTGATCGGTGTGGCGACGGCGCCGGGGCCCACGTTCACCAGGTGGATGCCGTTCTTGGCCAGCTCCAGGCCAGCGGTGCGGGTCATCATCCGCATGCCGCCCTTGGACAGGCAGTAGACGGTGTTGTCGGGCATCGGCCAGTCCTCATGCACCGAGGAGATGTTGATGATGCGGCCCTTGATGCCCTTGGCGATCATGTCCTTGGCCACGTACTGGGTCGCGAAGAAGGCCGCCTTGAGATTGACGTTCATCACGTTGTCGTACTGCTCGGGGGTGGTGTCGAGCAGGGAGGTCCGGGTCTCCAGGCCGGCGTTGTTGACCAGCACGTCGATGCGACCGTAGTGATCGATCGTCTGCTGCACCATGCGCTGAAGCTCGTCCGGGTGGCCGATGTCGGCCTGCACACCGATCGCCTGACCGCCCGCCCCGGTGATCGCCGCCACCATCGCCTCGGTCGCATCGGGGTGAGATCGGTAGTTGATCGCCACGGCGGCGCCGCGGGCGGCCATCACTTCAGTGATCGACTTGCCGATGCCGCTGTTGGCACCGGTGATCAGAGCGACCTTGCCGCTCAGCATGGTTTCGATGGACGTCATAACGGGGAGAAAGGGGGCCGGGCGACGTGAGCACCCTGCGGCGGCACGCCGCGGAGCGATGACGCTGCAACCTCGGCAAGCTTGGCAGCCCGGCGGGGCCCAGCCACCGGCTGCGGTAGAAGAAGCGGCGATCGGACACAGGCGCCTCCCCGGTCGCAGGCGGGCAGATGCCGCGGAGGCAGCTGAGGCGCTCCTCAGGAGCGGGTGTCGGGCACGCGTTTCCAGCCTGCTGATGACCCCCATTACTCCCTGACGTGACGCCTGAGTCCAGGAATCCGGCGCAATCAGGCCTGTACAGCAGGCCTTCATCTGTCTGCGGGCCTGTGTTGTGGAGCCTCATGGGTCATCAAGTTGCGGCTTGATGGGTCATCAGTTCCAGCCCTGGGAAGGCCGATGCGCTGTCCAACGGCCGTCACGCGACAAAGGCCGCTGGGAAGCCTCACGCTGACAGCTGGCCAGGCCACCGGTACGGTCCGCGCAGCTGTTTCACCGCCGCAGGCCGCCGGCGCCGTTCATGGATCGTCCACACATCCACAGCGTCGGCTTCACCTGCTCAGAAACCACAGCCCTGGCCGGCTGGTTCGAGCGATGGCTCGGCTGCCGACGGCATGCGGTCGTGGATCACGATGCCGATGCCTACTGCGCGCTGGTGGGGCTGGCGGGGGCACGGCTGCGGCGCCAGATCCTGGCGATCGGCTCGGAGCAGCTGGAGCTGACCCAGGTGCTCGATGGCGGCCCGCACCGCCCCGGCAGGCCCGTGCCCGCCGATTCGCGCAGCAACGATCTCTGGTTCCAGCACATCTGCCTGGTGGTGCCCGCCATCGACGCGGTGGCACCGGCCCTCCAGGAGCAGATCCTGGCCAGGGCGCTGCTGCCGATCAGCAGCGAGGGCCCCCAGCGCCTGCCGGACAGGAACAGCGCCGCCGCCGGCATCGTCGCCTTCAAGCTGCATGACCCCGACGGCCATCCGCTCGAACTGCTCCAGTTCCCGCCCGACAAGGGTGACGCCCGCTGGCATCAGCTGGCCAAGGTGCCTGTGCTGGGCATCGACCACAGCGCCATCGGCGTCTCCGATCCGCCGCGGACGGCCCGCTTCTATGGCGATCTGCTGGGGCTGCGCCACGGAGGGGGGGGCATCAACAGCGGTCCCGAGCAGGAGCTGCTCGATGGCCTGCAGGACGCGCAGGTACAGATCGATGCCTGGCGCGCCTCCGAGGGAATGGGGATTGAGGCGCTGGCCTACCGCGTGCCCACGGACGGTCGTCCCCAACCGGCCGATTTCTCTGCTCAGGATCTCTGGCACTGGCAGATCCGCCTGGAGGTCGACGACCTCGAGCGCGTCGCTGCGGGCGTGGGGGCCAGTGGCGGCCACCTGATCTCGGGCGGAATCCTCGATCTTGAGGGCTGCCTCGGCGAGAACTGGAGCCGCGCTTTGCAGGTGGCAGACCCGGACGGACACCGTCTGCAGCTGGTCTGCCGCTGACGTTCAGCCAACCGCAGATCCGCACTTCATGGCAGGCGGGGTGTGCATTGGGCCGGGGCTCCATAGGCTGCGACCGATCCAGAGGATTCGAAATGGATGTCACCGTGGTGGAGCTACTGGTTCCCAGCCATCCCTCGACGATCAGTCAGGTGATGCTGCTGGTGCTGCGTGTGTTCACCGGCATCTGCTTCATCCGCCATGGCTGGCCGAAGCTGCGCAACCTTGCCACCTGGGCCACGGCGATGAAGACGCCGAAATGGCTCTGCTTCCTGTCGGCCTTCTCAATGTTCGGCGCCGGCATCGCGCTGATCCCCGGACTGCTGACCCCGCTGGCGGCTCTGGCGATCCTGGTGTCGATGGGCTATGCGGTGGTGATGGAGATCAGCTCCGGCTTCCCGTTCATCGCCCCGGATCCCTATCAGATTCCGGAAGGCGACTACGCCGGGCCGATGGGCGTCGGTGAGCCCCCCAGCTGGGAGAAGGCCGCCATGTATGTGGTGATGTGCCTGGTGCTGATCGGCTGTGGTGGTGGCCTGGTCTCGCTGGACAACCTGCTGATCGCCGATCTGCTGAGCTCCCTGAGCCTCTGAGCCAGGCTCCGGCTGAAAACCGGTCGAGCTGAAACCGCCTCCTGGCTGTGTGTCAGTTCCCTCCCGTGCCCAGCGATGGGACCAGGAAGGTAACGGAACACGGAAGCCTGGGCTTCGTTGCGCACCAAACAGCTGTTCCCGGAGCCGAGGTGGACAACATGCGGGCTGTCGGTCGATAGACCGTCAGGCCGCCGTTGAGCATCACGCCGGTGTTGCGGGCCAGGTTGAGGGCGCGCATCTCGTTGGTGCGATCTGTGATGGTGATCGCCAAGCCTCCCCTGCCATGTCGCTCAGGCAGCGGGGGAGCTGTCCTGCGGCTCACGCGGTGCGAGGCTCAGCGCTTCGAAGCTCTCCAGCCCGACCTCCACATCCATGTGTTGGTTGGGACGGCCTGTGATCAGCAGCGAGGACCGCTCGCCCATGCCGATCGACCAAAGCCACTTGATCAGCAGTGTGAAGCGGTTCTCCATCGCCGGCATGAAGCCCAGGTGCGCCACCCCCCAAAGCAGCCAGCCGAGTTTTCCGGCCACCTTCAGGCCGCGCAGATCGGCGACGGCGAACAGGGGACCGATCACAGCCATGCTGCCCAGATCCAGCCAGCGGAAGGCCCCATGCTCCCATCCCTGGACCTTCGCCAGAATGTCGCGGGCAACCCAGCCACCCATCTGTACAGCCGGCCCCGCCATGCCCGGCAGCGGTTTGCCATCGGCGGTGTGGCTGTAGCTGCAGAGATCTCCCACCACGCGGATCTCGGGATGGCCGGGAATCGAGAAGTCGGGCTCCACCACCACGCGGCCGCCGCGGTCGACCGTGCAGCCGCTGCGCTCCGCCAGCAGCTTGCCGAGATGGGAGGCGCGCACTCCGGCGGTCCAGCAGACGGTGGCCGCCTCGATGACGTGCTGCTGCGGCTCGCTACCCTCAGGCCCCTTAACAGAGATGCTGACCTTGCCAGGCTCGATCGCCAGCACCCTGCCGCCCAGCAACAGCTCGACGCCGCGGCTGCGCAGGTAGCCCTCGGCCGCTGCCGACAGGGAGGGATCCATGGCCCTCAGCACGCGATCGCCCGGGTCCACCAGCACGATGCGGCTGTGGGCAGGGTCCACCTGGCGGAAGAAGCGGCGGATGCTGTGCTGCGACAGTTCGCTGAGGGAGCCCGCCAGCTCGCAGCCCGAGGGGCCACCACCGATCACCACCACGGTCTGCAGGAAGCGGCGCCGCTCCTGATCGGGGGTCTGCTCCGCCTCCTCGAACGCCGAAAGCAGACGTCTGCGGATCTCATCGGCGTGCTCGAGGATCTTCATCGGCGGCGCCTGGGGGCGCCACTCCTCATGGCCGAAATAGCTGCTGCCCGAGCCGGCGGCCAGGATCAGATGGTCGTAGCGATAGCATTTGTCATTGAAGACCACCTCGCGGCCCTGGGGATCGAGATCGGTCACCTCGCCCAGCAGCACCTGCACATTGGTGGCCCGCTCAAGCAGGTGGCGCAGGGGCGTGGCCACATCGGATTCGGACACCAGACCGCTGGCGACCTGATAGAGCAAAGGCTGGAACAGGCTGAAGTTGCGCTTGTCGATCAGGGTGACCCTCACCGGTTCCCCTGCCAGCGCCAGCGCCGCCTTGACGCCGGCGAAACCGCCGCCCACGATCACCACGTGGGGCCAGGCAGCCATCGCCTCCACCGGCGGCGGGAGTTCGAGGAAAAAGCACTCCCGGCGCATGTCGTCTTGACTGTTGAACTTGTCGTAAGTTATCGGTCTGTCTTGCGCAGTGACATCGCGGTCGCCAGATCCACAAGCGGGAGACCGAGCGGATCGAAAGCCAGGCTCGGTTCCGCTGATCAGCAGCGCCAAGCGCAGCGACGCTTCCTGAACCTGCCGATCAGTGTGGTTGCCGTTACCCGATTTGCAGTGGCACTGACCGATTGGTACATCGGGCAGGGATGGGGGAGTCCTTGTTGTGCCGATGGATCCGGAAGCGCGCGGCCCAACCTGCCCCCATGGATCAGCGGACTGCCCTGAGACTCGAGTGGGGCCTGGTCACCACGGCGGCAACCGGCCGATCCACGACGGTCCTGGTGGTTCCGGTGCTGGCCTCAGGCTTCAGGGATGGGGGGGAGGCGCTGTCGACGCTGACATCGCGGCGATCCCACGTATTTTCAGCAATGCGTTGCTTGTCAAGCACCTGCAGGGGGGAGAGCGGCACCAGGGTGTCGTCCGATCCAGAGGCTTGCGTTGTCCTTCACACGGAAGGGACCCAAGCGGTAGGTGACCCCAGGTCGGAGCGCCCGAATGATTCACGACTACTCCGTTGTCCGAATCGGGGATGTCCATACCGGGAACTGAACAGCGGATGCATGGGTCGCTAGCTGTCAGCCGGCCCCGAGGTACGAGTCGCGCAGCGCGGCGTCGGCCCGCAGGGTGGCGGCGGGCCCCTCCAGCTGCACGGCGCCGCTCTCCAGCACCACCCCCCGGTCGGCGATCTCCAGTGCTGCGGCCGCGTTCTGCTCCACCAGCAGCATCGTGAGCCCGCCGCGGTGCAGCTCCGCCAGGGTGGCCATCACCTCGGCCACCAGCTTCGGCGCCAGGCCCAGGCTGGGTTCATCCAGCAGCAGCAGGGTGGGGCGGCCCATCAGCGCCCGGGCGATCGCCAGCATCTGCTGTTCGCCGCCCGAGAGGGTGCCGGCCAGCTGGTGGCGGCGCTCCGCCAGCCGCGGGAACAGGGTGTAGCAGCGCTCCCGGTCGGCGGCGATGCCGTCGCGATCGCGCCGCAGCCAGGCCCCGAGCTCCAGGTTGGCCGCCACGCTCTGGCGGCTCAACACCCGCCGGCCCTCGGGGCAGTGGCCGATCCCCAGGCGCACGGTGGTTTCGGTGCGGCAGCCGGTGCGCTCCACCCCCTGCCACAGCACCCGCCCCGCAGCCACCGGCACCAGCGAGGAGATCGCGCGCAGGGTGGTGGTCTTACCGGCGCCGTTGGCGCCCAGCAGGGTCACCAGCTCCCCGGGCCGCACCTGCAGATCCAGGCCCCGCACGGCGGTGACGGCCCCGTAACGCACCACCAGCCCCTGCAGCTCCAGCAGCGGAGTCGCCGCCGGGCCGGCGCCCGCACCGATGCCGTGGGCGGCGCTCATGGCGATCCTCCCGAATCGGCCACACCACCCAGGTAGGCCTCGATCACGGCCGGATCGTGGCGCACCCGCTCGGGGGTGCCCAGGGCGATGCGCCGGCCGAAGTTGAGCACCGCCAGCCGGTCGCACAGCCGCATCATCAGCGGCACATGGTGCTCGATGATCAGCACCGTGAGCTGAAAACGCTCGCGCAGCCTGGCGATCAGGGCGCAGAGCTCCTCCTTCTCGGCCGGGTTCATGCCGGCGGCCGGTTCGTCGAGCAGCAGCAGCGCGGGGCCGGTGGCCAGGGCCCGGGCGATCTCCAGCCGCCGGCGATCGCCGTAGGAGAGGCTGGCGGCGGAGTCGTCGGCGCGGCCGTCGAGGTCGAACAGGGCCAGCAGCTCGGAGGCCCGGTGCTCGAGGGCGGCCTGTCGGGCCCGGAAGCCGGCGTTGCCGCTGAGGGCCTGCAGCAGCGGCGCGCGGGCCTCGCGGTGCAGGCCCACCAGCACGTTCTCGCGCAGGGTGAGGCTGTCGAACAGGCGCAGGTTCTGGAAGGTGCGGGCGATGCCGAGCCGGTTGATCCGCTCCGGGCCCAGGCCGTCGATCGGCTCGCCCCGCCAGCGCACCGCGCCGCCACTGGCGGCGGTGAGGCCGGAGATCAGGTTGAACAGGGTGGTCTTGCCGGCGCCGTTCGGGCCGATCAGGCCGAAGACCTCCCCCGGCTGCACGGCGAAGCTCACCTGATCGAGGGCCACCAGGCCGCCGAAGCGGCAGCTGAGCCCATCGAGTTCCAGCAGCGGCGGCGCGACGCTCATGGCCGGCTCCCCTCACCCCAGCGGCCCAGGCGCTCCAGCAGCGCCGGTGTGACCAGCCCCTGGGGAAACAGCGCCGGACCCAGCAGGATCACCAGGCCGAACAGCACCAGCCGCACATCGCCCACGGGCCGCAGCAGTTCCGGCAGCGCCGTGAGCAGCAGGCCGCCGAGCACCGGCCCCAGCCAGCTGCGCGATCCCCCCAGGATCACGAAGGCCAGCATCGTGACGGCGGTGTCGAAGCTGCCCTGGCGGGCATTCCAGGTGTTGAGGAAGTGGGCGGCCAGGGCCCCGGTGCTGCCGGCCAGCACGGCGCTGAGCACAAAGGCGCTCAGCTTCACCCGGGTGGTGGCGATGCCCATGCAGCGCGCCGCCAGTTCGTCTTCGCGGACGGCGGCCATCGCCCGGCCCAGGGCCATCACCTCCAGCCGCTGGCACACCCACCCCGCCAGCAGCAGCAGCGCCAGGGCGGGCGGCAGGTAGCCGGCGGCGGTGGGGAAGGGCTGGGGGATGCCGAAAATGCCCACGGCGCCGCCGGTGAAGGGCAGGTTGAGGATCGCCACCCGCACGATCTCCACCAGGGCGATGGTGGCGATGGCCAGGTAGATCCCCTGCAGGCGCAGCACCAGCCGGCCCACGAGCAGGGCCAGCAGGCCCGCCAGCGCGCCACCCAGCACCAGCTCCAGCAGGAAGGAGGGCAGAGGGAAGCTGCCGTCGACCCTCGCCCCCAGGGCCGCCCAGCGCGTGGAGAGGAGGGCCGCCAGGGTGCCGCCGACGGCATAGAAGGCCGGCGTGGCCAGCGACAGCTGCCCGGTGGCCAGCGGCAGATACACCGAGATCCCCAGCAGGGCGCCGATCAGCATCTGCACCAGCAGGCCGTGGTCGATCACCGGGTTCCTCCCGCAGCGGTGAAGGCCATCGGGCTACACCTTCTCCACCTGCCGCCGGCCCAGCAGGCCGCGTGGACGCAGCAGCAGCACCAGAAACAGGATCGCGAAGGCCAGGGCATCGCGCCAGCCGGAGGCGTCGGCGGGCACCAGCGCCTCCGCCAGCCCCATCAGCAGACCACCGGCGATGGCGCCCGGCACGCTGCCGAGGCCGCCGAGCACCAGCACCGCCAGCCCCTTGAGGCCGTAGCCGATGCCCATGTACGGCCCCGGCAGGCTGATGCTCACGCCGATCAGGCCGCCGCCGAGGCCGGCCAGGGCGCCGCTGAGCAGGAAGGCCAGCCGCAGCATCGCCTCGCTGTCGATCCCCAGCAGCCGGGCGGTGGTGGCGTCTTCAGCGACGGCCTTGAGGGCGCGGCCGCTGCGGCTGCGCTCCAGCCAGAGGGTGAGGGCGATCACCGCCGCGGTGCAGACCGCCAGCAGCAGCACCTGCACGCTGCGGATGCGGGCGCCGGCCACCTGCAGCGCATCGGGCAGGCCCGCGAGGGCGGTGGCGGGGAAGGCGTAGCCCTCGGCACCCATCAGCATCTGCAGCAGGTTCACCAGCACCAGGCCGGCACCCAGGCTGGTGATCAGGTAGAGCAGCGGCTCGGCCCCGCGGCGGCGCAGGGGCGCGAAGGCGAGACGCTCCACCAGCAGCGAGGCCAGCCCGGTGAGCAGGGCCGCCAGCAGCAGGGCCGGTGTGAAGGGAAGACCCAGCGGCAGCCCCCAGCCCGGCAGAGCGCCGTTGGCGCTGATGCGACCGCCCATCAGCAGGTAGGTGACATAGCCCCCCAGGGAGAACAGGGCCCCGAGGGCGAAGTTGATCACCCCGAGCACGGAGAACACCAGGGTGTAGCCGAGGGCCACCAGGGCATAGACGCCACCGCTGGCGGCCCCGTTGAGCAGGGTCTGCAGAACGGCGTCGATCATTGGGCCCCGTCGCCGGAAGCGGTCTCGCGCACCAGGGCGAAGCGGCCGCTGCGGCCGCCGGGATCCATCCGCACCTCGGCCACGTAGAACCGCCCCTGCACCAGCTCACCATCGGGCGTGAAACGGATCGGCCCGAGCGGGGTGTCGTACGTTCCGGCGAGCAGCTCCGCCATCAACGCCTTGCGGGCCTGACCCAGGCTGACGCTCTGCAGGCCGCCGCGCCGCTGAAGCCGCTGCACCGCCTCGAACAGCACCTGGTAGGCCGTGAACGCCTGGGCGGTGATCTGGGAGGGGGCGTGGTCCGGGCTGCTGCGGCGCAGCAGCTCCCGGAAGCGGCGGTTGATCGGGGTGTCGAGCTCCGGGCTGTAGGCCTGGGCGATCAGGATGCCGTCGCACCAGCGCTGGCAGATCGGGTAGATGTTCGCCGTGTTCATGCCGTTGCCCACCACGATCGGGCCGCGGTAGCCGAGTTCGCGCAGCTGCCGCACCAGGTTGCCGCCCCCCACCGCCTGGATCGAGATCACCACCAGCTGGGGATCGGCCTGCAGGGCGGCGGTGATCGGGATCTGGAAGTCGTTGTCGGCCAGCTGGGTGCGCTGCACCGACACCGGCGTCAGGCCGCGGGCGCGCAGGGTGCGCTGGAAGATCGCCGTTTCGGAGGTGCTGAAGGCGTCGTCCTGGGAGTAGAAGACAGCCACCCGCCGGATGCGTGGATCGCGCCTGAGGGCCTCGCTGATCGACAGCGGCGCGATCACCGAGCTCTGGGCCGAGACGCGGCTGATGAAGGAGCCGATCTGGGGGATCCCCCTGGCGGTGTTGGACGGGGCCACCACCGGCACGCCGCGGCGCTGGGCGATCGGGTCGGCGGCGAACGCCTGCTGCGAGAGGGTGGGGCCGATCAGGGCCAGAACCCCCTGCCGGATCAGCAGGTTGAAACCGGCGATGGCGGTGGCCTCATCGCTGCCGCCGTCCTGCAGCTGGAAGTGGAGCGGGCGCAGGGGCGGCTCACCGGGCTGCCGCGGCCGGCTCTGCGCCCACTGACGGGCCAGGCTGAGGCCCACGCGCTGATCCTGGCCATAGAGATTGGCGTTGCCCGTCAGGGCGATCACCGCGCCGATGGTGAGGGCGCCGTTGGGAGCGTCCGCCGGCGGAACGGCCCTGGCAGCCGGTTCAGCCTGCTGGCCCAGCAGCGCCAGAGCCCCCACCCCGGCCGCCAGGAGCGCAGAGAGGCGGAGGGCTCCCCGCTCACGCCAGGAGGGTCGCGCCGGCAGCGTAGTGGCGGGGGAGGAGGTCAGCGACCCGGCCAGACTGGGCGGATGGTAGGCCGTGGCGACCGATCCGGCAGGCCACGGCGCCGGCCGCTGGGGCATGTGTGTGTTCGGCGGGCGCTTCCTTGCTGATCCCGGCCAGCCCCCCATCCACGCCTTCCAGTGAGCCGCAGCTTCAGCCCGCCTGCTGCCAGAGGCGCAGCAGCTCATCGAGCTGGGCACGCTCGGGAGGGGGCAGGCGGCGCACCTGGTTGCCGGCCGGGCTGCCGCCCCGGCCATCGGGCCCCCGGAAGCCGGCCGCCTGCAGCACCGCCTGCGCCTCCGGCCCGGCCATGAAGGCCACGAAGCGCTCGCCATCGGCGGGGCTGCCGCTGCCTTCGCCGCGCAGCACCGCCGCAGCCAGCACCATCTCCACCGTGGGATCCGGCACCAGCAGCCGGTAGCCCCCCGGCCAGCGCCGCCCCGCCTCAACGGAGCGCATCAGCGCGGCGGCCTCGTACACCATCGCCAGATCGCCGTCGTTGGGGCCGCCGCTGATGAACTCCCGCAGCAGGATGTCGGTGGAGCGGGCCGGCCGGTAGACCGCCCGTTTCAGCAGGGCCACCGCGGCCGGGGCCGGTTGATCGCGGCTCCAGAGCGCCAGGGTGAGCTGGCCGGAATTGGAGCGCAGCGGGTCGGTGACCCGCAGATCGAAGCTGCCCCAGGCTTCCGGCCCCCCCAGGGCCGTCCACTGCCCCGCCTCAGCCGCCCGCCGCAACCGCGCCCAGGAGAAGGGTCCCTGCGGAAACAACCGATCGGCCCGCTCCGGCCAGGCCACCGCCACCAACAGGGTGCGTGCGATCGGCCGCGGCTCTGCCTGGAACGGAGCACCGTCGCCCCGGGCCGCCGCTGCCGCCGCGAAGGCCTGCAGCTGGTCGCGGTTGGCGGGGATCAGCACCCGGGCGCGCTCCGGGCCTTCCTCCAGGTTCCGGTTCACCATGTCCTGGGCGCCCTGCACCTCCCAGCGCAGATCGATGCCCGGATGGCGCCGCTCGAACAGCGGCTCGATCCCGGCCAGCGGCTGCTCCAGTTCCGAGCCCACCGCCACCAGCAGCGAACGGCGCAGGCCGGGCAGGGGGGCCGCCGCCAGAACCAATGCGGCCGTGGCGATGCCGAGGGAGAGCGCGCGGCGGCGTGTGATCGAGGACACCGCGGGAGGCCGGGAGACGTTGGCGACAGCCGGATGCGGCCGTGCCGTCGCACAATAGGGGCGATCCATGGCGCCTCCATGGCCACCCTTCCGGCCCGTGCCGTGGCCCCGCTGGCCTCCCTGGCCCTCCTGACGCTGCTGGCCGGCTGTGGGCTTCTGCCGGCGGGCCCGCAGCTCACGATCACGATGCTGGTGGGCAGTGCCCTCGCCGGCTTCTGCCAGGAGGCGGCCGCCGCCATCGAGCGCGATCCGCCCCGCCTCGCCGATGGCACCCGCGTGCGGCTGCAGTGCCGTTCGGCCGGCAGTGGCGATGTGGTGAGCGAGATGGAAAGCCACGCCCGGGCGGTGCTGCAGGGTGGCGGCAAGGCCGATGAGGCCCGCATTCCCACCCTGCTGTCGGTGGACGGGGAGATCTACCAGGAGCTGCTGCGCCATCGCCTCCAGGCCCTCGCTCCAGGCCGCAGCCTGATTCCCGCCACCGCCGACGCCCCCGCCCTGGCCAGCAGCCCGATGGTGCTGATGACCACCTCCCCCCTGGCGAACGGGCTGCGGCGGCCCCAGCCGTTCCTGGCCCTGGCCCGCGCCGACAGCCATCAGCAGCTCGATCCGGCGGCGCCGCCCCAGCCGATCCGCTTCGTGCAGACCGCGCCGACCCGTTCCAATTCCGGTCTGCAGACCCTGGTGGCGATGGCGGCGGAGGTGGCGGGCAAGCGGCCTGAGCAGCTGGAGCTGGCCGACGTGCAGGCCCATGCGGCGGCGATCGCGGCGATCCAGAAGCACGTGACCCGCTACGGCAGCTCCACCGATGAACTGGCGCGGGCGATGCAGCGCAACGGGGTGTTCTGGGCCTCGGTGGCCTCGGTGTACGAGTCGTCGGTGGTGGCGGCCAACGGCCGCCGCGAAGCCGGCCAGGAGGCCTTCGTGGCGGTCTACCCCCGGGCCACCTACTCGAGCACCATGCGCGCCATCCTGCCCACCGCTCCCTGGGTGTCGGCCCAGGAACGGGAGGCGGCCCTGCTGCTGATCGAGCGTCTGCAGCAGCCCGCCCTGCAGCGCCTCGCCGCCGGGCAGGGGCTGCGGCCGGCGAACCCGGCGGTGCCGATGGAGCGGATCACGGCGGCCTACGGCGCCGATCCCCGCGCCGTCTACGACTCGCTGCGGGCGCCACGGCCAGCGGTGGTGGAGGCGCTCATCAGCCTGTGGCGCGATCAGGTGAAGAAGCCCTCGCGCGTGGCCCTGGTGGTGGACAGCTCGGGCTCGATGGCCGGCAACAAGCTGCCCTCGGCCCAGCGCAGCCTGCAGGCCTACCTGGCCCAGATCGGACCGCGCGATGTGGTGGGGCTGATCGACTTCGACAGCGATCTGCGCGATCCGGTGGTGCTGCGCGGAGGCTCCGCCGGAGCGCAGCAGGCGGCGGCGTTCGTGGCCAGCCTGCAGGCGGGGGGTGAAACCCGCCTGTATGACGCGGTGGCGGCCGGTCGCGACTGGCTGCGACGCACCCGCCGGCCCGGTGAGATCCTGGCGGTGGTGGTGCTCACCGATGGCGTCGATTCCGGCTCCCTCCGCTCGCTGCAGACCCTTGAAGCCGACCTGAAGCGCAGCGGTTTCGCCGGCGATGAACGCATCGGCGTGTTCACGATCGGCTACGGCGAGGGCGGCGGCTACGACGCCGGCATCCTGCGCCGGATCGCCGAGAGCAACGGCGGCGAATTCGTGGAGGGCACGCCCGACAGCATCCGCAGGCGCATGGAACAGCTGCAGCTGGCTTTCTGATGGCACGGCCCAGCTCCGCTCTGGTGAACCCGCTCGATGATCCGGGGGCCGTGGCGGCCGCCGGGGTGCTGCTCGTGGCCCTCAACCGGCTGACCGCTCTGGGGCTGCCGCTCTCCGTGCTGATCGCGGTGGTGGTCGGCCTGGGTCTGGCGCAGCTGCGCTCCCGCCACAGCCGGCGGGGGGAGCGGCTGCGCGACAGTCGCGTCGCCGCCGGCATCGAGGCGGCCCTGCAGCGGGCCTCCCAGCTGGCCCTCCAGGCCGAGCTTCTGAGCAGCGAGGCGGTGGCGCGCTTTCAGGACGCCTCCCATCTGGAGCCCCTCGGTGTGGTGCAGCTCTGCTGCGAACGCCTGCGGGGGCTGCCCGAGCGGATCGCCCAGCGGCGACCGCTGCTGGAATCCGGCGGCGGCATCCTCCTCTCGGTCGACGATCTTCAGCGCCGGCTGGACCGCGCGCGCGAAGAGCTGCGGCGGGAGTCGTCCGCCACCCTGAAGCGCGAGCGGCAGCGCCTGGTGGACCAGCTGCAGCGCAATCTCGAGGCGGCCCGCTCCGGCATGGACGCCCGCGAGGCTCGCCTGCTGGCGCTCTCCACCCGGTTGGAGCAGATCGACGGCGGCCTGCGCCACCTCCAGCGGCAGGTGGATGCCCAGTGGCCCAGCAGCGAGGCCACCGATGCCGCCGTGGCCGGGGCAATCGCGCCGCTGGATGAGGCCCTCGACCAGATCGACCGCCTGCTGGATGCTGGCCGTGATGCCGGCCCTGATCACCGAGCCTGACCTGCGCCAAAGGGGGGCAGGCGGATGGGCTGGGTTGCCTTGGCCCAGCCGTATCCGTCCAGAGGCCGGGACGGCTGAGCAGGAGCATCGAGCCTGCTGAACCCTTGACGGCGGCTTGAATCCCGGTCGTGTCTCAGGAGGAGAGGTGATCGTGCACCGGCTGCACCGCTGGGTCTGCCCCTGCAGTTCCACCAGCACCTGCGGGTCGTTTCGGGGGGATATGGAGGGCAGTGCATACAGCCCCCGTCTCAGTGCCCTGGTGGGTCTCCTGGGCAGCGCCTTTCCGTTGAGTTTCAGCAAGAGGAGGCGCTGCTGGATCAGCTGCTGCGGGTGGAGATCAGCCGTGGGGCAATCGCAGCGATCCACCGGCGCTTGAGGGCAGCACTGTCGCAACCGATGGCAGAAGCACGGCGGGGCGCTCGTCAGCAACCGGTGTCCCACGATAATGAAACCGGTGCCCCCACCGGCATCGGTGACGGAGGCAATCCCACCGGAAAGCGGGGCTGACAGCGGGTCATGGTGACGGCCGTGGTGACAGTGTCTGTTTAGGAGTCTGCAGAAAAACCAGCCCACGGGCCAGTTTTCCAGAGCCATGGGCTGATTTCCGGATCAAACAGCCAAATCGATGCCGATCAAGTCCGCACCGGAGAGACGAAAAGCCCAATTTCTGGCGCGATCACTTGTTAAGCACATAATGGTAAACCTGTGAGTACAGGGTCTCCCTGACAGATTGAAAGTCTGTAGGCGAGAGCTTATGAGGATATGACATGATTCTGGAAGGGACTGGATTTTGATGCATGGCATAGGCCGGCTGATAATACTCCTGTTCGTTACTATGAAACCCTAGGCTCTCATACCAACGTATTCGCTTAGGTGCATGAATATTCATTTCCGGCAGTTCAGTTTCGAGTATCAGAGGCATTTGGGCCGCATCCTGAAGCTGTTTAACAGTAGACGTTCCAATGCCACACCCTCTGCAAGACGAAGAGATCGCAATGTGCTCAATAAAAGTGAATTCTTCGAAACTCCAAAATCCAAGCACTCCAACCACGATTCGGTTTTCGCCAAGAAGAGGCATAAACGAATAACGCGAGTCTGACTGAGTTTGCAAATGTGCCAACAAGGGGCGTCGCTCATCGACAGGGAAGCTTTCTTCGTAAATAGCCCAAGCTTGTTTGAAATGATCTTCGAGTTCTTGTTGCATCATTGACTCAGCGAGTGATTCTATTATGCTAACGCTGCCATCACCTGGACGCAAGGTGCGCTCGGCGAAGAAAATAGCCTGGTGGAGGCGGCTCAGGTGCATGGCATTGTTAGACTTTCTAGGGTTATATCTGCATGACTCGTGCAATCTGGGATTGTGCTAACTATGGTTGAACTTGGTGGAGTTGATAACTGCATTCAAGGTGGCGTCGAGTATCGTGTGCTTGGATCAAGGCCATCCCGCCAGATTCGAAAAAGTTGATCATATCGAAAAGTCTCTCACCCTGTTTGTGCTTCTCTAGCAGGTTCAACACATTTTACACGATCGTGGTCGCCAAGCAAAACTGGCTCCTTCAAACTCTCCAAGGACAAACACCCAAGAGTCGGAAACCGCCGGAGCCAGCCGAAAGTCATCAGGCAAGCGACGCATCAGTAGAATCAAGGTAATCCTAGAACAGGTGGGTGGCAACAATGATCTGCATCGAATGCGGGGAAGAACTGCCCAGCCATGCAACAGAATGCCCACGATGCAAGCGACATAAAGGAAGCCTTTCTCGAACGGTGCAGGGCATTCCGCCACCACCTCCCCCACCACCCCTTGATCCTCGATTACTCGACGGAGGCAATGCCACCATCCCTACACAATCCAACGAACCGCAGCCAAGGCTGACCGCAGGACAGATACAGTTTCTAAAAAAGTTTGTCCATACCCCTCTATCCAGAGAGATGATCGACTACTATAGTGGTCTTGAGTATTATGGACATTTAGTTGGCGGGAATGTCGTGACATTCGTTAACCAGCTTATAAGTGAAGGGTTGATCAAGCCTCATGAAACCGATAGAATTGCCTGGATCTGCTCCGATGAGGGGATAGGAGTTGCAGAGAGTGCAATCATAGATACTCGGACAGATTCTGACACCATCATAGATTATGTACAGTCACTGCAAGCCAGCGAAACCCTCAAGATTGCGACAGAACTCCACCGAGATGGGAACGTGCCAGCAGCCGTTCTAGTCTTAATAGAGGCATACAAGAAAATCGAGAACTCTTCTGTGAGCTATGGCATTGATACTTATCTAAGGCTGCCCTCCTATTTACAGAAACTTGGCAGATATGATGAAGCTAGGGGCTTCCTTAATAAACTACTCGTGAGGGGCTACCCCAACCAAATTCAGAATCAGGCACTTATTCTTCTCGCACGATCAAAGATCTACAAGGCGATGTGTCGGCTACTCCAGCATGAGGGCAAGGGGAGAAAAGCGATTATCTTTGGGGCGGCTTCGATTGTTGCCGAAGCGCAGTACTATTATCTCCAATCAGAAGAAAACGACTGGCCCAAAGACTTCAGAAAAGAGCGAGCGGCAACCTTCCGAAGTCTCTCTGAAGCCACTAGCATTTACGAAAAAATGAAGAAAATAACAAAGAAGGAGATACCTAAATCGCAGTTAGAAGATGTTGTAAACTATCTCTGCATCACTCTTTCTCGACCCAAAGTAGTTAAATATGATCAGTTGATCGTAGAAGTAGATTCTTTAATCTGCGTCGAAACGGATCCATGGCAATAAGGCTTTTTCTCGCCAAAAGAATCCTTTCCCCGCTTGGCATGGGTCTAGACGGTTTATGGCAGTATCTGCTGCTGATAAGTCTAACGCTGCTATCACCTGGCCGCAAGGTATGCTCGTCGAAGTAGATGGCCATGCGGTGGCGGCTCAGGTGCATGGCGGTGTTAGAAGGTCCATTCATCGGTAGACATCTCTTCGATGACCTACCTTAACAACATCAACGATACGTGACTGATCATCGACTGAGTAAATTATCCGATAGCTACCCTGACGAATACGGTAAAGGCTCGATCTTCCAGCCAGTTTTTCAGATCCTGATGGCCTGGGTAGAGAAGCCAATGATTTAATCTTTGTGACCAACCGAGCCAAGGTGGCTGAATCGGATATTGCCTTTAGCTCCTTGGCCGCTGATGGCTTGATGGTAAGACTATATTCGACCACTACTTCTGAGACTGCTTACAAACTCCTCAAAGCCATTACTTTCTTCATCTTGCCTCTGATCAGCATCTCTCAGATCGTCGGCATCTTCGGCCAATGTCATGCGAACCGCTTCATTGACCATTTCCGATATTGAGCGATTACATGCAGCAGCTCTCAGGCGCAGAGCACGGTGGACATCTGCGTCGAAATAGATGGTGGCCCGCTTGGATTCATCCATGCGTACATCGTAACGCTCTAGCGTCCTGACGTCAAGACGTCGTCAGCTCTGCCCCGTTTGATCCTTCTAACGCTGCCCTTGAGTGGCAGGCAAGGAGCTTGGGGCGGCGAAGCAAAGAGTG
>JANWUR010000050.1 GCA_024958655.1 Cyanobium sp. FGCU6 | reverse complement strand
AGCTGGGTGAGGGCCGCGAGCGAAGCCGCTCCCGCAGCACCGATCTTGTTGCCCCACAGGCTGAGGGAGGTGAGCTGGGTGAGGGCCGCCAGCGAAGCCGCTCCCGCAGCACCGATCTCGTTGCCCGCCAGGTTGAGGGAGGTGAGCTGGGTGAGGGCCGCGAGCGAAGCCGCTCCCGCATCCCCGATCACGTTGTTCGACAGGTCGAGGGAGGTGAGCTGGGTCAGGGCCGCGAGCGAAGCCGCTCCCGTATCACCGATCCCGTTGCCCCCCAGGTCGAGGGAGGTGAGCTGGGTGAGGGCCGCGAGCGAAGCCGCTCCCGCATCCCCGATCTCGTTGGCCGAAAGGTCGAGGGAGGTGAGCTGGGTGAGGGCCGCGAGCGAAGCCGCTCCCGCAGCACCGATCTGGTTGCCCCACAGGCTGAGGGAGGTGAGCTGGGTGAGGGCCGCCAGGGATGAGACTTCTTCCGCGCCGATCTCTGTGCCCACAAGCCAAAGGGTTGTCAGCTGGGTAACGGCCGCTAGTCGCTGGACCAGATCAGGTACGACCTCCTGCAGTTGGTACACCACAGAAAATTTCTTTACTTTCTCTGGCCACTTGTCAGGGTTGGCTCTAAAACTAACATCAGGTCCCAGTACGATGAGTTGCGAGGTGTCCTGTCGCTTCAGTTCAGCAGCTAAGCCGTCGAGATCCTCTGCCCAGAGCGTTTGCAAGCGAGGGTTGACTGCCATCACGATATACCGTACGAAGGCAGGATAGGCAGGGAAACACCGTTGAATTGCTTCCGGCTTAGCGCGTAATATGCTGCCAGGGGCCTTAAGGTCATCAAGCTATAGCAAGCGGCGGACTTTGTGCCCAGCGACTTGAACAAAGCCATGGCCAGTGGCACCAGCCGGCTGCCCCTGGGGCAGCGGTTGTCAGACTGTGCGGTACGAGACGCCCACCCGCTCTCACCTCGTCCACGCCAGCGGATCTGGGAGGTCATGCTGGGCTCCAAGCACTGGCCTGACGGTAGCGATCCGGGGATCCCCACCCCAGCCCACCCCTGACCCATGCCCCGCCGCCCCCCACCGCTCCCATGACAACAGCGCCCGAAACTGCTGCGGCGTGAGCCCCGCATCACGGGCGATGGCCCCCATGGTGATGGCATTGATCGGGTCGTGGCGCGGGATCACCAGACGCCGCTCGCCATTGCTGAGGATCAGATGCCCCGATTCCCGCACGACGCGATAGCCCAGCTTCTGGAACACCCGCACAGCTTCCTTCTGGCTGATCCCTGGCAGGCGCGGCATCAGATGGACAGTTCAAGCGTCTCCACGTGCTTCACACCGGCTTCCTCAGCTTCCACTTCCAGCCAAAGGCCGATTGCCTCACGGATGTTGGCGAGGGCCTCTTCGCGGCTGTCGCCCTGGGAGTGGCAGCCCGGCAGATCAAGACAGCTTGCCGACCAGCCTTCGTCGGTCTGCAGCAGGCGGATCCTGTACGACACGGTGATCTCCAGCTTCCGCACTGACCGTAGCCGGATTGGCTCCACACCCCCGGCCACCCACTGACCCATGCCCCGCCGCCCCCCCAAAACCGACCCCGAGCTGCAGGCCCACAAGGAATGGCTGGGTTACCTGCAGCCCCGCGGCCTGGTGGTGGCGCCGGCAGCGCGACGAGCCCACCCTGCAGGTCTGGACCCGCGATCTCCCGGAGCTGGGCGAGTCCCTGGGCCCCACCGCCTTGGCGCCCTGCTTCGGGTCGCTGGCGTCGAAGACCACCGCGCCCACAAGGGCCCGGATCAGGTCTCAGGCGAAAATAGAGCACCATTCAGCAGCTTCCGGGTGGTGACCCACCGGCTGCAGCCGGTGGGGCTGGTTGATTTCTGGCCGCTCAGCGGATGAGGGGTAAGCCGCCAATAGCCAATAGACCAGTTCGGCTCTCAGCAGGGGCAGCCCTGGCGAGCTGAGGCATTCCCGGTCTACATGCCCTGCCACAGGCCGAACGTGAACCGGTAGACGAAAGGCTGCCTTGCCGCCATGTAGTCGTGCCCGTAGATCTGCGCTGAAGCGATGAAATCGTTGCGGCAGTTTGTGCGGGCCAATGCAACAGCGGCTTGATTCAGCCCGAGCTTGGCGACAGTGTCGGCGAGCCGCGCCTGCTCGGCAGGTGGCAGGCAAGGGTTGGGGGCCACGATCAGCAGGCCATTGGGATCTTCAGAGAGGATAAGTGCATCGGCCTGCAAACGAGTTGGATCGTGGTCATCGGGAATGAGCGAGTTTCCTTTGTGATTATCTATGACTCCCCAGGCCCAGCGGAGGTTTGACCAGTTGTAGGCCTCCTTAGCGGGGCTAAGGCTGATGGGCTTGAAGTGATCGATTGAATGCATCGATACTTGCTTTCCACTCGCCAGGGTTTCAACTTCAATCTGAAAGCACGAGTACACACAGCGGTTGTGATAGGCGTGTCGTAAATCCTCTCTGGCCAGTTGCCAATATTCGCAGGAACGTTCGCCGCCATTTGTCATGATGCGCGTCATGGCAAACAGAGCCCTTGGAGCGGGTTGCTCTGGATCTTGCCCTTGCTCTTGCAGATGCGCCAGACCTTCCTGTCGCACCCTGTCATTGAAGCTGGCAGGTTCAGGTGGTAGGGGTACAGGAATCACGGCTGCCAACCATGCCTGCTGGCTTCGAAGTGCCAGCGGTTCCAGAACACATCCGTGGCGCCCAGAACCGACTGCAGCTCGCTGTGCATGGCAGCCACTTCGTCTGCGCTGGCCTCTGCACCGCTTTGAATCAACTGGCGCGCCCGCCTGAGGATGGCTTCGCGTTCAAGCGATCCGGTGTCGGCTTGGTCGAAGGCTTCGCTGCGCAGCCAGTTGTTGGCATCGCCGTAGCGATTGAAAGGCCTCGGCGTGAGCTCCACCTGCTGGTTGGCCTCCGACCAATCGAGATCCCACCAGCGATCACGCTCGGGATCAAACAAGGGCTCCACGGAGGCCATCACCAGCGGCGAGTGGGTCACCAGCAGGAGCTGAATGGCGGTGTGCTGGTTGAGGTTGTCGACCACGTCCATCAGGGCCTTCACCACCCGCCGCTGCCAGGTGGGGTGCAGATGGGCTTCCACCTCATCCACAAGAAAGATCATCTGCCGGGCCGGTGGCCGGGCCAGGAGGTCGCTGGCCTTCACGTGTTCCTGCCAGGCCCACACCAGCAGATAGGCCAGCCCGATGATGCGCTTCACACCGGACGACCAATGCGGCAAGGGCACCGCATGGCCAGCGGGGGACATCAAGGTGGGGTAGTCCTGGGTGTCCTGGCGGCTGATCCGCACCAGCGGCCCCGGCAGCAAAGGGCGCACGGCATCGGGAGAGAGGCGGTGCAGCACGGCCCTGAGCTGGCTGAACGCTTCGCCGTTCTCCCGCTGCCAATTGGCCCAGTCCTGCACCAAGCCATTGCAGAGGCTGCCGAGATCGGATTGGGGATTGGGCAGGCCGCTCCACACCTGACGGCTGCTGAACACGTAGGCCCTGGTTTTCTCAGGCGTGTCAACAGCGCCTTTGCGCTTCCAGGCATTGCGCGCTGGATCCCACACGGCAAAGGCGCCATCGGCCATGGCGTACACCACCAAGCCAGGATTGACAGGGCGGCCCGCCTGGCCGATCCACGCTTCTTCTTCAAGATTGAAGCTGCAGTGGTAGGTCTTGGCCTGATTCGGATCGCTTTCACCATCCACGCTGAAGCTGATCTCAGCCGCTTGGCTGCGTTGCGTGGGCTGAGCCATGGCACCACCGTTCAGGCCTGGGTTCAGCTCCTGGGGCCAGCGGCGGGTGAGGCAATACCAGGCCACATCGAGCAGAAAGCTCTTGCCCAGGCTGTTGTCACCCGTGATCAGGTTGAGCCGTGGCGCCAGCTCCAGCTGCAGGTCGGGTGCCGGGCCGGTGTTGCTCAGCTGCAGGTGATGGAGCAAGGCGAATGGCCGTACAGCGATGGGTGAAGGTTAGGGGCTTCGCCAGCACCCTCTTAGCCTTGCCGCAGGCACAGCGGAGCGGGCTTGGTGTTGGCCTGGCAGGCAAGCTGGATGCGGCGATCGGTTCAGCCCCCCACCAACCCCCGGGCCCAGGCCAGCAGGCTGGCGAGCGCCTGGCCGGGGCCGGGAGCGCGGCCAGGCCTGCTGGCGCCTGGCCAACCCCGAGGAGCTGGTGAGCCAGACCCGCGACAGCAGCTGGGACACCACCCTCGACAGCCTGCGGGGCGTGAAGCCTGCCAAGGCGTTCCTCAGCGACTGGCGCCGCGACAACCCGGTGCGGCCGGTGATCTTCTCCGACCCCGGCCGCCTCAGCGCCGAAGCGGTGCACCTGCACCTTGAGCACCGGCTGGTGCAGCGGCTGCTGAGCCGCTTCCTGGCCCAGGGCTTCCTGCATCACGAGCTCAAGCGCGCCTGCGTGGTGCCCTGCCGTGATCCGCAGCCGCGGCTGATCGTGCTGGGCCGGCTGTCGCTGTTCGGCGAGGGTGCGGCCCGGCTGCACGACGAACTGATCACGGTGATGGCCGACTGGCATCCGGGTGATGAGCGCCAACAGGCCCTGCAACCGGTGGGACGCGAGCAGCGTCAGCGGATCTGGGACCTGCTGCAGCAGGCCCTCAAGGAGGCTGCCGCGGGCACATGTCCCGAACTGGACACCAGCCATCTGCAGCGCGGCGCCGATGCCGATGTGTCGGCCCTGCTGCCCCAGCTGCAGCAGGAAGCCGAGCGGGCACGGGAGGCTGCCACGGAGCTGCTGCAGGAGCGAGGACGGCAGGAAGCCGAAGCCCTGAAGACGGTGCTGCGCAACCAACGCCAACGCATTCGCGACACCGTTCGCCAGCGCAGCCAGGAGATCGCGAGGCTGGATCGCAAGGCCGCCAAGACCGATGCCACACCGCTGATCACTGGCCTGGCTGATGCGGTGAAAATCCCAGAGCTGGACCCCGCCTCGATGAGCGAACGGGAGCGGCGCCAGCTCGCCTCCGACCAGAAGCACTGGCAACGCCGGCTGGAAACGATCGACACCGAGCTGGCCAGCGAGCCCAAACGGATCGAAGCCAGCTACCGGGTGGTGACCCACCGCCTGGAGCCGGCGGGGCTGGTGTACCTGTGGCCGATCAGTGGGTAGGCCATGAAGCGTTCCGCCTCCCCACCTTGGACACCCCACTACAGCTACGGCGACGCGCTGGTGAAGGATCTGTACGCGGTGGCGGATGCCCGGGGGCGGGTGGAGTTGTTTCCCCTACCGGCTGACGAAAGCCTGCGCCTGCGCCACGCGGCTTATCAACGCAGCACCCGCAGCAGCACGCGCATCGAGTGCAATCCCCTCGACGACCAGGAAGTGCGCTTGGCGCCGCCGGGCAGGCTCCCCTTTGGACTTCTACGCGGGTCGTCGTGACCCCGATCACACCCCCTGGCTGTGTTCTTTCTGCCAGGTGATCCGCCAGGCCGTAGTTGATCTGGCCACTCGAGCCGAAGGCCTGCAGGCCCGGCAGGAACGACCGGATCCCCATCCCTGGGAAGGGCTGGATCGCCGCAGCCAGCAGCTGCTGACCCGTATGCGCGCCCGTGTGGCGGTCGCGTCCCTTTGCGTGGTGTAAAACCCGAGGCCCGAATGCCCTGATCAGAGGGTG
>JANWUR010000006.1 GCA_024958655.1 Cyanobium sp. FGCU6 | reverse complement strand
GCGAACCGCAGCCGGAGCGGCGGCTCAGGTCTGCGGAGGTTTGTTGCTGATCAAGTGCCGCGAAGGGCATCCCGATCTTCTGCCACTGCAACGGCGATGCCGCCATCGACCTGATGATCGACGCGGCCCGCGCCGCGGGCCTCACCGCCGAGCAGGACCGGCGCACGGTGATCGTGCACTCCCAGTTCGTGCGGCCCGATCAGCTCGATGCCTACGTGGAGCTGGGCTTCACGCCGAGCTTCTTCACCGTGCACACCTTCTTCTGGGGCGATGTGCACGTGGAGAACCTCGGCCGCGAGCGGGCCTTCTTCCTCAGTCCGATGGCCTCGGCACTCGCCAGGGGGCTCCGCTGCTCCAACCACAACGACTTCTCGGTCACGCCGGTGGAGCCGATGCGGATGGTGCAGACGGCGGTGGAGCGGATCTCGCGCAAGGGCGAGGTGATCGGGCCCCAGGAGCGCGTCAGCCCCTGGCAGGCGCTCAAGGCGCTCACGATCGAGGCGGCCTGGCAGATCCGCGAGGAGGGCGAGAAGGGCACGATCGAGCCGGGCAAGCTCGCCGATCTGGTGATCCTCGACGCCGATCCCACCGCCGTCCCCGCCGCCGACATCCTGAACATCGCCGTGGTGGAGACGTTCAAGGAAGGCAGGAGCGTCTACCGCGCCCCGGCCGCCGCCTGAGCCCCGATGAGCCCCGCGACGCTCCCCGTCACGGTGATCGGCGGCTATCTGGGCGCCGGCAAGACCACCCTGCTCAACCACCTGCTCGCCGATGCCGGCGGGCGACGCATCGCCGTTCTGGTGAACGACTTCGGCAGCCTCAACATCGACGCTGCCCTGGTGCACGCCCATGCGGGTGACACGATCGAGCTGGCCAACGGCTGCCTCTGCTGCTCGCTGCTGAGCGGCTTCGCCGAGGTGCTCAGCCAGGTGAAGGCCCGCGCCGCCGCGTTCGACCACGTGGTGATCGAGGCCAGCGGTGTGGCCGAACCGCTGCGGGTGGCCGAGCAGGTCCAGGGCTTCGGCTTCACCATCGATGCCCGGCTGGTGGTGGTGGACGGCGAGCGGATCGAGCGGCAGGCGGCCGACAGGTACGTGGGCGATGTGGTGCGGCGCCAGCTGCGCCAGGCCGATCTGCTGCTGCTGAACAAACTGGATCTGATCGACGACGGTCAACGCCTCGCCCTGCATGCGGTTCTGGAGGCGCTGGCTCCAGGCATCCCGCGGCTGGAGACGGTGCGGGGG
Source organism: Cyanobium sp. FGCU6 (assembly GCA_024958655.1). Lineage (GTDB taxonomy): Bacteria > Cyanobacteriota > Cyanobacteriia > PCC-6307 > Cyanobiaceae > Cyanobium. The sequence continues at coordinate 178,914 of JANWUR010000006.1, read as the reverse complement.
CAGGTTCCCATGGAGCTGCTGCTGGGCCACCGCCTCGGCAGCCCGCTGCCGAGCTCCCTCTCGGATCCCCTGCTGGACTCCGGGGCCGGGGGTGATCCCGGCGAGGCGGCCCACCGCCATGGCGAACGGTTCGAGACCTGGATCCTCCGCAGCGAACGTCCGCTCAGCCGCGCCGCGCTGGAGCGCTTTACCGCCGCCCTGCCGGCGGGCATCCATCGGGCCAAGGGCTTCGTGCTGCTGGCGGACGCTCCCGCCCGGGCCCAGCTGTTCCAGCTGGTGGGCAACCGCTGGAGCCTGGAGCCGGCGCCGTCGGGCAGCGCCCCGGCCGGCGGCAGCGCCCTCGTGCTGATCGGCCACCGGGGAGCTGCCACAACGGTCGAGCTTCAGAAGCTCCTGGCCGGGGACCCGCTTCACCGCTAGCCCTGATGGGGCCGCGGCCAGGACCGACCTTTGCTCTTCCCGCTCCCTCCCGCTTTCCCTCTCCGATGTCCGCTCCCGCCACGGCCACGGCCCCCTTCGAGCACCTCACCGTCTACCGGGCACGGCGCATCCGCACGATGACCGACGCGCTGCCCTCCGCCGAGGCGGTGGCGGTGGCGAACGGCCGCATCGTGTCGGTGGGCACGCTCGAGAGCCTCAAGCCCTGGCTTGAGGCCTTCGCCCACACCATCGACGATCGCTTCGCCGGCGACGTGCTGCTGCCCGGGTTCATCGATCCGCACGTGCACCCCTCGCTGCCGGCGGTCACCACCCAGTTCCCCTTTCTGGCCCCCGACGACTGGACGCTGCCGAACGGCAGCTTCCCCGGCGCCACCACCTCGGACACCTTCATCGCCCGCCTGAAGGAGCTCTACGCCCAGCACGACGACTGGAGCGTGCCGTTCATCGTCTGGGGCTTCCATCCCCTCTGGCATGGCGATCAATACCGCCCCCAGCTCGATGCGCTCTTCCCCGACCGGCCCGTGGTGCTCTGGCACCGCTCCTTCCACGAGCTGATCCTCAACACCCCGGCCCTGAAGTGGTTCGATCTGAAGGAGGAGGAGGTGCGCGGCCGGCCCGAAACCAACTGGGACCGGGGCCACTTCTGGGAGAACGGCGCCCAGCCGCTGGTGGTGAAGCTGGGTCCGGTGATCTTCGATCCGGCGCGCTAAGGCAACGGCATCCGCACCTTCTTCCAGCTCTGCCAGCAGGGCGGGGTCACCACCGTGCTCGACATGGGCATCGGCATCTTCGGCGATGCCGTGGGCGAGATCGGCCTGATCCGCCAGGTGGCCGAATCGAACCAGGTGCCCTGCCGCGCCATCCTCACCCCCACCACGGTGGATTTCCTGGCCCGCGGCATCCGCCCCGCCGACGCGCTGGCCCAGGTGGAGGAATGGAGCCGGGGCAACAGCCGCCGGGTGTACCTCGACCGCCACTTCAAGCTGCAGGTGGATGGCGCCATCTTCGGCGGCCTCTCCCAGGCCGACTTCCCCGGCTACATCGACATCCTGACGCGCCTGCACGAGCGCAAACCGCGCTTCGGCCACCGCACCACCCTGGAGCACTTCGCCTCCACCTCCGAAGACCAGTGCCGCCGTATGAAGGAACTGGGGATGCTGGTGTCGGCGAACCCCTCCTACCACCACATCCTCAGCGATGTATTCAGCGCCCAGTGGCTCGGCAACGACCGGGGCTCGGAGATGGTGCGCCTCGGCATCCTGGAGCGGCTGGGCATCCCCTTCACCCTCCATTCCGACTGCCCGATGGCGCCCCTCTCCCCCCTCACCCTGGCCTGGGCGGCGGCCAACCGGGTCACGATCAACGGCAACCTGCGCTGCCCCGAAGAGAAGGTGAGCCTGCATGCCGCCCTGCGGGCGATCACGATCGATGCCGCCTGGATCCTGCGCAAGGAGAACGAGATCGGCTCGATCCGCGCCGGCAAGGGGGCCGACTTCGCCGTGCTGGCCGAAGACCCTTACGACGTGGGCGCCGAAGGCCTGCGTGACATCGCCGTGAAGGGGGTGGTGTTCGAGGGCGAACCCCATCCGCTGTGAACCGTCCCTCGCCTCGATGAGCCTCCTGGCCGCCCTGCCCCCTCTGCCCCACCTGCCGCCCCTGCCGGCGGCACCCTTCAGCCTGCCGCCCTACTTCGACTACGGCGCCACCTTCCTCTGGGCGCTCAGCGGCGCCCTGCTGGGAGCCCGCAAGGGCTATGCCATCCCCGGCATCCTCGCCGTGGCCTTCGTGTCGTCGGTGGGGGGAGGCGTGCTGCGCGATGGCCTGTTCCTGCAGAACGGCCCGCCCGTGGTGTTGCGCAGCAATGGCTATCTGCTGCTGATCGCCCTGGCCACGGTGCTGATCCTGCTCGCCGGTGCCCGCATCCAGCGGTTGCGCCATCTGCCTCACATCCTCGCGCTGGTGGATGCGATCGGCCTCGGGGCCTATGCGGTGGTGGGGATGAACCTGGCCCTGGCGGCAGGACTGAGCCTGCCGGCGGTGGTGCTGGTGGGCGTGGTGAACGCCGTGGGGGGCGGCATCCTGCGCGATGTGCTGATCCGCCGGGAGCCGTCGATGTTCCTACCGGGCACGCTGGAGGAATCGCTCGCCTTGTTGGGCTGCCTGCTGTTCGTGACCCTGGTGAAGGCCATGGTCGCCCACCAACTGGCGGCCGCCTGGATCACGATCGGCGTGATCACGGTGCTGCGGCTGCTGGCGATTCGCTACGGAATCCGTTCCCAGCCCCTGCGGGGATTCCGCGAGTACTGGGAACAGGAAGGCGAGCGGCGCTGAACCATCAGGGCCCCAGGCAGGCATGGCTCAGAGGTCGTCCTCGACCTCTGGCTTGATCGTGCAATCGCTGGTGGGATAGCTCACGCAGAGCAGGGCGAATCCAGCGGCGATCTGATCGTCGTCGAGGAAGCTCTGATCGGACTGATCCACGCTGCCGCTCAGGATCTGGCCGGCGCAGGTGCTGCAGGCGCCGGCACGGCAGGAGTAGGGGAGTTCGATCCCCTGCTCCTCGGCTGCATCGAGGATGTAGGTGTCGGAGGCACAGGTGAAAGTGCGGCCGTCTTCGAGAGCAATCGTGTAGGTGTCAGCCATGAGCGGCAGGGCATCGACGTTGTGGAAGCCATTCCAGGCCGGAATGCGAGGCCCGTCCGGTGACGGGGAACACCGGCCCACGGTTCTGTGTTCAAATCCGTATTACCCCCGGGGGTGCGGGGCAGGCACCTGTCGCTGCTCTGGCGACGGCGCATCGCGGGGCCGGTCTGGCGTCAGGGCTTGATCGTGGCCGCAGCTGCCCTTGCCTTGGCCAGAACATCCGGTGGCAGGCTGATGAAGCCGAGGTCTGGCGCCATTGCCTGGGCCTGGTCGGAGAGGCTGAAGCTGAGCATCCTGTTGAGGGCTTCATGGTTCGCTCCATTGCCGCTCCTGTACAGCAGCAGCCAGCTGAAGGTGACGATCGGGTAGCCCTTGGGCGGATTGGGGCTGCTGCCGGTGAGGTCTGGCCCCAGATCGATCGAGGCGAGAGCCTCCTGCTCACTGGCGAGGGTGGGTTTCACCAGCTCGCCAGCCGCATTGGTGAGCGCAGCGGCCTGGAGCGGTGCCTTCACGAAAGCCGCCTCCACATAGCCGATGGCTCCTTCCACCTGGTTGAGCTGGGCCGCGACTCCTTCATTGCCCTTCGCACCGATCCCGGTGGGCCACTTCACCGTTTTGGCGTTACCGGGGCCGGCCTTCCACGCCGGACTCACGGCGCTGAGGTGGGCGGTGAAATTCGCCGTGGTGCCGGAGCCGTCGGAGCGGTGCACCACCCTGATCGGCTTGTCGGCACAGCCCAGCTGGCTGAAGTTGGTGATCCTGCCCAGGAACACATCCGCCAGCTGAGCCTGAGTGAGCTTCAGCTCACAGCCCTTGTGGTTGTAGGCCACGGCGATGGCGCCGGCCGTCATCGGGATCTGCACCACTCCCTGGGAAACCTTGGCGATCTCATCAGCCTTCATCGGCACATCACTGGCGGCGAAGTCAACCGTGCGCGAGAGAAACTGACGCACTCCGGCTCCGGAGCCGACCGACTGATAATTAACCCGCACACCCTTGCTGGCCAGCTCCTGGAACCAGCGCTGATAGATGGGCGCTGGGAACGAGGCTCCCGCGCCATTGAGCGTGGTGGTGGCGCCACAGCCCGCAAGCGCCACCAGCGTGGACAGGCCTGCAACCACGGCACCGCGTCGCCTGGCGGAAGCAGGAACCTGGACCAGCATCCGGCAGGCAGAAAGCACCATGGGTTGATGGAAACTTGACCAACCTTAATTCTGGTGATTCAACTGTTCATCCAACATCCAACGAACCTGCGGTTAAGACCGCATGGCTCCAGGATAAGAAGACCAGTACGGCAGGCATCGGCGCTACCTGATCAGGTTGGCTCCACGACAGTGGGCCAGGGGATGGCGTCGTCGGGCCGGAAGGTCTGGATGGCGCGCATGTACTGAGCCCGCTCGTACTCCGCCGGGTCGGGGCAGCGCTCCTGGCTCATGCAGCCGATCAGCTCGCGGGCGGTGGTGTGATCGTGCTCCACGAGCCAGCGGGCCAGCTCCTCCTCCAGTCCGGCCAGCCGCCCGGGCCCGTGGCGCAGCAGCGCCCCCACCACCTGGGTGACGCAGGCGCCGGCCATCAGCAGGCGTACCACGTCGCTGCCGCGTTGCACGCCGCCGGTAGCGGCCAGGTCGGCCCCGATCCGGCCATGCAGCATGGCGATCCAGCGCAGCGGCAGGCGCAGGTCGTGGGGGGTGGAGAGCAGCAGGTTGGGGCGCACCTCCAGCTCCTCGATGTCGATGTCGGGCTGGTAGAAGCGGTTGAACAGGGTGAGGCCGTCGGCGCCGGCGGCTGTGAGCCGCCGGGCGACGGCCCCGAAGTTGGTGAAGAACGGGCCGAGCTTCACCGCCAGCGGCAGCCGCACCTCGGCGCGCACTTCTGCCACGATCTCCTCCACCTGCGCTTCGATCGCGGCGCTGGAGAGATCGGGATCGGTGGGAAGGCTATAGATGTTCAGCTCCAGGGCGTTGGCGCCGGCCTCCTCGAGCTGGCGGGCGAAGCGCACCCAGCTGCCGGGCCGGTAGCCGTTGAGGCTGGCGATCACCGGAATCGAGAGCCGGGCGCGGGCCTGCTCCAGGTGGCGTAGGTAGAGGTCGTGGCCGACATGGAAGATCGAGGGCTCGGGGAAGTAGCTGAGGGCCTCGCCGTAGCTGTCGCTGCCCTGCATCGCCACCCGCCAGAGCTCAAGCTGGTCATGCTCGATCTGTTCCTCGAACAGCGAATGCAGCACCACCGCGGCGGCACCGGCCTCCTCCAGTCGCAGCAGATCGTCGAGGTCCTCGCTGAGGGGCGCGGCGGCCCCCACCACCAGCGGGCTGCGCAGGGGCAGCCCCAGCCAGGTGGTGGAGAGGTCGGGAGCGCTCATGCCGCCACCCCCGCGCCGTTGTCGCTGAGCCTTCGCAAGGGTGGGGGGTTCCAGCGCCCGTCGAGGGCGTCCGCCCGCGGGGCATAGAGGCGCAGGGTGAGAGAGATCGCGCCCTGGGCAGGGGCGGGCAGCCAGTTGGCGCGGCGCTCCCCGCCCGGATCCTGGCTCTGGATGAACAGATCGAGGCTGCCGTCGGCGTCGGCCACGTTGAACGGATAGATCGCATCCTCGGGCTGGTTGGCCCCCAGTCCCACCAGGGCCACCACCGCCCGCTTGAGGTAGTCGTTGCCGTACACCCCCATCGTGCTCACGTTCATCTGCCAGCCGTTCACCACCGGGGCGAGGCTGGCGCTTTTGGCGCGTATCGCCGGCAGCGTTTCGGCTACCGCACGCTCGAGACCGGCGCGCACCGCAGCGGGGGCCGAGGGGAGGGCAAAGGGCTGGCCGGGCACCAGGCCGATACGGCGGAAGCGTGCCAGCTGCGACCAGTCGCTGGTCTGGGGGGGATGGCGCCCCATCAGTTCAGCGCCAAGGGTGAAGAAGTCGTCGGCCGGCAGCCGATCCACCTGCTGCATCGGCGGCGTTGCCATGTCGACCGTGGGGTCGATGATCACCGCCACCCGCTCCGGCGGCTGCCCCCAGCGGGCGAGCGGCGTGATCCGGTAGCCGTCCTGGACCGCGTGCACGGCCGGGTAGTCGCCGGTGCCGTTGGTCTGGGTGCGGCCGATGACCCACACGAAAGCGGTGGGCGCCTCGATCGGCTCCACGCCGGGCGGCAGCGTTCCCTGCCAGCCGCTGGGGAGAACGGCGAAGTGGGCCGCGCCCGTGCCGGTGGTGCGCTTGCCCGGCACCGCGAACACGTTCGACCACATGTCGAGCATGGGCAGCAGGTAGTAGCGCCCGCCGGTATCAGGCACCGACACGATCAGGGGCCCCTGCTGCAGGTCGAGCCAGGCGATCGAATAGAGCGTGTCGAAGTTGGGGCGCACCACGTCGCGGAACTCGGCCGGGGGGAAGACCCGCGCATGGGAGAAGGCGTTCATCGGCCCAGCCCCGATTCGCACGCCCGGCGGAACGTTGGTCATCACCAGCCGGGTGAACTCCATCAGCAGCAGCGGATAGAGAAAGAGGTAGGCCTCCCGTCCGATCGTGGTGGCTTCGGCTTCGCCCACCGCCGCTGGAGGGGAGGAGATCAGGGGATCCATCGTGGGTTCGGTGGCTGGTGCGGGGAGAAGGCCGCTCCTGCCGGCACGCTAGGCAGCGTGTCCGATCAGGTCAGCCGAGGACCGGTGCGACTCCATGGCCCTGCCACAGGAGCGTGTAGCGGTCGTCGTGGGTGTGCACTCCCCAGCCGTGGCAGAGGAGATGGCTCGTGAAGCGGCGCAGGTGCTGGCGTGACGGCAGGCAGTGCTGCTCAAGGGTGCAGCCGATGCCGCCAGGAGCACCACGGAAGGTGGTATGGGTGGCGACGAAGTTGTCCTCGGCCTGATGCATGAGCTGCCAGGTGCCGCGGTAGGGGGCGGCGGCGTTGGCAAGGCAGAGGAACTCAGTGGGCGGACGGCTCATCGTGGGGAGGGCAGAGGATCGGAACAGGACGTCGACGCTATGGAGGCGGCGCGCCCGGGAAAAGTGCGCTTGGCTACAAGGGGCTCGATCCGGGTCCCGTGGTTCTCAGCTTGTGCCTTCCCGGGCTTCCGGTGCTGGGAGGGGGCGTGGACGCGTCACGATCCAGACGATCTGCAGCGAAAGCGCGGCGCTGAAGAAGCACCACACCGAGGCGAAGGTGGAAGCCCAGGCGAGCTGGGTGAGCACGAAGGACAGCAGCACGCTCAGCCCGAACCAGCGCAGCTCACCTCGGGGCAGGAGCAGCGAGACGGCGATGAGCGCCGCATAGAGCGACTTGCCGATCAGCTGGCCAAGGGAGCCCGGCAGGAGCCTGGGCACCGGGTAGTGCAGGGAGCCCTGCACCAACGCGGGGATGGAGTCCTGCAGAGCGAGGACCAGCGGCAGCCAGAGCAGCAGGCCGAAAAGACCGCCCGCCGCCGTAGCCACAGCAAGCCAGCCACGCTCGGATCGCTGGGGCCCCGCGCCCTGCCAGCGCATGGCGATGAAGCTGATCCAGCCGGGCCAGAAGCCATAGGCGAAGAACAGGTAGGCAACGCTCGCCGCCGGCAACAGCCTGGCGACGAGCGCAGCAGGATCGGAGCCCAGACCCAGCCACACCACGCCTTCGCAGGCCTGCTGCAGACCGAACAGCATGGGCGTGAGGGCCAGGGGCAGCCGGCAGGAGGCATCGCCCTGCCCCAGCGCGTGACGCACCGCCACGGCACCGAGGGGGAGCAGCAGGGCGGCGGCGGTGAAGCTGGCCCTGGCCGAGAAACACATGGGGCACTCCCGGCAGGCAGCCGCTGCCTCCACTCTGGCGAGGCCGGAGCTCAGCCGGCGGGAACCACCTGGCGGTAGCCGTTGGCCTGGCACACCCGCAGGGGCGTGTTGAAAAGGGCGCTGAGGGGGCTGTCCTGCAGCAGATCACTCACCGGACCATCCCCCACCACCCGGCCTGAGCGCAGCAGCACCGCCCGCTGGATCTCCGGCAGGATCGCTTCGATCTGGTGGGTCACCAGCAGCAGGGTGGTGCCGCCCCGTGCCAGTTCGCGCAGGATCTGCAGCAGCTGGTGCCTGGCCTTGAGATCGAGGCCAATGGTGGGTTCATCGAGCACCAGCACCGCCGGATCGTGCACCAATGCCCGGGCCAGCAGCAGGCGTCGGCGCTGGCCATCGGAGAGCTGGGCGTAGGGACGCTCCGCAAGATCGGCCAGGTCCAGCCGGACCATCAACGCGGCCACCCGCTCGCGCTGACCGGCCGTGGGCTGCTGGCTGCGGCCGATGCCCACCGAGCCGAAGAAGCCGGAGAGCACCACATCGGCAGCGGGCACGCGGCCGACGTAGGCGGCCAGCAGATCCTGGGACACAAGGCCGATGCGGCGCCGCAGCTCCCAGAGGTTCACGGTTTCGCTGCCGAAGATCCGCAGCCGCGAGCCCGGCTTCACCACCGGGTAGAGCTCACGGCTGAGCAGCTTCACCAGCGAGCTCTTGCCGGAGCCGTTGGGGCCGAGCACCACCGTGTGCTCCCCCTCGTGCAGCTGCAGGGAGAGGTTCTCGAACACCCGGCGGGGCCCCAGCCAGGCCTCGATCGCCCGGAGCTCGAGGTAGGCGGCGGGTGAGGGAACGGGAGCCATCGGCGCACCGTAGGCAGGCGAGCGGCGAACGATCGCTGATGGGACGAGCGCCCTGAAGCTCCGCCCGTTCAGGGGAGGGCAGCCGCGTCCGGGCGCGCGACCGGGCGCTCCCAGCCGAGCTTGCGTTCCAGCCTCTGGATCATCTTCCCGGCCAGGTCCATGCCGGTGGCCCCTTCGATCCCCTCCAGTCCAGGGCTGGAATTCACCTCCAGCAGCAGCGGGCCCCGGTGGGAGCGGAGGATGTCGACCCCGGCCACATCCAGCCCCAGGGCCTTGCAGGCCTTCAGGGCCATCTGCTTCTCGGCCGCTTCCAGCTGCACCATCCGCGCCGTACCGCCCTGGTGCAGGTTGGCGCGGTACTCCCCCTCGGCCGCCCGCCGTTCGATGGCGGCCACCACCTTGCCCCCCACCACAAAGCAGCGAAGGTCGGTACCGCCAGCCTCCTTGATGAATTCCTGCACCAGCAGGTTGGCATCGAGGCTCTGCAGCGCATTGATCACGCTCTCGGCGGCCTTCTGGGTTTCGGCCAGCACCACCCCCTTGCCCTGGGCACCCTCCAGCAGCTTCACGATCAGAGGTGCGCCGCCCACCATGCGGATCAGGTCCACGGTGTCGAGCGGCGAATCGGCGAAACCGGTGATCGGCATGTTGAGCCCGGCGCGCACGAATTCCTGAGAGGCGAACAGCTTGTCGCGGGAGGCGGCGATCGCCTGGGCGCTGTTGAGCACCTGCACCCCCATGGACTCGAACTGCCGGGTGACAGCGCAGCCGAAGAAGGTCACGCTGGGGCGGATGCGCGGGATCACGGCATCCACCGATCCGAGCACATCACCGCCGCGGTAATGCACCTCGGGATTGCGGGGGTCGAGGCGGATGTAGCACTGGCGGATATTGAGGAACTGCATCTGATGGCCGCGTTCCTCGCCGGCCTCGATCAGTCGGCGGTTGCTGTAGAGATCGGGGTTGCTGGCCAGCAGCACGATGCGAAGCCCGTCCTTGCGCTTGCGGGAATCGGCATAGAGGGCGAGACATTCTTCCGGGCTGATCTGCCGGAGGTGGTGGCTGCCCGCGGGATCCACCAGGATCCGGCCCACCATGGCCTGGCGACCAAGCAGCATGCGGTAGCCCATCGCATCACGGTTGGCGAGGGTGAGCTCCACGTCCCAGCTCTGCTCTCCGAGCACCAGCCGTTCGCGGATCACGTAGCGCCTCTCCTCCGCTCCGCTGGTGCTCCGCACCTCCCTCTGGGCGATCACGGGGGCCTCGTGGCGCACCACCACCGACCGGTCGCCCTGGATCGGATGGACCTCGAAGCTCACCCAGGGCCGTCCATCGCGTTCGAACGGCACGATGTTGATCGCATGCAGTGCCGAGGTGGCGGCCCCCGAATCCACCCGGGCCTTGATGGCGGGCAGGCCAGCATCGGGAAAACTGCACCATTCCTCGCTGCCCACGATGATCTTGCCGTCGAGGCTGGCCATGGTTCCGAGGTGGGAGCGGGAAGACGTGTGCCGAAGCCGGGCGGGCAGCCCACACAGGTCGGGCACGCCCCGCCCATGATGCTGAGCTGGGACGCCGTTGTCCTGCGGCTGGTCGCTGCATGCGGGCTGCCGACGCAGGCTTCAGCTGAGCCGCGCCAGCACCGCAGCGGCGGCCTCTTCACCGCTGCGCACCGCGCCGTCGAAGAAGCCTGGCCATCGCTCGGCCACCTCAGTGCCCGCCCAGAACACCCGCCCGTGGGGCCGGCGCAGGGCTTCGCCGCAGCGGCTCCAGAGCCCTGGCGGCATCCAGCCGGCGAAGGCGCCGCCCACAAACTGGGTGGTCGGCCAGTCCTTCTCCACCACCGCCAGGGGGTCGAGGGCCTCCGGCCCCAGGTAGGCCGCCAGGTCGTCCAGCACCGCCTGCCGCCGCTGCGCCGCGTCCAACGCCGCCCAGCGGCGGTAGCGGTGGCCCACCACGAAGGCGGCCAGCACGCCGCAGCCGTTTTCGGGATCGGAGCTGTCGGCGCAGAGCTCCACCCAGGGCCGGTCGCCGATCGCGATCCCCGCCAGCCGCCGCTGCCGCCACCAGGGCCGCTGATACACCACCAGCACCTTGGCGCAGGCCCCCATCGCCATGGCGGCATTGAGCTCGCGGCGGTCGGCGGGCAGCTCGGGGCTGAAGTGCAGCCGCGCCACCATCGCCGGCGGCATCGCCACGATCACAGCGCGGCAGGGGTGGGCGGCCCGCTCGCTGCGAACCGTGACCGGGAACGGGGAGGCGGCGGCCGGGTCCTCCTCCACGGCGAGCACCGGTTCGCCCGTCACCACCGCCGTCTCCCCCAGCTCCTCTGCCAGCAGGGCCGGCAGCTGTCCGGCGCCACCGTGCAGCAGCTCCAGTTCGGGATGCTCGGCCTGGGGGGCCGTGCGCTGGCCCCAGAGCACGTGCAGCAGCGACACCTCCTCCGGCTCCGCCGGGCCGAGGAAGCCGACCGCCCGGCAGAAGTAGGCGAAGTACCAGGCGGCGAAAGGGGTGTGGGTGTTGGCGTCGATCCAGTCCTGGAAGCTGCTGCGGTCGAGCTCGGCGGCGACGGGATGGCGGTGGGGATGCCCCTCGTCGAGCCGGGCCGCCAGGGCCTGGAACCGCTCCAGGGCCGCCATCGCGTCAGCCCAGTCGGCGGGAGGAACGGCGGGCGGCTGGCCCTCGGGAAAGCCCTGGAAGAAGCCGGCGAAGGTGCAGCGGTGGTCCCCGAAGAACAGTACGGTCTCGCCGGCGTGGGGCGATTCGAAGCGGCGGATGTCGAAGCGATCGAGGAGGGCCAGCACGCGGGTCTGGGTGGGACCGACCCACTGGCCGCCGAGATCGATCCAGGGATCGCGGCAGCCGGCCGTCCGGGCCTCGGCCGGGATCGGCACCCGCTGCCCGCCCATGCGGCCCCCCACCTGGGTCGCCGCCTCGATCAGCCGCACGGAGCGGCCGGTGGCCTGGACAGTCCGGGCTGCCACCAGGCCGGAGAGCCCCCCGCCCACCACCACCACATCCACCGGGGCGTTCGGGAGCACGGTCATCGCAGCAGGGCCTCGCTGAGGGTCCAGAGGGAGCGGGCCTTGCCATCATCGAGGGCCTCGGCGCTGGGGGATACGGCCTCGAAGCGCAGGCGGCCGGGTCCGAGCACCCGGTTGCTGAAGTAAGTGAAGCCACCGGACGCCTCCAGCGGATCGGCTGCGAGGGCCGCCAGCCGGGCGCCCGCGTTTTCCACGCTCTCGCTGAGCCGCAGCAGATCGCGGGCCACCAGGGCGAACAGCCTCTGACCCCATTCGTTGTGGCGGCGGCTGTTGCGGAAGAAGCCGCCGGAGCTGCGTGGGATCACCAGCCCCGGGCTCCAGGCGATCACCGGCAGTGGCGTGCCCCGCTCACGGAGGCGCCGTTCGGCCTCGCGGGCGAACAGCACGTTGCAGAGCTTGCTGTCCTTGTAGGCCTTCTCGGCCTCGAAGGGCGAGACACCATCCACCATCGCGAAGCCGTCCGCGGGTCGCAGCCCGGCGCGCAGGCCGGCGAGATCGCCGAGCCCCGCGGGGCTGCCCACCCGGCCGCCCGCCGCGGCCGGGTCATGCACCTCCGAAGCCGTCACCACCAGACGCGGGTCGCGGCCGGCGATCAGCAGCGGCAGCAGCCGCTGGGCCAGCAGCTGGTGAGCCAGGTGGTTCACCGCGACGGTGAGCTCGATGCCCTGGGAGGACACCTGGGGGGCGGGGGCACCGCTGTACTGCAGGCCGGCATTGAGCACCAGGCTGTCGATCGGCTCGCCCAGCCCCGTGAGTGCGGCAGCGCAGCGCTCCACGTTCTCCAGATCCGCCAGATCGCATACCGGCGCCAGGGGTTCGGGTCCCCCGCCGGCCTCCGCCAGCCGGCGCAGGGTGGTCTCCGCGGTGGCCGCATCACGGCAGGGCAGTACGAGCCGATGGCCGGCGCACCGGAGCTGCAGGGCCGCCTGGAGGCCGATGCCGGAACTGGCTCCGGTGAGCAGGATGCGGCGCGGGGCCTGGTTCATGCCGGCATTGTGGAAGGCAGGCCATCCCCACCGGCGACTCCCATCCGCCGCTCCCCATGCCCGCCCCTGCCGATCCCGCCCTTGATGCCGACGACCGCCGCCGCGTCGCCGATGCCCTGCGTTACCTGGGCCGCGATCTGCACCACCGCTCCTTTGGGGTGAGCGCGGAGCGGCGGGAGCTGCTGTGGCAGGAGATGGACCGCTGCCTGGCGCTGGCGGAGCGGATCGGCGGGGAGGCGGACGGGGCGGTGGCGCGGCAACCTTCGGAACCGCCGGCGCTGGAGCCGGGGCGGGGCGCCGTGCTGATCACCGGCGCCTCCAGCGGCATCGGCGCCGCCCTGGCCCGGGAGCTGGCGCCCAGCCTGGCCGGCGGCGAGGCGCCTCTGGTGCTGACGGCACGGCGGCGGCAGCGGCTGGAGGCGCTGGCGGCGGAGCTCACGGCCCGCCATGGCATCGCCGTGCAGACGATTGACGCCGACCTGGCCCGGCCGGGGGGCGCGACGGCGCTGCTGGAGCAGCTGGAGCGGCGGGGCGTGGCGGTGCACACGCTGGTGAACAACGCCGGCTTCGGCCTGCGCGGCACCTATGAGCAGGTGGCGTGGGCGGAGGCGGCAGCGATGCTGCAGCTGATGGTGGTGGCCTGCGCCGAGCTCTGCCATGCCCTGCTGCCGGCGATGCAGCGGGCGGGCAGCGGCCGGATCGTGAACGTGGCCTCGCTGGCGGGGCTGGTACCGGGCCTGCCGGGCAGCACGCTCTACGCGGCCTGCAAGGCCTTCCTGATCCACTTCTCCCAGTCGCTGGCGCTCGAGAACCGCCAGCGCGGGGTGCGGGTGATGGCGCTGTGCCCGGGCTACGTGCGCAGCGAGTTCCACGCGGTGCTGGGGGTGGAGGAGCGGATCCGCGAGCGGTTGCCGGGTCTGCTCTGGATGGACGCCGACGAGCTGGCCCGCCGCACCCTCGCCGCCCTCGACGGCTCCCGCACGGTGGTGGTGCCCGGCGGGGTGAACCGGCTGCTCGCCACGCTGGCGCGGGGGCTGCCGGAACAGGCGACAGCCGCCCTGAGCACGGCGTTCTCGCGCCGCTACCGGCAGGGCTGAGGCCCGCGCGCGGCTACTCCACCGCCAGGCAGTTCTTGGTGCGGTAGGCGTCCACCTGGGCCGCCAGCTGATCGGCCGCCTGGGCCACCCGATCCACCTGCTCGCCGAAGGCCTGGGCATAGCGCGCAAAGGCCTCGGGTTCGACACGCCGCAGGGTCGCCGCCTGTTCGGGGTTGAGGCGCATCTTGCGCATCCTCGCCAGCTGGGCGTCGAAGCTGTCGCGGCGGACCTTGGCGATCGCGCTGCGCTGCTGGCGGCAGGCGGCGATGTGCTCATCGCGCACCTGCTGCTGCCAGCGCACGGTGAGGGCCACTGCCGCGGCGGCGGCCGCCAGCACCGCCAGCAGGATCAGATTGCGGCGCAGGGGAGTGGCCATCAGCCTGCCGCCCCCCGGCCCACCTGGGCCATGGCCGCCTGCTCGTGCAACGCCTGCGCCTCGCCATGGGTATGGGGATCGAGGTCGAAGACCACCTGGTGGACGGTGCCGGTGAAGGCGTAGGGAGCCTTGGCCTCGTACTGGCGATCCACCACCAGCCCGTTGTCGCGGCCGATGTCCATGCCGGCGTAGGTGGAGAAGGCGATCGGCACCGTGCGCGGCATCCGGCCCTCGCCGATCGCCCGGCCGTTGACGAGCAGGGTCACCTGGCCGCCGGTGCCGGGCCTGGCGGCATCGGCCTTGAACTTCATCGTCACCGTCACGGCGCCGGTGGGGAGGGGTTCGGTTGAGGTCTGCCGGTAGGTCTCCATCCCCAGGAAGGAATAGGTGTGATGCAGCAGGCCGTGCTCATCCACCCAGAGGCCGAAGCCACCGATGAAGTCGGCATTGGCCACGATCACCCCCTGCGCACCGCCCTCGGGCACCGTGAGTCTGGCCTCGATCGCGTAGGAGCGCCCGTAAACCCGCGGCACCATGCCCCGCTGGATGTTCTGCACATCGCCGGCGAAGGCGAAGCGGCTGACGGTGGGCAGGGGCGGCAGCATGCCGAAGAAGAGCGACAGGCCCCCCAGCAGGGGCAGCACCCGGTTGCGCTCGGCCTCCTGCCACCACAGTTCCTTCAGCTCCGTCAGCTTGTCCGGGTGGTCGGCCACCAGGTTGCGGGCCTGGCTGAAGTCGTCGGGGAGGTAGTAGAGCTCCCAGACATCGTCGCGTTCCGGGTCGTAGACGCCCGGAGCGAAGCGCTTCAGCGTTTCGGGCGAGAAGTCCCAGGGGGCCTTGTCGAGGCGGGTGCAGGCCCACCAGCCGTCCTTGTAGAGGGCCCGGCTGCCGAACATCTCGAAGTACTGGATCGTGTGGCGCTCGGGGGCGGCGGCATCGGCAAAGGTGTACAGGAAGCTGGTGCCATCCATCGGCTCCTGCTCGATCCCATCCACCCGCTTCGGCTCCGGCAGGCCGATCGCCTCAAGGATCGTGGGCGCCAGATCGATGCAGTGGCTGAACTGGGAGCGGAGGCCGCCGCCGGCCGGGATCCGCTTCGGCCAGGCGATCACCATCGGATCGCGCGCCCCGCCCAGATGGCTGGCCATCTGCTTGCCCCACTGGAAGGGGGTGTTGCTGGCGTGGGCCCAGGCCGAGGCGAAGTGGGGAGCGGTGTGCTCGCCGCCGAGTTCCTCGATGCCGCCGTAGTCGTTGATCAGCTTCAGCTGCTGGTCGGCGTCGAGCACCACGCCGTTGAGGAAGGTGGTCTCGTTGAAGGAACCGGTGATCGTGCCCTCCATGCTGGCGCCGTTGTCGCCCCACACGTAGACCACCAGGGTGTTCTCCAGATCGCCCATCGCCTCGATCGCATCGAGCAGGCGCCCCACGTTCCAGTCGGCGTTCTCCGAGTAGCCGGCGAACACCTCCATCTGGCGGGCGTAGAGCTTCTTCTGGTTGTCGCTGAGCGAATCCCAGGCGGGGAAGAGCTCGGGGCGCTCGGTCAGCTGGGTGTCGGGCGGCACGATGCCCAGCTGCTTCTGGCGCTCCAGCGTTCTCTGCCGGTAGACGTCCCAGCCTTCGTCGAAGCGGCCCCTGTACCTGTCGGCCCAGTCCCTGGGCACATGGTGGGGCGCATGGCTGCAACCCGTGGAGTAGTACAGGAACCAGGGCTTCCGGGCGTCCTGGGCCCGCACGGCGTGCAGCCACTCCACCGCCTGGTCTGTGAGATCGTCGGGGAAGTAGTAGGGCTGGCCGTCCCTGCCCGCCGGCACCCCCAGCACGCCGTTGTCCTGGGTGATGATCGGGTCGTACTGGCCGGCGGCGCCGCTGAGGAAGCCCCACCAGTGGTCGAACCCCCACGACTGGGGCCAGTGATCGAACGGCCCGGCGGCACCCTGCACGTTGTCGGGGGTGAGATGCCACTTGCCGAAGCCGCCGGTGACGTAGCCGTTCTCCTGCAGGATGCGGGGCAGGGCGGTGCAGCTGCGCGGCCGGGCGGCGGTGTAGCCGGGGAAGGGGCCCGGGTACTCGGCGATCGAACCGAAACCCACCCGGTGGTGGTTGCGGCCGGTGAGCATCGCCGCGCGGGTGGGCGAGCACACGGCCGTCACGTGGAAATGGTTGTAGGTGAGCCCCTGCTGCTGCACCCGGCTGAGGGTGGGGGTGTCGATGCCGCCGCCGAAGGTGCTCGGCCCACCGAAGCCGGCGTCATCGATCAGCACCACCAGCACGTTCGGCGCCCCGTCGGGGGCCCTGGGGCCGGGGATCATCGCCCAGTCGGGAACCGACTGATCGAGGGTGCGCCCCGCGGTGCCACCGAAGCTGCGATCGGCGATCGGCAGCACCGTGCGGTCGGGGTTGAACTTGCCGCCGGCCTCCTCCAGCGCCCGGCGCAGCCCCAGCAGACCGGCGCCGTCGAGTGCCGCCACCGACTTCGCCGCTGAATCGGCCAGGGCCTGCTCGGCCGCCAGCCGATCGGATGCGTTCACGATCGCCAGGAACGCCGCGCCACCAGCGGGCAGGCGCTCGCCCAGCTCGCGCTCGATGCCGCTCTCGAGCCGCTGACGGGCGAAGCGGGCGATCAGGGCGCCGGCGGCGGCCCCTACCACCACCGAAGCCAGCAGGTGGGGGGCGAACAGCCCCACCAGCAGGCCCACGCCACCCCCCCAGCCCATGCCGCGCCGACCGAGGTGATCGCCGGTCTCGCGCACGCTCACCTGTCCTTGCGCGTCGTGGCTCACGAGGATCAGCCCCTCGCTGCCGACCTTGCCCTGCCTCACCAGCGCGGCCAGGCGATCAAAGTCGGCCGTGGCGGGGGCGATCGCCTGGTAGGCCGCCATCAGCAGGATCCGCTCGCCCTGATCGCCCATGCCCTGGATCCCGTGAAGGCTCAGCCTATGGAGGGTGGCGAGGCGCGTCAGCGGAGGGGCTGCCGCCGCAACAATGGCGACAGCCTCCTGATCCTCATGGCCACCGTTCTCGTCACCGGCGCCAACCGGGGCATCGGCTTCGAATACTGCCGCCAGCTGCAGCAGCGCGGCGACACGGTGATCGCCGTCTGCCGGGAGCCGTCACGCGACCTGGAGTCTCTCGGGGTGCGGATCGAAGCGGGCGTGGATCTCACGGACGCGGAGGCCATCGCGGATCTGGCGCAGCGGCTCGACGGACAGCCGATCGATCTGCTGATTCACAACGCCGGCATCCTGGAGAACAACAGCCTCGAGACTCTGGATCTCGACAGCGTGCGCCGCCAGTTCGAGGTGAATGCCCTCGGCCCTCTGCGGCTCACCCAGGCCCTGCTGCCGCTGCTGCACCGCGGATCGAAGCTGGCGCTGATGACCAGCCGCATGGGCTCGATCGACGACAACAGCTCCGGCGGCTCCTATGGCTACCGGATGTCGAAGGTGGCGCTGTCGATGGCGGGCAAGTCGCTGTCGATCGACCTGAAGCCCCGCGGCATCGCCGTGGCGATCCTGCACCCCGGCCTGGTGCGGACCCGGATGATCGGCTTCAACCCCCAGGGGATCAGCCCCGAGGACTCGGTGCGGGGGCTGCTGGCGCGGATCGACGGCCTCACCCTGGAGAACTCCGGCAGCTTCTGGCATGCCAACGGCGAGCTGCTGCCCTGGTAAGGCAGGGGCCCAGCGGCACGCCCTCTATCCCGCGGCCACCATGGGCCCGGCCAGGGAAGACAGGCGGCCATCCCCATCGCCTGTGGCGTCCACAACGGCAGAAGCATCGATCTCCTCGGTGATCACCTGGAAGCCGCTCAGCTGATGGGCCCCGAAGGAGCGCAGGAAGGGCACATCGGCGGCGTCGCGGCCACGCCCGATCAGTACCCTGCCGCAGCGCGGGATGTTGTGGCGGGCATCGAACACGAACCAGCGATCCTGCAGGAACACCTCGAACCAGGCGGAGAAATCCACCGGTGCCTCCCCGCGGGCGATGCCGGTGTAGCCCAGATAGCCGGTGCAGTAGCGGGCGGGGATGTTGAGGCAGCGGCAGAGAGTGATGGCCAGGTGGGCGTAGTCGCGGCAGACCCCCGCACCGGCAGCGACGGACTGGCTGGCGCTCTGATGTGGTCGTGAGGCGCTGTAGTCAAAGCGGATCCGCTCATGCACCCAGTCGCAGATGGCCTGCACCAGGGGCCAGCCGGGGGTGATCCCCGCGAAGGTGCTCCAGGCGAGCTCCATCAATACCTCCGTATCGCAGTAAGTGCTGGCGTTGAGGAAGCGGTAGGCGTCGATCGGCAGGGCCTGGATCGGACACGGACGCACATGGGGGAGCACCGGATCGGTGCGGTCCGGAACCTCGATCGTGGCGGTATAGGTGAGGCTGGTGCTGCCCGAGGCGGCCAGAAGGCGGCACCAGCGATTCCCCGCCTGATCGGTGAGCACCTCGTAGCTGCGATCCGGCAGCATCTGCAGCCGCTCAGGCCCGTCGAGATCCGGCGCCAGGCTGCTGTGCACATGCACCAGCGCCAGCAGAGGGGTGGCGGGCTCACAGCGCAGATCAAGCTGGCAACCGATGCTCAGGTGCAAGGGAATCAGGGCGGCATTGAGCTGACTCAATGTTGTACGCGTCAGCGGCCGATCGGTAGATCCGGGGTGGCCAGACCAGGAAGTCCTGATCAGCGGGGGTGGGCTGACGGGCAGACGGCTCACACCGGCGGCAGGAAGCGTCTTCGCACACGAGCCCACCTCCGCTGCTCCCCTACCTAGCCTTCCAGAGGCTTTTCGCCGTTGTCGCTTGGCCGCTTCCCAACCTCAAGAACCGGAAGCCCTGAGCGATCAGGGACTGTTGCAGCAGGCGATGAGCCACGCCGCCATCGGCACGGCCCTCCTTAACGCAGAAGGCCGCTTCCTGGAGGTCAATCCGGCCCTCTGCCACATGCTGGGCCGCGACGAGGCGGAGCTGCGCGGGCTGTCGCTGCAGGAGGTCACCCACCCCGATGACCTCGCAGAGAACCTGCAGCGGGTCGCGGAGATCGTCAGCGGCGAACGGGAGGCTTTCCAGCGCGAGCTGCGCTACCTGCACGTCGACGGCCAGCCGATCTGGGGCCAGGTCTCGATGTCCTGCCTGCGCCGCGGCGCCGACGGCCTGGTCATCGTGCAGATCGTGAACAACACCGAGGCCGTACGTCAGCGGCAGGCCCTGGCGGATCACGACCATCACTACCGGCTGCTGGCCGACAACGTCCTCGATGTCGTGTGGTCCATCGATCTCGAGGGTCGATTCACCTTCCTGAGCCCTTCGGTCCAACGCCTGCGCGGCTTCACCCCTGACGAGGTGATGGCGATGCCCCTCGAGGCGAATTTCACCCCCGAGTCGTTCCGCTTCGTTGTCGCCGGCCTGGAGCAGGCGCGCCGGGCTGCTCAGGAGGGGCGTCCCGTGTCGTTCGAGGCGGAGTTGGAGGAAATCTGCAAGGACGGCACCACCGTCCGCACGGAGGTGAGGGCAACGAGCCTGTTCGATGAGCAGGGCCGGTTCGTCGAAATCGTCGGCACGACGCGCAACATCAGCGCCCAGCATCGACTCCGCGAAGAGCTGCGCATCAGCGAAGAGCGCTATCGCCTGCTGGCCGAGAACGCCCGGGATGTGATCTGGACGATGGACCCTGATGGCACCATCAGCTACGTGAGTCCATCGATCGAACTGCTGCGCGGCTTCACGCCGGAGGAAGCGATGGCGCAGCCGCTCGAGCAGATGCATCCCCCCGAGTCGCAGGAGCGGTTCCGTCGCTTCTTCCGCGAGCTGCTGGACGACACCGCCAAGGGCCGACCGGCGCCCTCGTTCCGCGGCGAGCTGGACTACCTCTGCCGCGATGGCACGACGATCTGGGCGGAGGTGATCGCCCTGCCGGTGATCGACGCCCAGGGGCGTTTCGAGAAGCTGCTGGGCATCAGCCGCGACATCAGCGAACGCAAGGACTTCGAGCAGCAGCTCCTGAAGGCGAATCAGCAGCTCGAGCAGCTGGCGATCACCGATTGGCTGACGGGTCTGTGGAACCGGGGTCACCTGGAATCCCAGATCCAGCAGGCCATCGCCCGCTCGGAACGCTACGGAGAGCCACTGAGCCTGATTCTCTGCGACCTGGATCACTTCAAAACGATCAACGACCGCTTCGGGCATGTCAGCGGCGATGAGGTGCTGCGTGAGTTCTGCCGTCGCATCCGCATGCAGCTGCGCCGCAGCGATGGCTTCGGACGCTGGGGCGGCGAGGAATTCCTGATCCTGCTGCCCTGCAGTGATGCCACCGCCGCCGGAGCGCTGGCCCGCAAACTGCAGAAGGCGATCAGCGCCACTCCCTTCGATCCGGTCGGCACTGTCACCTGCAGCTTCGGCGTGGCCGAGCGCCGGTCCGGCGAACCGGAGGATGAATGGCTGCTCCGGGTGGATAACCAGCTGGATGCCGCCAAGACAAGGGGGCGCAACAGTGTCGTCGTGGCCTGAAGCCGATGCCCCGGAACGGGGACGTCATCGGGCTGCCGGGATCGGCTGCAGCGCCTCCAGCTCCGTCGCCCCGCGCCGGTGGATCTCGCGGGCGTAGTCGGTCCAGGTGCCCTGGCCCCAGTAGCGGAAGCAGCTGGTTTCCAGCAGCAGCAGGTGCAGCAGCGCCCGCCGGTAGGGCTCGCTGCGGGTCACGGCGGGATCGGCGGCGACCAGGGGATCGAAGTGCCGGTGGAAGGCGGCGCTGAGCGCGTTCATCGGCTCGAGCACATCGGCGTAGCCCTCCACCCAGCTGAGGTCGTTGGTCCAGGAGGCCCCCGCCATCGAGAAACCCGGATCGCTGGCCTGGAGCTCGGTGATCGCTGCGTCCACCGCCTGGGGGGTGGGGGCGGCGCCGACCTGCTGCCACAGGCGGTGCTGGCCCATGGCCTGGATCTGCGGGAAGTCGTCCGGCGTCACGCCAACGGCCGCCAGCAGGTCGAGGTATTCGGTTCCGTTGAGGGCCACGGTGCTGCCGTCGCCCTCGGCGGCGCCCTCGCCGGCGAGGCGGCGGTGGGCCTGGCGGAAGGCCTCGGGGAACTCGTTCATCATCACGCCGCCGTTCTCGCCGTCGGCGATCTGCGACACGAGCGGGGGAATCGAGGCGGCACCCAGCGGCAGCCGGCCCAGCCCCATCGCCTCGTAGCAGGGCTGCATCTGGCCCACCAGCTTGGTGTCGGAGCCCTGGGTCTTGATCAGCGCGGTGATCGTGGCCACCTCGCCGCTGGAGCTGCGCGCCACCAGCAGGTTGGGGAGGTGCTTCTGCTCGTGGCGCAGGCCGCTGCCATCGCTGTTCTCCACGCTGTGTTCCTGCACCAGCAGCCAGCGGAAGCCGCACTCCCGCAGGGCTTTCACGAACGCATGAAGCGTGTCGGGATGGTTGGGCAGGGCCATCTCCGGCGGCGAGAAGCCCGTCACCCGCCGCAGGGCCTCATCGCCGAAGAGGGCAGCGAAATGCTGCTGCCAGGCCAGGATCTGCAGCTTCAGATCGGGGATCGGGGTGGAGGGAGCCACGGCATGGCTCCAGAAGGTGCCCAGCCACTCCACATGGGGCTGGAGGGCAGGATCGTCGGCGAGCCGGTGCAGCGCCTCGAGGATGTCGGCGCGGCCCATCTGCTCGAACCCCCAGAGCAGGTTGCCGGAGTAATCGAGCATGATCCGCGGGTTACAGCCCTCGGCGATCAGCTCCGGGATGAGCGTGGCCATCCGCCGATAGCAATGGGCGAAGGGTTCGGCGTTGTGGTTGTCGCCCTCGCCCGGATGCTCGAGCATCCACTGCAGATGCGAGATGAGTTCCCCCCCGGCACCGCCAGGGATCGTGGGCTGGTGCATGTGCAGGGCACAGGCGAAGCCCGAGCGGATGCGCTCCGGATCCAGCCGGGCGTGGTGGAGCACCTGCGGCGGCTCGTGCCGCATCAGGGCGAGGATCTCCCGCTCACGACCGGCGATCGGGGGCAGGGCGGCGGTGGTCATCGGGTTTCCCCCGGATTACCCCTCAGCCTGGACCGGCGGCGTCCAGCTGCACTGAAAGCTCCGTCCAGGCCCGCAGCACCTCCGCCACCGACCAGGCCTGGGCGATGCAGCCGCGGGGGTGGTGGGGCGGATCGCCGTCGAAGATCTCGCTGACACTGCCCAGCCCCGCGGCGGCCAGGTGGTCGCCGATCGCCTCCAGCCAATGCAGGGCCTGCAACGGCGAGCCGTGCACACGGGCATGGGCCACGGCCCAGGGCCCCAGCCACCAGGCCCACACCGTGCCCTGGTGGTAGGCCCGATCGCGCTCCACCGGCCCCCCGCCGTAGCGGCCCCGGTAGCGCGGATCGGCCGGATCGAGGCTGCGCAGCCCCATGGGGGTGAGCAGCCGCTGCCCGCAGATCTCCAGCACCTGCCGGGCCTGCCGTGGGCTGAGCAGTTGATCGGTGAGCGCCACCGCCAGCAGCTGGTTGGGTCGCAGCGAGGCGTCGGGGTCGCCGCCGGGCCCATCTAGAAGGTCGAAGCAGCAGCCGGCCTGCGGGTTCCAGAAGCGCTGGAAGCCCTGGCGCGCCTGCTCGGCCAGCGCCGCGTAGGCCTCGCCGGATTCCCCGCACAGCGGGGCGAAGGCCGCCATGGAGCCCAGGGCGCAGAACCAGAGCGCGTTCACCTCCACCGGCTTGCCGATGCGGGGAGTGATCACCTCGCTGTTCACCTTGGCGTCCATCCAGGTGAGCTGCAGCCCGTCGGCGCCGGCCTGCAGCAGACCATCGGCCGGATCACGGCGGATGCCATGGCGTGTGCCCTGGCAGTGGGCCTCCACAATCTCCCGCAGGTGGGGGAACAGCTCGCGGATCAGCGCGGTGTCGCCGGTGGCCTCGTGATGGCGGCGCAGCGCCTCGATGAACCAGAGGGTGGCGTCGACGGTGTTGTAGTCATGATCCCCCAGCGGCGCGCCGCTTTCGGGGAACCGGTTGGGCAGCATGCCGCCGCTGAGGTGGCGGGCATAGGTGCGCAGGATCTGGGCCGCGATGGCGGGGCGGCCGGTCGCCAGGGTGAGGCCGCTGAGGCTGATCATCGTGTCGCGGCCCCAGTCGCCGAACCAGGGGTAGCCCGCCAGCAGGGTGTGGCCGTCGCCGCGGGCCGCCACGAAGGCATCGGCGGCCAGCACCAGCTGGCGCACCCAGGCGGGGGCGGCGGCCGCCAGCTGCGGTTGGGCCGCCTGCCACTGGACCAGGAGGGCCCTGTCGTGGCTGCGGCGCTCCTGCAGGCTGCGCGCGCCGTCGAGCGGCGGATCAGCCTCGGTGCTGGCCACCAGGGTGAAGGTGGGCGCAGCGGTGCTCAGCTCCACCGTGATCCGGCAGGCGCGCCGATGGTCGGTGGTGCGGGCCAGTCCCCGCTCCGCTTCGGCGGCGAGGGGGATGCCGCAGATCCAGTCGTCCGGGGCGGCCCGTTCGGTGTCGCCACGGTCGCTGAGCACCAGGAAGGGCGGCACGCCGGCCAGCTCGGGGATGAGCTGAACGCCGTGGGGCACGGCCCTTACACCGATCGGCGGATGACTCCCGGCGCCAGGGTCCAGGGGGCCGCCGTGGTGGCTGCGGGCGTTCACCAGCACCGTGAGCGTGAGCCGCAGCGGCCGGCTGCCCTGCAGCAGGTGGTAGTTCACGGTGCTGGTGTGGGCTCCGGGCCGCATCCACAGCCGTTTCTCCAGCAGGGCGTCGCCGAAGGCGTAGCGCCAGGTGGGTACGGTGCCCTCAAGGGCGAACGAGATGATCGCACCGGGACCCAGTGGCGGCCCCTCTTCCAGGCCGGCCACCAGCAGCGTGCGGGTGCAGGGATCGGCCGGGGCACCCAGGGCCGCCACCAGCAGGCCGTGGTAGCTGCGGGTGGCCGTGCCGGCCACGGTGCCGCAGCCGTAGCTGCCGAGCCCGTTGGTGATCAGCCACTCGCGTCGCTCGGCGCTGACCCGATCGGCGGCGATCTCACTGCCGAAGCGAATGCCCCCATCGCAGCACAGACCCTTCTGAAGGGATCGATCTGCGGACCATTCCTCGAGCGGAGGGGAGATCAGTTGTATTCCCCGGGGATTTCCTGCTTGGTCACGGTGACCCGGCCCACCTTCTGACCGGACATGCGCAGCAGCTCGTCGCCGGAGAACTCGTAGCCCAGTGCGCCACCGATCAGGGCCACATCATCGGCCGTGGCTGCAGCGATCACCTTCTGCCGCAGGGAGGGATCGTCCTGCATCCTCGCCAGAAAGGCCTTCAGCTGATCGAGCGACATGGCGGTGATCCAGGGTGTCCTGGCCCAGGGCTCTCCCATCCTGGTCCACGGACACGACCGCCTAGAAGGTGTCCACGCTCTGGCCGGCGTAGCGGCCCTGGTAGCGCTCGCTGCCCTCCAGCTTCTGGAACACGAACTGACAGATCGGCAGCCCGGGATAGACGGCCAGCGGCGCCGGGCCGAAGTTGCTCATCTCCAGCACCTGCTGGCTGTCGATGCCGGGCCCCATGAACGGCGCGCTGATGTGCACCATCAGCCCGAGACGGGCGAACCGGCTGCGACCCTCCAGCCAGCCGCACAGACCGGGGCCCAGGCGCAGCCGCTCCCGGGTGATGCCCAGCACGGTCTCGCCCGGCATGATCAGCATGTGCCGGCCCTCGGGAATGGCGATCTTGTCGGTGAGATCGCGGTAATCGGTGCCTTCCTGCACCTCGATCACCTGATGCACCTTGCGGAACACCCGAAAGGTGCTGGCCAGGGTGAGATCCACCGACGCGGGCCCCACCAGCTCCGGTGCAAAGGGCGTGATCGTGAGGGTGCCCTGTTCGATCGCCCGCAGGATGGCTTCTCGGCCGAGCACGGACATGATTTCCCCCCAAGGATGCGCCACTTGAAGAGTGGCGCTGAAGCAAGGTTCTAGATCATGGTCGATCAAGGGGAATCGTTCGTGATCTGCACGGCCGGTCGGCCGATGGTGCGTGTCACCGCCCTGGATGACGTCTGCTCACCGCCGACGTAGCGCCGACGACTCGGCCTGCGGCAGGGGCACTGCGAGGTGCCGGATCCCTTCGATCGGATGGCTGCCGGCTGAGCGGCGCACCCCTAGGTTTGGTTCCCTGCCCAACCGCGCCTTGCAGAAGCCTTCCCTCGCTCTGGCCGCCCTGCTTCTGACCCTGCCGCTGCTGCCCACCGGCCCGGTGATGGCGCAAAGGCGAATCCCCAAACTGCCGGGCTACGACGAGTGCCCGCTGGGCTATGTGAACGACCTGAAGCAGCACTGCAATTCGCCCATCGACTACGAGGTGATGCCCACCTACGGCAAGGCCTGTCCGTCGGGATGGATGAACATCGGGGCGGGCTATTGCAAGAAGAAGACGCTGGGGATTTTCTGAGGCGCCAGTCTGATCGAGCAGCCGGAGCAGCAGCAGCAGCGGCTGGAGCTGGCACCGTGATCCTTCTCGACACCAACATCATCATCCCCATCATCAACGCCAAGTGGATCCCACTCGTAATCCGTTCGGCACTGCAGGACTCCATCGATCAGGAAGGGGAAGCGATCGACGACGAAGCGCTGAACAGGATCCTGGTGATCACGGAGGGCTATCCCTATGTCCTGCAGGAGTGGGGCAAACATTCCTGGAACACTGCTGTGCAATCCCCAATCAAGGCCAGGGATGTGGAGCACGCCAGCAGTGCCCGCTCACTTAGCGCACCGCATTCCTGCAGCAGCCTGGTCAGCAGATCTTGCGGGACGGGGGCGGCATCGAGAGCGATCTGATCCGGATTGGCGGCCGCCTTCCTGCGTCCGCGCCGAAAAGTGGGCCAGCACCGGCCTCCGCCTGCCGGGCCGCCCGAATCGGCGGGGAGGCTTCGCGGCCGGCAAGGTCACGGTGTTGATCCTTCTTGGCCTGGTCGCCACCTTCGCCTGGTCGCCGCCTTCGCCTCGGCCGTGGTGGTGGAGCAGGCCAGCCGCCATCTTCTCGCCACCACCGTCACCACCGTGATCGGCTTCCGGCGCATGGGTTCCCGAGGGGCCATGCTCGGCTGATGACCCCAGCCCTGGCCCGGGAGATCCTGCAGCGCAGCGGCGAACATCTGCTGCTGGTGCTGGTGAGCGTGGCCCTGGCCCTGCTGATCGCCCTGCCGCTGGGGCTGGCCGTGCAGGGCCGGCCCCGCCTGCAGCGGCTGTTGCTGGCCGGTGCCAACACGGTGCAGACCATTCCCAGCCTGGCGCTCTTCGGTCTGCTGCTCACCGTGCCGCTGCTCGGCGGGATCGGCCCCACGCCAGCGCTGGTGGCGCTGATCCTCTATGCCCTGCTGCCGCTGCTGCGCGGCCTGATCACCGGCCTGCAGCAGGTGCCCGCTGGCCTGCTGGAGGCCGGCCGGGCCCTGGGCCTCAGCGCGGCGCAGGTGCTGCTGCGGGTGCAGCTGCCCCTGGCCCTGCCCAGCCTGATGGCCGGCCTGCGCGTGGCCACCGTGATCTCGGTGGGCACGGCCACGATCGCCGCGGCGATCGGCGCCGGTGGCCTGGGGGTGTTCATCTTCCGCGGCATCGCTTCGGTGAACAACACGCTGCTGCTGGCGGGCGCCCTGCCGTCGGCGGCGATCGCCCTGGCCGCCGATGCCGGCCTCGGCGCCCTGGAGAATCGCCTGCAGCACCTGCAGCACCTGCAGCACCTGCAGCACCTGCAGCACCGGCAGCGCCAGCGGCGTCCTCGGTGGCGATGGGCGGTAGCCATCGGCTTTGCCGGCGCCCTGCTACTGGCGCTCGCGCTGCACGGCCCGGCGCTGCAGCCGGCCGACACGGTGGTGATCGGCGCCAAGGGCTTCAGCGAGCAGCAGCTGCTCGGCGAACTGCTGGCCCAGGAGATCGAGACCGGAACACCCCTGAAGGTGAAGCGCGAGTTCAGCCTCGGCAGCACCTTCCTGCTGCATGAGGCCGTGCGCCGCGGCCGCATCGATGGCTATGTCGAGTACAGCGGCACCGCCTGGTCGGCGATCCTCAAGCAGCCGGAGAGCCGGCGCCCCGCCGACCGCCGGGCGCTGTGGCAACGCAGCCGCCAGCTGATGGCGGAGCGCTTCGGGCTGCGGATGTTTCCGTCGCTGGGCTTCGAGAACAGCTTCGCGATGCTGATCCGCCGCGCCGATGGCGAGCGTCTGGGCCTGCGCACCCTCAGCCAGGCCGTGCCGGCCGCACGCCGGTGGCACGCCGCCTTCGGCTACGAATTCCTCAACCGACCCGATGGCTGGCCGGGCCTGGCCCGCCGCTACGGCTTCGAGCTGGCCTCGCCCCCCAGCGCCATGGATCTGGGCCTCACCTACCGGGCCCTGGCCGAGGGGCGGGTGGATCTGATCGCCGGCGACAGCACCAACGGCCTGATCCCGGCCCTCAACCTGCAGATCCTCGAGGACGACCGCCACTACTTCCCCCCCTACGACGCGGTGCCGGTGTTCAACGCCGCCAGCCTGCGGCGCCACCCGGAGCTGGTGGCGGTGATCGAGAACCTGGCCGGACGCCTGTCGGCCCCCACGATGCAGCGGCTCAACGCGGCGGTGGATCTGGAGCACCGCAGCCCCGAGCAGGTGATCCGCCAGTGGCGGCGTGAGGCCCTGCCGAAGGCGGCCGCTCCCTAGCTTGAACAGCCCCGCTCCCGGTCGCCCGCTGCGACCAGCCCATGGACACCGCCAGCCTGCGCGCCCTGTTCACCAAGCCCTACGGCGCTCCGGCCCCCACCGAGTCCCAGTGGCGCGCCCTCTACGCCGATGACGTCCACTTCCAGGACCCCACCCAGGAACGGCAGGGCATCGCCGCCTACCTGGCGGCACAGGAGGGACTGATTCAGCGTTGCGATGACACGTATCTCACTCCCGGCGCGATCGCCATCGACGGCGACACCGCCTTCGTGGAGTGGGAGATGGGGCTGAAGATCAAGGGGATCGAGTTCATCTATCCCGGCACCACCCGTCTGCGCTTCAACGCCGACGGCAGGATCGTCGACCACCGCGACTACTTCGATTTCGTGGGCCCCACCTTCGCGCCCGTGCCGGTCGTGGGTGGCTTTGTGCGCTGGCTCTACCGGCGGTTCGTCGACTGAACGCCGGTCCCCGGCTGCCTGCGCGCCTCCGCCCGCACACCTGGGGATCAGCGGGCATCAGCGCCGCGACACGCGGTAGAGCCGCTCCTCCTCGGCCGCGCGGGCGGTGTCCTCCCAGGGGAAGACGATCCACTCCGGATCCACGCACACCTCCAGCGCCTGCCACCACAGCGGTTCCACCTTGCTGATCCACACCAGCAGCTCCGCCCCCTCCAGCTGCCGGAACGGCGCCAGGGTGCGGCCGGTCTCGTAGACGTCGTCGACCACCAGGCAGCCGGGCTGCGGCGCCGGCAGCAGGGGCAGCTCCAACCGGTGGCTCAGGCTCACCGCCAGCACCAGCCCGCCGCGCGACAGGCCATGCACGCCGCTGAAGGGGCGGCCGTTCAGGCGTTCGGTGATGGTGTCCACCGCTCGGTCGAAGTCGTGCCAGCTGAGGAGACGCATCGGCTCAGGCTGCTGCGGGGGAGGGCCGGCGGCTGCCTCTGCAGGTATCCCTGCACACAATGCAGGCAGCCCCCCTGCCCACCATGCCCCGAACCCGCCGCTTCCCGGCGCTCGCCGCCACGGCCGCCTGCCTCGCCCTGACGGCCGGTACCCCCGCCGCCCTCGCCTGCTCCCGCGCCCTCTGGAGCGGCCCGGACCAGCAGGTGATCACCGGCCGTTCGATGGACTGGCCCTACGGCTTCAACACCCACTTCCACGTGATCCCACGCGGTGAGCGGATTGATGGTGCCGGTGGACCCAAGTCCCTGCAGTGGACCACCCTCCACGGGGCCGTGGTGCTGAGCGGCAGCACCGACCCCGGCGGCCCGATCAACGGCGTGTTCGACGGCGTCAACGAGAAGGGGCTCGGGGCCAATCTGCTCTATCTCGCCGAGAACGACTTCGGCCTTTCCCGCAACGCTCCCGGCCGCCCCCGGCTCTCCTTCGCCGCCTGGACCCTCTACCTGCTCAGCCGTCACGCCACCGTGGCCGAGCTGGTGAAGGACGTTCGGGCCGATCGCGTCCAGATCGTGCCGATCCCCTTCGGCCCGGGCGGCAAGGCCCAGGCCACCGTGCACATGGCCGTGTCCGACGCCAGCGGCGATTCCGCCGTGATCGAGTACCTCGACGGCAAGCCGGTGATCCACCACGGCCGTCAGTACAGGGTGATGACCAACAGCCCGGTGTACAGCGAGCAGCTCAAGCTCAACGCCTTCTGGAGCACCAAGGACCGCAACGTCGAGCTGCCGGGCTCGATCCAGTCGCCCGATCGCTTCGTGCGCGCCTCCTACTACCTGCAGCAGCTGCCCGCCACCAGCGATCCCCTGCAGGCGCTGGCCGGGGTGATGAGCGTGATGCGCAACGTGTCGGTGCCGTGGGGACAGCCCGATCCCGAACACCCCAACATCTCGCCCACCTGGTGGCGTTCGCTGATCGATCACCGCAACGGCGTGTACTACTTCGACTCGGCCCTCTCGCCGCGGATGGTGTGGGTGAACCTGCGCCGCATCGACTTCAACCCTGGCAGCGGCATCCGCGCCGTGAAGCTCGAGGGCAACGACGCCATTCAGGGCGACGTGACCGGCCAGCTGCAGCCGGCGCCCGCGATCCGCTTCCTGGCGCCGCGCTGAGCCGCATCCGGCGGCGGCTCAGGCTGCCGGTGAACGGAGCCACAGCAGCAGCGGCAGGCAGGCGCAGGCCATCAGCGGCCCGGGGGGCAGATTGAGCCGCAGGGCAAGCGCGCAGCCGGCCAGGCTCACCACCAGGCCGATCAGGGCCGCCCGCCTGAGCGCCTGCCCCAGGCTGGTGGCATCGGCCAGGGACGCCAGGCTGGGGGCGCAGATCAGCGCCATCACCAGCGCCAGCCCCACCGCGGCGGTGGCGCTCACCATCACCAGGGCCGTGAGGGCCGCCATCAGCAGGCGCAGACGGCCCATCGGCAGCTCCAGGCTCTCCGCCCCCTCCGGATCGAGCCCGAGCCACTGCCACTGCCGGAAGCGCCAGCGGATCATTGCGAGCAGCAGCGCCAGCACCAGCACCATCCGCAGCAGGTCCTCCGGGCCGGCCACCAGCAGGTCGCCGAACAGCAGGGCCTCCAGGTCCACCGGCAGCGCCAGAGCCTGAACCAGCAGCACACCGAGCCCAAGACTGGCCGCGAGCACGGTGTTGAGCACCGCTTCCGCCGAACCGCTGCCGTCGGAGCGGGCGGCGATCAGCGCCTCGGCCAGCAGCACCGCCCCGAGGGCGCTGGCCACGCCCCCCAGCAGGGGAGGCAGCCCGAAGGCCTGGGCGAGCACCACCCCGGGCAGCACGGCGTAGGCCATCAGGTTGGTGGCCTGGATCCGCTGCTGCTGCACCAGCAGGGTGCCCAGCAGCGGGCAGGTGAGCCCGCAGACCCCTGCCAGCAGAAGCGGAATCAGCCAGAAGAGGGCGTCGGGAGCTGCCAAGGCGTCAAGGAAGGTCGGGGGGACTGGGGGTGCAGGCTGCCGTCCTGCAGGTCGTAGGTGAGCAGCCGCGGCAGGGTCGGGGGAAGGTCGCCGTGGACGCTGAGCACGATCGCGCTGCCCGCCTCCACCAATGCGCGGATCAGGGAGCCGAGCTGCAGGCGACTGGCGCCATCCAGAGAGGCGAGCGGCTCATCGAGCAGCAGCACCGCGGCCCTCTGGGTCAGGGCCCGGGCGATCAGGGCGCGCTGACGCTGGCCGGCGGAGAGGCTGGCGATCGGCCTCTGCCGCAGCGCCTCCAGCCTCACCTGGCGCAGGGCGGGCCGGGCGGTGCGCGGATCGCCATCGCCGGCGAGCGCCACCAGGCCCTCCAGGCTGATCGGGTAGCGCCAGTTGAGGGCAGGTGCCTGGGGCACCAGAGCCACGCGGTGTCGCTGCCCCTGCAGGGGGCGTCCGTCCAGCCGCACCCAGCCCCGAGCGGGCTGCAGACGACCCTGCAGCAGCTGCAGCAGGGTGGATTTTCCCGTGCCGTTGTCGCCGCGGATCACGCTGCAGGAGCCGGGCGAGACCGCAAGATCGACGCCCACCAGAACGTCCTGTCGCCCGAAGGCGAAAGCAAGGTCGCGGGCCTGCAGGAGGGGTGGATCCAAGGGCGTGTCCCACGGGCAGGGGAGAACAGTACCGGCACAAATGAATGAGAACCATTATCGTCCCCACACCTTTCGATCCGGATGGATGGCTGTGTCCCTGCCCTCGCTGGCTCTGCTGCTGGGGGGCGCCGTGCTGCTGCCGGGTGCGGTCGCCCGGGCTGCCACGCCGCCGCTGGTGGTGGCCGGCGATGGCGTGCTCTGCGATCTCACCCGCACCCTGGCGGCCGATCACGCCCGGGTGGCCTGCCTGATCCCGGCCGGCAGCGATCCCCATCAGGCCGTGCTCCGCCCCCGCGACCGCCAGGCCCTGGCCGACGCCCGCCTCGTGCTGATCAACGGGTACGGCCTCAGCCCCGTGCTGGCACGGGTCAGCACCAAGGCGCCCCGGGTGGCCGTGGCCGAGCAGGCGGTACCGGCCAGCCCCGGACGCGATCCGCACGTGTGGCACGACCCCTCCCAGGCGGCCGCCATGGTGCGCGTGGTGGAAGCCCGCCTGGCCCCGCTGCTCGCCGGCGCCGCCGCGGCCGACCTGAAGCGGCGCAGCCAGGCCGCCGACGCCGTGCTGGCCGATCTGGGTCGCTGGGCGGAGGTGCAGATCGACACCGTTCCCGCCCGCAGCCGCGTGCTGGTGACGGAACATCGCGCCTTCTCCAGCCTGGCCCGGCGCCTCGGGGTGCGCGAGCTGCCCCTGCTCGATTCCTTCACCACCGCCGGCGTTCTGCGCCCCGCCAGCCTCGCCCAGATGACCAAGGCGGTGCGCGACTCGGGCACGCGCCGGCTGTTCGCCGAGTCGCTGCCCGTCTCCAAGACCCTGCGCCGGATCAGTCGCGCCAGCGGCGTGCCCGTGAACCCCACTCCGCTGGTGGCCGATGGCCTCGCCCCCGGCCGCTCCACCGTCCAGACCGCCACCGGCAACGTCTGCACCTTCGTCAACGGCCAGGGCGGCCGCTGCGACGGCGCTGGCGCCGAGGCGCTCGCCCGGCGCTGGGCGTCGATCCGCTGACCCTTCGGTCCCGTTCACCCCCCTCCTCGTCCCCCCCCCATCCGATGGCCAGGCCTCGCTCCCTCACGCTTCGCCCCAGGGCCGCCCTGCTGCCGGCGGGGCTGCTCCTGGCCCTGGCGGCGCCGGCGCCGCTGCGCGCCCACGGCGCCGCTGGCGGCGAGGAGCTGGCCCCGGGCACCTTCCGCCTCTCTCCGGTGATCACCCTGGAGGGCCACGCCGGTCTGGAGAACAACCTGGAGGGCCAGCCCCGCCATTACGCCATCGATGGGCTGGTGGGCGTGGTGATGGAGTGGGGGCTGCCGAACCAGGGCAGCTTCGCGATCGAGGCCATGATCGGGCCCGCCCTGGTGTGGGGTGAGGCCGAGCACTTCTACGGGCGGGTGCACATCGAGGAAGCGCCGGAGAGCGGCGGCGACCACGGCGGCGCACACCCCGAGGAGGGGCACGGTGACGAACACGCCGAGGAGACGGCTCACGACCACGACGACCACGACGAGGACCACGACCAGGGACATGGGCACGGGCACGGGCACGGCCATGGCGGCACCCCCTTCCGCCGCACCGACGTGAAGGGCCAGCTGCAGGTGCGCTATGCCCCCAATCAGCGCCTCTCCTTCT
Organism: Cyanobium sp. FGCU6; assembly: GCA_024958655.1. GTDB lineage: Bacteria > Cyanobacteriota > Cyanobacteriia > PCC-6307 > Cyanobiaceae > Cyanobium. The sequence goes on along the minus strand of JANWUR010000006.1, from coordinate 145,939 downwards.
TCGCCGAGTGGCTGCCGTACTACGTCACCCGCGACCAGGGGGAAGACATCGAGGGCCTCAAGAACGAGCTGGGCTTCGGCGTGGCGTTCGCCTTCGGCGACGGCGACGTCAACTTCGCGCTTGGGGATGGCCTCGAGACGATCGCCGACGGGGTGTTCGTCTCCCTGGAGAACCGCACGGGCTGGGAGTCGGATGGCACCACCATCGGCAACTACACCGACCCCTGGATCGGCTTCGGCTTCAACGTCGACCGGCTGAACGTGACCCTCTCGGGGGGGCCGCGCTTCTACAGCCCCGGCAGCTACTCCGGCCTGCCCGGCCGCACCGACTGGGGCGGGGAAGTGGAACTGGAGCTGCCGGTGAGCCCCCGCACCGTGCTGTTCGCCCACTGGAAACCGATCTACAGCACCCAGGGCGGCGAGGGCTGGGGGCGGGGCTGGCAGCACCACATCGGCACCGGCGTCACCTTCCGGTTCTGAGGCAGGCGCAAGGCCGGGCCGCTCCACTAGCGTCGCCCCAGCGCAGTCCCGCCATGAACCGCACCGTCCGAGGCGTCGTCTACGTGAGCGTGTGGGTGCTGCTCTGGGGCACGGCCTCCTCCCTGGCCGACTTCGTGCTGCTGCAGCGCGGCGCCTACGAGATCGGCACCGCCGGCCAGGCGGTCACCTTCGCCTCCTACGGCATCGCCGCAGTGGTGCTGGCGGTGCGCCTGGCGGGCCGCTTCCTGCCCCCCGAGGCCTGATCCGCACCCACCCACGAGGCCTCCCCTGGACACCCTCAACCTGCGCACCGACGCCGGCTGCGGCCTGGCGATCGGCCCCTGGCCCCGCTTCCGCTACGACGCCAGCGGCGGCGGCGGCATCGGCTCGTCCGGGCCGGCCACGCCCGAGGGCTGGCGACCGTTGCAGTTCGACCCCACCACCCTCACGATTCCCGCCCTCAACGGCCGCACCGGCCGGATCCTGGGCCTGCCCCTGCCGCCGGGCCTCGAGATCGCGATCCGCCCGCAGGCGCTTGCGGGACGCTGGCAGCCTGAGGCCGGCCAGGTGGATCTGGCGTTCGACGCCCGCTTCCAGCTGCTCCTGGGCGGGCGGAGCGTCGCGCCGGATCTGCAGGTGAACACCCGGCTGGGCACGGGCGAGGTGAGCAGCCGGCGCGGGCCTGTCGCGGGGCGCCCCCTCGACGGCAATGGGCGGGGGGTGATGGTGGGGGTCGCCCTCGTGCCGCCCACCGGCGAGGGCTGGCTCGATCGCTTTCTCGGACTCCCCGGCGAGGCCCTGGCGTTGCTCCGCTGCCAGCTGCTCCCCCAGGAACTGCCGTGATGCACCTCTGGCCCCGCGAGGCCCTGCCTTCCCTGCCCCCCCTGCGGCTGGCGGTGGTGGGCCACGTGGAATGGATGAACTTCCTGGTGGTGGATGCCATGCCGGCGGCGGGCCGGATCGGCCACGCCAGGCGCTTCCTCGAGGAACCCGCCGGCGGCGGCGCCGTGGTGGCGGTGCAGCTGGCAAGGCTGCTCGGCCGGCCGGTGGCCTTCTTCACCGCCCTCGGGCGTGACGCCATCGGTGAGCGGGCCGCGGAGCGGCTCACCGCCCTTGGGCTGGAGCTGCACGTGGCCTGGCGCGACGCGCCCACCCGCCGCGGCGTCAGCTTCGTCGACGACCACGGCGACCGCTCGATCACCGTGATCGGCGAGCGGCTCACCCCCGCCGCCGCCGAACCCCTGCCCTGGGATTCGCTGGCCCACTGCGACGGCGTGTTCGCCACCGCCGCCGATGCCGCCGTCCTGCGGGCAGCCCGGGCCGCCGCCGTGCTGGCGGCCACGCCGCGGCTGCGGCTGCCGGTGCTCAGGGAGGCGGCGGTGCAGCTCGATGCCCTGATCGGCAGCGGCCTCGATCCCGGCGAGGCCGTGCCGGAAGGTGCGCTGGAGCTGGCGCCGAAGCTGCACATCGCCACCGAAGGGGCCGCCGGTGGCCGGGTGGAGCCGGGCGGGCGGTTCCCGGCGCCCAGGCTCGACGCCCCGGTGGTCGACAGCTACGGCTGCGGCGACAGCTTCGCGGCGGGCGTCACCGCCGGCCTGGCCGCCGGCTGGAGCGTGGAGCAGGCGATCAGCCTCGGCTGCCACTGCGGCGCCGCCTGCACCGCCCGCTTCGGGCCCTACGGCTGAGCGGGGCTCAGGGCAAGCGGTTCAGCTCGCCGTACCAGCCGGTGAGGCTGCCGTCGGCGGCGTAGCTGTTCACGAACATGCGATCGGAACCATCCAGCGGGATGGCCAGCTGCACCTTCGCATCGCGGCCGCAGGGGCCGGGCTGCAGCCGCAGCCGCACCACCCGGAAGCGGAGATCGGTAGGCGACGCTGGCGGCACGAGGTTGTCGGGATAGGTGACCTGCCCGCTCGGCAGCTCTTCCACGATGTAGGCGCGGTCACAGCGGCCGTTGTAGGCGTTGCCCCAGCGCACGCGCTCGGGCGTCAGGGTGAGCACGTCGAGCACGGCCATGCCGGCGGTGCTCTCGCCCCGCCAGCGGCCGAACGGCAGCGGGTTGGTGAGAATCGGCGTGGCGAGGGCCGGCGCACTGAAGCCCCCGAGCAGCAGGGCCAGAAGCGCCAGGGAACCTATGGAGAACGAGCACCCGAAGAAAGCCTGAGGTCGCGAACTGCAAGGGATGAACACTATGCAGGGTGATGAGCCGTGGATCAGCTGGAATTTACCTTTTGGAGGCTGGATCTGGGCCCTTAAGGGTGTTGCGTGCTCCAGATGTAACCACCTCTCTCCCCATAGCCTGCATCCCGATGGCCACACCGAAGCCGCTGCCTTGCCACTTTGAGCTTTTCTCACCCCCCTGCTAGCCGGCGTCGGGATAGCTCACTGTCTCCTCATCGTGCAGCAGCGCAGCGGCCGGGGTGGAGGGGTGCCTCAAAGTGTGCTCAGATCTTGTGATGCAGCGACGCAACGCCTGCCTGCGCCAGCGTCTTTCTGATGTCGTAGGCCAACTCTCAGAGCCCTTGGCGGATTAGGCGGTCGCCGCAGCGGCGCAGCAGCCTGGGCTTTGGCTGAATGCGTCGACATCGGACGTCCTGAACAAACGGATCCATTGCGGCACAGCTTGTTACAGCGATGTAGACCCGATAAAGTTGCCTGGTAAAGGGCAATCAACGATTGCGACAACTGCTGCACGCTGCAGATGCACCGGAAACACCATCATGGGCAGCTCTTAATCGAGAAGTTCCATGTGCTTTCCGGTGGCACGCTGAATCTGGGGAAGAGCTGGAAGGAGCCATTCCCCTCAGTTCAGCCCCACCAGGGGCGTTTCTGCAGGCCTATTCCGGGAAGATGCTCACATCCAATCGCTTCTGAGTTTCGCCGGTTATTCAGATCGATGCGCTCCGGTCCCTCCTTCGCAGGCAGCCCCCGGACCATGTCCCGCCCGTGTGTATTCTCGTGATCCGTTGCCCTGAAAGGGATCCTGCGCCTTCCCTGGAACTGGCAACCGCTCTGGATGCCCCGCGCTATCCCAGTTGCGGAAACCCTGGGGGTAGCGCGGCCCATGGCTGCAGCGGCGAAGGTGGCGGCCATTGAGGGGAGAAGTCCCGACAGCCAAAACCTTGGCCCCTTCAAAAGCGATGCGGACAGGGAAGAAGTCGGACCAGGCTTGGTAAAGATATGTTAACCAACTCTTGACCTGCATGCATTGATGCCGAGATACTATACGGTAAATCAACCTGCATCTCTGTTATGCGTAAGCTGGTAAACGCTGTAGGGGCTACAGTTGCAGCGGCTTCCGTCTTCGGCGCGTCCCTGGAGGCACAGGCATTCAGTGTCGGTGGATACAGCGATGCAGAGGAACTCGTCAATGCCCTGCTAGTTCCGGGGTGGTCTCCAGTGCCCGGGACGATTTCCGTTGCCGAATCGGCAGGATTGGGCAACGGATCCATTGGTTTTTTCAACGATGGAGGGTCAACCATTGGTATTAATTCCGGGGTTATCCTGACTTCCGGTCTCATTTCACTTGCCCCCGGACCTAACAACACCAGTTCAGCCGGAGGCCCTGGGACATTGTCCAGTATCTCCTTTGATTTCGTGGCTGTTTCGCCTGGAATATCATGGAACTACGTGTTTGCATCCGAAGAGTATGAAGAATGGGTTGGGTCAGGTTTCAATGATTTCTTCAGGCTGGAGCTCAATGGCACCAACCTCGCCCTGATCCCTGGCACCTCCGAACAAGTACGAATCAATAATGTAAATCAGAACCTTAATACTCCATTTTATGTTTCCAATTTTCCGCCTGCTGGTACAAATTCCCCTTTCAACATTCAATACGACGGATTTACGATACCCCTCACGGCGCAGGCCACGGGCCTGACCCTGGGCGAAACGTACAACGTCAATTTCGTCGTGTCTGACGTTGGCGATGCGGCATTTGATTCTGCAGTAATGATCGCTGCTAATTCTATTTCCTTCCCCGGTGCGACTCCCGAAAATCCGCTGCTTCCTGTCCCTCCTGCCAGCCCGAATGAGACCTGGATATTCCCTACTTTCACGGTCTTCGATCCTGGCTTTGTGTGGTGGATAGATCCAGATATTGCAACAGGCTACGTTTATAACGCCACAGGTGGACCGCTTTTTGATCAGTTCACTGCCCCAGATCTTGCCTTCAACGATAATTATCAGCTGTTTTCCTCCTCGCTTGCAGGTGGAGCCTGCAGCACCAATGGTGATGATTTCACAACGCCCATGGCAAACATCAGCCAATTGGTTCCTTATGATTTCACTACTCCCCTGTCATGTTTTGCGATCAAGGGAATCGACATACAGAACGCTCTTGATCCTCTGAATACCAATGCATTTGCCGCTGGAGTCAGCTTCGACGTCACTGGCAACGTCAATGTCACCCAAACGCCCATCACGACCTTTGTCGACCCCTCCACTCAAGTCCCTGGTCCTCTCCCCATCCTCGGGGCTGGAGCTGGCTACGGATGGGCGAGGCGGCTCAGGAAACGTCTGCGCAAGATAGCCTGACAACGCTGAACATATAGTTAGCCAGTTCAAAATAATCCCCGCCAGTGCTTCTAGTATGGGCGGGGTTTTGCATTTGGAACTGCTTCATTACCGCCCTGGAAGCCCCTCCTGAGGCATCGCCAAAGGATAACCAGGGGTATGCGCACACAGCACCCTGGCTGGGTGCGCGCCAGGCTCAGGGAGGATGGGAGACCTCCCCGTCGCCGGGGGATCCCTGCGAACTCACTGCGCTTGCCGCGCAAGGGAGGAAAGGGCGCCGCCCATGCCCAATGGAGGATCATCGCCAACCTCGATCGCCGCAATACCCATGCTGCGCTGGCTGAAGGTGGTCCCGGAATCGTGGCTGATCGCCTGCAAGGACATCCTTGACCAGAACTGGGGCGTGACGACACCGGAGCAGCGCGTTCGCATACAGCGACAGACGTCTCGTTCGATGCCAGGTCGCCACCGGATGGCTGCGAAAAGCGTCGGCTGTGGTCAGCCCAGGACCGGCTCAAGGAAACGCAGCGGCTGCTCCATCGTGGCCGAGAAGCCGAGGATGCCGCGGTCGCGATGTTCCACCAGCAGCGTGTCGTCGGCCTCCAGCAGGAAGGTGCCTCCCCGCTGGGTGAGGAAGTTGTCGCGGGGTACGTAGGTGCGCCAGTGGCCCAGCACCTCGCTCATGTTGCGCAGGCGGATCGTGGCCAGCTCGAACGGTCGCTGGAAGCCCGTGCCGCCGGCGCGGGCGAAGAACGACCCCCGGATCGGCGGCAGCGGACCCGCCTGGATCGTCTCGTCGTCGGCGATGCGCTGGGGTGCGCGCCGATCGCCCGTGTAGCCCCGCAACACCTCCGCCAGGGTTCCGGGGGAGCCGATTCCCGCGCACATCAGCAGCAGGTTGGGCCAGGGCCCGCCGGGCCAGCGGAGGCCCGCGTACAGACCCAGAGCCCGATGCAGCAGCGGTTCCGGATCCACCTGCAGCCGCTCGATCGGAAAGCCCGTGAAAGCGCAGAACCGCCGGCGGCCCGCCTCGTCGCCGATGCCGATCGCCAGCACACCGATGCCAGCGGCCTGCAGCCGCGGCAGCACCGGCACCAGGGCCTGGGCATACTCCAGGCTGTCGAAGTCGCCCAGCTGGGACAGCAGCAGCACCAGCCGACGCCTGCCCCGCTCCATCCCCGCCACATCCGCCAGCCGCTGCAGCAGCGGAGCGGGAGCGGGCGCGCCGGCCAAGGCCGCCGCCATCAGCCCTCCTCCTCGATCAGATCGTTCACGATCGCCGCATCAAACGAGTAGCCCCCGGGGCCGAGCAGCAGCAGGGCCAGGCTGCCGCCCAGATACAGCACCACCAGTTCGAGCACGTAGATGTTGAGGCCGGCGGTGAGGATGTGCTGGTAGGCGGCCACCGACATCGTGCCGGCGATGGCCAGGGCGCCCAGGGGCGTCAGCAGCCCGAGGATCAGCAGCCAGCTGCCGATCAGCTCGGAGAACCCGGCCACATAGGCGAAGAACAGCGGGAAGGGCAGATGCAGCGAGGCCACATAGGTGGAGGCGAACTGCTGCGGGTCGGCCAGCTTCTCCTGGCCGTGGTGGATCATCATCACGCCGATCGTGAGGCGCAGCAGCAGCAGGGCCAGGTTGGCCGCCAGCCCCTCGCGCCGCAGATAACGGCCCAGAACGGGCGCCAGCCCCAGGCCGGCGAATGGGCCGGGCCGGGCCGTCGTGGCGGTGAGGTCCGTGCCCTCAGCGACCGGCACCGAGGAGCGCCCCAGCACGACGAACCAGAGGGCCATGCCGGCGGTGAGGAAACCGGCGAAGAGTTCCAGGAGCAGGGGAGTGGACATGCGGGGGAAGCTCGATGAGCCGATTCTGGCGATGCGCGTGAAGAAACGTGAAGCACCTTTCAGGCTTGCTCCAGCCGGTAGAGATCGGAGCGCCGTTGCAGCGAGGTGGGAATCGCCTGCCGCGCCAGTGTCACCTGCTCAAGGTCGAGCTCGGCATGCAGCACCTGTTCGTCGATGCCGGCCTCGGCGATCACCGTGCCCCACGGATCCACCACCAGCGAATGGCCGTAGCTCGGGTACGCCGCGGCGTCCGTGTGCCGGGCGCTGGAGCAGGCCAGCAGGAAGCACTGGGTGTCCACCGCCCGGGCCCGCATCAGCAGGTGCCAGTGGCGCGGGCCGGTGGTGGTGTTGAAGGCGGCGGGGCAGGCCAGCAGGGTGCAGCCCTGCCGCTGCTGCATCAGCAGGGCCAGCTCCGGGAAGCGGATGTCGTAGCAGATCAGCAGGCCAAGGCCCGGCGGTGCCGGCAGGCCGGTGCCCAGCGGATCGCCCTCGGGCGGCAGCACCGTGATCCGCTCGCCGCCGCAAAGGCTGTCGGATTCGCGGAAGCGGATGCCCCCGGGCACATCCACATCGAACAGGTGCAGCTTGCGGTGTTTCGCACGCAGACGCCCATCCCCATCGATCACCGTGGCGGTGTTGTAGAGGCGGCCGTCGCCACCCCGTTCGGGGATCGAACCGGCGATCACGCTCACCCCATGGCGCCGCGCCAGCCGGGCCACCATCGCCAGCGACGGCGACGGCCCCTCGATCAGCGAGGCGCCGGGCTCGGGGATCGGCTCGGCCCAGGTCGCAAACCCTGCCGCCGCATAGGGCGCGTTCCACACCTCCGGCAGCATCAGCAGCCGTGGCCTGGCCCTGCCGGCCGGTGGCTGCAGGGCGCGCTCCAGCCACGCCTCGGCGTGGCGGCGATTGGCGCTGGGCTCCTCACCGGCCCGCAACTGCACCAGCGCCACCGGCAGCGAGCGGCAGTGAGGGGGCTGGGGCAGCGGTGGCGATGCCTTCCCCAGCCGCTGCCCGATCGCCGCGATCGCCGCCGCCGCCGTGTCGCAGCTGTCCACGTCACCGCCGAGGTCGTCAAACAGCCTCCCCCAGGCCGGCGGCGTGGCCAGCAGCACCAGTGGCCGCCCGGCCCTGAGCGCGTGGGCCGCCTCCGAGACGGTGCCCGGTCCGCCCGACCCGCACACCACCACCACGGAGCTGCTGAGCACGTTGATCACGTTGCGGGCCTGGCCCATGCCGGTGAACAGGGCCACATCCAGCGCCGCCGTGGGCTCGGCCCCGCCGGCCCGATCGCCGCCGTCTCCGGGCAGCACCCCCACCACCAGGTGCCCGTCCACCGCCATCGCCCCCCGGCTCGCGGCCGCCATCACGCCGCAGGGCCGGCCGCCGGTGAGCAGGCCCCAGCCCCGGCGGGCGATCGCCGCCCCCAGCTCCTCCGCCAGCTGCAGCGCCTGCGCATCGGCCCCCTCGCCGGCCCCCATCACCCCGATCAGGGGCCGTCTGCCTGAGCCCATCGCCGTCGTGTTGCGCCTTGCTGCCAGCATCCCGCCCAGCCTTCCCCTGCCCCCTGCCCCCTGCCCATGGCCGATCCCGAGGTCCGAGCCCTGATCGAGCGCTACCAACTCGACCCCCACCCCGAAGGCGGCTGGTACCGGGAGCTGCACCGCAGCGGCGAGCTTGTGCAGCGCAGCGACGGGGAGACCCGCGACGCCCTCACCCTGATCCTGTTCCTGCTGGAGTCGGGTGCCGTGAGCCGCTGGCACCGGGTGGCCGGGGCCGATGAAACCTGGCAGGCGATCGCCGGCGACCCGCTCGAGCTGCTCACCCTGCCCCCCGGAGGCGGCACGTTCCGCCGCCGCCGGATCGGCTTCTCGCTCGCCGACCCGGCCCTCGAACCCGTGGCCGTGGTGCTCGCCGGGCACTGGCAGGCGGCCCGCAGCCTCGGCCGCTGGAGCCTGGTGAGCTGCTGCGTGGGACCGGGGTTCAGCTTCAGCGATTTCGCCCTGCTCAGCGACCTGCCGGCCGCGGCCCATCCCGCGGGAGCCCTGCCCGAGTTCCTGTGATCCGCCGGGAAAGAGTGGTCTTCACTACACAACTCCCGGATCAGTCGCCTAGGCTTTTTTATGCCTTCTTCGAAGCTGAGCCCATTGGCGTCGATGCCGGCGTGGATACGCGGCCTCACCAAGGATTCGGTCAACCAGCTCAGCATCAAATCAAAGCTGATTCTGATGTTGTTGCTGGTGAGCGGGTTCTCCACGCTGCTCGCGGCGGCTCTGGGCTATCGCAGCGGCCAGATCAACCTTACCGAGCGCGTTTTCCATCAGCTCACAAGTGTGCGTGCATCGAAAGCCTATCAGATCGAATCCTATTTCCGCACGATCCAGAATCACACCCAGACGCTCAGCGAGGATCTGTCGATCATCGCCGCCGTGGAGCAGTTCGGCGCCGCCTTCGACCAGCTCGCCACAGCAACTGCAAGCAAGGGATCCACCCAGGCGATCGCATCGTATTACCGGAGCCAGTTCCTGCCACGGCTCGACAAGTACAACACCGGCACCCCGAACCTGCCCGCCTACCTGCCCAGCAAAGGGCCCACGGAGTACCTCCAATACCATTACATCGCCGCCAACCCCAACCCCGTGGGCAAGAAGCAGCAGCTCACCGCGGCGGGCGACGGCAGCGCCTATTCCCAGGTGCACGGCCGCCATCACCCGATCTTTCGCAACATCATCGCCAAGTTCGGCTACTACGACATGTTCCTGATCAATCCTCAGGGACAGATCGTCTACACGGTGTTCAAGGAGACCGACTACGCAACGAATCTGTTCACCGGTCCCTACCGCGACAGCAACCTCGCCCAGCTGGTGCGCCAGGTGATCGGCGCCAAGGAGAAGGGCTTCACCCAACTGGTGGATTTCGCCCCCTACGCCCCCTCCTACGGCGCCCCTGCCTCCTTCATCGCCGCCCCCCTCTACAACGGTTCGCGGCTGGTGGGCGTTCTCGCCTTCCAGATGCCGGTCAACGAGATCAACAACGTCATGACCGGCAACCAGAAGTGGCAGCAGGACGGGCTGGGGTCATCGGGCGAAACGATCCTGGTGGGCCAGGACCGGCTGATGCGTTCGGCCTCACGCTTCTATCTGCAGGATCCCAAGGGCTATCTGGCTCAGCTGCGATCGCGCGGCGTCAAGGACGACGCCATCACCCGCCTGGAGCAGACCGGCACCACAATCCTGCAGCAGCAGGTCCAGACCCCGGCGGTCTCCAGGGCCATCGGCGGCGGCTCAGGCACTCTGCAGGTGGTGGATTACCGCGGTGTACCGGTGCTCAGCTCTTACGCGCCACTGCAGATCCAGGGCTTCGACTGGGTGATCCTCTCGCAGATGGATCTGGCGGAGGCTTACGCCCCGATCCATGACTTCCAGCGGCAGATCCTGATCACCATCACCCTGCTGATCCTGCTGGTCACGCTGCTGGCCATGGCTCTGGCCCATCTGTTCGTGAAGCCGGTTCAGCAGCTGATTGACAGCGCCCGCCGGGTGTCCTCCGGCGAACTCACCAGCATCCCCGACCTCGATTCCCGGGATGAATTCGGCGAACTGGCCCAGTCGTTCAATGCCGTGGTGCACAGCCTTCAGACCCAGACGGCCCTGGTGGATCAGAAGAACCAGGAGAACGAGAACCTGCTGTTCAGCGTCTTCCCCGCGGCCATCGCCCGCCGGCTGCAGCGGGGCGAAACCCAGATCGCCGAGGAGGTCACCAACGTGGCGGTGCTGTTCGCCGACCTCAAGGGTTTCTCGAGGCTCGTCACCAGCCTCAGCGCCTACGAGTCGCTGGCGATCCTCAACGATCTGGTGGCCTCCTTCGACGATCTGGCCGAACGTTTCGGCCTGGAGAAGGTGAAGACGATCGGCGACTGCTACCTGGCTGTGTGCGGTCTCTCGGTGCCCTATCTCGACCACGACAAGCGGGCCATCGATTTCGCGATCGAGATGCTGACCGTGCTGCGCCGCTTCAATCTGGAGCGGGGCTTCGATCTCGGCATTCAGATCGGCATCCATTCCGGCGACATCCTGGCCGGCATCGTCGGCAAGAGCCGGGTGGTTTACGACATCTGGGGCGATACCGTGAAGCAGGCCCATGGCCTCAGCCAGGTCTGCCCCTCCGGCAGCGTGCTCGTGTCGGAGGTGGTGCACCACCGGCTCGAGGATCTGTACCAGTTCGAGCGCGCCCGCCCCGCCGCTGATGGCGCGGCAGCCTCCCAGTCATGGCGCCTGATCGGCACGCAGGCGGCGGCGCCCAGCGAGGCCCTCACCAGCCCATGACAGCCACGGCGCCCCTCTGGGTCTGGGGGATCGGCCTGGCCCTCGGCTTTCCCCTGCTCACGATCCTGCTGGGGGAATGGATCCATCGGCTCAAGCGGCAGCGGCGGGCCATCGCCGACACGGTGCGGCTGGTGCGCGATGTGCTGGTGCTGCTGCTGTTCCTGCAGCACCTGCTGCAGGTGGATCCCGCCAGCAGCCTGTTCAGGACGGTGGAAACGGTGGTGTGGGTATGCGTGATCCATGCCGCCCTCTCGCTGCTGAACGTGATCCTGTTCGAGCAGGCCGAAGCCGATACCTGGCGCTCGCGGGTGCCGAAGCTGCTGATCGACCTGGCCCGCCTGTTCCTGATCCTGCTCGGCACCGCCTTCGTGCTGGCCACGGTGTGGAATGCGGATCTGGCGGGCCTGGTGACGGCCCTGGGCGTGAGCTCGATCGTGATCGGCCTCGCCCTGCAGGACACCCTCGGCAGCGTGATGTCGGGCATCGCCCTGCTGTTCGAGCGCCCGTTCACCGTGGGCGACTGGCTGGAGGTGGGCGGCGTGGTGGGCCAGGTGATCGACATCAACTGGCGCGCCGTGCGGCTGCTCACCCTGGAGCAGGAGATGGTGGTGATCCCCCACAAGCTGATCAGCAGCGAGGTGATCCGCAACTTCACCAAGCCCACGCCGATCCATGCCGAGCGCATCCGCATCGGCTTCTCCTACAACGATCCCCCCAACCTCGCCCGCCAGGTGCTCAAGAGCACGGCGCTGGAAACCAAGGGCATCCTGCTGGATCCCGAGCCCGATGTGTTCACCCTCGATTACGCCGACTTTGCCGTGTCGTATGAGGTGAAGTTCTTCATTCGCGACTACGGCGATATCGAGCAGATCCGTGAACGTTTCATGACACGCGTGTGGTATGCCGCCAAACGCAACAACCTCTCGATTCCTTTCCCCATCCGCACCGTTTACAACTACCACGGACCCAGCAGCCAGCAGAAGGGGCTGGCCAAGAAGTTCAGCGAAAGCCTCCAGGCCATTCCCTCCTACGTGCCACTCGATCGCGAGGAGAGCAGCGCGAGCTCCGCCGCCATCGGCATTGCCCTCCAGCATTTCGCCGCCGGCGAGAAGGTGATCCGCCAGGGGCAGATGGGCAATGAGCTCTACATCATCGTCGCCGGCCAGGCCCAGATGTCCACCCGCGATGAACGCGGCGAGGAGATCGAGCTGCTGGCGCTGCGCAGCGGCGAGTTCTTCGGTGAGATGAGCCTCTTCTCCGGCGAGCCCAGCCGGGTCACGATCGCTGCCAGCAACGACCTGGAGGTGATGAAGATCTCGGCCGCGGTGGTGAACCAGATGATCGACCGCCAGCCCAGCTTCGCCCGCGAGATCGGCCAGATCCTGGAGATCCGCCGCCTCGCCATGCATGAGACCACCCAGGCTCACCACCAGTCGCTGCGCGACGGCGCCTGAGGCGCCCGCCCTTGCGAACCTCAGCGCCGGGACGTCGCCTGCCAGTGGGGGCAGCTGCGGGTGGTGGCCGAACCCGCAGGCAGGATCACCTGCCAGACGCGACAGAGACCGGCCTGGGCCTGGCAGCCCGAGAAGTTGCGGCAGCTGGAGCAGCGGGGAACGAACGGCACCATCGCAGCGGCGGACGGTCAGGGAATCGTCACAGCCTAGGGCGTGGTCGGTACGTTCGACGGGTTCGCCAGCCGCCCCATCTCGCTCTTCCCCCTCTCCAGCGTTCTGGTGCTGCCCCTCCGGCGCCTGAGCGATTCCCTGCTCACGGCAGTGCCGGCTTCCGGTTGGGCGATCAGCCTGGCGTTGCTGGGCACCTACGCCGCGCTGGTTCTGCCGGTGGGGCTACGGAACGGATTCTTAATGACGCGCGCCACATCCCTGTTCCCCGGGCAACTGCTGCAGCTGGCGGCCGGGCTGCTGCTGATGCCGGCGCTAGGGGAGGAACTGCTGTTCCGTGTGGCCCTGCTGCCCCACCCGCTCGAGCAGGCGAATCTGACGAACCTGCTCGGCTGGGGCCTGCTGAGCACCGGGCTGTTCGTGCTGTATCACCCGCTCGCCGGAGCCAGCTGGTATCCGGCGGGCCGCCGGGTGTTCCGTGATTCCCGCTTTCTGCTGCCCTGCACCGCGCTCGGGATCGTCTGCGCTCTGGCCTATGGCGTCACCGGCTCCCTGGGGCCACCGGTGCTGATTCACTGGATCGTGGTGGTGCTGTGGCTTGGGGTGCTGGGTGGCCGCCGGCACCTGGTGCCCTGACGGGGCTGCGAGGCCTACGACGCCTGGCGGTACAGCTCCTCCAGCCGCTCGCGGTTGAGATCGATCACCAGCACCTCCTCGCCGGGCTGGGGCGCCTCGGGATGGCGGCGGGACCGTCCCCCGCGGGACGGGCGGCCGTCGATCGTGCCGGTGGAGAGCCGCAGGCCCTGGGACATGAGGGCGAAGGAGCCGCCGGCGATCACGGCGAAGCACGTGAGGTAGACGACGGTGAGAAGGTTGCTCAAAGGAGTGACGCTCTTTCGCTCACCCTAGTGTGAAGAACTGTTAACCGCGGCTGCGCGCACCCGCAGCCCGTCCTTCGGCGCCGGGCTCGGGATCACCGCCAGCGTCAGATCCTGGCCCGGCTCCAGCGTCAGCGCCAGCCGCCGCAGCACGCCCACCGCCAGCAGCCGGATCTCCAGCTCCGCCAGGGCCTTGCCCAGGCACACCCGCTCGCCGCCACCGAACGGCAACAGGGTCGCCGTCGTGCCGCCGCCCAGGTGCCGCTGCGGCCGGAACGCCTCCAGGTCCTCGCTGGCGGCGCCGTGGCGATGGGTGGCGGCGATGCTCAGCTGCACCACCCGATCGGCCGGCACCGCCACGCCCGCCAGGCTGACCGGCTCCCGGGTGCGGCGGAAGAAGCCGCCCACCGGTGGGGTGAGCCGCATCACCTCCTTCACCACGGCGTCGAGGCGCGGCGCCCGGACGGGGTCGTAGGCGGCCAGCTCCTCCCACGGATGCGGCGGCCAGGGCAGGGCGACCAGCTCCTCCTGCAGCCAGGCCAGCTCAGCGGGGTGCTGCAGCAAGGTCAGCAGCAGGCAGCTCAGTGAGGAGGCGGTGGTCTCGTAGCCGGCGAACAGCAGCAGCAGAAGCTGCTCCACCACGTCGGCATCGGCGAGGGGAAGGCCGGCCTCATCCAGACCGCCGGCCAGCAGATCGAGGCCGCCGGCCGCCAGGGGGGCTCCGGCGGTCGCCGCCGCCTGGGCCCGCTCGAGCACCGCCGCCAGACGCTGCAGCAGGCGCCGGCGGGCGCGGATGGCACTGGCATAGGGGGTGCCCGGCAGGGCGAGCGGAAACGCGAACAGGCCGCGGGTCCAGGTTTCGAAGTCGGCGAACAGGGACTCGCGGTCGGCGCCCTCGAGGCCCAGCACTGTGGTGGCGATCACCTGGAAGGCGAAGCGCCGCAGCCGCGGCGCCAGGGTCACCGCTTCGCCGGCGCTCCGCAGCTCCTCACAGAGCTCGTTCACCAGCGCCACGATCCCTGGGCCGTAGCGCTTCAGCGCCGCGGCGGTGAACAGCTGGCCCACCACCCGGCGGCGGGCCCTGTGATCGGCGCCGTTGCGGTTGGCCAGCGACAGCGGCCCCAGCAGCACGCGCACGCTCTCGGGCCACCAGCCCTCCACCGCCTCGGCCTGGGCGAACAGGTCGGCCACCGCCTCTGCCCCGCGCAGAAACACGGTGCGCTGGCCGAGCAGGGTGGTCTCGAACACATCGCCGTAGCGCTCGAAGCGGCGGCGGGCGAAGTCGGGGTCGCGGAAGAAGGCCAGGGTTTCGAGCACGCCGCTCGTCGCCGGTGTGCGTGGCAGGGGGAGCAGGGGAGAGGAAGTGGAGGGCACGCCGGCGGCTCATCGCGGGGCCCAGGCTGTCGGATTCGCAACCGCACCGCGGCGCCTGCCAGGCTGAGCCGGCTCTGCGAACCACGATGGCGGGCGACGGCACGATCGTGCTGGCCCTTGAAGGTCAGCTGCGCCTCGACGACCAGCCCGCCCTGCACCACGCCGTGGCGCTGGCCCGCCGCACCCCTGGTGGCCGGCTGCTGGTGCTGGCCGGCCGGCCGGAAACGCAGCGGCTGCGCGGACCTCATCAGCGACGGCTGGAGGCCCAGGCCCTCGCTTCTCTGCGCACGCGGCTGGCGGCGGCGAAGGTGCCGCTGCTGCACGCGCCTCAGCACGCCACCGCGGCCGCCCTCGCCTCCCTGCAGCCGGATCTGCAACCCACGGCGGTGCTGGCGTGCTGCGAGAGCCGTCTGTTCGCCGACTGGCCGATCCCGCCCGAACGCTTCCCACGGGTGTTCGCCGACTTCCGCCGCGGTCTGGAGCGTTCGCCGGAGGCGCCGCTGCCCCTCCCCGGTCTCGCCGGCCTGGAGCCGCCCCAGCCCATGGGCGCCGCCGCCGGCGGCGATTCCCGCAGCGCCTTTCCGTTCAGCGGCGATGAACCCTCGGCCCTGGCCCGGCTGCAGCACTTCTTCTTCGGCACAGGTGGCCTGCGCACCTACAAGGCCACCCGCAACGGCCTGGTGGGCACGGAGTTTTCCTCCAAGTTCTCGCCCTTTCTGGCCATCGGCGCCCTGTCGGTGCGGCGCATCTGGCAGGAGCTGCTGCGCTACCAGGAGCTCCGCGGCGCCGATGAGGGCTCGGAGTGGATGAAGCAGGAACTGCTCTGGCGGGAGTTCTTCCTCTGGTCGGAGCAGCGTCATGGCGCCGCCTTCCACGCCCCCGGCGGCATCCAGAACCGCCCACCCGAGTGGATCGAGGATCGCGAACGGTTTGCCCGCTGGACCCGTGGCGACAGCGGCCACCCGCTGATCGATGCCCAGCTGAACGAGCTGCGGGCCACCGGCTACCTCTCCAACCGGGGCCGTCAGTGGGTGGCCTCCCACTTCGTGAACGAGCTGCGCCTGCCCTGGACCTGGGGGGCGCGTTTCTTCGAGTGGATGCTGATCGACGCCCATCCGGCGGTGAACACCGGCAACTGGGCGTACCTGGCCGGCGTGGGCTCCGACCCCCGCAGCTTCGGCGGCAGCCCCCGTCGCTTCGATCTGGCGCGGCAGGTGGGGCTGTACGACCCTGAGCAGACGCACCGCCGGCGATGGAGCTGAGCCGATGCCCCTCACCCTGATCCTGGGCGACCAGCTGCACCGGGAGTGGTTGCAGCCATCGCCCCTGCAGCTCGCCCCCGGCAGCCGGGTGCTGATGATCGAAGACCTCGCCGTGGCCACCACCTGGCGCTACCACCGCCTGCGGCTGCTGCACACCTTCGTGGCGATGCGCAGCTTCCGCGACGCCCTGATCGAGCGGGGTCTGGAGGCGCGTTACTTCGAACTGGCGGCCTCCCTGGGCCTGTCGTTCTGGCAGCGGCTGGAGGCCGAGCTCAACGACTTGCCGGAGCCTGAGGGCCCTGTGCTGCAGGTGGCGGAGATCGCCGACAGACGCTTCGAGGCCCAGCTGCAGGGGTTCTGCGCTGAGCGGGGGGTGCGACTGACGGTGCTGCCGTCGCCGGCCTTCCTGGAATCGGTGGCCGAGAGCCGCGCCTGGTTCGAAGGTCGCCGCCGCCCCTTCATGAAGACCTTCTACGAGCGCCAGCGCCGACGCCTCGGGCTGCTGCTGGAAGCCGATGGCAGCCCCACCGGCGGCCGCTGGAGCTTCGATGCCGACAACCGCAGGCGGTTGCCGAAGGGCTACGAGGAACCGCGCCTGCCGCCGCTGGAGGCCAGCCCCCACGAGCCGGCGGTGCGGGCCCTGATCGACGCCCACTTCGCCGATCACCCGGGGGAGCCGGAGCCGCTGTGGATTCCCTTTGATCACACCGGTGCCGACGCCTGGCTGCAGCGGTTCCTGGTGGAGCGCCTGGATGGCTTCGGCCCCTACGAAGACGCCATCAGTCAGCGCCACGACACGCTCCACCATTCCCTGCTCTCCCCCCTGATCAACATCGGTCTGCTCACACCGGCCGCCGTGATCGAAGTCACCCTGACCCACGTGGCGGCCAGACAGCAGCAGGGCGCGGCCGTGCCGATCGCCTCACTGGAGGGCTTCCTGCGCCAGCTGATCGGCTGGCGCGAGTTCGTGCGCGGCATCGACCGGGTGCATGGCGAGCGTCAGGCCACGGCCAACTTCTGGAACCATCAACGCCTGCTGGCCCCCTGCTGGGACGATGGCAGCAGCGGCCTGCCGCCCCTGGATGCGGCGATCGAGCGGACGAACCGCCTGGGCTACACCCACCACATCGAGCGGCTGATGGTGATCAGCAACCTGATGCTGCTCTGTGAGATCCACCCGCACGAGGTGCACCGCTGGTTCATGGAGCGCTATCTCGATTCCTACGAATGGGTGATGGGCCCGAACGTGTACGGGATGGGACAGATGAGCGATGGTGGCATCTTCGCCACCAAGCCCTACATCGGCGGCTCCAACTACATCCTCAAGATGGGTGATTACAAGCGCGGGCCCTGGTGCGAGATCTGGGACGGCCTCTACTGGCGCTTCATCGACCGTCACCTGTCCTTCTTCCAGGCCAACCCCCGCCTGTCGATGATGGCGAAGCTGCTGGAGCGGATGGATCCCGAGCGGCGCCATGCCCTGGCAGCGGCGGCGGAAGGGTTCCTGGAGCGCGCCACGCTGCCGGCGGCCTGATGGCAGGGCAACGATGCTGGGGGGCTCCTCGACGTTGGACTTGATGCTTCCAATCAAGCCAGCCCCATTCTCTTTGTCTGGTTTGGGTCTTACAGGCCCCGCGGCATTGCTGCCCGGGGCCTTTTTTTGTGCTTGCCTTGATGGGCCGGCAGCTTCGCGTCTTTGTCCATATCTCCGCCACAATCATTGCCTGATTGTGATCCTCAAGCTTCCTCCAGGCACTTACGAGAAGCACTGACTTATCCATGTCCAAGCGGTCGTACAGGGCCTAGCTGCCCTGTGGAGTTTCACCCGTCCATGGTGGCGCTACCGAAGCAGGAGCGCTTGCTGATCGCTCAGCAGGCAGTCGTAAGAGGGGTGAGCACATCGCAAAGCTGTCGCTTGCCCCTCAGCCCAGATCGAGCATCAGCTGGTCGGTGCTCCCCTCCGCCGTGGCTCCCTGCTGGCGTCGCCGCCGGCGTCCCCCACCGCTCGCCTTCAGGCCGGAGCGACGGGAGCCGTGGCGTTCCTGGATCGCATCAGCCAGTTCCGCGAACCCCAGTTCCCGGCGGCGGGCCCAGATCCGCTCGCGGGCCTCGCGGGCAGCGACGACAGGGCTCACGATCGGCAGCGGATAGTGCACCCCAAGCACGCAACCGATCCGCTCCTGCAGCGCCGGCGCCATCGTCCACGGCTCGTGAAGATGCACTGCGGGCACGGCGGACAGTTCCGGCAGCCAGCGACGCAGAAAGACTCCTTCGGGATCGTGGTCCTGGCCCTGTTTGATCGGGTTGTAGACCCGGATCGTGTTGATGCCCGTGGTGCCCGACTGCATCTGGCACTGGCTCCAGTGGATACCCGGTTCGTAATCCACAAACAGCCGCGCCAGATGAAGGCCGCTCTCGCGCCACGGCAGCCAGAGGTGATAGCTGGCCACCGACATCAGCATCGCCCGCATGCGGAAATTGATCCAGCCGCTGGCGATCAGGGCACGCATGCAGGCATCCACAAACGGCAGCCCGGTGCGCCCCTCGGCCCAGGCCGCCAGCCGCTGCGGATCACTCACCCGCAGGCCGGCGGTGAGAGGGTGGAGTTCACGGAACTCCAGATCCGGTTGATCTTCGAGCTTCTGAATGAAGTGGCAGTGCCAGTGCAGCCGCTCCTCGAAGCCCCGCAGCGCCCGCCCCCGCTGCGGGCGCAGGCGACTGGCCTGCACCACCTCCCGAAGCGACAGGGTGCCCCAGGCCAGGTGGGGCGAGAGGCGCGAGCAGCTGCGGAAAGCGGTGAGCGGGCTGGAGAGTTCGCGGTGGTAGCGCGCTCCCCGCCCCCCCAGGAAGCTCTCCAGCAGCGCCAGAGCCGCCCGCCGGCCCCCCGGTTGCCGCGCCCGGCAGGGGTCGGGAGCCAGGTCGAGAGCGGCGGCGGTGGGCAGGGCGCCGGGATCAAGGTCGCGCAGCGGCTGAAGGGCCGGCGGCGGGGGCAGCACCGGCTCGGCCATGCGCTCCTCCCAACGCCGCGCCCAGCCATCGCGGCTGGCCAGCCGGCGCACCACGCCGAACTGGGGGATCTCCAGCCAGGGGATGCCGTGGCGACGCGCCCAGCTGGCTACCCGGCGATCGCGCGCATAGGTCCAGCCGTTGCCGGTTTCCTCGTGGCTCCAGAGGCCAGCAACGCCGAAGCTTCGGCGGGCCCGCTCCAGAACCTGCTCCACCGCGCCCACCCGCACCACCAGCGGCTGGCCGAGCTCCGCCAGGGCACGTCGGAGCTCCTCCAGGCTCTCGGCGCAGAAGTCCCACTGCCGCTGTGAGGCATCGGCCTGCCGCCACAGCTCGGGCTCCACCACCGCCAGGGGCAGCACCGCTCCCCGGCGGCTGGCCTCCAGCAGGGGCTGGTGGTCGACCACCCGCAGATCCCGCTTGAACCAGACGATCTGCAGCGGCTCCATGGCAGCGACCCTAGAAGTGCCGCCGCCGCTGGCGTGGCCACGGGCCCTGCAGGATGGGGCTCCGCACCGATGAACCATGCGCTGGAGTGAGGCCTGCGAACGCAACCGGGAGCCGATCCTCACGGTGCTGCGCCGGTGGCTGCCCCAGGACGCACGGGTGCTGGAGATCGGCTCGGGCAGCGGCCAGCACGCCGTGGCCTTCAGCCGGTCGCTGGCAGGGGTGCACTGGCAGGCGAGTGAACACCCCGATGCCGTCGGTCCCCTTGCGGAACGGCTTCGCAGCGAGGGCCCACTGCCTGAGGCACTGCCGCTCGATGTGCGGATGCGGCACCACTGGCCGCTCCATGCCTATGAGGCGGTGTTCAGCGCCAACACCTGCCACATCCTTCCCCGGGAGGGGGTGAGCGACCTGCTCGCCCTCGCCGCCACCGTGCTGCGACCGGGCGGTCTGCTGCTGCTCTACGGGCCGTTCCACGACGCAGGCGTTCACACGGCTGCGAGCAATGCGGCCTTCGACACACATCTGTGCAGCCTCGATCCCTCCATGGGGGTGCGCGACGCCCTGGAGCTCAAGGCTGAGGCCCTCGCCCTGGGGCTGACGACCGCAGCCGAGGAGGCGATGCCGGCCAACAACCGGATGCTGATCTTCCAGCGAAACGAGAATCCCGAGGCTTGACGCCATCGATGGACAGCAGTTGCGCCTGCACATCCATCGCAGATCAAGCTTGGCTGGAAACCAACGGCGTTCCGGCCAAGCGGACGAACACAATTACCACCGCATTACATCGTTCACGGAAATCCGACTAGCAGCTTTCATTTTGATGGGAAACCGCACCGTGAATGGCTGCAACATCTGGGCACAGACTTCGGCAGGATCGCTGATCGACCAGGCTGTGATTCGAAGCACACCATCTGCTGAAGCCATGGCTGGAATCCGCAAGCGCAAGCGATGACACGGCGTAGGCAGAGAACCGGTGATCGTGACCAGTTGACCGTGTTCGCCAACCATCTCAGCGACAGTAACCTTCTCGATGTTGACATCTCCCCGCCGCAGCAGGGCGTCGCCCGGCTGCGCTGCATAGGCGCTGGACATCGGAGCAGAATGGATGGATCGCTGCTGGCTGGCGCCGTTGGCCACGAGCCATACCTGGTCTGGCTGGGAGCGAGGCCCTTGTTGCAGTGTCTGAAACTCTCCGGGATTCGCACCAAAGCCCAGCAGCCCTGACCAGAGAAAGAGTGGGATCAAGAGCAAAGAGATCATGTTATTGCAAGCAATAGCATAGGCCGTGATGAAGCGATGATCGGAGAAGCGCTGGCAGGAGATGGAGCGTATCGCATGGTTCCCGCCAGGCGCGACATTCCGTGTGATAGGCAACCTGCAGCAAAGCGCATCGCCGGAAGCCATGGTGAGCCACGGATTTGAGGTAAAGCGTACAATCTGTCTGCAAAGATTGTCATTGGAGCAGCTTCATTCGATTGCCTGAGGCAACCGATGGCTCTGCCGGAGGTGACGATGCCTCCGAACGAGGGGCCAGCCGGGGCAACCCGGACCCCAGGCTGTACCAGCCTGCCCACTCCTGATCTACGGGGCTATGCAGAGGTGCTGGAGAGGTGATGGCTGTCCGACACCACCGCAGTCCCACCCCTACCTGTGGTCAGGGAGGATCCTGAAGGGCGCTCAAAGGGAGGTGGTGGGGTCGCTGCCGGCCGCAGGAACCAGACCCTCTGATGCCAGGGCGCGGTAGTGAGCCCAGCGGCGGTCGAGCTCCACCTGGGCCTGGCGGGCCAGGGCCCGCGCTCGCTCCGGCTGGCTGAAGGAGAGCATGCGGAAGCGGTTCTCCTGGGCCATCGCCTCCTCGAGCGGCCGCCGGGGCGCCCGCACGTCGAGCTGCAGCGGGTTCTCGCCCCGCTCGGTGCGGCGGGGGTCGTAGCGGTAGAGCAGCCAGCGGCCCGAGTCCACCGCAGCCTTCTGGTGCTCCATCCCCTTGCGCATGTCGATGCCATGGGCGATGCAGTGGGAGTAGGCCAGGATCAGCGACGGCCCCGGGTAGCTCTCGGCCTCCAGGAAGGCCCGCACCGTGTGCTCGTCGCGGGCGCCCATCGCCACGCTCGCCACGTACACGGTGCCGTAGGTCATCGCCATCAGACCCAGATCCTTCTTCGGGGCTGCCTTACCGCCGGCGGCGAATTTGGCCACGGCAGCGCGGGGCGTGGCCTTCGACATCTGGCCGCCTGTGTTGGAGTACACCTCGGTGTCGAGCACCAGGGCGTTCACGTCGCGGCCGGCGGCCAGGACGTGATCGAGGCCGCCGAAGCCGATGTCGTAGGCCCAGCCGTCACCGCCCACCAACCACACGCTCTTCTTCACCAGAGCGTCGGCGATCTCCAGCAGCCGGGCCACGGGCGTGGCCGCCTCGCCCGCCTCAGGCCGCTCCAGCAGCCGGCGCTTCAGCTCCGCCACCCGCTCCCGCTGGGAGAAGATCCCGGCCTCATCCCCCTGATCCGCCTCCAGGATCGCCGCAGCCAGGGCCGGAGGCAGCACCGGTTCGCCACCCTCCGGCGGCGGGCTGGCCAGCCCCTCCAGCAGCTCCAGGGCCATGGCGCGCTGCTGGTCGAGGGCCACCCGCATGCCGTAGCCGAACTCGGCGTTGTCCTCGAACAGGGAGTTGCTCCAGGCCGGCCCCCGACCCTCGGCGTTCTTCGACCAGGGCGTGGTGGGCAGGTTGCCGCCGTAGATCGAGGAGCAGCCCGTGGCGTTGGCGATCAGCATGCGATCGCCGAACAGCTGGCTGGCGAGCTTGAGGTAGGGCGTTTCGCCGCAGCCGGCGCAGGCGCCTGAAAACTCGAACAACGGCTGCTGAAGCTGCTGCTGGCCGATCTTGTGCAGGTTCAGAGCGCCGCGCTCGGCGTCCGGCAGTTGCAGGAAGAAGTCCCAGTGGGCGCGGCCCTGCTCCCGCAGCGGCCGCTGCGGCGCCATGTTCAGGGCCTTGCGCTTCGGTTCGCTGCGGTCCCGCGCCGGGCATACCTGCACGCACAGGTCGCAGCCGGTGCAGTCCTCCACCGCCACCTGGATGGTGAAAGCCCGGCCGGCGAAGTCGTGGTCGCGGGCCGGGGCCTGGCGGAAGTCCTCCGGCGCCGCCGCCAGCGCCGCGGGCTCCACCATCTTGGCGCGGATCACCGCATGGGGACACACCATCACGCACTTGCCGCACTGCACGCAGAGATCGCTCTCCCACACCGGCACCGACTCGGCGATGTTGCGCTTCTCCCACTGCGCCGTGCCCGTGGGCCAGGTGCCGTCGCAGGGAAGGGCGCTCACCGGCAGGGCATCGCCGCGCAGCTCCAGCAGCGGCCCGATCACCTCGCGCACGAATGGGGGCGCCGCCAGCAGCCGCTCGTCGTCCGCCGCGTGTGCCGCTTCCTCCTCCTCAGCGGCGAACGCGGCCGGATCGAGCGGCAACAGATGGGCGAGGGTGGCCTCCACGGCCCGCAGGTTCATCGCCACCACCGCCTCGCCCTTGCGGCCATAGGTCTTGGCGATCGAGGCCCGGATGCGCTGGATCGCCTCGTCCCGTGGCAGCACACCGCTCACGGCGAAGAAACACACCTGCATCACGGTGTTGATGTGGGGGCCCATGCCGGCCTCGCGCGCCACCCGGTGCGCGTTGATCACCCACACGGCGATGCCGTCCTCGCGGATGCCCCGGCGCAGGGCGGGCGGCAGCCGCCGCCAGGTGTCTTCAGGAGACCAGGGGCTGTTGAGCAGCAGGGTGCCGCCGGGTCGCAGCCCTGCCAGCAGGTCGAAGCGCTCGACGAAGTCCCACTGGTGGCAGGCCACCAGGGTGGGGCTCTGGATCAGATAGGGGGCGTGGATCGCCGCCGGCCCGAAGCGCAGATGCGACACGGTGGTGGAGCCGGATTTCTTCGAGTCGTAGACGAAGTAGGCCTGGGCGTTGAGGGCGGTGCCTTCGCCGATGATCTTGATCGTGCCCTTGTTCGCCCCCACGGTGCCGTCGGAGCCAAGGCCATAGAACACGGCCCGCACCTCGTCGTCGGGCTCGATCGACCAGGCGGGATCGAAGGGCAGCGAGCGATGGGTGACATCGTCGTCGATACCGACGGTGAAGTGGTTCAGCGGCAGCGGCGCTGTGGGATCCAGGGCGGGGAGGAGATGATCGAACACCGCCTTGGCCATCGCCGGGGTGAACTCCTTCGACGACAGCCCATAGCGCCCCCCCAGCACCCGCGGCAGCGGCGCGGCGCCCTGGCGTTCGCTCCAGGCCTCGGCCAGGGCCGTCACCACGTCGAGGTAAAGAGGTTCGCCGGCGGCACCTGGCTCCTTGCAGCGATCGAGCACCGCGATCGCCCGCACCGCCGCTGGCAGAGCCGCCACCAGCCGCCGGGCGCAGAACGGCCGGAACAGGCGCACCTTCAGCACGCCCACCCGCTCGCCGCTGCTGCAGAGGGCGGCGGCGGTGGCCTCGGCGGTCTCGCAGCCCGACCCCATCAGCACCAGCACCCGCTCGGCGTCGGCGGGGCCGACGTAGTCGTAGGGGCGGTAGGCGCGGCCGCTGGCGGCCGCGAACGCGGCCATCGCCTCCTCCAGGTGATCGGGCAGGGCGTCGTGGAAGCGGTTCGCAGCCTCCCGGGCCTGGAAGTAGACGTCGGGGTTCTGGGCGGTGCCGCGCAGCACCGGATGGTCGGGGCTGAGGGCGCGGCGGCGATGCTCCGCCACCTTCTCCATCGGCATCAGCGCGTGCAGCAGCTCGTCGGAGAGGGCCTGCACCTTCTGCACCTCGTGGGAGGTGCGAAAGCCGTCGAACATGTGCAGGAAGGGCAACCGGCCGTTGAGCGAGGCCCGCATGGCGATGGCGGCGAAGTCGCCCGCCTCCTGCACCGAGGCCGAGCAGAGGATGGCGCAGCCGGTGCCGCGGCAGGCCATCACGTCGCTGTGGTCGCCGAAGATCGACAGCCCCTGGGCCGCCAGCGAACGGGCGGCCACGTGCAGCACCGCCGGCGTCAGCTCCCCCGCCAGCTTGTAGAGGTTGGGGATCATCAGCAGCAGCCCCTGGCTGGCCGTGAAGGTGGTGGTGAGCGCACCGCTCTGCAGGGCACCGTGCACCGTGCCCGCGGCCCCCGCCTCGCTCTGCAGCTCCACCACCGCCGGCACCGTGCCCCAGAGATTCGGCCGTCCTTCGGCGTTCCAGGCATCGGCCCATTCCCCCATCGGCGAGGCGGGCGTGATCGGGTAGATGGCGATCACCTCGCTGAGGCGATAGGCGACCCGCGCCACCGCCTCGTTGCCATCCACCGTGATCATCGCCGCCGGGGTTGCCGTCGTCATCAGTCGTCGTCCTCTACAAGGCTCAGGGCCAGCCCCACGTGCACCAGCACCCGGTCGCCCACCCGGGCTTCGGGCAGGCAGGCCAGGCTCACCATCTGACGCACGCCGCCGAAGTCCACCTCGGCCTGCTGCCAGAGGGGGTCGCCATCGGGGCCCGTCCCCTCAGCGCCGGTCGGCTTCGCCTGGGTGATCGAGAGGATGCGACCGGAAACGGCCAGGCACATGGGGCCTCCGCCGGCATGGCGCTATCGATTCGTTATAGGCCGATCGCCCGAAGCCGGCCGCAGCCCAGCGCGGGCTGTCACCTCCCCCACACCACCGGCGGCCGGCCGCAGGGCCGCCCAGGCCTGTCCCAGCGCCAGGCCGCCGTCGCTGGCCGGCAGGGCCGAGGGCCAGAAGGGCTCCAGGCCCCGCTGGCGCAGAGCGGCGATCAGCCCCTCGAGCAGCAGGCGGTTCTGGAAGCATCCGCCCGCCAGCACCACCCGGCGCAGACCCCAGGATTCCGCCGCCGCCTGGACCAGGTCGGCGCAGCCGTTCACCAGGGCCTGGTGGAAGCGCAGGGCGCAGGGGCCTGGGGGGGTGTCCGCCGCGATGTCGTCCAGCAGGGCCGCCAGCAGCGGCCGCCAGTCGAGCCAGCCCCCGGGCGGCGGCGGACCGGCGAACGCGGCCGGCGCGGCGGTGACGGGCAGCGGGTAGGCCGGAGCCCCCACGGCGGCGCGTCGCCCTCCGGCCGCCGCGGCAGCGGCCCCCTCCAGGCGCAGGCCCCCCTCCCCCTCGTAGGTCGCCACCTGCACCAGGCTCAGCAGGGCGGCCACCGCATCAAAAAGTCGGCCCATCCCCGAGCTCAGGGGGCTCTGGCAGCCGGCCGCCACCGCCTGCTGCAGCAGGGCCAGATCGTTCGCCGTGAAGGCGGAGCGCAGGCGCGCGGCCCCCGCATGCGCCAGAGCCTCCCCCCCGGCCGCCAGCAGCAGCCCCAGGCCGGCCCGGCGCGGTTCGGCCATCGCCCGCTCGCCCCCAGGCAGGGGAAAGGGGAGAAGGCCGGCCCAGCGGCGGGCGCCCGCCGGCTCCAGCAGCAGCAGTTCGCCGCCCCAGAGCCGGTGCCCGTCGGCCTCTGGCGGCGCGAGGCCCAGGCCGTCGCCGGTGAGGGCGAGCAGGGGAGGCTCCAGTCGGTGTTCCGCCGCCACCGCCAGGGCATGGGCCCGGTGGTGGGACACCGGCATGCAGGGGTGTCCGCTGGCGCGGGCCAGCTGGTGGCTGACGTAGCCGGGATGGCCATCGCAGGCCAGCCGCAGGCTGCCTTCGTTCTGGAAGCCGTGATCCCTGGAGGCGGCGATCTCCGCCAGGCCATCCGCCAGGCGCCCATGCACCCGCGCATCGGCCAGATCACCCAGGTGCGGAGCGGGCCAGAGCCCGCCAGCCGCGGCCAGCAGCGGCGCGCACTTGAGATCCCCGCCGAGGGCCAGCAGCGCCCCCTCGCCCGCGCCGACGGGGGAGGGCAGCTGCAGGGGCAGGGGTGCATGGCCCCGGGCCCGGCGCAGCAGGGCCGGCCGGCCGTCGATCAGCTGCAGCACCGAGTCGTCGAGCGGCCGGGCGATCAGACGATCGTGCACCAGGAAGGCATCGGCGATCCCCGCCAGCCGCTCCAGCGCCTCATCGGGATCGGTGCAGAGGGGTTCACCGCTGCGGTTGCCGCTGGTGGCCACCAGCGGCCGGCCGAAGGCACGGATCAGCAGGTGGTGCAACGGCGAGGCACTCAGCATCACCCCCAGGGCCGCACTGCCCGGCGCCACCTTCGGCAGGGCCTCACCGGCTTCCGGGCGGCGGCGCAGCAGCACGATCGGTGCCGCCGGATCCCGCAGAGCCATCTCCTCCTCCGCATCGATGCAGCAGTGGATCTGCATCCAGGTCGGATCGGCCACCAGCAGGGCAAAGGGCTTGGCAGGGCGGTGCTTGCGCCGCCGCAGTCGCGCCACGGCCGCGGCATCGCTGGCATCCACCAGCAGCTGGAAGCCGCCCACCCCCTGCAGCGCCAGGATGCCGCCGCCCGCCAGCAGAGCCACGGCCCGGTCGATCAGCTCCCCGGACGCCGGACGCCGGGGGGCATCGGCATCGCGCCCGTCGGCGTGGCGCCACGCCAGCCGCGGCCCGCAGGCCGGGCAGGCGATCGTTTCGGCGTGGAAGCGGCGGTCGCCCGGATCCTCGAACTCGCGCCGGCAGTCGGTGCACAGGGGAAAGGCCGCCAGCGTGGTGTGGGCGCGGCAGTAGGGCGCGGCCGTGGCGATGCTGTAGCGCGGTCCGCAGGTGGCACAGCTCAGAAACGGATAGCCGTGCCGCCGGCCGGCGGGATCCTCGAGCTCCCGCAGACAGGCCTCGCAGGGCGCCCGGTCCGCCGCCAGGGCCGGGGCCACCAGACCGATGCCCAGGGGCCGGGGCAACGCCGCCAGGATCCGCACGCCATCCCCCGCCGCCAACGCGGAGGCGGGCAGGGGATCGAGCCAGCGGGGGGCCAGCGGCTCCAGCCGCGCGGCCGGGGGCAGGGCTGCGGGCAGATCCACCAGGAACCGCTCCAGCGCCTCGCCTGGCCCCTGCAGCTCCAGCCTCACCCCTGCCGGCACGTTCTCCACCACACCGGTCAGCCCGAGTCGGCGGGCCAGACGATGCACGCTCGGCCGGAAGCCGACCCCCTGCACCACGCCACGGCAGTCGAGCTGCAGCCGGCGGCTGCCGTTCATCCCGCCAGGGCGTCCCGCAGCTCCGCCAGCCCCTCACCGCTGCGAGCCGACACCTCCAGCCGCCGGGCGGCGGGCGCCACCCGGACCACGTTGGCGTGGGTGCGCTCGCGGTCGAAGCCCACCGCCGCGGCCAGGTCGTTCTTGCCGATCAGCACCAGATCGGCGGAATGGAAGGTGGCCGGGTACTTGAGCGGCTTGTCCTCCCCCTCGGTCACCGAAAGCAACACCACCCGCAGGCTCTCGCCCAGGTCGTAGGCGGCGGGACAGACGAGATTGCCCACGTTCTCGATCACCAGCCAGTCGAGCGAGGCGAGGGGAACGCCTGTGGCCTCCAGCTCGTCGGCGGCCCGGGACACCATCGCCGCCTCCAGATGGCAGGCCTGGCCGGTGGTGATCTGCACCGCCGGCACGCCGGCCTCCCGCAGGCGGCGGGCATCGTTGTCGGTGGCGAGATCGCCCACGATCACCGCCATCCGGCCACCGCCATGGCGGGCCAGGGCCTCCAGCAGGGCCGTCTTGCCGGAACCGGGCGAGGAGAGCAGGTTCACCACCCGCACGCCGGCCTCAGCAAAGCGCTGACGGTTCAGCGCCGCCAGCTCGTCGTTGCGGACCAGAAGGCGCTGGCCCACCGGCAGGTCCTGCACGGCGACTGCCTCGTGCACGGCAACACCGTGGTGATGGGCGTGTTCGTGGTGATGGTGCTCGTGGCGATGGGCCGGCTCCGCCCCATCCGCTCTGCCGCACTGGCAGTCGCTGCACATGACGACCCTCCGGGGCGTGGGTGAACGCTTGGGGACCGCTTCAGGCTAGGGAGGAGACAGCTCACGCACCACGTCCGCCAGGGTGCGCAGACGCTGGGTAAGACGGGCGGAGGCGGCGGGGCGTGTGCCGTCATGGCGGGCGACGGCCTCCACCAGATCGGCGAGGTCCGCCAGCCGCCCGGCCCCGGACTCCCGCCCGGTGGCCGGTGCCGCCGCCACGAAGGCCCGCCGCAGCGCAGCCTGAGCCGCCTCGCCCACCGCTCCAGGCGCGGCCAGGGAACGGTCCACCAACCCCAGGGTGAGCAGCACCTCCGCCAGCTGAAGGGCCGTGGAAGGGCCATCCTGCTCACGCGCCTCTGCCCGAGCCCGTGTGGCGGACGCCCGCAGCTCCGCCAGCAGCGCCGGCGCCGGGCGTTGAGCGGGGTGGGCCACGACCTGGAGCTGATGGCGACGTCGTTGTTCGGCTGGTTCGTCGCTGCGGCCGTACCAGCGGATCGCCCGCTCCAGTTCGGCGCGCGGATCGGCTCCCGCCGACGCCCGCAGTCTCGCCAGCAGCTCGTAGCCGCCGGCCAGCCGGGCCGCGCGGGGTCCGTTGCTGCCACCGACCACATCCACCAGCGCCAGCAGGCGCTCAAGGGAGCCTTCCACGAGGGCCGGATCAGCCATGCGCCGCCCCTGCTCCAGTTCGAGCGCCGCCAGCCGCTCCACCACCTGCAGCGGCACCGCCTTGGCCGCATGGGGGGCCTGGAGGGCGGCGAGGTAGAGCCGCCGGGCCTCGACGAAGCCGCTCTCCCCCAGCGCCGCCTGCAAATCGGCCCGGGCCAGCTGCACAGCCGGCTGGTCCGGCCAGCCCGACGGGCAGGCCCGGGTGAGCCGCTCCACCTCCTCCATCAGGCCCGGCCCCGCCGCCGCAACCTCCGCCACCCCCAGCGACTCCCCCAAGGCCTCCGCCCGCTGGCGCAGGGCCCGCAGTCGCACGATCAGTTCGTCCGGGGTCACCGGCAGCCAGTCCTTCTCGCTGGGGAGCACGGCCTCATCCCGGCGGGGATCGAGCACGAAGCCCGGATCGCCGTAGGCCTGGTAGGCCCCCCAGGTGCTGGAGGCCGGCGCCTGTGCCCATGTGGCCCGACGAGCCTCGAACACCGCCTCGCCGAAGGGGCGGTTGGCCAGGATTCCTTCGTAGAAGCAGCGGGCGAACACCCCCGCCGCTGCGTCGTTCACCGCCCATCCGCAGGCGACCACCCCCCGCACCCCGATCTGGATCAGCTTGCGGCCCAGGGACGCGGCGAGGCGATGGAAGGCCACCGGAGAGGGATCGATCGTGCCCAGATGGCAGCAGTTCAGGAACACCAGATCGGGTACGTTCTCCATCCCCTCGATCTCCGCCGCCCCCAGGAGCATCCCGTCTGTGAGCACCACACCGCTGCGGCGATCACCGGCGAGGGTGGGCTGATCCTGCACACCATGGGCGGCGATGTGCACGATCCGGTAGGGACGGCGGTAGAGCCGGTTGATCACATCCAGCGCCGTCTCCGGACCGATCGCCTCCTCCACCTCGTACCCCCCGCGCCGCAGGGTCTCGGCCACCAGCGTCGCCTCCTGCTCCGCCCCCGGCAGGGGAGGCAGGGCATCCGTCCCCCCCTCGACCTCGGCGGGGAAGACGCGATGGAAACCGACGGTGGCAGGGTTGCCCACCACATAAGCCACCCGATCGAGGCTCTGGCGCACCCGCGGCCGGTAGCCCGGCTCCACCAGCTGACGCACCATCGCCACGCGCAGTGCCAGCGGCTTCTCATCGGCCAGCAGCAGTTCCCACGGCACGTTGGCGGTGGTGGCATCGAGCACCATCACCAGCCTGTCAAGGCGACGGGTCAGCTCCTTGAACGCGTGGGGCACCAGCAGCTGGAACAGCGTGCGACACAGCTCCGGCGCGTAGGCGGGCTGCATCACCGCCTGACGGATCAGCGCCTCGACCAGCCCCGGCTGGCGCTGCTGCACGTTGGTCTCGGCCCGGGCACGCTGGCCCAGGAAGTTGTAGCTGAGCGTGGTGGCCATGCCCCCGCCGCTGGGATCGGGGTTGACGGTGCCATCCCTCACCACCAGACGCGGCCAGTAGTCGAGAAGCTGGCCGGCATCAAGCCGGTGGCACCAGCCCTCGCCCCGCTCCAGTTCCACGGCGGCCTCGAAGCGGGTCTCCGGCCGATCCCCGTCGCGCCTGAGCTGAACTGCCAGTCGCCGCAGGGCACGGGCCGCGCTGATCGCCGTATCGAGGTAGAGCTCCACGATCCGCAGCCGCGCCACCCGCACCGTGCAGCGCGGCATGGCCGCAGCGAACTCTGCGTTGGCGGCCAGCACCCCCCGCACCAGGGCCGCCACCGAATCCTCGATCGAGATGTTGGTGGTGGAGTTGTACCCCAGCAGCAGGGTGGAGAGGGTGAGGTCGGGGTCGGCAGTGGCCGCCTCGCCATCGCGGTCGACGACCTGCAGCAGAAAGCGCAACGTGCCCACCCGCACGGCCTCGGTGAGCTCGGCGGCACCCAGGTCGCCGTAGGTGCCGAGCCCGATCACCACCGCGCCGCGGTAGGCGCCGGATCCCGCCTCGTTCCGATCGGGCAGCACCACGGTGGCGGTGCCGGGGGGACCGGCATACAGGCCCAGGTGCTGACGCAGGCTCAGTTCGCCATGCACCAGCTCGCGGTCGATCAGGGCCTCGGCGCCGGCGATCGCGTCCTGCTCGTAGTGCCCCACCATCACCGGGGTGTCGATGTGGCGCAGATCCATCGCCACGCAGCTCACCTGCAGCGGGCCGGCGGACGGCGGCACGGCGCGGGCCCGCGGCCGGCCTCCCACCAGGCTGCGGGTGAGCTCCTCCTCCGTGGGCCAGGGAACCGGCCCGGCGTCGTACCTCAGGGTTTCTGCCGTCTCAGGAGCTCCGACCGGCACCACCTCCAGCTTCGCCGTGGCCCCGTCGCAGAGGAGATCCTCGAGAGCGGGGAAATGGGCCGGACTGTCGGCAAGCCCACCGTGATCGGCGGGAAGCCGGTAGGTGGCGCCGATGCCCGGGATCCGCCCCGAGCGCCAGCTCACCCAGCCGTCACCGCAGGGGGTGCCCAGCAGCCACAGCCGACCCTCCCGGATCTCCACCCCGCAGGGGGTGTTCGCCGCCTGGCCCTGCACATCGATCACCCGATCGGCATGCTCCTGCGGCAGTGCGGGCTTACTGCCATCCCGATCCCACAGCCAGCGGCCCTGCGCCAGCAGCGCCGGATCCAGCTGGGGGGCGATCCCGTCCCCGAACCAGCGGTCCCGGTTCGCCTGCCCCAGCCGGGCCCAGAGGGCGGGATCGGCGACGTCGAGCGGCGGCGCGCCCTCCACCTCCTCGAAGCCAGGGCGCGGCAGCAGCTGCAGGGCCCCGGGGAAGCGGGCCAGGTCGTTCACCAGCTGCTGCAGGCTGTGGCCCCGATCCATCCGCCCGAGTCCGCGGATCAGCTCCGACTTACCCAGCAGGGTCAGCGTCATCAGGTGCGTGCCCTGGTTGGGGGTGCCGAGCATCACCAGCCGCGCCCCCTCCCTGGCCATCACCGCCTCCCACACCGCGGGCTGGCGATGCACCAGGGCGCGCACCACCAGCCCGCCCATGCCATGGGCGAGCAGCCGCACCGGCACCCGGCGGTCGGCGGTCTCCTCGAGCAGGCGGTTCAGGTGGGCCGCCAGACGGTCCGCCAGCACATCGAGCGGCTGGCGCCAGTCGTAGGCGAAGGGGGCCAGCCGGTGGCTGCGGCCCAGATGGGCGCAGAGATCGCCATAGGCGAGGGCGAAGGGACGCTCGGCCGCGATGGCGCCCGCCTCCATCGATCGCAGCGGCTCCAGACCCTCGCGGGCCATGGTCGGGCCGTCGAACCAGATCCGCTCACCCCCCGGCCTGCGCCGCAGATGCGAGGCCAGGAACTCCGGCAGCAGCACCAGCACCGGCGCCTCACCCCTGGTGCCGCCACGCACGGCAGGCGCCGGGATCTCGTCCACGGACACGGCGGCCGTACGCTCCGCCAGGGGCGGCGCCAGGGGCGTGAAGGCCGTCAGCTGGGAAGGATCGGGGCTGATCAGCCAGTCCTGCACCGCCCGACGCACCACTGGATCGGCGCCGTAGCGGAAATGGGCCACCCGCGGCCCCCGCTGCAGCAGCAGGCGGGCACCAGCGGAGGGGGCGATGCCCGCCAGCATCGCGTCGGTGTCGACCAGCAGGTCGTTGGGGTGGAGCTGGAAGAAGGCGGCATCGCTCAGCAGCAGAGCGAGGCGGCGCACCAGCTGGTCGCCCTCCACGTCGCCTGCCACCACCGCCATCGCCAGGGCGGGCCGGGGCCTGGCCTCGGCCAGCAGGCGGCCCATGGGTGCATCGGGCAGCATCGCCTCGATGCCCGGCACCAGGGCGGGATTGGTGCGATGGCGCACGATCTCCAGCACCACCCGCCGGGCGGCGGCATAGATCGGGTTGCCGGCCAGCACCGGCACCAGTCCGATCAGGCTCAGCAGGCAGGAGAGAAAGCCGTCGAGGTGGGCACTGGCGAGCCTGGTGCCGCGGGCCGGTGCCGCCACCCGCACGTAGCGCTCGATCCGCAGGGCTCGCTCGCGCAGCAGGGTGCGCAGGCCGCGCAGCTGCTCCCGATGCTCGGCATGGGCCTCCCCCAGCTCGGAGGCGAGCCGCTCGCGGTCGTCGCCCTCGCCCGCCCCGATCTCGGTGGGCAGGCGCCGGAACCCTTCGATCAGACCATCGTCGATGTCCTCCAGCGCCAGCAGATCGCCCACCAGACCGCCGCGGCAGTGGGTGAGCAGAGCCAGCCGGGCGCCTCGGGGGAGCACCCTGGCCAGGGCCAGGGCGTTCTCGATCGGACCTTCCGAGAAGGTGCGGTGCTCGAAGGCGAAGATGCGGTCGCCGTAGTGGGTGCGCACGGCGCGCCACAGGGCGGGATCTGACCGGCACAGGTCGCCGAAGCTGCCCTCGCTGCTCGAGGCCACCCCGTGGATCAGCACCAGCAGGGGGCCCTGGGCCGCGGCCGCCACCAGCCTCGGATCTCCCTCGTCGCAGCGATCGCCATCGGCGGGCTGACCCTCGCTCCAGCGGTAGAGGCCCGGAGCCACGGGGAGGCGCTGCTCGATCGCCGCCATCAGCGCCCGGGTTCCCCACCACGACATCCCGAGTTCGGCGGCCCGGCGCAACCGCTCACCGGCCACCTCCCCCAGCCGGCGGCGGGCGAAATCCAGGGCCCGCTCGCGCGCCTCCTCCAGGATCGCGTCCACCCCCAGATCGAGGCGGAACAACCGGCCCGTGACCAGGCCGGCCAGGTCCCCCGCCAGCCCCCGCTCCGCCACCCCCCGATCAACCACCGTCCTGGCCTTCGGACCGGTGAGGCGGCGCTCCAGTGCCCCAGCGGTGGTGATCAGGTTCAGACCCTCCTCCAGCTCCAGCAGCACCACCTGGTCGGCGGGCAGATCCACCGTTTCGGCCTGGCCATCGCGGGCAAGGGAACCGAGGGCAAAGGCCTGCTCCACCCGCACCAGGCCGGCTGGAAGGAAGGGGTCGTCGCCTTCGGGGCCGGAGCGGGCCGTCAGCAGCCCCTCAGGGAGCGCGGGCCCGCTCAGGGGTGTTCCCAGCAGGCGCAACGGTCGAGGGCCGGCGGCGGACGTCACTGCAGCACCGGTGAGGCCAGCACCTCCTGGCTGCCCATGAGCTGGGGCGTCTGCTGATAGGCCGCCGCGGGCAGGTAGCGGCGGATCGCCGCATACCACTGGGCATAAGTGGCATCGGCCGGCAGGCTGCGCAGGGTTCTCAGGGCGTAGTGGCTGAAGGCGCCGTTGGCCCGTCCGGCGAAGCGCCCGTCGTAGCTGAAGCGCTCCGGACCCTCCTCACATCCCGCCATCAGCAGGTCGCCGCCGCCGGCGACGGCGCCGGTCCAGGGGGAGCGGGTGGCGGTGATGGGGAGCGAAGCGAGCGGCTGTTGATCGCCGCCGCGGGGCAGGGCCGCCTCAGGCAGCCAGGAGCCCATGGGCAGGAACCGGGGCCGGGGGAGATCGGCGGCCACAGTCGCCGGCTGCCGCAGGAGCGTGCCGGAATGGCAGCTGTCGGAGATCAGCACCAGCCGCACGCCGGGGCCCCGGGACGTGAACAGGCCGCGGATGTCGTCGTCGATCAGCACCTCGCCCCCGCCGATGTCGAACGGGCAGAGGGCCTCGTCGTAGCCGTCGGCCTCATCGCCGTCGCGGTCGGGAGCGATGGTGCCGTGGCCGGAGAAGGTGATCACCACCAGATCCCCGGGTGCGGCAGCCTGCAACCGCTCGCGGATCGCCTGCACCATCGCGGCCTTGGTGGCCTGGTCGTCGAGGAGGGTGTGCACCGTGAAGCCGCGCTGCTGCAGCTCCGCCGCCCAGTCGTTGGCGTCGTTGACGCAGCCCGCCAGGTCACTGGCCGTTCCGGGGTAGTCGTTGATACCGATGCACAACGCCTGTCGGGCCATCTCCTCCTCGGCGGCTGCGGAACCGTGGCAGCCATCTTCGACAGGGCGCGGCCAGGCGGCGCGGGAGTCATGGAAAATCTTCCGCTGACGACTCGGACACAACGACGGGCTGTCCGCTGCCCTCCTCCACTTCCAGCGAGCGCAGCTCCAGCTCACGGCCCTGCAGCAGCTCGAGGCTGATCGCTCCGCACCGAGGACATTCACAGTTCCCCCCGGGTGCCGGGAACGGCTGGCCGCAGGGGCTGCAGAAACACACGGCAGGCACGGCCTCAATCACCAGCCGGGCCCCCTCGGCCATGGTGTCCGCCATCACCACCGTGAAGGCGAAGCGCAGGGCCTCCGGCTCCACCCCCGCCAGGCTGCCGATCCGCAGGGTGATCGCCACGATCCGCCCGGCCCCGTGGCGGCTCGCCTGCTCCAGGGCCTGCTCGCGCACGGCCTCCATCAGGCTCAGCTCATGCATCGTCGCTGCCCCCCCCCCTGCTGGAGCCAGTCGTGCAGCAGCCGCCGGGCCGCCGGCAACTGGCGGCGCAGCTCAGCGGAGAACTGCTCCCCGTGGGCAAAGGCGAAGGCGGGCACCAGCAGTTCCTGGGCCGCCACCACCCCGCCGAACAGCAGCTCCGCCACCTGCAGCAGCTGGGCGGGTTCCAGCCGATGGCTCTCCACCGTTGTGCCATCGCCAGACGGTTGCAGCGGCCGGAGGCAGGGACGGGCCCCGGCCGGTGCCTGCCAGGCATCCACGAACAGCACCCGCTCCGCCCCCACAAGTTCGGGGGCCAGATCGGGCGTGAGCTGGTGCACCGTACGGATCTGCACCGCCGGCATCTGCAGGTGTTCCACCAGGAACGGGCCCACCCCATCGTCGCCGCGCAGGCGATTGCCGATGGCGATCACCAGATCCGCCGCTGCGGCATTCGCCGCCGCCGGGCCGATCATCCGCGGCAGCGCTCGGCCAGCAGGGTGCCGTCGGCGGCGCGCAGCTCCAGGCGCAGGGGCATCTGGCCGGCGGCATGGGTGCTGCAGGAGAGGCAGGGATCGAAGCAGCGGATGCCCGCCTCCACCCGGTTCAGCAGCGGCTCGGGGATCGTGGCGTCGGCGCCGACGGGCTCGGTGATGAACTCCCTGGCGATCTGGGCCACGGTGCGGTTCATCGCCAGGTTGTTCTGACCCGTGGCGATGATCAGGTTCACCTTCTGGATCAGGCCGTCGTCGTCGACCACGTAGTGGTGGAAGAGGGTGCCGCGCGGCGCCTCGCTCACCCCCACCGCCTCGTTGCGGTTGAGCGCGGCGCGCGAGCGCACCCGCCCGGTCATCAGCTCCGGATCGTTGACGAGCTCCTCGATCGCCTCCAGGCAGGCGACGATCTCCACCAGGCGGGCGTGGTGATAGGCGAACGATGAGGTGGCGACCCGGCCGCTGCGGGACCGCAGATCGGCGAGTTCGGCATCCGCCCAGGGGGTGCCGATCGAATCGCACACGTTCAGCCGCGCCAGGGGACCCACCCGGTACATCCCCTCCGGATAGCCGAGCGGACGGTAGTAGGGGAATTTCAGATAGCTCCAGGGCTCCACCGCCTCCCCCAGGAAGGCGTGGTAATCGTCTTCGCTCAGGCCGTCGGCCACGATCGTGCCGTCGCTGGCGCGCAGCCGGATCGTGCCGTCGATGTGCTCCCAGCGCCCGCCCTCACCCACCAGGCCCAGGAAGAGGCTGGGGAAATCGCCGAACACCCGCTGCTCCCGCTGCAGGGGCCCGTCGAGCAGGCGCTTGTAGAGATCGAGCGCCAGCCGCACGGTGGCCCGGGCCTCCGGCAGACGATCGAGGATCCAGGCCTTCGCCTCGGCGCTCAGGGGCGTGCGCACGCCGCCCGGCACCGCCCAGGCGGAATGGATCTTGCGCCCTCCCAGCAGCTCCAGCACCTGCTGGCCGAACTGGCGCAGGCGGATGCCGGCCCGGGCCAGGTCGGGATCGGCGGCCATCAGGCCGAACACGTTGCGCTTCGCCGGATCGCTCTCCCAGCCGAGCAGGAAATCCGGACTGCTCAGGTGGAAGAAGGACAGGGCATGGCTCTGGGTGAGCTGGGCCAGGTTGAGCAGGCGGCGCAGCCGCGCCGCGGCCGGCGGGATCGTCACCGCCAGCAGCTTGTCGCCGGTCTTCGCCGCCGCCAGCAGATGGCTGACGGGGCAGATCCCGCAGATGCGGGCGGTGATGCCCGCCATCTCGGTGAAGGGGCGGCCCTCGCAGAACTTCTCGAAGCCCCGGTACTCCACCACGTGGAAGCGGGCATCGACGAGATGGCCGCCCTCGTCGAGGTGGAGGGTGATCTTGGCGTGGCCCTCGATGCGGGTGACCGGATCGATCAGGACGGTGCGGGTCATGGCGCTCTCTGGGGAACCTCAGCCGAAACGGAGCATTGCGGCTCCTTCCAGCAACGGCGGCTGTCCGTGCAGCAGCGGCTCGATCGCCGCCCGGATCCGCTCCGCCGACGGCGGACAGCCCGGCAGATAGAGATCCACCGGAATCACCTCATGCAGGGGCAGCACCTTCTCCAGCAGCTCCGGCACGATGCCTGGGGCGTGGGGCAGCTGGGCACCGCGGTCGGCCAGCTCCATATAGCCCCGCTCCAGCACCGCCTCGGGGCCCGTGAGCAGGTTGCGCAGCCCCGGCACATTCGCTGTCACGGCGCAGTCGCCGAACGACACCACCATCCGGCTGCGCTGGCGCAGGGTGAGGGCCAGCTCCAGGTTGTCGACGTTGGCCACGGCCCCTTCCACCAGACAGAGATCCACGTTCTCGGGGAACGTCTTGAGGTCGCTGGCGACCGGCGAGAACACCACCTCGGCCCGCTCGGCCAGATCGAACAGGAACTCGTCGAGATCGAGGAACGACATGTGGCAGCCGGAGCAACCCGCCAGCCAGACGGTGGCCAGGCGCAGCTTCGCCGGGGCCTCGGCAGTCGATGGGGCGGCGGCGCCCGCCGGTTCAAGATCGCTCATTGGTTCCTCCATTGCTGTTGCTCCCGCGCCCGCCGCAGCTGCTCAGGCCGCTCGGCGTGGGGATGCTTCTCAGCGGTGGTGTCCTCCTTGCGGAACAGGGCGCCGGTGGGGCACACATCCACGCACTTGCCGCAGGAGGTGCAGGCCTCCACGGCGCCCCAGGGCTCGTCGAGGCCGGCGATGATCGTGCACTCGCTGCCGCGCTGGGCCACGTCCCAGACGTGGGCCCCTTCGATCTCGTCGCACACCCGCACGCAGCGGGTGCAGAGGATGCAGCGGTGGTGATCGAGGGCGAACAGCGGATGGGAGGCATCGACGTGGCGATGGGGGTAGCGATAGGGGAAGCGGGAGTGGTCCATCCCCACCGCCACCGCCACGTCCTGCAGTTCGCAGTCGCCGTTGGCGACACAGAAGGCGCACACATGGTTGCCTTCAGCGAAGAACAGCTCCACCGTCATGCGGCGATAGCGCTGCAGCTCCTCGGTGTCGGTGCGGATCGCCATGCCTTCGGCCGCTTCGGTGGCGCAGGCGGGCAGCAGCCGGCCACCGGTCTCCGAAGCCACCAGGCAGAGGCGGCAGGCGCCCACCGGCGTGAGCCCCTCAAGATGACACAGGGTTGGCAGTTCCACGCCGGCGGCGCGGGCGGCCTCCAGCAGGCTGGCGCCGGCGGGCACCGCCACCTCCTGGCCGTTCACGCGCAGGGTCACGACGCTCATGGCGCGTACCCCCGGGTCTCGCCATCGGCACCGACCGTGCAGCTGTCCGGTGGCTCGCAGTGCGACGGCTCCCGCAGGGCTGCTTCGTATTCGTGGCGGAACCAGCGCAGGGTGCTGAGCACCGGATTCGGCGCCGCCTGGCCGAGCCCGCACAGGCTGGTGGCGCGCACCATGCCGCAGAGCTCCTCCAGCCGCTCCAGATCGGCCGTTTCAGCCCGGTGCTCCACGAAGCGGTCGAGCAGCTCGGCCAGCTGCACCGTGCCCGCCCGGCAGGGCACGCACTTGCCGCAGCTCTCGTTGACGCTGAAGCGCATGAAGTGGCGGGCCACCACCGGCATCGAGGTGGTCTCACCCATCACCACCATGCCGCCGGAGCCCATCATCGAGCCCAGGCTCAGCAGGCTCTCGTAGTCCACCGGGGTGTCGAGCTGCTCCGCCGGGATGCAGCCGCCTGACGGACCGCCCGTCTGGACGGCTTTCACGGCGCTGCCATCGGGCACCCCGCCGCCCATCTCCTCCACCACGGTGCGCAGAGGCATGCCCATCGGCACCTCCACCAGCCCGGTGTGGCGCACGGCGCCCGAGAGGGCGAACACCTTGGTGCCGCGACTGCCCTCGGTGCCCATCGCCGCGTACCAGTCGCCCCCTTCCCGCAGGATCGCCGGCACGGCACTGAAGGTTTCGACGTTGTTGATCAGGGTGGGGGCGCCCCAGAGCCCTGACTGGGCCGGGTAGGGGGGACGGGGGCGGGGCATGCCCCGCTGGCCCTGGATTGAGAGCAGCAGGGCCGTTTCCTCACCGCACACGTAGGCCCCCGCCCCCACCCGCACCTCGATCGCCAGGGAGAACTCGCTGTCGAAGATGCCGCGGCCCAGTACGCCCTTGCGGCGGGCCTGCTGCAGGGCGAGGCGCAGGCGTTCGATCGCCAGCGGATACTCCGCGCGCACATACACGTAGCCGTGGTCGGCGCCCACGGCGTAGGCGGCGATCGCCATTCCCTCGATCAGCCGGTGAGGGTCACTTTCGAGCACGCTGCGATCCATGAAGGCACCGGGGTCACCCTCGTCGGCGTTGCACACGACTGTGCGCGGGCCCGGGGGCTGGAGCGCCACCGTGTCCCATTTGAGCCCGGTGGGGTAGCCGGCGCCGCCGCGGCCCCGCAACCCACTGCGACGCACCTCGTCGCGTACCTGCTTGGGGGTGAGCTCGGCCAGCACCCGTCGCAGCTGGTCGTAGGCGCCATGGGCGAAGGCATCGTCGATCGATTCTGGGTCGACCTGGCCGCAGGTTTCGAGCACCACCGGCCGCTGCAGGCGGAAGAAGGGTTCGTCGAGATCGAGGCGATGGGGTTCCAGCGCCGCACGGGCCACGCCAGCATCAGGCCCGTCCTCACGGGCCGCGGCCAGAAGGTCGGCGGCATGCTCCGGCGGCACCGCCCCGTAGAGGCGTGTCCCCTCCGGCCCATCGCAGGCCACCAGGGGCCCGCGGCCGCACAGGCGCAGACAGCCCACCGGCTTGATCGTGAGACCCGCCGCGGCGCCGGCGTCGGCATCGCGAGCGGTGCGCAGCGCCGCCAGCAGAGCCTCGCCACCGGCCGAGCGACAACCGCTGGCGCCGCAACAGCGAAGTTGCCGAGAAGGCGTCTCCGGCTGGAGAACGGGCATTCGGAAGCGGAAGCACTGGTCCTTTGCTAGCCACGACTGCCGCGCCCGGCTGCCGTGTGAGCGAACGCCAGTCAACTCAGACGGTGGGGGGGCGGGGGATGCCGGCCGCATCGAGCTGGGACTCCAGCTCCTCACGGCGGTCCACCGGCAGCTTGGTCAGCAGCACCCCGTCCACCACCACCACCGGCGCCTGGCCGCAGGCCCCCAGGCAGCTCACGTGCTGCAGGGCCCAGGTGCCATTGCCGGCGGCATCGTCGAGATCCACCCCCAGCCGGGTCTCGAGGCGTTGCGCCAGCTGGGCGGCGCCACGCACGAAGCAGGCGGTGCCCAGGCATACGGCGCAGCGATGGTCGGTAGGGGGCTCCAGCCGGAACAGGTGGTAGAAGCTGGCGACGCCGTAGACCCGGCTGAGCGGCAGGCGCATCAGGGTGGCCACCTCCCTCAGGGCCTCCGGCGGCAGATAGCCGTGAATCTCCTGCACCTGGTGCAGCACCTCGATCAGGGCATCGGAGCGGGCCCCATGGCGCCGCACCACCTGGGCCAGGGACGCGGCAGCTGCAGAAGCGGTGGTGACGGACACGGCAGACTCTCGAGCAAACCCTGGCCTGGTGGTAGCAGAAAAGTCGCGCGGGGTCAGCGCATCGCTGTGCGACCGGCTGATCAGGAGGCGTAGGGGTCGCGGACCTGACAAACCGCTTCGGCCGCCGGATCCCAGCCCACGGCACGGAGCAGCTGCGCACGGCCCTGGTCGCGCAGGGAGCGCAGTTCGCTCTCGGGCTGGTTATCACCGGTGATGACCGACACGCCCTCGACGTGCCAGCCGCGGCTGCCGATCAGGATGCGGGCGATCGCCATCGCCCGGCCGAGATGGGCCGGGCTGGTGACGACGGTGAGACGGCCGGGGGTGCGCCGCAGCCGCAGCCATCGCTCGAGGGCGGCGAGTTGCCCCACGGTGTCGCAGCCTGCGGTGAGGGCCACCATGCCGCGCTCATCGCTGGGCCAGCGCCCCTGGCTGACCAGATAGGTCCGGTTCTCCGCCTGGCTGGAGGTGCGGCCCTGCAACACCAGCACGGAGCCGGGACGCTCGCGCCACAGGGTGATGGCGCCGATGGTGCGCTGCGGATCCTCCACGAAGGTGGTGATCACCTCATCGGGGCCGCGGGTTGCGCTGTTGGCCAGCCCCGGCACAGTGTTGCCGATCCAGGGCCAGAACCACCACACCGCCAAAACCCCTGCGGCCGCCGGAACTGCAGGCCAGCGGCGGGCGAACTGGCCGAGGGCGGTGGCGAGCTCCAGCGAAGGCAGAGCCAGATGGCGAAACAGCGGGGAACGGCGTCGGCGACGTCGCACCTTCACCTTCACGGCCTCGCCGTGGTGGTGGTGATGGTGGTGGGGCCGGCCGTTGAGCTCGGGGTTGAAATCCGGATCGGAACCGGTGTGGAAACCAGGGTTGGAATCAGCAGGCCCCCCCGACATCGGAAACCAGCCAACATGATTCAGTAAGCATAGCCCCGCTTTCCCAGGGGTTCACCGGTTGAGTCCCTCCATCCGCCAGGTCACGAAGGTTCCAACCGGGCTCCAGAGCAGATAGGGGATCAGCAGCAGGGCGGCCAGAGGCGATGGCGCTGCCACCGCGATGGCCAGGGCCACGCCCACGATCCAGCCCGCCAGGCCCACCAGCGTGCCGCTGCGCAGCGAACGGGTGCGGCAGATCAGCCAGGTGTAGCTCTGCACCAGCACCAGCAACAGCAGGTAGCCGGCCATCCGATCCCAGCGGCTGCCGGCGTTCCAGGCCAGCAGGGCCGAGGCATAAAAGCAGGCGTAGATGAGGATCCAGATCACCGGGATCAGCCGCTCGAAGGTGAGCCAGGCGGGCCGCCGCAGACGGTTGAACCAGGCGAAGCCGTCCCGGCCCGGATTGAGCAGGGCGACCACCGCCACCATCACGAGCAGGATCAGCAGGGCAGCCAGCAAGGTTCGATCGCCGGGATCCCCCCAGCCTGGCGGGGCCGGGGCCACCGCGCAGCCAACCACGGCTGCTCCTATGGTCATGCCACTCCGTAGGGCCCACGCCTTGATCGATGGGCCCGCGCCTGCTGTCGTCCTCGACCTCCCCCGCCCCCTGCCCCTGAAGGCTCTGGTGCGGTCGGATTTCGATCTGCGGCCCTTCACCGACCGCTCCAACGTGAGGGGCGCCTGGCAGGTTCTGAACACCCTGCTCCCTCTGGCCCTGCTGTGGTGGCTAGCGGTCTGGGCCCTCGGCCACGGGTCCTGGCTGCTGATCCCGGTGTTGGTGCTGCAGGTGCTGTTCCTGGCGCGCAGCTTTTCGCTGATGCATGACTGCGGCCACGACACCCTGTTCCGCAGTCGCACGGCGAA
The DNA here is from genome assembly GCA_024958655.1 of Cyanobium sp. FGCU6. Taxonomy (GTDB): domain Bacteria; phylum Cyanobacteriota; class Cyanobacteriia; order PCC-6307; family Cyanobiaceae; genus Cyanobium. Next base: position 103,087 of record JANWUR010000006.1, on the reverse strand, counting down.
CCGGTGGGTGGGATTCCTGCTGGGCGTGGTGGCCGGCATCCCCCAGCTGCCGTGGGCCCAGGGACATGCGTTCCACCATCGCCACAACGGCGACTGGCAGAAGTATCAGGGGCCTTCAGCACTGGTGAGCACCGAGGCCTTCGATCGCCAGAATCCGGCGCAGCAGCGGCGCTATCGCTTGTTGCGCCATCCGCTGATGCTGCTGCCGGGCGGCTTCTTCTACCTGGTGCTCAAACCACGTCTGGCCCTGCTGCTGGGGGTGAGGGATCTCGTCCCCGATCTGATCGCGGTTCTGCAGCGCTCGCCCCAGGCCAATCTGGTCTCCGTCGTCGCCAGCCATCGGAGCCGCCACTGGCACAGCCCCAGGGAAGGCCGGGATCTTCTTCTGAACAACATCGCGGTGCTGGCGGCGTGGTGGGCGATGGCCTCTCTGATCGGCACAGGCGCCTTCTGGACGATCTATGCCCCGGTGATGGCCTGTGCGGCAGCCATCTTGATCTGCATCTTCTTTGTGCAGCACAACTTCCCTGGCTCCTACGCCCATCGCACCGAGAGCTGGGAAGCGATGGCCGGGGTCTTGGAGGGAACGAGCAATCTGGAACTGCCGGCGCTGCTGAACTGGTTCTCGGCCGACATCGGCTGCCATGCCATCCACCATCTGAGCGCCGCCATCCCCAACTACCGCCTGCGGGCCTGCCAGCAGCGCAACGCCGCCCTGCTCACCGGCGTCACCCGCCTGTCGCTGCGCGACATCCCCGGCTGTTTCGCCTACATCCTCTGGGATCCGAAGGCGGGCCGGCTCACCACGATCGACAGCCACCGGACGGGATCCCCACGGAGGGATTGAGCTGAGGCTACGGCCGCGTGGCGTTCACGGACTGCAGCCGGGCGCGGATGGCCTGGTGCTGTAGATCGCGCACGAGCAGGGCACCGCAATCAGGATCCACCGGCAGCCGCAGGCAGGGAGGGCCCTTGACAAGCATCGCGGCCTCCGCCGGCGTCAGGCCGAGCTGGCGGGCCAGAATCTGCTGCAGGGTGAAGGCCTGCTCCGGACTCCGGCGCTCCGGCAGCTCGATGGTGATGACCAGGGCGGGGGGCCTGATCCTGCCCTGCTCCACCCGACGGAGGGCGGGCAGGCTGGCCAGCACCACCAGCTGGTCCCCCTCCCACACCACGGTGCCGGGCGAGGGCATGGTGCGCGGCCGGGGATCGCCATGGCGCATCAGCGAGAGCACGGTGAGGCCGTAGCCGTGATCCAGGCGCGACACGGTGCGACCCACCAGCGTGTCGTCGGCGCTCACGCGGTAGCGCACCTGCAGCAGGTTCTGACCCTGGAGCCGCCACACCGCCTCCACCCGCTCGCCGAAGGCCGTGGCCACCGCTACGTCGGCCCCGAGTTCGATCGGGGAGATCAGGCCGGCTCCACCCAGCAGGTCCCCGAGTCCCTCGGCGGCTCCTTCGCTGCGGGCGAGCAGGGCAAAGCGGGCCTCGGGCCAGAGGTTCTGCAATTGCAGGGTGTGCTGCAGATCGCCAAGCAGCTGCCCCGAGAGCAGGGCCACCGCCCGCACCCGGCTGTCCCGGAGCAGCATCACCGCCCGCTCCACGGAGGCGATGAACAGGGAGCTGGCGTCGGCCTTCTGCTGGCTGTCGTCAGCTTCCACCCTCACCACCGCATGGCGTTCCCGGTGCAGCATTCCTGCCACCTGGGTGGCCAGGGACCCTCCACCCACCAGCAGGATCGTCTGCGCCTGGCGGCGCAGATGCCGCATCCGCCGCACCCCGAACCGTGCCATGAGCAGCTGATCGAGAATCAGGGCCACCAGCACCGCGCTCAGCAGGGTGCCCACCAGCGAATACAGAAGGGTCACCATCACCAGGGGAGCGTCCCCTTGATGCGGACCGCCAGCTGCGCCGAGAACCACGTTGGTGGGATCCACGTACTCGCCCTTGAGCAGGGCCGCCGTGACGAACAAGCCCTGCACCCACCCACCCCGGGCGGCGAAGAAGGGAACGCCGGCGAGGGCCAGCGTGAGAACGGCCGCCACAAGGCCCAGCTGCAGCCTGCTGTGGGTGCGGCACCAGAGCACGAGCCGCTGGAGCCAGTCCCACGGCCGGCGCCACAGGGCACTCAGCCGCCGCAAGGAAGGGTGGTCCAGGCCCGATGGGCCGTCCTGCTGGGGAGCGGAAAAGGTCCGCGGCATCACCACCAGGGACTCCTCGCCGGCTTCGAGGCGCAGATGCCGCTGGAAGCGATGGTCTTCCAGGGGGCCGTCGCGCACCTCAAAGGCTTCCCCGTTCACCTCGAACCGGGCCAGCTGCGGACCGGGCCGCAGGGCCTGCACCAGCGCCCCGGCGCTGAGCTGCAGGGGGTTGACCACAACCAGGCCTGGCAGGCGCTGTTCCAGCAGCGATCCCAGCTGCTGGAGATCACTGCCGGAGCGGATCACGATCTCCGCCGTGGGATTCAGCAGCCGCACCTGCAGGGCCGCCTCGATGTTGCTGCCGCTGTCGGAACTGAGCAGCAGCACCGAGCGCGCCTGCTCGACTCCCGCCTGCCGCAGCACGTGGGGCCTGCGCATGTCGCCGAGGGTGAGCCGCGACTGCAGGGCTTCCTGGAGGCCGGGGGTGCGCCAGTCGGGGAGGCGGAGATCCAGCACCCGCAGGGCAACGTGGAACGGAAGCAGGCGGCAGAGCACCGCCTGCCCGAAGGCCCCCAGGCCGCAGACCAGGATCGGCGACGCGTCAGGACCCACCCCTGCCCTCGTCACGCAGGCCCCAGAAGCGGCCCGCCCCGATCCCGGCGGATCGCCACCACCCCGGGCCTTGGGATGCGGCCTGCCTCGCCGGAGGGCCAGTTCGAACCCAGGGGCACCTGGCGGAGCTGCTCGAACGGCTGGCCGTTCCGATCCCGGAGGGTGTAGGCCTGCACCTCCTCCTGACCGCTGGTGTGGATGGCGTTGTCCTCGCCCGGATGCTGCACCGCCAGGAACAGGGTGGTCTCGGCCGGATCGAAACAGGGGCCGGTGAGCTCGCACTCCATCGGTCCGGTGGCGAAAAGGAGGGGATCGCCGGCTGTCGGGCCACTGACCGGAAACAGCCAGCAACCGTTGTTGCCGAACACGTCGGCGCTGCCGTTCACCGCTGCCCGATCGGTGACCATCCAGACGTTGCCGCGGCGGTCGATCGCCAGGTTGTCGGGATTGGCGAAGCCCATCCCCCCCTCCCAGGGAGTGCCGCCGGTGGCCACCATCCGCCAGCGGAACCCGCCGCCGGGCCGGGCCTGGGACGCCGCTTCATCCTGGAGGCGCATCAGCCAGCCGAAGGGCCAGCGGCTCTGGCCCTCGGGCCCACGGAAGATGGCCGGATCGGCCTGGCCGTCGCCATCGGATCCGCCGGCGGTGAAGGTGATCAGCAGATCGCCCGTGCGCGGATCGAGGTCGGTGTCCTCCGGGCGGGCCGCCGGCGTGGCCCCCACCGCATTGCCGGCCAGATGGGCGTCGATCAGGATCGCGCCGAGTTGTTCCTCGCCGCTGCCGCGGTAGAGATCGGCAAGCGTGCGGAAGCGCTGCCGGTAGGCCTGAAGTTCAGCGTCGCTGCGCAGCGGCTCGGCCCCGGCCTTGTCGCGATCGCTGTGAGGCACGGGCATCACGGCATCCAGCCCATGGCCGGCGAAATGCTCCGGCGACAGCGGCTCCACCGGCGTCTCCGGCTGCAGCGGGATCCAACGGCCGCTGCCATCGGGCAGGAAGCGGGCCACCTCCAGCCGGCCGCGCTCCAGCAGCCGCGAGCACGCCGGATCACGGGGATCCCTCAGCGGGTCGGCGCTCACGAAGCGGTAGAGGTGGCCGCCGTGGCGGTCACAGCCCGAATACACCACCAGCGGCTCGCCGGCGTGGGCCCGCACGGCCACCGCCTCGTGGCGGAAGCGGCCCAGAGCGGTGTGCTTCACCGCCAGCCGCTCCGGACGGCGGGGATCGACCTCCACCATCCAGCCGTACTTGTTGCCGGCCAGGCCGAAGGGGTTGCCCAGCCCCTCCAGGCGCTCCCCGTCGAAGCGGAACGGGCGCTCCGCCGGCGAGGGCGAGCTGCCATCGGCATACACCGGCTCCACCACGTGGCTCTGGACGTTCTCCTCGGCGGAGAGCACCGTGCCCCAGGGGGTCTGGCCACCGGCGCAGTTGGCGAAGGTGCCGATCACCCGGTCGCCGAGGCCATCGTCGTAGCCGAGGCGCTGCTTCCGGCGGAACACGGCGGCCGCGGGGCCGGTGCTGCGCAGGCGTTCCTCAGGCTTCTGCCAGCCGCTGAGGCCGGTGATGCGTCGCTCGAAGCGGCCGGGACTGTGGCGCCAGCCCCCGTCGGCCGTGCGCGAGAGCTCGGCCACGCCGATGCCCTGGTCGTCGAGCGCGGCGGTGGCCACCGCCAGCAGGGGTTGGCGGAGGGGATCGCCCGCCGCCAGGGTGAGGGCATCGACGCGGCCGCCCCGCTCGGCCAGCTGCTGCCGCAGAGCCTCGAACGGCAGCTCCCGGCCCATCACCGCGGCGTAACCGGCGCACCAGGGACGGGGGCTGATGTACTCGAAGTTCACCGTCAGCAGAGCCCGCTCCTCCGCCATGGATGTGAAGGCGAGGTAGTCGTTGTTGAAGCCGAAGCGGCCGCCTGCCAGCGGATCGCCCCACTGCAGCACGAGATCGGCGCGGAATCCCTCCGGCAGCGACAGCCGGTCGGCGAGGGCGACCCGGGCGTAGGCGCTGCGCTGCTCCGCGGCGCTCAGGCCGTCGGTGGGGAGGGGGATGGGGCCGCGCAGGGGAGGAAACGGCAGCCGTGGGGGCCGGAGCTCCGGTATGGCGGCGCGGGCCCTGCCCGCCGCGGCGGCAGCACCCAGGCCCAGCAGCTGGATCATGAGGGTGCGGCGGTTCATGGACGTACCCGGCAGCCCGGGCGATCGGCGGTGAGCAGGGCCAGGCGGCTGGCCTGAAGGGGACTGAGGTTGTCGTCGCTCACCACCACCAGGCTGGAGCGACCATCCGGAAGCGGCGGGCCCTCCGCCAGAGCCTCCCAGTTGTCCGGCACCAGACCGGCGCTGATCAGATCCCAGCTGGCCAGGGCCGGCGCCGGCTTCACCGCGTCGTGGCCGGGGAGGGCATGAAGCTCCAGCCGGATCTCCCAGGTGGTGGGAGGGGTGAAGCGCCGCATCAGGGCCAGCAGCCGATCGGGCCCCGCCGGCAGCAGGTCGGTGAGCCCCCAGCCCTCGCCCTCCGGCAGGGCCAGGCTGCCCTGGTGTTCCGGACGGGGAGCCTCGCTGCGGGGATCGTGGCCCGGGGCCCAGCGCCAGCGCAGCAGCCTCACCCGATCGGGGGGATCCTGCAGCAGGGGGGTCTCGGCGGCCATGAGCAGGGCCGGGGCTCCGCCCGGCAGCGGCAGGGCCATCAGGGATTCGGGGCCGCCGTTGCTGGCCAGCCCCTGCCCCGGGGCCGGTTGCCAGTCCGCAGGCAGCGGCACCGCCTGGAGCAGAGCGCCTCGATCGGAATCGAAGCGCAGCAGCTGGGCCGGGCGCTCCCGGCTGCGGCGTCCCTCGCTGGCCACCCAGGCCTGCCCTTCTCCCATCACCAACCCCTCACCGTCCAGCTCGCCGGGATTGCCGCCCGGACCCGGCCCAAGTTCCACCAGCCGCTCCAGCTGCAGGGGCCCCTGTCCGCCAAGGCCGCGCCAGAGGGTGAGGGTGCCGCGGGGGAGATCGCTCAGCAGCCAGAGACGGCCGTCGCCGGCGGTGGTGCGGAGGGCGGAGAAGCCACCGATGCGCCGCCGATCAACCGTGAACCGGGGGAGCTCGACCTGGCGCACCAGCTGCCAGCCTGCCGCACTGCATGGGTTGGTGGGCAGCGGCAGGGGGGCAGCCGCCGCCGCCACTGGCAGGCAGGCTGCCAGGAGGAACAGGGCCGCCTGGACAACCGCCGGGTGCGGATGGAAGAACGTCTCCATGATCGGCGATTGTTCCGCCAGGCAGCGACCGCCACCGCATCGAGGAACACGCCATGGCGTCAGCCAGGCGACCCGAAGCCGAGCGGCTCTTAACCACCGGACACCAGCCCATGGCCAGGTTGCAGGGGTGCGGCCTGATCTCCACCTGGCGCCGCCGATTCCGTGACAGCCCCAGCGATGCAAGCCATGACCATCTCCATGAACACCGCGGAAGCCTTTGCCGCCATCCCCCTGGCGGCGGTGTGCTGCGATCAGACCTTCGGCAAGGATGAGGCCCGGGTGATCCGTGAACAGTTGCTGGAGCGCAGCAGCTACCGGGCCATGGAGCCCTATGCCTTCGGCCTGTTGATCTCCGGTCTGCTCAAGCGCTTCCGGGAGGAGTCGTGGCAGGGACTGATCGCCGCCGCCGCACCGCAGCTGAACCCGGAGCAGCAGCAGACGGCCTTTGCCCTCGCGGCTCAGCTGATCCACTGCGACCGGCAGGTGAGCGCCCCCGAGCGGGAGTTTCTGATCGCTCTGGCCGACCAACTGCCGCTGGCGCCGGAGCGGGCCCTGCAGATCCTCGATGTGTGTGAGCTGCTGAACCGGGATTTCTAGGGGTGTTTGGCAGTCACTGGATGGTCGCCTGCGATCAGGTCCCGTCGGCGGGGTCCGGGTGCGGTTCGCACGATCGCAGGCGCCCCAGTTCCTCCTCGAGCTGGGCGATGCGCTGCCGCAGCGGCTGCAGCGCGCTCTCCACCTGGGCGGCGCTGAAGCGGGGCGTGATGAACTGCGGGCAGTTCCAGTCGAGCGCCTCCACATGGATGCGGAAGAGGCGTTCCGCCTCCGCTGCCCCCGCATCCGCCCGCAGGTGGCCCGTGGTGAGCAGCTGGCGGTTACCGCCGTAGTCGGCGAAGCCGAGGGTGCGCTCGTCGAGCACCTGCAGAAACCCGAGCGGCCCGCCGCGGTGCTGGATGTAGGGCGCTCCCGTCTCGGTGAGGCTGGCGAGATAGATGCTGTCGCGGGCGGCGATGAAGGCGATCTCCCGGGCGCCCAGACGATCGGGCTCTGGGGCGTCCGGCACCGCCTAGGTCTGCTGCCCGTAGGCCTGCTGCTGCTCTGCTCCCACGGCGGGGGTGAGAGGGCGATGGAGGTCGTGCTGGCTCATGGCTGGAGGTCCGTTCAGGCGTCGAGACCCTTCATCGGCCGATAGCCGGGCAGCGCCTGGAAGCGGGCGTGGCCAGGATGACGCTCTACAAGCAGTTCGGCTCCAAGGAGGAGCTGATCGCCGCTGTGCTGGAGCGCATGGCCGGGGAGATCGGCAGCAGCCTCAGCGCTCGACTGGCGGCCACGCCGGATGGCAGCCGCCAGCGGATCCTGGCGGTGTTCGACTGGCTCGCCAGCTCCACCTGCTGATGGAAGGGGCCCTGGTGCTCGCCTTTCTGGAGCGCGATCCCCGCGCCGCCAGCGACGCCCGCGAGGCCGCGGAGATCCTGATCGCGTCAGCCCTGGCCCCTTCGCCCTAGAGCCCCCGGCAATCCACGCGCAGATAGCGCAGCGCGATGCGGGCCTCGTTGCGCAGGCGAGCGGCCTCCGGAAAGCTGACCAGCAGATCGGTGAAGCCTGGATCCGCTCCGAGCGCCCAGAGGGTGCGGGCCGTGAGGGCATACCCCAGGCAGCGGTCACGTCCGGCGCGCTGGCCGGCAACCACCAGGCCATCCCCGCGCACCAGGGCCTCCTGGCAGGTGGCCGGCGCAGGAGCGGCAAAGCAGGCCGCTGCGGTCGCGATCGCTGCCCGCGCCACCGGCCCCGGGGCCTCGGACGCATCACGGAGCTGGGGAGCGGACGGGGCCGGCAACCGGGGGCAGCCGGGGGTGGGGAGACGCCGATCGAGGGCGGAACGCACGTCGCGGACCTCTTCGATCTCCGCTGGGAAGCCCAGGGATCGATAGAACTCCGGCAACTGCCGGCGGATCCAGGCCGCCGCGCCGATGCTGCGGCAGCCCCGTTCAAGGTCGGGGATGCGCGGCCCCCCGCTCTGGCCCGGACAGCTGGCACGGGTGGGGCAGCGATGTTCCACGTCCTCCCCTGCCGGACGGAAGTCAGGGCAGCTGCAGCCCAGGCCCGCCACCCGCTCCCGGCCCCAGCGATCCAGCAGCGACTGGGCGGAGAAGAGCGAGCGGAATCCAGCAGCGGCCGCCTCCTTCGCCATCACCCGTTGCTGATAGGCCGCGCAGCGCTCCTGCTGGCTCTCCTGCGCCGCTGTCATCGGCCTCCCCTCCACACCGGAGGTCATCGAGAGCTGAACCATCTGCTCCGGACTGAGTTCAGCGAAACTGCGGCCGAACCGTTGCCGCGCCTGCCGCTCCAGCGCCTCCCTCACGGAGGCGGAGTTGTCTTCGACGATCTGCGACACCCGATCGCAGTTGGCCTGCTCCTCGGCATCCCAGGAGGCCGCGCGGAGGGGAGCCACCAGCCCATCGACCACGAGCAGGGACAGCAGCAGGGCGAGCGGGCCCCACCAAAGCGGACCGCTGGACGACAAAGGATCCGCTGACGATGGGGCTGATTGCCGACCGTCGGGCCTGTCCACAGGGGATTGGAGGATCAATGATCAGTCTGACCGGGAACCCTGCGGGACGACCGGTGGAGCGAGCCGGGCGTAGCGTGGACTTCAGCCCCAATGGCCGAAACTGTGCCCCAAAAGGCATCTTGAATAGGTAAGAGCCTCCGCAAAGACCAGGCACAGGGCCATGGCAGTACATCTATACGAGCTCCGATCATGCCTGTTAATCGCGTCCAGTTCTAGTCAGGGATGTCCCTGCCCCAGTTCATGGAGGTCTATGGCACAGAGGAGAATTGTGAGGCCGCTCTCGAACAGGCGCGTTGGCCGGAGGGCTTCATCTGTCCTCGTTGCGGAAAGAGGTAGCACGGCTTGGTCTATAGCCAGCGACTTATGCGGCACCAGAGTCGGCAGTGTCGCCAGCAAACGAGCCTTACCGCAGACACAATCATGGAAGCCACCAAGCCGCCACTTACCGCCTTGTTCCTTGCTTTCTATCTGATCGGACAGGCCAAGACAGGAATCTCCTTGTTGGCCCTTATGCGGAAACTTGGCGTCAACCATCGAACGGCGTGGCTCATCCAGACAAGATTATGCATGTAATGTGCGCACAGGAGTCAGCCCATCACCTGCGGGGAAAGGTACAGATCGATGATGCCTACCTTGGCGGAGAACGCATTGGTAACGAGGCTGATTGTGGATCATCGAATAAGGTCCCGATCGTGGCTGCAGCCTCCATTGATGATGCTGGCCACCCCATGCACGTGAAGCTTGCGACGATGCGGACGTTTTCCTTCGCTGCAATTGCTGACCGGACCCAGCTTGCCCTGGCCAGAGGCTTTGAGGTGATTTCCGATGGCCTGGCCTGCTCCCGCGCAGGTGCGGAAGTTGGCTGTGTTCATCAGCCAGTCATCGCGAAGGGGAGACATCCCATGACTTGCCCTAGTTTCGCTGGAAAAACACTGCACCCAGCAACCTGAAGACAAGCTTCAACGGCAAGTTCCATGCCCTTGGCTTCGATAAGTACCAAGATCACTACTTGGTCGCCTTTGGCTAACGCTTCAACCGGCGGTTCAATCTGGCTGCGATGACTGAACGGGAATTGCAGGCTGCCTGCTGCCTGCCTCTGCACCGCCCAGCCGGAACGCCTGCTCAGGCGGTTCGAGCTTGCTACCCAATCAAGAAAGGCATTCAGCTCAGACTGCAGGCTAAAATGGTACAGTTTAGGGGCTACTCGCCGAATTCTCAATGGCACATGAACAGCAGCTCTTTTTTGTTTCTTGTGTAGAGAAAAGCTGTCCTCAGTTTTTTTCTGATGCCAGAGTTCTTGAAATAGGATCACTGGATATCTGCGGATCTGTACGCAAGTTCTTCGTGAACTGTTCCTACATTGGCATTGATGTTGCACCAGGCAAAGGGGTAGACGTGGTATGCCAAGGCCAAGAGTACGATGCCAAAGATGGCAGCTTCGATCATGTCATATCTTGCGAAGCCATGGAGCACAACCCAATGTGGAAAGAAACATTTGCGAATATGGTTCGCCTTGTAAGACCTGGTGGGCTTATTACCATGACCTGCGCATCGTACTGCCGCCCTGAACACGGAACCACCAGAACTTCATCACCCGAAGCATCACCGTTATCCGTATCAATTGGGTGGGAGTATTATCGCAACTTAAACATCGCGGATTTCAAATCCGTAATCGATTTTGACTCATGCTTTAGCCATTATAGGTTCTGGACGAACTGGAAGAGCAAGGACTTCTATTTGATTGCCATTCGTAAAAATGGCACTACTGATATTCAAAATCAAGCTGCTTTTAGCGAAATAGACCGGTGGATCCGCATGGAGAACCAAGCGGCTATCTACAAATATGCTTCACTCGCAACAAAAGTTGCAGGCGAGCGAGGCGCTGAATTTGCTCTTCGCGCACCGCTGTCAAGCATTATTTGGCAAGCAGAAGCTTCGTATTACAAAGCACTAGGATCAATATCCAGACTGATTAAGCATTCATAGCAGTGGGTCTATATTGGTTTCCACGGCTTACTTTTTTGGGCATTAAGTCCAAGATCCCGATTGAAATTCTGCGCTTATCGCCGAAACACACGGCAACAATACTTGCTTCAAGAAGCTGTGAAACGACACATAGCATACATGCCTATCACGCGAACGCGCATACCTCCCAAGACCCCAGATCTTGACATCATCATGAATCCAGCCTCCTTACTTGGATTGAATCCGGACGCCAGTATGCTGACAATGCATGAGGCGGAGATTGCATGAGATTGACGTTGTTGCAAAGACCTGAAGGCGGTGTCGACTGAAATGCGGCGCAATGAATAAGAACCTCGCTTGGCCCTGTCACCAACTTCACCATCCACGCAAGCGCGTCCAACGGTGTTACAGCAGAAACAGCTGTGATGGTCCCCAACCATGGCTCCAACCCCCTGTGGCTGCAGCTGCGGATCCTGAACTCCTGCGCTGACACCTCCTCAATCCGTGGCTAGCTGTGTGGATGGCGCCGAACCGGGAGACGGCCTGATCTCCCGTCCACGGCACAGGGCTTCCCGGGTGGGGAGCCCTTTCTCTTGAGCGCGAACACCTGCCGGCAGATCTACGGTCGGGGCCGCGGCATCAGCAGGCCCTGGAGAAGAAGCAGTCCTCGGAGCACGATCACAAGCCAGACGGCGCCCACCAGCACCAGGGGCCAGGGAGAACCCTGGCCGGGCAGCCGCAGCACACCCTGAAGGGCGGCCCACACCACGAACAGCGTGGCCAGTCCGTAGATCCTGAAGGCATTCAGGCTCCGACGACGACCCTGAGGATTCACCGGCTCCTCCCGGTCGTAGCGAAGGGGAGAGAGCACGAAGAAATGCAGCGCCTGCAGGAGAGCGGCGAGCAGAAATGCCGGCGCCGCCAGGGCACTGCCAATCAGGAGAAGCAATCCACCGGCTCCAACGACCGCGCTCAGGGCATAGAGCCAGAGGGAGCGTTCCCGATCGAGTCGATCGCGTGGGCCGCCGGAAACATCGGCCAGAGCAGCATCCAGGAAGGCATTCTTCTGCGCCTCACGTGCTGCGACAAAGCCGGCAAAGGTGTAGAAGATCCCGAGCAGCAGAATCGGCACAGCCCACGCTGAAGCCAGAAGCATCGAATCCAATCCGCTTCCTGATCTTTGCAGAGCCGCACCCTCTGAACATGCGGCCGCGCAGCGGAGGCGTCGGGCGGCGTGAGGGGAACCCCGGAAGCGGGTCACGACTGATTCAGCCGATCACGGCCACCGAACCCTGACGCCGTTGATCGGCCAGGGCCAGCAGGCTGCCATCGGCCTGACGCAGGGCCAGCTTGATCCCACCGAACACCATGTCCAGCTGGTCGAACCGCTGCAGGTGCCAGCGCTGCCGCCGGAGCAGACCGGCCTCCTCCAGCGCCAGGCCCGGCTCGCACAACAGCACGGTCTGCGTCGGCTCGTTGCCATCGGTCGCGCCATCGTCGGCGTTGCCCGCGGGATCGCTCTGATCCAGATGCAGGCGGGGCAGGGCCATCGCCTGCTGCGGATCCAGGCCCGCCAGGGCGTATCCGCTCCAGAACTGCGCCAGGGCGGTGGTGATGCGGCTGGCTCCAGGGCTGCCGAAGGCCAGCAGCCGTCCATCGGCGTGGCGGGCCACGCAGGGGGCCATGTTGGAGATCAGCCGGCTGCCCACCGGCGCCCGCAGGAAGCCGCGGGGATTGAGCTCCGGCTCCCCGAGGCTGTTGTTGCAGGCGATGCCGGTGCCGGGGATCGTGATGCCGGAGCCGTAGCCATTGCTGAGCGTGAGCGAGGCCAGCTCGCCCTCGCCGGTCACCACCGAAATCTGGGTGGTGCTGCCCGGCCCCCTGAGCCAGCGTCGCTGTCGCCGCCGCCAGTGCAGCAGCCGCTGCTGGGCCTGCAGCTGGGCGCGCACCCAGGCGGCGGAGGCCACCGTTGCCTGGGCAATCAGGCTGCCCTCCAGGCTGCGGATCAGCTGGGCCAGGGCCTCCCCGCCCACCGCCGGCGCTGGATTGAGGGCGAGCTGAAACCCGGCGGTCTCGAGCAGCAGGGGGGTGCGGACCTGAGCGCGGTAGGACTGCAGATCTGCGAGGGTGACCAGACCGCCGCATTCGGCCAGGCAGTCCGCCCAGCGGGCGCCCAGCGCTCCGCCGTAGAGGGCTGCGGCTCCCTCGCGGGCGATGAGGGCGAGGCTGTCGGCCATGCCGGGCAGCTCAAGCCGCTCGCCCGTGCGCAGCGGGCGGCCGGCAGGGAGGAAGCAGCCGCGGCTGGCGTCCTGCCGGCTGAACAGGCGCTCACCCGCCAGGGCCAGCCAGCGGGCGGTGGTGACACCCACCGGGCAGCCGCGCCGGGCCAGGCTCAGGGCCGGGGCCACCAGCGTCTCCCAGGGCAAGCGGCCGTGGCGCCGCCAGGCGGTTTCGAGGCAATGCAGCAGGCCCGGAACCGCCACCGACGCCGGGCCGGCCCGCAGCCGGATCCCCTCGCCGTAGGGAATGTCCACCGTCCAGGCCTGGCCCTGGCGTCGGTCGCCGGAGGGCACGACATCAGCCCCATCGATCAGCTCCATGCCACCATCGGAACGCCGCAGCATCAGGAACCCGGAGCCTCCGAGGGAGCACATCAACGCCTCGGCCAGGGTGGCCGCCAGTGCCGCCGCCACGACGATGTCAACGGCATTGCCGCCCTGCTCGGCTACCTCCCGGGCCGCGGCCACCGTGGCTGGCGCATCCGCCGCGATGGCCGCACGTGGTGTTGGTGAATCCAGCTTGAGGTGGTGCATCGGCGACAACGCGCTGATTCAGCCTGGCGATGCTGCGGCTCATGAACGCAGGCAGCTGCACTCGCGTTCGTGCCGCCTTCTTCGCAGCCTGCGTGCCGAAGCGAAAGCGGCTCCGCAGCCCAGCAGGGGAAGCGGCCCCGGCACTGGCTGAACATTGATTTCGATGGGCAGGGTGCCGTAGATCATTCCCGCCACGGTTGGGCTTTCACCGTAGTTGGAGAAGAAGAACGATCCTGTGTTGAGGTTGGCAAGGTCAACCGGGAAGACTCCTGAGCCGGCCCAACTGACAAGATCGCCATCGGCGAGGGGGATGTCGATCGACCCATCGAGCTGCGCGCCGAAGTCGTCACCGGATCCGTCATGGTCGATGTGCAGCCCGACGATCGTCCCCGTGCGGACGCCGCCGGTTGAGGAGGTAACGGTCAGATCGATGAGGCCGCTGATCAGACCTGGAGTATAGTTATTATAGGTTAATGGCTTCACGTAATCGGAACCTCCATCACCCTTCCATTCCTCAATATTGTTGACACCGCCAGCCGCGAACTTGCCTCCTGGAAACAGTTCGGTGTAGCTCGCTGACCCACTGAACGCCCAGACACTCTGCCCAGGGGGCGCTCCTGCCTGCGTCACAGTGACCTGCAAGGCGGCGTCGGCAGCGGATCCCATGAGCAGAGATGAGCCCAGGCCGAGGGCGACAGCTAGCCCTGAAAAGCGAGGAGGCATGTGTATCCCTTGATCACAATAGTCGTAATCTTCAAGCCATCGTTCGTCAAGTTCTTTCACAACTCTTGTGGTGAGAGCTGCCCATCGCAGTCCTTGGTTTGAAGCCCTCCATGATCCGCCGCGGCGAGATGCATCTGACAAGCCCCAGGGGGAGACGAATCTCTGGCGCCTTGGCCTCCCTGAGGACTCCGTCTGAGGAGGTTGCGACCCCTGGGGTAAGGCGGAGCATGGCGGCCGGGCAGTGGCTAGCGCGAAGCTGAGCTAACCAGGCTCCTCCACCCCCTCCGGTGCGATCAGATCCACCGCCCGCCGGGCCTGGGCCAGCACCTGAACCAGCAGCCGCGGCGACTCCCGCAGCAGCTCGATCCAGTGTGAGAGGTAGGCGGCGTGGTGGCGCACATCGCTGCCGATCTCGAGACGATCACCCAGCAGCACCGCCCCCAGTTCGGCCACCAGCTCCTCCCGGGCATAGGCCGGGCTACCTAGGGATCCGGTGAGATCGCGGGCAAGCCTGGAGGCATGGCCGGTGGAGTGGATCGCCTCGTGGGCCCAGGTGGCGTAGAGGCCGCTGGCGGAATGGAAGGCGCAGCGCTCAGGCAGCTGGATGCGGTCGGCCAGTGGCAGGTAGCAGGCCCGATCGCCGCCATGTCTCACCGGCACCGGCCAGGCGCTGAGCACCGCCTCGGCGGCAGCCAGCCGTTCGGGTTCTGGCCGCCTGCACAGCCCCTCCTTCTCACGCCGGGCCTGGAGCAGACCGGCGAGGGCCTCGCCCTCAAGATCTGCGGCATTGAAGAGCGCCATCGGCCGATAGCTCACCCAGCGGCGGCCCTCCCCCTGCAGCTCAACCGGATCAACCGGGCTTGACGGCGCGGCGGCCTCCACCAGGCTGGCCTCGCCGCGCTGGTGCACCTGGGGCCGCAGCACGTGCACCGCCTTGCTGCCTTTGCGCGGAAAGATCCCCAGCCGTCTGGCCTCGGCGAAACCGCACCAGTAAGGGAGCGCGGAACCACGCAGGTGCAGGCCGAGGGTGAGCAGCACCGGATTGGCGCCCCGGTAGCGGCGACCCGAGATCAGATTCACGTGGTGACCGCCGCCGGCCGCGTCCCACTCCCGCCGCCAGGGGGTGGTGCCGGCCTCCATCAGCGCGATCAGGGAGGCGACGAGCTTCTCCTCGGCGCCGGACCCATCAATTTTGTGGCGCGGGGTCTTGCGGGGCGGAGAAGCCGGGGTGGAGGTAACAGCAGCCATCGGAGGCAGGCGCAGGAACGCGGGCGCCGGCACGGCCAGGACATGGGCCCGGTCACGGCGCTCACCGACACCAGTGCCCCCGGGTGTCCCATTCCCTGTGCTGGTGACGGGTTGGCCCTCCCATGCACCGGCGACGCTGGAAGCTCTGGGCGGTACTGCGGGCAACGCCCGGCTCAGGGCGGTGCTGGGCTGGGATGCGGCCACCTCCGAGGCTGTGAATGAAGGAGTAGCTGCTGTCCACAGGGCACCTGCCGCCCGGCCGCGGACGCGGCGGGTCCACGAGCCTGGCGCTCCAGGCCAGACCAGCTGCCCCAGCCCAGCGGCATGCAGAACCTCTCGGCCTTCATCCGGAGCGTGGCCGACCTGCTGCGCGGGGATGGCAAGCAGAGCGACGATGACAAGGTGATCCTGCCGTCCACCGTTCTGTGCCGGCTCGACGGTGTGCTGGAGCCCAGCAAAGAGGCGGTGCTGGCGGAGAAGCAGCTCCGCGAAGGCCAGAGGCTCGATCCGGAACCGTTCATGCTGCGGGGCGCAGGGCTGAACTTCTGCACTGTTGCACCGTCTCGCCGCTCAGCCTCAGGGCGTTGATGGGGGGACCAGGAGAACATCGCCGAGAACCTGCGGACCTGCGTGCAGGGCTTCACGCCTGAGGTGGGTGACATTTTCGAGACAGTTTCTGATTGCGTACAGCGCCATCAGGGTCGTCACCAGTGCCTGAGCATCATTCGGCAATTTGCGTAAGCCACCCTGTCAGGTGCGGGCTTTGAGGGCCCTGCGGTCCTGCGCCGCCCAGCTCGCATGCTCAGGCAGCGCATCGATCCGCCGGGCAGCCTGAATCCCTGGTCCCTCCTGAAAGCCGATCTCCTGGCCGATGACCTGTTCAGCTGGATCGTGCTGTCCGGCACGTTTCCGGTGGGGCCCACGCCCAGATTTGGCTTTGCTTACACCATGGCCAGCTTCTCCCCGGAAACGGCGGCAGGCCTGTTCGGGGTGTCCGGCCTGTTCACCACCCTGCAGGAGCCGGATGCCGCATCGGGCCCCTCTGCGTTTGCGATCAACACCCAGCCCACCACGGCCGGCCCCTGGAGATCAGCTTGCAGAACAGTCCGCTCCGCTGTCCTCCGGATCCGGGCGGTCCCGGCCCCGGCCTCTGTCAAGGTTGAGGTCGCTGGCGACGCGCCGGCCACCGCCACCCCGCGCCGATGTCCGCTCCGATCCGCACCGCCCTGCGCGGCGCCGCGCTGCTCGCCGATCCCCACCTCAACAAGGGCACTGCCTTCAGCCGCGAGGAACGCCTTGGCTTCGGCCTCGAGGCCCTGCTGCCCTGGCAGGTGGAAACCATCGAGCAGCAGGTGGAGCGCTGCTGGAGCGCCTTCCGCTGCCTCGGCAGCCCGCTCGAGCGCTACGCCTGGGTGCAGAGCCTGCGCGAGCGCAACCTCACCCTCTTCCACCGCTTCCTCGCCGACCACATCGAGGCGGTGATGCCGATCGTCTACACCCCCACAGTGGGCGAGGCGATCCAGCACTTCAGCCTTACCTACCGCACCCCCAGCCAGGGCCTCTACCTCACGGCACCGCTGCAGGAGCGGTTCGAGCGGCTGCTGGCCGAGGCCACGGCCGCCGGCCCCACGCCGGAGCTGCTGCTGGTCACCGACGCCCAGGGCATCCTCGGCATCGGCGATCAGGGCGTGGGCGGCATCCACATCTGCCAGGGCAAGCTCGCCGTCTACACCCTCTGCGCCGGTCTCGATCCGGCCGTCGCCCTGCCGGTGATGCTCGATGTAGGCACCGATCGGCCCGAGCTGCTGGCCGATCCCCACTACCCCGGCCTGCGCCAGCCGCGCCTGGTGGGCGAGGCCTACGACGCCGTGCTCGAGCGCTTCGTGGCGGCGGCCGCCGCTGTCTGCCCCGGCGCCCTGGTCCACTGGGAAGACTTCGGCACCGCCCACGCCCGCCCTGTGCTCGATCGTTTCCGCGCGCGGGTGCCGAGCTTCAACGACGACATCCAGGGCACCAGCGGCGTCGCCGCCGCCGCCATCCTGGCCGGTCTGCGCGGGCTTGGCCGCTCACTGGCGGACGAGCGGATCGTGATCTTCGGGGCGGGCAGCGCCGGCTGTGGCATCGCCGAGCGGCTGCTGCGGCTGCTGCAGCGCCAGGGGCTCAGCGCCGCCGAGGCCGCCGGCCGCCTCTGGCTGATCGACCGCGACGGCCTGCTGCATGCCGGCATGGAACCCGCCAACCCGGTGGCGCGCGCCTGCCGCAAGAGCCCGGACGAGCTGGCAGCGGCCGGGCTGGCGGCGGGGCCCGATCCGGCGTCATCGATCGGCCTGCAGGCGGTGGTGGAGGCGGTGCAACCCGGTGCGCTGATCGGCACTTCCACCGTGGCCGGCGCCTTCAACCAGCCGGTGATCGAATCCCTCCTGCGCGGCTGCGAACGTCCGATCGTGCTGCCCCTCTCCAACCCCACCCCCCTGGCGGAAGTGACACCCGCCAACCTGCTGGCCTGGAGCGACGGCCGCGCCCTGGTGGCCACTGGCAGCCCCTTCGAGCCCGTGAGCACCGGCGGCCGCCTGCGGACCATCGGCCAGTGCAACAACTGCTTCGTCTTCCCCGGCCTCGGCTTCGCCGCGATGGCCGTGGGCGCCCGGCAGGTGAGCGAAGCGATGATCGACGCCAGCGTCGAAGCCCTGGCGGCCCAGATCCCCGCCGCCCGCGATCCGGAGGCGCCCCTGATGCCACCGCTCGCAGCGGTGCAGACCGTATCGCAGGCGGTGGCGGCGGCGGTGGCGTGCGCCGCCGTCGATGAAGGCCTGGCCCGCCACGCCAGCAGCCACGCCGAAGCCCTGGCGCGGCTCGAGGACTGCCGCTGGCGGCCGGTCTATGCCGCCCTCGCGCCCGATCAATAAGACCTGTATCGCCGGTTCGCGGCGGGCCCGGCCGGCGGCCTAGCACCTTTGCTGTTCCGTCCCCGCGCGATGGGCTTCTTCGTCCAGCTCACCGACGCCATCGCCAGCCGCCAGTCCTTGCTGGTCACCGGACTGGACCCCAATCCGGAGATGCTGCAGAGCTGGGCTCACCGCCGCGGCATGGGCGGCCGCTCCTTCCTCTCCCAGGCCCGGCACTGGATCAAGGCCGTGATCGAGGCCACCGCCGAGCACGTGTGTGCCTACAAGCCCAGCCTCGGCTTCTACCAGTCGCTCGGATCGGTGGGCCTGGAGCTGCTGCGGGAGGTGCGGGAGCTGGTGCCGCTCGACACCCCGCTGATCGTCGATGCCAAGCACGGCGATCTCAACAGCTCCTCCGCCCTGGCCCACTACCTGTTCCGCGAACTCGGGGCCGACGCCGTCACCCTCTCGCCCCTTGCCGGCCAGGACATCGCCGCCCCCTTTCTCCTCTATCCCGAGAAGGCCGTGGTGGTGACCTGCCACAGCTCCAACCCGGCGGCCCGGGTGCTGCAGCACCACCCCAGCGAGGAGGATCCTCTCTACCTCCGGATCGTGCGCGAGGCCCAGCGCTGGGCCACCCCCGACCAGCTGCTGCTGGAGGTGGGCACCAGCGACCCGGCGATCCTGGCGCGGGTGCGGCAGGAGGCCCCGGAGCGGTTCCTGATCCTGCGCAGCCTCTGGGGCGAGGAGGACCGCCTCGATGCCCTGCTGGAGGCCGGGCTGAGCGCCGCGGCCGACGGCCTGCTGCTGCCCCTGCCCCAGAACCTCCTGGTGGAAGACGACATGGCCGAGCGGGCCGGGCGGCTCAACCGCCGCATCAGCGAACGGCGCGACCACTGGCTCAACCAGCGGCCGGCGGATGGCGACACGGCCGGCGACAGCTGCCGGCTGTGGCTGCCGGAGCGCCATCCCTCCCCCAAGGCCGACGCCGACGCGGAACCGGAGGATCCGATGGCCCCCCTCATCCTCGATCTGTTCGACATCGGCTGCCTGCTGTTCGGCGAGTACGTGCAGGCCTCCGGGGCGGTGTTCAGCTACTACGTGGATCTGCGCCAGATCATCTCCGATCCCAACCTCTTCCACCGGGTGCTGCATGCCTATGCCGGCCTGCTGGAGAACCTGGCCTTCGATCGCATCGCCGGCATCCCCTACGGCGCCCTGCCCACCGCCACCGGGCTTTCGCTGCAGCTGCACAAGCCGCTGATCTATCCGCGCAAGGAGGTGAAAGCCCACGGCGCCCGCCGCCTGATCGAGGGCGACTTCGAGGAGGGCGATCTGGTGGTGGTGGTCGACGACATCCTGATCAGCGGCGGCAGCGTGCTCGAGGGCATCGCCAAGCTCGAAGGCTCCGGCCTGGAGGTGCAGGACGTGGTGGTGTTCATCGACCATGGCGGCGAGGCCGACACCAGTGCCCGCCGGCGCCTCGAGCGGGGCGGCTACCGGCTGCATGCGGTGCTCGACATCGACCGCATCACCCGGGTGCTGCACCGCAGCGGCCGCCTCACCGACGCCCAGGCGGCCCTGCTGGGGGAAGGTGACGGCAACGATGAAGCCGCACCGCGGCCGGTGCTGGCCGGCTCGTAGATTGGCCCCGCGCCCCTGAACCCCCCGGGCGCCCCTCTCCCCATGTCGGATCCACCAGCGGGATCCCGTCCCGGCGCCCCGGCGGCCCCCACCATCGGCGAGCTCGAGGCCAAATACTCCCTGTACTGCAAGGCGATGCGCCTGCTGATCAAGGAGGGAAGGACCATCGAGGCCATCCGCCGCACGGTGTGCTGGAGCCGGCTCGAGCAGCTCCACCTCTGCCTGCCCAGCCGCTACAAATCCCCCGACTACCTCTGCGCCGTGCTGCGCCGGGACCAGGCCTGACCCCGAGCTGAGCACGGCCTGTCGTGAAGTCGATCTCCGATCCCTTCCTGCGCCGGCCGGTGCTCACCCTGGTGATCAGCCTGCTGGTGTTGCTGGCGGGCCTGGTGAGCCTGCCGCTGCTGCAGGTGGAGAACCTGCCGCCGATCGCCCCCGGCAGGGTCACCGTGCGGGCCAGCTGGCCCGGCGGCGGCCCCGAGGTGGTGGAGCAGGGCGTCACCGCCCTGCTGGAGAAGCAGTTCAACGGTCTTGAGCGGCTGGACACGATCCGCTCCACCAGCTCGGCCAACGGCAGCAGCATCAGCCTGGCCTTCGAGGGCGGCAACCCCGAGCTCAACCAGATCAACACCCAGAACGAGGCCACGGTGGTGGCCCGCCAGCTGCCGGCCCAGGTGGCCCGCTTCGGCGTGCAGGTGCGCCGCAGCTCCGACGACCTGCTGATGGTGCTGAGCTTCAGTGCCGACCGCCGCCTCTACAACGACACCTTCCTCACCGGCTGGGTGGACAGCGTGGTGAAGGAGCGGCTGCGGCGCGTGCAGGGCGTGGGAGACGTCAACCTGTTCGGCGGCAGCGGCCTGGCCTTCCGGCTCTGGCTCGATCCGGTGCGGCTCGAGCAGCAGGGCCTCACCCTGCTCGACGTGCGCCAGGCGCTGCTGCAGCAGAACGTGCTGGCGGCCCTGGGGCAGGTGGGCGAGGCGCCGATGCCCCCCGATCAGGCCCTCACCCTGCCGCTGCGGATGGAGGGGCGCCTGCGCACGCCGGCGGAGTTCGAGCAGCTGGTGGTGGCGCGCAGCGGCGAGGGCGGTCTCACCCTCCTGCGCGATGTGGGCCGGGTGAACCTCGGCAGCGAGACCTACGACACGATCGCCACCGATCTGCGCGGCGCCCCGGCCGTGGCCCTGGGGGTGTTCCAGCGCGATGGCAGCAATGCTCTGGCGGTGCGGGCCGGGCTCGAGCAGGCCCTTGAGGAACTGGGCCCCCGCTTCCCCCCCGGGGTCGCCATGGAGGTGATCGTCGATGAGGCGGAGAGCGTGCGCACCAGCATCGACGGTGCCGTGGAGGCCCTGCGGGACTCCGTGCTGCTGGTGTTCGTGGTGCTGCTTCTGGGTCTGGGCAACAGCCGCCTGGCCCTGATCACCGCCCTGGCGGTGCCGGTGGCCCTGATCGGCGCCTTCACCGTGCTGAAGCTCACCGGTTCCTCCCTCAACACCCTCTCCCTGTTCGGGATGGTGCTGGCCTCGGGCCTTGTGGTCGACGACGCGATCGTGGTGAGCGAGGACATCGGCCGGCGGCTGGAGGAGGGCACCCCGGCCCCGCAGGCGGCGCGGGAGGCCATGGCCGAACTGGGCGGCGCCGTGGTGGCCACCTCGCTGGTGCTGGTGGTGGTGTTCCTGCCGGTGCTGGGGCTGGAGGGGAGCGTGGGCCGGCTGTATGCGCCGATCGCGATCACGATCGCCGCCGCCATCGCCTTCTCCACCCTCAACGCCCTCTCCTTCACGCCGGTGGCGGCGAGTCGCTTCCTGCATGCCGAACGGCGCGAACCGGCCTGGCTGCAGCGCTGGGTGGATCCCCCCCGCCGTGCCCTCGAGGCCCTGGAGCCGCCCTACGGCCGCTGGCTCGACCGGGGCCTGGCCCGCCGGCGCCTGGTGCTGGCCCTGCTGCTGCTGGGTCTGGTGCTCACCGGCGTCGCCCTGGTGCAGCGCCCCACCGCCTTCATCCCCCAGGAGGACACGGGCCAGCTGCGCGGGGTGGTGATCCTGCCGGAGGGCTCCTCCCTCCAGCGCACCCGTGCCGTGATGGAGAAGGTGCGGCAGGTGGCCCGCTCCGAACCCCTGATCACCAGTGCCAACTTCTACGCCGGCCGCTCCTTCGGCGACAGCAGCCCGAACAAGGGCCAGTTCTTCCTGCGCCTCAAGCCGCTGCGCGAACGCCGGGGCGCCGATGAATCCAGTACGGCGGTGGGCGAACGCCTCAATCCGCTGCTGCGCCGGCAGGTGTCCGGGGCCGTGGTGCAGCTGAGCGAGGCGCCGAGCGTGCGGGGCTTCAGCAGCGAAGGAGGCCTCGAGCTCGACCTGCTCGACACGCGTTCGGGCCAGCAGGATCTGGCCAGCTTCGAGCAGGAGGTGCGCGACTTCATCGCCGAGGCCCAGGCCACCGGCGCCTTCGAGCGCGTGTCCACCCGCTTCAGCACCGGGGCACCCCTGCTGCAGCTGCTGCCCGATCGCCAGCGCATGGCCTCCCTCGGGGTCGACATGGCCACCGTGGTCGACACCCTCGGCGCCAGCTTCGGCAGCGACTACGTGAACGACAGCTTCGAAGGCGATCAGGTGCGGCGCGTGATCATGCAGCTGGAGGGCCGCGAACGGGCCGACATCGGCGACGTGCTCTCGCTGCCGGTGCGCAGCCGCGACGGCCGGCTCATCCCGATGGGAGAGCTGGTGCGCGTGGAGCAGCGCTCCGGGCCCACCAGCATCAACCACACCCGCCTGCTGCGCTCGATCAATGTGCGGGCGCTGCCGCGCTCGGGGGTGAGCAGCGGCCAGGCGATGGCCATCCTGGAGCGGGTGCTGCGGGAGCGGGGTTCCGATGCCCTCGATCTCGAATGGGCCGGCCTGGCGCGGGAGGAGGCCCGCGGCGGTGGCGCCACCCTGCGGCTGTTCGCCCTGGGGATGCTGGTGATGGCCCTGGTGCTCACCGGGCTCTACGAGAACTTTCTGGATCCCCTGATCATCCTGGTCACGGTGCCGCTGGCCCTGCTCGGCGCCGTGGCCGGCCTGGCCCTGCGCGGCCTCTCGCTCGATGTGTACGGCCAGATGGGGCTGCTGGTGCTCGCCAGCCTGGCGGCCAAAAACGGCATCCTGATCGTGGAGTTCGCCAACCAGCGGCTCGAGCAGGGCATGGACCTCGATCAGGCCATCCACGGCGCGGCGGTGGCCCGTCTGCGGCCGATCCTGCTCACCGCCTTCTCCTCACTCGCCGGCTTCCTGCCGCTGGTGCTGGCGAGCGGCGCCGGCGCCGCCAGCCGCATCAGCATCGGCACCGTGGTGTTCAGTGGGCTGCTGGTGGCCACCGTGCTCACGCTCTTCGTGGTGCCGGTGGTCTATCGGGTGGTCAAGGGCTGGGAGCTCCGAGGCGCTCGACCCGGTAGCCGGCCCGCTCCAGAAGAGCCACCAGCCCCTGCTCCCCCAGGAGGTGCAGCAGCCCCACCGCCACCAGGGTGACGCCGGGGCGCTGCAGCTCCCGCTCCAGTCGCGGCAGCCAGCCCCGATGGCGGCCGCGCAGCCGCCGTTCCAGGGGATCGTCACCGCCCACGACCACGCCGCTGTCGGGCAACAGGGCCTCCAGCCGCCCCAGCTCGCCCCGCTGCCAGGCGGCGGCCAGCTCCGCCAGGCGGACCTCCGGTCGCCGCGGCTCCACCAGCGCCTGCTCGATCGCCCGGCGTTGCTGGTCCAGCGGCAGGCCCGCCAGCAGGTTCAGCTGCGCCGCCGCCGTCTCCAGCCCCTCCACCGGCCGGCCGGCGGCGGCGGCGCAGCGGGCCAGCCGCTGGTCGACGCCATCGGCAGCGAAGCCCTGGCGCTCCAGTTCGCGGCCCGAGAGCAGCAGCAGCACCGCCCAGGGCCGCAGCTGGCGCAGCAGCTCCGGCGCCAGGCCAAGGGGTGCGAGGCGCACTTCCACCTTCGGCCAGAGCAGAGGCCCCAGGTCAGCCTCCAGGCTGCCGCCCGGGGGCTGCAGTGCCCGCTCCATGGTGAGCGGCAGCAGGGTGGACAGCTCCAGGGCGTCCGGATCCACCTCCATCAGCAGGCGGTCGGCCTCGGCGCACCAGTGGCGATAGAGGGGTGGCAGGTCGACACCTGCTGGCAGGCGGTGCAGGGTGCCGGCCAGCAGCAGGGTGCCCACCGATCCCCGGACGCGCCAGAGCAGGCCACCGGCGGTGGCTGCGGGACGCGCCACCACCCGGGGCGCGGAGCCGACCAGCACCCCCAGCGCGATGAGCAGCAGGGTCGTGCGCCGCAGCGCCGCTCTCAGGCGCCCGGTGGCCGCAGGCCGAACAGCCGATCGAAGCGGCTCAGTTGCAGCCCTGCACGGAGATGCGGTAGCTGAAGCCGAGCGCCCCGGGATCACTGCTGGCTCCGATCTTGAAGTTCATCTGGCTGGCCTGCTTGCCGGGCACTGCGGGGAACGGCCCGTACTCCTTGCCGGTGCCGATCGGCGGGCTGATGGTTTCGTTGAACAGCTGCAGGCTGGTGCCGTCGGTGAACTTCATGAAGCCGGTCACCGGGTACTTGGCCGAGGGATCGGAGGAGTTGGCGGTGAAGAAGAACTTGTAGCTGCGGTAGGGCTTGTCGACGATGAAATCGGTGTTCCAGTTCGTCTTGCCGATCAGATGGCCGCGGCCGACCTGCTTGGAGACGATCGGGGTGGTGCCGTTGCCACCGATCGGGGTGAGGAACACACAAAGCGGCGCCGCACTGGCGGTGGTGGTGGGTGCCAGGGCGACGGACAGTCCGAGGAGCAGACCGGCCGCGATGGGCTCACGGAATCGGAGCATGGGGCACGCGGGAAACACCTCAGAATTATTGCCACGCAGCTGCGCCCGTGCCGCCGGATACCGGCCCCGGAGCTTCAGCGCACCAGCGGCGGGTTGAACAGCGGACGGCGGAAGCTGCAGACGACCCGCCGCGGAGCCTGACCCGGCCGCTGCACCCGCAGGCGAAGCCGCACCCCGTCTTCTGTGGGCTCGTAGGTGGCGCCGGAGCCGTCGATCGGTTCCACCGCGAGCAGTTCGTAGCCGCTGGCGATCGTCTCGGCGGTGCAGGCATGCAGGGCCCGCAGTCGCAGGGCCTCCCAGGCGGCGGGGGAGGAGGCGAAGGCGGCCTCGCCCGCCAGAACAGCGGCGGCCACGAGCAGGGGCAAGGGGAAGGAGAGTCGGGGAGAACGCAAGGCCGGCGAACGCGGAGATCCGCCCCCATCCTGAGGGAGTCCCTCCCCCCTTCCCCACGGTGCTGCTGCCGGCCACCCAGCCGATCTGGTCACTGCCGCGGGAGCAGGTGGTGCAGGTGCTCCAGAGCCACCCCGAGGGACTCAGCCGGGCCGTGGCCGCCGAGCGGCTGCAGCGCTGGGGACCCAACCAGCTGCCGCCGCAGCGCCGCCGGCCCCTGATCCTGCGCCTGCTGGATCAGATGGTGCACTTCATGGCCCTGCTGCTGTGGATCGCCGGAGCCCTGGCCTTCGCCGCCGGCACCCCCCAGCTGGGCTGGGCGATCTGGTCGGTGGTGCTGATCAACGGGCTGTTCTCCTTCTGGCAGGAATTCCAGGCGGAGCGCACGCTGGCGGCGCTGATCCGCTCCCTGCCCAGCCAGGTGCAGGTGTGGCGCGACGGCGAACTGCGGCGGCTGGGGGCCGAGGAGCTGGTGGCAGGCGACCGGATCCTGCTGGAGGAGGGGGAGCGGGTGCCGGCCGACTGTCGCCTCAGCAGCGCCCTGGCGCTCTATCTCGACCTCTCGGTGCTCACCGGCGAGTCGCTGCCGGTGGCCCGGCGGGCGGACACGCTGCCGGCGCCGGCCGGCGAGCGGCGGATGGCGACGGCCGAGTTGCCCAACCTCGCCCTGGCGGGCAGCACGGTGGCCAGCGGCCGCGGCGAGGCGTTCGTGTATGCCACCGGTGCCGACACGGAGTTCGGCCAGGTGGCGCGGCTGGCGGCCGGAACCCCGCGCAGCGCCAGCACCCTGGAGCAGCAGGTGGCGCGCATCGTGCACACGATCAGCACGATCGCCGTGACCCTCGGTCTGATCGCCTTCGTGCTGGCCTTCCTGCTGGTGGGCCTGCGGCCACTGGAGAGCCTGGTGTTCGCGGTGGGGATCATCGTGGCCAACGTGCCCGAGGGGCTGCTGCCCACCGTCACCCTCGCCCTGGCGCTGAACGTGCAGCGGATGGCCCGCCGCAACGCCCTGGTGCGGCGCCTGTCGGCGGTGGAGACCCTCGGCTCGGTGAGCCTGATCTGCAGCGACAAGACCGGCACCCTCACCGGCAACCGCATGGCCCTGGAGGAGGTGTGGCTGCCGGTGGAGGCCGAGGCCCGGCGCCGCCTACTGTTGCGCGCCGCCAGCCTCTGCTCCAACGCCCGGCTGGAGCACACCGGCACCCCCACCGAACCGTGGCGGGCGGTGGGCGATCCCACCGAAACCGCCCTGCTGCGCGCGGCGATCGAGCAGGGCCTGATGCCCGAGGAGCTGCAGCGGCGCCATCCACGCCGCCACGAGATCCCCTTCGATTCCAACCGGCGGCGTATGGCGGTGCTGGTGGACTGGAAGGCCGGCGAGGACGACCTGCCCCCCCTGGCTGCTGCCGCGGGGGGTGACGGCAGCCTGCTGCTGTGCAAGGGGGCGCCGCTGGAGGTGCTGCTGCACTGCAGCGGCTGGCTGGGGGCCGGGGGGCCGGAACCCCTGGATGCCGCCCGCCGTGCCCAGGCGGTGGCTGCCAACGACGCCCTGGCGGCCCGGGGCTTCCGGGTGCTGGCGGTCGCCCTGCGACCCGCAGGCCCGGGGCCCTGCGACGACCGCGCCGAGGATCTGGAGCGCGACCTGCTGCTGGTGGGCCTGGTGGGGCTCTACGACCCGCCACGGCCGGAGGTGCCCGAGGCCATCCGTCAGTGCCGCGAAGCGGGGATCAAGGTGACCATGGTGACGGGCGACTACGGGCTCACCGCCCAGGCGATCGCCCGCCAGATCGGCCTGCTCGATCCACCACCACCCGGCGACGACGGGGGCATGGCCGATCCGGTGCGGGTGATCGACGGCGCCACCCTGGCCCAGATCGGTGACGTACAGCTGCGCCAGCTGCTCAGATACCGTCACCGGCTGGTGTTCGCCCGGATGGCGCCGGAGCAGAAGCTGCGGCTTGTGCAGGCCTACCGCGCCCTGGGGGAGGTGGTGGCCGTCACCGGCGACGGCGTCAACGACGCTCCGGCCCTGCGAGCCGCCGACGTGGGGCTGGCGATGGGGCAGAGCGGCACCGATGTGGCGCGCGAGGCCGCCGACATCGTGCTGCTCGACGACAACTTCGCCACGATCGTGCAGGCGGTGCGCTACGGCCGCTCGGTGGTGGCGAACATCAGCCGCTTCATCACCTACGTGATCGCCTCGAACGTGCCGGAGATGGTGCCGTTCCTCGGGATGGTGGCGCTGAGGATCCCGGCGGCCCTCACCGTGCTGCAGATCCTGGCGGTGGATCTGGGCACCGACCTGCTGCCGGCCCTGGGGCTGGGGGCCGAGCCGCCGGATCCGGGCGAGATGCGGCGGCCGCCGCGCACCCGCGCCCAGCCCCTGCTCGATCGGGCGGTGATGGTGCGCGCCTACCTGGTGCTGGGCCTCACCGAGGCGGTGGTGGCGATGGCCGGCTACCTGCTGGTGTGGCGCGGCCAGGGGGTGGGGCTGCTGGAGCTGAGGGAGCTCGCGCCGGCGCTGCTGCAGCACCGGGCCCCGGCCGCGCTGCAGGCGGTGCAGACCCGGGCCTCCACGATCACCTTCGCCCTGATCGTGGCGGGGCAGATGGGGGCGCTGCTGGCCTGCCGCAGCGACTTCCGCCCGTTCTGGGCGGTGCTGCGACGGCCCAACCGGCTGCTGTGGCTGGGCTTCGCCAGCGAGCCGCTGGTGGCCGCCATCCTGGTGCTGGTGCCGCCGCTGGCGGAGGCCTTCGGCACGGCCCCCTTCCCCGCCGCCTGGCTGGGGCCGATGCTGCTGGCGCCGCTGGCGGTGCTGACGGCCGACAGCCTGCACAAGCTCCTGCGCCCCCGCCGATGACCGCGATCACCATGCCCGAGGCCCCCCGCAGCACGGCCGAGGCTCTGGCCTGGTTCGATGGCCTCGAACCGGTGCGCACCGAGGAGCTGCGGGGCGACTGGGCGGGCAGCGGCGTGCCGACCGGCCACCCGCTCGACGGCGTGCTGGAGCGGTTCCACTGGCACGGCAAGCGGTTCCTGAGCGACGAGCAGGTGGAACCGCTGCGCTTCCGCACCGCCAGCGGCGCCGTGGTGGCGATCCGCCCCTGGGTGGCGCCGCCGCAGCCGCTCGACCGTTGGCCCTGGACCTGGATCACCGGGCCTGCGGCCGCAGGCCTGTTCCGCCTGCTGCTGCCCCTGCTGGCCAGCAGCGGCTCCCATGCGCGGCTGCGGATGATCGAGCACCGGGGGTGCAGCACGGCGGCGATGCTCTACGACGACCTGCCGATCGTGGATCTGTTCCGGCGTGTGGATGCCGACACCCTGCTGGGCCTGATGGATCAGAAGGGTGTCGAGCAGCCCTTCTTCTTCCTGCTGCGGCGCGAAGGGGCTCAGCAGATGCGTGGCAGCAGCTCACCCGAAGGGGGCAGGAGCAGCCGCTCACTGCCGTAGGGGGTGCGCAGGCGCACCCGGGCGGGGCCCGCCTCCACCTGGCCGATCAGGGCACCGCCATGAGGTTCGAGCAGCTTGCGTGCCGCCTCCAGGTGATCGGGGGGCACCACCGCCACGAAGCGGCCCTCGTTGGCGAGGTGCAGGGGATCGAAGCCGAGCAGGTCGCAGCTGCGGGCCACGGGCTCCGCCACCGGAACGGCGTCCTCCTCAAGCAATACCGAGAGGGACGCGGCGGTGGCCAGTTCCTGCAGGGCGCTGGCGAGGCCGCCGCGGGTGAGGTCGCGCAGGCAGTGGATCTCCACCCCGGCGGCGAGCAGGGCTTCCACCGCGGGCCAGAGCGGGGCGCAGTCGCTGGCCAGGGGCGGCTGCAGATCGAGGCCATGGCGCGCCGCCATGATCGCCACGCCATGACGCCCGAGATCGCCGCTCACCAGGACCCCATCCCCCACCTGGATCCGCTGCGGGTGGATCGGCTCCGGCGTCTCCACCACGCCGATGCCGCTGGTGGTGAGGAAGACACCGTCGCCCTTGCCCCGCTCCACCACCTTGGTGTCGCCGGTCACGATCGCCACGCCGCACTCCCGTGCCGCCGCCGCCAGCGAGGCCACCAGCCGGCGCAGCAGCGACAGCTCCAGCCCCTCCTCCAGGATCATCGCCAGGCTGAGGCGCAGGGGCCGGGCGCCGGCCATCGCCAGATCATTGGCGGTGCCCACCACCGCCAGCCGGCCGATGTCGCCGCCGGGAAACTCCAGCGGCTGCACCACGTAGGCGTCGGTGGTGAAGGCCAGCCGCCCCGGCGGCAGGGTGAGCAGGGCGGCGTCGTGGAGTCCCGCGGCGGGGTCGTCCTGCAGGGAACCGTCCATGACGGAGCCGTCATGGACGGTTCCGTTGAGGAGGGGGCGGAACTCCTCGTCGATCAGCCGCTGCATCAGGGTGCCGCCGCCGCCGTGGGCCAGCCGGATCCGCTCCGTCATCGGCGGCGGTAGCGGTACCAGGCGGCGCAGGCCCCCTCACTCGACACCATCGGCGCACCCAGCGGGCTCTCGGGCGTGCAGCGGGTGCCGAAGGCGGGGCAGTCGGCCGGGGTGGCGCGGCCCTGCAGCACGGCGGCGGCGATGCAGGCCGTGGCGGGCTCGGGGGTGGCGGCCGGATCGGGCAGATCGAACCGGCGGCAGGCATCCAGCTGGTGGTAAGTCGGCCGCAGCCCCAGGCCGCCGCCGGCCACGGTGCCGAAGCCGCGCCAGGGGCGATCCACCGGCTCAAAGACCTCCGCCAGCAGCGCTCGGGCCTCCGGGTTGCCGTTCTCGCGCACCACGTGGCCGTAGGCATTGGCCACCACCGCCTCGCCGGCTTCGAGCCGCCGCACGCAGGCCACCAGCGCCGCCATAATTTCCAGTGGCGCGAAGCCGCTCACCACCACCGGCACCCGCCGCCGCGCCACCAGCTCCTCCAGCTCCGCAAGGCCGGTCACGGCGCACACATGCCCCGCGGCCAGGAAGCCCTGCACCCCCACTGCGGGATCGGCGAGGATCGCCTCCATCGCCGGCACCACGCGCACGTGGGCCATCAGCAGCGAGAGGTTCGACAGCCCGAGGGCCAGGGCCTGGCGGGCCAGCAGGGCGGTGGCGGGGGCGGTGGTCTCGAAGCCCACCGCCAGGAACACCACCTGGCGCTCCGGGTGCTCACGGGCCAGCGCCAGGGCCTGCAGCGGTGAGGTGAGCAGACGCACGTCGCCACCGGCGGCCCGCACCCCCAGCAGATCATCACCGCCGTCGATCGCCGCCGTGCCACTGCCGGGCACCCGCAGCATGTCGCCGTAGGAGCAGAGGATCACGTCCGGCCGGGCCGCCAGTGCCAGGGCGGCATCGATGGTGGCGGCGGGCGTCACACACACCGGACAGCCCGGCCCGTGGATCAGGGTCATCCCCGGCGGCAGCAGCTGATCGAGCCCCCAGCGCACGATCGCGTGGGTCTGGCCGCCGCACACCTCCATCAGGGTCCAGGGTCGGGTGCTGATGGCGGTGAGCTCAGCCGCCAGCGAGGCCACGGTCGGCGCGATGTCGGCGACGCTCAACGGTGCGGTTCAGTGGGAGGCCCATCCAGCTTGGCTCGCACGGAATAAAAATCCACAAACCAGCTCCGGAACAGCGCCATCGCCATCGCCATCACCTCCAGCGTCGCGTTCATCCGCCGGTTCAACGCGATCGTGTCGTCCAGCCCTCCGCCGTGACCTGACCGATCTGGCGGGCATCAGCGAAGCCGGCCCGGTGCAGGGCTGCCAGTGCCTCGGCGATCCGCTCCGCCGGCAGGGCCGCCAGCAGGGGGCCGCAGGTCTGGGGGTCGATCAGAAGAGCCCGCCGGGCGGCCTGATCGTCGCCGCTCTCCTGCAGGTGCACAGGTCCGTCCAGCAGGGTCAGAGCCCCGGCGTTGGCCGGCGCCAGGGTGCTGGCGAGCCCTTGCTCCAGCAGCTCCAGGGATCCCGCCATCACCGGGACGGCCGCCGTAGCGAGCCGAACCCGGGTGTTGGCGGGCGACCCCGCCAGCATCTCGCCGAGATGGCCCAGCAGGCCGAAGCCGGTCACGTCCGTGCAGGCCCGGCAGCCGTGGGCGGCCAGCAGGGCCACCAGCGGCGCCTGGCTGCCCTCCATCGCGGCCAGGGCGGCATCGATCCACTCCGGACGTGCCTGCCCTGCCATGGCGGCGGCGAACAGCACACCGCTGCCGAGCGCTCGTGTGAGCACCAGAGCATCCCCCGGCCGCAAGGGGCCCTTGGGCCAGAACCGACCCGCCGGCGATCGCCCCACCACCGTAAGGGCGAGGGACAGACCGGCTCCGTCGCGTCCTTCGAGTGTGTGGCCGCCGATCAGCGCGGCCCCCAGCGGATCCAGCACCGAGCGCACCCCCGCCAGGGTCTGCAGCAGCAGCTCCTCCTGCAGCGGTGGCGCCCCCTCGGGGATGGTCACGAGGGCCTGCACGCTCTCCACGTCGGCACCGCAGGCCCAGAGGTCGCTGCAGGCGTGCAGGGTGGTGAGGCGCGCGTTCAGCCAGGGATCCTCGAGCAGGGCCGGGAAGCCATCCACGCTCTGCAGCAGCCGTTCGCCTGCCGCCGTGGTGGTGATCACTGCAGCATCTTCGGCCTCGGGAGCAGGTTGCGAGGGATCCAGCCGGCCCAGGGCCCGGCGCAGCGGATCGGCGGCCAGCTTGGCGGCGCAGCCGCGGCAGGCCATCGCCGCACCCCGGGCCTCGGTACCGCCTGGCCCCATCGGCGCGGACGCCATCGCTTCCAGGGCGTGGAAGCGGGCGATGAACCGTCGATCGATCGCCTCCTTCCAGCGCCAGAGCCAGCGGCTCGGCCCCAGGGCCAGCGGCCCCCGCAAGGCCAGCGCCCGCGGCCCCTGCGGCGGCGGCTGGCTGTCGCCGAGCAGTTGCAGGGCCCGGCCCTGGGGCCGCCACGGCCGCAGCGGCCGTTCGGGCTGGCTCAGCCGACGCACCAGGTTGTCGGCCAGCACCGGCGCCGCCCGCACCGCCCACACCCCCGCGGCGGGGCGAGGGGCCGCCGCGATCACGCCGCAGTCGCCGCTGGCGAACAGGTTGGGGTGGCCGATCACCGCGAGACTGGCCTCGGTGCGCACCCTGCCGTCGCCCGGGTCCACCGGCAGGCCCGCCGCCGCCAGCCAGGCGGGAGCCCGGCTGCCGGTGCAGAGCAGATCCGCGGGGGCGTTCTGCGGCGCCTGCTGCACAAGGTCGACGCCGGTCGCCGCGAGCAGCGCTTCGCCGCGGCGGTTCGCCGTCCGCGATCCCAGGTGAAGCTCGTCGCCCCGCAGCAGCAGGCGGCAGGCCAACCTTCGCCCCACCAGGGCCAGGGCCACCTCCACCGCCGCGGCGCCGCCACCCCGGATCGTCAGCGGCCGCTCCTTCGATCCCGGCGCCCCGGGTTCTGGGGTGGAACCGAGGCCCTCACACCAGGCCAGAAAAGGTTCCAGGGGCTTCACCGGCAGGCCCGCTTCTTCCCGGTCGCCAGGCACGGCCGTGACCGCCCCCACATCGAGGGAGAGCAGGTCGTAGCGCAGCGGCGGCCGGCCCTGAAGCACCAGCTCCCGCGCCGCGTGATTCAGGCCGGCGATCTCGGCCTGCACGAAGGCCGCCCCTGCCAACAGGCAGAGGCGGCGCAGATCGATGCTGCACGCCTCCCGCCGGTAGAGGCCGGCCACCAGGCCGGGCACCATGCCGGAATACAGGGCCGTGGAGCGGCGGCTCACCAGGGTGAGGCGCGCGTCCGCAGGCCGGCGGCGGCGATTCATCGCCCACATCCGCAGCACGAGAGCGTGGCTGTGGCCGCCGCCCGCCAGGATCAGGTGCTGGCGCATGGAGGGCTCAGGCGAGGGCCACCAGCACCGCCCCGCCCGCCATCAGCAGGATCCCGGCCCAGGCCATCGGCGCCAGCCCTTCGCCCAGAAGGGCCACGCCGAACAGGGCCACCAGAACGACGCTGAGCTTGTCGATCGCCGCCACCTGAGCCACCGGTCCCATCTGCAGCGCCCGGAAATAGCAGAGCCAGGACAGGCCGGTGGCCAGCCCCGAGAGCAGCAGGGCCGCGAGCGAGCGCGGGGGCAGGGCGGCCAGGCCGCCGATCGGATCACCGCTGAGACGGCCACTGCTGGCCATCAGCACCGTGAGCATCACCGCCACCACCAGGGTGCGCAGCCAGGTGGCCAGGTTCGAATCGAGACCGCTCACCCCCAGCTTGGCCAGCACCGCGGTGAGTGCGGCGAACAGGGCGGCCAGACCTGCCCAGAACGGCCAACGCCCCGCAAGCTCGGTCCAGGGCATGGTCGCTGGGGCGAGGGGCGGCCCCAGTATCGACAGCCGATGGGCATCGGCGCAGCGTGAGCCGGTGGCGTGGCTCGGGATCGCTGCGGGATCACTTTTGTGTGGATGAACGCACATTCCTGATGCTGAAACCCACACACATTCGGGGGCTGCGTTGTGGTCGGTGATGGCGATTCGTTGCCGTTCTCCTGACGTTTTCTCCGCCGATCTGCAAAATCGAAGCACGTCCATGCCCGACCCGATTCTTCCGATGGCCCAGACCTACATCGCCTGGCGACGTCACACCCTGCTCGCCGCCATCGATGCGCTTCCCGGCGCCGCTGGCCCGGAGGCTGCGGCCAGCTTCGAAAACCTGCTGCGCCATCTCAACCACAGCCTTCCGACCCAGGAGATCACCGCCACCCTCGACGACCTGATCAAGGCCCAGCCCCATCTGTGCACCGCCCGGCAACTCGAGGCGATGCGGGCCTTCCGCGACCATCTGGCGGTGGCCGTCTGATCCCTCAGCTCGAAGCCGAGGTGTAGAAGCGCAGGGCGAAGATCCAGAACAGCCGGCTGGCCCCCAGGGCCAGCCCCGCCACCAGCAGGCCCGCCAGCACCACCGGCGCCGCTGCCTTCCCCAGCAGTGCCTCCGCCGGCACGGTGGTGAGGAACGCCACCGGCAGCACGAAGGTGAACAGCACCCGCAGTCCTGCCGGATAGGCGCTGATCGGATAGCGGCCCGCTACAAGTGTGGCCCGCAGCACCTCCGTGGCGTTCCACACCTTCACGAACCAGATGCTGGTGGCCGCCAGCACGAACCAGAGGCTGTAGAGCAGCAGCGAGGCGGCCAGCAGCACCAGCCCACCGATCGCCAGGCCCAGCGGTGTGGGCGTTGTTCCGGCCCGCACCACCCCCGCGATCATCAGCACACCGCCCACGGCCACGCCCGGCAGCCCCCAGGGCGAGAAGATCCGCAGCGACAGCCAGAACTGGCTGTCCACCGGCTTGAGCAGCACGAAATCGAGGGTGCCCTTCTGCACGTGGGTCACCAGGGCGCCGAGGTTCGGCTGCAGCAGGGTGCTGGTGAGGCCGTCGAGCAGCGTGTAGATGCCGAGCACCACCAAGGCCTGATCCCAGCTCCAGCCCCCCAGATTGCGCCCATCGCGGAAGAAGAGCGACAGCACGAACAGGCTGCCCGCCAGGTTCCCCAGCACCGACAGCAGCTCGATGGCGGCATTCATGCCGTACTCCATCTCCGCGGCCAGGGAGGCGCTCCAGAACCGCCGCAGAAGTCTTGCCGCCGCGCTGGGTCCGTCCATCAGGCCCCCAGGGCGGAATGGCGGCGCATCCCCAGCTTCCAGCCCATCCAGCCGATCGGCGCCAGCACCAGGGTCCACAGCAGCAGGGCCACGAAGCCCCGGGCCACCGGCACCTCGCCCCCGGCCAGCAGCTGGGCCGGGAAGTGCACCATCCAGGGGAAGGGTGTGGCCAGGGCGAAGGCCCGCACCCCCTCGGGATAGGCCTCCAGCGGTGCCACCAGGCCCGAAAGGAACAGGTAGGGGATGTACATCAGGCGCTCCAGGGCCGCCGCCCGCTCGGTCCAGAAGCAGAGCATGGTGAGGATCCACTGGATCGCGAAGCGCAGGGCGAAGGCCAGGGGGATCGCCACCAGGGCGGCGAGCAGCCGGGGCGGTGAGGGCAGCCAGGCGCTGGCGGGGTGGATCAGGAACACCAGCGCGAGGATCGCCAGCACGAACGGCAGCCGCGTGATCTGCTCCGCCAGATGGGCGGTGACATAGCGCCACACCGGCGCCAGGGGCTGCAGCAGATAGGGGGACAGCCGGCCGGCCAGGGTGTCCTCCTCGAAGGAGTGGATCACCCACACGATCGTGAACTGGCGCACCACGAAGGCCGAGAGGAAGTAGCGCCCCAGGGCCTGGGCGCCCAGCCCGCCGGTGGCCTCGGGCCCGCCGGCGGCGGAGGCTTCGCTCCAGACCCCGAGCATGATCAGCGGCAGCACGCCGGAGAGGGCCCAGAGCACGATCTCGGCCCGGTATTCGAGCATGTACGCGTACTGGGTGCTCAGCAGCACCCGGGCCATCCGCAGCCCATGGGCCGCACGCGGGAGTGGCCAGGACCGGCGTTGGTTCATGGGGCAGGCTCCCGGCGGAACAGCTGGCCGATCAGCTCCTCGATCGGCGGCTCCCTCACCTCCAGGTCCACCACCGGCAGCTCGGCCAGCAGGCGGGCGACGCTGGCGGTGAGCCGCTCCCGCCGCACCAGCAGGCGCACGGCGCGGCCCTGCAGATCCTCCACGGTGCCGTAGGCGGCGAAGGCCGCAGCCGGCAGGGGCTCGCGCAGTTCCAGCCTCACCTCCCGGCAGGGGGCCAGGCGGGTGGTCAGCTCCGCCAGGCTGCCATCGTGCATGAGGCTGCCCTCGTGGATCAGCAGCACCCGCGGACACAGGGCCGTGATGTCGGCCATGTAATGGCTGGTGAGCAGCAGGGTGGCGCCGTAGCGGCGGTTGTACTGGGCCAGGAAGGAGCGAACCCGCGCCTGGGCATTGACATCGAGGCCGAGGGTGGGCTCATCGAGGAACAGCACATCGGGCCGGTGCAGCAGGGCCGCCAGCAGCTCCGCCTTCATGCGCTGGCCGAGGGAGAGCTTGCGCACCGGACGGGTGAGCTCCTCGCCCATCTCCAGCATTTCGGACAGTTCCCGGATCCGCCGCTGCGCTTCGGCGTCGTCGATGCCGTACACCGCCGCGTTCACCCGCAGCGAGTCGAGGGGCGGCAGATCCCAGATCAGCTGCTGCTTGTTGCCCATCACCAGGGTGATGCGGCGCAGGAAGTCGGCCTGGCGGCGCTGGGGCCGGAAGCCCGCCACCTCCACCGAGCCGCTGCTGGGGTGGATCAGGCCGGTGAGCATCTTCAAGGTGGTGGTCTTGCCGGCGCCATTGGGGCCGAGGAACCCCACCACCTCGCCCGGCTCCACCAGGAAGCTGACGTCGCGCACCGCCGACACGTCGCGATGGCGGCGTTGCAGGAAATGCCGGAGGGTGCCCGCCAGTCCGGGCTGCTTGTCGGCAACACGGAAGGTCTTGCCGAGGCCGCGGGCGTGGATCATCGCCATCGCAGCGACCCTAGGGCGAGCCGTGCTCCAGCGAAGGCCCGCAGCCGCTGGCGGCTGCAACCACCCACCAGCCCTGGCTCTTCCTAGGGTTAACCCGTTCGCCTGACGGGCCGATGACGCCGCTGCGCCTTCGGATTCTTCTCGGTGGGGGGCTCGCCCTGGCGCTGCTGGTTCCCCCCAGGGCGGTGGCCTTCGATGCCGATCGGGTGATGGCGTTCTGTCAGGCCGGGTTCATGGCGGCCATGACGGCTGCCTCCCGCACCCCCCCGAGCGGGATGGCCGACTTCACCTGCCGCTGCTTCGTCGATCGGGTGCGCGCCGGCCGTTCGATCGACGATGCCACCGCTGTCTGCCGCGCCCAGGCCGCGGCCCGCTTCCCCTTGCCGCCACCCTGACGAGCGGAGGCTGTGCCGGCTGTGCCTTCCGTCGTCATCGCTGTTGCGAGCCTCCCCTGTTCCGTCGGCTTGCTCCAGCCCCATGGCCACCGAGCTCAGGGGGTGATGTCGACGCTGGCCAGCCGGCCGGTGACATCGACCAGGGGGTAATCGGGATCCCCCCAGCCGGACGGTGCCAGCAGCGGGGGGGCATCGGGGCCCGGGGCGGCTGCGGGGCCCGCCTGGAAGGCGCCGTCCGTCCAGCTCAGAAGCAGGCCCCGCAGGGGGCCACCGCCATCGGCCTGGGGAGAGCGGAGGTTGAAGTGATCCCCTCCCTTCACCAGCACCAGGCGGTGGCCACCGCCCACGCTGCGCGCCTGGCCGGCCATGATCCGGATCGCCTCCGGGCCGGAGGGCACCACCCAGTCGCGGCTGCCGCTCACCATCAGCACCCTGCCGTTCATGCCCGCCGACGACCCCCGGTCGAACAGCAGGGCGGAGGGGGGGCTGACCGCCACGACCGCCTTGATGCGGGGATCGGGCGCCACGGCCCGGTTGGCGCTGCTGCGGAAGCTGCACTG
The DNA here is from genome assembly GCA_024958655.1 of Cyanobium sp. FGCU6. Classification (GTDB taxonomy): domain Bacteria; phylum Cyanobacteriota; class Cyanobacteriia; order PCC-6307; family Cyanobiaceae; genus Cyanobium. The sequence goes on along the minus strand of JANWUR010000006.1, from coordinate 65,688 downwards.
CAGCACCCAGCTCAGATTGCGCTCTGGATCGCGGAGGTCGTTGCAGTAGCGGTCGATCCGACCGGCGCTCGGACGGGCGCCCGCCAGTTGCAGCACGGTGGTGGCCCCCCAGGAATGGCCCAGGGCCACCACCTGGTCGGTGCGCACGGGTGAGGGGAGGCGCAACTGGCCCGCGGCGGCGGCATCGATCGCGGCCGAGACATCCAGGGGGCGCAGGCGAAGGTCGTCCGGGCTCGGAGGCGGCACCTTCCCCTCCAGCATCGCCTGCTGCTGGTTGCTGTCGCTGCCGGGATGGCGCGGCAGCAGCACCGTGTAGCCATGGCGAGCCAGATGGGCCGCCCAGCCCTCGAAATTCTCCGGCGAGTCCCAGAGGCCATGGGAGATCACCACCAGGCGACCGTTCGCCCCCTGCCGCGGGGCCACCACCACCACCGAGAGCGGCTCGGGACGATGGGTCACCCGGATCGCCATGTCGCTGCGCTGAATCTCCAGCGGCCCCGGGCCCCGCAGGGAAGGGTCGGCGGTGGTGGCCACGGCTTCGCTGATCAGGCGGTCGCCGGTGAGCTGCTGGTTCTTGAGTCGCTGCAGAGCGAACAGGCCACCTTCCAGATCGATGGTGGCGGTATTGCCCGGGATCGCCTCCAGCACATCGAGCAGGGTCAGGCTCCCCTTCTCGGCGGTCCTGTCCAGCCGCTCCAGCCCCTGGCGCAACTGGGTGCTGTCACCCCCGTTGATGCCATCGATGCGCACCAGGGCCGACACCAGGAGCAGGGCCTGGTTGCCGAGGGGGGAGCCGACGGTCTTGTCGCCGAACACCCGGCTGGAGAGGGGAAGCGGGTCGTCGAGCAGGTTGACGAGGCGTCGGCCGATGGCGCCGCCGGTGGCCTGATCCAGCTCCGCCAGGTCGCTGTTGCCGCTGAGCAGGGCCTGGCGGTTGCGCAGTTCGCTCACGTTCACCGTGAAGCTGGTCTCCAGCACGGGCAGTTGCAGCTCGATCCGCTCGATCGCCCGCACCGGCGCCAGCGGGGCGAGGGCCAGCAGGGCGGTGAGCGGCGCGGCCAGATGCCGGGAGAGAGGGAGGGGGCGGGGCATCACGGCGGCAGGAGGCGCGGCTCCATGATCACCCTGCGGCCGCCGCGGCGACCAGCCGCTCCGCCAGGGCCTCGGCGCTGCTCCAGGCGCCCTGCACCCGGCCGAAGCCCGGTCCCGCCAGATAATCGCCGCAGAAGCCGATGTGGCTTGCGGGGCAGAGGCTGAGAGCGGCAGGAAGTCCGGGTCCGCGGGGAAAGGCGGCCCCCCAGCGCATCAGCTGCCGGCGGCAGCGTGCGAGCAGGGCGTAGGGGATGCGCGGGTGGAGGGCCTGGTGCAGGGCGGCGGTGAGGGCGGTGATCACGGCCTCCTCCCGCTCCGCCGCAGCGGGCCGTCCCAGCTGACGGGCGATGGCGGAATCCGAGCCGTACGCGTCGAGATGCTCCTCGGCGAAGATTGAGGTGGAATGGGCCACCACGGCGCAGCGGCCATCCTCGAGGGGCTGCACAGCGATGCGCTCCAGCCCCCAGCGCTGCCGCGCCGCCGCATCGAGGAGCAGCAGACGGAAGGGCATCTCCTGCAACAGCCGGGCCGCTTCCCCTTCCGCCACCAGCAGCAGGTTGCTGCGGGCTTCGGCCCGCAGCGAGGCGATCGCCACCAGGGCGTGCTCGAGCCGGGGATCCGCCAGGGTCCCGGCGGCCTGGGCCAGGGGCACATCGTCCCAGCCCAGGGTCAACCGGGCGCGGGGATGGGCCAGCAGCGTGCTGGCCAGCACCAGCCAGTCGGCCTGCACGAGTGGCTCACCATCGGCGGCCACCAGCTCCCATGGCCCCTGGGGCACCGCCCTCAGATGTCGCACCAGCTGGCCGAAGTGGCTCACCACCGCGTCACCGGCTTGATGCAGGAGGCCTTCACAGAGCCGATCCATCCCGCCACGGCCGCGGTAGAGGGTTCCCTCCACCAGCGGGTCGTGGGGCGGGGCCAGCACTTCGCCGGTGGCATCGAGCCCGGCGATCCTGCCGTTCCAGGGCTCCACCCAACCCCCATCGATCAGGCCCTGCAGCGCCCGCGGCGTGGCCAGGGGCCCTGGCCGAAAATTGAACAGGGGTGCGCCGTGGTCGATCCGCAGGCCGCGATCCAGGCGGGAGCGGCGGGTGGAGGCTCGGCCCCCCGGACCCCGGCCCGTCTCCCACAGGCTGATCGGACCCTTCCATCCGAGCTCGACCAGGCGGGCGACCAACGCACACCCGGCCACACCGGCTCCGATGACGGCCAGGCTGGGGCCTGGGGAGACGGACATCGGCGGTGCTGGGCCGGGCGGCATTCCCACGATGCTCCTGGTTGGCGGGCGCCAGGAGCGCCCTGGGTGGGTGGATCCGCACCGGACCGCCGCCCGGGGAACTCCACCGAAAGCCCCGGGAACCCCGGGGCGTGGTGAAGTCGCACGGGTCTCGTGCTGGATGATTCTGGTCCCTTCCGGGCCAGGACGAGGATGCTGCTGACAGCCCCGCATCGCCATGGCATCCGCCCCGATCGACCACACCGCTGCCGTTGAGGCCCGCTATGGGGCCGCCGCGATCGAGCCTGAGCCGTGCCTGTGCTGCGGCGTCGCCTTCGATCCCTCCCTGCTCGAGGTGATTCCGGCCGAGGTGGTGGAGCGCGACTACGGCTGCGGCGATCCCACCCGCTGGGTACGGACGGGTGACACGGTGCTGGATCTCGGTAGCGGCAGCGGCAAGAACGCCTTCCTCTGCGCCCAGCTGGTGGGGCCGGAGGGGCGGGTGATCGGCGTGGATCGCAACCGGGAGATGCTGGTGCTGGCCCGGTGGGCCGCCCCGATCGTGGCCGACAAGATCGGCTACGCCAACGTGAGCTTCCGCGAGGCCGCCATCGAAGACCTGGGCCGCGATCTCGCCGGCGTGCCGCTGCTGGCTGATGCCAGCGTGGATGTGGTGCTGAGCAACTGCGTGCTCAACCTGGTGCGCCCCGAGGCCCGCCCCGAGCTGCTGCGGGAGATCCGGCGGGTGCTGCGGCCGGGCGGGCGGGTCGCCATCAGCGACATCGTCAGCGATCGGCCGGTGCCCCTCGATCTGCAGCAGGATCCCGAACTCTGGAGCGGCTGCATCAGCGGCGCCTGGCAGGAGGATCGCTTCCTGGAGGATTTCCGCACCCTGGGGTTCGAGGGGGTCCATTACGCCGACCGGCAGGAGCGTCCCTGGCGGGAGCTGGAGGGAATCGCCTTCCGGGCTGTCACCCTGGTGGGCCATCGGCCCGGTGCCGCCCGGGGCTCCGGCTGTTGCTGAACGCGCGGCGCCTGGGATAGCGAGCGGCTGGATGCGCTGTCAGGCGCCCGCTGCGGTCGATCGGCGGCGGAACCCCTGCATCGTTGCGCCGCGCTGGCTGACGGCGCCACGCTGGGTCTGTCTGTGCCGCGCCCGCGATGATCGCCTCCGATGCGTTCTGGTCCGACCGCCGCACCGCCGGCCTCGCCCTGGCCGCCCGCCTGCGGGATCTGCCTCCCCACCCCGCCGGCAGCGTGGTGGTGGCCCTGCCCCGGGGTGGTGTGGTGGTGGGCGCCGAGGTGGCCCGTGCGCTGCAGCTGCCACTCACCACCTGGTCGGTGCGCAAGCTGGCGCTTCCCACCCAGCCGGAGGTCGCCCTGGGAGCCCTCGCTCCGGGTGGGGTGATCCTCTGGGATCCTCACACCGCCTGGATGTTTGATGAGCATCCGGTCCTGCGCGATCAGGTGGTGGAGCGGGAGGGGCGGGAACTCGAACGCCGGCGCCTGCTCTACGGCGACGCCGACCCGAGCGCGCTCACGGGAAGGCAGCTGATCGTGGTGGATGACGGCATCGCCACTGGCCTCAGCGTCCGGGCTGCCCTCACCTCTCTTCAGCGCCTGGGGCCCGCCCGGGTCGTGCTGGCCGCTCCCGTGGCGGCTCATCAGAGCCTGCCCGCTCTGCGGGAGCTGGTGGATGAGCTGGTGCTGCTGGCGGCCCCCGACGATCTGGTGGCTGTGGGGCTGCACTACGGACGCTTCGACCCGGTGGACGATGCCGAAGTGCTGGCCACCGTGCGGCAGGCACGCCGCGTCGCCCAGCCCTCCTCCTGAGCGGATCCCTGGTCTGGACGTTTCTCAGCTGGCGATGGCCCCCACCGGGTTCGGCCGCGATCTGCAGGGAATGGGAATGGCAGAGGCGGCTGGCAACGGCCCGCTGGGCCACGCTTGTGATCTGCTGCAGGAGTGATGCGAAATGCGGAATCCTGCCGTTCTCCTTTGTGCCTAGCCTGCTATTTGCGCGCCAATGCAGTCGCCAACCCTCGGTGAAAGCATGCGGCACTGTGTGAACAATTCCCGGTCGGTGCCTTGGCGATCCGGGCCCCTCGTCCCTCGCACCCGACCATCATGCCCCCCTCTTCTCCGGTGTCGATCGAAGGGCTGGGCGCCGATCTGCCCCGCATGCTGCGCTGGGCCGGCCTCACCCTGCTAGCTCTGTTTGCCCTGGGGGTGGTGTCCAGCCTGCTGCCGCCGGCCCTCCTGTCGCCCTCCTGGCAGCTTCAGCAGATCCAGACCCTTCTGCAGCAGGGGCCGATGGCCCTGATCGGCCTCTCCCTCCTGGCCATCGGTCGCCATCTCAGCGATGAGGAGCTGTCCGAGCGGCGAGGCGCCCGAGCGCCCCGGCTGGCTCTGGCTGTGGCACTTGGCTATGGCCTGCTGATCCCGCTGCAGCTGTTCGCCAGCTGGAACCAGTGGAACGAGGCGGTCAGCCGGGAGGCCGTCGGCCGCGAGCAGCTGAGGTCCCGGCTGGAGGCGCTCGATCGTCAGGTGAGCCGCGCTGGCGATGATGCCCAGCTTCTGCGGCTGCTGCGCCAGCTGCCCGTGGCCGCTCCGAGTCTGGAAGAGCTTGGCCCTGATCCCCAGGCCCGACGGCGTGGAGCCCAGCTGCTGCTGAGCCGTCTCTCCGATGGCTTGGCGCTCGAGCTTCGGCGCAAGGAGGAGCGGCGAGGTTTGCTGGTGTTTCGCAGCAGCCTGCGCAATTCCCTGGCGGCCCTGCTGCTGTCGGTGGCCTGGCTGATGGTGGCCTCGCCCCGTCCCCGCCTCGAGTTCCGCTGGAGCCGAAAGGGGAGTGGCCCGTTGCGTCCACGGGCCCCCGAGCGTCTGGAAGATCTGTTCGATCCCAGCCGAACACCGCCGGAGAGCGGCGCCCCTGGTGTCCCCCCGCCAGCGGCCTGACACCTCGGCTTCCCTACCCCAGGCACGTACATTGCCATCAGCCCGAGGCGCTGTCATGCTCCTGCCGTCTGCCGGACACCGGCGCTCCCTCGCCGGCTTGCTCGCGATCGGCGCGGTGGGGTTGCTGCTCAGCGCCTGCGGAGGCAGCACCACCCTCAATGGAGCGGGGGCGTCCTTTCCTGCTGCCATCTATCAGCACTGGTTCCAGCAGTTGGCTGCCAAGGGGGTGAACGTCAACTACCAATCGGTCGGCTCCGGAGCAGGAGTGCGCCAGTTCGAGGCCGGCACCGTTGACTTCGCCGCCAGCGATGTGCCGATGAAGTCGGACGACGTGGCCAAGGTGTCCCGAGGGGTGGTGCAGGTGCCGATGACCGCCGGTGCCATCGCCGTGGCCTACAACCTCAAAGGCTGCGCCCTCAAACTCACGCAGTCCCAGCTGGTCGATATCTTCGTAGGCCGCATCACCGATTTCCGCAGTCTTGGCTGTGCTGCCCGCCCCCTCCGGGTGGTCCATCGCTCCGATGGCTCCGGCACCACGGCCAACTTCACCGCCCATCTCAGCGCCGTGAGTCCGGCCTGGAAGGCAGGTCCTGGCAGCGGCAAGACCGTGAAGTGGCCCACTGGCATCGGGGCCAAGGGCAATGAGGGGGTGGCCGCCCAGCTCAGCCAGGTGGAAGGTTCGATCGGCTATGTCGAGGCGGCCTATGTGAAAGGCAATCTGCAGGCGGCTGCACTCACGAACGCCGCCGGCCAGCTCGTGACGCCCACCCCCACCAATGCTGCCGAGGCCCTGGCGGCCATCGATCTGGGCCCCAATCTCGTGGGGTCCGATCCCAATCCGGTCCGGGGTTACCCCATCGTGACCTTCAGCTGGATCCTGCTCTACAAGCAGGGCAACGGCGCCAGGCTCGAGCCTCTGCAGCGCACCTTCGAGACCACCCTTTCGGCTGGGTTCCAGGCGGAGGCGCCGAAACTCGGCTTTGTCAGCCTGCCGCCTGCGGTGGCGACCCGTGGCCTTGAAGCCCTGAAGACCCTCGCCCCCTGATCGGGGCTCTCCTGGCCAAACGGATGGATCAGGACTCCTCGCTGGAGTCGCCGATCTGCTCCCCCAGCAGCATCCGCTGATACTCCACCGTAAGGGATTCCAGATGGCGGCGAGCCTCGGCGTGAAGTCCTGGGTCCACCTGCTCAAAAGTCTTACCAGCGGGCACCCGCATCCTCATCACCAGGGCGAGGGCATCGAAGAGGCGCACCTGATCGGCCTGCCAGCCCTGGTAGTCACCAGCCATGGCCAGCAGCCGTTCACTTGCATCCTCGCCTTCGCGCAACCGCTCCCGCAGGCTCTGAACCTCCGCCAGCCGAGCGGAGGCCACCAGGGCATGGGCCGAGCCGAAGGCGGCCAGTGCATCGGCGGCCTCCCGCTTGAGCAGGGTGAGATCGCGTCGCAGTACGGCATCCTCCACCGAGAGGGGTTCCCGGAGGCCGGGGCAGAAGGCCAGCACGGGCGGTTCCGTCGACGCCTCCCGTGATGCCAGGGCCGCAGACTCGGGCGGCCGCTTGGTCAGCCGGGCAGCGGAATCAGTGGCGGTGCCCGCCAGGGCTGGCTGGTTGGCCCGGCCGCTGAGGGCGGTGCCCCAGGCGATCAGTTGGCCGGCCAGCCACTGGCGCACTCCATCCCGGCGGCCGGTCAAGCGATGGAGGCGGGGATGGGTGGACGCCATGGCGAAGAGAAGGAAGGTGGAGTCACTGGCAATCCAACCCAATCTGGCCCCTCCACCGGTATCGGTACAGGGTCGGGTTTCCTGGAAGCATGCGGTGGGCTATCACCGGTGCATCCTCCAGCCCCCGTCGCAGCCCTCCTGCCGCTCCCCCCCTGGTAGAACCGAGGGATTCGTGCTCGGGCGCCCGTTGATCTGCTCTGCCCCGCCGTTCCGGTGGTGCTGTCCTGCCTGGATGGCGACCACCGCCACGACGCTGGGGATCGCCCTGCTCAGCACACCTCCGGCTCCGGCAGCCCCGATCAACGCTCCCATCAGGACCCAGGTGCGCACCGCCGACGCCGAGACCGGCCTCCGCCCGTTGGAACTGCGCCAGGGGCCGCTGGTGGCGGTCCTGCAGCACGAACGCCGCCGTGATCCCGACGGCCTTGTGGCCCTGCAGCCGATCGTGGTGGTTCGGCTCGACGGACGCGAGGTGGGGCGCCTGAAGGGCGCCGTGAAGATCGGCTCCGACCGGCCGATGGCCCTGCTCCAGCTGGTCGAGCTCGATCCGGCGAATCCCTGGCCCGAGGTGCTGCTCTCGTCCTTCAGCGGTGGTGCCCACTGCTGCAACGACACCCGCGTGCTCACCAGCGACGCCAGCGGCAGCCGCTGGCATGTGGTGGCCCTGGGGCCCTTCAATGGCGTGGTGCGGGCGGCCACCGATCCCCTCGGCAGCGGTCGCTGGGTGGTGGTCGATCTCGACAATCGCTTTCTGTATGAGTTCTCCAGCTATGCGGGCAGCCGGCCGCCGCTGCGGATCTGGCAGCTGTCGGGTCAGCGCTTCGAGGATGTGAGCCATCAGAGCGTGTTTGCTCCCCTGCATCGTCGTGTCCTCGAGGAGATGGCCCCCTGGTTCGATCAGCCCCGGGACGGGGGGGAAGCCAATGGCTTCCTCGCTGGCTATGTGGCCACCAAGGCCCTGGTGGGTGAGTTCGCCGATGGCTGGCGGCGCATGCTCGGCCGCTACGACCGGAGTTCCGACCTGGGCTTGCGTCAGTGTGCCGCCGGCCTCGGCAGCGACGGTCGCTGCCGGGGAGCGGACGTGGAGTACGCCTCCTATCCCGAGGCCCTGCGCGCATTTCTGCTGCGCACCGGTTATCTCTCCCCGGGTGGCCGAGGCCTGGGCGAAGCTCCGGCGCCTTGAGCTCCCAGGCGGTGAGCGGTGATCTGGCGGGGGTCGACGGCTGCCGCGCCGGCTGGCTGGTGGTGCGGGCGCCGCTGGCCGGGGGGGAACCCAGGGCCGACCTGCTCGCGGACGTGGCGAATCTGTTGCTCGGCCGCGGAGCTCCCGTGCTCACCGCTATCGACATGCCGATCGGCCTGCCGGACGCGGGAGCCCGGGCCTGCGACCGGCAGGCCCGCCGCCTGCTTGGACCTGGGCGTGGCAGCAGTGTGTTCCCAGCGCCGATCCGGCCGATGCTCCAGGCGGTGAGCCAGGCGGAGGCCTCGGCGATCGGCCGCCGGATCGATGGTCGCGGCCTCACGATCCAGGCCTGGAACCTGATGCCTCGCATTCAGATGCTCGACGGGCTGCTGGCGCGGGAGCCCGCCCTTGCCACTCGGTTGCGCGAGGCCCATCCCGAACTGATCTTCCAGCTGTGGGCCGGCCGGCCCCTGGCCTGGGCCAAGCGCCGGCCGGAGGGACGGGCCGAGCGCCTGGCCCTGGTGCAGTCCCGCTGGCCCGGCGCCTGGGCCCGCTGCCGCGCCGCTCTGCCGCGCGGCGGCTGGGCCGACGACGACCTGCTGGATGCCTTCGCCTGCCTGCATGCGGCCGGGCGCCTCCACTGCGGGGTGGCCACGGTGCTGGGCGGGGAGAAGGATGGCTGCGGCCGGGTGATGGAGATCTGCGCCTGAACCCGCCCCCTGATCCCACGGTGCTGTTCAGTGATCCCTGGCTGCTGGCCGTGGACAAACCGGCGGGGCTGCTCAGCCAGCCGGGGCTGGGGCCGGAGCAGGCCGATGCGGTGGTGGGCCGTCTGGTGGGCCACTGGGGTCCGCTGCAGCTGGTGCATCGGCTCGATCGCGACACCTCCGGCCTGCTGCTCCTGGCCCGCGATGCCGCCAGTCACCGCACCCTTTCGCTGGCCTTCGCCGAACGGCGGGTGGAGAAGAGCTACCTGGCGGATGTGCTGGGAACTCCAGGAGCGGCCGGGCGGATCGAGCGGCCCCTGCGCCGCGCCTCCCGCCAGCCCCCCCGCTACCGGGTGGATCCCTCCGGCCGGCCCAGCCGCACCGACTGGCGCCTGCTGGAAGCCCATGACGGCTGGAGCCGGGTTGAACTACGGCCCTTCACCGGCCGCTCCCACCAGTTGCGGGTGCACCTGGCCTGGCTGGGTCATCCGTTGCTGGGGGATCCCCTCTACGGCAACGCCCGCAGCCGTGGCCTTGCCAGCCGGCTGCGCCTGCACGCCACCCGGCTGGCCTTCGACCATCCGAGCCGTGGGAGCCGGATCGCGCTGAGCTCCCAGGCCCCCTGGCTGTGTGCCGATCAGCCGTAGCGAAGGCGAGGGAGAGGGTCTCCTCAACGGTGAGCCAGGGCGGCAGTGATCACAACCGAGGAGTGGGCGCGACGGTCTGGCGGTCTGTTCAATCCCGCTCATGATTTCAGCTTATTGTCATCCTCGCCCAGATTGCTGACCCTTCTCCTATGTCCAGGCCCCCGCGATTGCGGCGCCTCTGCAACGACAAACCCGCTGGTTTCCTCTCTAGGGTTCAGCTCCTGCTGGTATGGGCTCAAGGCCCTGGCTTCCTTGTCCTCAGCGGTTCCCGCCCGGCCACCCTTCCCCCGGGGAGCCTCTGTGGCCCTGGCCACTCGACACGGCAAGGACCAGGCGCTGGGGCGTCCGTTCCGCTTCGCGCTCGGGTTGCCGCTGGTCCTCGCCGACGTCGACACCGATGCCCTGGGCACGTTTGATGGCGAGCGGCCCCGTCCGGCTCCAGCCCGCGAGACCTGTCGCTTCAAGGCCGAACAGGGAATGGCGGCCACCGGTCTGACCCGCGGTCTCGCCAGCGAGGGCAGCTTCGGTCCTCACCCCCTGCTTCCTCTGCTGCCGGTGGGCGAGGAGTGGCTGGTATTCCGCGATCAGGAGCAGGATCTGGTGGTGGAGGAGCACATGCTCGCTCCACGCACCAATTTTTCCCACCTCCGCCTCGCAGCCGGAGCAGACCCTTCTCCCTGGCTGCGGCGGATCGGCCATCCCAGTCACGGCGTGCTCGTGCGTGCGTCCGTGCCACTTGATGGCCCCACAATCTGGCGCGATCTCGACCACCCCGACGACCTGTGGCAGGCCATCCGGCGGGCCGCCGCCGCCTCGGCCGATGGTCAGGCCCTGCTGGAAACCGACATGCGGGCCCACCGCAATCCGACCCGGATGGCGAGCATCCGCCGGCTTGGTTTCCGCCTGGTGCGGCGTCTGGCCAGGCGCTGTCCCTCCTGCGGGAGCCCTGGCTTCGGTGAACTGGAAACGCTCCCTGGCCTGCCCTGCGCCTGGTGCGGCACCGCCACCGTGCTTGTGCTCTGGGAGGTGCTGGGCTGCAGCAGCTGCGGACACCGGGAGCGCCAGCCCCGCCGTGACGGCCGGCTGCAGGCCGACCCCGGTCATTGCCCCCTGTGTAATCCCTGAACGCTCACCAATCGTGCGAGGTGGCATCCGCTGCATGCAGCTCCACCTGGTAGTCGAACTGCGACCCCACGCCGGTACCGCGATAGTGGCCGCTGAACGGCGCGGCCAGCAGGGGGTCCGGGGCGGCAGCCAGCACCACATGGCCATCGGCAACGGCCAGGCCCAGGCTTGGGTCGTAGCCCCGCCAGCCGCCTCCAGGCACGTACACCTCAGCCCAGGCGTGCAATTCGTGTTCGCTGACTTCGGGTGGGTGATGCATCGAGTAGCCGCTCACAAAGCGGGCCGCCAGGCCCTGGCTGCGGCAGGCGGCCACGTACAGCAGGGCGGTGTCGCGGCAGGCACCGCTGCGGAGCGCCAGGGTCTGCGACGGGGGCAGGGCCTCCCCGTCGGGCCGGCCGATGTGGTGGAACTCACGGTGCATGGTGGCGGCCAGGTGGACCAGGAAGTCGGTGGCGCCGCCGCCCACTGCCGCCGCCTGATCGGCGGCCCAGTCCGCCACCTCCGACGCCACCCCCTGCGGGTCGAGACAGCCTGCCAGCGAGCGGTGTTCCAGCTCGGGGTAGGCCACGGGCAAGGTCATCGCCGGCCCATGGGTGACGATCCAGTCGAAGGGGTTGTGCCGCAGGGTCTCCACCTCCATGTCCACCTCCACGGTGAGGGCATCGCGCGGTTCGTCGAACCACAGCACCACGGCTTCGTTGCCATCGGCCTCCAGCACCCGTGTCTTGCCCGCTGCTGTGGGCAGCACCCGCAGCTCATGGGAGAGCACCTGCTGCATCGCGTCCTGGCGGGGGGTGAGCCGCAGAATGGTGGGCTCGAGGAACACCGGGCGTTCGTAGGTGTAGCGGAGGATGTGGCGGATACGGAACAGCATGGAGACCTGAATCAGGAAGCGGCGACGTCCGGGCTCGTGAAGAGGCAGCCCTCCGGGTCGTAGCTCCGGAGGGGGAGGCCAGCCAGATCCTCCACGAGTGGGAAGAGGCGCACCTGAAACCAGCGATGGAAGAGTTCGGCGCTGAGGGGTTCGGGCCAGAGGGACCGATCGCGGCACCACAGCTCGAGCTCGGCCCGGAAGATGGCCGCACAATGATGCTCCAGGCAGCGCTGAGCCTCTTTGTCGTCGTCGAAGGTGGGCACGAGGTAGAGGCTTTCCTCGTCGCCGAGCCCCTCCATATCCTCCCGGGTCTGGAAGGGTCGGGTCCAGGCGCGCATCGGCTCGCGGGGAGCCACGGCGATGGCGCAGCGGTTGATCACGGCCATGCCGTCGCTGCAGGGTCGCCTTGACGCTAGCGGCGGCGAACGGCTTCGCCCTGCGTGAAGGCACGGATTGCGCCGGAGGGCGCAACGGAGGGGTCGTCTCTAGGGTTCCGGGGTTGCTCCTGTGGGCGTCACCATGGAGTCGGTCGAGGGCATTGAGAAAGTGCTGGTGCCCCTGGCCTCCGCCACCCGGGTTCTGCTGGAATCCCTCTCGGTGCTCACGGTGCTCAGTGGTCTGATCGCCGTGTTCCGACAGTCCCTGCCGCGGTGGGGTCTGCGTCTGCCGGAGCGGCCCTCCAACCGGGCCCGGCTCACCTTCGGCAGCTGGTTGGCGCTGGCCCTGGAGTTCCAGCTCGGGGCCGACATCGTCGCCACCACCACCAGCCCTTCCCGGCAGAATCTGATTCAGCTGGGCGTGGTGGCCGTCATCCGCACCTTCCTGAACGTGTTCCTCAGCCGCGAGATCGAGGCGGAGGTGCGGATGGAGCAGGAACGCCGTCCACCGCTTTCCCAGGCCTGAGACGCCGATGGTGCCGCCCAACCTCACCAACGAACTGGCCAAGCAGCGCAATCGCAATGCGGCCGACCGCACCCTCATGGCCTGGGTGCGCACCTGTCTCTCGCTGATCAGTTTCGGCTTCGGCCTCGACAAGATCATCGCCGCCATCGATCGCCGCACCGCCGGCGCCAGCGGCCATGCCGAACTCGGGGTGCGCCTGGTGGCCATGGCCTTCGTGATTACCGGCATCGCGGCGATGGCGGCGGCCACCGTGCAGCACCGCCATGAACTCCGGCGCCTGCGCGATGATTTCGTCTATGTGCCTGATCAGCGCTCGATCGCCCGGGCCACCGCCGTGGCGATCACGGGAATCGGAGGCTTCGCCCTGCTGCTGCTGATCATGGGGCTGGTGGCGCGCTGACGCTGCGGCGGTTGGCGGTCGCCCCCTGGCAGATGCCACCCTGCCGCACACCACGGCTGGGATCGATGCTGCCTGCCCTGTCCCGTCGCCTGGTGCTGGCGGGAGCCCTGCTGCTGCCTCTGCTGGGCAGACGAGCCGAGACACCGCTGGCGGCGCAGCCGTCAGATCCGCTGCCCTCCTGACGTCCGGGTCCCTGCCGCGAGCGCATAGTTACGATCCTGCGCAAGGTCACCACCCCGGGCCATGTCCAGTTCGTGCCTCCCGACGAGCGGATCGCCAGCTTCGTCAACGACGGCACGCTCTGGAGCGAGCGGCCGATGCTCGAACGGCTGGCCGCCTTCCGGGCGGCGGGCTCGACTTCGTGCGGTAGGCCACGACGCATTCCCCCGGGGCAGGTGGTGGGCTGGAGCGGGTTGACCGGTTATTATAATCTCGGCAATTCTCCGCGCCAGATGCGGGAGCCCCGGATGGAGGTCCTCTTCGACGGCCCGGGCGAGCCGGTGGTCAACCAACGGGCGATCGGTCGGCGGCCGATCGCCGTCTTCGGTAATTCCGAGGGCGACCACCCGGCGATGCAGTGCTGGGTCACCAGCGTGCCTGGGCCCAGCCTCGGCATGCCCGTTCATCAAGACCACGCCAGGCGCGAAGTGGCCCACCACCGCAGCTCACCCTTCGGTCGCCCGTACCGCGGCCTTGTGGAGGCGCCGGCAAGGGGCTGGGGACTGATCAGCATGCAGGCAGACCGGGCCGAGGTTTACGCCGGACGGAAGGTCCCGTGAGTTCGCTTCCCCCTGCGACTCCCGCTGCTGGCGATCCCTGTGGGCCGGGGAAGGCCGGGAGCCGATAGCGGTGGATCTTCCGGACTCCCTGCTGGCGAGGCCGCTGCTGTTCCGGCCGGATCTGGCGATCACCGACACCGATGTCGATGCCCTTGCTGAACGGCTGGCGCTGGCGATGAGGCTCTCCGACTTCGAGCGCCTAGGGCCGCCAGCGTCCTTCCTCTACAGGGCGTCCACCGTCACGGTGGGGGATCTGGTGGCGAGCACGGGCTTCCATAGTCCGATGCATGTCGTCACCGAGGAAACGCCGCGGGCCACGGTCATTCTGGCGCTGGGAGGCGACACAACCTTCTCCTACGAGGGCGGCTCCCTGCGCTTCGGCACGGTCCACGACCTGGCCTACCTGCCCGGCTGCGCCTTCGTGGAGCATTCGAGCTGGATCAGCGGCGTGCTGTTCTCCGTCGATGTGGATCGGTTGATCCGCACCGCGGCGACGATGGCCGGGCTCCATGGCAGCACTTACCGACTCCGCCAGCGGCTGCAACGCCCCCACCTCGTCCGTCCGACCCCCGGCAGCGCCGGGATGGAGGTGGTGAAGCAGCTGTACACGCTGTTCACCATGCTGGATGCTCCCTGTCTCGATCACGAGCGTCTGCTGCAGATGCTTGGGCTGGACGATCTGCTGTACCGGGCGATCGCGATGGCCTTCTGCGGTGATCTGATCCGCTCCATCCCGGAGAACCTGCCTGGCAGCAAGACCCTCAAAGGCGCGGTCGTGGAGGATCTTCTGGCCTGGATCGATGCCAATCTCGACCAGCCGATCCGCCTCAGCGATCTGGAGCAGCGGAGCAGCTATTCCCAGCGCACCCTGCGCAAGGCCTTTCATGAGCGCTGCGGCTGCGGTCCCCATGAGTGGATCCACCGTCAACGGATGCAGGCCGCCCGCAACCAGCTTCTGCAGGCCCAACCTGGGGACTCCGTCACCGCCATCGCTCGCCGCTGGGGTTACACCCATCTTTCCCAGTTCAGTCGGGATTTTCAGAGATCCTTCGGGATTTCCCCCTCGCGGGTGCTGCGCGAAGCCCGCCAGAACCTTGCCTGAGTGAACGGTGGCAGTCAAAGGTGGCAGATCCTGGCAGGGTAGGTGCAGCAACCATGAAGAAATGGTTGGTCTGATGGCCAAGGCACTGAGTGCACCCATGATCTGTTTGATCGGGCAGCCGCTTTCTGTGTGCCTCGTTTCCTGGTTCCGGATCTGTTAACAGCTGCCGATTCCGCTTCATCCTCTCTCCCTGTCTCCTTCCATGCCGAACGGCAAGCCCAACATCCTCATTCTCTGGGGTGATGACATCGGCCAGAGCAATCTCAGCTGCTACAGCGACGGCCTGATGGGGTATCAGACCCCCAACATCGACCGCGTCGCCAGGGAAGGCGGCCGCTTCATCCACTACTACGCCGAGCAGAGCTGCACCGCCGGCCGCGCCGCCTTCATCTCCGGCCAGAGCGTGTTCCGCACCGGCCTCTCCAAGGTGGGTCTGCCCGGAGCCGAGCTGGGCTACCGAACCGAGGATCCCACCATTGCTGCGCTGCTCAAGCCCCAGGGATACCGCACCGGTCAGTTTGGCAAGAACCACTTCGGCGACCGCGACGAACACCTGCCCACCAACCAGGGGTTCGATGAGTTCTTCGGCAACCTCTACCACCTCAATGCCGAGGAGGAGCCGGAGCTGCCGGATTATCCCAGCGCCGAAGACTTTCCCAACTTCCGCCAGAACTTCGGTCCTCGCGGCGTGCTGCACTCCTGGGCCAATCCCGACGGCAGCCAGCGCATCGAGAACACCGGCCCGCTCACCAAGCAGCGGATGCAGAACTGCGACGAGGAGTTCCTGCGCGAGGCAAAGCGCTTCATCCGTGAGGCGGTGGCCTCCGGGGAACCCTTCTTCGTGTGGTTCAACACCACCCACATGCACTTCCGCACCCATGCCCGCCCGCAGGATGTGGGGCGCTCAGGCCGCTGGCAGTCGGAGTACCACGATGTGATGATCTATCACGACGAGTGCATCGGTGAGATGCTCGATCTGCTCGATGAGCTGGGCGTCACCGACGACACGATCGTGATGTACAGCACCGACAATGGCCCGCACATGAACAGCTGGCCCGATGCCGGCATGACCCCCTTCCGCAACGAGAAAAACTCCAACTGGGAAGGGGCTTACCGCGTCCCCGCTCTGGTGCGTTGGCCCGGCAGGATTGCCCCGGGCACCCAGTTCACCGAGATCGTGAGCCACCTCGACTGGCTGCCCACATTGTTGGCCGCCGCCGGTGAGCCGCAGATCAAGGAGAAGCTCAAGAGCGGGTATCAGGCCGGCAACCGTCACTACAAGGTGCACCTCGACGGCTACAATATGCTCGACTACTGGACGGGCCAGACGGACAAGAGTCCTCGGGTGGAGTTCTTCTACTTCTCCGACGACGGCGACCTGACGGCCCTGCGCTACGACAACTGGAAGATCGTATTCATGGAGCAGCGGGCCACCGGCACACTGCAGGTGTGGGCCGAGCCCTTCACAGCCCTGCGGGTGCCGAAGATCTTCAACCTCAAGACCGATCCCTACGAGCGGGCCGACATCACCTCCAACACCTACTGGGACTGGATGCTCGATCACGCCTTCATGCTCGTTCCCGCCCAGACCATCGTGGGCCGGTTCCTGGCCACGTTCCAGGAGTATCCGCCGAGGCAGAAGGCCGCCAGCTTCTCGCTCGAGGAGGTGATGGACAAGATGGCCAGCACCAGCGGGCATTCCTGAGCCCGGCTCAGCGCTCGTCAGCCTCGTCAGCGATGTCCCCTCCCGCAGCGATGTCCCTTCCTGGAACGGTCGTCTCGATCCTCCACACCAACGACATGCACTCCAATGTCGTTGGAGTCGGTCCGCTGCGGGACTACGCCCCGCTGGAGGTCGGCAGCGACGCCACCAGGGGCGGCTATGCCCGGCTCGGCGCCCTGATCGCCGAGCGCCGGCGCGAGCTCGAGCGGCTCGGCCCGGTGCTGGTGCTCGACGCCGGTGACTTCTCGATGGGCACGGCGGTGGCCGCGGCCTGCCGGGAACTGGGCGCGGAGCTGCGGCTGATGGGCCTGATGGGCTACGACGCCACCACCATCGGCAACCATGAGTTCGATCTCGGGCCCGACGGGCTGGGCCAGGCGATCGCCGCGGCGGCGGCGGCCGGACCGATCCCCGCGGTGGTGGCCTCCAACAGCGACCTCTCCGCCAAGGACATCCGGCTGGCGGATCTGCAGCGTCTTCGCCGCGAGGGGCTGATCCAACCCACCACGGTGATCGAGCGGGGTGGCTTGCGCATCGGCCTGATCGGGCTGATCGGTTTCGATGCCTTCAAGTACGCCGCCGATCCCGGCGGCGTGGTGTTCGCCGATCCGATCGACACGGCCCGCACCCTTGCTCGGGAGCTGCGCCAACGGGTGGATCTGGTGATCGCGCTGCACCACGGCGGCGTGGTGCGTGGCCCGGACGGACGCTTCGATCAGGGCGAGGACCTGAACCTCCTGGAGGCGGTGCCGGAGATCGATGTGGTGGTGGGGGGCCACACCCACACCCTGCTGCGGGAGCCGCTGCTGGTGAACGGTCGCCCGGCGGTGCAGAGCGGCCGCTATGGCGAACATCTGGGAGAACTGGTGCTGGAGGTGAGCCAGGGGCGGGTCTCGCTGCGCTCCTACCGCGTCATCCCCGTGGACGCGCGCATCCGCGGTGACGCCGCCATCCAGGCGGTGGTCGACGACGTCCTGATCCGCTCCGGTCCGGCCGCGTTCGCCTCGCGCGGCTACGCCACCACCGAGCCGCTGGTGCGGATCGAGGAGGACTGGCCGATGGACTACCGCGACCTGGAGTCCGGCACCCCGCTGGCCAACGTCTTCACCGACGCCCTGCGCCTGGCCACTGGCAGCCGTGTGGCGATCACCGGCAACGGCATCATCCGGGCCGGGCTGATCAAGGGCCACTCGGGCGTGCAGACCGTCTACGACGTGTTCAGCCTGGCTCCCCTCGGCAGCGGCATCGTCGATGCCACCGCCGGCAGTGCCCTGGTGACGGCCTGGTTCACGCCGGCCGAGATCCGCACCATCCTCGAGTTCTTCCTCCAGGACGATCCCAATCACCCTGGCGAATTCTTTCCGCGGGTCTCCGGGATGCGGTTCACCTATGACCCCGCCCGCCCCCGGTTCGATCAGGTGATCGCGATCGAGCTGGGGGATCGGCAGCGGGGCTACGAACCCCTCGACCCGGGCTCCAGCGACCTGCTCAGCCTCAGCACGAGCCTCTATGCCGGCCTGATCATGGCGGCCATTCCGAAGCTCAGCGGCGGGGCCCTCTCCCTGCAGCCGAAGCTGGCCGACGGCACGCCGCTCACCAACCGCACCGAGGCGATCGCCGACCCGCGCGCCTCCAGCTCCCCCAACCTGCTCGCGGCCCATGCCTCCCTCGACCCCGGCAGCACCGCCCTCGATGCTGCCCGCCGCGAGATCAAGGAGTGGCAGGCGGTGATGGATTACCTGCGCGACCTGCCGGATCGGGATGACGACGGCCTGCCGATCCTGCGCAAGGATGCCGCGGCCAGGGAAGTGCGTGCGATTCGCCGCTAGGTCTTCCATGGAAGTCGCCGCCGCTGAGACTTCGGCCCTCCCGTTGCCCTGCAGGCACGGGTGCAGCCCCATGACAGATCTCCGGATGGCAGTTGCCGCCCCACGGCGGCCTTCTCACACTGCGATGAGGCCGCTGCGATCGCTTTCGCCTGAATGATCACCAGCGGCGCCTCTTCCCATGGCTCCATCAGCCGTGCCCCGGGCCGCCCGCCGGCGCGGGAGATGGTGTGGATTCCGGGCGGCACCTACGTGATGGGTTCCGATCGCCACTACCCCGAGGAGGCGCCGGCCCACCGGGTGGAGGTGGAGGGCTTCTGGATCGACCGCGCCCCGGTCACCAACGCCAAGTTCCAGAAGTTCGTGAAGGCCACCGGCCATGTGACGCTTGCGGAGAAGCCGGCCGATCCGGCGGAGTACCCGAACGCCCTGCCGGAGCTCCTCGCGCCGTCCTCGATCGTGTTCGTGCCGCCACCCGGTCCCATCGGCACCGGCGATCCCTACCGCTGGTGGCAGTACATCGCCGGCGCCGACTGGCGCCATCCGGAGGGACGCGGCAGTTCGATCAAGGGGCGGGACCACCACCCGGTGGTGCATGTGGCCCACGAGGATGCGGAGGCCTACGCCGCCTGGGCCGGCAAGGTGCTGCCGAGCGAGGCCGAATGGGAGTGGGCCGCCCGCGGCGGCCTGGAAGATGCCGAATTCGCCTGGGGCGACGAGCTCCATCCCGGCGGGCGGCCGATGGCCAACACCTTCCAGGGGGAGTTCCCCCACCACAACAGCCTGCTGGATGGCTTCGAGCGCACCTCGCCGGTGGGATCCTTCCCCGCCAACGGCTACGGCCTGCTCGACATGATCGGCAACGTGTGGGAGTGGACCGACGACTGGTACGCCGACCATGCCGCCATCCTGCGGGCCCACAAGGAGGCAGGGGGCTGCTGCACGATCGGGAATCCCCGCGGAGCGGCACGGGAGGCCAGCATCGATCCGGCCGGTCAGCATGGAGCGCTACCGCGCAAGGTGGTGAAGGGGGGCTCCTTTCTGTGTGCCCCCAGTTACTGCCGCCGCTACCGGCCGGCGGCCCGGATGGCCCAGGGCATCGACACCTCCACCTGTCACATGGGCTTCCGCTGCGTGGTTTCGGCTTCCGCTGAACTACCGCGGTGAGCGTCTTCGGTGACCGTGTGTGAATGCCGCGTGTCCGGCGTGGACGCCTGCCCCCGAGTTTCACAAGATGGGAAAAGGCAGATCCTGTGGGACGTCCTGCCGTTCGTCATGCACTCCGGGCTTTCTTCCATGCACCAGGTTGCGTCCTGTCCCTCGCCGTTGCGGCGTCGCTTCCCATGGCCTCCGGCCGCGGTGCTTCCTCTGGCGGTTCTGGCCGTGCTGGCCTCCGGCGCCCCCGGCCACAGCCAGGCGCTCTACAAACTCGAAACCAAATGCTCCCTCGGAGGAGCTGCCGCCGTTCCCTGCACCGTCGAGGCCATCGACGAAGGCGACGCCACCCTCTACAGACACACCATCGGCAGCGTGGTGGAAACGGTGCGCATCACCGACAAGCCGGTGACGATGTCCCGCTGGGATGAGGCCAGCCGGTCGTGGAAGCAGATGCGCCAGGCCGAGGCCCGCTTCTCCACCAACACCGTCTGCTTCGACCAGCGGCGGCTGTGTGTGGTGAACCCCAACTACCTCAACAGCGTCCGCGAGGACCGGGCCGGCAGCAATCTCGACGGCCGCGATCTGGTGATGGTGCATTTCGGCACCGACGGCCGCGTGGATGCCAGCTGCTACGACGACGCCTGTGCGCTGATCCTCAAATGAAGCCATCCGCAGCAGCTGGACTCTTCCTTGCCGCTCTGCTCGCTTTGCCGGCGGGCAGTGGCCTGGCGTTCCCGCAGAAGTCCGATGGCCCATCCGGAGCGGACCTGCTTGCCCGTGGTGGCGGTGGCGGTGGTGGCGGCCGAGGCGGGGGCGGCCGAGGTGGGGGCGGCGGTGGGCGTTCCGGGGGTGGCGCCCGGGCCCAGAGCGGCTTCCGGGGATCCGGTGGCAGCAGCCTCGGTCGTGGTTCCTCCCGTCCCACCGGGGGCTGGAGCAGCAGCGTGGGGAACCGGGGTGGGGGCGCCTCGCCCTCCCTCAGTCGACCCAGCCAGCGACCGTCCGGAGGGAACGTTCGCCATTCCGGGGGGAGCCTTGCCGGCCGCTCGCCCGGCAGCCTCGGTGATCGCACTCCGGGCAATCTGGGGGGACGAACCCCCGGCAGCCTCGGTGATCGCACGCCGGCGAACCTTGGCCCACGTACCGGCGATCTCAGATCCCGCGACTTCAACCGCACGGGCGAGCGCACATTGAACCGGGATGGGACGCGCGATTTCAATCGCGACATCAACCGCGACTTCAGCGGGAACGTGAACCGCGATTTCAACCGCAACGTCAATCGCGACTTCAACCGCAACGTCGACATCAACCGCAACGTCGACTGGAACCGGCAGATCAACATCGGCGATGTCAATCTCCGTCCCGGCTGGGCCCGTCCAGGCTGGGGTTATGCCAGGCCCTGGAACACCGGCTGGTACGGCGGCTGGGCCACGCCCGCCTGGGGCTGGTGGGGCGCCCGTGCCGCCACCTGGGGGATCGCTTCGCTGGCCACCGCGTCGGTGATCAATGCCGCCGTCGACAGCGCGGTGAATGCCAACACCACCTACATCGTGGTGCCGAACAGCAGCTACGAGCTCCAGTACGGCACGGTGGAGCCCTATCCGGCCGGAACGGTGGGCGTTCGCTTCGTGGCGACCCAGGCCGGCAGCAGCTATGAGCTCAGCGCCGACTGCCAGACCGGCTATCTCAACGGCCGCGAACCGGCCACTGCCGCCGAGGCCGAACTGGTCAACGCGGCCTGCCAGGTGGCCTTCGGCAACACCTGAGGGCAGGGACCCGTCCAGGGGCCCGGCCGCGGCGGGCGGGCCCCATCGCCGGCGTCACCAGGGCAGGGGCGTGCGGTTGTTGGCCAGGTTGCAGCCCATCCCCTGACCGAGCAGGGCACCGAGGGGAACGGCCCAGCTGCGGCCGTCCTGCCTGGAGGCGCCATAGCCCACGGCGCCACCGACCAGTCCGCCCACCAGACGGCCCACGTTGCAGCGCCGAGCCGTCTGGGCGTCCACCCAGCCGGGGGCCACAGGCACGGAGTAGGGCCTCTGGCCGTAGGGCGCTCCATAGGGCACCGCCTGGGAGATGGAGGGGGGCGGTGGTGGCGCGGCCTGGGTCCAGGGCGCGTCATAGAGGGGGTAGGCCTCCGCCGCCGTCGCGCCGGCCAGCAGGCCGAGGCTGGTGAGGGCTCCGAAGAGCATCCGCCGGGTGGTGAACAAGGTCATGGAGGTGCGAGGAGGTGTGGAGGGGAAAGGTCGGGGCCGGAAGTCCCCCCCGGGAAGCCGGCCCCAACACACCCAGACAAGCGAGCCCCTGTGACAGGCCCCTTTCCACAACGGGCCGAACTGTGACCGGATGCGACCGTGGCCGGATCCGTCCGTCGTGGCCACGCTGAGAGACCGGTGACCCAAGGAGAGATCCGATGAGCTGGAGCGAACTGGAGCGGCTGGTCGAGGAAGCCGAAGCCGATGACGTGATCCGCCGGTCCCTGCGTCACTGCCGCTCCCGCGCGGAGCTGGTGCTGGCGGCCCGTCGGCTGGGCTACCGCATCACCGATCTGGATCTCTGGCGTGCCTGGCGTCTGCATGGCCGCGAGACGCAGGCCGGCGCGCGCGTCATGCTCAACTGAAGCCGAGTGCCCCTTGATGCCCCGCCGCTCCCCGAACGCCACCACCGCCACCGAACGCTCCAGGGCCGCCCTGGTGGTACGGCTGCAGATCCTGGCGGCGGTGTTCCTGCCGATGCTGCTGATCGGGATCTGGCTGAATTCGAAGGGCTTCTTCCAGAGCTCCTGAACCTGAGCCTCAGGGCTCCAGCCAGCGGTTGCCGCCGGCGGCCCTCAGCAGGCCCCCCAGCTGGACCCCGGCCTCGTAGGCCGCCTCATGCAGCTGCTGCTGCTGCCAGGGGCTGAGGCCGTCCCAGAAGGCATGGAAGAGGTCGAGCGAGGCTTTGCCCACACCGATCACGCCCAGCACACCCAGCGGAAGGCTCAGCCAGGGACAGACCAGCAGGAGCAGGGCGATGGCCAGGCTCACGGCGCTGCCCTCCTTCACCGAAGACCACACCGTGCGCAGGATCAGACGGCCCTGGGCTCCCCGCCCCAGCTCTCCGCGGCGCACCATCGCCTCGCTGCGCAGCCCGGTGAGCAGGGCCTGGTAGGCCGCGTAGACCATCACCCCGGCCACGGTGGATTCCACCAGGAAGCGGCGGGTGCCGAGCCCCACCGGCCCGCCGCTCAGCTCAAGCCCGGCCAGTCCGGCCAGCGGTGCCGCCTCGAGGCCGGCCTGGGGAACCCGGTGGGGATCACGTTCGCGGCTCATGGGAATCCTGCGATGGCAGCGATCTTCGCGCAGGTTCCCGCCCCGCACGAGGGGGGAATCCGCTCATCGATCCGCGGGCGGGCGTGTGGAGGGGCAGGGGGTTGGACCCCTAGCGTGCACCCTGGCCGTTCTCCCCGCACGATGGGCGATGCCGCGTTCTGGGATGGGCGCTACCGCTCCGGCGGCGATGGCTGGGAACTGGGCCGGCCGGCCCCTCCCCTGGGCCGCTTCCTCACCCACCACCCCCTGGCGCCTGTGCCGCCGGGCCGTGTGCTGGTGCCCGGCTGCGGCCGGGGCCACGAAGCCCGCCTGCTGGCGGACCTTGGCTTCACGGCGGTGGGGCTCGACCTGAGCGGCGACGCCCTGGCGGAGGCGCGCCGCTGGCACGGGGAGGGTCACCCGCGCCTGCTCTGGCGCCAGGGCGACCTCCTGGATCCGCAGCAGCGGCGGGCCCTCGGGCTCACGCCGGCCTCGTTTAAGGGGGTGGTGGAGCACACCTGTTTCTGCGCCATCGATCCCGCTCGCCGCGGCGACTATCTGATGGCGGTGCAGGAGCTGCTGGAGCCGGGCGGCTGGCTGCTGGGGCTGTTCTGGTGCCACGACGCACCCGGAGGCCCCCGCTGGGGCGGCGATCCCGCCGAGATCGCTGCCCAGTTGCAGGCCGCGGGCCTGGAGCGGCAGATCTGGCAGCCGGCCGAGGGCTCGGCCGCCAGTCGCGACGGCAGCCCCCGGGCTGATGAATGGCTGGCGCTCTGGTGCAAGCCGCTGGGGGCGGCACCCCCGCCCCTGGCGGCCCGCTCGCTCCACCCTCCGATCGCCCTCACCATCGGCGGCAGCGATTCCGGCGGCGGGGCGGGGATCCAGGCCGATCTGCGCACCTTCGCCGCTTTCGGCGTCCATGGCTGCTCCGCCCTGAGCTGCGTCACCGCCCAGAACACCCTCGGTGTCACCAGGGTCGAGATGCTGCCACCGGAGGCCCTCACGGCCCAGGTGGCGGCGGTGGCGGCCGACCTGCCGCCGCGTGCCCTCAAGACCGGCATGCTGCCCAACCGGGCCCTGATCGAGGCGGCGGCGGCGGCCATCGCCCCGCTCGATTCCTTCCGGCTGATCGATCCGGTGATGGTGTCGCGGGCGGGGGCGGTGCTGCTGGAGCCCGAGGCGATCACGGCCATCGTCGAGCACCTCTTCCCGCTCGCCGACCTGATCACCCCCAATCGCCATGAGGCCAGCCTGCTCACGGGCCTGGTCGTGGAGGGTGCCGTCGACATGGAGGCGGCGGCGGAGCGACTGGCGGCCCTGCTGAAGCGCCGGGCCGGCTCCGTCGGCAGGCCCGCCGGGGCGGTGCTGATCAAGGGGGGCGGCGTGGCCGCCTGCCGTGGCCGGGATCTGTTCCACGACGCCGAAGGGCCCCGCTGGTTGGTGCGTCGGCCCGTGGACACGCCCCACACCCACGGCAGCGGCTGCACCCTGGGAGCCGCGATCACGGCCGGCATCGCCCGCGGCCTGCCGCTGCCGCTGGCCCTGCAGGCCGCCAAGCAGTTCGTGGAAGGGGGCCTGCTCCAATCCCTGGCGATCGGCGGCGGTCAGGGGCCCCTCTGCCACTGGCAGCTCTGCCACGCGGATCGCCAGGGTGGGCTGGAGGTCGGGCCGCTCAGTTGAGGCGGATCTCGGCGGCCACCACGTCGGCCCGGGGCGTGAGGGTGAAGCCGAGCTTGCTGCACACCCGCTGCATGGCCCGGTTTTCGTGGAGGATCTCGGCGGTCACACGCTCGAGGCCCTCATCCCGGCCGATCTGCAGCAGCAGCCCCAGCAGCCCGGTGCCGAGGCCCTGGTGCTGCCAGGGGTCGCTCACCAGCATCGAGAACTCGGCTGCCGCCTCACCGTGCACGCGGCTGAGCCGACCCACCGCCAGCACGCTGTGGCTGCCGTCATCGGGATCGCGACGGTCGACCACCAGGGCCATCTCGCGGTCGTAGTCGGTGAAGCAGATGCGCGTCAGCCGCTCGTGGGTGGTGCGGCTGCTGAGGGTCATCAGGTGGAAATAGCGCAGGTAAACGCTCTGCTCAGAGAGGGTGCGGTGGAACGCCACCAGCAGCGGCTCGTCCTCCGGCCGGATCGGCCGGATCGTTACCGGGGAGCCGTCGCGCAGCGTCCAGGGCCGGACGTACTGGCGCGGATAAGGGCGGATCGCCGGGCGGGGCGCCGGGCAGATCGCCCCCTCGCTGGCCTGCAGGCGGATGCGGGCATCCAGCGCCACCAGGCCGTGGTCGGCGCCCACAGGCGCCACCAGCAGCGGGTTGATATCGAGCTCGAGGATCGCCGGCTGCTCGAGCACCAGCTGGGCGACCCGCACCAGCACCTGCTCCAGCTCCGCCAGGTCCACCCCGGCCCGGCCCCGCACCCCCAGCAGGGCGCTGTGGATGCGGGTGCGTTCCATCAGCCGCCGCGCCAGCGTGGTGTTCAGCGGCGGCAGGGCCACGGCCGTGTCCCGGTGCACCTCCACCAGCCGGCCGCCGGAGCCGAACAGCAGCACGGGCCCGAACTGGGGATCGACGCTGCTGCCCACGATCAGTTCGTAGGCCTCCTCCAGATCGAGCATCGGCTGCACCGTCACTCCGCCGAACGCGGCCTGGCCGTGGTCGCGGCTGATGCGCCGGGCCAGCTCCTCGAAGGCCTCGGCCACCGCGTCAGCGTCGCGCAGGTTCAGCTGCACGCCCCCCACCTCGGTCTTGTGGGTGAGGGACGAGGAGAGCAGCTTCACCACCACCGGCCAGCCGATCGCCTCGGCCTCCGCCACCGCCTCCGCCGCTGTGCGGGCGATGCGCGTCTCCACCACCGGGATGCCGTAGGCGGACAGCACCTGCTTGGCCTCCGCCTCGTTCAGCAGGTCGCGCTCCGCTGCCGCGTCGGCGGAGAGGATCCCGCTGACGCGCTCACGATCCGGGGGCGGGCCGTCCTCGCCCTCATGCGGGAGGGAGGGGGTTTGGTAGAGGGCGCGCAGGTTGTCGCCGTAGCGCCACAAGGCTTCGAACAGTGCCGCGGCTCGGTCGGGATAGCGGGTGGTGGCGATACCCGCTCCATTGAGCAGCCGCTCCCCCTCGTCCACCTCCGCTCCGCCCATCCAGCTGGCCAGCACGGGCTTGCGGCTTCCGGCCGCCAGGCTCACCAGCCGTTGGGCTGTGGCCGTGGGATCGGTCATCGCCTGAGGGGTGAGGACCACCAGCAGCCCATCGCTGAGCGGGTCGGCCAGGGCGGCGGCGATCGCTGCGGCGTAGCGCTCCGGATCGGCGTCGCCAAGGATGTCGATCGGGTTGGCCCGGCTCCAGTGGGGCGGCAGAACGGCCTCGAGGGCTTCGAGGGTGGCGGGCGAGAGCTCGGCCAGCTCCCCGCCGCTGCGCACCAGGGCGTCGGTGGCCAGCACGCCAGGTCCGCCGGCGTTGGTGAGGATCGTCAGCCGCCGTCCGGTTGGGCGTCGCCGCTGCTTGCCGAGAACCTCGGCCAGGTCGAACAGCTCCTCGATGCCATCCACCCGCAGCACGCCGCAGCGGCGGAAGGCGGCGTCCAGCACGGCATCGCTGCCGGTGAGGGCGCCCGTGTGGGAGGCGGCGGCCTGGGCGGCCTCGGCGGTGCGCCCCGCTTTGATCACCACGATCGGTTTGGTGAGCGCCACTTCACGAGCGGCGGAGAGGAACGAGCGGGCGTCGCCGATCGACTCCATGTACAGCACGATGCTGTGGGTTTCCGGGTCATCCCCCAGCCAGGTGATCAGGTCGCCCCAGCCCACATCGAGCATCGAGCCGATCGAGGCGAAGGCGCTGAAGCCCACGTTCTCCCGCAGGCTCCAGTCGAGCACCGCGGTGCAGATCGCCCCCGACTGACTGAGGAAGCCCACATGGCCCGGCAGGGCCATGGCGCCCGCAAAGGTGGCGTTGAGCCCGAGTCGCGGGTTCATCAGCCCCAGGCAGTTCGGACCCAGCAGCCGCATGCGGCTGCGCCGCAGGCTGTCGCGGATGCGCGCCTCAAGGGCCAGCCCTTCGGACCCCACCTCCCGGAAGCCGGCGGAGAGCACGATCGCCGCGCGCACCCCGGCGGCGGCGCACTGCTCGATCAGGTCGGGAACGGTGGCGGCCGGGGTGGCGATCACCGCCAGATCCACCGGCTCGGGGATCTCGGCCACGCCCGCGCAGGCGCGGATCCCCAGCACGCTGTGGTGCCGGGGGTTCACTGGGTAGACGGTGCCGCCGAAGGGCGAGCGGATCAGGTTCCACAGAACCGTACGGCCCACGCTCCCCTCGCGCTCGCTGGCCCCGATCACGGCGACGCTGGCCGGGGAGAACAGGGCGGCGAGCGGCTGGCGCTCGCTGCGCAGGATGTCGTAGGTGGGATCGGTGGCCGGGGCCGGCGGGGGCTTCGGCGCGGGGTTCATCGGTTTCCGCCCCCGAGGGCGACCCATCGGCCCCCCCAGCTAAGCGGCGGCTGGGCTTCAGCGCACCACCAGGACCGGGCAGGGTGCCTGAACCAGCACGCGCTGGGTCTCGCTGCCCAGCAACAGACCGCTCAACCCTCGGCGGCCGTGGGAGGCCATCACGATCAGATCGCAGCCCAGTCGCTCCGCGGTCGCCAGGATCTCCCGGTGCGGCAGATCGCCACTCACCTGCTCCCGCGCCGCTGCCACGCCGGCGCGATCGGCGGCGGCCACGGCGTCATTGAGGATCCGCTCCGATTCCCGGCGGGCTGCGATCGCCAGCCGCTCGATGGCGGCCGCATCGAGCATCTCGCCCATCCCCAGGACCGACACCGGCACCCGAGGCTGAACATGCAGGAAGGTGACCCGGGCCCCGAGCGCGGCAGCCAGGCTCAGGGCCCTCTCCACCGCCTGGTCGGAGCGCTCCGAACCGTCGCTGGGCACCAGCAGGTGTTGGAAGGGTTGGGCCATGGCCGAACTGCAGGACCTCTCCAGCTTGGCCATGCTGCCCGGCGGGCGCTGCGGGTGCCGCCGCTGCGGCGTCGGCCGCTGCCGGTCCGACCCGCGCTCGCGGTCACCCGGTGACCAGAATCGCCCCCATGAGCCTTTCCTCCTCTTCAGCCCTGGCGCCTGCAACGGCCGGCGATGCCGATGCGCCCGATTCCGAGTTCACCGCTCAGGACAAAGACGAGAGCGACGAGAGCGTGGAAGATTCCTGCTGGCTGCGCCACTGGGTTCCGGTGGCCTACCTGCGCGATCTCGATCGCCGCCGGCCCCAGTCGTTCACCCTGCTGGGCGAGGACCTGGTGCTGTGGTGGGACCGGCAGGGGGAGGTGTGGCAGGCCTTCCGCGATGTCTGCCCCCATCGGCTGGTTCCCCTCTCCCAGGGACGCATCAACGACGCGGGCGAACTCGAGTGCCCTTACCACGGCTGGACCTTTGCCGGGGACGGTCGCTGCACCGCCATCCCCCAGGCCGAGCCCGGCACCACACCTTCCGAGCGCCGCTCCCGCTGCCTGCGCTATGCGACAGCCGAGGCCCAGGGGCTCCTGTTCGTGTTCGCCGGCGATCCCGAGGAGGCCGCCAGCGTGTCCCTGCCGATCGTGCCGCTGCTGGAGGAGGGGGACTGGCTGGTCCAGGACACGTTCCGGGATCTGCCGATGGATGCTCTCACCCTGCTGGAGAACGTTCTCGATGTGAGCCACGTTCCCTTCACCCATCACCGCACCGTGGGCCGGCGCGAGAACGCGGCGCCCGTGCTGGCCGAACTCACCGGTTTCGGCCCCGAGGGCTTCACGGCGATCTGGCCGGAGGGCCCCCGCCGCGGGCGGCTCGGTGCCCAGCACACCACCTTCGCGGCCCCGGGCCTGATGTGGCACGACCTCACCGCCAAAGGGTTCGCTCGCATCCTCACGGTGGTGTACGCCGTGCCGATCCGCCGGGGCGTGTGCCGCCTGTTCGCCCGTTTCCCGTTCAGGTTCGAATCGAAACTGCCGGCACTGCTGCTGCGCCTGCGGCCGCTGTGGCTGCAGCACATCGGTAATCACACCGTGCTCGAAGACGACCAGGTGTTCCTGCACTGGCAGGAACGGGTGCTGGAGCGGCGGGGCCGCAGCGGCTCCGCCGCCCGGGCCTTCCATCTGGCCACCACGGCGGATGTGTACGTGAAGGCCCTGCACGACTGGGTGGTGGCCTATCAGGGCGATCCCTTCCCCGGCGAAACGCTGCCGCCCCGCCTTGAGCTCGCGGCCCTGATGGACCGCCATGACAGCCACACCCGCCACTGCCGCTCCTGCCGCGATGCCCTGGCCAGGATCCGCTTCTGGCGGCCCTGGTTGGCGGCGCTTCCCTGGCTGGCCCTGCTCGCTCTGGTGATGTGGCCCGCTCCGGCGCTGCTGTTCGCCGTGCTTGCCGTGGCCCTGATCACCGCCCTGGCCCATCGTCAGCTCGGTCGCTGGGAGCATCAGCTGCTCAGCGGCGATGGCCACCCCCCCCGCAACCGCGACTGAGCCGGGCCACCCGTCAGCCCGGCCGGCCGTGTCCCTTCCACCCGGCCATGTGGGAGGCCGCCAGGGAGGCCACCAGGGCCCGGGCCGAGGGCAGGGCGGGCTCGAGGCAGGAGGAGCTGAAGGGCGGCAGCGGCCGGCTGCGCAGCCAGGCTCCCCAGCGGAACTCGTGGAAGGGAATCAGGGGCGCCGGATCGATCCGCCCCTCCTTTTTCAGCTTCCACACGAGGCTGCGGTAGGGATCGTCCTGCAGACCCGCCAGGTGCGAGGGCAGGGCGGTGGAGGGCAGGGGGCCAAGGCCGCGACCGTCGTAGAGGTACAGCCAGCCCCGGCGCTCCAGTTCCGCCATCACCACATGCCGGTCGTCGCTGGCCACCTCCAGGGCCACATAGCCCACCGCCATCGCGTCGGGATCGAGCTCCACCAGACCCCGCAGGCGGTGGTGGCGGTCCACCATCCACAGCTCGTCGGCGGCGCTGCGTACCAGGGGAACGGGTTTGGTTTCCAGATACCGCAACCGCTGGTCTGCCGATTCGCTGCTGAAATCAACCTGCCGGTTGCGCACCTCGGCCAGCCCCACACACAGCTGAGTGGGCTGCAATCTGCCGATGGGCACCAGGAGGCGTTCCCGTGCCCCATCGGGTGGCGGCAGAGGCTGGTAGGGGGGGAGACGCAGGCTCATGGCGGCCCTGGGAAGCCCCTCATCTTCCTGCTTCCCGCTGCCGCTGCGTGATCGTCAGTGTGAGGGCTCTGTTGGGCGGCAGGGCGGCGATAGGGTCGCTCCAGTTCCGTGCCCCCATGAGCAGCGATCCCGGCCTTCCGGCTCCCCTCGGAACCAGCGACCCCGAAGGCCCCCTCGGCGTTCTGGTCTGCGGGCATGGCAGCCGCAATCGCCTCGCTGTCGGCGAGTTCGCCTCCCTGGCCGACCAGTTGCGGCAGGCACTGGCGCCGCTGCCGGTGGCCCACGGCTATCTGGAATTCGCCCGGCCGATCCTGCGGGACGGCCTCGAGCAGTTGCTTGCGCAGGGAGTGCGCCACGTGCTGGCGGTGCCCGCCATGTTGTTCGCCGCTGGCCATGCCAAGAACGACATCCCCTCGGTGCTCAACACCTGGGCGGCGGAAACGGGCATTCGGGTGGACTACGGCCGTGAACTCGGCGTGGATCGTCAGATGATCCAGGCCGCCGGCGCCCGCATCCGTTCCTGCCTCGAGCAGGCCGATGCCGACGCCATTGCCGCTGGGCGTGCTCCTGTGCCGGCGGATCAGACCCTGCTGGTGGTGGTGGGCCGCGGCTCCTCCGATCCCGACGCCAACGCCAATGTGGCCAAGGTGACGCGCATGCTTGTGGAGGGCTTCGGCTTCGGCTGGGGGGAGACCGTGTACTCCGGCGTCACCTTCCCGCTGGTGGAGCCCGGCCTGCGTCAGGTGGTGCGCCTGGCCTTCCCGCGGGTGGTGGTGTTCCCCTACTTCCTGTTCTCCGGCGTACTCGTGAGCCGGATCCGCGAGCACACCCGGCGGGTGGCGGCGGATCACCCTGGGGTGGAGTTCCTCGAGGCCGGTTACCTGGGCGACCATCCGCTTGTATTGGCCACCTTTGCCGAGCGGGTGGAGGAGATCCTGCGCGGCGACACGGCGATGAACTGTTCCCTCTGCAAGTACCGGGCCCAGGTGCTGGGATTCGAGCAGGACGTGGGTGCGCCGCAGCGCAGCCACCACCACCATGTGGAGGGACTGGTGGAGAGTTGCACCCTGTGCGAGAGCGAGTGCACCGGTGCCTGCCAGCCCGACGGCGTGCCGCTGCCGCTGAGCGCGGCGCATGGCCATCCCCACGACCACCACACCCACGCTCACGAGCACGGCCATGCACACGGCCATGCGCCCTATCCCCACGCCGACCATCCCCTCGGCCCGCGGACCCTCCGCCGCAGTGAAGGCTGAGGGGCGTGCGGGAGCGCGTTGCAAGACAACGCAACGGCAATCTGTAGAGAACCGGTGGGTTCAGGCTCCCCTCATGCGACTCATCCGGCAGGTGGTCTCATGGGACTCGCTGAAATCAGGGTTGCTGATCAATGGCCTGATTCCCCACGGAAGGGTGGTTTTCCCCAGTTTCAGGGGGTCTTTTCCCCAGGGTTGACTTCTGGATGCTCTTTTCGCCGTGGAGCTGGGGAAAGTGGCAGATAGCTCATCTCCCCCTTGACGGGTCAAGCTGAGGCGTTTCGCACGCAACGCTCGAGCACCGATTCACGCAGGGGGGGCGTTGTCACCGTCTGTCTCATCGCCGGACTCCCCGGCGGCGGGCCTGCCGGCCTCCCTTTGACGGCAGGGGACGCCCTGTGGCGTACTGGCACCACCAACCACGAGCAGCGCCGTACCCAGTGGATCTCTATCGCGACCCCAGCCCCGCCGGGGCCAGCAGCATCAGCCTCGAAGCCGAGGTTCCAGAGGTGCTGTTCGAGGGCATGCGCGACTTCCTGCGGTCCCATCCCCAGTGGGACCAGTACAGCGTGATCACGTCGGCCCTCGCCGGCTTCCTGTTCCAGAACGGCTGCGGCGACCATTCGGTCACCCAGCACTATCTCGATGGCCTGTTCCTGCAGCGTTGAAGGCAGCGACTCTGGCGTCGGTACTGCTGGACAGGCACATAAAAAAGGCGAGGGTGCCAGCCCTCGCCCTGCATTTTCTCCCTTGCCCGACCCATTGGGATAGGTCGCCCAGGCATTGTGCGCAGGCTCCGGCCGCTGAACTGTGGTCAACGACACCAGCGACCGGGTCCGGTGTTCATGTGCTGACCCCTTCAGCTGTCATGCCAGGGAGACCCGCTCGCGCACAGCCGCGTCGCAGGCCCGCCAGGCCAGCGCCATGGACGTGAGCGTGGGGCTCTGCCAGCCGGCGGAGGGCCAGCAGGCCCCATCCACGACCAGCACGTTGGGGGCGCCCCAGCAGCGGTTCCAGGCATCCACCACCCCCTGCTCCGCCCGGGCCGCCATCGCCGCCCCCCCCAGTTCATGGATGTAGTAACCGGGGGGTGCGGCCTCTGGACGCACTGCCACGGCCCGGCGCACCAGCGGCTCGATCAGCGGCAGCACGAACAGCTCCTCCACCGGCCAGATCCCGCCGCCGGCGGCCGCGACCACCGCCTCCATCCGCTGCTGCATGTGGTCCACCATGGCCCGCTCGTTCGCTCCCCAGCGGCATTCGATCCGGGGCACCGGCAGGCCCCAGGCATCGACCGCCCCGTCGGCCAGTGTCACCCGGTTGGCGGGATCCCGTTGCACCTCGCCGTGGCCGATCAGGAACCCCACCGCCTCCCCGCGGCGGCGGCGCAGCATCGCCGGCGGATCGAAGCGCTGCAGGGCCGTCCACAACCCATAGCCACCGCGGAAATCCACGTCCTCCTCACGGCCCTCGCCGCCGTCCACGTCGAGATTGAGTGTGTTGGGGATGAAGCAGCTGCCGGCACCGGAGAGCTCCGCCGGCTGCGTCGGCGCCGGCAGGTCGGGGATGGAGAAGAAGCGGCTGCTGGAGATGTGATCCATCAATCCCGTGCCCAGCGAGCCGGAGGGATCGATCAGCCCGCCGCGGCGCTGGCCCTCGCCAGAGTGCAGCAGGATGCGCAGCGTCTCGATCGTCGAGGCGCAGAGCACCACCAGCGGGGCCGCCACGAAGGAGTGCGCGCCGCTGCGGCCGTCCACCACCACGACCCCCTCGGCCCGGGCGCCTCCGCCGGCCAGGCGCAGGTGGCTCACGATGCAGTGGCTTCGCAGCCGCACCCGACCTGTGTCAAGGGCCCGGGCCAGGGTGACGCCCTGGGAGCTGGAGGGTGGCCAGGGACGCTCCGGACTGGGGCGGTGCAGGGCAAAGCCGCGGGAGTGGATCAGCGGCAGGCCCAGCTCCCTGGCGACTGCGGCTTGCAGATGCTCCTCCGCGGGGGTGAAGGGCAGGGCGGAGCAGAAGTCGCCATCGGGGAGCTGGGGCAGTCCATCGCGGTGGCCATGCACTCCCAGCAGTCGCTCCAGCCGGGAGTACCAGGGCGCCAGATCGCGGCTGCTGATCGGCCAGGCCGCCTCCTTCCCCTCCCGCCGGCCGGCCTGGAATTCGTGATCGGAGAGCCGGAGCGTGATGCCCCCCCAGGTGAGACTGCGGCCCCCCACCTGGCGACCGCGGGTCCACAGGAACGGTGCGTCGTCCGGCGTGAGGTAAGGGTTCTGCACCTCATCGACGAACAGCCCGGGGTTGTGCTTCCAGTAGCCCGGGTGCTCCGCCTGACGGCGCTGGCGGCCTCCCGCCAGGTTGGCGAGGCGGCGCAGGCTGTTGAGCGGTTCGCTGCCCAGGGCCTGCCGGGCGGTGAGTTCGGGGCCCGCCTCCAGCACCAGCACGCGCAGCCCTGCTTCGCTCAGGGCCATGGCCGCCACGCCCCCTGTGGCGCCCGCGCCCACCACCACCGCATCGAAACCGGCGCCGCTGTCCGGCGCGATCGGGTCGGCGGTGGTCATGGTGCTCCCTCACCCAGCCGCTGAGGATCGCATCCGGACCCCCCCGGCGATGGGGCCGTTCCCGAGCGTGCGCATCAAGACCCTCCCGCACCGAAGCGGATCCAGGACGATCCGACCCCCCGCAGGCGCTCGGGCCGGGATGAGCGAATGTGCCGATGTCGCGACCGTCACTCCTGGGCACAATGAAAGTTCCGGATGCGAGGCCCGATGCCGAAGTCACCCGCTCCCAGGCCGCGGCTCTACCGACTGGTGGAATTCCCCGGGCTGCCCCACCCCTCCCTCGATGGCCTTTACGAGTCGATCGATGAGGCCTGGACCGATGCCCTCAGCTGGTGGCAGGGCAGGGGCGAGGATCCGTGCCCGCTCGCCGGGGCGATCGGAGTTGAGGTCAGCACACCCGCCGGTGAATGGCGCACCCTCGTGATGCGCAGTCAAGGCCTGCCCAGCACCGGCGGCTGACCGCCACGGCTGCCTGCGGAGAACCTCCATCACAAAGAGCTCCCGACCACAAGAGCCTCCCGACAACAAAGGCCCCGGTATTGAGCCGGGGCCTTGTCGTTGGTGGCGGGGGCGAGATTTGAACTCGCGACCTTCGGGTTATGAGCCCGACGAGCTACCAGGCTGCTCTACCCCGCGGTGGGTGAGGTGCCAACCGTGTGGCCCTGGCCTTCGGCGTTTTGCCGATGAATGAATCGTACCAGCCCGCCTGACGGCACTCGCCTGGAGGCGATCAGTCGAAACGCAGTTCGCCCACCACCTCCAGCTGCAGATGGTCGGCTGGGGCCAGGAAGCGCTGGCGTAGTTCCTCGAGGGTCATCGGCGTCAGCCAGTCGAGCTGCTCCAGCAGATGCACGGCCACGGCGTGCTTGGCCCTCGACGCGCCGTCCTCCACCTTGATCGCCACGCCCATCCCTTCCCCCACCCGGCTGAGGCACTGGATGCCTTCGGCGCCGCCCTTGCTCAGCACCTGTCCGTGGCTGCCGCGCATCAGTTCGGTGTCGAAGCGGCCTTCGCCGGCCACCAGCTCGGGGAAAGCCAGCATCGCGCGACTCAGTCGCTCCAGGTCGGGCTGTTCGCCGGCGCCGAGGTGGGCGAAGAGCAGAGCCATCTGGGCCAGTTGCAGTTGCAGGGTGGGGGCTCCGCAGTCGTCGCGGGCGGCCACCAGCTCGGCGGCGGGGAGGCCCAGCAGCTCGCCGGTGCGCTTGATCACCTCCTGCTGCAGGGGGTGCTCCGGCTGCAGGTAGGTCTCCAGGGGCCAGTGCAAGTGGCGGCAGGCCGCCAGGAAGGCGGCGTGCTTGCCCGAGCAATTGTGTTCCAGCGGACTGCTGCCCCCGGCCGGGATGGGGCACTGCAGCCGGTCGGCGTCGAGCTCCGCTCCCCAGAGCAGGCGGAAGGCTTCGCGGGCATGGGCGGCGGTGCCCGCATGGGAGGCGCAGGCAATCGCCAATCCCCTCTCGCCGCTGGCTCCGTGATCGGCGGCGCCACTGGCCACGAACACAGTGGCCTGGAAAGGCTTGAGCGCCGAGCGCACGAAGCTCAGCTGCTGGGGATCGCCGGCCCGCATCAGCACCCGTCCCCGCTGATCGCCCACCACCGCATGCACCCGATGGCGCGACTCGACGATGCCGTTGCGCAGCAGCCTCACCTCCAGGGGCGGCACGCCCGGGCGGGACGAACCGGAGAAACTGGAGGGGAGCGCCATGGACGGGTCGGGCAGGCTCAAAGAGCCTGGCAGAGGGCGGTTCCGCTCAGCAGCAGGGCGGCGGTCACGGCGATCCCGCGCACGATGCGGGTGAGTACGGGGCTGACCTGATGGCGGGCCACCAGGAGGTCCTGCTGGCGCCAGGCGAGTGGCTTCTCCCACTCCATGCCGTCGTACCAGCCCGACTCCTCATACTCCACGGTGTGGGCCAGCAGGCGGCGGCGCACGTAGCTCCATCCCAGCCACTGGCGCAGCAGCAGCAGCAGGGGCGGCAACAGGGCCGCCACGGCGGCGGCGGCGGCCAGCTGGGGAAGGTTGCGGCGCAGGCTGACGCTGCCACTGGCCACCAGCAGGCAGAGCGGCAGGGCGATCAGCCAGGCCGACGCCAGGACCCTGGGAAGCCGTGCGGCAGGACCCGCCGGCCAGGAGAAGAACCAGGAGGCCAGCAGTTGCTCGTACTCCCGCAGCGGCCGCTGCTCGGGCGGCACCGGGCAGGGACCCTCCTGGGCAACGGGAACAGGACCCGCCGGCATTCCTTGCTGGGTGTCGCCGTTCGCCACCGCGCTCAGGCTGCAGGGGGCTGGGGCACCCAGCGGATCTGCTCCCCGTGACCCCAGAACGATTCCAGGTCGTAGTAGCTGCGCTCCTGGGGGGTGAGCACGTGCACGATCAGCTCGCCATAGTCGAGCAGCAACCAGCGGCCTTCACTCTGGCCCTCACGGCGCAGGGGAACCCGGCCGGCCTCCTCTTCAAGGCGGTCCTCCACGGAGCGGGCGATGGCCCGCACCTGCACATCGGAGAGGCCGCTGCAGATCACGAACCAGTCGGCCAGGGAGGACACCTCCTCCACCCGGATCAGGCGGATGTCCACCGCCTTGCGGTCGTCGCATGCCTCAGCGGCCAGCCGGGCCAGGGATTCGCTGTCGCCGGGCACCACCAGGGGCTGACTGCCGGGAGCAAGTTCAGCCATACACATTCTCACTGCTCACCGACTGACGGGATCCCTGCTGCTGGGCCATCTCGGCGCGGGCCTTGCCGGCACTCTTGCGCAGGGCCTCGAGCCGGTCTTCGTAGAAGGCGCGGCGGCGCTTCTTGCGGGTCTGCTCCACCAGCTCCTTGAGGGCTCCTCCCAGGCTCTTGTAAGCATTGGGCAGGCTGTAGCCGAAACGGCAGGCCAGGTCGATGGCCCGTTCGTCGGCGCTGATGGCATCGCGCAGCCGCTTTTCAGAGTTGTTCTTGAGATAGAGGCGGTAGCCGGCGAAGCCGGAGAGGCCCATGGCCATCAACAGCAGCAGGCCGTCCTGCACCCACAGCTCGCCGATGGCACCACCCAGGCCGATGGCGAGGGCCGCCATCTCCCAGCCGTCGCGGGGCACGGCATCGTTCTGGATTCGGCCGACTTCGTGCCAGAAGAGGAGGTTGCGATGGTCGAGGGCCAGGGCATCCCATTTCTCGAGATCCACCTGGATCTCCATCTCGTCACGGCCGATTTCCTCGATGGTGATCAGGGGGGGGTCGACCGAGGCTGCGGCTTCGACGAACACCCAGCTCTGCATCTCCGGGGGCAGCAGCCCCTTCAGGCGCTGGAGTTCGCTCATCGGCTGCGGCAGGGGTTGGCTGAATCCGCCCACCCTAGCGATCACCTCCGGGTGCCGAAGCCGCCGGAGGGGGGGAAGACCGCCTGTGGCTCCGGGATCGTGAGAGGCTGGACCGGTTTGGCCAGCCGACCCCCATGCCCCGCCGCACGGATCTCCGTCGCATCCTGCTGCTGGGGTCGGGACCGATCGTGATCGGCCAGGCCTGCGAGTTCGACTATTCCGGCACCCAGGCCTGCAAGGCCCTGCGGTCCGAGGGCTACGAGGTGGTGCTGGTGAACTCGAACCCGGCCTCGATCATGACCGATCCGGAGCTGGCCGACCGCACTTACATCGAGCCGCTCACGCCCGATGTGGTGGCCCGCGTGATCGAGATCGAGCGCCCCGATGCCCTTCTGCCCACGATGGGCGGCCAGACGGCGCTGAACCTGGCCGTGGCCCTGGCGGAGAACGGCACCCTGGAGCGCTGGGGCGTGGAGCTGATCGGCGCCGACCTCGACGCCATCCGCACGGCCGAGGACCGGCTGCTGTTCAAGGAGGCCATGGCCCGCATCGGCGTGCAGGTGTGCCCGTCGGGCATCGCCAACACGCTGGAGGAGGCGGAGGCGGTGGGGGAGGCGATCGGCAGTTACCCGCGCATCATCCGCCCGGCCTTCACCCTCGGCGGCTCGGGCGGCGGCATCGCCT
Organism: Cyanobium sp. FGCU6; assembly: GCA_024958655.1. Lineage (GTDB taxonomy): Bacteria > Cyanobacteriota > Cyanobacteriia > PCC-6307 > Cyanobiaceae > Cyanobium. The sequence goes on along the minus strand of JANWUR010000006.1, from coordinate 28,024 downwards.
ACAACCCCGAGGATTTCCGCGCCATCTGCAAGAGCGGCCTGGAGGCCAGCCCCGTCAGCCAGATCCTGATCGAACAGTCGCTGCTCGGCTGGAAAGAGTTTGAGCTGGAGGTGATGCGCGACACCGCCGACAACGTGGTGATCGTCTGCTCGATCGAGAACCTTGATCCGATGGGGGTACACACCGGTGACTCGATCACCGTGGCCCCAGCCCAGACCCTCACCGACCGCGAATACCAGCGGCTGCGTGATCAGTCGATCGCCATCATCCGCGAGATCGGCGTGGACACCGGCGGCAGCAACATCCAGTTCGCCATCAACCCCGCCAACGGCGACGTGGTGGTGATCGAGATGAATCCCCGCGTCAGCCGCTCCTCAGCCCTGGCCTCCAAGGCCACCGGCTTCCCGATCGCCAAGATCGCCGCTCGCCTGGCGGTGGGCTACACGCTCGACGAGATCGTCAACGACATCACCGGCGCCACTCCGGCCTGTTTCGAGCCCACGATCGACTACGTGGTCACCAAGATCCCCCGCTTCGCGTTCGAGAAGTTCCGCGGCAGCTCCGCCGTGCTCACCACCTCAATGAAGTCGGTGGGCGAGGCGATGGCGATCGGCCGCAGCTTCGAGGAATCGTTCCAGAAGGCCCTGCGCTCGCTCGAAACCGGTCACGCCGGCTGGGGCTGCGACCGCCCCGACCCGCAGCCGGAGGCCGGCGATCTCGAGCGCGATCTGCGCACGCCCACCCCCGAGCGCATCCTCGCGGTGCGCACCGCCATGGTGGCCGGCCGCAGCGACGACGAAATCCATCGCCTCAGCGCCATCGACCCCTGGTTCCTGGGCAAGCTGCGGGGCATCCTCGCGGTGGAGATCGCCCTGCTGCGGGGCCGGCCACTGGCGGATCTGGATGTCGAGGCCCTGCTCAGCCTCAAGCAGCACGGCTTCTCCGACCGGCAGATCGCCTGGGCCACCGGTGCCGACGAACTGGCGGTGCGCCGGCATCGCCAGGCCCTGGGGGTGAACGCGGTGTTCAAGACGGTGGACACCTGCGCTGCCGAATTCGCCTCCAGCACGCCTTACCACTACTCCACCTACGAACGGCCGCTGGAGCGGCTGGGCGACGACGGCGTGCTGAGGGTTCTGGCGGCCGACGACGAGGTGCAGCCGGAGACGCGGCGCAAGGTGATGATCCTCGGCGGCGGCCCCAACCGCATCGGCCAGGGGATCGAGTTCGATTACTGCTGCTGCCACGCCTCCTTCGCCCTGGGCGACGCCGGCTTCGCCACGGTGATGGTGAACAGCAACCCGGAAACCGTCTCCACCGACTACGACACCAGCGACCGCCTCTACTTCGAGCCGCTCACCCTCGAAGATGTTCTCAACGTGATCGAGGCTGAGCAGCCTGAGGGCGTGATCGTGCAGTTCGGCGGCCAGACCCCGCTGAAACTTGCGATACCCCTGCGCCTCTGGCTGGCCTCTCCCGAGGGACTGGCCACCGGCACCCGGCTGTGGGGCACCTCGCCTGAATCGATCGACCGGGCCGAGGACCGCGAGCAGTTCGAGGCGATCCTGCGGCGGCTGGAGATCCGCCAGCCCCGCAACGGCCTGGCCCGCACCAGTGACGAAGCGAGAGCGGTGGCGGCGGCTGTCGGCTACCCCGTCGTCGTGCGCCCCAGCTACGTGCTCGGCGGCCGCGCCATGGAGGTGGTGTACGACGAGGAGGAGCTCAACCGCTACATGATCGAGGCGGTGCAGGTGGAGCCCGACCATCCGGTACTGATCGACCAGTACCTGGAGAACGCCGTGGAGGTGGACGTGGATGCCCTCTGCGATGCCGAGGGCACCGTGATCATCGGCGGCCTGATGGAGCACATCGAACCGGCCGGCATCCACTCGGGCGATTCCGCCTGCGCCCTGCCGGCGGTGACGCTGGGGGAGGAGGCCCTGGCCACGATCCGCCGCTGGAGCAAGGAGCTGGCCCTGGCCCTGGAGGTGCGCGGCCTGATCAATCTCCAGTTCGCCGTGCAGCGCGACGCTGCCGGGGGTGAAACGGTGTTCATCATCGAGGCGAACCCGCGGGCCTCCCGCACGGTGCCGTTCGTGGCCAAGGCCACCGGTGTGCCCCTCGCCAAGATCGCCAGCCGGGTGATGGCGGGCAGCACCCTTGCGGCGGCGGGTCTTCGGGCCGAACCCATGCCTCCCCGCCAGACCGTGAAGGAGGCGGTGCTGCCCTTCAAGCGCTTCCCCGGCTGCGACACCCTGCTGGGTCCGGAGATGCGCAGCACCGGCGAGGTGATGGGCATCGCCCCCGGCTTCGGACTGGCCTATGCCAAGGCCGAACTGGCGGCGGGGGAGGCCCTGCCCACTGCCGGCACCGTGTTCCTCTCCACCCATGATCGCGACAAGCCCGCCCTGGTCCCGGTGGCGCAGCGGCTCGCGGAGTCCGGCTTCGCTCTGATGGCCACCAACGGCACCGCCGAGGTGCTGGAGGGGAGCGGTCTGGCGGTGGAAACGGTGCTGAAGGTGCACGAGGGCCGGCCCAACATCGAGGACGCGATCCGCTCCGGCCGCGTGCAGCTGATCATCAACACCCCCATCGGACGCCAGGCCGCCCACGACGACCGCTATCTGCGCCGGGCCGCCCTCGATTACGCCGTGCCCACCGTCACCACCCTGGCCGGTGCCCGGGCGGCGGTGGAAGCGATCACCGCTCTCCAGGGCGAATCCACCCTGGAGGTCGCGGCCCTGCAGGACATCCATCGGCCCTGGTAGCTGTGGCGTCGTCGGATCCGATCACTTCCGCCTTTCGGTATCGGCCAGAGATTGATGGCCTGAGGGCGATCGCTATACTGGCAGTTATCATTAATCATTTTGACAAGCGAGCTCTGCCTGGCGGGTTTCTCGGGGTTGATATCTTTTTTGTTATTTCAGGCTTTGTTATTACCGGATCTCTTCTTGCCAGGCAGTTTGATCACAGCACGGATTTCTACACCGGGTTTTATGTCAGGCGGATCAAGCGCTTATGGCCCGCACTGATTATTTTAGTCGCGATCGTCGGCTTTTTGATCTGCCTGGTCAACCCAAATCCCGGCCTAAGCCTTCAAACAGGACTTGCTTCTCTGATCGGAGCATCCAATCTACTGCTCTATAAGCTTCAGACAGACTATTTCGCCAGTTCGACTGATCTCAATGTGTTCACGCATACGTGGTCACTGGGGGTCGAGGAGCAATTTTACGTTGTCTATCCCTTCTTGTTCTGGTCTTGCGGATTGGGCCGGAGACGGCAGGCTGCCGCGACTGCCTTTGTCTATATCCTTGCGGCTCTCAGCCTCTTGTCATTATGCCTGTATGTGTGGTTGAAGCCCGATCATCCAGATGCTGCCTTTTACCTGATGCCATCGCGGTTCTGGGAAATGGGACTGGGTTGTCTGGCCTGTTTCTGGATGCGCAACAGTAGACGCAGCTTGGTAGATGGCCACCGTTGGCTGACACCCCTGATTTGCCTGCTGATGGTGGGCGTAGCACTTGTTATCCCGCCTTCCACTTCTCCATTCGCGACCATTATTGCTGCAGTTTCGACTACGATTCTGCTCGTTTCAATATCTTCAAACTCTTTTCTCCTGAATTTTTTCTCTACTCCTAAGCTCGTTTGGGTTGGGTTGCTTTCCTATTCGCTTTATCTTTGGCACTGGCCTGTATTGTCGTTGAGTCGATGGACCATAGGCATTCACTGGTGGACGATTCCCTTCCAGTTACTGCTGATCGTTCTGATTGCCTATGGTTCTTATCGCTGGATTGAGAAGCCGCTAAGACACGCAACCTGGTCACGCACCTCGTGGGGAACGTTTGCTTTTGGTGCCGGTGCCAGCTTTGCATGTGCTGGATTTCTGCTTGTGCTGGCCAAGCCACTGGAGGGCAGGCTGTTTCTTGGTAGTAGCAATAGGTTGCTTGACGCCTACCTTGTCAAGCCCATACCCAATACACCAATCTGTAACCTTTTTGAAGATCCAAAGAGTGTGATCTCATCTGGGCCAGGGTGCGGATTCAGCGCGCCTGCCGGTAGGCCTGTTGTCTATCTGCTTGGAGACAGCCATATCCACCAATTCCGTTCTGCAATCGCATCTTTTGCACGATCGAAGGGTGCCGGATTCGTTGGAATCTGGGGCAATGCCTGTCCATTTCCGGCCCTGCCATCATACGCCTTCCCAGATAATGCCGTCAAGCAGAAGTGCATCGCTTCGCAGGAAGCCGTTGCCGATCAGATGCTAAGAAGACTCCAGCCAGGAGATCTTGTATTTATTGGCAACTATCTTACCGCTTATTTTACCCCTGTTAGTGGAGAGGTTCAGTTTGAGCGTGCAAGGGTGGACTATTCAAGGCGTTTGCGGACCATCGCTGAGAAGTTTGTCGATAAGGGCGCAACCGTCGTCATCTATCTCAATGCCCCGCGTTTTCCTGGTCTCGAAGGGATGTCGGAGGGATATTGCTACCCTCAATGGTTTAAGTCTGCCCTGAGCCCCGATTGCCGGGTGGATGCCAGGGCGTTTCTGGAAAAACGTCAGAGCGATTTTGGCTGGATCACGTCCTGGGCCGACGGGAAGCGTCGAATCTTCTGGGATGGGGTTGATCCCACCACCTGTGATGGAGATGATTGTCAGGCTTCTCACTATAAAGATGAGGCTCACTTCCTTGATTACTACGCAGCTCACATCTTCCAGCGGTTCATTTCTGCTCACCCCCACATTCTTGGCAATCGACCAAGAGATCCTCGAGACCCTAAGGCTCGAGCTCAGCTATAAGCAAGAGCATGGCGGCCTGGGTACGGTTGCTCCCTTAAAGCTTACGGAGCACCAGATGCCCATTGTTTCGCACCATGTTGACCCACCAGCCGGCCAACCCGCTGGAAGGTCATGGCAAGGTCCACTTGCCCGAAGATCGTGCATCTGTGCAGTGCAGTAGCCCCGAGCACCCGCCTCAAAGGTATGGGGCGCCCCTGGAGATCGTCGTGCTGGTGAGGATCAGCACCGGTAGGCTGAGATCAGCGCTGACCTCCTGGCAAGTTTCGGGGCCACCAGGACAGGGAGTACCCGATCGGTGCCACCGCCCGCGATCAGCCTGAGGCCCTGAGACCTGTTTCCCGCCACCAGAACCTCCTTCCCCTCAGCCAGCGATCCCAGGTCGGTTGGGGATGGTCATCGAAGACATCAAAAAGGTGGCGGCCTACATCCAGGCGAGCACGGGCAGTGATCAGCGGCGAGCTCCGCGCTCCGCGCTTCCCGCCTACGTTCCCGCATGCAACTGCCGAACAGCAGAAACCTGCCACCAAACACCGACGCCAGTCACCGGCCTGTTCGCTCCATGAGACTGGTTAATGTTCTGTCCTCTTCTTCTGAGCTAAGGTTCCCCCGTGACCGCCTCCACCCTGGACGCCACCGCCGCCGCACCCCTGGTTCCCGGCAGCGATGCCACCGCGGCGTTCCGCGCTGCTTATGAAAACCGCTACACCTGGGAACCGGGTTTCGGCGGCTACCGCGGCCGCTGCGTGTGGGAGCAGGACGATCGCCGTGTGGAGGGCAGCTTCACCGTGGGCGCTGACCTCAAGGCCCAGGTGGAGGGCATCGACGATCCAGAGGTGCACAAGGCCGTGGCCTCCCAGCTGTGGGAAGTGGCCATCCACCGGGTGCGCCGCAGCTTCGAGCAGACCCACGGCGAGAACACCTTCACCGCCGGTGACACCGACGCGGTGGGCACCGAGGTGATCGTGGGGGGCAAGGGAGCCGGCGATCGCTACCGCATCAAGGGCGATGTGGTGACGATGGTGCACCGCCACATCCACGGCACGGTGGTGACGATCTTCACCGAGAGCACGATCGACACCGGCCACGGCTACCTCAGCCGCAGCTACACCAGCCGCTACGCCGATCCCACCACCGGCGAGCCCAAAGGCGGCCTGAGCCGCTTCACCGACACCTTCATGCCCCTGGTCGAGGGTGGCCCCTGGGTGCTGAGCGAGCGGGTGGTGGAGAGCGAAGCCCACGGGGACACCCCTGCGGGGAGGCAGGTGTTCCGCTTCGAGGACCTCACTCCCCTGAGCTGAGACTCAGACGCCGTCGGGGAGCGGCACGATGCTCCTGAGCCGCTCGTTGAGCTGGGCCGCCATCGACTGACGGCCCACGGCCAGCACCTTCAGGGTGTCTTCGTGCATCCGCAGCTGGGCATCGGCCACCTGCATGCCGCGCACCAGTTCCTTGAGGTCGTCAGGGAGGCTGTTGAGGTCGTAGCGACGGCCCTCGAAGGTGAGGACTGGATTCTGGTTCTGCGGCTGGCCTGGAGTCTGCATCGCGATCCTGGGGTTCAGGCTCAGGATACGGATGTCTGCGCCTCGGCTTCCAGGCGGATGAACTGGCGCAGGCAGAGGTCGCGGTAGCGGCCGCCCCGGGCCATCAGGCCGTCGTGGGTGCCCTGCTCCACGATCCGCCCCGCTTCGAGCACCAGGATCCGATCGGCTTCCTGCACCGTGGCCAGGCGGTGGGCGATCACCAGCACGGTGCGGCCGGCCATCGCCTGGTGCAGCCCCCGCTGCACCGCCTCTTCGGCCTCGGCGTCGAGGGCGCTGGTGGCTTCATCGAGCAGCAGCACGGCCGGATCGCCGAGCACGGCGCGGGCGATCGCCAGGCGTTGCAGCTGGCCGCCGGAGAAGTTGCTGCCTCGCTCCTCGATGCGGCTGTCGTAGCCGTCCGGCAGGGCGGCGATGAAGCCGTCGGCGTTGGCCAGTTCGGCCGCCCGCACAATCTGCGCGCGGCTGGCCGGGCGGCCGAAGGCGATCGCCTCAGCCACCGTCCCCGAGAACACATTGGAGCGCTGGGGCACCAGGGCCACGGTTCGGCGCAGTTCCCGGGCCTGGAGATCGGCCAGGTCGTGGCCGTCGAGCAGCACCCGGCCCCGCTGGGCGGTGTTGAAGCGCAGCAGCAGCGAGAACAGGGTGCTCTTACCCGCCCCGGAGGGACCCACCAGGGCCACCACCTGGTCGGGGGTGATGTGCAGATTGAGATCGTGGAGCACCGGTTGAGCCGGGTCGTAGCCGAAGCTCACCTTCTCGAGCACCAGTTCCCCCCGCACGCTTCCAGTGGGAAGGGCGCGGGCGCCGGGTCGGTCGGGCGTCTCGATCGGCTCGGCCTCGATCGCCCGCAGACGCCGCAGCGAGGCCTGCCCCTGCTGGAACTCGTTGTAGTTGGTGGTGAGGTGGGAGATCGGGTCGATCAGCATCAGCAGAGCGGCCACGTAGCTGCTGAAGCTCTGGCTGTCGAGGCCGCCGGCCTGGATGCGGGCCGCCCCGATCAACAGCACCGCCAGGATGCCGGCCGCTTCGATGAAGCCCACCACCGGATGCTGCAGGGCGAGCAGCTTGAGTGTGCGGTAGCGGGCCTGGCGGTGCAGGTCGATCTCCTCGTCGAAGCGCTGCTGCAGCCAGGGTTCGGCGGCGAACGCCCGCACCAGGGGCAGCCCGCCGATGGCCTCACCCAGCAGCGCCGCCAGCTCGCTCACCTGCTTCTGACTGCGCTCGGCCGCCGCCATCACCCGGGCGCCGAACACGCTCACCAGCACCGCCACCAGAGGCGCCAGCAGCAGGGTGGCCAGGGCCAGCGGCACATCCAGCCAGATCATGTAGCCCAGTACCACCACCAGCTGCAGGGCGCTGGGAGTGGTGTCCTGGATCGTTTTGTAGATCACCTCTCCCACCCGGTCGGCGTCCTCGGTGAGCCGGTAGGTGAGATCGCCGGCCGAGAGCTTCTCGAGGGCGCCGAACTCCAGACGTTGCAGCCGGTCGAACACCCGGCGCCGCAGCTCCTGGCTCACCCGCAGCGCCGGTCCGGCCAAGAGGGTGTCCTGTCCGAACTGGGCGATCTTCTGGATGAGGAACACCGCCAGCGCGCCCCCCACAGCCCGCAGCACGGCCGGGAAGTCGCCGGCGCCGATGGCGGGGATCAGCTGGCCGGCCAGCCAGGCCAGCAGCGGCCAGCACGCCACGTACACCAGCATGCAGAGGCCGCCAGCCGCCAGGCGTCGCCGATGGGGCTTCAGCAGGGGCCAGAGTCTGCGGAAGCCCGCCGGCGAGGGTGCAAGCATCGGGGCAACCTAAGCCCCGTCCGTGAAGCTCGATCAGTACCTCAAATGGCAGGGCCTGGTGGCCACCGGCGGCGAAGCCAAGCACCGCATCCAGCGCGGCGATGTGAAGGTGAACGGGGCGATCGAGACGCGGCGCGGCCGCAGCCTCGCCCTCGGGGATGCGGTGGAGATCGATGGCATCGAGCGGCTGGTGATGCCCCCGGACCGCTCGCCCCCAGGGGATGGGAGCCCGCCGGCGGCTTAGCGTGCCCCGAATCCGATCACGAGGGGCCGCAGGTGCGCAAGACCGTCATCGCCGGGAACTGGAAGATGCACATGACCTGCGCGGAGACGCGGGACTTCGCCGCTGCCTTCCGACCATTGATCGCCGACCTGCCGGCCGATCGCCAGGTGGTCATCGCCCCGCCTTTCACCTCGATTCCCACCCTCTGTCGCCATCTGGAGGGAGCCGGCGTGGCGATCGCCGGTCAGAACGTGCACTGGGAGGAGAAGGGTGCTTATACCGGCATGATCTCGGCGCCGATGCTGATCGAGCACGGCGTCACCCACGCGATCGTGGGCCACAGCGAGCCTCGTAAGTACTACAGCGAAACCGACGAACAGATCAATCTGCGCGCCCGCACCGCCCAGGCCCACGACCTGATCCCGATCCTGTGCGTGGGCGAGAGCCTGGATCAACGCGAGGCCCGCGAGACCGAACGCGTGATCCACCGCCAGGTGGAGCAGGGACTTGAGGGAATCGATCCCTCCCGGCTGATCGTGGCCTACGAGCCGATCTGGGCCATCGGCACCGGCAAGACCTGTGCCGCCGATGAGGCCAATCGCATCTGCGCTCTGATCCGCGGTTGGGTCGGCAATCGTGATGTGATCGTGCAGTACGGCGGCTCGGTGAACCCGGCCACGATCGATGAGCTGATGGCCCAGAGCGACATCGACGGCGTGCTGGTGGGCGGCGCCTCGCTCGATCCGGTGGGCTTCGCCCGCATCGTCAACTACCAGGTGCCGGTGGCCGCCTGATGCCGGCCCGACGGGCCCGGGAGCCTGCGAGGCGACGTGGTGAAGCTGGTGCTCTCCCGCAAGGGATTCGACGCCCGCCACGGCGGCATCCCCAGTCCGATCCTGCCGGACGGCACCCTGCTGCCCCTGCCGATTCCCCATCCGGCCGAGACCACCCGCCTGGATGAGATCTCCCTGCCGCTCGGCAACGGGCGGATCGTTGAGCTGGTGGGCGATCTCAGTGGCGGCCGGTTGGCTGCGGATTTGCGCGTGCATGCGGATCCCCAGCTCCAGCCCCCGGCCGCTGCCCTGCCCGGCTGGCGCCCGTGCCTGGGCCAGGCCGGTGCCGCCGCCGGCCACCTGCGGCGAGAGGGGGTGGGCCCGGGGGATCTGTTCCTGTTCTTCGGTTGGTTCCGCTCCGTGCAGCGCCGCCGGGGACGCTGGGTGTACCGGAGTGGAGCCCCCGATCGGCATCTGATCTTCGGCTGGCTGGAGGTGGGAGAGGTTCTGCCCCTGGGTCGGCAGTCTGAGCGCTGCCTGGCGATGCACCCCTGGCTGGCCGACCATCCCCACCATCAGCGCGCCGATCTGCGGGCCGATCCCCACAACACCCTCTATCTGGCGGCCCCAGACTCCCGGCTGGTGGCCTCCGCCGCGCCGGCCGCCGGGCGGTTCCAGCGGGCCACCCCCCACCGGCAGCTCACCGCTCCGGATGCTCCCACACGCAGCCTTTGGCGGCTGCCCGGCTGGTGGTTGCCGGAGCCGCAGGCGCCAACACTCAGCTACCACCGCGATCCCGGGCTGTGGCAGCGCCAGGGTGATGGCGTACGTCTGCGCTCGGCCCGCATCGGCCAGGAGTTCGTGATCGAGCTTCCGGAGCAGGGACCTCACCGCGACTGGCTGGAGGCCCTGATCGCTGACGAACCCTGAGGGTGGCGCAGCAGGATGGGGGGCATCTGTGTGCCCGGCGATGGCTCCTGCGGCGGATCCGCTCTCTTCGGGCAGGCCCCTGCTGCCGGATGGTTCTCGCACCTGGGTGATGGGGATCCTCAACCTCACTCCGGATTCCTTCAGCGACGGGGGCCGCTTCGATCGGCCGGAAGCCGCGGTCCGCCAGGCCCGGAAGATGCTGGCGGCCGGGGCGGATGTGCTGGATCTCGGGGCCCAGAGCACCAGGCCGGGGGCATCCGAGATCGGGCCGGAGTCCGAACTGCAGCGGCTGCTGCCGGTGCTCCGCGCACTCCGCAGCGCCTATCCCACCGCCCTGCTGTCGGTGGACACCTTCCGCGCCACCGTGGCCGAGGTGGCCCTGGCGGAAGGGGCCGACTGGGTGAATGACGTGCGCGGCGGCAGTACCTTGCGCGATCCGGCGATGGCGGCCCTCGTGGCGGCAGCCGGGTGCCCCTACGTGCTGATGCACAACCGGGGCGACAGCCTCGCCATGGACGCGCTTGCCGTCTACGGCGATGTGCTGGCGGAGGTGCGGGCCGAGCTGCTCGACGCCACCGACGACCTGCTGGCCGCCGGGGTGCAGCCGCAGCGGATCCTCTGGGACCCTGGCCTCGGCTTCGCCAAGAGCTCCGAGCAGAACCTGGCGCTGCTGCGGGGGCTGGATCGCCTTGCGGGCGAGGGTTTCCCACTGCTGGTAGGCCCCTCGCGCAAGCGGTTCATCGGTACTGTGCTCGATGAACCGAGACCCCGGGCACGGCTGTGGGGAACGGTGGCGGTCTGTACCCTGGCGATCAGCCGGGGTGCCGCCGTGCTGAGGGTTCACGATGTAGGCCCGGTTGTGCAGACGGCCAGGATGGCTGATGCGCTGTGCGGCCAGGATTTGTGTGTCTCCTCACCGGCAGCGGCCTCTCCTTGACACGGGTGCTGGCTCTTTGGTTTTTTGTCAGTACTGAAAAATAAGACGAATGTCTTTCCTGGCTGCTGTGCCAAGTCCCACCACATTGGTTGCCGATCCCTCGATGGTGGTGACCATCCTGGTGCCGTTCCTGTTCAAACTTGCCGGTGCCGTTGCCCTCTGGATTGTGGGCACCTGGCTGATCCGAATGGTTCTCAAGGTGCTCCGCCGCACCTTCAACAAGAGCACACTCGATCCCACCCTGATCGGCTTTCTGCTCAACATCCTCGGAGCCCTGCTGCGGGTGGTGCTGGCTGTGGCGATCCTTGGGTTCTTCGGCATCCAGACAGCCAGCTTCGCCGCCCTTCTCGCCGGTGCCGGTGTGGCGATCGGTGCAGCCTGGAGCGGAATGCTCAGCAACTTCGCCGCCGGTGTCTTTCTGCAGATCTTCCGTCCGGTGAGCAGCGGCGATTTCGTCACTGCTGGTGGTGTCACCGGCACCGTTGAGGAGATCGGAATGTTCGTGACGTCCGTCCTCGCGCCCGACAACGTGCGTCATATCATCCCCAATGGCAAGTTCTTCGGCGACACGATCGTCAACTATTCCTCCCACCCCTTCCGCCGCGTCGAACTGGAGGCTCAGCTCGACAGCAGTGCCGATGTGAATCGTGCGATCGCTCTGCTCAAGGATGCCCTCAAGGCGGTGCCCAACCAGTACCCGGGCAAGGACCCCGATGTGGAACTGCTTACCTTCACCGAGCGGGGCCCCCGCCTGGCAGTCCGTCCCTACACGAACAATGACCATTACTGGCAGGTCTATTTCGATACCAACCGCGTGATCGCCGACACCCTCAGTCAGAACGGGTTCCCGGTGCCGCGTATCCCCGTACAGCTCGGTCAGTCGGGGGCTTGAGCCTCGATCCCCGGCCTGCGTATGGAGTCCGTTGCTGCCGCGTCTCACGCGGCAGCTCTCCCCATAGTTCCCGATACTCCCTCGCAGCGCTTCCTGCTGCCAGCAGTCCGCAGTCGGCCATCACCAGGCCGATCGGCACATGGCTCTGGTGCGGGTCGAGCAGCCGTTCCCGCAGAAGGCGCAACCTCTGACGCCTGGCCTCTGCCAGTGGTGACCGGCCCAGCTCCTGTTGGAAGGCGTACTGCAGCGCCCTGACTGATGAACTCAGGCCCGCCGCCAGTTCCGTCACCGTGAACGGCTCACCCAGGCGTCCCTTCATCCAGGCGAGCCCTTCATTCACCAGCGTCCTCGCCCGAGCCGCTCCAGGACGTTCCCGCCACTCCTTTTCCGGATCGTTCTGCTCCTGCTGCCAGGCTCGCAGCGCCTCCACCAGGCCGAAGGCGCCGTGCTCCATGCCAGGTCGACCGCAGGCCGTGGCCTGGGCCAGTTCCAGCGCCATGTCAACCACCTCCCGGGCGCGGGGACCCCGCTGCAGCAGGGACGGTCCGCCACCAGGCAACAGGGTGTCCGGCATCAGCACCGAGATCCCCTCCAGTTCCTGGCTGCTGCGGCCCCTCATCTCATCGCCTGGCCGGAACAGTAAGGCCATCCCGGATTCGGCGCTGTGCAGGTTGCCGTTGATGCATTCCTCGCTCAGCCCAAGGAGTGGCAGCCACAGCACCACGTTGCTGCGCTGGGTGCGATGGAGTTCCACCTCTCCACGGCCGCGAATGTGCAGCACCTGCAGAGGGCCTGCCCAGCCGAGCCGGTAGTGGGCCTCAAATCCCCCAGCCTGACCGACCAGGCGACTGCGGTGATGACCGAGGGTGCGGTGCGTGGCCTCTTCCCATTCGGCGAAATCCCTGGTGGACAGCAACGGCGCAAGGCCCGTACCCCTCAGGGGTTCACGCAAGGGGATGTGAGGCATCGTTCGAACTGGGCTGATTGGCTCAGTCCTCGATCTTCCCCCGGCGTGGAGTGCTGAGGGCGCGGGTGCGGCGCCGCAGGCGATGGCACCAGCCATAGGCACTCGCCAGCCCCAGCAGGGGCAACGGCCCGGGGACCTGCGCCTGTACCGCCCCCACATTGCGCAGGCCGTTGGTGGTGCGGGGATTGCCGAACACATCGGTGGTGATCGGGTTGCCATCCATCGGGTTGAGCAGTTCGTTGACCCCCCCGGGCCCGGCATCGGGCACCACGCCCAGCAGCACGCCGGGAACGGCCGGGTAGGCCCCCTCGGGATAGGGCAGCAGGAATTCCACCAGCGGATCCACGGAGGCCACCGCTACGGGGATACCGGGCTGGCCGGTGAGCAGGCCCGGCTGGTTGAACAGCGTCTGCAGGCTGCTGGCTCCCTGGGTGCCGGTGGGCCGTACCCAGGAGAGCGCATCCGCACTGTAGTTTCCACCATCCGTGGTGACGGCATAGGCGATCTGATCGTCAAGTCCGGCGACCTGGGTGGCCATGACGGCGGAGGAGCTGAGCTGGATGCTGCCGCCGGCCAAGGTGAGGGGAACGCCGTTGTTGTAGCCACGATCCAGGTTCCCCAGGATCGTGGCGTTGTCGGAGAGGATCGTGGAGGCGATCACCTCGATCACGCCGCCGCTGCCAGCGATGAAGCGATTGCTGCGCACATCGTCATCAAGCCCGCCGTTCTCCTGCGGGCCGGTGAGGTAGGCCAGGCTGTTGACGAACTTCAGAGTTCCGGCGCTGGCGCTCCCCACCGCGCTCACACCCCCGGAACCGAACAGCACCGAGCTCACCACGTTGGCGACGCCGCCCACCAGAGAGATGGCGCCACCGCCGGCCGAACGTTCAATCCGGCTGTTACTGATGTTGAGCGTGGCATCCTCTGCGGAGATCAGCGCATCGAACGCCAGGCCGATCGGACTGTTGAAGGTGTGGGCATCGCGGATCAGCACGTTGTCGAGGCTGATCGTGGAGCCTGCGTAGCCTGAGAAGCAGCAGCCCGTGCTGCCACCGGTGAAGTTCACCGACTGCTCGAAGGCGCTGCCGCTGTAGCGCAGCGAGGCCCCCTGGTTCACCTGGGCGATGCGGTTGAGACCGTTGGTGTTGAGGTTGCTGATTGAGACGTTGATGCCGCTGTTATTGGCATTGAACGTGCCGATCTTCAGGAGGGAGAACGATGGGGTGGCGAGAATGTCGAACCCGTTGATAAACTTTTGTGGGTTGTTCTTGGTGACATCAATGCCGCCGCTGGTCACGAACTCGGGGTTGCCAACCAGGCGGGCGTTGTTGCCCAGGATGGTCACGGAATCGGAGATTGTGGCCAGGTTGAAGGGGCTGCTGGTCTGGTTGGCGCCATCCACGTTGATCTGCAGCCCATCGGCCACCGAGATCACGTCGAGTCCCTGCGTGATGTTGGCCTGGTGGATGGCCCAGGCGAACGTACCCACGTCGGTACCCGTTCCCCAGCTGCTCTCGGTGACGAAGAATGTCGCCGCCTGCGACTTGCCAGGCGCCAGACAGCGCGTGCCGATCGATCCACGCCATTGCCATCGCGCTCCAGGTCTCAGGCTATGGGGGGTTGATCGGGCGGAAAAGACGTGGAACGCAAGACTCAGTGAGATCGCGCTGAGAAGAGGGAGTGGGTGCGGGGGGGCTCAGCCCTCCGTCACCCCTTCGATCCGATCCTCGATCTGCTGATAGATCTCCTGCAGCTGGGCGATGTTCTCGTTGGAGGTTTCCCAGTAGCCGCGGCCATTCACTTCCAGCAGGGTGCCCACGATGCGGCGGAAGCTGTGGGGGTTGAGCTCCATCAGCCGCTTGCGCATCTCGGGGTCGTTGATGAAGGTGTCGTTGGCCTCTTCGTACACGAAGTTGTCGACCTGGCCACTTGTGGCGCTCCAGCCGAGGGTGAAGTTGAGCCGTTTGGCCACTTCGCGCACGCCCTCGTAGCCGGAGTTGAGCATGCCCTCGTACCACTTGGGATTGAGCAGCTTGGTGCGCGAATCCAGCCGGATCGTTTCGCTCAGCGAGCGCACCTGGGCGTTGGCCGTGGTGGTGTCGGCGATGTAGCTCGCCGGGGCCTTGCCATCATCGCGCAGGTTGGCGATCAGCTTGGTGGGATCGGAATCGAAATAATGGCTTACATCCGTGAGCGAGATCTCCGCTGAATCGAGATTCTGGAAGGTGACATCGGCCGTTTTCATTGCCGATTCGAACACCTCGCGATTTTGATTCATCTCGCCGGGGTTGTCGGCGTTGAAGGCGAAGGTTTTGCGGGAGAGGTACATCTCCTGCAGTTCGCCCTCCTCCTCCCAGGTGCTGTTCTCCACCGCCAGGTTGACGTTGGAGGAGTAGCTGCCGCTGGCGTTGGAGAACACCCGGGTGGCCGCATCCCGCAGCGAGATCCCCTGCTGCTTCGCCTGCTCCTGGCTGTGCTTGCGCACGAAGTTCAGCTCCAGGGGCTCCTCGGCCTCGGCCGCCATCTTCACGCCCTGATCGATCAGGCCCATCTGGTTGATGAACAGATCACGGAACACGCCGCTGCAGTTCACCACCACGTCGATCCGGGGTCTGCCCAGCTCCTCGAGGGGGATCAGCTCCAGCTTGTTCACCCGGCCGAGCGAATCGGGCAGGGGCCGCACGCCGATGAACCAGAGGATCTGGGCCAGGGATTCGCCGTACGTCTTGATGTTGTCGGTGCCCCAGAGCACGCAGGCGATCGTTTCGGGCCAGGCGCCCTGCTCGGCCTTCTGGCGTTCGATCAGCCGATCCACCACCACCTTGGCAGCGGCGATGGCGGCGCGGGTGGGGATCGCCTGGGGATCGAGGGCGTGGATGTTCTTGCCGCTGGGCAGCACGCCGGGGTTGCGGATCGGATCGCCGCCGGGCCCCGGCAGCACGTATTCGCCATCGAGGGCCCGCAGCAGGCTCTCCATCTCCATGTCGGCGCAGATCTGCTCGAGGCAGAAGCGCAGATAGGCGAAGGTGCGATCGAGCTCGGCCTGATCCACTTCAGGGAAGCCGGCGTAGCGGCAGGCCGCCAGAGCGGGGCTGGGGAAGCGGAAGCCGAAGCGCTCCAGCAGCGCGAAGAACCAGCCGAAGTTGCGCCGCAGGCTCACGCGACCATCGGCGCCGGTGACCTCTCTCACCATGGCGCCCACCGCGGCCCGGCAGGTTTCGGTGATCACCCGGTTGAGCTCCACGTCGGCGAGCACGCCGGCGTCGTTGCCCTTGTAAACCTCCTGGATGCTGCGGCCCCGGCTCTCGGCCAGCAGCGCCGGCAGCGAGCGCAGGCCCTCCTCCTCGCGTTCAAGGGCGGCGATGTTCACCAGGGTGGCGATCGCCTCCTCGGCGGTGGGCGGCTTGCCGATCGTGTGCAGGCCACAGGGCAGCAGCCGGCTCTCGATCTCCATCAGCTGGCGGTACACCGCCCCCACCACACCGTCGCGAGCGTCGAGGTCCAGCTCCGCGGCATCGGCCTCGGCCAGGGCCACGTCCTTGTCGAGGTTGCACTGGCGTGCCGTTTCCACGATCGCGTTAACGATCTGCACACCGCGGGAGCTCTCGCGCAGCTGCTGGTAGCTGCCCACCAGCTCGCCCAGCTCCTTGAGCCCCTTGTAGAGCCCAGCGTTCTCGGCGGGCGGGGTGAGGTAGCTGATGGTGGAGGCGTAGCCCCGCCGCTTGGCGATCGTGGCCTCCGACGGGTTGTTGGCGGCGTAGTAGTAGAGGTTCGGCAGAGCGCCGATCAGCGAATCGGGATAGCAGGTTTCGCTCATCCCCATCTGCTTGCCGGGCATGAACTCGAGCGAGCCATGGGTGCCGAAATGCAGCACGGCATCGGCCTGCCACACCTTCTCCAGATAGGTGTAGTAGGCGGCGAAACCGTGGTGGGGGCTGGCACTGCGGGAATAGAGCAGCCGCATCGGATCGCCCTCGTAGCCGAAGGTGGGCTGCACCCCCACGAACACGTTGCCGAAGTGGCGGCCGTAGATCAGCAGGTTGGTGCCGTCGGAGTTGAGGGTGCCGGGGGGTTTGCCCCAGTTCTCCTCGAGGCGCTCGGAGTAGGGGGTGAGCCGCTCGTATTCCGCCACGCTCATGCGATGGGCGATTGCCAGCTCCGGCGCCCCTTCCATGGCTTCCGGGTCCATGAGCACGGCCTGCATCAGCGCCTTGGGACTGCGCGGCATGTCGGCGATTGTGTAGCCCCTGGCCTTCATCTCCTCCAGCACCCGGAAGATCGAGCCGAACACGTCGAGGTAGGCGGCGGTGCCGACATTGCCCTTGTCGGGCGGGAAGCTGAACACCGTGATCGCCAGTTTCTTCTCGTCGCGGGGTTTGATGCGCAGTGAGGCCCAGCGGATCGCCCGTTCGGCGATCGCATCCACCCGGTCCTGCAGGGTGTGGGCCTTGCCGGTGGCATCGTCGCGGCCGCTCAGCACGATCGGTTCGATCGCTCCATCGAGCTCGGGGATGGCGATCTGCAGCGCCACCTGCACCGGGTGGAGACCCAGATCGCTCTCCTCCCACTCCTGGGTGGTCTGGAACACCAGCGGCAGCGCCACCATGTAGGGCACGTTGAGCCGCTTCAGGGCATCGATCGCCTTGGGGTGGTCCTGCCGGGCCGGGCCGCCCACCAGGGCAAAACCGGTGAGGCTCACCACCCCGTCCACAATCGGTTGTTCAGGATTCAGCGGGTCGTAGAAGAACTGGTTGACCGGCCTGGAGAAATCCAGACCTCCGCAGAACACCGGAATCACCGTGGCGCCGCGATACTCCAGCTCCTGGATCACGGCCACGTAGTGGGCCTCATCGCCGGTGACGATGTGGCTGCGCTGCAGCACCAGGCCGATCACCGGTCCCTTGCGTGCCTTGTCGCTGAGGTCGGAGCGGCTGGCGCTCCAGTTGAGGTATTCCTTCAGGTCTTCGAACATCCCGGGCGCCAGGGGATGCCAGATGCCCAGATCGGGGAACACCACCGGATCAGCCACCAGCAGTTCGGGCCGATCCGCCTCACCCCTGGGGAACACGTACTTGTCGGCCAGCATCAGCAGGAAGTTCCTGAGGTTGTCGGGCGTGCCGCCGAGCCAGTACTGGAAGCTGAGCATGAAGGAGCGGGCGTCCTGCGCCTTCTCCACCGGCAGGTACTTCAACACCGTGGGCAGGGTGTTGAGCAGCTTGAGCATCGCGTCCTGGAAACCCGCGGAGCCGCCCTTCTCCTTGCGCTTCTTCATGAACTGGGCGATGGCGCTCTTGCTCTGGCCCAGCTGGGCCATCGAGAAGGTGCCCAGCTTGTTCAGGCGCATCACCTCCGGCATGGAGGGGAACACCACCGCCGCCTTGAGGCGATCGCGGTGGGGGGCTACAGCCTCCACCACCTTCTGGGCGAGATCCTCGATGAAGATCAGCGAGGCGATGAACACGTCGGCCTCGGCCACATCGGCGCAGAAGTCGGCGTAGTTGGCGGGATCGCGCAGTTCCTCGATCAGGTAGCCGCTCAGGTCGATCGCCAGGGCGCCATTCTGTTCGTTTATCGCCGTGGCGGCGGTGGTGAGGGCGTTCTGGTACTGGGGCTCGAGCACCACGTACACCGCCTTCATCACGGGGCGGCCGTCGCGGCTCGCAGGGCTGACCCGGCGGTTGGCGGAGCGGACCTGCGTGAACATGCGTGCCGTGAGTTGAGCAATGTGAAGGAGCCTACGTAGCAGCGACGGACTGTGCGAGCGCAGCGGCGAAGGCGTTACAGGAGCGCCGCCCCATAGGCTCGGCTGCACCTCCCTGTGGCCGCTCCCCTGCCATGACGAGCTCCCCGTCCCCCCTCGCCCCCGCGTCCGCGATCCCGGTGGTGGTGGCCGGCGCCCTGGGCCGGATGGGCGCCGAGGTGGTGAAGGCGGTGCGCGATGCGGCCGATTGCACGCTGGTGGGTGCGATCGACACCACCGCGGGCAAGGAAGGAGCGGATGTCGGCCTTGAACTGGGCCTCGGGGAGCTGGAGGTGGCGATCACCGCCGATTTCGAGGGCACCCTCTGCCAGGCCAGCCAGGCGGTGCGCAACGCCGGTCCCGGCGGCGGCGCGGTGCTGGTGGACTTCACCCATCCCTCGGTGGTGTACGAGCACACCCGGGCGGCGATCGCCTACGGGGTGCATCCTGTGATCGGCACCACCGGGCTCTCCCCCGTCCAGCTGGAGGACCTGGCCACCTTCGCCGCCAAGGCCGGCGTGGGTGGGGCCGTGATCCCCAACTTCTCGGTGGGCATGGTGCTGCTGCAGCAGGCCGCCGCCGCCGCGGCCCGTTACTACGACTTCGCCGAGCTGACCGAGCTGCACCACAACCGCAAGGCCGATGCCCCCAGTGGCACCTGCATCAAGACGGCGGAGTTGATGGAGGAGCTGGGCAAGAGCTTCAACCCCCAGCAGGTGGAGGAGCACGAGACCCTCACGGGGGTGCGCGGTGGCCAGCGCGAGAGCGGCCTGCGGCTGCATGCGATCCGCCTTCCGGGGCTGGTGGCCCATCAGGAGGTGATGTTCGGCGCTCCTGGCGAGACCTACACCCTGCGCCACGACACCATCGATCGCAGTGCCTACATGCCCGGGGTTCTGCTCACGCTGCGGCGGGTTCGCGCTCTCGACGGCCTGGTGTACGGGCTGGAGCGGCTGCTGTGAGCAGGCCAGCCCATCCCTGCCCCGGAGGGGACCGATGCTGATCCCCCTGCGCGAGGGCGAATTGTTCCGGCTGATCCCGGCGGTGGCCACCGGGCCCCAGTTCAGTGCCTGCAGCGGCGATCCCCGCAAGATCCTGCAACGGGTGCTGATCTCGGTGATCGGCGGCGTGATCGCCCTGCTGATCAGCCAGACGCTGCTGTTCTCCAGCCAGATCGGTCCGGTGTTCCTGGTGGCGGGCTTCGTGTTCCTTCTCTATGTGCTCTGGGGGCCGATCATCGAGGCCGGCCGTCGCAACGCCACCCTGCGCCGCTACCCGGCCGCCGCCCTGTTCGAGGGCGTGGTGGCCGATCGCTTCAGCCGGGAGGTGGTGGAGAACCGCCGGGAGCAGGCGGATGCCGCCGGCCGGCTGGAGCTGGTGGAGAACCGGCGCACCTGGCTGTGCCTGGAGATCGAAGACGAAGACGGCTATCTGGGCCAGATCCGCTTCCCGATGGAGAAGAAGCATCAGGTGATCCGCCCCGGGATGGTGGTGCGTGCCCTGGTGCTGAGCGAGCGGCGTGACTTCTCCCGCATCGGCGCGATCAGCGATGCCTGGCTGCCCCAGCTGAAGCTGTGGGTGGGGGAATACCCGTACCTGCTGCGTCCGGCGTTCGAGGAACTCTGCCTGCGGCGACTGGGTTGAGGAGGGGAAGGGGCGCCCCGGGCGCGACCGGCTGCCCACAGGGTCGCAACATTGCGTTACAGTTCCCGTAACACTTCTCAAAAGGACATGGCTCAAGCCTCCGCCACCGCTCCCGCCGCCATCCGCGGCGCCACCGTCACCACCGAAGACGGCGGCCGCCTCAATGCCTTCGCCACCGAGCCCCGCATGGAAGTGGTGGACGCTGCTGAGAACGGCTGGGGATTCCACCAGCGCGCCGAGCTGCTCAACGGCCGCATGGCCATGCTCGGCTTCATTGCCCTGATCGCCACCGAGTTCGCCCTCGGCGGTGAAGCCTTCACCCGCGGCCTGCTCGGCATCGGCTGATCGCCTCTGAGTTTGCTCCCGGCGGGCTTCAAGCCCGCCGCCAAACTCCCTCCGCGCCGCAGCAGACTCTGCTGCGGCGTTGTTGTGTCCGATTCCTGAGCGCTGCGATGCCTCCCCGACTCCACGCGCGGGTCAACGGCGCCGGTCCAACGGGCGCCCTCTGCGCCCTGGCCCTGGCGGCCGCCGGCTGGCGGGTGGATCTCCATGATCCGCTCGGGCCCGAAGCCCTGAGCCGCCGCAGCCGGGCCTACGCCTTCACCCATTCCAGCGCGCGTCTGCTGCGCCGCCTCGATCTCTGGGGATCTCTTGCGCCTCATCTTGTTCCGTTCCGCCATCTGCGCCTGCTGGATCTCGCCCTGGGGCGGGGCGCCGATTTCGGCCTCCAGGATCTGGGGGAGCCCCGTGGCGCTCGGCCCGATGGAGCTGTGGGCTGGATCGGCCTGCATCAGCCGGTGATGGCCACCCTGTTGGATCGCCTGGCCGCCGACCCTGCCGTGACCCTGCACCTCGGCGACGCCCCGGCGGCAGCCGGCGCTGCCGGTCCACCCGACCTGGTGGTGGCGGCCGACGGCCCCGACTCCCCCACCCGGGCGTCACTGGGCATCGGCTGCTGGCGAATTCCCTACCGCCAGGCCTGCCTCACCGTCCAGGTGGTCCTGCGCGGCTGCGGCGACGACGAAGCCTGGGAACTGTTGCGGCCCGAGGGGCCCTTTGCCGTGCTCCCCCTCGGCGGCGGCCAGTTCCAGCTCGTCTGGAGCGCGCCCGCGGAGCGATGCCTGCGGCGGCAGGACCTGCCGGACTCCACCTTCCTCGATGAACTGGCCGGGGTTCTCCCCGATGACCTCCAGCCCGATGCCCTGCTGGATCGCCCGCGCAGCTTCCCGGTGGCCCTGCTGCTGGCCCGCCGCCTGCACCGCGGCAGCACGGTGCTGGTGGGGGAGAGCGCCCATCGCTGCCACCCCGTGGGCGGCCAGGGGCTCAATCTCTGCTGGCGTGATGTGGAACTGCTGCAGCGGTTGGCCGAGCGGGCAGCCCGCGGCCGCCTGGCTCCCCGGCAGATCGGCGCCGCCTACGCCTGGCGCCGCTGGCCTGATCTGATCCTCACCCTGCTGGCCACCGATCTGTTGGTGCGGGTGTTCTCCAACCGGCTGGCGCTCCTGCTTCCGCTGCGGCGGCTTGCCCTTCTGGGCCTGGCCCGCCTCTCTCCCCTGCGGCGCCTCGTGCTCGGGGGGATGACCGACGGCCCCTTGCCAGCGGCCCGCCAGCTCGACACAGTGCAGGGGTGGTGATCAGCACCTGCCCCCAGCCCGTTCCCCCGTCCGCCCTGCTGCGCTACCTGCGCCATCAGGTGGGCCTGGCCGACAGCGCCCTCGAACTCGGCCTGCGCCAGGCTCAGCTCGAGCAGGCGCCCCTGCCGGTGGTGCTCTGGCGCTATGGGCTGATCAGCCTGGAACAGTTCGATCGGCTGCTCACCTGGCAGGACCAGCAGCAGATCTGAATCCCTGCTGATCTCACACCTACGGCTGTTTGGTCTTCTTTGCAGGATCCGCTCAGTACAGGATCAGCGACTCCACCGGCACGTCATCGGGCAGCTTGCTGCGGCCCTGCAGGTCGGCCAGTTCCACCACGAAGGAAAAGCCGCAGAGGCGTCCGCCGGCCAGCGTGACCAGTTCGGCACAGGCGGCAGCGGTGCCGCCGGTGGCCAGCAGGTCGTCGACGATCAGCACCCGGGGGTTGTCCTCGAAGCCGTCGGCATGGATCTCCAGCCGGTCGGTGCCGTACTCGAGGCTGTAGTCGATCCCGTGCACAGCACCAGGCAGCTTGCCAGGTTTGCGCACCGGCACGAAGCCCAGGCCCAGGGCGGTGGACAGGCTGGTGCCGACGATGAAGCCCCGCGATTCGATGCCGACGATCAGATCCGGCTGCAGCGCTTCTGCCACAGCCGACAGCTGCCGCACGGTTTCCTGCCAGCCCTCCGGATCCCGCATCAACGGGGTGAGATCGCGGAAGAGGATGCCCGGCTTGGGGAAATCGGGCACATCACGCACCCAGCGGCGCAGATCGGTGCCGGAGCTGGAGGAGGTCATGGCGGAGGGCATCGAGCAGGAATGCGGCACCCACCGGGTGACGGAGGGACGCAGCCGCTGGCATCATCGCAGCCATGACCCAGGACCTCGGCCCCACGCCACCCGACGAACGCCCTCTCCCTCGGCGGGGGGTGGAGCGGCTCGATCTGATGCTTCTCTGCCTGGAAGCCCTTGATTTCAATGGCGGCGAAGCCATGATCTGGCTGAGCCAGCAGCTCGGGTACGGCGGCCTGTTCCCCAACCGGGTGGAACTGTGGAAGCGTCGCTGCCACAACCCGCTGCGCCGGGTGTGCCGACGGGGCGAGCTGGCCGCTGCCGAAACCGACGCGCTGATTCGCATCCTCTGTGTCATGGCCGATCGGCTCTACCCGATGTTGCGCTCCCTTCTGAGCGGGGGGGAGCCGGCGGCGGTCACCGAGCACCGCTGGGAGCTTTTCCACCACCGCCTGGGCGAACTGCTGCGGGAGCGCATGAATCCCCGCCGCAGCGGCATCCAGACTCTTCTTGATGCGGAGGAGGGGGCTGAGGAGCGGCTGCAGCTGATCCGCTCGCTGGCCTTTGCCGCCGGCACCGGTGGCTTCGAGCGGATGAAGGCCAGCCTGATGGATGCGGTGGGCTGAGCCGATGATCCAGAGTGCCCCG
This sequence comes from Cyanobium sp. FGCU6, assembly GCA_024958655.1. GTDB lineage: Bacteria > Cyanobacteriota > Cyanobacteriia > PCC-6307 > Cyanobiaceae > Cyanobium. The sequence continues at coordinate 4,721 of JANWUR010000006.1, read as the reverse complement.
ATGAAGCAGAGCCTGCGCTACGACCAGATCAGCTGCCGCCTGCAGCTCGATGGTCTGCCGGATGTCTCCGCGGGTCAGTCATCCGAGGCGATCGGCATCCTGACCCGCTGGTCGCTGGAATGGCTGGGGAGGCCCCAGCTCGAGGGGCGCCGCGAGCACCTCGAGGCCCTCATGGCGGCCGTGCTCCCCTATGCCCGCCACCTGATCAGCGGTGTGGAGCGGCCTTTCGGCGATCCGGAGGCGCCCGTCTCGATCGAGCCCGCCGGTGAAGGGAGGGGGCGCCATCGCCTGCAGCTGCGCAGCAGCCAGCCCGGTGTCGAACCACTGCAGCTGGAACTGGATGATGCCGAACTGGCCGATCTGGTGCGGGTGCTCGACCAGATGCGCCTGGATCCGCGTCTGCAGTTGCCCCTGCCCCTGCCACCACCGCGACCGCTGCGCCACCGTGAACTGAGCCGCCGCACCCCGCTGGCCCGCCGTCTGGCCGCCCCGCTGGGCGGGGCTCTCGCTCTCGGCCTGGCCGCCGGGGTCGCCGCGCTTCTGCCTCTGCCGCCGCTCCCTGCCCCCGACGGGGGGGGCCGTCGCGAGAACCTCACCCGGCCGGTGCCGCCGCCGCCGCCGCCGGCTTCCCTGCCGCGCCGTTGACGTTGCCGCTCGTGCGGTAACACTGGAGTTCAAATCTTCCTTGATCCTCCCTGTCGCGATGTCCCTCTCCTGGTCGGAACTGCGCCGACGGGTGGCCCGGCTCGGTGCTGCCCTCGATGTGGTCGTTCGCAGCGACCCGGAGGTGTGCGGCCTCAGCGGTGATGACTTCCATCTCTCGCTCCACCATGGCGGACATGGGGATTGCACCGTCCATGCCCTCTCCCTGATCGATTGCCCGAACGAGCTTGTGCTGATGGAGTTCGAGCGCTGGATGCGGGGGGCGGGCTACCCGCTCGAACCTTGAACCGCTCCGTCGCCCGTCGACCGGCGCCATGACAGAGCCGCCCCGACCCCAGCCGGCCCGGCCGCTGGAGCTTCCCTCCCCTGCACTCCGGCCGTCGCGAGGGCGACCGCGCCGGGCCGTTCCCCGCCGGCGGGGGCCACGACCACGCTGGCGCCAGGTCGGCACAGGCCTGCTGCTGGGGGCGGCCGGAGCCGGCCTGCTGCTGGGGCTGATGCAGATCCCCGATCGCCTCGATGCCCTGCTGCTGGTGAGCAATGCGATCGCCAACCTGATCACGGGCCTCAGCCATCTCAGCATCGGCGTGCTGCAGCTGGCCGGGGTGCTGATGGTGGTGGCCCTGGCGCTGCTGGCCCTGCTGCTGCTGGTGGGCGGCGGCGTGCGGATCTTCCGGGCGCTCTCCACTCCCCTGGGACCGCCGCCGGGTCCGCCCGGTGGTTGATTCAGCCCCCATGCAGGCGCTCGAACCAGAGGCCGGCCAACTGCCAGCTCGACCAGAGGAAGGCAGCAAGGATCAACCAGTTCAGCCAGGCGGGACGACGGGGCTCGGTGGGGGTCACGGGGCGTGCAGCGGGGTGGAGCGACGCTGATCCTGCCAGTGCCCGCAGGGGCTTTGCCCCGGATGGGATCGCCGGTGGCACTGGCGAATGGACAGCCGCCCCGTTCCTGCCATGCCCAGCGCCACCCTGCTCAGTGCCCTGGGGTTTCCAGGCTGGTGTGCCCTGCACCTGATCCTCGACGAGTGCAGTCCGGAGCTGCTGCTTCGGCGCCTGCGGCCGCTGGCCGAGGCCCAGCATGTGCTGCCGGCCAGCCGTCTGCTGCCCCTGCTGCTGGAGTGTCTGGGCTATCCCTCCCCCTGGCCGCCGCAGCGTCCATTGCCGCCCGTGTGGGGTGTTCCTTCCGCACGGTTCCGCCGCGGCCGGCTGGTCTGCCGCGCCGGTGCCGCAGTGCCGCTGAGGTTGCAGCTGTGGGTGCCGCCGGTCCCGGGAAGCCTCTGCTGGCGGGAGCTGGGCCTGGCTGCGGGGAGCGGGTCGGCCGGTTCCGCCAATGATCTCGACGGATCTCCGACATGCGATCCGGATCAGGACAGAACGGGTCTAGGTTTAAGACAATCTTTCGGTTCCGGGCGATGAGGGTTCTCCATCAGGGCGGTGAGCATCTCCTTCAGCTGCGCACCCGGGAGGTGGCCCTGCTGCTCGACATTCTCGAGGCAGCCCTGCCGGCCGACACGATCAGCGGACCTCGGGCCAGCAACCCCTCGCTCAGCCACTTCTTCAATGAGATGTACGGCCAGCTCATCGACACGGCCCGGGCGGGCTGGGCCGACGGTGCTCCGTCATCCCAGCCCGCCGCAGTCAGCCGGCTCAGGTGAGGATCAGGGCGATGCCCAGCCCCGCCACCATCAGGGCCACCGCTGCCACGGCCCAGAGGGCGTGGCTGCGGGCATCGGCCGCTGTCTCTCCCATGACCATCACGCCCTCGTCGGCGTAGAGGTTGTCATGGTTCTCCATGTCGTGGGTATGCATGGTCGGTGTCGCGGGCGGACCTCTTCAGGCTACAGACCTCCAGCTTCTCCGCATCCCCTCCCCTGGGCCTCCTCGCTGCGGGGAGGTTGAATGACACCATCGCTTCCCTCCCCAGTGCCTGCCTGGCTCGTCATCCTCGTGCTGATGCTGACGGTGATCATCACGATCAACCCCAGCGCCGAGGATTTCGCCTGGTTCCGCGGCCTGCGGCGTCCGGCCTGGAAGAGCTTTCATCTCTGGCTGCCCGTGCTGTGGCTGCTGATCTACGCCGGCATCTACCTCGGCGCCGTGCGTGCCTGGGACAACACCGGCAATCCGCTGGTGATCGCCTGCTTCCTGGCCCTGGTGGCCCTGGCCGAGACCGCCACCTGGTTCCTGTGCCGCTCCCACCGGGTGGGGGCCGGTGCGCTCGCCCTGCTGGGGGTGTGGGGCTATGGGGTGGTGCTTGCCCTGGCGCTCTGGCGTGTGAGCCCCGGCGCCTTGCCACCGCTGCTGCCCTTCCTGCTCTGGACGCCCATGGAGTCGCTGCTGATCTGGCAGGTGCGGCGGATCAACCGTCTGCCGTGAGCTCCTGCCGATGGAGCCGCTGATCGCACGCCTGCTCCGGCCCGGGGCCTACGACCACCCTGTCGGTGCCATCAGGCTGATCGAGACCCACATCTCCTGGGTGCTGCTCACCGGCTCGTTCGCCTACAAGGTGAAGAAACCGGTGAACTTCGGCTTCGTCGATTTCCATAGCCTCGAGCTCCGTCACCAGGCCTGTCTCGAGGAGGTGCGACTCAACCGCAGGCTCGCCCCCGCCCTCTACCTGGATGTGGTGGCCATCGAGGGGCCACCCGAGCGGGCCCGGGTCCGGGGGGCGGGTGCTGCAGGTGCGGCCGCGCCGATCGAATGGGCGGTGCAGATGGCCGAGTTCGATCAGGGTGATCTGCTGCCTGCCGTGCTGGAGAGAGGCGGACTGGATCCGGAAGCCTTTGAGGTTCTGGCGGAACGGCTGGCGCTCTTTCACGGGCAGGCGGCCGTCGCCGGAGCCGCGAGCCCCTGGGGGAGTGCGGCCGCCGTGCGCGAGCCCGCCCTGGCCAACCTTGCGGCCCTGGAGTCCTGCGGGGTGGCTGCCGAACCGCTGAACGCCCTTCGGAGCTGGAGCGAGCGCAGTGCTGCGGAGCTTGCCCCCGTGTTCGAGCGTCGCCGTGCCGAAGGCCGCATCCGGGAGTGCCATGGCGATCTGCATCTGGGCAACATGGCCTGGCTGCAGGGGCGGATCACGGTTTTCGACGGCATCGAGTTCAGTGCGGCGCTGCGCTGGATCGATGGGATCAGCGACATGGCTTTTCTGGCGATGGACCTGGAGCGGCGCCGGCGGCCCGATCTGGCCGCCCGGGTGCTGAACCGATGGCTCGAGTGCAGCGGCGACTACACCGGAATGGCCACCTGGCACTGGTATTTCACCTACCGGGCGCTGGTGCGGGCCAAGGTGGCGGCGCTTCGGCTCGCTCAGGCCGACCTGATGCCAGAGGAACATGAGCTCCAGGAGGAGTCCCTGACCGCCTACCTGGAGCTGGCGCGGCGCAGCAGCATAAAACCGTCAGCTCCGCCTACCCTGGCAATCACCCACGGGGTGTCAGGCAGCGGCAAGAGTCACCTGGCACGCCGCCTCTGCCGCCGCCTCGGCTGGATCCATCTGCGCTCCGACCTCGAGCGCAAGCGGGCCTTCGGCCTGCCCCTCGACGGCCCCAGCGGCGGTGCCGTGCCCGGGCTCTACGACCCCGGAACAAGCCGATGGCTCTACAACACGCGCCTGCCGGAGTGCGCCACGGCGCTGCTGAAGGCTGGTCTTTCACTGATCGTGGACGCCACTTTCCTGGCGCCGGAGCATCGCCACATCCTTCGCGAGCTCGCTAAGACCAGGGGAGCTCACTTTCTGATCCTGGAGCTCAGTGTGGATCCGGCCTGGGCTCGCTCAGCAATCGAGCGGCGGCAGCGGTGCGGCGGTGATCCCTCCGACGCCGATGCCGAGGTTCTGGAGGATCAGTTGCGGCGTTGGCAACCGCTTGGGGAAGGTGAGGCCGATCGGGTTGTCAGCGTGCCTGCCGGCTTTGATGACGCTGAGGCCAGCCTGGCGGAGCTGGCCGCCAGGCTGGTGGCCCCTTAAAACCACTCGGGAACGGCGGCTTCGCGAGTGTTGACGTTGGCTTCGGGGGTGGAGCGCTTGAACTCGAGGGTGATGGAGCGCTTCTGCTCGCCGTCGG
>JANWUR010000032.1 GCA_024958655.1 Cyanobium sp. FGCU6 | reverse complement strand
CCGACGGCGAGCAGAAGCGCTCCATCACCCTCGAGTTCAAGCGCTCCACCCCCGAGGATCACAGCAATCCCGCCCACCAGGCCGTCGCCGAGTGGTTCTGATGGATCCTGTGAATGCTCCCTCCCGGCCGCCGGCCGGAGGTGCCCTGCGGCTGTTTGTGGCCGCCACGCCCGTTGCAGGCTCGCTGCTCTTCCCGCTGGTGGTGCCGCTGCTGATGGTGCGGGTGGGCATCGGCGCCGGCGTGCTGGCGGCCGTGGTGATCGGCACCCTCTGGTTCGCAGCCATGCTGCGCACCTCCGAGATGCCCGGGCACCACTGAGCCCACCCGCGGCGTCGGCAGCGCACGGCCCGGCCGGGGGAATCCTGCAGGCGACCTCCGCAGGGCCCCCGTGCCGCATTACCCGTGGCTGGCTGCCTGCATGGCCGGCGTCGTGTTGTCGCTGGGGCTCACGGGCTGCCAGCCCGCCCCCGCCCGTCTGGAAGGCCCGGCGGCAGCGGCCCTGCCCCTGCCGCCGGGCATCCGGGTCGCCTTCAACCACCGCGGCGACAGCCGCTACCGCAGTCCGCTCAGCGGCCACTGGCGCCAGGGCGACGATCTCGAGGCCCTGATCCTCGAAGCGATCCGCGGCGCCCGCCGCGAGATCCTGGTGGCGGTGCAGGAGCTTTCGCTGCCGAAGGTGGCGGAGGCCCTGGCGGAGCAGCACCGACGCGGGCTGCGGGTGCAGGTGGTGCTCGAGAACACCTACAGCACACCCTGGAGCGAGCAGCACCTCATCGACCTGAGCCCCCACCAGCGCCAGCGCGTGGCCCAGCTGCGCGCCCTTGGGCACGGGGACGCGGTGGCGATCCTGCGCCGGGCGGGCGTGCCGCTGCTCGATGACACCGCCGACGGCAGCGCCGGCAGCGGCCTGATGCATCACAAGTTCCTGGTGGCCGATCGCAGCGTGGTGGTCACGGGCTCGGCCAACTTCAGCCCCTCCTGCATCCACGGCGATGGCGACGATCCCCGCACCAGGGGGAACGTGAACCACCTGCTGCGGCTCGAGGGTGCCGCCCTGGCCTCGCTGTTCGCCGCCGAGCACGCGCGGATGTGGGGCGACGGCCCCGGCGGGCGGCCCGACAGCCGCTTCGGCCTGGCCAAGGAGAGCGGCCCCGCCCAGCGGGTGCGGGTCGGCGACACGATGGTGGAGGTGCTGTTCGCGCCCCATCGCCGCCGGGATCCCCATCACGGGCTGCGCTGGCTGCAGCAGCGGCTGGCCCTCAGCCGCCGCCGGCTCGATCTGGCCCTGTTCGTGCTCTCCTCCCAGGAGCTGGCCAATGGCCTGGCGACCCTTCGCCAGCGGCAGGTGAAGATCCGGCTGCTGGCAGATCCTGGCTTCGCCAGCCGCTCCTTCAGCGAAGTGCTCGACCTGCTCGGCACCAGCCTCCCCGACCACCACTGCCGCCTGGAGGAGGGCAACCGACCCTGGCGCCAGGCCCATGAAGGCGTGGGCACGCCCAGGCTGGCCGGCGGCGACAAGCTGCACCACAAACTGGCGGTGCTCGATGGGCGCTGGGTGATCGGCGGATCGTTCAACTGGAGTCCGGCGGCCGCCCACACCAATGACGAAACCCTGCTGCTGTTCGATTCCCCCCTGCTGGCGCACCACTTCGAAGCGGAGATCGACCGCCTCTGGCGCGGCGCCGAGCTGGGGATCACGGCACGGCTGCAGCGCAAGCTCCAGCGCCAGCGGCTCCGCTGCGGCAGCGGCAGCCAGCGCACCGGCCGGGCGAAGCCTGGGCAGGCGGCGTCTACGATCTGAACGGTTTCTGTTTCCCGCGAACTGATGGATCCGGTGCCCAACCCCCGCATCCATACCCCGCGTCTGGACGCCATCAACCTGATGCTGCGCGATCTGCACACGCGCCACGACGAGATCCGCCACCGGGCCGCCTTCCGCGGCTGCACCAGCGAACTGCTCACCCTTCAGCAGGAACTGGTGGATTACCTGCTCACCAAGAAGCACGATCTGCTGGGGGTGCAGGCACCCGCGGAAGCCGACAGCGACCGCAACTACAACTCCTTCACCTGACGCCGCACTCCAGCCGGTGGCCAGGATTCTGATCGTGGGAGCGGGACCGGCGGGGGCCGGCCTGGCTCTCGCCCTCGTCCGCCAGGGGCAGGGGCAGGTGGAACTTGTGGAAGCCGCCCCCGATGCCCTCGGACGCTTTCGCGGCGAAGGTCTGATGCCCAGCGGGCTGGAGGCGCTGGAACGGCTGGGGGTCTGGCCGCTGCCGCCCTCCGTGCCCCACCGGCCGCTCGCCGGCTGGAGCTTTGCGCTGGAGGGGCGCCCGCTGTTCGCCGTCGACGAACCGTTCGACGCCGGTCCCGCCTGCCACCTGGTCGACCAGCCCGCCCTGCTGCGCCATCTGCTCGAACAGGCGCAGGCCGCCGGCTGCCGGCTGCAACTGGGCGCCGCCGTGGTGGGCCTGCTGCGGCAACGGGGCCGGGTGAGCGGCGTGGAACTCGCCGATGGCCGCCGGTTGGCCGCCGATCTGGTGGTGGCCTGCGATGGCCGCAGCTCAACTCTGCGACGTCTGGCGTCGCTCCCCCTGGAGGAGGAGGAGGAGGCCGGGCTCCGAGTGCTCTGGTTCCGCCTCTCGGGGCCGGCGGCCGGGGTGATCGCCGCCGAACTCGGCGGCCGCTTCCTCACGGTGATCGGCGGCGGCGACAGCTGGGCCTTGTTCGCCTCCGCCCGGGGCGGCCTGCAGCTGGGCTGGCTGGATCGGGCCGACGGCGACGCCGGGGCACCACCGGCCACCCCCGGCGCCTGGCGGGAGCGCTGGGCCTCGGCGGCACCGTCCGCTCTGGCGTCCCTGCTGCGGGAGCTGGAGGAGCCGGCCATCGAGGGGCCGCTGCGGCTCGCGGTGAAGGTGGGGCTCGCCCCTCGCTGGCAGGCACCCGGGGTGCTGCTGCTGGGCGACGCCGCCCATCCGCTGAGCCCGCTGCGGGCCCAGGGGCTGAACATGGCCCTGCGCGACGCGGTGGTGGCGGCCGAACGCCTCCGCCCGGTGCTGGCAACCTCCGAGGCGGCTGCCATCGATGCCGCGGCAGCCTCGGTGACGGCCCTGCGCCTGCCCGAGCTCCAGGCCGTGCAACGGGACCAGCGGCGGGAGGCGGCGCGGGCCGAACGGCTGCGGCGCGAGGGCTGGTTGCGCGTCCTGCTGAGCGCGCTGGCCCCTTGGGCGGGACCGGTGATCGCCCACCGCTGGGTACGGGAACAGGACCGGCTGCGTCAGGGGTTTCCCCTGCCCTGACCCGGCAGGATGGATCCACTCCCTCCGGCCGCCATGGCAGCGCTCCCCGCCTTACCCCTGCAGCTGCTGGCCAGGCTCGGGATCGGCCTGGCCTGCCTGGTGACCACCGCGCCGGTGGGGGCCAGACCCGATCTCGACACCTACCCACCGGCAGGAACCTTCCGCCAGATCCAGCTGAGCACCCTGGCCTGTGGGCGGGAGAACACGGCGGAAGCCTGTGACCAGGCCCGCCTCCAGGCCGACCCGCTGCTCGATCACCGCCGGCTTTCGGGCAGCTGCAAGGACGCGCTCTGGCAGATCCGCCAGCTGGCGGTGGCCGCTCCCGCCAACAGCCTTGAGCGCCGCGACCCGATCGACAAGGCCGCTCGGGAGGTGACCGTGTTCTGCCGCCAGCCCGTGGCTCCCGCCAAGGACACCAAGCCGGCCGCTCCTGCCGGTGGCGGTGGCGGCAGCTTCTCGTTCGGGGGCGGAAAGTAGCTCCGGCCCGTCAGCGCGTGCCTGCCTGGGCGGCGACCGGCTCGGTGAGTTGGAGGATCCGCTGCGAGGCTTCCACCATCAGATCGGGCGTGATCGGTGTGGTGGCTGCCACCTTGTCGGCCAGGCGGCAGAGCTCGCTGCGCTCGCCCTGGGCGGCGCAGCTGTCGGAGAGCTTGATCATCGCCCGGTTGAGCCGCCCGCGCAGGCACGATTCGGCCGCCACCTTGTCGAGCACCATGTGGGCCGTGGTGCGGCTGTTGGCCACCGCCTCGGTGTAGGGGATCGGAGTGGCGGCACGGGCTGCGGGGGCGATCAGCAGCCCGGCGGCCAGCCAGGCGAGCCCGAGGGGGCGCAGGGTCATCGGATCGTCCACCAGGACCCCAACGTTACCCAGTGTTCCTGCCGCCAACGAGTGACGCGCCCGACACCCGGACGGAGCGGGGGGGACGGTTAGCGTTAGAACCCCAGCCCGGCTCCTGCCATGCCGATGTCCACCCTCGTGCGCCAGGTGGCGCTGGAGCATCCCTTCCAGGACCAGAAGCCGGGCACCTCGGGACTGCGCAAGAGCACCAGGCAGTTCGCCACGCCCCACTATCTCGAGAGCTTCGTGGAGGCGGCCCTGCGGGTGGTGCCCGGCATCGAGGGAGGCACCCTGGTGGTGGGCGGCGACGGCCGCCACGGCAACCGCCACGCCATCGACGTGATCAGCCGCATGGCCGCGGCCCACGGGGTGGCCCGTCTGATCCTCAGCACCGGCGGCATCCTCTCCACTCCGGCCGCCTCCCACCTGATCCGCAGCCGGGGGGCCGTGGCCGGCATCATCCTTTCCGCCAGTCACAACCCCGGCGGCCCCGACGGTGACTTCGGCGTGAAGGTGAACGGCGCCAACGGCGGCCCCGCCCCCGAATCGCTCACCGACGCCATCTACGCCGCCACCACCAGCCTCGACGGTTACCGGATCCTCGACGCCGAGGCGATCCCCCTCGACCATCCCGGCGACCATCGCCTCGGCGACATGGATGTCACGGTGCTCGACGGGGTCGACGACTACGTGGCGCTGATGCAGCAGCTGTTCGACTTCGAGCGCATCGGCGCCCTGCTGCGCAGCGATTTCCGCCTGGCGTTCGATGCCATGCACGCGGTCACCGGCCCCTATGCCACCCGCCTGTTCGAAGGGCTGCTGGGGGCTCCCGCGGGCACCGTGCGCAACGGCGTTCCCCTCGAGGACTTCGGCGGCGGCCATCCCGACCCCAACCTCACCTACGCCCACGAGCTGGCCGCTCTGCTGCTGGAGAGCGACGCCTACGACTTCGGCGCCGCCTGCGATGGCGACGGCGACCGCAACATGATCCTGGGGCGCCGCTGCTTCGTGAACCCCTCCGACAGCCTGGCGGTGCTCACCGCCAACGCCACCCTGGCGCCCGGCTACTCAGGCGGCCTGGCGGGCGTGGCCCGCTCGATGCCCACCAGCGCCGCCGCCGACGTGGTGGCACGCGCCCTCGGGATCCCCTGCTTCGAGACACCCACCGGCTGGAAGTTCTTCGGCAACCTGCTCGATGCCGGCCGCATCACCCTCTGCGGCGAGGAGAGCTTCGGCACCGGCAGCAACCACATCCGCGAGAAGGACGGCCTCTGGGCGGTGCTGTTCTGGCTGCAGATCCTGGCGGTGCGCGGCTGCCCCGTGTCCACGGTGATCGGCGAGCATTGGCAGACCTACGGCCGTCACTACTACTCCCGCCACGACTACGAGGCGATCGCCAGCGACGCCGCCCACGGCCTCTACGACCGGGTGAAGGGGATGCTGCCCTCGCTCGGCGGCAGCCGCTTCGCCGGCCGCACGATCGCCACCGCCGACGACTTCGCCTACACCGATCCGGTCGACGGCTCCCTCACCAGCGGTCAGGGCCTGCGCCTGCTGCTCGACGACGGCAGCCGAGTGGTGCTGCGCCTCTCCGGAACCGGCACCCAGGGCGCCACCCTGCGCGTGTACCTGGAGAGCTTCGTGGCGCCCGGTGGTGATCTGGGCCAGGACCCCCAGACGGCCCTCGGCGATCTGATCACCGCGATCGACAACCTGGCCGAGATCCGCGAGCGCACGGGCATGGAGCGGCCCACAGTGATCACCTGAGCAGAATCACCGCCTGGCTGCCCGGCCTCCGCCGTCTGTGCGCTTATCAACCCGCCTGGTGGCGGGGCGATGGGCTGGCCGGGCTCACGGTGGCGGCCTACCTGGTGCCCCAGTGCCTGGCCTATGGCGAACTGGCCGGGGTGCCGCCGATCCACGGACTGTGGGCGATCCTGCCACCCCTTCTGCTCTATGCCCTGATCGGCTCCTCCCCCCAGCTGTCGGTGGGGCCGGAATCGACCACCGCCGTGCTGACGGCGGCCACCATCGCGCCCCTGGCGGCGGGGGATGGGCTGGCCGCCACCGAACTCAGCAGCCTGCTGGCCCTGCTGGTGGGGCTGGTGTGCTTCGTGGGCGCCTGGGCCCGGCTCGGCTTCCTCGCTGATCTGCTCTCCAAGCCGATCCTGGTGGGCTACATGGCCGGCGTGGCCATGATCATGATCGCCGGTCAGATCGGCAAGATCTGCGGCATGGCGCTCGAGAGTGAGTCGCTGCCGGGCCAGCTGCTGGAACTGCTGCAGAACCCGGGATCGATCCACGCCCCCACCCTGCTGCTGGCGCTCGGGGTTCTCGCGTTCCTGCTGCTGGTGCAGCGGCGCCATCCGCAGGCCCCTGGCCCCCTGCTGGCGGTGCTGCTGGCGGTGGCCCTGGTGAGCCTGGGGAATCTGGATCAACGCGGTGTCGCCGTGGTCGGCGCGATCCCCACCGGCCTTCCCCACCTCGCCCTGCCCACCGGCGCCTCCGCCGAAACGCTCAAATACCTGGTGTCGGCCGCGGTGGGCATCGCCCTGGTGGGCTACTCCGACAACGTGCTCACGGCCCGCTCCTTCGCCGATCGGGGCGGCTACCGCATCGATGCCAACCAGGAGCTGCTGGCGCTGGGGGCCGTGAACGTGGGCAACGGGCTGATGCAGGGCTTCCCGGTGAGCAGCAGCGGCAGCCGCACCGCGATCGGCGACGCCCTCGGCAGCCGCTCCCAGCTGTTCTCCCTGGTGGCCTTCGTGGTGGTGCTGGCGGTACTGCTGGTGCTGCGGCCGCTTCTGGCCCTCTTCCCCACAGCAGCCCTGGGCGCGATCGTGATCTACGCGGCGCTGCGCCTGATCGACATCGGCGAATTCCGGCGGATGCGTCGCTTCAAGCGCAGCGAGCTGCGGCTGGCGCTGATCACCACGGCGGGGGTGCTGTTCACCGACATCCTCACGGGCGTGGGGCTGGCGGTGGCGCTGTCGGTGATCGATCTGTTCGCCCGCCTGATGCGACCCAACGACGCGGTGATGGGGGCCGTGCCGAACCTGGCCGGCCTGCACGACGTGCGCGACTGGGAGGGCGCCACCACGATTCCAGGACTGCTGATCTACCGCTACGACGCACCGCTGTGTTTCGCCAACGCCGAGAACTTCCGCAGCCGCGCCCTGGCGGCGATCGAGGCCGAGGCGACCCCGGTGCAGTGGTTCGTGCTCAATGCCGAGGCGATCGTGGAGATCGACATCACCGCGGCCGATGGGATGCTCGAGCTCCAGAGGATCCTGGCGGCCCGGGGCATCGTCTTCGCTCTGGCCCGGGTGAAACAGGATCTCTACCAGCAGCTGGTCCGGGCCGGCCTGGTGGAGCGGATCGGAGCTCAGTGGTTCTTTCCTACCCTGCCCACGGCGGTGGCCGCCTTCACCGCCCGACGGGACGCCGCGGCGCGTCCACCCCTGCCGAGCGCTTGATCGCTCCCGTCCCCCGCTGCTGTCTGCTCCTCTCGGGTCTGGGCTGGCTGCCGGCCCTGGGCTGGGCCTGGGATGCGTCCGCCGCGCCCCTCGCCTCCGGAGACGCGGAGGCCTTCACCCCCACCACCATCGTGCGTTCCGAGGTGAATGCGGTGATGGGAGCTCTTCACTACGAGGGCAGCGCCGTCGATGGCAGCGCCAACACGGCCGCCGGCTCTCCCCTGCTCAACGCCTTCAGCGTCAACCACGACATCCGCTTCACCGTTGACACGAGCTTCACGGGCCGCGATCTGTTCCGGGTGCGCCTGCGCAGCGGCAACTTCGGCCCCTCGGGCTGGTTCTCCAATCCACCCACGCCCCTGAGCCGCCTCGATGTCGCCTTCGAGGAACCGCTCTGCACCGCCGGCCACGACGGCTGTACCCGCGATCTTGTGACCGTGAATCGCGCCTTCCTGCAGGTTCCCCTCGGCGCCGGGATCCGTCTGAGCGCGGGAAGCCGGATCATGCAGCTCGACATGCTGCCGGTGTGGCCGAGCCTCTACACCGACGCGCCCATCCTCGAGCTGTTCCAGCGGGCCGGGGCGACAGGGGTCTACAGCCGCCGCGTCGGCAGCGGTTTCGGGCTGTCATGGCAACCCGGCGGGCCCTGGAAGGGGCTCTCGCTGGCCTACGCCACGGTCGCGCCCCGGGGCAACGTCGGCGTGCCGGCGAAGGGGGGCCTGTTCGCAGCCAGCGGCGGGCAGACGAACACCCTGCAGCTGGCCTTCACCCGGCCGAACTGGAATCTCACCGCCGCCTACACCCGCACCGCCCAGGGGGCGCTGCTGCGGGGCACGCCCCTGGCCAGCCAGCTCGCCGCCGAAGCCAGCGGCGGCGGGCTCGACTCCTGGTCACTGGCGGGCTATTGGCAGCCCGCGGCGGCAGGCTGGCTGCCTTCGATCAGCACCGGCTGGGGCCAGGACCGCCTCGCCTTCGCCAATTACCCGGTGGCCGGGCTGAGCGGCGTGCTCACACGGTCGTGGTACCTGGGTCTGGGCTGGAGCGATCTGCTGGGGGCGGGCAGCAGCCTCTCGCTGGCGGTGGGTGCGCCCACCCACGTGAGCCGGCTCGAAGGTCTCGACGCCACCACGATCGACGACACGGGGCTGGCCTTCGAGATCGCCACCCTGATCCGCCTGAGCGACACCTTCAGCCTCACCCCTGCCCTGTTCTGGCTCAGCCGGCCGCGGGGCGCGATGGCGGGAACGGCCAGCCTCAGCGAGGCCCTGCTCACCGGGCAGGGTGAGGGCGTCCCCAGCCTGAGCGTCTGGGGCGCCCTGGTGCGCGCCACCTTCCGCTTCTGATTCCGGGGCGGCGGATCCTCGACAGGACCTGCGATCTTCTGGGGGTATGCTCCCCAAACATGGTTCATTTCTTACCCGGCCAGCGAAGATGACCATCGATGGTGGACAGATCGAGGTTCAATCGTTCCTCACCGTTACCCTGGGCATTCTGGTTCTTTTCCTCGGCAAGTCGCTCAATCAGCGCTTTCGCGTCCTGACGGAATACACCATCCCCGAACCGGTGAGCGGCGGGCTGTTCATCGCGGTGCTGATCGGCCTGCTGCATGTCGCCTTTGGCCTGGAGATCAGCTTCGGTCTGCGGGCCCGCGATGTGCTGCTGGTGGTCTTCTTCACCACGGTGGGGATGAATGCCAGCTTCGCCGACCTTCGCCGTGGCGGTCGCGCCCTGGTGGTGCTGCTCGTGCTCACGATCGTGCTGATGCTGGCCCAGAACGCCCTGGGGATCAGCCTGGCCCGCTGGAGCGGACTGCCTCCGGCCTCCGGCCTGCTGGTGGGCACGGTGTCGTTGATCGGCGGCCACGGCACCACGATCGCCTGGGCACCTCAGTTCGCCAGCCAGCATGGTGTGAACAATGCCCTGGAGATCGGCATCGCCGCCGCCACCTTCGGCCTGATCCTGGCCAGCGCCAGCGGCGGCCCGATCGCCCGCTTCCTGATCCGCCGGCACCGCCTGGCCCTGCCCGCCGGCTCCGCCGCCGTCGCACCGTCCCCGAGGGGCGAGGTTGCCAGGAAGGAGTCCGGCGAAGCGCTGATCCGCTCCCACGACTTCCTCGGGGCGGTGCTGGCGATCAACATCTGCATCATCCTCGGTTCACTTCTCCAGGGTGTGATCCGGGATCTCGGGCTGTTTCTGCCTCTGTTCGTTCCCTGCCTGATCGTGGGCATCCTGCTCAGCAACCTGTTGCCGCGAAAGGGGGCATGGCTGCCCTTCGGCTGGCCCGCGCGCACCCCGGCGGTGGATCTGATCGCCGAGATCTCCCTGGGCGCCTTCCTGGCGATGTCGCTGATGACGATCCAGTTCTGGACGCTGGTGGATCTTGCCGGGCCCCTGCTGCTCATTCTCTTCGCCCAGTTCCTGCTGTCGCTGCTGATCAATCTGTTCCTGGTGTTCCCACTGCTCGGCGGCACCTACGACGCCGCCGTGATCGCTGCGGGCTTCAGCGGCTTCACCCTGGGCTCCACCCCCACCGCCATGGCCAACATGACGGCCGTGACCCAGAAGTTCGGCCCCTCGTCCAAGGCCTTCATCGTGCTGCCGCTGGTGTCGGCCTTCTTCATCGACCTTCTGAATGCGGTGCTGATTCCCTATTTCCTGAGCCGGGTGTAAGGGTCTCTTCAGGATTCCCATGGTACAGCTGTGCTATGACGACTGAGTATTCCCGATCAATGACCCTCAAGCCTGAATAGAGGGCAGCCCTGGTCGGCAAGGAATTGTCCAACGTGAACTCTTCACTGCTCAGGGTCCTTCAGATCTACTGGCACAAGGTCCTTAGCCTTCCAGGCCGAGGTCTGTTTCTGCTGCAACTGGCACTGCTGAGCATCAGACTGCTGATAGCCTCCCAGCCCTTACCGGAATGGTTTGTGGAGTCACAGTCGAGCTCCTTGTCACTCCGTAAGGCTGTCGTTGAAGCTCTACTGCTGTTGCTGTTCCAAGCGCAGTGGTGCGCATGGAGTGAACAGCTCTACAGCCTGCGTCGAACATTTCAACCCTCTGAAACCCTTCACAGCAGGCCATGGCGCAGATTTGCGCTGCATGTGTACGGGGGCTTCATCTTTCTTTTTGTTCTCAGTGGCTTGGCGGCGATTCAGCCTCTGCTTGGAATTGGCGCCATGTTTCTGCTGTTCATCAGCGCAGAGGCCCAGGACAGAAGACTTGGGAATCAATCCATAGCCATGGCTCTGCCCCTGGCGATGGTTCGCAGCTATCGCCTGATCAGTCATGAACCATGGCGGTTTCTTGGCAACCTCTTTCTGCCAGGAGTCGTGCTGTATGGGGGAGGCGTGTTGTTGGTCTGGATGCGTCAGCAGGGTGAGTTGATCCTACCTCGTGTCCTGCAGGTGATGCTGATTGGCTTGATGCTTGCTTTCTGGCTTGTGTTTTTCCAACTGGCACAGTTGCGCATCGGCTTGCGGGCTGAGGCAGAACTTGATGTGGATGTGCTGATGGGTCTTGAATCAGACCATCAGCCGAAGCCTGTCAGCCCGCTTCTCCTCACAATGAAAGCCTGTCTGCAGCGCTTTGAATGGCTTTGCCAAGGGCTGGCTGTGTTGTTCGGGCTGCTTTGTGGCGGATGGCTGCTGCTACGGCTTGCCGATTCCAGTTTGCTGAGCAGCCACGCTCTGATGCTTGCCTTCAGCTCCATGCTCAGCATTCTGAGCGGCACGGTTGCCACTTTTTTCACCCTGCTGGTGAGGCTGGTATTCGTTGCCATTGTTTCGGCTGTCCTGGTGATCCTTGTGATGCTGGTGATCGGCGTAGGTCGACGTGATCCCTGGAAACCGATCCAGCTACTTTCTGCCAGTTTGCAGCGACGTCTTGAGAGTTTGACGCAACTATTCAGTCATCTCAACCTGGCAAAAGGTGCAACGCTTGGACTAGGCACTCTTCTTACCGTTCTTGGCACCGTAGCCGTGCAGACCTACGACAGAGTTCAGAAAGATCAGGCACAACAGAGCACCAATCGCCAGAATCTGCAGCGACAACTGATTGTCGACAGCGAACAGGACAAGGCAAGAATGCAACGCAATGATGCACTTGTGGAGCGGATTCAACAGCGCGTGATCGAATTTCGCAAAGACCCCTCTGAAGCGGCACGTGTTCAACTCCTCACTGAGCTGAGGGATGTACTGCCGAAGCTCACCACCGCTGACGGCATGGTTGATGGCGCGCGTAAGGGAAGATTACTGCGTTACTTATACGAATCGGATCTTCTGAGCGCCCCATTCCCGCCACTTAAGGATGAGGAAGAAAAGGATAATGATAAGGCCAAGGCTTGCCTTGAACTCATCGCTCCAGGCAGGCGTGGCCAGCCTGCCAAGGATGTTGCCAAAGACCTGAAGGGTTGTACGTCTACGCTATTTCTACATGCGATGGACTTCTCGGGAGCTTCGCTGGAAAACGCCTATCTGAGAGGTGCTTTTCTTCCCTATCTTGATCTCCGGTATGCCAACCTTCGCAAGGCCGATCTCGCAAACACCATTCTACGTTCAGCCAATCTTGAGAATGCCGATTTCAGTGGCGCCAATCTGACCGGTACTGATTTAGACAGCACCATTCTGGTTGGAGCCAACTTGAATGACGTCAATATATCCGATCAAAACTGGCCAAATCTCAATGGAGCCGAAGCTTTTTACGCTTCGTATTCTTTTCCTGATTCTGTTAATTCAGATGCTGCCAAGCGCCTTGTCCACGTCATGCAAAGCATGGTGAGCTGGGATCTCGTCAAGGCAGACAAGCCATTTGACACTTCACTGGACTGGCAAGACATGAAGCAATTTCTATGGACGTTTTGTCCCCTCGATCCAGCGAATGATCTAAGATTAGATGCATTGAACATGCTGCCACCGGAGACCAAGGATCAGAGGATTGAACAAGCTGGATCTAAGTGCAACAATCGACGCTTTGGTATGGGGCAAAAAGAGGAGGGTGCGTTGAGTTTTGCTGACCGCGACTGGTCAGGGAGTTCGTTCAGGGGAAGCACTCTGAAAGGAGTCACTTTGAATCGCATTCGACTCGATGGTGCCGATTTTTCCGATTCCACATTTGATGATGTGACGCTGAAAGATGTTTCTTTCGCCGGAGCCAATCTTAAGGGTGCTGTCTTTCGCGACAGTAACCTCGATGATGTGGATTTCAGCGGTGCTGAGTTGCAGGGTATGCGTTTTGAAAGCCTGCAGCGCCTGTACAACCCCCGCTACCGAGGCAGTGTCGTCGACTTTGACAAAAACTCGTCATTCAGTGCCTACCGAAAGAACTTGATTCGCTCGCATGTTTATAATGGTAAAGTCTTTGACAAGCTTGATAGCGATGAAGTGGCCGTATTTCGTAGAAGCGTCGTTTTGCCGCTGCTGATACCACCACTCTCCTTCCGACCGCAACATCTTCTCTATTGGATGCTGGCCTATCCCCTACCTGCTTCGCTGGCCTCCAATGCCTTTGATCAGCCATGAAGTTTCTTTGGCCTACCGCCCCATCGCATTTGCTGGTGATGGTGGGATTGAGCTCGATGGTTGTGTTCATCAATGCCAGCGGCTTTGAACGTCCCCTGCGTGTGCTGGATCGTGATCTGCATACATCGATGCGTGGCGACTTTCCCGATCTACTGCGAAGCCTGGATCTTCGGCCGCCACTGAAGATGCCTATTTTCAATCTTTCGGTTATGAATCTTGCCGGCGAAGATATGCGAGGTCTACGCATGGCAAACAACAGCCTGCACGAACTTGATCTTCGCGGCAGTCATGTGGAGGAGGCTCATTTTCAATGTGTCAGCATGGATAGAGTGAATCTATCTGGCGCGGATCTTAAAGACTCCAGATTCGACTATGCCAATTGTGGCACTGATAATGATTCAGCGCCTACCAAGTATTATACGCTCACCGTAAATCTCAATGGGGCTGATCTTTCTTCTGCAATCTTGGAGGGCAAGCAGCGCACTGAGGGCGAGTTGAAGGGGGAGTGCCAGAGGATCCTGAGGATCGTTGGTAATCTCAACGGGGCCCAATTCAAAGGGGCAACGCTTCGCTGTGTCACGTTGGTCAATCTGGCGAAGAAGAAGATCAATCCATCGGAGCAATCGGCACCCCGGTATGCTGGCATCAATTTTGTGAACAGCAAAGCGAGCACTCTCACACTTGAGCAAGGCAGTTTTCGCTTCAGCGATTTCTTCAGTGCCAATCTGGAACTGCTGCAATTCAATCCCGATGAGGCTGATCTTCGTTTTTCAACTCTGGCCCAATTGCAGTGTACCAACCCCTCGAAAGGCTGTCAGATCATGCAGACGAAACAGGGCAATCCATCCACTGTCGAACAGATCGGCTCTCCTCCGAAGCTGTCCCTCAACCTCAGGGGAAGCCGGGTGACATCCAATCTGCCCTTGCCAGCCAGCCGAGGATGGCCTGCCCTTCTCTGTAATCGCGAAAGTGCCTGGCGAACGCCAACTCCCGCCAATTCACAACCAAGCAATACCAATATGGGGCTCTGGGTACAAAAACCGAACACCATCGAGTGTGCAGAATCTGAGTTAATGCAGGGGCAGCAGAATGCCCCTTGAGAGCGCAGGTCAATCCTGGGAGCGCTCCGATGCATTGGTTCATGTCTTGGGAGGTTCGATCCCTGGGTGCCCGCCGACATACGGACCCATTCACACCACAGGCTCCGAAGCCAGCAGATGCAACCCCAGCCGCTCCGACAGAAATGCCGCCGTCAGCTGGCCCCGCACGCTGTTGCCCGCGCCGTCCAGGGGTGGGGAATAGGTGGCCAGGCCGCCCTTGCCGGGGGCCACGGTGATCATGCCGCCCGAGACGCCGCTCTTGCCGGGCAGGCCGATGTCGTAGATCCAGTCACCGGAGGTTTCGTACAGACCCGCGGTCACCATCACCGCCAGCACGGCCCGGCAGATCGGGGCGGCCACCACCTGCTCGCCGCTGCGGGGATGGCGACCGCCGTTGGCGAGGGTGGCGGCCATCAGGGCCAGGTCATGGGTGGTGACGCTCAGGGCGCACTGACGGGTGTAAAGATCGGTGCTGGCCTCGGGGTCGAACCAGAGGCCTCCCTGCTCCTCCAGCAGGTTGGCGATGCCAAGGTTGCGGCGGTTCGTGGCCAGCTCCGACGCGTACACCTCCTCATCCACCACCAGGGGGCGGCCGGCGAAGCGGGAGAAGCCTGCCGCGATGAACGCCCACTTCTCCTCCGTGCTCTCGCCCGGCGCCAGGCTCGTGGCGGCGATCGCTCCGGCGTTCACCATCGGGTTGGAGAGGCCATCCTCTGCCCGCTCCACCGCCTGCACCGAGTTGAACGGCAGGCCCGTGCTGTTCACCCCCAGCTTGTCGCGCGCCTCCCGCTCGCCGATCGCCTCGCAGATCAAGGCGTACAGAAACGGCTTCGACAGGCTCTGGATGCTGAAGGCCGCTCCCGCCTCCCCAGCCTCGAACACCTGCCCTCCGGTGCTGGCCACCGCGATGGCGAAGAGCTCCGGATCGGCAGCGGCAAGCGCCGGGATATACGACGCCACCGCGCCCTCACGAACAGCCTGGAAGCGCCGGTGCGCCTGCTCCACCAGGTCGCTCACCACCGCCGCGCCGGGCAGATGGCCCGTGGAAATCCAGCTCGCCATGTTCATTCCTTGCCGCCGCTCTCCCAGGGCATCTGAGGCAGGCGGTGCAGCGCCTCCCGCTGAGCCTCACTCCAGGTCTGGATCATCGTGTCAAGCCGCGGATCGTCGGCCTCCAGTTTGATCTGGTGGGCGATCGCCTTCGTTCCGGCCTTGATCACCACCAGGTCGAACGGGGGGCCCACCGAGAGATTGGAGCGCTGGGTGAGCAGCTGCGAAATCAGGCAGAGACGGGCGGCATCTTCAAGCGAAAGGTTGGAATGGCCCACGTTGTCGAGCGGAGGCTTGCCGTATTTGCTTTCGCCGATCTGCAGGTAGGGGGTCTCCGCGGTGGCCTGGATGGCATTGCCCTGCGGATAGATCAGGAACAGCCCATGGGGCTCGCTGCCGATCTGGCCCGCCAGCAGGAAGGACGCCGTGACGCTGCTGCCGCTGCGGCGCAGGGCATCCTCATGCTCCTGCTGAACCGCCACGTTGACCCGCCCCACATAGGCCGCCGCTTCGAAGAGGTAGTCGCAATGGCGAAGATCACGCTCGCGCCCCACCGCCTGATCAGCGGGTCGATCAAGATCGCGGCGGATCCAGCTCACCACCTCCTGGGTGGTGGCCAGATTGCCGGCCGCCAGCAGCACGAACAACCGATCCGGTGCCGGCTGGAACACATAGAGCTTACTGTAGGCGGAGATATAGTCGACCCCTGCATTGGTGCGGGAATCGGAGGCCAGCACCAGGCCCTTCTCCAGCCAGTAGCCAATGCCGTAGGTCATCGTTGCTCCTGAGGCCGCAGGTTTCCTGCCGAAGCTATCCCGGCGGCCAGGTTCTCCGGGCTACAGGCGGTCCGGACCACCCGGTTCCCCCAGCCGGGTGAGCGCCAGCTGGCGCATGGTCTCGCCCCAGGCGCCGCAGGCTGATGCCCCGGCCACCACCAGCAGCACCCACTGCAACGGCAGGGGCTTGAGCAGCTCTCCGGGAGTGCGGGCCACCCGATGGGCCAGCAACAGCAGAACCGCCGCCGCCACGCCCGCCAGCACCGCCACCAGCAGGATGCTGCGGCGATCCACCCGCCGCTGGCGGCCGCGTCGGTAGCCGGGAGGAGCAGGCAGGGGCATCTCAGGGTGCCGGAGAGTCGGCGGGCAGAGGGTCGGTGGCCTGGCTGGCGGGGAACCAGGCCACTTCCAGATTCTTCATCAGCACATAGAACGAAGGCACCACGAACAGACTGAGCACGGTGGCCACCAACAGGCCGCCGAAGATCACCGCCCCCAGGGAGCGCTGGCTCAGGGCACCGGCGCCGTCGGCCACCATCAATGGGAAGAAGCCTGCCAGGGCAGCCATCGCCGTCATCAGGATCGGCCGCAGCCGCGAGCTGGCCGCACCCTTGGCCGCGGCCGATGCCGTCATCCCCTGCTCCATGCGCTGGTTGGCCAGGTCCACGATCAGGATGCCGTTCTTGGCCGCCAGGCCGATCAGCGTCACCAGGCCCACCTGGGCGTAGACGTTGTTCACCTGACCGCGCAGCACCAGGAAGGCCAGGGCTCCGAGCATCGCCAGCGGCACGGTCATCAGGATGATCAGGGGATCGATGTAGCTGCCGTACTGGGCCGAGAGCACCAGATACACCACCACGATCCCCAGGGCGAACACCAGCACCGAGAGGGAGCCCGCCTGCACCTCCGAGCGGGTGAGCGACGACCAGGCCGAGCCGATGTTGTTGAAGTTCATCGCCCGGAAGGCGCCCTGCAGCGCATCGATCGCCTGGCCGCTGCTGCGGCTCGCGGCCTCGAAGCCCTGCACCAGCACCGTGCGGTACAGGTCGTAGTGGCTGACGATCGGCGGGGCGCTGTCGAGACGGGCCCGCACCACGTTCGAGAGCGGCACCTGCCTGCCGCTGCGGTCGTTCACATAGAGATTGTCGAGGTCCTGCACCAGGGCGCGCCGGTCGGCGTCGGCCTGCACGTACACCTGGCGGTACTGCTGCTGCTCGTACGTCTGGTTCACGAAGCTGCCGCCGGTGAGGGTGCCGAGGGCGGCCATCGCCGCGCCGTAGTCGATGTCGAGCGAACCCATCCGGTCGCGGTCCACGTCGAGGCGCCACACCGGCGCATCGCTGATGAACTGGGTGTACACCTTGTCGAAGGCACCGCTGGCGCGGGCGCGGGCGATGAACTCACCGGAGAGCCGCCCCAGATCGGTGGGCGTGTAGCCGCCATTGCTGAGATCGTTGAACTGAAACGACAGGCCCCCCTGGGCACTGAAGCCCGGCACCGCCGGCGGCGCTGAGGCCAGCACCAGGGCGCCGGGAATGTCGCGGAAGGCCTTGTTCATGCGCGCGATGATGGCGCCGGCCCCCTGATCGGCCCGGGTGCGCTGATCGATCGGCTTCAGACCGAAGAAGAACAGGCCCTGGTTCACCGAACTGCCGTTGAAACCGGCACCCCCCACCAACTCCCCCGATACCACATCGGGCTCCTTGGCGATGATCGCCTGGGCCTTCGCCGCCACCTGCATCGTGGCCTCCAGGGACGCCTGCGGCGGCAGCTGGATGATGCCCAGCCCATAGCCCTGATCCTCGGTGGGCACGAACCCGGTGGGGATCACCACGAAGGCCAGGCCGGTGAGCGCCACGCCGCCGATCAGCACCGCCACCAGCACCCGCCGCAGGCGGATCGCCTGATCCAGCAGGCGGGCATAGCCCCGCGCCAGGCGCTCGAAGCCGGCGTTGAAGGCGGTGAAGATCGGCATCAGGAAGGTGCCCACCAGTGCCCCGAGCGCTCCGAGCAGCAGCGCGGCGACCCAGCCGCCGGCGAGGGCGCCGTAGCCGGCCCCGAACACCCCGCCGATCGCCGTCCACAGGGGCCCCCTGGGCTCGGTCTTGCCGCCCCCCAGCAGCAGGGCCGACTGCAGCGGCTTGCCCGTGATGGCATTGAAGGTGGACACCAGGATCGAGAACACGATCGTGAGCGCGAACTGGCGGTAGATCACACCCGTGGCGCCCGGGAAGAAGGCCACCGGCACGAACACCGCCAGCAGCACCAGCGCGGTGGCGAGGATTGCACCGGTGAGCTCCTTCATCGCGTTGGAGGCGGCCCTGAACGGCGGGTCGCCGGCCTCGATCCGGGCCGCCACCGCCTCCACCACCACGATCGCGTCATCCACCACCAGGCCCGTGGCCAGGATCACGCCGAGCAGGGTGAGCTCGTTGATCGAGAAGCCGAAGGCCTTCACGAAGATCAGGGCCCCCAGCAGGGCGATCGGCAGCGCCAGGGCCGGCACCGCCGTGGCCTTCCAGTCCTGCAGGAACAGGAAGATGATCAGCAGCACCAGCACCACCGCATCGCGCAGGGCGTCGAGGGCCCCGGAGATCGAAGCGTTGATGAAGTCGGTCTGATCGAACACCTTCTCCAGCACCACCCCGGGCGGCAGGGTGCGGCGGAAATCGTCGAGCACCTGGTCCACACCCCGGGCCGTGCTGATCGCATTGGTGCCGGGCAGCTGGATCACGCCGAAGCCCACGCAGGGATAGCCGCTGCGGGCATTCACCGCCGAGCTGTTGAAGTTCTGGAAGGCGTATTCGGCCCGGCCCACATCACCCAGGCGGATCAGGCCGCCATCGGGGCCCTTGGCCAGGATCAGCTTCTCGAACTCGGCCACCGTCTTGAGGTTGCCATCCACCAGGATCGGGAAGGTGGTGCGGTTCGACGGCACCGAGGGCGGACCACCGATGCTGCCGGCGATCACCACCTGGTTCTGGGATTTCAGCGCGTCCACCACATCGGTGACCGACAGGTTGAAGCGGGCCAGCCGCAGCGGATCCACCCACAGCCGGAAGGAGGGGGAGCTGGCCCCGAACACATTCACCTGGCCCACGCCGGGGGCCCGCGAGAGGGGATAATTGAGGTTGAGCTCGTAGAGGCCGTTGAGATAGCTGCGCTCGAACTGACCTGCGGTGGAGGTGAGGTTGTAGACGAGCAGGTAACTGGTGGCGGTCTGCTGCACCGTCACCCCCTGGGCATTCACCTGCGGCGGCAGCTGGGAGGTGGCGGTCTGCACCCGGTTGAGCACATTCACCTGATCGATGTCCGGATCGGTGCCCGCCTTGAAGAACACGTTGATCTGGCTGCTGCCCTCCCCGGTGCTGAAGGAGGTGATGTAATCCATCCCCGGGGCGCCGTTGATGTTCTCCTCCAGCGGCCCGGTCACCGCGCTCTCCACCGTGAGCGCATCGGCCCCGGGCAGGTTGGCGTTCACCTGGATCGTGGGCGGAGCGATGTTGGGGAGGTTCTCGATCGGCAGCAGGGGCAGGGCGATCAGTCCCGCCATCAGGATCAGGATGCTGCACACCGTGCTGAGCACGGGGCGGCGGATGAAGGTGTCCGACAGACTCATCGGCTGAAGATGCGCTGCTTGGGCTGCACCGAAAGCCCGCTGCGCAGCTGGGCCAGGTTGCCCACGATGACGGTGTCGGCGGGGGCCAGCCCCTCCACCACCGGGAAAGCGCCGCCCTGGAGGGTTCCGAGCCGCACCGGCACCTGCAGCGCCACCGGCAGGCCGGGAAGCGGTGGCGGATCGAGGCTGCGGCCCAGGCGGCGCTTCGCCTCCTCGGCACTCACCGCCAGGAACACAAAGGGCTGCCCGGCCTGCAGCAGCACCGCCAGCTCCGGCACCGCCAGCGAACGGCCCTGCTGGAACACCAGGGTGGCGTTGACACGCTGACCATTGCGCAGGGCCCCGTCCGGGTTGGGGAACACAGCCTTCACCAGCACGGTCTGGCGGTCCTTGTCGAGGGAGGGGGCGATGAAGTTCACCTGGCCCCGGGCGATCAGCGTGCGGCGGTCGGGGGCCTTGAGCACCACCGGCAGTCCGGGGCGCAGCCGCCAGGCCAGCTCACCCGGCACATCCAGACGCACCCACAGCCGGGTGTTGTCGACGACGCTGGTGACCGGGCTGCCGGCCCTCACCACATCACCGAGCTTGGCGTTGAGATTGCCGACGAAGCCGTCGATCGGCGCCACCACGTTCTTGTAGCTCAGGGTGGCCGCCGCGGCCCGCAGCTTGTCGCGGCTCTGGATCGCCTGGGTGACGTAGTAATCGCGCTCCTTGGTGGAAACGGCGCCCTGCTCGTTGAGGAAGATGTAGCGCTCGGCGTTCACCCGGTCCTTGCGGGCCTCGGCGAAGTCCGCGTTCACCTCGGCCTGCAGCTGGATCTGGTCGAGCACGAACAGCAGCTGGCCGCGGCGCACCTGCTGCCCCTCGAACACCGGCATCGCCACGATGCGGCCGTCGATCTCGGGGGCCATGCGCACCTCGCGGATCGCCTCGAGGGTGCTCTGGTAATCCGCCGCATCGAGGGTGGGAATCTCCTGCAGCCGCATCAGCTGCACGGTGGGCGGCTGGGGCGCAGGCGGCTTGGCACCCCCGCAGCCCGCGAGGGGAAGGATCGCTCCGAGCAGCGAGGCGACGAGGGCAGGGGACGTCGACCGCACTGCAGGCTGCATCACCTCGGCAGGTTATCGGCAGCGGCAGGCGCGCTCAAGGGCGCTCGCGATCATCCGTTGCACCCCGACGCGGCTCGGGGTGCTGCCGTAGCGCGCGATGGCGGTGGTACTCAGGCTCGATGCTGCTCTGCTGCAGCTGGCGCACCGCTGCCAACGCCATGCCAGCCACCACGCCAAAACCGCCCATCAGCACCGTGCTCCAAAACAGTTCCCGGGAGCTGAGTCTCACGGTGGTGTTGGCCACGATCGCCCGCAGAAACAGGGCGATCGCCAAGCCGGCCGCTCCGCACACCAGCCCAGCCAGCACCACCTTGCGGCCAGAGAGGGGCTGTTGGCTGGCGGTCTGACCAACCGGAGGTGGAAGCGGGCTCATGGCGCTGGAGCCTCTTCACTGGCCGCCAGCTCAGGGGAGAGGCTGCCCGTGAGCTGCTTCATCACCACATAGAACACCGGCACCACAAACAGCGACAGCACGGTGGCCACCGCCAGCCCACCGAACACCACCGTGCCCAACGACGCCTGGCCCCGGGCGCCGGCGCCGCTCGCCAACACCAGCGGCAGGAAGCCAAACAACGAGGAGATGGCGGTCATCAAAATCGGCCGGAAGCGGGAGCGGGCCGCATCGGAGGCCGCCTCCAGGGCCGTGGCGCCTTCCTCCATGCGCTGATTGGCCGTATCCACGATCAGGATGCCGTTTTTGGCCGCCAGGCCGATCAGCATCACCAGGCCCACCTGGGCGTAAATGTTCAGCACTTCGCCCCTTGCTCCCAGGAACAGCAAGGCCCCGAGCATGGCCGTGGGCACCGTCATCAGGATGATCAACGGATCGGTGTAGCTCTCGTATTGCCCGGCCAGCACCAGATAGGCGGTGAGGATGCCCAGGGAAAACACCACAATGGCCAGGGCGCCGGCCCGGATTTCCTCCCGGGAGATCCCGGTCCAATCGATGCTGATGCCGTTGATCGCGAGCTCTTCGAACTGCTGGCGGATGTCGTTGATCGCCTGGCCGGAACTGCGCCCAACGGCGGGGATCCCCTCCACCTGGATGGCGCGAAAGAGATTGAAGCGGGGGATCACCGAAGGGCCCGTGACCGGCTGGATCTTGATGAATTCCGACAGTGGCACCGGCTCCCCGGCTCCGTTTTTGGTGTAGAGCCCACGCAGCTGATCGGGCGTGGCGCGGAAACGGTCATCCGCCTGTACGAACACCCGGCGAACCCGTCCACCCTCGAAGGTGTCGTTGACGTAGAAGGAGCCGATGTTCAGGCTGAAGGCCTGCATCGCGCTCTGAAACTCCACTCCCAGCGAGGCCATGCGGTCGCGGTCGACAAGGATCTCCAGCTGGGGCGCTTCCGGGGAAAACTGGGTAAAGACACGATCAAACAGCCCAGTGGCGTTGGCCTTGGCGATCAATCGCTGGGCGGATTCGAAGAATTGGTTGTCACTGAGGGTGCCGCCGCTGCGATTGAGGAGTTGCATTTCAAAGCCGCCGCCGGTGCCGTAGCCGGGAATGGCCGGAGGCTCGATCACGATGATGCGCGCTCCATCAATGGAGGCAAGCCGGCGATTCAGCCGCTGCACGATGGCCTCCATTGACTGATCCGGGTTGCTCCGCTCGCTCCAATTGCGGGTGCCAAAGAAAAACAGGCCCCGGTTGGGTGCGTTACCGGCCAGGCTCGCGCCACTGAAGATAGCGGCACTTTCGATGTCCTTCTCCTCCCGCAGAATGGCCGCTGCCTCCTGGTTGACACGCCGTGTCGTCTCCAGGGAGGCCCCATCCGGGGCCTGCACGATGCCGATGGCATAACCCTGGTCTTCCACCGGCACGAAGCCGCCGGCGATGGTGTTGAAGGCCACGGCGGTGAGGGCGATGCCGGCCAGCAGGGCGCCCATGATCAGGGTGCGATGGGACAGCACCCAGGCCAAGCCCTTCTTGTAGCCGCGCTCGGTGCTGTCATAGCCGCGGTTGAACCAGCGGAAGATCACCGGCGTCAGCCAGCCGAACAGGCCGCCCCCCAGGGCGAAGGCCACCACCAGCAAGGGGTTGGCTACCCCGGCCATCAGCAGACCGGACACACCGCCGGCGATGGCCAGAGGCAGCCGCAGGGGCAGGCCCGTGATGAGGCGCAGCACGAAGCCCAACAGCAGCCCCGCCACCAGGGCCCCGAGGGCAGCCAGGGTGCCGCTGCCGCCGTGGGCCAGAAGGCCATAGACGAAGCCCACGGCGCCGCCGGCGATGGCGTAGACACGGCGGCTGGGTGGATCGCTCTCCCAGCCCAGCAGCAGGGCCGAGAGCATGGGGGAGAAGGTGAGGGCGTTGAAGGTGGAGATGGCGATGGCAAAGAGGATCGTGGCGGCGAACTGGCGGTAGATCGTGCCCGTGGCGCCCGGGAAGAAGAGCACCGGCACAAAAACTGCCAAGAGCACAAGCGACGTGGCGATCACCGCCCCGAACAGCCCATCCATCGTGGATTTGGCCGCCGGCAGGGCGCCCATGCCCGCGGCTTTGTTGGTGGCCGTGTTCTCGATGATCGTGATGGCGTCATCCACCACCAGCCCCGTGGCCAGCACCAGGCCAAACAGGGTGAGCTGATTGAGGGTGAAGCCGAACACCAGCACTCCCATGAAGGAGCCCACCAAGGCCACGGGGATGGCAATGGCTGGCACCAGGGTGGCCTTCCAATCTTGAAGAAAGAGAAACAGCACGAGCACCACCAGGATCACGGCGTCGCGCAGGGCGTCGGTGACACCCTCGATCGAGGCCCGCACGAAATCGGTGTTGTCGTAGATCTTTTGCATCGTCATGCCCACCGGCATGGTTTGGGTGAACTCCTGGATCACCTCCTCCACTCCTTTGGACACCTCCAGCGCGTTACTGCCCGTGAGCTGGTAGATCGCCATGCCCACCGAGGGCACGCCCCGCAGGTCGGTGGCTTCCACGGCGAAGGTTTCCCCCCCCAGGCTCACCCGGCCCACATCTCTCAGCCGCACCACACCTCCATCGGCCGTGTTGCGCAGGATGAGCTTGGCGAAGTCTTCCGTGCTGCGCAGCCGGCCCTGCAGCTTCACCGTGAAGGTGTATTGCTGGCCGGGTGGCGCCGGGGCGCCACCGATCTGGCCCACGGGCACGAGGCGATTCTGGCTGCGCAGGGCCTGCACCACATCGCTGGCAGTGAGCTTGTTGGCGGCCAGGCGGACTGGATCGAGCCAGAGCCGGAAGGCCAGCTGGCGGTTGCCGAAATACTGCAGATCCCCCACCCCTTGCACGCGGCGGATGGCGTCGGTGAGGTTTTGATCCAGCAGCCCACTGAGGGTTTCCAGGCTGTAGAGATTTTTGGGATCCTCGCTGGTGAAGTTGTAAACGAGCAGGATGGAGTTGGAGGCCTGGTTCACCGTGATCCCCGATTGGCGCACCTCCTCCGGCAGGCTCGGCTGGGCCAGGGCCACCCTGTTCTGCACATTCACCTGGTTGATGTCGCCATCGCTGCCGCTGGCGAAGGTCACCCGGATCGAGCTGCTGCCATCGGCGGCGCTGCTGGAGGTGATGAAGTCCATGTTCTCCACCCCATTGATCTGCTGCTCCAGCACGCTTGTCACCCCCTGCTCCACGCTCACCGCGTCGGCACCCACATAGCGGGAGGTCACCTGCACCGTGGGGGGGGCGATGTCGGGCAGGTTTTCGATCGGCAGGATCGGCAGGGCGATCAGACCGGCGATCACGATCAGCAGGCTGCACACCGTGGTGAGCACGGGGCGGACGATGAACGTGTTGGAAAGCGACATATCCTGGCGGCGCGACTAGTTGGGCATCACCGGCAGGCCGTGCCGGAGATTGATAAGGTTGGAGGTGATCACTCGCTGACCGGGCTCAAGACCACGCCGCACCGGATAACGATTGTTCTGCATTGGGCCCAGGAGAACCGGGGTCTGCAGGGCGAAGCTGGTGCCGGCCGGCAGCTTCCGCAGAGCAGCCAGATCGGCACGCCCCGGCCGCGCCTCCAGATCCGCGAGGCTGCCCACCTCGAACACGAAGCTCTGCCCGGAGATCTGGGTGACGGCGGCGAAGGGCACCGACAGCTGGCGGCGGGCATCGAGCACCAGACGGGTGCGGGTGCGCAGGCCATTGCGCAGCACCCCGTTGGGATTGTCGAATTCGGCCTTGGCCAGCAGGGCCTGGGTGCCGGGCACCACCCCGGGATCGATCGACCGCACCGGGGCCTCGGCCATCGCCCTGCCGGTGGCGGGGTCCATCAGGATCACCGGCTGGCCGACCCGCAGGCGGGCGGAGTACACGGCCGGCACGTCCACCCGCGCCACCAGCCGGTCGTTGCGGATGATCCGTGTAAACGGGGCACCCGCCTGGATCACGTCGCCCTGCTTCACCTGCACGTCGCCCACGATGCCGCTGATCGGGGCCCGCAGATCGCGGAAGGCCAGATCGGCCCGCCGCGCGATCAGATCCTGGCGGGCGGAGATGAACTGCTGGCGGAATTCATCGCGCTGGAAGGCACTGGCGGCGCCCTGGCGCACCAGGTAGTCGTAGCGCCGGTAGTTCAGCAGGTTGGTCTGCACCTGTGCCTCCAGGCGCGCCACCTCGGCTCGGGCCTGGGTCTGGTCGAGCACCAGCAGCAGCTGGCCCGCTGCCACCGGATCGCCCTGCCGCACCAGCAGCCGTTCGATCCGGCCGGTGGCCTGGGCCGCGAGCTGCACGTCCTCCACCGATTCCAGGGTGCTCACCGTGTCCACGTTGTCGGTGAACAGGGCAGGGGCTGCCGGCTCGCTCTGCACCGGCAGGATGCGCGGAGGCTGGGCCTGCTCGCCGGAATGGCAGGAGCCGAGCAGGAGGGCCGTGGCGGCGAAGGCAGCGAGACCACAGGCCCGTGGGCGGACCGCCGGGAGGAGGACGTGCCGTCGGGCCGGTCGGTCGGACGGAACGGGATGCCCTGGCACGCTGTGACTTCACGTGCTCCGACCTTAACGGCGAACGATCCGATCAGGGAGGCCCCGGGGACACCAGGGCGGGCTGCCCGTCCACAACGGCCTGGCCGGAAAGCACCAGCCGCAGCAGCACCGGCGCCAGGAAGGTGGTGCCGATCACCATCACCAGGATCGCGGCCTCCAGGGGAGGGGTGAGCAGGCCCGTCTGGGAGCCCAGTCCCAGGAAGATCAGGCCCACCTCGCCGCGGGGCAGCATGCCCAGCCCCACCGCCAGCCGGTTGGTGGGTGCGGCGCTGCGGTAGCTCCAGCCCGCCGCCAGCTTGCTCACGATCGCCGCCGCCAGCAGAAACGCGGCCATGATCAGCCCCTCATGGTTGGCAGGATCCAGGGGGTTGAGCACCGCCAGATCCATGCCGGTGCCGATCAGCACGAAGAACATGGTCGCGAACAGAGCCACGATCGGGGTCATCGCCTCCTCGATCGCCTGGCGATGGCGGGAGGCGCTGAGCACCAGCCCGCCGGCGAAGGCCCCGAGGGCGGCCTCCAGCCCGATCGCCTGGGCCGCGAGGCAGGCGAGGGTGAGCACCACGAAGGCCGCGGCCACCACCTCGCCCGGAGCCTTGAGCTGATCGAGCAGCCAGTCGAAGGCCGGGGCCGCGGTCCGGCCCAGCAGCAGCGACACCGCCACGAACACCGCGGCAGCCAGCAGCAGCTTCACCACGGGTCCGAAGCTGAAGCTGCCTCCCGCCCCCAGCGCCACCACCACCGCCAGGATCACGATGCCGAGGATGTCGTCGAGCACGGCGGCGCCGATCATCATCTGCCCCTCACGGCACTTGAGGAACTTCAGTTCCCCGAGCACGCTGGCGGTGATGCCGATGCTGGTGGCCGTCATCGATGCCCCGGCGAAGATCGCGGCCATCAGCGGCAGGTGGAACAGCTGATGCAGGCCGAAGGTGCCGAGGGCGAACGGCAGCACCACGCCGGAGAGGGCCACGGTGGTGGCCTGAACACCCACCGCCAGCAGTTCGTCGAGATCGCACTCCAGCCCGGTGAGGAACAGCAGGCTGTAGAGGCCGAGCTGGGCGATGGCCTGGAGGTTCGGGAAGCTGTGGTCGTAGAGATCGCGCACCTGCTCGGGGGTGATCGAGGTCAGGGAGGCGACCCCGTGCACCAGGAGCCCGTTCAGCTCGGCGTGGGCGTCGGGAGGGAGGATGAGGTGCAGGCCCGACACGCCGATCAGCACCCCCGCCACCAGTTCGCCGAGGATCGTGGGCAGCTGGAGGCGCACCATCACTTCGGCCATCGCCCGGGCGGCGAGCACGATCACCAGGAAACGGCCCACCTGCAGGATCGTCTCCGCCGCCTCCAACTGGTGACCGCCGACATCGAGCAGCAGGGGGGGAAGCATGGGGCGTTGTCCCGGTCGAAGGGGCCGAGCCGGACCGTAATGGATCCGCCCGGTGACGATGGTGCGCGTCGCCGCTGCGGCCGGAACCCGGGATCGGGCGGCCTAGGCTGGCCCGATGGCAGCCCCTGAGCCCGCCGAGCGCCGTCGGCGGCGCCCCTTCCCGCCGGCCCCCTCCGGGCAGCGGTCGCGGATGCCCCTGGTGCTGGTGGCCCTCGGTGGGCTGCTGCTGTTCACCCTGCCGATGCTGATCCCCTCCAACCCGTCGGGGGAACGCCTGAAGATCCGCCGCGAACTGCGCAAGTTCTGATCCGCGCGGGGCCCCCATGAGCGATCTGTTCAGCCACCGGCGCGAGCTCACCCTGAGCCGGATCGCGCCCCTGGCCGATCGGCTCCGGCCCCGCAGCCTCGACGATTTCGTGGGCCAGGAGGCGATCCTCGGCCCCGGGCGCCTGCTGCGGCGGGCGATCGCCGCCGACCGCGTCGGCAACCTGATCCTGCATGGCCCGCCCGGCACCGGCAAGACCACCCTGGCGCGCATCATCGCGGGCAGCACCCGCGCCCACTTCAGCAGCCTCAACGCCGTGCTGGCCGGGGTGAAGGACCTGCGCACCGAGGTGGATGCCGCCAAGCAGCGGCTGGAGCACCACGGCCTGCGCACGATCCTGTTCATCGACGAGGTGCACCGCTTCAACACCGCCCAGCAGGACGCCCTGCTGCCCTGGGTGGAGAACGGCACCGTCACCCTGATCGGCGCCACCACCGAGAACCCCTTCTTCGAGGTGAACAAAGCGCTGGTGAGCCGCTCGCGCCTGTTCCGGCTCCAGCCCCTCCAACCGGGCGACCTGCGCCGGCTGCTGGAGCGGGCCCTGAGCGACCGGGAACGGGGCTACGGCGAGCGGGCCGTCGTGATCGCCCCCGACGCGGCCGACCATCTGATCGACGTGGCGGGCGGCGATGCCCGCAGCCTGCTCAACGCCCTGGAACTGGCGGTGGAAACGACCCCGCCGGATGCGGAGGGCGTGATCAGGATCGATCTGGGGATCGCCGAGGAGTCGATCCAGCAGCGGGCGGTGCTCTACGACAAGCAGGGCGATGCCCACTTCGACACCATCAGCGCCTTCATCAAATCGCTGCGGGGCTCGGATCCGGATGCGGCGCTGTTCTGGCTGGCGCGGATGGTGGAGGCGGGCGAGAACCCGCGCTTCATCTTCCGCCGCATGCTGATCGCCGCCGGCGAGGACGTGGGCCTGGCGGACCCCCAGGCGATCGTGGTGGTGGAGGCATGTGCCGCCGCCTTCGACCGCATCGGTCTGCCGGAGGGGCTTTATCCCCTGGCCCATGCCGCCCTCTACCTGGCGGGCACCGAGAAGAGCAACAGCAGCCTGGGCTTCTTCGATGCGATCCGCAGCGTGCGCAACGCCGCCGACCAGCGGGTGCCCTCCCACCTGCGGGATGCCAACCGCGACGGCAAGGCCTTTGGCGATGGCGTGGGCTACCGCTACCCCCATGCCTATGCCGAGCACTGGGTGGCCCAGCAGTACCTGCCCACCGCCCTGCAGGGGGAAGTCTTCTGGCAGCCCGGCGCCCTTGGATGGGAAGGAGTCCTGCGGCCACGGCTGCAGCAGCGCCGGGCCGCCCAGCTGGCCGCCGCCGCCGAAACCGACCTCGACCAGCCCGACCTGCTGAGCAGCTCCCCCGATGATCCCCAGCTGGAACGCTGGCTGCGGCGCCAGGCCGCCGCCGAGGGCGAGCGGCTCGAGGCCCTGCGGCTGCGCTTCTGGCAGGACGGCCTCCCCGGGCGGCTGGATCGGGTGCTGGTGCTGGACGCCCGCTCCCTGCTGTGGGCCCTGGATCCTCTCCAGCAGGCGCTGGAGGGCGAGGTGGTCATCGCCGTGGCCGACGCAGCGGAGCAGGAACGGCTGGAGGCCCAGCTCCAGATCCTGGATCAGCTGCTGCGGCCCCGGCTGCTGCTGCTCCCTCCGGAGGCACCGGAGCAGCTGGCCCGGCAGCTGGGCGAACCTCCGGCCGGCGGTCGGTTCGAGTGGCTGGTGGGCCGCCAGCCTTTCCGCGGGAAGGGTGCGGCGACCATCGACACCTGGCTCGACGTGATCGAACCCTGGCTGACACCGAAGGCTGAGGTGAGACTGCTGTA
This sequence comes from Cyanobium sp. FGCU6, assembly GCA_024958655.1. Lineage (GTDB taxonomy): Bacteria > Cyanobacteriota > Cyanobacteriia > PCC-6307 > Cyanobiaceae > Cyanobium. The sequence continues at coordinate 6,997 of JANWUR010000032.1, read as the reverse complement.
CAGCCGACCGCTGCTGGGGCCGGCCGGGAGCCTGCAGCAATGGCGCCGGGGCCGTCAACGTCCTGGCAACAATGGCGAGGCCAGCGACGACAGCGGAGACGCCACCCTGCTGGAGCGCGAGCAGAGCTGGCTGCGCGATCTCTACCAGGACGGCGGTCTTGTGGCTGAAGGCCTGAGGCGACGCAGCTGGAACGTGCAGGAGGAGCACTGGCAGGAAAATCTCTCGCTGACGCTCAGGGAAGCTCTGCTCGAGCGCTGGTTCAGCTCCGGAGCTCCCTATCGGCACTGGTTGGAGCCCAAGCTCGACGTCGCGGCGATCCAGGCGCTGCGTGAGCGGTTCCGGGAAGCGCTGGGGGCCGCCCTGCCCCAGCCGCTGGAGCACACCCTGCTGCGGGCCCACCGCCGGCAGGAGGCCGAGGAGAGGGTGCCCAGACCGGCGGCAGCCAAAAAAAAGCCCCGGGACGACCGGGGCAGACAACGAAAGGGATGAAGCGGGATCAACGTGGATCCGCCGCTCCGATCACCAGAGGCCGCGGATGGGCTCGGGGGCGGGGGCGGGAGCCGGGGCAGGAGCGGGACGCTCAGCCACGGGATCGGCCATCTGGTTGGCCTGGATGCAGGCGGGCAGGAACACGTACCAGGAGAGCAGGGAGGTGCACTGGGCGGTTCCTTCCTGGCAGCGACCCTCGGCGCAGATGTTCTGGGCACCCGTGAAGGTGTTGCAGAAATCAGCCAGACGGAAATCGGTAGGCAGGGCCTTCATGATGCCGGCCGAGGAGATGGATCCGTCGCGGGCATCGGCAATGATCGCCGAGCGCAGGGCAGGCACAGCGTACTTGTCGAGCGAGTAGTAGGGGAAGTAGCTGGCGGTGGCGTTCTTGAGGAACTTCACGCCGTTGTCGGAGTACAGGAAGCGGGTGACGCCGACGAGATCGACGTCGTAGGTCTTGGTCATGCCGGTGCGCACCTCATCGGCGGACCACCCGGAGCGGGAAAGGCCACCCTGGAGGCCGCGATCGGTGACTTCACCGGTTTCCAGGAAAGTATTGAAGGCGCCCTGGTTGGTGGACCAGACAGCGGCGCCGGTGTTCCAGCGCACAGGATTGGTAGCCGCCGAAGCGGGCAGGGCGACGGCGGTGGCGGCCGTTCCCACGAGAAGGCCAGCGAGCAGACGCTTGAGCACGGGAAGACGAGGGGGACTTCAAAAGGCAATGTAGCCACGTGATGGCGGGAATACCTTCACCGGTGTCCAATTGCTGGTCTGCACCGCCTCGCCCCTAGGCTCGGGTGCCTCCGCTCTCACGCCCCAGATGCCTTTGCAGATCGGCGACGACGCCCCCGATTTCACCCTGCCGGATCAGAACGGAGAACCGGTGTCCCTGGCCTCGCTGCGTGGCCGGAGGGTGGTGATTTACTTCTATCCCAAGGACGACACCCCGGGCTGCACGAAGGAAGCCTGCAACTTCCGCGACCGCTGGGATGTCCTGCAGGAGCATGGCATCGAGGTGCTCGGCATCAGCAAGGACGGTGGCGCCAGCCATGAGCGCTTCATCGGCAAATATGAACTGCCCTTCACCCTGCTCACCGATGCGGAGCCCTGCCCGGTGGCAACGGCCTACGAGAGCTATGGCCTCAAGAAGTTCATGGGCCGCGAATACATGGGCATGATGCGCCACACCTTTGTTGTCGATCCCGAGGGCAAGCTGGAGCGCGTCTATCTCAAGGTCAAGGCCGAGACCATGGCCGATGAGATCCTCAGCGATCTCGGTCTGGCCTGAGGAGAGGCCCCAGGGCCACCATCGCTTCCAGACAAAGAGCCGGCCACAGCCGGGGAGATCGACCCCGGCCGGCCAATCCCTCCACGATCAGCGGCAGCAGGCACTCCCCGTCCCCGCCGGTGATCACCAGCTCCAGTTCCGGGTCCTGCTGCATCAGCTCCAGGGCGGCGGCCACCACGGCCGCCGCCAACCCCCTACCCACGCCTTCCTCCATGGCGGCGCCCGTTTCTCTCGGCCAGCTCCCGGAGTTTGCCTGATCGCCCCAGCGAGCCGGCCGGTCCGGGAGCAGGGTGGGCAGCACCGCCGTTCCAGCGGCCATCGCCCGAAGCTGCAGGGCCAGGCCGGCAATCAGCCGCCCCCCCACAAACCGCCCTTCACCATCCACCCGTGTGAGGCTGAGCACCGTGCCGGCATCGGCCACGAGCACAGGGCCACCCCTTTGCCTCCATGCCTGCCAACCGGCCAGGGCGCGATCGATCCCCAGCCAGGGCGGTGCCTCCAGCAGGGGCACATCGGCCAACCGCAGCCTACGCTCCTCCGGGAGCTTCACCTCGATCGGCACCTTCCCCACGGCGGCCCAGCCCTGCAGCCGGGTCACCGGCGCAGATTCCGGCGGGCTGTGCCAGGTGATCAGTTCGGTGCCCTCGAGCCGGGCCCAGTGCCAGCGGCTGTTTCCGATCAGCAACCAGCGGGCGCACCCGCCACCCACCTCAGATGCCCTCGCCCATCAGGCCGGGGAGGTGGATGCCGCACTCCTGCTTGAGACCGCCGAAGCGGGTGGCGCGACCACTCACGCCGCCATCGTCGGGGGCGCTGGTGTGCCAGTCGCCCACGGTGGAGTACCCCTGCTCGAACAGAGGATGCTGGGGCAGATCGTGCTCCTGCATGTAATAGAAGACATCCCGGCGGCTCCAGGCGAGCAGAGGCCTTAGCGACCAGAGTCCTCGTACCGGATCCAGCACGTCCATGGTGCTGCGGTGATCGGTCTGCTGTCCGCGCACGCCACTGGCCCAGCAGCTCACACCAAGATCAAGGAAGGTCCGATCAAGGGGCTCGACCTTGCGCAGGCGGTTATAGAGCTTGAGGTCGTCCAGGGATCCGGATTCCCACAACCGGCCGTGGAGCGCCTCCATCCTGGCCGGGCTCATGGTGGCCTGGGCCACATGCAGGCGGAACGTGAGCCGCTCCTGCAGCTGCTCGGCGTAGCGGTAGGTCTCGGGAGGGAGATAGCCGGTGTCCACCCAGATCACCGGCAGGGGGGAACCCTCGGCGGCCAGCTCACTGGCCATGTGCAGCAGCACCGCCGACTGGATGCCGAAGCTCGTGGTGAGAGCGAAGCCCTCCCCGAAGCAGTCGACAGCCCAGCGCAGGCGCCCGAGGGGGCTGAGGGGTTCGAGAGCCCGCCGTGCGGCAGCAGGATCGACCTGCCGGCCGTGACGATCGAGCGGGAGCCGATCGGCAGAGGGAGGTGTGATGATCCCGGCAGGATCTTGAACAGGTGCAGTCACCATCGGGACATCATGGCCCCTGGCGGGCCAACCTGCTTAGGGTGCCGCAACACGCTGGGCAACAGGCCGTCATGCCAAGAGCGGATCAGTCGGGCTTGGGCAGCGTGGTGATCGTAGGCGGCGGCTTTGCTGGCCTCTACACAGCACTGGCACTGGCGAGCCGGCCATCACCGCCACCGATCCTGTTGATCGAGCCCGGTGAGCGGTTCGTCTTCCTGCCCCTGCTCTACGAACTTCTCAGCGGCGAGCTCCATCCCTGGGAGATCGCCCCCCGCTACGACACCCTGCTGGCGGGCCGGGGAGTGGCCTGGCTGCAGGACAGAGTGGAGCGGATCGACACTCATACCCGCAGCCTGCTCACCCGCCGCGGTCGCTCGCTCGCCTATGGCCGCCTGGTGCTGGCGACCGGGGCGGGTGAGAACCGCTTCGGCGTTCCCGGCGCCGATACCCACGCCCTCGGCTTCCGCAACCTGTCCGATGTCGATCGCCTGCGGCAGCTGGTTGAGAAGCTGCGGCACGAGCCGCGGCCGCTGCAGCGCCTGGTGGTGGTGGGTGCAGGTCCCACCGGCGTGGAGCTGGCCTGCAAGCTGGCCGACCTGCTGGCGGGAGCAGCGGGGGTGGAGCTGATCGAGCAGGGACCCACCCTCCTGCCGGGCAGCCGGGCCTTCAGCCGCGACCAGGCCCAGCGGGCCCTGCAGCGCCGCGACGTGCGGGTGCGCACCGGCACCCGGGTGCATGCGGTGGAGACCGATGGCGTGAAGCTGGGTCGGCCGGACTCCACCGCGGACACAGCGCTGGAGCGACTGAGCGCCGCCGGGGTGATCTGGACGGCCGGTCTGGCTTTCCACTCCCCCACCATTCTGCCGGAGCCCGCCCGCGATCCCCTGGGTCGCCTCCTCTGCGACGCCAGCCTGGCGTTGCCGGGCGATGGCGGTGTGTTCGTCGCGGGCGACCTTGCACGGCCCGCCGCCCCCGCAGGTTCCGAGGAGCCGGCCGCGGTTCTGCCCGCCAATGCCCAGGTGGCCTTCCAGCAAGCTCCCCTGTTGGCGGACAACCTGCTGCGTTCCCTGGCGGGAGAACCGCTTGCGCCCTTCCGCTGGCAGGACCTGGGCGAAATGATGAGCCTCGGCCGCGGCGATGCCTGCATGACCGCCGGAGGCCTCACCCTCGCCGGCCCCCTGGCCTTCCGGCTGCGGCGGCTGGCTTACCTCACCAGGATGCCCGGCCTCAACCAGCAGTTGCGCGCCGCCGCCGGCTGGCTGGCGGAGGCCTGGCCCAGCCCCTCCTCCCCGCCGCCGTCCCATGGCTCCTGACACCGTTGCCTGGCCCCGTCCCCGGGCTCTCCTGCTCGACGCCATGGGCACGCTCATCGGCCTGCGGGCCTCGGTGGGCACCACCTATGCCGAAGTCGCCGCCCGCCACGGCCTGCAGGTGGAACCCGACGCCATCGATCGCCGCTTCCCCGACGTGCTGCGGGCCGCCCCGCCCCTGGCCTTTCCCGCCCAGGAGGAGTCGGCCCTGGCCGCGGCGGAGCTGGGCTGGTGGGCCGAGCGCATCGACGAGGTGCTGATCGCGGCGGGCGGCGATCCTGCGCCGGCGGACCTGCATCAGGAGCTGTTCGAGCTCTACGCGGATCCGGGCCGCTGGCGGGTCTACGACGACGTGGCCGCCTGTCTGCCGCGCTGGCGAAAGCAGGGCCTGCGCCTGGGGGTGGTGAGCAATTTCGATCGGCGGCTGGAGGGAGTGCTGGAGGGCCTCGGCCTGGCCCCTCTGATCGATGTGGTGGTGGTCTCCAGCCGCTGTGGTGCCGCCAAGCCGTCGGCTCGACCTTTCCTGCAGGCGCTGGCCACCCTGGAGGTGGAGCCCAGCGAGGCCTGGCACGTGGGCGACAGTCCGGAGGATGCCAGCGGCGCCAGAGCCGCTGGGCTGCCCTGCCTGCTGGTGCGGCGCCCTTGAGACAGGCGGTCCTGAGCGGACGCACCGAAGGGCTGCGGCCCTCCCAGCGGCGGCGCCTCGAGCAGCTGGCCCATCGCCGCCATCCCGCCGATACGGTGGCTGAACGCCTGGCACTGCAGCGGCTGGCGGAGGAGAGCCGCGACCTGGAGCTGCCGCTCACGCTGGTGCTCGATGCTCGCGGACTCTGCCGCCTGCTCTGGATCGGGCCACTCGAACAGGCAGGGCGGCCGGCGGAACGGCTGGGAGGACCGCCGCGGCGCCGGGGCGGCACCTGCCGGCTGATCACCTGTGCCGGTGCCGGCCGTGGCGGAGCCCCGCCGCCCGGTGAGCAGGAGGGGATCGTTGCCCTCGACCTCGAGCCCCAGCTCTGGCTGCGCTTCCCCTGGAAGACCGCGCCGGGGGGCGACTGGCCGGCGGCGCTCTGGCGGCCCGCGGCCCGCGGCGAGCAGGCCTGGCAGTGCCATGAGCACGGCCCCCTCTCCGCCCTCTGCGACCGCGACCCCACCACGATCGCCCCGGCCGGCGACCTTCCCCCCCTGCCGCCCGCCGCCACCGGCACAGCGGAGCGCGTGCTGCTGCTCACCCTCACCAGCGGCGATGCCGGCAGGAACCGCGAACGGCTGGCCGAACTGGAGGGGCTGGTGCGCAGCGCGGGTGCCAGGCCCGTGGGTGTGATCGAGCAGCGGCGCTCCGGGGAATCCCCCCAGACGATCTGGGGCGAGGGCAAACTCCGCGAAGCCGCCCTGGAGGCCCGGCGCCTGGGGGCCAGCCTGGTGGTCACCGACCGGGAGCTCACTCCGGTGCAGGGTCGGAACCTGGAACGGGTGCTGGATCTGCCGGTGACCGATCGCAGCGAACTGATCCTCGACATCTTTGCCCAACGGGCCGCCAGTGCGGCCGGGCGTCTGCAGGTGGAGCTGGCCCAGCTGCGCTACCGCCTGCCACGGCTGAGTGGCCGGGGCCGCAGCCTCTCCCGCCAGGGCGGCGGAATCGGCACGCGGGGCCCGGGCGAGACGCAGCTGGAGAAAGACCGGCGCGCCATCGCCCGCCGCATCGAACGGCTGCAGCGCGAGGTGAGGCGGTTGGGGGAGCACCGGGCGCGCCTGCGGCAGGGCCGCCGGGATCTCACCAGGCTGGCGCTGGTGGGTTACACCAATGCCGGCAAGAGCTCCCTGCTCAATGCCCTCGGTCGAGCCGGGGAAGCGGGGGCGGTGCTGGCGGAGAACAAGCTGTTCGCCACCCTCGACCCCACCACCCGCCGCGTCGATCTCCCCGACCCGGACGGGGGTCCGCCCCTGTCCCTGCTGGTGACGGACACGGTGGGCTTCATCCGCGAGCTGCCGCCCCAGCTGATCGAGGCCTTCCGTTCAACCTTCGAAGAGGCTCTCGATGCCGATGGTCTGCTGCTGGTGGTGGATCTGGCGGATCCGGCCTGGCCGGCGCAACTGACGGCAGTGCGCGGCATCCTCACCAGCCTTCGGGCGAACGTGCCCTGCCGGGTGATCGGCAACCAGATCGACCACTGCCCGGCCGGCGAACTGGAGCGGGCCCGCGCCCTGGAGCCAGCCATGCTGTTCGTCTCCGCCACGGCCGATCTGGGCCTGCAGAACCTGCGGCGGGAACTGCGCCACTGGCCGCCGCCGACAGCAGCGGCGGCTGTGCCAACATCACAGGCCTGAATCCGTTCGCGCCTTCCTGTTCATGGCTCTGCAACTCGGCGACACCGTTCCCGACTTCACCCAGGACTCCCAGCTG
>JANWUR010000049.1:0-5000 GCA_024958655.1 Cyanobium sp. FGCU6 | reverse complement strand
GGCCTCTTCACTGCGACCACCTTGCGGTGGCACCCCTTCTCCCGAAGTTACGGGGCCATTTTGCCGAGTTCCTTAGAGAGAGTTACCTCGCGCCCCTCGGTATTCTCTACCACCCCACCTGTGTCGGTTTCGGGTACAGGCCATCATGCCTTAACGGGTATAGGGCTTTTCTTGGAAGCTTGACGTCACCCACTTCACTGCCGTAGCAGCTCGTACTCACCCCTTGGCTCAAGATGTTTTCGCCATCTCTCAACGCCTCGGAAGCTTGAACCAGTAACCAACTTCTGGCTGGGCTAGCCTTCTCCGTCCCCCTTCCCAAAACATGACAGGTACAGGAATGTTGACCTGTTGTCCATCGACTACGCCTTTCGGCCTCGCCTTAGGTCCTGACTAACCCTCCGCGGACGAGCCTGCCGGAGGAACCCTTAGGGTTTCGGGGCATGGGATTCTCACCCATGTTTTCGCTACTCAAGCCGACATTCTCACTTCCATGCAGTCCACGCCCGCTTACGCTAACGCTTCACCCCACATGGAACGCTCCCCTACCATTTGAATGTTCCGTAGAACAATTAAATCCGCAGCTTCGGTACGATGCTTAGCCCCGTTCATTTTCGGCGCAGGATCGCTCGACCAGTGAGCTATTACGCACTCCTTTGAGGATGGCTGCTTCTAGGCAAACCTCCTGGTTGTCTGGGCAATCCCACCTCCTTTATCACTGAGCATCGATTTGGGGACCTTAGCTGGCGGTCTGGGCTGTTTCCCTTTCGACCATGGAGCTTATCCCCCACAGTCTGACTGCCTGGCTACACATTGGGTATTCAGAGTTCGTCTCGATTTGGTACCGCTCTCGCAGCCCGCACCGAAACGGTGGCTTTACCCCCCAATTGGAGCACCAGACGCTACGCCTCAACGTATTTCGGGGAGAACCAGCTAGCTCCGGGTTCGATTGGCATTTCACCCCTAACCACAGCTCATCCGCTGATTTTTCAACATCAGTCGGTTCGGACCTCCACTTGGTATCACCCAAGCTTCATCCTGGCCATGGTTAGATCACCCGGGTTCGGGTCTATAAACACTGACGCTCGCCCTTTTCAGACTCGCTTTCGCTATGGCTCCACCATTCCCGGTTTAACCTGCCAGTGCCTATAAGTCGCCGGCTCATTCTTCAACAGGCACACGGTCATCCTATCAGTAGGACTCCCATTGCTTGTAAGCTCACGGTTTCATGTTCTATTTCACTCCCCTCCCGGGGTTCTTTTCACCTTTCCCTCGCGGTACTGTTTCGCTATCGGTCACACAGGAGTACTTAGCCTTACGAGGTGGTCCTCGCGGATTCACACGGAATTTCACGTGCTCCGTGCTACTCGGGATACAGCTAGCCCAGTTTGATTTTCGGATACGGGGCTTTCACCCTCTCTGGCGCGCCATTCAAACGCTTCTCCTAATCTCCCTGATACACGTTGCTGTCCCACAACCCCGATGGTCGAAACCATCGGTTTAGGCTCTTCCCCGTTCGCTCGCCGCTACTGAGGGAGTCGTTTTTACTTTCCTTTCCTCCAGCTACTAAGATGTTTCAGTTCGCTGGGTTGGCTCGCACCGCCCTATGGATTCAGGCGGCCGTTCTAGGGGTTGCCCCATTCGGAAATTCCCGGATCAAAGCGTGTTTCCAGCTCCCCGAGACTTATCGCAGGTAACCACGTCCTTCATCGCCTCTGTGTGCCAAGGTATCCACCGTGAGCTCTTTGTAGCTTGACCATTTCAACTCCTCAGCAGTTAGGGTGTTGATGCCTATTCTTGCCTCTTTGCCTGCTCTGCTGCTTCCTCTCAACAGGTCATCCTTGCGGATGTCCTCTTGAAATCGCTCATCATGAGTGGTTCAAAAAAACAATCAAACTCCTTCCTCCTCGGCGGAGCAAGAAGCTGCTGGAAGTTCTCGGCTCTAAACTCAAGAATCTCCTGATCCATCGCCTCGTCCACATTCACGCACCCTCAGAAACCTTCAGGCACCCTGGCGCGATCGCGACGCTGGATCCGGCATCCATGAGATGCTTTCTTTCCAGACTCACCTATGCAGTTGTCAAGGTTCTTGCTGAACACAGAACTGCCGCTTTCGCCACAGCCCCTGAGTCCAGCATCTTCCCGTCGCTCGCAGCAATGACAAAGTCCTTGCCACAACTGCTCACCAAGGGAAAAGGCTGGAATCCTTGTGCTCGATCTGGTTCAGATCTCTACAAGCTCAGCTTTGAGGCCAGCGTTGACGCTAGCTTCTCTGCTGTTCACCTCATGCCAAATTGTCCTTGATCACCGCCACCAGAATCCCTCCCGGTGGTTCAGAGGTTCCGTTGGATGGAGGTTAGCGGACTCGAACCGCTGACATCCTGCTTGCAAAGCAGGCGCTCTACCAACTGAGCTAAACCCCCAAACACGAATGGGCCATCCTGGACTTGAACCAGGGACCTCACCCTTATCAGGGGTGCGCTCTAACCACCTGAGCTAATGGCCCAGGAAGTAACCCTCTGTGGGGTGACCTAGACAAAGTTTAGGAACTGATGAAAAACTTCCAGACAATCTCTCTTGATAGACTCACCATGATTGACTCATGGCGCCTTCAAAAGCTTTCTTTCGTTTTCCCTGAGGTACCGATCGACCTTCGAGATGACAGGATCATGGCCTGAGACAAAAAGTGCTGCTTCCATTCATTTCGCCTCTCTCGCGATCACTCGCAAGGACTCAAAACGTTTGGCCTCAGCGCTCAGACATCACGATCAGTGTGTCTCCCTGTTAGGAGGTGATCCAGCCGCACCTTCCGGTACGGCTACCTTGTTACGACTTCACCCCAGTCATCAGCCCCACCTTCGGCGTCCTCCTCCACAAGGGTTGGAGTAACGACTTCGGGCGTGGCCAACTTCCATGGTGTGACGGGCGGTGTGTACAAGGCCCGGGAACGTATTCACCGCAGTATGCTGACCTGCGATTACTAGCGATTCCTCCTTCACGTAGGCGAGTTGCAGCCTACGATCTGAACTGAGCCACGGTTTATGGGATTTGCTTACTCTCGCGAGCTTGCTGCCCTTTGTCCGTAGCATTGTAGTACGTGTGTAGCCCAGGATGTAAGGGGCATGATGACTTGACGTCATCCACACCTTCCTCCGGTTTATCACCGGCGGTCTCTCTAGAGTGCCCAACTCAATGCTGGCAACTAAAGACGTGGGTTGCGCTCGTTGCGGGACTTAACCCAACATCTCACGACACGAGCTGACGACAGCCATGCACCACCTGTCTCTGCGCTCCCGAAGGCACCCCCCGATTTCTCAGAGGTTCGCAGGATGTCAAACCCTGGTAAGGTTCTTCGCGTTGCATCGAATTAAACCACATACTCCACCGCTTGTGCGGGCCCCCGTCAATTCCTTTGAGTTTCACACTTGCGTGCGTACTCCCCAGGCGGAACACTTAACGCGTTGGCTACGACACCGAGGGGGTCGATTCCCCCGACACCTAGTGTTCATCGTTTACGGCCAGGACTACAGGGGTATCTAATCCCTTTCGCTCCCCTGGCTTTCGTCCATGAGTGTCAGTGATGGCCCAGCAGAGCGCCTTCGCCACTGGTGTTCTTCCCGATATCTACGCATTTCACCGCTACACCGGGAATTCCCTCTGCCCCTACCACACTCTAGCCCTGTAGTTTCCATCGCTCAAATGGAGTTAAGCTCCACGCTTTAACGACAGACTTACAGGGCCACCTGCGGACGCTTTACGCCCAATAATTCCGGATAACGCTTGCCACTCCCGTATTACCGCGGCTGCTGGCACGGAATTAGCCGTGGCTTATTCCTCAAGTACCGTCAGGTCTTCTTCCTTGAGAAAAGAGGTTTACAGCCCAGAGGCCTTCATCCCTCACGCGGCGTTGCTCCGTCAGGCTTTCGCCCATTGCGGAAAATTCCCCACTGCTGCCTCCCGTAGGAGTCTGGGCCGTGTCTCAGTCCCAGTGTGGCTGATCATCCTCTCAGACCAGCTACTGATCGTCGCCTTGGTAGGCCCTTACCCCACCAACTAGCTAATCAGACGCGGGCCCATCCTCAGGCGAAATTCCTTTCACCTCTCGGCATATGGGGTATTAGCGGCCGTTTCCAGCCGTTATCCCCCTCCTGAGGGCAGGTTCCCACGCGTTACTCACCCGTCCGCCACTAACCCGAAGGTTCGTTCGACTTGCATGTGTTAAGCACGCCGCCAGCGTTCATCCTGAGCCAGGATCAAACTCTCCGTTGTAGATCGTGTCCTCTTGGCCATCTCCATGCTCCTACCCTGGTACCCTCCGGCTTTTTCGCCCTCAGACTCCAGTTCGGTTTCCCTTTGATCGCCTCAACCGATTTGCTTTCCTCCACCTCGGCTGGCGCTTTCGCGGCCATCAAAATGGCGGTGCCCCTTCCGCTGACACAGAAGGTTGAGAGTGCAACAAAAAAGTACGCCCTTTCAGGCTTCCCTCTCCGTCGGCTTTCCAGATCTCAGATCCGGTCGCGAGTCCTTCTTCCCTTCCTTTCCCCTCCCCAGGTCGTGAGAACCCAGGCAGGCAGGTCGACAAGCTCTCCTCGCTCATTCTTTTTGACGGGACCTCACACCCCTACTGCTGGTATCCGTTGAAACCTCCACCTGCCCCTTCCTTCGCCTAAAATCTCAGGCATCGAAACGAACAAGTTTCACTCCCAACGCAGTAGAAGCGTCAGTTCCTAAACTTCTTTGGTTGTCCAGGTGCTCCCGCTTCCCCCCTTCCAGGGGTTCGCGGCTCATCGCCTCGCAGCGACTCCTTCAACCTACAACATCGGCAGCCTCCGGCTCCCTTCGTCGTAAGCCGCTCCCTACCTCAGGCTCTCGCCCGCTCTCAGAAGCCTGACGAACCTAGCAGTTCGTCCCCCAAGGCCTCCCGCTCCGCTCTCAAAGCCTCCTCGGCTCCTCCTGCCTCACGGGCTCTCGCCTTGCGCTACGCGGTTTCCCGCGCAGTCCAA
>JANWUR010000005.1:113488-195797 GCA_024958655.1 Cyanobium sp. FGCU6 | reverse complement strand
CGCCTCTGGGATCCGGCCAGCGGCTCCTGCCTCGCGGTCTTCCAGGGGCATCAGGGCTTGGTGAACGCCCTGGCGGTGCTCCCCGATGGGCGCCTCGCTTCTGGCTCAAACGATTCCACCATCCGCCTCTGGGATCCGGCCAGCGGCTCCTGCCTCGCGGTCTTCCAGGGGCATCAGGACGAGGTGATGGCCCTGGCGGTGCTCCCCGATGGGCGCCTCGCTGCTGGCTCAGACGATCGCACCATCCGCCTCTGGGATCCGGCCAGCGGCTCCTGCCTCGCGGTCTTCCAGGGGCATCAGGACTGGGTGAGGGCCCTGGCGGTGCTCCCCGATGGGCGCCTCACTTCTGGCTCCGGCGATTCCACCATCCGCCTCTGGGATCCGGCCCGCCCCGACGGAGCCCCTCAAGTGCTCTTCGTGGCCGATGCCGCCATCACCGCCCTGCTCGTGCATCCCACCCGCCCCTTGCTGGTGGCCGGCGATGCCAGCGGGCGATTGCACTTGCTGGAGCTGCCCGATCGGCCCTGAGTCAGTAACACCCTGGAGAAGAGCCTCCGCCGTGCCCGGATTCCACATCACCACCCAGGACGATCTACCCGGGCCGGATGGGGATGAGCCCTATGTGCTGTTCGTGAACGAGACGGAGTACGGCAACCGCCGCTTTCTGCGCACCAACGTGCTCTCGGCCCGGCCCGACCTCAAGAAGTACACGGCTCTGCGGTTCAGGCAGGACGTCAAGCGCCATGCCGATGCCATTGGGCCGGGAAAGGACCTGGTGATGGTGTTCATGGAAGCGATGGATCTCGATCCACCGCTGACGCTGGTGAGCAGTGACATGCACCTGGCGCTGGAGGGCTACCCGGTGGAGCAGGGGGCCGTGATCGAGATCCCGCTGCTGCCGCCTGGCAGCCGCGGACCAGCGAAGGGGTTCGGCTGAGAACAAAGACTCCCGCCCCCAGCCCCTGGAGGCTCAATCCGCGCAGCCCCCCACTTAGATCAGGCCAGTCCAGCCCCGTGCAGCAGCAGGTCAAGCCCCAGGCCTGCCATGCCCAGCCGCAGGGCCATCGAGCCGATGCGGCGAACGGAGCGCAGCAGAACGTAGAGGGCCAGAAAGGAGGGGGGAATCATCAGCTCACTGCGCTGGCGATGGGGCGCACCTGGTGCAGCGGAACACCAAAGGTGGGCAGGCGCTGCTGGCGCAGGGGAAAGCGGCGCAGCCAGACGCAGTCGCTGAGGTCGTCCACGTTGACCACCTGATAGGTGGCGTCGGGGCTGGCGCAGTAGCTCACCAGCACGCCGGGATGGAGGTGCATGGTCGTTGGCCGGGAAAGGCACGCCCCCATGCAACAGCAACCACAGAGGAAAATGAGTACAAATGCTTATGCCCTGACGCTTGTGCTTTGGGCCTGTGGCCGCAGGGGTTTTGCACCCCTCTGGTGGCCAGTCAGCAACTCCTGGCCGCTCCGAGCGGTGCGAGAACCGAACCCGGTGGGGCGGCAAACCGACTCGGCAGGCCCGTCGCTGGCGGCGGACGGTTTCAGCCGAGTGGCCTGGGGCCTGCCCCGCTGGCGCCGATACCGTGGGGGCCCTGCTTGCCCCTCGGCCCGGCCATGCCTGCCCATGCGCTCCTGCCGGCCGTGAACCGCCTGCTCAAGCAGGTGGAGGAGACCAGCGGCCTGCCGGTGGCGGTGGCCCAGCAGAGCGACCTGAGCACCCTGGCCACCCTGCGGCCGGCGACGCCGGAGTACCAGGCGCACGTGATCGCCTATCGCGATGCCGATGAGGCCAGCAGCTACCACGTGGCCTTTGAGGCCGCCCTGCTGCTGCGCATCGTGCAGGTGCCGGCCGAGCAGCGGGTGATCCTCCGCGAGACACGCCAGGCCAGGGAGAAGGTGGTCTCGTCGGTGGAGAGGATGTTCAAGGGCCAGATCAGCCTGGCTCAGGCGCGCGGCGCCGGGCTCCAGTACTACGACGAGTTGCTGTTGCGCTTGCGCTCGACAGGACCGGGGTTCTGGGCGGATCGCTGGCTGGTTGAGCAGGCGCCCGAGCTGCGGGGTTTCCAGGCGGCGCTGCTGCAGAGCCATGTGCACGACAACCTGTTCTGCCTTGAGGCCGAGGTTGAAAGGCTGACACCCACCGCCGTGTTGCAGGCCACCCGGGCCATCAGTGCAGCCTGTGCTTTCCATGCCGCAGAGCTGCTGGGCATCCCAACCCTGGCGATCCCGTATCAGGCAGCAGGGTTTGAGGCCCTGGCCAAGGAGCTGATCGCCATCACCCGCGCCGAGCCCACCACGGCCGATCCAGTCCGGGAGATCGTCGATGCCTGGGCCGAGAAGCTGGGCCTCTCCCGCTGGTACGTCTGGAAGACGCCCTGATGGAAGGCACGGCGTTCTCGATCGAAGAGGCCAGCTTTGATGCCTCCCTGCTGCCGGAGGGCAGCCGCACCCCTGGCAGCGAGGCCTTCCACCGGGCGGTGACCGGCTACTTCCAGCGCTCCTATGCCGGGATGGGCGGTCAACTGTCGGTGGTGTTCGCCGCCGGCCGCATCGAGGTGGCCTGGGAGCCGGCACCGCCGGAAGCACCGGCGATGGCCACCATCGGCCCGCTCCTGCAGCAGCGCCGGTTCGATGAGGCTCGCCCGCTGCTCGAAACCCTGCTGCAGCTCCAGCCCGAGCACCCGGAAGCCCTCTACAACCTGGGCGTGCTCGCCAGCGAAGAGGGCCGACTGGAGGAGGCGCGGCTGCTGCTGCGCCGTGCGGTAGTGGCCAGTGCGCCCGATGCGCACGCCCAGGCCAATGCCCAGGTGGCCCTGGCACTGGCCGCGATGCGGCTGGGGGACAAGGCAGAAGCCCGCCAGGCACTGGAGGCAGCGATCGAGGTGGAGCCGCAGAATGCCTTTGCCCTGCGCAGCCTTGGCAGCCTGCTGGTGATCGCTGGGGCCTATGCGGCAGCGGTGGAGCGCTTCCGCCAGGCGCTGAAGGCGGCACCAGGCGACCTGATTGCCACCTTCAACCTGGCCCAGGCGTTGCTGGAGCTGGATCCAGACGAGCACCGCGATGAGGCCGATCGGCTGCTGCTGCGGGTGATCGAGGCCCAGCCCTACGGCGAGCTGGCCGACAAAGCCAAGGATCTGCGCAGCAGCATCGCCAGACGCGACCTGCGGGCTGAGCAGCCCGATGGTCTGCGGCAGGACGCGGTGAGCTACTGCCTCCAGGCTCTGCAGCTGTTTGAGGGGATGGGACCAGCAGCGCTTCATGGCGGTGCTCAGCGAGGTGGCGGCTGTCGGCCAGGGCGGGCTGCAGATCAATGAGCCCGGCACCTCCCGCAGCCTCAAGAGCCTGCCCGGGACTTGGAGCGACCTGGCGCTGGCCTGCCTGATCCACGTGGGCATGGTGCCGCAGGCCCGCGAAGCGGTAGCGGCTGATGCCTGATGAGGACTCAGGGCTGGGGATCGGGGCGGAGTACGAGGAGGCGCTGCGGTTGCACCAGGGGTGAGATCCAGAGCCGATGCGTTTCCCGCATCGATCTGGCGTCACGGCTTGTCCCCGTCAGTGACCGGCGACATCGATTTCTCCCCCCAGCGCTTGGCCGCAACCGCGGCTCCGGCTCGCGCCTCCTGAAACACCTTGCTGACCACCACCGGCTGGCCGGCCTCGCGGAGGCGCCGCATCAGCGGGCTGTCAATGAACAGGCTGGAGACCACCAACACATCGGCCGGCGCCTCCGGCTGGAAGGCGATGGGAACAAGGCCAAGGCTGGTGGCGTGCTCCAGGGCCTTCTGCACCTTGAAGTCCCAGCCGTGGGCATCCTCGCCATGCAGGGCGATGCTTCCGCCGGCCGCAGGAATGAGCACCGTGGCGTCGATCCAGTCGTGGCTCTGCTGCAGCCCCTGTCGGCTGGTCGTGGTGCGAGGCATCAGAGCCGGGGGCGAGAGCTCGGTGCGGCTGATCCCCGCCACCCTCACCGTTGCCCGCGATGGATGCAGGTGGGGCAGGCCGTGCCGTAGCAACGCAGCCAGGGCGCGGGTGTCGCCGAGGGCGGTGTGGGCGTCATCGCCGGTGAGGGTGACGCCATGGGCGGCGCAGAGCTTGCCGAGGCTCAGGAAGGGGTTGGGCATGGTGTCGATGCCATCGCCCAGATCCAGCACCAGCCCCGGCAGGTTCTCGCTCGCCTCCCAGAAGTGATGCCGCAGGATCGGCCCATCGAAGCGATCAAGGTTGTGGGCCACCAGCACCCGGCCCTCGAGCAGCGCCGCCAGGGTTGGCGCCACCGCCGAGAAGATCGGTGCCTGGGCAGCCAGGCTCTCCTCGATGCCGTGCACCGCGGCATTGGGAATCGGCATACCAGGGTTGATCACGGTGCTCCACTCCCGCTCGATCTGCCCCTCAGGCGAGAGCAGCAGCAGGGCGATCTCCACGATGCGGCAGAGCTGGCCGGTGCCGGTGGTCTCCAGATCGAGCACGGCAAAGCCGCAGGCGCCGGCGGGCAGCAGCGCCGGCAACGGCAGTGGCTGAGGTTGCAGGGCCATGGCTGTTGGTGGATTCCCCCCGGCATAACGGGGGCATGGCCCGATGCAGCCGCTTTCTGAGTGAGGGATGCGGGATTGGCATGGTTCCAGCCGGATTCGTCACGAAATCCGAGAAGTGATGCAGAAACTGCATCGGAATGCGCCTGGAGCAGAGAGTGGTCTTGTTCTTCGCACGTGGACTGAGCCACTTGGCCTGTAGCGAGATGACGCTGGAGGGATGCAGATCAACAGCGACCTGTGGCCTGTTCCACCATCGTTCAAGCCTGCCTGGCGTCAAGACGCCAGCTTCCTGCCTATTCCCCGCCGGAGCCCCTGGAGCACCTGCATGTACTCGACCTGCTGGAGCTGACCGGCTCGCAATCCAAGGCCGCCCAGGCCTTGCCGATGCACCAGAGCACCGTCTGCCGCAGCGCCGCGCTGATGGGAGAGCAGTTCCGGCTGCAGCCACGGCCTGGAGCGAGCGTGCTGCGCTACGGCACCAACGAGAGCCTGCAGCTGCTGCGCCTCTCCTACCGGGCCCACCGGATGATGGATGGGCAGCTGCGCATCGCCACCGATCCCCTGCATCAGCCGCTGCTGGCCGGGATGCTGAGCGTGCAATCGGTGCCCCCGAAGTTCCGGCACTCCGGCGAATGGGCTCAGCTGCTCAGCCAGGCGCTGATCGACGGGGCAATCGTCTCGTCCTGGTGCCATCACCGAAGGGTGTCAGCACCCCGGCCGCCTACCTGGACAGGGGTGATGACGGTGCCGCTGGGGGCGCTGCCGCTGCAGCTGTTCATCCCCACAACCAGTTCGGCGGAAGACCTCCTGCCCCGCAAGGTGCTGTTGCCGCGCCGCCCGGCCATGCCACTGCTGCATGAGGCCCTGGCCTGGCATGGCTTCCAGCTGGAGGAGCAGCCGCTGAGCTGCCACGACCTGCCGGCCTGGCTCAAGCGCATGCGTGACCGGCAGCTGGCCCTGCCGCTCTGCCCAGGGATGCTGGAGCCGGGCTGGATCGAGACCCAGGGCCTGATGCTCCATCCCGAGCAGGCGCCCCTGTTGGAGCAGCTCTGGCTGCTGGTGCCGGAGGGGCGGGTGCGCAGCAGCCGCGAGGCCCGCCATCTGATCCGCACCCTGCGGCTGCGGCTGGCGAAGGTGGGGGAGGAGCTGCTGGGAGAGGCAGAGGCTCTCATGGACAGTGACGAATAGTCAGCGCTAATCCAAGGCGACTATTGATGACTCAGCGATCTCACGATGAATGCCCAGACAGGACGCGAATAGTAGGGTACCATCCTTCTCAAATACCCTCGAACTCAGCAAAGAAGTCTTCGTCAAGACGATGTACTTTATAGATCTGCTTGACGGAAACACCAACTCCGGCATCAAGCATGAGCCGGGTCAGCCGACTGCCATCAATCAGGACAATTCTCTTGTCGATGAGACCATCGGCGTAATCTCTTGCTTCACGGCTGAAGCCAGAAGTGGTGATGAAAACTCCCTTGTTAGCCCCTACGCCACCCATGGCGCCATAGAAAGCTTGGATGACTGGTCGACCGATCGTTTGTTCCTGGTATCGCTTCGCCTGGATGTAGATGCTGGCCAATCCCAGGCGATCCTCGTGGATCCGTCCATCAAGCCCCCCGTCAGGTCCAAGCGTGACGCCCCGCCGTGATTCAGGACCAACCCCATAGCCAAGAGCGCCAAGGAGCTGCAGTACCAAAGCTTCAAAGGCGGAAGGGCTGATGGACTTAACGCGTTGCAGCAGGTCGCCTCGGACATCTGCTTCGAGCTGCTCGATACCGGCAGAGATGCGTTCCTCCGGTGTTTCCTCCTCATCCTCGACTTCTGTTGGGGGGATCAAAACCTCTGTGTTTTCTTGATCAGAGCGCCGGGTTCCCCACGCCTCATCCCATCCAGGAATCTGACGAAGTCGCTGCATTGTGATGGGGGTATCTTCCGCGAGCAGCTCCTTGCCGCGTTCTCCCAACTGAACCCATCCCCGACGCGGTGTTGTGAGTGCCTGGCACTTACGCAGATAGGTTGCGGCCCACAGGCTGCGATTGCGGTAGCGGCATTGGCCACTGGGGATGGTTTCGGCCAGCTGCTCTTCACTCAGCCCAGAACTTGCCATCATCTTTTCAATGATGTCCCCAATCGGATACGGCTGACCATCGGCACATGCCTCCAGCATTGGCCGCATCAGCTCATGAAACTTGGGGAACGGCAGGCTGCTCATGGCGTTGAGAGGCTCTCCCTGGGCGTACCAGTGGGGCATTGTGCCTTGCACCAATGACTTGCCCCCCAAACGTCGAGCAGATAGTCCGCCACCACCTCCTGCTCCACCCAGTCCGGCATGAGGTCTTGAAACTTGCTGAGCCTGTAGTTGGGCAGTGACTCGGCGACATCCTTCCAGAGCTTGGCGTCGTCCCAGACCTCCGGAGTGGCCAGGCGTTCGATGGCGTCGTGGAAGCGCTCTGGCGTGATGCCCTCGCCCTTGGCCTTGATGAGGATGTTGTCCGTGGTGATCTTCCAGTCGCCGCCGACAGCCTCCAGGCCGTAGCGGAGTGTGGCGTTGATCTTTCCTCCCGCGAAGGTCCACCAGCGGAGTTCGCCATCTCTCACCTCGATGCCGGTACGGCCGGACTGGAAGAGCGGCTGGATCACCTCTCGCTTTTCCTCAAGGACAGCAGCTGCCTGTTCATCGAGGTAGGGGAAGGCTGTGGAGGAGAGCAGGATGTCGCGCATCTTCTGGCACACCTCCAGGCCGAGGAACTGGGGGATGTAGCCACCCCAGGTGGGTTGCTTGCCGCGAGGGGCGGGATCCACGAACACCCTGCGGTCGTCGTGCTGGATGCGCTGCACCACCCAGCCCCGGCCGCCGAGCAGGAAACTGCTCACCCCGTCGACCAGGCGATCGACAAACTCCTGCTGCAATGAACCGAGGGGTTGGCCCGCGGCCGTGACCACCGTGTAGCTGACGGGGCTGGTGAAGACCGCGAACAGCTCCATGAAGTTCTTGCGGCCAAAGCGCTTCTCGGCTTTGGGGCCGATCACCAGCTGACCGGATGCCTCCCGCAGCCCGCCATCGGCCAACAGCCAGCGGATGAGGCGATCAAACTCCGCCCGGCTGATCCCCGCGAAGTCCGGCACCTTGGACAGGTGGGCCCAGGCCTCGTCTTGGCTGATGCCACCGCCAGCCAGTGCCATGGTCAGCAGCTGGTGGATGAGCACCGGCCAGCAGCGGGCCTGTACGGGTACAGCCTCCACCCAGCCCTGCTTCGCCAGCTCGATCAACGCCGTGGCCTGCAGCACGCTCTCGCTGGATTCGCAGAAGAAGGTGGTGTTGGCGGCTTGTCCGTCGCGCCGGCCGGTGCGGCCCATGCGCTGCAGGAAGGAGCTCACCGTGTCCGGAGCATCGGCCTGCAACACCCGATCGAGATCACCCACGTCGATGCCGAGCTCCAGGGTGGAGGTGCAGACGATGCAGGCACCGCTGCCATCGGCCGTCCCCCGGTGGAACGTCTCCTCGGCGAGCAGGCGCTCTTCCTTGGAGACGGCACTGTGGTGCACGAACACGGTGGTGCCGGCCCGCCGCATGGTTTCGGCCACCTTTTCGGTGATGGCGCGGGATTGGCAAAAGAACAGGCTTTTCTGGCCCTCGGCCATCCGGGCGGCATCACGGGCAAGCAGGCGGAGTTCCGGCCGGTGCACCACCAGCAGTTGACGACGGCTGGCGGGTTTCGGTGGATCCACCACCCGGACTGGGCGCTTCGAGGAGCCCTTCAGCCAGTGGAGGATCGCGTCGGGATTGCCCACCGTGGCGCTGAGGCCGACGCGCTGCAGGTCATGGCGCGAGAGCCGGGCGATGCGCTCCAGCTCGCTCATCAGGTGCGCACCGCGGTCCGAACCGGCGAGGGCGTGTACCTCGTCGATCACCACGATCCGCAGGTCGCCGAACAGCTTGGCTTCATCCACCCGCTGGGAGACGAGCATCACCTCCAGAGATTCGGGGGTGGTCATCAGCAGTTCGGCCGGCTCCTTGAGGAACTTGCGGCGGGCGGAGTCGTCGGTGTCGCCATGCCACACGAAGCGGCGCAGGCCCACCATTTCGGTATAGAGGCCGAGGCGCTCGGCCTGGTTGTTGAGCAGGGCCTTGATCGGCGCGATGTAGAGGGCGCCGACTCCATCAGGGGCCGACTCCACCATCTGGGAGATGGTCGGGAACATCGAGGCCTCGGTCTTGCCGCCGGCCGTCGGGGCCAGGATCACCGCATTGGCGCCGGAGAGGAGGGCTTCTCCGGCCTGCTCCTGGACCGGGCGGAGGCTGCTCCAGCCCAGTCGGGCGACGATCGCCTCTTGCAGACGGGGCGCCAGGCGGGAGAAGACGCTCACGCCAAGCCTCTAGGGAGCAGGCGAACGGTGCTCACCACACGTCTTCCGTGGGGATCAGCTCAGGGCCCTCCTCCAGCGCATCGAGGGGGGCGGAGTCGGAGGAGACACCAAGTCGTTGCTGCTCTTCCGGGGTGAGCGCAACAGAGCTGATCTGAGTGGGATCAAAGCCGTACAGCTCCATCGGCACGTAGTCGTCGTTCTCCTCCACCAGGTCGAGCTGGGTCACGAACTCGCGCAGGAACTGACGCGGCACCACGCCCACATCGCCGCGAAAACCCTTGGTCACTTCACCAACCAGACGGTCGATGAAGGCGAGGCTCACCCGTTCCTCCAGCACAGAGCGGGTGCCTGAGGGGTAGAGCTCGCGCAGGCGCAGGGCCACCGATCGCAGCCGCTCGGCATCAAAGGGTGTGAGCTCCAGCTGGGCCTGGCGCAGGCTGGCGAAGGCTCCCTGCTTGAGGAAGCGGATCCGCTCATGCAGGGGCGTCAGCCCTGCCACGCCGTGGCGGGTGTCGAAGAACTCCGGGGTACCGGTGAACAGCCAGAGCATCCCCGGGTAGGAGCCAGCCGCATCGGCAATCTGCCGGATGCCGTTGAGCGACTTGTGGCGGGAGTCCGAGCGCATGCGCAGGATCGTCTCCGCTTCATCGATCACGATCAGCAGGCCCTTGTAGCCAGCGGCTTTGACGATCTCCAGCACACCCCGGAGATAGTCGAGGGCATCGCGGCTGCCGATGTCGCCCTTGATGCCCGCCACCTTCTTGGAGGCCGCGGCGACGTTGCCGCTGCCGCAGAGCCAGGAGATCAGGGCACCGGCTTCAGGCACCGCGCCCTCCTGCTTGAGGCGAAAGATGGTTTGTATTACCCGGATGAAGTCCTGGGGTTCCTGCCCGCCGGTGAGGGAGGCCAGGTCGGCCTCCAACCGCTGCTGCACCTTCTCGTCGAAGTCCGCGGCGTCCTCGTCTTCTCCGGCAGCGATCAGAGCGTCTTCCACCCGAGCGATCCAGCGATCGAGGATGTCGCTGAGGGCGCCGCGGGGGCAGCTGGAGGTGCCCAGCTCGGTCATCACCTTGCGGTAGACGTCGTCGAAACGGTGGAACTTGAGGTCGTTGTCGGAGACGACCACGAAGCTGGTGGCAAAGCCACGCTCCTGGGCATCGAGCAGGGCCAGGCGGGCCATGAAGGTCTTGCCGCAGCCGTAGCCGCCGCGCAGGAACTTGATCGTGCCTTCGCCGCCAGCGGCGAGCTCCAGCTGGCGGTGCAGCTCACCGCGCTGCTTCTCGATCCCCACGGCGAAGGTGTCGATGCCGCGCTCGGGCACCAGCCCCTTGCGCAGCGACTCGAAGACGTGCTCCACGTCCTTGGCGGTGAGAGTGCCCATCAGCTCTGCTCCTTCACGTAGCGCTTCACCTCACCCACCACGACGATGCGGACGGAGAACGGCGCCCGGCTGGCCAGCTCATCGACCTGGAGGGCAAAGCGCCGGGCGGCCCGGGGGGAGCCCAGCATGGCAGCCACCTCCGGCTCAGTGATCGCGCCGTGGTCCGCCAGGTGGGCAAACAGCTGACGGATCTTGCCGTCCTCGGAGAGGTCCTGCAGCCACTGCGGCATTGGGCTGTCGGGGCTGGAGGCTGGCGCAGGCTGTGGATCCGGCGTCGCCACTTCAGATGGACGCTGCGGAGCGGTGGAGATGGCACTCACCAGGAAGCGGGCGTCCGGGATGCAGGGAGCCACCTGATCGGTGCCACTGGGGTGAAACACCTCCACCCGCACTTTCTCCTGGCTGCTGCCGCGGAGGCGGAAGAACAGCTCGAAGGATTCACCCACCGGGGCCTGGATCAGGTCGCCATTGAGCGAGGCCCCACCACGAGGCTGGGTCAACTCGACCTGCAGATCGGGATCGTCCGGGCACCTGAGAGCCAACTCGATCCGGCTTGGGCCGCTGAACGCCAACGCCAGCTGATCCACAGTGCTCACCTGAATGTCCAGACAGAGGTAGTCGCCCACACCAGGGCGCTGTTGGGCCTCAATTCGGTAGGTCTGGGCTGATCCACCAGGCTTCTCACGGTGCTGAATCGTCAGCACCGGAATCAGCCGCTCCTGCAGGCTGTTGCCGCCATGCACGAAGCGCATGTTGTGCTTGCCGATGTCGAACACGGCGGTGTCCTCCGGCATCATCAGCTGGCCCTCCACACCCTGATAGCCGAGATCGGTCAGGGCCACGCGCACTTCGCCGTCGTGATTGGCGGCATGGGGGCGTATGACGTGCCGGCGGCTGGGTGTGGTCTTGGTGCCGTGGGAGCGCACCGCTGGAGGCAGCCCCTCAAGCAACAGGAAGCCATGATCGGAGGTGATCACAAAATTGCGAACGCCAGCCTTGCGCAGGCGTTGCCACGCAGAGCGAAGATCGCGAAGGACACGAGCGAAAACGTCGAGGCCCACGCCAGCTTCACCGGCACCATCTATTTCTTTGTTGTAGACCATCAGGAGACGAGCCTGATTTACTGTGTTTCTGAGCTTGTCAGCTGTGAGGCTGATGAGCTCTGCAAGGCTGATCTTCTGGGCCTTCCCACCCGGTGCGCAGGCCTCCATCGCACGCCTCCGGGTGTCGGGGTTGTTGACCAGAAACTCCCCGGCACGGAATCCCTGGATGGAGCCGCCATCGCTGGAAGTGAGGCTGGGGCTGAGGCGACCCTGAGTCACGACCGGCGCCAGCACGTTCATGCCCACCTCGGTGACGGTGGGCAGCTCCGCCAGGCGAGCCTTGAGCTGCGCGGTTGATGCGGGCGTGTCCTGCAACTGCTGGAACAGCTCGATCGCCATCTCGTAGCGGAGCGCATCCACCAGAAACACGGCGCAGCGCTGGCTCTCGCGGTTCTGGGCCTGGCGCAACAACGGCTCCACCTCCTCGTGGAAGAGCTGCCGCTGCTGCAGGCCGGGTTCGGGCAGAAAGCCGTGCTCCTTGCAGAGCGCGTTGAAGGCCGCCGCCCAGCGATCGGCCCACTGGCGCCAGAGCTGGCGCAGACCATCGAGTTCCACCAGCAGCCGCTCGAAGGCCGGGATCTGAGGAGCAAGAGCGGTGAGGCGGCGCTGCTCCAGCAGCCGGTGGGCCTGATCCACGGCGGCACCGCGCTCTACGTAGCGATCGACTGCCTGCTGCAACGACGGCAGGTTGCGGGGCAGATCGCCGGCGTGGTGGATGGCCTCACCGAGGCGGGCGGCGGCGGCGATCAGCTGCCAGGTTTCGTGGCGGGCGGGATCCTGCTGCAGCCAGAAAGAATCGCTCTGCTGCTTGCCATCGCTGCTCAGGCGCTGGGCGGCCCACTGGGCGGCGCTGCGGAACTGGCGCTGCTGCAGGGCATCGAGAGCAGCCCCCAGAACCGTGCTCTCCTCGAAGCGGAAGGTGTCGATCCGGCCCAGGTCTTCCGCCTTGGCCAGCTGCCGTTCCTCGCTCAGCAGCAGCTCGGCTTCATCGGCGGTGCGCTGATAGAAGGCGGTGTGGCGCGCGCGCAGATGGCTGGCCAGCTCGCGGCAGGTGCTCACCAAGCGCGCCGGAACGGCCTTGGCGGCTTCTGCTGCAGCTCCCTTCGGGGCACGCTTGAGGTCGTGGACGTATTCGACCACCAGCGCCCAGCTGGTGAGGATGAAGGCCAGGTCATCCCGTTGCTGCCGGGTGGCGGGGCGGCCCGATTCCCAGTTCACGGGGTTGTTCCTGTCTTTGGCCATGGCGGTGGGCATCACCGCGTTGATGACATTGGCGATCGCGTCGCCGAGATCATCAGTGGAGAATTCCAGGCTGGGCGACTGGTCCTGGGGCCGGTTCATGACCTGCTGCTCCCAGGTGGGCGGCAGAGCGATGACAGCCTCCATGGCCCGCAGGAACTGATCGCGGGCATCGGCTGAGGTGAGCTGCCGGCAGAGCGGCCCATCGCTGAGCAGCTGCTCCACAACGTCCACCACGGGGGTGGAGCGGACCTGTTCGTAGAGACCGCCGCCGTCAGCCTGGAGCTGGGCCTGCAGCCAGGAATCGGCCATGGCCAGCGTTTCGGGCTCGGTGGCCACGAAGGCCTCGATCGCTTCGGTGGGCACCTGGCCGGCGGCCGCCTCGCGAATCAGGGTGCCGAGCGCCTTCCGGAAGCGTGTACCGCTGCGGTAGAGCCCGAGCACGGGGGTCTGGGTCACGGTGTCTTCCGTGAAGCCAGGGAGGTGAATCAGCAACCGCGGTGGATCAGAGCCGGCGGCGACGGCGTCGAGATCAAGCATCAGCGCCAGATGACTCCCCCGAAAGCCATGCACGGCATAGGGCAGAGCGCCTTCGGCGCGCAGGGCCTGGAGCTGATCCACCAGCGGGCTGTAGTGGCCATCGCGATCCAGCCAGATCACGATGCCGTTCTGCTGCACCCACTGGCGCAGCTCGGCCTCAAGGGCTGTGGAGATCGGGCCGAGATTGCTCACTGATACCTCGCGAGCCATCCCCAGCCATCGATAAAACCTTCATCATCAGCCTTACTCGCTATGGAAAGAACCAATTTGTACATGTTGGTTGATGGGTTGCCGAAAGGTGGCTCACCATCCTCGATCGCTTGCTTGTCGAGGCGGAAGGCAGCGGCCACTGCGGCCATTAGCTTGGGGAAGTAAAAATCTCCTCGAATATGTTTGTCGTATTCGGCATCCAGTTGGTCTTTCAGCAAATCTTGCATGTGAGTATGTGTCTGGGCGCCGGGAGATGGTCGATGATGAAGCCACAGCCAAAGCTCAATGCAGGGATTTGAAACCGCTAGGCGATAGCCTCTGGCCAGTGCAATCTGAATAGATTCTTCAAAGCGCGGATGCTTGTCTCTATCGAAGAGACACCATACCTCATTATACTCTTCGCGGTGGACGGCACGCAGCTCTAGGCACTCTTCCTTGGCCGCATCGACAATTGTACGGGGGACTCCATGCTTGCCTGAAAAAACAACCCTGATGCCAGTGTTGCCGATGAGCTGTCCGAGACCTTCAACGTATTGTCGCTCAGTAACAGGTCCCTCTGAGACAATTAGAATCGTCTTATTTGGCTTGATGCTGGCTTTTGCTGGCGGATTATGACGATGTCGTCTTCGCCGACTACTGGGCATAGCCACTCTCCTCGGGCTCACGTGTCAGTCCTGACTTGCCGAAAAGTGCGGCCCCACGCATTGATGTAGTGATAGGAATTCCGCCATATCTCCCCATCAGATAACCCCGCTCCAGATTTTCAGCTTTTCGAGGCTTGTAACTGGAGAGTGGAAGTAGGTGAGTAGCATCATCCCTACTTTTTTCTGTAAGCCACACCTGATCTCGCCTCAGCGAGGGAGCACCTGCCATGCCCGCAAGCAGATTCGTATCGTGTGTTGTGAAAATGATTTGTGAATTGTTGGGATTTGATTCCTGGCTCTGAAAGAGATCAACAATTCGCTGGGCAAGCAAGGGATGCAGGCTCCGCTCCAGTTCATCAACGATGACCAGACCGCCACTCCAGAGAGCGTCGAGCAGCGGCTGGCTACGCCAGATCAGATTTTTAGTTCCATCAGACTCCTCATCGAACGTCAGCCATCGCTCAGAAGCTGGATGCCTATGGCGGAATAGGTAGCTTCCGGGAGTGACAGGATCTTTCTTGATGTCTGTAATTCCAACATCGGCAGCTCTGATCAGGTCAAGAAAGGTCTGGAGCCGCTTGGCATGCTCTTCATCTTGGTCATTTGAGGCGGCATCCGTTCGCGCCAGCGCGGCAGATAGCCATGTGTCTGCAGTGTGGTGATGAAAGGCATGACGCTGCCGCTGAAGATTAATAGTCCGCAAGTCCCAAAACCATTCATAGATGGGCGTGATTTGCTGAATCCCGTGTTGAGCAGCAGCAGAAAGAAAGAGCGCATTGGGACGCGTGACCTCTTCTACGACCTTCCGCTCACCCTTGAAATGATCTCCATAATGGTAGCGATATTGGCCATCGTCCCATTCACGTTCATACCAGATCTGCCTTCTGCCCTTCGGCCATGCATATAGCCACTCTTCAAGAATCTGAGCATCATCAATAACGAAGCCAAACTGAGATCGGATTCCATTTGTGATGATCGTCAACTCAAAGAGAGATGGCTGCTCAGGCCAGCCGTCCCAGGCGAAAGGATTGCGGGGCACCCCGCCTGCAGGATCCCAGTTGCGGTGGGAGTGGAGCACCGCTAGGCGAACAAAGTGGATCGCGTCGAGGATGTTGCTTTTGCCACTGGCGTTTGCCCCATAAAAAGCAGCAAGTGGTAGCAACGGTGTCGCTGACCCGGTCACATCCCGGGGCCTGTCGTCTTCGGCTCTGTCGACCCGGCCGGCCTCCATGCTGAACGCCTGCTCCTCGCGAATGGAGCGGTGGTTCTCAACGCGGAATTCAACAAGCATCTATCCGACCCTCCAATGGGGGCAGTCTGCCAGCTCAAGGCCGCTTTGCGCAGAAAACCTGCGCAAGAGCCCTTTTAACCGGCCATGGGGGGCGCTATGAGTCATCCACCCGCCCCCTCTGCGCCACCCAGGGCGAGGGCCAACCCCACCTGCACGGACTGCTCACCCTCGGTGCCGGCTCGGCCCTCGGCCTCATCGGGAGCCCGCAGGCTGAACAGCTGGCCCTGGCGGTCGCTGAGGCGTTGCTCCATGGCAGCGACCTTCTCAGGGATGACCGACCAGAGACCGGCTTCCAGGATGCGCATCTCGCTGACCACCTGGCGGTTGTCACCGCGACCCATGCGGCGGATGGCTTCCTTCTCGACGGCGGCGAGGGCTTCAACGGGGTGGTCTGACAGCCAGGCCTGCCGATGCGGCGCGTCGCCCTGGTCGCCGAGGTTGCGGCCACCGGGGCGGTAGGGGGCTTCCTCGATGCGGAAGCCGGGGCCGATCTCTTGCTGCAGGCGGAGTTCCCAGGCCCAGGCCCGTTCGGGGTGGTAGCGCCAGAAGCAGCCATGGGCCACCGCCAGGGAGGGATCCTTCTGGCACTTCTGATCCACGCGCGTCGGCCAGTAGCGCATCGCCAGGTGGGCCCAGTCGTAGTCCTTCTTCCCTTGGGCGCTGGCGAGTTCCTTCCACCATTTCTTGGGATCCTTCCACTGCGGCTCCAGCAAGGGCCAGAGTGCCGCGGAGTTGATCATCACGCCGTCATCCAGATCGGGGGCATACACGGCGTCCTGCTCCCTTGCAGGGCAGCGGCCATCGGTGGGAGGTGCCCCGTGGTCAGCGCAGTGCTCCACGGCGGAGATGAACTCCTGGAGCTCCTCCCGCCAGCGGCTGAGCTTGCCGATGCGGCTGTCGGCTTCCCGTGCGGCCTTGCGGTCGTCGGAATCGCGCACCTGGCGCAGGTCATCCAGCTCGCCATCGATGCGGGCTCGGGCTGGAATCAGGTGTTCGGCCAAGAGCTCCTTGAGAGTCCTGTCATTCATGCGATGGATGTTGACCCATGCCACAAAGGTTTTGCCGGAAGAGCTCAGCGGCCAGTGGATCGGGCGGTTCTCATACATGCCCTTGTGCACATCCTTGAAGAAGTCCAGCCGCAGCCAATCGCGCAGGGTCCGGTTTGGGGCAATGGCTGAGCCATGGCGTGACCAGGCCTGATGCAGGGGTGTTGCTGCAGGTTGACCGAGATCGTCGCGGTGATCGTTCTCCTCTAACGAGCCATCGAGACACAGAATTCCTGCCGGGAGGGCATGGGAGAGATCAGCAGTAGCTGGATCGAGGATGCCGGGTTGATTGCTCGTTGTGGGCTGGCCGTGGTCATCGACGGGGGCGAAGCGGCCCAGAGCGACGCCGAGGGCAAAGCTCAGGTGATCCGTGGGGGGCTCGGGGTCGAGTACTTCGATGTATTCGGGGAGAGGGGCTACTTCTGGACGGTCAACGGCTTGCTGAGCCCATTCTTGGCCATAGCGCCAGGGGGAAGGCCCGGGCTTCTTAAACTCAATAGATGGCTCGCGATGGGACTCATGAGAATCAAAAGACTTGTCCAGAATTGCAAATATAGAGCTTGCTCCTCTTATTGGCAAAACTGGGATACGATTAATATCGCCAACAGAAAAATCAATAGTCGGATTGAGGCTTTGAACAATATTCCTCACGAAGGAGCTATTGATTAAGCAAGTTGTATTATCGCATTGCAGGCCGTAGATGCTTCTCCCCTTGGCATCGCAGATGCTCCTGTATCGATGCTTTCTGCCACCGAATGATGATCCTGCTGTTGTGCAAGCAACACCTTTCTCAAAATACAGATCCTCGCTCCTTACGGATCTAGAGTGACTTCCATAAATGAATTCATTAAGCACCTTGACCGCAAGTCCTTTTGCTCCCCAGCCAAGCACATAGCATAAGGGCTCAATCCACTCCGATCCTCGGGACCCCTTTATGTATGGGACCCAAGTATTGCTTGGGGCATCATCGCGTCCATTCTTGAGGTCAACCCCAGTCACCTCCCATGGCATGCGGAGGAATCGATCATTGTTGCTGGTAGTCAGACCCTGCCTCACCTCACCTGCTTTTTCGATGAGCTCATGCTTACTGAAGATGTCAATAAGTTTGTCGCTCCACCAGTAGACGAGGGGCCATTCAGGAATGCTCTTTAGTCTCAGTGGATTAAATTTAACAACGGACTCGTGGCATAGAAGGCCAGTCGACTTGGCCTGAAAGTCTTCTATCGTTCTCGATCGCAAAGTTGGCTCGGATGGAGATATTGCGATACAATGAGAATGCGTCTTTCTCTTGCAGAAGGTTGATATGGCCACGGGATTGTCCTTCATTTCCCGAAAGGCCCCCCAAGACAAGTCAGCAATAAAAAGCAGGTCGCTTTCAACAAGAAGAAGCTCTCTTATTTCAGAGTATTGCTTAATAAACATCCAGTTCCTCATTGTAATCATGGTGGAGTACCCTCCAGGCCGAGCCAGCTCAAGGCCACGAAGCAGGAACGCCGCGAACAGGTCCGCCTTACCAAATGGATACTGACTTTCAATGTAGCCAGCGAGATCCATCTTGCCAGTTCCCTGATAAGGCGGATTGGCGATCACAAGATCATAAGAGGCCTCTCTTAGCATCCTCGAGAAGCGAACGCCAATCGCCAGCTGACGCCCATTGATTCGCAGGCCGAGATCATTTCCAGTGGAGTGGCGCGAAAGAAATTGCTCTAGCAAGTCCTGAAGATTTGCACGGGCTTCGGCCGCAGAGAAATCCATCTCTTCCTGAACCGGTGGGGTGCCACCAAAGAGGTCTGCTTGAACCTGCAGCGCCTTGGCACGCAGCACCTTGATGCGTCGCTCCTGCTGTTCGATAGCGGCGTCCACCGCTTGATCGATTCTCAGCAGGCTGCCGAGGTGATCGGCTCCCTTGAGAGCCTGCAGGACCTGGATGGAGAACTCTCCAGCAATCCCCGTCTCAGCTTCAATATCCGATCGAAGTTCAACCAGGGCGGGATCGTCATCAGGAAGGTCGGCAAGCCTCAGATTGGGAGCCACCAGATTCAGCTGTTCTGGCTCAATCTCTGGGCAGAGCGCCTTGCCTTTCAGCCAGAGCGATGCCGCGGCGATCTGAACAGCACGTGGATCAATGTCGATTCCATTCAGCGTGTGAGCCAGTAGGTGCTCCACGATCGCCCGGTCGCTCCATTCAGCGGTGTCTTGCAACCCGCGATGCCTGGCTTCCTCCTGGAACAGAGCCAACAGCAGTCCCAGCGCAACCACCAAGAAGTGGCCTGAGCCCACAGCTGGATCGAGAATCTTCCACTCACGCACGGAATCAGGGGCAAGCTCCACCGCTTCATCGGGGATCTCCTGCCCTGGCAGGAAGTAGGCCCAACGCCGTTCATCTTCCGTCTCCAGCGGCATCAGTTCTGTGAGGCTCACCTCACCCGCAGCCCGCTTGGCACGCCACGCAACGCGTCGCTCCTCAAGCCGCTGCAACGTGCCATTCGTCTGCACCTCTGGTGTCCAGCCGTTCTTCTTGCAGAGGGTGAACCACATCAGGCCCAGGCTGTTCTGCAGCATCCAGTCCACCATGTAGCGCTCGGTGAACATCTGGGTTTTGCTGGCGATCTCGTGCGGCTCGATCTTGCCGCCGTCGTTGATCTTGGTGTCGAGCCGTTCTCGCTCTGGATCGTTCCAGTATTGGTACACCCAACCGAGCGTCATGTCGTCGATCCAGCAGGTGTCCAGCTCCTCCTTGTTCAGTTCTTCCACCGCATGGCGAAGCGTCGCCGGAGGAATCGGGATCAGATCACCTATCCCGGCTGAGCCAAACAGGCCCGGCAGGTCTTCCGCCAGCTCCTCAAACACGAACTGCAGCAGGAAGCCATAGCCCTCGGTGTGGTCATCGCGCACGACACCCCGTGCCAGATCCCGGAAGTCCTGATAAGCCGTGCTGCCCCAGCCACCCTTGATCAGGGCTGGCTTGCGCAGCGGTTGGCCGGAAGGGCCAGGTTCCTCCATCAGGCGCAGGATCACCAGCCGGTTCAGCAGCGTGTAGGCCGCCTGCTGTTCGGCCTCACGCAGGAAGTCGTCCCGCTGCCGGCTCCGCCCCCCGGCCGCCTGGGCCCTGAGCTGTTCATCCAGCCAGCTGTCCAGGCGCTGGCGCTTGGTCCTGGCGGCTTCATCGAGGCCGGCGTCCTGCGCCCGCACCGAGAGGCGATAGGCCGACTCCGTCGCAAGCCGCAGATCCTCCAGCAAACGCTGCCGCAGCCCGCGGATCGTGCTGGAGAGCGCCCTTTTGGCTTCGGGGGTCATCGCCATCGCCGCTGTCCTCACTGAATCCGCACGCGGGTTCCCTGCTGCACCAGCGGCAACAGGCGGCTTTCGATCTCGCGCGCCAGCGCCCGCACATCCTCCTCGCTGTTCAGCTCGCGGTTGTGCAGGCCCAGGTCCACCTGTTGCGTCAGCTGGGTGACCTCGCCTTTATCCACCAGCAGCCGATCCAGCGTCTCGACCGCCTCCCTTTCCGCCCGTTGCAGCCGCGCCACAAACGGATCCTTCAACTCCTCCAGGCTGGGGGCGATCGCTTGTTCATCGGTACCGACCACACAGGCAGCGAAGGGTTTGAGCACCGCATGGCTCTGGTCGGCGCCCAGGGTGCTGAAGCCACTGCAACCGCGCACCTTCTGGCGGCTGGCCTCAAGCCGCTGCTCCTGCTCCAGCAGCAGTTGCCTGCGTTCACTGCGGTAGGCAACGCGGATCTCCTCCAGATCGCCGTCCAGATCGGCCAGGCCCCGCCAAGGTTCCGAGCTCTCGAGCTTGTTGCGCACCCGGGTGGCAGCGGCTTCCACGTTGGTGACCTGGATGCCGAAGCCTTCCAGCTGGTTAGCCATGCGCGTCACCACCGTGTGGGCGTCCCGCAGGGCCTCCACGGTGGCGTCATTCACTTCGGCTTCCAGCACCTGCAGGGTGGTGAGGCCATCGCGCAGGGCGTCGAGATGGCGCAGCACCGCCTGCACTGTTGGGCGCGTGAGCCTGGGGTTGCGCAGGCACTGCTCCAGTGCGGTCTGCAACTTGGCCAGGGCGGCAGGTTCCTCGAAATCGCCAGGGAGGCGATTCAGCCGGGTCTGGACCTCCCGCAGGCGCTTGGCCAGATCGGGGAACAGCTCCGACACCGCATCGGCAATCGGGCCTTCTTCCCGGTCGAGGTCCCGTTTCAGCAGTTCGTCGAACAGCTTGCAGATCCGCGCCCGGTCCTGTCGGCTGGTGCCGCCATCACCGCCTTTGCTGAAGCGGGCCTTGCGGAAACTGCGGTCCTTGTCGAACAGGTCCTGCACCCCGGCATCGCGGCGGGCGGTGATCTCAGGGCCGGTTTCCGGTTGGATCGCGATCTTGCCGTCGCGCAACAAGCCCGCCACACAGGCCTTCACCACACCCGGCGCATAGCCGTAGGGAGCGGCTCCCAACTGCTTGAGCAGTTCGCCGCCTTCCAGGCCTGGGTCGTCTTCGATCGTCTGCAGCACCCGCCGCGGAATCTCGCCACTGCAGGCGGGCACATAACGACCGGTGTCCAGCTCCAGGATGCCCAGTCCCTCGGGGAGGAACTTGGTGGAGGCGCCGGTGAGCTCCGGCTGCAGCAGCTGGTTCAACTCTGTGGGAAGGATCTGTATCGCCCGGAAGTAGGGGTAGAGCAGCGGCAGGGCCTGGGTGCCGGCCGCCAGCAGTGCCGCCCCGAAGCTCTGGCCGCAGTCCTTGGGATTGAGGCTGCGACCCTGGAAGTAGAGCGTCCCCTCCATCCAGTTCTGCGCGATCGCCTGCTTCAGCTGGGGGATCAGCGCATCGCGGCGGGTCTGCTCATCGAGCAGCAACCTCTGCCTCGCAGGCGCCAGCGACTCTCGACGCGGCTGATAGCGCTGGATGATCGCCGCAGAGCGATGCAGCTCCCGGGCCAGGTCTTCCACTGCATCGCTGTTGCCGGCGATCCACAGCAGCCGTTTCTTCAGCTGGGGATCCTCCGCCGAGCGACGCACCCAGCTGCTCTCCACCCGCTCATCGAGGGGCAGGCACCGCAGATCGAGCGTCAGGCAGGCGTCGTCGCGAGGATCCAGCAGCTGGGCGTCGTTGGCAAAACGGCCATCCGAGTAGCGCACCTCCCAGGGGAAAGGACGCCCCTCCAACTTGGGCCGTTCCGTCCCGGAGACATCGCCCATCAGCCCCTTGAGGCTCTCCTGCAGCTGCTTGCTCAGCTCCTGCCGGCTGAAGGGGAAATCAGCTCGCTCCCGCTCCCACTCCTCCCCGGCGGAGGATTGAATCTTGAAACCCGTTTTCTCCGAATAGCCCAGCAGGTTGCGGCGGCGCAGCTCCTCCAGGGCCTGGCGTACCGCCGCCTGCTGGTTGCCCCCATCCATCCGCTCCGCCAGGCAGCGAGCCACCAGCTCCTCGGTGGTCGGGTCCGTGTCCTGAATCAGCTCCAGCAACGCCACCGCCTTGGCGGCCCGCAGCATCAGCTCACTGGCCTCGCCAGTGCACTGGGCCTGGATCCGGGCCATCGAGGACTGGGTGTCGGCATCGAGGGCGGTGTACTGCACCTCATAGACCCGATCGAGGCTCACGAGCGTGCCGATCGGTTGCTCCGCCAGTTGCTGCCGTCGGAACAGCTCACCCAGCAGTTGCAACAGACCGCGGATCGCCTGGTCATCCCCCTGGGCGCGGCTGGAGCGGGTGCGCAGCACCGACGTGATCCGCAGGATCAGCTCGATCTGCCCCGGCAGCAGGGGGTACACATCCACGAACTCATCGGCCGTGGTGTCCTCGCAGCCATAGGCGTAGAGCTTGAGATCGGCCCGGTGGCGATCGAACAGCTCCCGCAGCTCGGCCGTGCCCTCGGCGGTCTTGGCGAGGATGCGCTGGTGCACCACATCGCGGATGTTGGTGGGCGCCAGATGCACCTGCAGCTGGGGCGGGAAACGGTCCTTCGCCCATGACAGGAAGGTGTCGCCTGCAGCCTCATCGAGCTTCTGTTGCCCCAGCGCCAGCAGCCACGCCTTGCCCCGCAGCGTGGACCCCAGCGCCGAGGCGAAGGCCCGCAGTCGGTCGGTGCGATCGCGGTTGTTCAGCACATACTGCGACACCTCATCGATCACCAGGAACAAGGTGGCGTTCGGCTGGCGGTGCTTGAGCATGTCGCGGATCGCCTTCACCACCTCTTCCGGTGAATCGCGCCGCTGGTGGGTGCCCGCCCGGCTCTCGAACCAGGACATCGGATCCCGGTAGAGATCCGGAAACAGCTCGGAGAGCACCAGCGAGAACTGCTCCTCGGCAAGCTGCTGATCCTTCACCGCACTCCAGGGTTCCCCGAGGGTCTGCTCAGCCTTCTCGAGGAACTGCGGCCAGTGACCGTCACGCTCCAGCTTGAGCTCGAAGTCGGCCACCAGGGGCTCGGTGGAGCAGTAGCCCAGGCGCTTCTGCACCTGGCCGAGGGCGACGGCATGCACGTGCTCGTTGTCGCGGGCCACGCTGCCGATGTCGAAGACCACGGCCATCGGGTCGATCTTCTGGCGCAGCGCCGCCCAGGCCTCCTTGAATTCAGCCGCAAGGGGTGAGCTGTCGCGATTCAGCCAGGCCTCAGACAGCGACGTGCCATCCGGCAGCGTCATGCCATCGAGGGCGAGGCCGAGCAGTTTGGCGAAGATCGACTTACCGGATCCAAAGAAACCAGAAATCCAGGCGGTCGGCAGCTCCGGGCCCCCTGGTTTGTCCAGCTCGCGGCTGATTCCTCGCAGCAGTCGCACGTACTGCTCATGGATGCCATCCGGCACGCGCTGGCGATTGGGGTGCCCCTCCGGCCAGCCGCCCGTGATGATGTATTCGCTGACCTCCGTCTGAATCTTTGCCGGGGTCTGCTCATGGAAATACACCACCGGCGAGATATCGCGGGTGACATCCGATTTGAACAGGGTGTGGAGTGGTTTGGATGTCATGGGCGCTCCTCAGGGGTAGATGCGGGGGCGGTAGTCGCTGTCGGGGTTGAGCACGCCCATGAACGACAGGGACGTCGGTCCCTGCTTCGTGCCCGGGTAGAGCAGCACCACAGGCACGTTCCCTGTCTGCCCGTCGAGGTGCCGCAGCAACGCTGAAGAGCGGAAGAAGGGATAGAGGCCGCCTGCCCGACCGATCAGCACCAGGGTCTGATCGGCTTTATCGGGATGCTTATGGACGAAGTCCTGAATCAGGCGTCGGCAGTCGCCGGCCAATCCCTCCGGCCCCTCCACCAGGGGCAGCAGCTTGCTCTTGAGGTAGTTCAGGCCCCGATCCAGCTGCCGCTCGGCCATCCGTGTCTCCATGGCGATCACCTTCTCGGTCCAGTCATCCGGCTGGGAGCGGATGCGATCCAGCAGCAGCTTCAGCAGGTCGATGGTGAGCACAAACCAGCCCTTGGCCTCCAGTTCAGACACCAGCCGCTGCACCTCCGCGCGCATCGCGTACTCGTGTTCCGGGCTGTACTGAACGATCGCGAAGCGGTAGTTGCGCATCGTGCTGATGCGTGGGCCATCCTCCGGATCGATGAGATCGCGCCGCAGGGCCGTGACGGCCTCATGCGCCTGGCTGAATAGGGGGAGCGTGCCCGTCATGCCACCGCCAGCTCCCGCTGTTCAGCCCCGCCAACCCCGGCGTGGGTGGCCCACGCGGACAGGTCGGGGTGCTTCCAGCCCATGTCCACCAGATCGCCCTGGCGGCCATAGCTCAGGTCCGGCAGGCGCTTGAGCCGATCGTTCAGCAGGTTCCCCTCCAGGCCCACGGAGCGGAGATAGGGGTTCGCCAGCACTGTCCCCTCGAAGTCCACCTCCCGCAGCAGGTGCAGCAGATAGGTCAGCGCGTCATCGGGCACCAGGGGGAACACGATCGGCCGTGGATCGCGCTTGCCCTGGATCAGGCCTGCGCTGTGCGCCGTGGACAGGAGCTTGCTGGCCAGCTGCAGGCGGGTGCTCCCCGACCAGCGCCCACCGCCGGCCTCCCCCAGCCAGGTCACCACCTGCTGCTTGCTCACCGTGGGCTGTCCCTGCAGCAGCCGCTCCGGCAGGAAGGTGCCACTGAACTGGCGGTAAAGCGGGTCGCTGAGCTGGAGATGCCAATGGCAGATCAGCTTCTGGGTGTCGCCGCCCATCCGTTGCCAGCGGTGCAGCACCTGCAGGGCCGCTGGAAACGCGCCGTAGCGCGCCCGCAGATTGGTGAGCAGCTCCCGCATCCGCGACAGGCTGCGATGGCCGAACCACCCCGCCTCAAAGGCGGCCTCGGCCTGCATGGGCTCCGCAGCGATGCTCTCCGCCCAGAAGATGCGCGAGTTGGCGAGCTCCAGCGTGCACTTGAGCACGCGGGTATGGAGCCGGCCTTCTTCCATGGGTCGTGCTGGTGGCTTGGCAGCTGGAGTGCGGCGGGCCCTTGCCTTCCGCGGCGCCGGCTGGCCCGTCGCAGCTGCCTGGCTCGCTGCCGCCAGGCTCGTCTTGCTGGCGATCTTCTTGCTGGTGGCCGCCTTGCTCATGGCTTCACCCGGAAGTGCGGCAGGGGATAGCTGCCGGCCAGAGGCGCCAGCGCTGCCACCAGCTGCGCCACGCGGCGGTCCAGTCCGGTGGGCATGGCCCCCTTCAGCAGGCGACCGGTGGGCACTGCCTCGGCCTGCACGGGTCCATGGGCCTCCAGCCATCCCTGGAACTGATCCTTGTCCCAGCCCTGGTGGAGCGTGCTCCCGAGCACCTCTGCCAGACCCGGCAGGGCTTCCACAGGAGGGAGGCCGCTGCGCTTGTGGAACTGCAGCCGTTCCTCGATCTGCTCATCCAGCTCGAACCCGAAGCGGTACAAGGTCACGAGCTGATCAGGGTCGCTGGCCTTGCCCCGCAGCTCCTCGTCCTTGCGGCGAGCGGCCTCCCGCACTGCCTGGAGCACGGCCCAAGGCCACGTCCGTGGCAGGAGCCGTTTGAGCAGGTCTTCTCCGCCGTACTCCGAGACCAAATCCGTCTGCCACCAGCCCAGCCGGGGATCCTCTCCGCCCTCACCAGCCCAGGCCACAACGAACTGGGCGGTGAGGGCCTGATCCAGATCCGAGCTGGCGATGGCAGCTCCAGAGCCGGGGCCGGCGAGGGGGGCGTTCAGCCCGCTTCCTTCAGCAGAGGGATCCAGCTCAAGGAGGCTCACAGGTGGAGGGAGGCTGGAGGGGTGAAGGGCTGCCGCGATTCTGCTGCTTCGCCTACCTGGCTGCGGCGATCCGCAACGGTTTGGTAGCAAGGGGCCGGGCGTTCCGGGTGGCAACGCGAAATGATGCACGTAGCGCATAGTTTTGGCCGCGGGCGGCCTCGGAGCCCGCGTTCTCAGCGGATCTTCTGCGGCCTGGAAACACCGAGAGCGGTGGCGATCTGCTCAAATCCCTCTTCGTTTTTGAAGGGCTGGATCTCGTTTTCCAGTTTCTTCAATCGCACTTTCTCCCAGGTTGAGATCGGCTCGTGATGCTCTCGAATGAAGGCCTGTGAGAGGGTGAAATACTCAGGTCCTCGCGCCCCTGTACTGCCATCATTGCGTCCATAGAAGTTGCCAATGTTCAGAAAGACAACAATCAAGTAATCGAAGGCATCCAGGCTTTTCTCCTTCACGGGGAAGCCCCGATCGCAATCGGTGGCATAGCGCCTCTTGACCTGGACGCGAATCTGCGCTTTCTCCCCAGGCCCCGGTTGGTGACGGGGATCGGGATGAATGCAGATCAAGTCATACCCTTCATTCCCCGGTGGGGCCTTGTAGGTGAGGATGTTGCGCCGCATCAGGTGCCCCATCACCAGGTGCTCGGAACCGGCCGTCACCACTGGCAACCTGAGCCAATCCCTGCTGCCCACTGCCATCAACTCTGCGCCAACCCCCTCAGGGTGCAGCGCCTGGTCCCCAGCGTCAGCCTGCAAGTGAGCGGCACGGGGTGGAAGCTCGATTACAGGTCGACCTACTCCCTGCTTTCGCGGCGTAAGTCGGCCCCATCGCGAACTTGGTGGCGAGGCACGCACCGTCCGGCCAGGATCGGACTCTGTCCCTGCGTCGCGATGGATCAGTCCCTGCAAGGAGCTGCCTCGGCCGTCCGCACCATTGCTCTGCAGATGCTCGAGGAGCGTGGCCGCGGAGCAGTTCTGGTGGGGGTTGCCAGGGTGGACGCCGCTCTGGAGCGTCTGCTGCTGTCCGTTCTGCTGCCGAGCCCAGGCCGGAGTGATGCTCTGTTCCAGCCGGATCGCCCCCTCGGGTCCTTCGGGGCGCGCATCAGCCTGGCCCACCGCCTGGGACTGATCGAAAGCCCAGTCGAGAGGGCCCTCCACACCCTGCGGCGGGTCCGCAATGCCTTCGCCCATTCCAGCGAGTCCGCTTCTCTCGACGATCCCGCCTATGCGGAGCGGCTGGCCCAGGCCTACCGGAACGCCCGCGACAATCCGCTCTGGGCACCCCTGAAGTCGGTGCTCTCCAAAGCCGGTGCTGCTGGTGAGCCTCCCGTGAAGCCCGCGCTGCGGGACTACATCCCGCTGATCACGATCCTGGTGGCCTTCCTGGAGGCCACGGCTCAGCAGCTCAGGCCCTATCAGCCACCTGTGGTGATGGGCTTCTCGGGGGTCCTCCGCCAGGACCCAGCTGGTTGATGCCTTTCGCAGACAGGGCTTGGCAGGTCAGTGAGACGGCCCTGGGGGCTGGCGATCACGCCAGCCGGCCTGCCCCGGCTTGCGCACCGCGCAAGGGCTGACGCGAGTCGCTGCGCTGCGCTCAGCGCCCCTTGCGCGGCGCAGGCGGCGCAGGGGCTGAACGGCGGTGTCGTTCGCCAGCCCAGCCATGGCCGCCACTCCCCTCAGCCGCAGTTGCCCGATCCGCATCATCTCGGTGCATCTGCTTGATGCCGCCGGCCAGCTGCTGCGGGTGCTCTGAGCCTCCCGGGGCCGGAGGCCCTCCGCCTCCGGCTCTCGGATGTCGCTGCATCGCCCGTGGGCTTGGGCTTCCTGGAGCAATGGACACCTCCCTCTCCAGCGGGGGGCGGACACCGCAGGTTCCTCAGCGAGGCGGCTGACCGCAACGGCCTGACGGTTCCGACTGGGCGGTCCCTGGGCTGGGCACCCTGCAGCACCGGCAGTGGGGGAGGGAATTGCCCCCGGACCGGCGCACACCCACCGGATCCCTCGGCCGGTCCTCGCGCCGCGTCAAGGATCGGGCCATGCGCCCCAGGGGGGCGTCCTTGCCGTGGCACTGCGGCCGGCCGGTGGGGGTGGGGTTCTCCGCCGTCTCCCAGATGGCTTCCCTCTCATCCATCTCCCGCCGCCAGCAGCAGTCGCCGGCTTTCAGCCGTTCTGCCCTCAAGGCCCGTGATGCCTTGGTGCTGGAGCACCTGCCCCTGGCCGATGCCATCGCCTCAGCCACTGCCCGGCGTCTGTTCCCGCTGGTGGAGCGGGAGGATCTGATCCAGGTAGCCCGAGAGGCCCTGGTTCGATCCGCTCTCCGCTGCAGAGCCGGTGAGCCCGCTGGGTCCTATCTGCGCCGCTGCATCACCGGCGCCCTGCAGCATCACCTGCGCGATCGCGTCCGCCTGGTGCGGGTATCCCGCCGGGAGCATGAGAAGGGCACCTGGCCGCTCGGCCACACCAGCCTTGATGCTCCCGCCGCCGGTGAGTCCTCCCTGCTGGAGCAACTGGCGGCACCCGTCGCTGAGCCCGCGCTGGAGGCCTCCCGCACCGGGCCGGCGCTGGAGCAACTGGTGGAGCAGCTGCCGGCGGCCCAGGCCACGGCCCTGCGGCTCACCGTTCTCGAGGGGCTCTCGCTGCGAGCCGCCGCAGTGCAGCTGCAGATCAGCCCGATGGCGGTGTCGCACCGAGAGGTGCGCCTGGCGACTCTTCAGGCCCAGAAGAAGGCCATTGCCGCCCTGCGCCAGCAGCTGGTGGGGGCGGGCTGAGGCCCCCACGGGGTTGCTGACAACCCGTGGCAAAAGCCAGAAGACCCGCCTTCTGGCTTCATGAACCCCTTGTTGCGGCTGCTTGGAGCGGCCGCCTCCCACGGTCTGCTCACCGGCCAGATCGTCTTCTCGTCGGCCTTCGTCGGCGCCTGTGAACTGCCGAACTGGATCCAGGCGCCCCGCCAGGGGAACGCCTGCCGGTCGCGGAGCACGGCTCTCGCCCTGTTCTTCCCCTCCGGCATGCAGACCGCAGCGGCAAACAACCAGCCGGCGCTGGCCCCCGGCCGGCGGGGGGTGTTCCGATGAGCCGCTCCATCCCAGCTGGCGACTACGTCGAGCACTTCAATCCAGACCTCCCCCACCACCGGGCCTGGTTGCAGGCGGTGCTGGAGCAGCTGGTGGCCCATGCGCCCCAGGCCCTGGAGGAGGGCGGCACCCTGCGGCGTCTGTGGACTGCCCATCAGGCTGCCGCCGGAGCGGCGCCGGCTCCGGTGGCCGAGAGCCCCGCCGCCGTCGCGGTGGCCCTCCCCCTGGTGAAGGAGTTCGAGGGCTGCCGGCTCAGCGCCTACCCCGATCCTGAGAGCGGCGGCGAGCCCTGGACGATCGGCTGGGGCAGCACCCGTGATCTGCAGGGGCGGCCGTTCAAGGAGGGGGATCCCATCAGCCAGGAGCAGGCCGATGGTCTGCTGCGCAACCGGATGGAGGACGACTGGCTGCTCGGTGTCAACTACATAGGCGGCTCGCGCCAGGCCTCCTGGCTGGTGATCGGCCCGATCAAGGAAAACTTGTCCTCGATCGAGGGGGGCTGCCAGCGGATCGAGGGGGGCTCGGCCCCGATCGAGGGGGGCTGGAGCTGGATCGAGGGGGGCTGCTGGATCCTGATCTCCAGCATGTCATCGCTTCTCTTGGGTCTCGACCCCGCAAGGAGAAGCTGCGCCAGGCGATCCTCCAGCTCTGCGCAGACCAGTGGCGATCTGTAGCCTGGCTGGCTGCACTGCTCAGGTTCGAGCCCCGGAATCTCTCGGATCGGCATCTGACCCCCATGCTGAAAGACGGCCTGCTGGAACGGCGGTTCCCAGACATTCCCAGCCACCCCGAGCAGGCCTACCGCTCCATGCCATCACCTGCCTCTGCGGTTGGCGCCAGCCTGGAGCAGGAGGACAACGCATGATCTCCCTGATCGAAGCCCTCAACTACCGGTCGCTGCGCTACGTGCGTCAGCCGCTCAGCCCGTTTCAGATCCTGATCGGGCCCAATGGCAGCGGCAAAACCGCCCTGCTCGAGATCCCCGGCTTTCTGTCCCAGCTCATTGAGCTGGGCTTGAAGCTTGCCATGGGTGGTGATGATCGACTCCCGATTCCCCTGCTCGCCACAGACGCACGTCAGTTGCTCTGGAAGCAGCAGGGGCAGCTGTTTGAACTCGCTGTCGAGTGTCCCATTCCGGCGACGCAACAGGTCTGTCGCTATGAACTGGCGATTGATGCTCTCGCCAGCAGCATTGTTGCCGAACATCTGCTGGTGGTCCCCCATGGCGATCACAAGCCCCGGCCTCCGTTGGAGGTGTTCCCTTCACCCCGCACGATCCCCGCAACAATCCTGGTGAATTCCCATGGCTCCCTGCCCACAGGCTGGAAGCAGGTCATCGGTCGCCACCAGCCAGCCAGGGCAACGTTCTCTGCCGAAGCCGCCAACTGGCAGACCACTCGCAGGATCCAGGCCGGTC
The DNA here is from genome assembly GCA_024958655.1 of Cyanobium sp. FGCU6. Lineage (GTDB taxonomy): Bacteria > Cyanobacteriota > Cyanobacteriia > PCC-6307 > Cyanobiaceae > Cyanobium. The sequence goes on along the minus strand of JANWUR010000005.1, from coordinate 165,786 downwards.
GCACAGCCCTGGCCAGCCTCCCGGACGACCCCAAGCGCTTTCCCCTGGGCTGCTGGTTCAGGGACCGGCTGATCGGCCTGCTGCATCGGCTGGTGCTCTCCGCTGAGCACATGCGCCTGCCATGCTCGTTTGCGCGCCAGTGGGGCTTTCGGGCGGATGGCTCCAACCTGCCCTGGGTGCTGCATCGCCTGCAGCAAAATCCTGCGCGCTTTGGCCAGTGGCTGGCCCACATCCAGGAAGCGCTGCCCGAAGTCCGCAGCTTCTCTACCGTGTTCAACGAGGAGAACGACCATCGTTATCTCACCGCCCACACCACAGACGACGTGGCTCTGCCCTCCTGGTTGCTCTCCGATGGCACGCTGCGCCTGCTGGCGCTCACGTTGCTGGCGTATGGGGAGGATCGCAGCGGCTCGTATCTGATTGAAGAACCCGAAAATGGCATCCATCCCAAGCTGCTGGAATCGGTGTTTCAGTCACTTTCGTCTGTTCACAACGCCCAGATCTTCATGACCACCCATTCCCCAGTTCTGCTCAGCCTTGCCAGCCCGGCCCAGCTGCTCTGCTTTGCCAAGACGGCAGCGGGCGAAACCGATGTGATCCAGGGCGATCAGCATCCGCTGCTTCGCGACCGGCAGGGCAGCACCATCGACCTGGTGACGCTGTTTGCATCGGGGCTGCTGGGATGACCAGCGACCGCGCCGATCTCAGGATGGTTGTTTCTGGCTCCTCCGAGGTGGATCAGCCCCTCGGCTGGCAGCCAGGAACGCTCCCGCCATCCCCGGCCAACGGCCGCTTGGCGAGCGATAATCAACCTAGTAGGGGGAAGCGCATGAGACCTCGACAAAACCATGGCTCCAAGAAAAAACTTGCCGACCTAAGCGATTGGCCACCACAGCAACTGAATTCATTGGCCCTGAAGCTGAACTACAGCGGCAATCCACTGCACAAGCTGAATCCGGGAGATTACAACCTGACTCCACCATGTGCGGGTGGTAGACCTGGCAAGACCCTCTGCGACTCGGGAAAAGTCTTCATAAGAGCAGAAGCTCTGGATCTGCTTCGTGAAGGATGCCGTAAGGGCCTTATTGACCGCAATCTTGAAGATGGCTGGCCGAAAAGGATTTGGGCAGTTCATCAAGGAGTGGTTCTTGAGGCGCAGCACGACAAAAGCCCTTCAGGCTCCTACCATGGCTATCCATTGCAGGCCGACGATAACTTCAAGAGGTATGTCTTAAATCGGTGGAATGGGCGGTTATGAACCAGAGCTTGATTCAGATTGGAGCGTGGGAACGCATTGAGCCCCTACCCATTGAGCAGGCGGTCACCTGCACGCGGATTCGGCTGACGCTGGACGGCATCTGTATCACTGAACATGAAGACAACTTTTCGCATACCGTCCGCGAAGACGTGCTGTTGTCAGCCTATCCCTTGGCGATGTGGTTTGCGACAAACTGGTGGCGCCTCCTTTATGAAACCAGGCCAACAGTTGGCAATGTACCTATCGACTGGCGCATTTCCCATGAGATGCCATCAGCCAATGAAGGCTACATCTGGCCAGTTTTCGTGTTCCAGAGCGAAGGACCCTCTATCGCCTTGACGGTACCCACCCTGGCGGGGGCCAGAAATGATTCATTACGCTATCTTAATACCCATAAGAAGCCCTTCTACGTATGGCGCAGTCAGCTCAAGAAGAGTCTTTGCGACTTTATCAATGAAACCCTGTCTCGTCTGGAGGCAATGAATATTGGCGAAACTGATCTTTCACGACTTTGGGCTGAAGTGCAGGACGAAGCACGCAATCCAGTCGAGGAATCCTACCGAATCATTGAGGCCTGCCTCGGATACGATCCTGATGAAGCGCCTTCCTTTTTGGTGGAACAACTTCTGGGCATCAGGGAGCAGGCAGGATTCGATACAATTATTGAATTCGCGCCCACGCTGTTCGGAAATCCTGCACATCAGCCTTTAAGCATCCAGGATCTCGTTTCCTCTGCTTTCACGACTCCTGGCGTATTTGGTAGACCAAATCTGCCAAGACTGACTGAAATTCCTAACGTCTCTGCATTATTAGCTCCTTGGGAGCAGGCACGTAGAGCAGCTTCAGAACTACGCAAGACACTGTCTATAGGTATTGAGAAGCTCACCACTAACACGCTGTGCGAACTCCTGGGAGTTAATCTGGATGCGCTGATTTCATCCGAGAGCCCATTCGGAGATAGTCCCGTAAGCATTGGGATACGTCGTCCTGATGGCCATACTAGATATTACTTAAGGTCGATCAGGCGAGCCGATCATTCCATAATGCAAAAGAGCATACGGTTTCAGCTCGCTCGCTTGATTGGCGATGAGCTGATTCGGTCAGCGAGTGATCAGGGATGGCTCGCCTGCACGGAATCTCATACTTGGCGACAAGCATTCCAGAGGGCGTTTGCGGCCGAGATTCTGTGCCCGCCTGACATCGTTCAGGAAAGGTTCGAGTCACCAGCCTCCGCACTGCCAGACGAGATCATTGAAGATGTGGCTTCTCAATATGAAGTGAGCGAGATGGTGGTTTGGAATCATCTTCAGAATCTTCCAGGCGCACCAGATGCGCTTACGTCGGTGGACAAATGAGCAGCAGAACCTGGCCAGCTTCCCTTGCCGCCTGCTCTGGTGAAGGATGACCACCTCTGTCCCATCACGAACCAGGAGGTGAACCGGTGATCGACAGCCTGCCCACGGCCGTGACCCTCAGGGTGGAGTTCAAGGCCGACCATAAGGAGCCTCTAAAAGATCGAGATCTTGCCATGGCGGCTCTCTGCCTGGCCAATGCCCAGGGCGGCACCCTCTACCTGGGCATCGAAGACAACGGCGCCGTCACGGGGTTGCATCCCACCCGTGATCGCCGCAAGAACCTCGCCGCCGTGATCGCAGAAGGCACCACCCCTCCGCTTGCCGTCTCGGTGGAGTGTCTGGAACTGAACGATCTTGCGGTGCTGCAGATCGATGTTCCGGTGGCCCAGGGCACGGTCTTCAGCCGCGACGGCCGTTGCCAGATCCGCAGCCTCGACCAGCAGGGCAAGCCGTTCTGCCGGCCCGCCAGCGCTGTGGATGTGATGCGGCGCTCCCACCAGCAGCTGGAGCTGGATTGGTCTGCCGAACCCCTGCTCACGGCCACCCTGGATGATCTCAATCCAGCCGAACGCCAGCGGCTGCGCACGATGGTGCGCACCTACAAAGGGGATCCCACCCTGCTGGAGCTCAGTGATAGCGAGCTCGATGGGGCGCTGGGCCTGGTGGGAAGCGATGGCCAGGGAACGCAACGCCCCACAGCGGCCGGCCTGTTGCTGCTTGGTCATGAAGCGGCCATCCGCCGCTGTATTCCAGGCCATGAATGCGGATTCCAGGTGCTGCAGGGAACGGACGTGCGAATCAATCACTTCTGGCGATCGCCACTGCTTGCCCTGGTGGAGCAGATCGAGCAGCGAATTGATCCCTTGCTCACAGAACAGGAGCTGGATGTGGGCCTGTTCCGGGTGCCGGTGCCGAATCTCAGCAAACGGGCCTTCCGCGAAGCCTTTATCAATGCCCTCGCCCACCGCGATTACACCCGCCTTGCCGCCGTGCATGTCACCTGGCAGCTCGGGGAGCAGCTGGTGATCAGCAACCCCGGCGGTTTTGTGCGCGGGGTCAGCATCGACACTCTGCTCACGACGCCACCCCGTTCCCGCAACCTTGCGCTGGCCGATGCTCTCAAGCGGATCGGGCTCGCAGAGCGCACCGGCCGAGGAGTTGACCGCATCTACCAAGAGCTTCTGGAAGCGGGGCGAGCAGCACCCAACTACGGCCAATCCAGCCTGGATGACGTGGTGCTGCAGCTGAGCACCCAGCCAGCCAATCTGAAGTTAGTGGCCCTTTGGCAACGGCAGCAGCGGTTGAGTGGGGAACCGCTGGGGCTGCTCAGCTTGTTGCTGCTCCACACCCTGCATGAGCAGCGCCGCCTCACCAACGCTCAGCTGGCGGAAAGCCTGCACCGGGATGAATCCACAATCAGGCGGCACCTGGAGCAGCTGGTGGAGGCCGACCTGGTGGCCGCTCAGGGCCAGGGGCGCGGACGCAGCTACACCCTTTCAAAGCAGGTCTACCAAGCCTTTGATCAGGAAGCCGGTTACCAGCGCCAGACGGCTCTCACCCCTGAAGAGATCGACCAACGCATTCTTGAACTGGCCCGCCAGCGAGAGGTTTTGCGGCGGCGGGACCTGATCCAGGCGCTCGGATTGGAGGGAAACCAAGCCACCCATGCCCTGCAGCGCCTTTGCAAGCGCGGCGCCCTGATCCCAGAAGGGGTGGGCAAGGGCCGCACCTACCGCCTCCCGCCAGCCGTATGAGTATTTACGAGCACGCGCGTATAAATATGAGCACGCGCGTAATCTGCGTGTATCGGGTGCGCCGCCTCTCGCCATGACCACCACCGCCCCCAACAAACTCCAGGCCCGCTTCTGCCAGGAGCTCTCCCGCCATCTCGGCCTGCACAGGGTGGTGTTGCTGTTCGACCCAGCCGAGCAGCTGCGCTCGCTGCTTGATGCCCTGGCCACCAGCCAGCCCAGCGATGGAGCACCCGGTGGCCTGAACCTGGGTGAGCTGCAGGCTCAGTGGGTTGTGGCTGGCTCCAGCCTGTTTGCGCTGCGCCACCAGCTCGAGCCCCTGGTTTGCGCTGATCTGCCGGAGCCCCTGCTCGTCTACCTGCCCCAGCGGCAGGAGGCCGATGGCCGGGCCACCCTGTTGGAGCTGATCCGTGCCGGCACGGTGTTTGAGGCGCAGCTGGTGAACCGGGCCCGCGTGTATCTGCGCGAGGTGATGGAGCCAGGCAAGGTGGAGCAGCTGCTCAAGCGGCCCGATCTCACCTATCGCGACATCGCCATTGCCCTGGAGCAATCCGGCGAGGGGGGATTCAGCCAGCTCAAGGCCCTGTTCCGCCAGCAGCTCGGCGGCATGGGCAGCCCACCCGAGAATGCTGAGCTGGCTCGGCTGTGGCTGGCGTCCGAGCAGTTCGATGCCGGCATCAGCGCCAAGGGCCTGCAGAGCGAACTGCAGGATCTGCTGCACAGCCGCTGGGGGCTCGGCTTTCCAGCGGACGCCAGCCTGGCCGACTGGCGCCAGCGGGCCCAGCGGGCCCTGCTGCTGCATGAGTTCCTCCATGACTGGCACGGCGATGAGCTCACCGCCTTCGCCAAGCAATCCCTGCCGGTGGGCAAGGCCGCAGAAGAGAACGCCCTCACCGATGTGAAGGCGCTGCGCCGCAACCACGCCAGTGCCTACATCGCCATCGCCGCCCGGGTGGAAGAGGAGCTGGGCTTGCGTGAGCTGATCAGCCACGAACGCCCCGGCGTGCTCGGCGCGATCGACACCTTCCCCTGCGAGGAGCAGTTCCTGCTGCGCAGCGTCGATGCCTTCCTGGCCAAGGGGGAAGCTGCCAAAGCACAGGAGTTGGTGCAGGCCCGTCAGGGCAGCTTCTGGTTGGTAGGGCAGCCCACCGATCCCACCCAGTCGCAGCGGCGGCTGCAGTGGGATCTGGCGCGAACGGCTGCTGCCCTCGGCCTGGCTCTCGATCAGGCAGAAGCCCAGCTGCCCAAGCCAACGGCTCCGGTTGAAGATTGGTTGGTCTACCAGGCGGATGCGGCCCACCACGTGGATGGTCTGCAGCGGCGGATGGAGCAGCAGGTGGCAGACCTGAGCGCCGCCGCCGTTGAAGTAGCTCAGGGCCTGGAGCAGCTGCGCAACCGCTACGAGCAGCTGCTCGAGAAACAGACCCGGCGTTTCACCGATGCCCTGAAGCAGGCCGGCTGCTTGATCCCCGGTTCCATGCCCCAGACCCGCATCTGGGCCGAGCGCGTGCAGCCAGGAGCTGGCCGGGCCGTGGTGTTCTGGGTCGATGCCCTGCGCTACGAGATGGGCGCCTCCCTGCATGAGCGCTTCAGTGGCTGGAGCCGCGAGCAGCTCAGCGACCTCAGGCTCGAGATCGCCCAGGCGGCGCTGCCCTCGATCACCCCAGTGGGCATGGCAGCCCTGCTGCCCGGCGCCGAACGCGGCTTTGCGGTCACCGAAGGCGATGGCGATCCTTGCTCGGTGGTCGATGGCGTGCCCGTGGGCTGGAGCAACGACAAGTCCAAACGCCTCGCCCACCTGCAGCAACGCGTGCCCTCAGCGGTGGTGCTCAACCTGGTGGAGTTGATCCGCAGCAAGGAAGCAGTGCTGCTGGAGAAACTCGCCGGCACCGGCCCGGTGGTGATCACCAGCATCGGCATCGATGAGGCCGGCGAGCGCGACAGCGACGAACGCCTCGCCAATGTGCGCGCCGACATGCAGCGCGAGCTCGACACCATCGAAGAAGCCGTGCGCCGCCTGGCTGCCCTGCCGCTGGACCATCGGCTGGAGCGCTTCGTGATCACCGCCGATCACGGCTTCCTGCATCTGCCCCTAGGCCGCGAGCCGGCGATGCGAATCCCAGCCCCTGCCGGCAAGACCTTCAAGCTGGAGCGTCGCTGCTGGTTGGGCCACCCCTCAGCCGTTCAGGAGCCCTGCATCGAGATCCCACCGGCAGAGCTCGGCTACGGCAGCAATGGCCTGTCGGTGGTGGTGCCCCGCTCCGCCGGTGTGTTCAAGGCCGGCGGCAGCCTCTGCTATCACCACGGCGGCACCAGCCCTCAGGAGGTGCTGATCCCGCTGCTCAGCTTCCGCTGCAACCCCGCTGGCGCAACTCCGGAAACCGACGCCACCGCTGCCAAGGGCAAACGCACCAAGCAGCCGGCATGGCCTGGAGCCCTGCCCGAGAAGATCACCAACCGCATCCTGATGCTGCCGATCGAGCTGCCCGTCACCCTGCTCAACCAGGGCGAGAGCCGCCAGGTGGTGCTGGCCGCCTACGACAGCAAGAGCGACGAGCTGGTCGCCACCCCCATCCAGGCCATCGGCGCCGCGCTCGATACCGGCACCAACCGCCTCACCCTCACCCCCGGCCAGGCCGCCACCATCGGCCTGATGCTCCCCGCCGAGGTGAGCGCCAAGAAGCTCTACCTGGAGCTGCGTGACGCCGCCACCGACCTGGTGCTGCATAAGAGCCCGGAGCTGCCGGTGGATCTGATCGGGTGACGGAAAGCTAGAGCGTACGTAGCACGAGCGCTAACATGGAACCGTCCTTTCGGGTCGACTACTACAACCCACGCGTCCGCGAGGAGATCGAAGCCTGGCCTGTCGACCTCTTGGCCCGCTGTGATGAGCTGCTGGACCTTCTGGAAGACCACGGGCCCCAGCTCAGAGCGCCCCACTCGGAGGCCATGGGCGACGGCCTGTTCGAGCTCAGGCCCAAAAGCCGCTCCGGCATTGGCAGGGCCTTTTACTGCTATTGCAGTGGACGGGTGATCACGATCCTCCACGCCTTCGTGAAGAAGACCCAGAAAACGCCCAAGCGCGAACTTGCAATCGCACGTCAACGACTCAAGGAGGTCAAACGTCATGGCTGACATCCCCTACCAACCCGTCGCACGCGATCGAGAGGCGGAGCGGGCAAGGGCCGAGCAGCTCCCCGGCTACAGCGCAGCCAGGGAGGAAGCTGCTGTCGAGTTCCGTCTGCTCAGGCAACTGCTCGATGCCCGCAAGCGGGCTGGCCTCACCCAGGAGGAAGTGGCGACAAGGATGGGCACCACGCGCAGTGCCATTTGTCGGCTGGAGGGCTCCCGCAAGCATCTGCCAGCACTCACCACCCTGCGTCGCTATGCCGATGTCCTCGGCTGTGACGTGGAAATCACCCTTGTGCCCCGCGCCGGCAAGCCCGCCACCCCAGCTCGATGACCGCTACCGCCACCATCAGCCGCGACGCCCTCGACGACAAGGTTAACCAGGTCTTTGCGGGCAAGTGCGTCCGCAAGGACCTGGTACGGGCCGTGAAGGTGGGCGCCAACGTGCCGGTGTTCGTGCTCGAGTACCTGCTCGGCAAGTACTGCGCCTCCTCCGACGCAGCAGCCATTGAGCTGGGCCTCACGGTGGTGAGGCGCCGACTACAACGTTGAAGCCATCGACCTTTTGGGCAACAAGGTTGAAGCCGAGGTTGGCGTGGCATTTTTCCTCGCTGCATTTTCCGCCATCCGCCGCGCACCCGCCAGGGCAGGCATGCTCGTCATGGGTGACATGAGCATCCAGGGCAATATCAAGGCTGCCCGTTCCCTGGTGGAACCCCTGCAAGTGGCTATGGACAATGGCGCCCGCTGCGCCTTGATCCCCGGCGAGAATAAGCGTGCATTCCTGGAGGTCGACACTGATGTGATCGACAAGATCGATCCGATCTTCTTTAACGATGTGAAGACGGCGACGTTTAAAGGACTTGATCTGAACTGATGCACATTCGGCATCCCCTCTCTCTTTTCTGCTGAGCGTGGTGAATGAGGCAGGGCGGTCCTCAGTGAGGGGGGCGCACAGCATCGACCTGACGGTTCGGTTCGACTGAGCGGTCACTGGGCTGATGCCCCGCAACACCAGCAGTGGGTTAGGGGTTGGCCACTGGGCCGGCGCGCACCCACCGCATCCCTCGGCCAGTCCTCACGCCGCGTCAAGGATCGGGCCATGCGCCCCCAAGGGGGCGTCCTTGCCACGGCGCTGCGGCCGGCCGGTGGGGGTGGGGCTCTCCGCTGTCTCCCCGATGGCTTCCCTCGCTTCCCCCTCCCGCCGCCAGCAGCCGGTTGCTGCCCGGCAGTCCCCGGCTCTCAGCCGTGCTGCCCTCAAGGCCCGCGATGCCCTGGTGCTGGAGCACCTGCCCCTGGCTGATGCCATTGCTTCCGCCGCTGCCCGGCGCCTGTTCCCGCTGGTGGAGCGGGAGGATCTGATCCAGGTGGCCCGTGAGGCCCTGGTTCGCTCCGCCCCCCGCTGCAGGGCCGGCGAGCCCGCTGGGGCACTTCAGCCTCGATGCCAGCGCTGATGGCGAGCCGTGCCTGCTCGATCAGCTGGCTTCCCCTGAGCCCGAGCCGGCTTCCAGCGGCGCAGAGCAGCAGCTGGCGCTGGAGCAGCTGGTGGATCAGCTGCCTGCCGCCCAGGCCACGGCGCTGCGGCTCACGCTCCTGGAGGGCCTGTCACTCCGCGCTGCAGCCGAGCGGCTCGAGATCAGCGCCATGTCGGTGCAGCGGGCCCAGAAGAAGGCCATCGCCGCCCTGCGCCAGCAGCTTGCAGGTGGGGGCTGAGGCCCCTTCCTGCAGCTGGGTCTAAGGGCCTGCCTGGCAAAGGCCCATGGAGGGCTGGCCGGTTCGCCTGCGGCGGCCCCACTGATGCCGATGGCACCACCGCAACTGAGCAGCAACACCGCCCCGATCCTGGCCCTGGTCGGCGCTGAGATCCTCTCGCTGATGGCCTTTGTGGGGGTCTGCGAAGTCCGCGCCAAGGACATCGCCCTGTGCGAGAGCCGTTGGGCACTGGCCCTGCCAGCGATCGCCCTGGCGGGTCAGTCGGCCGCCACCTACTTCATGGACTCCGGCCGGGGGCATGGCCCCGGAACCGGTGGTCGCGGTCCAGGTGGCGGCGGCCCCGATGGCGGCATCCCGGCTGCCGTGGTGCGGCACCTGCCGCCCAGGAACCGATTGGGGCAGTTCCGCTCCAGCACAAGCGATGAGGACGGGGACGATGCGCTGGCTGCTTGATCTGGCCATTGCCTTCCTGGCCCTGGGCGCCGTGGAGGCTGTCGTGAAACCATTGGCGCGGTGGTTTGTGCAGCGCCGCATCCTGACGGTCGCGCCGGTGCTGTTCCGCCAGCTCGATCCCCTGCTGCCGGGGCTGCTGCAGCGCTGCTCCGGAGCCGAGCTCGAGCAGGTGGTGCGCCAGAAGCTGGAGGCCCTCACCGGCGAGAGCTGGGCCACAGACGACCTGGGTCCGCTGTTTGCTCTGTTCGACCCGCGGGCTGCAGCGGATCACGCCCTCGGTCAGATGGGCGATGAGGCCTTCTCGGCCTGGCTGGAGGGGGCGTCGCCGGAAGACCTGGAGCGGTGGCAGCCAGGAGCAGGTCGCTTCAGCAGGGGAAGCCTCCAGTCCCCACCAGCAACTACGTCAGCCACTACGACCCGGCCAAGAGCCATCACCGCGCCTGGCTGCAGGCGGTGCTTGATCGGCTGACGGCACTGGATCCAGCCGCGCTGGCTGAGGGCAGTGAGCTGCGGGACCTGTGGAAGGCCGCAGGGGAGACCAAGGCGCCGCATGCGTGGCCGGACAAACCGGCCACGACCACTGAGATCCCCGCGGCCGTCGCGGTGGCTCTGCCCCTGGTCAAGGAGTTCGAGGGCTGCCGGCTCACCGCCTACCCCGATCCCGAGACCGGCGCTTGTCCCTGGACCATCGGCTGGGCAGCACCACCTACAACGACGGTGCAGCGGTGAAGCAGGGCGATCGGATCAGCCAGGAGCTGGCCGATGCCCTGCTAGCCGTCCAGCTGGAGCGGGATCATCACCTGCTGACCCAGCGCATCCCTGACTGGGCGGAGCTGGGCACCAACCAGCAGGCAGCACTGCTGTCGTTCACCTACAACTGCGGCCCGGCCTGGTTCGGCAGCCAGGGGTTCACCACCATCACCAAGGTGCTGCAGTCCGGTGAGCTGGAGAAGCTTCCCGCGGCGCTGATGCTCTACGTCAATCCCGGCGGTCCCAGCGAGGCCGGCCTGCGGCGGCGCCGTAAAGCAGAAGCCGCGCTCTGGAGCGCATCCCCCATTCGGGTGAACAGCAAGCCCCCGGGCCGGGCAGGCGTGATTCGGTACCCCAACCCGCTGGTGGGTGTGCCCCGGTTCAATCAGCGCGATTCCGCCCAGCTGGCCCAGCGCGACCGCACCTGCTTCTCCTCCAGCTGCGCCATGCTCCTGGAGGGCATCAAGCCCGGCACGCTCAAGGGCGCCAATGGCGACGACCAGGTCCTGACGGTGGTGCAGCACCTCGGCGTCGCAGACGGCGAGCAGAGAACCAGTGGCGACACCACCGACGCCAGCGCCCAGCTCCGTGCACTCGCCCATTTCGGCGTCAGGGCCCGGTTGGTGCAGAACGCGGATTTCCAGCTGATCGAGCGGCAGATCAACCGCGGCGTCCCCATCCCCTGCGGCTACATCCTCCGGGGCCCTGTGGATCGACCCACCGGCTCGTGCCACTGGCTGATTGTCTACGGACACACCCCCACCCAGGTGGTGGTGAACGACCCCTGGGGGGAGCCGGATCTGATCCATGGCACCACCCTCAACCCCAAGGGGATGGGGCTGAGTTTCAGCCGGCTGAACTACCGCTACGCGGGCCTGCGGCTACGGCAAGCGCTGGATGGTGGAGCCCATTGGCGGCGGTGCCTACCGCTATGCGCCGGGCAAGGGGTGGGCGGTGGTGGTGGACGCCATCCGCTGAGCGGAGCGTTCAGCGCAGCGGCCGAGGCCGCCGGCGGATCGGTTGCACCACCGGCTTGAGCGCCGTCGGGATCTGCAGCTGCTGGTCGGCCCAGTGGGCCGCCAGGGCCGCCAGCAGGCTGACGCGGTCGCCGTGAATGCGGAGCATGGCGTTGGCTGAAAGTGCTACCCACCAGCCTGATCGGGCCGCCCCGCTCCACCAGCGCGGAAGGTGACAGGGCCGGGCAACCAATGGCACACCCCAGACCATCCAACGCACCAGCGCAGCTGTGCCGCGGGCGATCGGCTGCGTTGTGAGGTCGGTGCCGCAGGCCGAATGGCAGAGCGCCAAGGAAAACGCCAAGGCCACGCGCACGATCTTTGCCCAGCGCAGCCTCAAGCCGGAAGAAGCGCTGCGCGAATGGGACCGCACCCGCGAGTCCCTCGGCAGCGCCGACGCGGTGGAGCGGCTGGTGCGCAACGCCTGCCGCCGCCTCTACCTGCCGATCGGCCCCCTGCCATCGGGCATCGGTTGGGAGCTCGATCTCACCCGCCTGGAGGACAACCGCCAGGCCCTGCACGAGCGCCTGCGCAACCACGGCCTCGGCGGCAAGCTGCGACGGAGTTTTCGCTCACCGGCCCGCGAGGGCAGCCAGCTGCACGGCTGTCAGCTGATCACTCGCTCGCATCCCCTGGTGGTGGAGTTGGCCGATTTTGTGGCCGAGCGTGCCCTCAGCGGCCTGGAGCCGGACCTGGCAGCCCGGGCCTCCGTGATCCGCACCAAGGCTGTGGCCAAGCGCACCCAGGTGCTGGTACTGCGGCTGCGTCACCAGCTGCACCAGTCACGCTGGACGGCCAGTCAGTACGAGGCCCTGCCCGATCTGCTGGTGGAGGGAGGATTGCCTCACCGCCGTGTGCGCGAGGCTTCGCTGCGCTCCGGCGAATCGCTGCGGATGAGCTTCCGCTGTGAACCCAGCCTGCCGGTGGATGTGATCGGCCTGATTGTGCTGTTGCCGGCGCCAGTGCTACGAGCCCGGTTTCAGCGTCACCTCTGGAAACAGCTGCAACAGCTTGCGGTCAAACGTCAGCAGTGGGCATTGCAGCTGTTGGGCGAGAACCACAAATTCGGCGTCGTAGCTGGAGCACCCGTGGCGGAGGGCCAGCTGCAGGCCCTCGGCACTGGAGACCGTCATGGTTCGTGGCAGGAACCTCTGCTCACCCACAGCCATATGGTTCTGGGCTGTGGACAGATCGAGCCGCCCGATCCGCAGGAATTTCAGAAGAACATGGCGAAATTCTGGGACCCACAGGCTGGGCAGCCACCAATCGTTGTCGGCGTCTCTGCAATCCAGAACGACCTGGGAGACGGAGCTGGGTACAAAGAGCTCGATCAGCACATTGGTATCAGCGACCAGCATCAGGAGTCCGAGTTGATGCGGTACCCGAAGCGATCCAGTTCCGGGGGATGGCTGTCCCGCTCGATCGCCGCGATGATCTCCTCGCTGGTCAGTGGCGGCCCCTTGAACTGGCTGCGCAGGTGCGCGAAAACCTCGCGCTCGGCCGCCTTCTCCACCTCCGTCATCGGCGGCAGCGGCGGCACCTGCCGAATCTCGCGCCCCTCAGCGGCCGCCTGGGCCCGCAGCCCGGCGCTGATCTCCTGCATGCGGCGCAATGTGGGCTCGATGTCCACAGGCTCGGCAGCCGGTTGGGGCGTCGCTCCACTGGCCGCCGCATCCGCCAGCTCCAGGGCGGCGATCGTTTCGTTGTTGAGGCTGCGCCGGTGCCGCTTGGCACGGGCCTTCAGGCGTGCCACCAGGTCGTCGGGCACGTTGCGCAGCGTGAGCGTGGCCATCGGTTCCGGCCTCTGAATTGGTGGACATCAGGTTGATTGCATTCTGACATCACTTCGTCATCTCTGCCCCCTTCCGTCCCCGTCCATGGCCCGCACCACCGCCACCGTCAGCTTCCAGGCGATCGAGCTCAAGGGCAGCAGGCTCCGATGCAGAAGGAGGCCGACTACGGCCTCGGCAAGGGCGAACGGCTGCGGGAGCGGCGTCCCGCTCGCTGGAGCGCTGGCCCAGCTGCAGCATCACCCCATCGGGCCGCGTCACCTTGCCGAAGTGGGTGCTGGCGCTTCGGATCGAGGTGGAGCCGATGAACAGCGGCGCCGGCAGCTGGATCAGCGGTGGCGGTGAATCAAAGAGCCCTTGGGCCTGGAGAGTGAAGTCGTAGTGGCCCAGGGCGATGCCGCTGCGCAGCTGGTGGCCGTTGGATGTGATGCTCGCGCCGATCGCCGAGGGCAGCCCGCCAAAGCGGCTGCCCGAATAGCCGTGCAACACCACCTGCCCGTAGAACTGCTTGCTGGTGGGGGGGAAGATGGCGATCGAGCACCAGCCCGTCGTGCCCGGGCTCTTGTAGAGGGCATGGCAGCAGTCGCGATGCAGCTCGTCGTTGCCGCCGTGGGTCTTGAGGGCCCAGCAGAAGAACTCCTTGCCGGGGGTGGTGTCCTGGGCGATCAGCAGGATCGCGCCGATCGACGTGGCACCGCTGAGGGTGCTGTCGACGTAGGCCAGCGCGGTGCTGCTGATGGTGGAATTGTTGTAGGTGCCGTAGCCGCCGTTGCTGGTGTTGTTGGTGAAGGTGCTGGCCAGCGCGTTCCCAAAGACCGCACTGCTGCTGGATTGGGTCTCCCCCTGGGCCGTGCTGCTGTCGGCGAGGAACCAGAGGTGGGCGGGTTCCACGGGATGGCCCAGCTGCCAGGTGTAGCCCCAGCGGTTGGCGGTTGAATCGGCATGGGAGCGGATCACCGAGAGGGGCGTGCTGGCGTTGCCGGGCAGGGCGTTCACCACCGCGGCGAAGGCCCGGAAGGCACCGTCGAGCTGCATGCCGATTGAGGCCGGATCCTTGCTGGTCCACTTCCAGCTGCCGGGGGCAAAGCTCTGGCAGAACACCTGCCAGGTCATGGACCTGCTCCTCCCTGTGGGGCGGGCGCGTCCTTGGCGCGCAGCAGCAGGCCGTGGCCGCCGATCGCCAGCCACTCGCTGCCATCAGGTGGCTTGAAGTAGCTCATCGCCGCACTGCTGATGTTCAGCGCCGCGAAGTCGGGGGGAAGGATCAGCGGCTCCCAGAACTGGGCCGGTTCATTGGCCACCTCGCAGTAGCTCCAGTCCGTGGTGGCGATCACCAGCTCACCGCCCGCAGCGCATCAAAGGTGGTGGAGGGAGGCGAGTCCGCCAGGATCCAGTGGCCGGACACCTCGTCGCGGCGATCAGCAGCGGCACCGCCTGGCGGTTGGTGTAGCGGTGCTGGCTGTAGGCAAAGACGAAGTCTTCGCCCCCCGGCGCCAGCGCCCAGCCCTGTTCGGTGTCGGCCCCCACGTGGGGCTCGGTGTTGCCGATGCCCGGGCGAATGTGAAGGGTGGTGCCGTCCCCGCTCCGACTCAGGCTGATTGGCGGGATCAGCCCCGCAGAGATCGGGGTGGGTGGTGAGTAGACACAGAAGGGTGCAACGGCAAGCGCCTCTCGCGGTTGCAAACGCAGCGCCTGAGCATCGCAGGCACTCCAAGTTCGAGCAACGCTAGGAACAACCGGTCTGCCGGGGAGAGAAGAGGGGGATAACACGAATTGGCTGGGCGCGAATGGTGTCAGGCAGTGCTCACATGATTTGCGACGAAATGAAATGAGAACGTTGCCTACGTACGCAGGGGCTGCAATTCTGAACAGGCACAGATGCTGTTGCTGATGAAACGGAATCGAGCTTCGATCTGGATGGTTGCCCTGAGTGCAGCGATGATCATGCTGCTCACGATTGGCAGAGGTACAGCGACCCGGCCGGAAGCTCCGCTGCAGACCAACCGTCAGGGCAGCTACATCCCGATCAACTCGCCACCACCAGGGGCTCAGCAGGTCAAGATCGGCTTTTATCCAGTGGCAATCTACGACCTCGATCAGGCCAGCAATACCTTTTATGCAGATCTCTATGTCTGGCTTCGCTGGAAGGGTGAGCTGGATCCATCTTCAACGATCGAGTTTACCAATATGGTGGAGGAGTGGGGCAAATTGCAAGAACCGCTTATGGAGGAGCCAAAGGAGCTCCCAGACGGAAGCAAGTATCAGCAGTTTCGCGTGGAAGGACGCTTCGTACAACCCTTCAGCCTGGCCGATTATCCCCTTGATCGCCACAGCCTGAGTATCCGAGTTGAGGACACCACTAACGGCGCACAAAAGCTTTCTTTTGTAGTCGACAAAGCCTCCTCAGGAGTCGATCAAAAGCTAGAGATTCCAGGCTGGAAACTCAAAGGCTGGAGGGGCACCACTCTTGAGCATGCCTATGGTTCAAACTTTGGCGAAGTGGAGCAGCCCTCCAACTACTCAGTAGCCAACTTCGAGATGGTAATTGAGCGTCCCGTAAGCTTTTTCTTATGGAAGCAGATGCTGCCCCTTGCGATAGTTGTGATGGCTGCCCTGGTGGGGCTGATGGTGAACCCACGCTCTATTGATGCTCGCCTGGCACTACCGATGGGCGCACTGCTGTCTGCCATCTTTCTCCAGAGAGGCTACTCCGACACATTGCCAGACCTGGGCTATCTGGTATTCATGGATAAAATCTATTTGCTTGCCTATCCACTTATCCTTATCGTCTTGATCCGGGCAATCGTCGCCTTCTCTAAAACCCGCAACGCCAGCGACGACGAAGTGCAGGAGATGCAAACTATAGATCGCAAGGTGGCGATCGCACTCGGGATCGCCTTTATGGTCGGCACCACGCTGATCACGGTGCTGCGCTGAGAAATGATCCACTGACGACCCTCGGTATCCACGCTCGGCCAGGCGTTGACGCTCAAAGCGATCGATCGCCTCCAGGAGCTCGGGCAGCTCCACCCAGCTGATGCGCTGGTAGTGGGTGACGCGGGTGGCGGCGATGACCTTGCGGGCGTTGACGGCGGCATTGTCCTGCTGAAGTTCGAGATCAACGGCGTGCTCGATCCCACGACGGGTGACGTCGTTGCAGCGGCTGGCTATACCGTCAGCAATACCGTCATCCGCAGCGGCAGTAGCCGGTTTTTCCCGGAACTACCCGGACGAGCCAATAGGGCAGATCGGCTGCGCTGGAACAGTTCTGGGATTTCCTCGGATCCTTTCGGATCCTGTCAAAACGGAGAGGGTGGGATTCGAACCCACGGACCCTTGCGGGTCGCCGGTTTTCAAGACCGGAGCCATCAACCACTCGACCACCTCTCCAGTGATCACCCCGGCATGTCGGAGCCTTCCCATGATCTCACGGCTCAGCCGGGGCCGGGACCACCGCTGCCGGCGCGGCGTTCCAGCTGGCTCGGCACACCGCGCGGGCCGTCGGGCAGGGTCTGGCGGGAGCGGGGGCCGCTCCAGGCCGCCAGGTAGTGGTGCGACTGGGCGTCGAGGCGGCGGACGCCGCTGAGGTTCACGTTCTCCACGAGGGCGCCGGTGCCGGCGCCGGTGATTGGATCCGGCGGTGCCGTGCCCGCAGGGCTGGCGGTGTTGGAGCGGCCGAAGAAGAAGCGGGCCCCTTCAAGGTCGGCGCCCTCGAGATTGGCGCCGGAGAGGTTGGCGCCGGCCAGGTTGGCGTCGCTCAGGTCGCAGCGCGACAGATCGCTGCCGTAGAGGTCGGCGCCGTTGAAGTCGATGCCGCGCAGGTCGGTGCCGGAGAGGTCCACCCCGCGCAGGATCCGCTGCAACCGGATCACCGGCACGCCGTGGAAGCGATCGATCTCGTAGTTGCCGCGGCCGTCGAGGATCGCCCGGCCGAGGCGCCGGTCGCGCTGGATCGGCGTGAGCAGGCGGGCGTGGGAGAGGAAGCGCAGCACCCGCGCCTTGCCCTCCCGATCGATGCTGCTGAGCACGGCGGCGAGCCGTCCTTCGGCCAGCATCCGCTCCAGCGGCCAGTCCTCCAGCAGGCCCTCCTCATCGATGATCATCTCGGAGATGCCGTGGATGAAGCTGTCGATCGTCTGGGCCTGGGTGATGCGGTTCTGCTGGCCGGTGAGCCGCTGATCCACCATCACCTGACGCCAGGCGATCGCCAGGGCAACCAGGGCCACCATGATCTGACCCACAGCGCCGATCACCCCTTCGCCCAGCGCGCCGATCGCCTCCCAGTTGGCGTTGCGGTAGAGATCCAGGAACGGATCCCACCAGCCCAGCGACACCGGGATCGCCACGGCGGCCAGCACCAGCCCCAGCAACGCCAGCAGGCGGGTGGTGGGCACGTCGTCGATGCGCTGGGTGAGCTGGCGCCATAGAGGAGGCAGCAGCTGGCGCAGCGCCAGGGCGAGCGTGACGGCGGCGGCCGGCACCGTGAGCCAGGCGATCCGCGCCGCCAGGCCGATGCCGATCAGCAGCAGGCCCACCACCAGCTGCAGCGACACCGAGCGGTTGATGCGGCTCAACGTGCTGGTGGAACGGAAGGGCGGCGGGCCAGGGTCGCTCGCGCCGCTGAGGGCGCCGCCCATGGGATCGGGGTCCACCAGATCCACCTCCGGCGGTGGCGGGTCGTCGGGGCCGAAGCCCCCGGCTGGGCGGTCGCTGCGCATCATCCGATCGGGGCGCTCTGGAAGAAGAAGCCTGCCGCCAGGATCAGATAGGCGGCCAGCAGCAGCACCCCCTCCAGCCAGTCGGAGCGGCCATCGAGGGTGACCAGGTTGCTCACCACCACCGCCGTGACCACGGCCACGAGTTCATAGATCTCGAAGCTCAGATCGAGCGGATGGCCGAGCAGCGGGCCCACCAGCACCAGGATCGGCACCACCAGCAGCGCCACCAGCAGGGTGGAGCCCAGGGCCACCGACACCGAGAGGTCCATCTTGTTCTTGCGGGCCATCGTCACGGCCGTGAGGTATTCGGCCGCACCACCCAGCAGCGGCAGCAGCACCACCCCGGTGAACAGGGGCGAGAGGCCCACCCCTTCGGTGACGTGCTCCACCACGCCCACGAACAGCTCGGAGGCGTAGGCGATCCCCGCCGTGGCCCCGATCAGCACCGCCATCCAGGGCAGCAGCGGCGGGCTGTGGGCGTCACCGCCGTGCAGCTCGCCCTCCAGATCCACCTCGGCCACCTCATAGAGGGTGCGGTGGGTGCGCAGCGAGAACAGCAGGGTGAGGCCGTACACGAGCAGCAGGATCCAGGCCACGAACACCGAGAACGACTCGCGGGCGCTGCCGATCACCGCATCGCCACCGGCGCCGCCGTCGCCGAGGGCGGCGAGGCTGGGCAGCAGGATCGCCAGCACCGCCAGGGTCATGGCCGAGCCGTTCACCCGCGCCACGACGGGCTGAAAGGTCTGCTCCCTGCGGCCGATGCCGCCCGCCAGCATCGAAAGGCCGAGGGCCAGCAGCAGGTTGGCCATCAGGGTGCCGGTGATGCTGGCCTTCACGATCTCCACCAGCCCGGCCCGGAGCGCCACCAGGGCGATGATCAGCTCGGTGGCGTTGCCGAAAACCGCGTTGAGCAGGGCGCCGATCGAGGGGCCGAGGGTGATCGAGAGCTCCTCGGTGGCGGTGCTCAGCCAGATCGCCAGCGGGATGATCGCCAGCATCGAGGTGAGAAACACCGCGCCCTCGCCCCAGGCCAGGGCCTCGGCCGCCATCGACAGGGGCAGGAACACCAGCAGGCCCAGGGCGATCTTGGTGCGCAGACTCATGGGCCGGGGCTGATCTAACCCATTGTGGAGGCAAGGGATGCTCCTGAGCCGTGGACGACCGTGCAGATCCGGGTCAGGCCGTCGTTCGCCGTCCGATCCAGCTCCATAGGCGAGAAAGGACTGCGCATGCGGATGGCTCCTCGCTGCGGTGTCATGGCGTCACAACCACGACCACAGACTGCTGGCCTGGGGCACCATGCAGGGAGTTTCCGCCGCCTGGACTCCATGGCTGCCGCCACCCGATCCGGTCGTGGGTTCGGCGCTGATGCCAGTGGCACGGTGTGGGAGGTGGGGTTGGTGGCGATGCCGGCCGTCGTGGCCCAGGAGGATGGCAGCAGCGCTCGCCCCCTGATCGCCCTGGTGATGGAGGCCGGCGGCGCCATCCGCAGCTCGGCCGTGGGGCCTGCCGATCAGCCGCTGGCGGTGCTGGAGCCGGCGATCGCCAACGCCCTCCACGACCCCCAGGCCCCCTGCCGGCCCGGCCCACCGCGGCGGGTGGTGGTGAACCGGGCGGAGCTGCTCGAGCTGCTGCCGCCGCTGCTGCCGGAGGTGGTGATCAGCCAGGGGGCCACCCCCCAGCTCGACCGGGCCGTCAGGCTGATGCGCGAGCAGCTCGCCAGCGGCGAGGACCTGCTCGGCACGCAGGCCCTCTCCACCTACCTCACCGGCGACATCGGCCCGGAGGCTGTGGCGCGCTTCTTTGAGGCGGCCGCAGCCCTGTATCAGCGCCGCCCCTGGGAGCGCATCCCTGGCGATGGCCACCTCTTCCAGGTGAGTTGCCGTGCCCTGGCGATCCGGGGTTGGGTGGGATGCGTGATCGGCCAGCAGCGCGAGCACTACGGCGTGGTTCTGTTTCAGTCGCTCGAGGAGCATGAGCGCTATGTGGAGCTGGGCCATCGCTTTGAGGCGGGGGATCACCAGGCCATGGACGCGGCGCCGCCCCACCGCGCCATCAACTTCGAGGCGAAAGCCGCCATGCCTCCGCCGCTGCTCAAGGAGATCAGGCGCTATGGCTGGCCGGTGGCCCCCGGCGATGCCTACCCCACCGTGATGCTGATCGAGCCGCCGCAGGAGCTGAAACCACCCCGCCGCACCGATCTTCACCAGCTGGAGGCGGTGGCCCTGGCGCTGGTGGCCTGGATCGAGGCCGAACCCCAGATCGCTCGCCTCTGGCAGCAGCCTTCGCCGAAACGGCGTCGCTTTCTGGTGGAGGTGGCCGGCGAGCGGGTGCCGGTCACGATCGGTGTGGTGGCCGCAGCCGAGGAGCCAGCCGAACCGCGGCCGGCGACAGATGCGCCCCTCACGCCTGCGGCGCCTCCCAAGGTGCCCGCCGCTCTCCGCGAGACGGTGGACAGGCTGCTGGCGCGCATCGATCCCTTCTGCGCCCGCCATCTCGACGACGACTACCGCGCCCTGATCCACGAGGCGGTGGCCGCCCTGGCCCGCAAGCGGCCGTCGCCGCTGCTCACGGGTCGGGAGCCCTCCTGGTGCGCCGGCGTGGTGCACGCCATCGGTGCCGCCAACTTCCTCTTTGATCCCACCCAGAGCCCCCACTGCAGCGCCGCCACGATCGCCGATCACTTCGGCGTGGCCACCAGCACCTCCCACAACCATGCCAAAAAGGTGCGCGACCTGCTGAAGATCACCCCCTTCAGCCCGCGCTGGTGCCTGCCCAGCCTGCTCGAATCCTCCGAGATCCCCTGGATCCTGGAGGTGGATGGCTTCCTGCGCGACATCCGCGGCCTGCCGATCGAGGTCCAGCTGCAGGCCGCCGCCAAGGGGTTGATTCCCTACGTGCCGGCGTTGCGGGGGCTGCCGCGCGGCAGGGCCTAACGCGCCGGTGGTTCCGGCGCTGGACACCGACGGCGCCGGCGGCCTGGTGGCCCGCTGGTGGCCCGCTGGTGGCCGCTGCCGGCGCCTGAGGATCGCCCATGGCTGGAGGCGCTTGGAAGGCGCTGGAGCAGGCGATGGCCGCCCGCCTGGGCTGGACCGCCCAGCTGCTCAACGGCGAGGTGCCCCGCGATCTGGAGGAGCCGTTCGACGCGGTGGGGGTGCCGTTGTTTCCGCGCCGCTGGGCCGATCTGCAGGTGCGCTGTGGCTGCCCGGACGACGCCGTGCCCTGCAAGCACTTCGCCGCGGTGCTGTATAAGTTCGCCCAGCGGCTGGATGAGGACCCCTGGCTGCTGCTGGCCTGGAATGCCGCGACCGCGAGCAGCTGCTGGCCAACCTGCGCCGCGATGCCCCCGAACCGGCCAACGCCGAGGGCCTGCCCCCCTGGTGGCCCGTGGGCCTGCGGGCCCGCTGGAGCTGCCGGGGATGGACGCCGAGGAACTGGAGCGGCGGCTGGCGGGGTTGTACCGGCAGCTGCTGGAGGGGGAGGGGCAGGCTGAGCAGGAGTGAGCTGTTGATTCACGCTGCCGGGGCCACGCGTTCAGGGTGAGCCGGCTCCGGCTTCCCCGAGCAGCCGCTGCCCCATCAGCTCCAGGAAGATCCGCAATCGCTCTCGAGTGGCTGCGGAGGGATCGAGCTGGACTCGGGCGGAAAGCAGCGCTGCCTGATCAAGGCGCTCAAGGCTTTCTCTCTGGCGTTTTCGCGATCGAGCTGCTCGATTTCTTTCTCGATCTGCTCGCTTTCGCTCCTCACGCGCAAGATTTCGCTCTCGATCAGCTTCGTTCTCTCTCTGCTCTGCTCGGTCTCGAGCCTCAGCTTCTGCAGCCGCTGCTCGTACCCTGGATCGCGTCGCCAGTTGAGCATCGATAAAAACAGTCGCCACCGAGGCAGCGATGCAAGGGATGCCCCATTGCTGGGGGAGCGGGAAACTGCGCCCGGCGAAGAAGACGTGGTCATAGGAGGTGAGCAGGGCGATCAGGCCTAGGAACAGGCCGCCGAAGGCCTGAAACAGCCCAAGCCGATCAAGGCTCGGCGAGGGTGGTTGCGCCAGAGTTGAGTCTGGCGGAAGCGGCGGCGTTTTGCTGTCATCGGTAAGCGCAGCAGAGGTTGAAGCTGGGGGCGGTGGAGGCACGGTGAAGGGCTGAATCGGGCTGAGGGGCGCATTGGTTGCCCTTCCTTCCTTTGAGTGCCACCACCTGTCACGCCACGTGCAGGCCCAAGCGACAAGCTGCCGCGGTTGTGTCGGCGTTCAGGGCAGTGAACGGCGCCACCAGCAGTCCGATGGCCTCCGGCTCCTGCCTGAGATCGGCGAGCAGGGGGGAGGCATCGAGAACGACACGTTGGGAGTGGCACGGATCGTGAAGACCTGCACACCTGCCACCATCGCCGCAGCGAACCCAGCGGCAGCCGCGCGTGCCCCAACCTGCCTCCGAGCGCCGGCATGTGTTCATCAGCTACAGCCATGCCGATCGGGCCTGGGTGGAACGGCTGAAGCGGATGATGGCGCCGCTGTTGCGCGGCAGCGGCCAGGAATTGCGGCTCTGGGACGACAGCCGCATCGAGGCGGGGATGAAGTGGCGCGAGGAGATTGAAACGGCGCTGGCCGAGGCGAAGGTGGCGCTGCTGCTGGTGAGCGACGCCTTCCTGGCCTCGGAGTTCGTGATGGGGCAGGAGGTGCCCAAGCTGCTGGCGGCGGCGGAGGCCGACGGGGTGCCGGTGCTGTGGGTGAGCCTCAGCCCCAGCTTCGTGGACGAAACCGAGATCCACAGCTACCAGGCGGTGCTGCCGCCCCACCGCCACCTGGAGGCGATGGCGGAGGTGGAGTGGAAGGAGGCGCTCAGGACGGTCGGCCTGGCGATCCGCAAGGCGTTGCAGCAGCCTTTGGCCGCGGTTTCGCCCAGCCCCTCAATCTGCCCCAAGCCCAGCGGCCCGCCCATCTGGCCGGCAACGCCCTGCCCACCGAAACCTTCGAGCTGGAAACAGCCCGCCTGCGGCGCCATGGCGTGGCTGGCGGCTGGAGCGGCGATCGCTGCGGTTGGAACGGGCGCTGGTGAAGCTGGGAGGGGGCAGCCGCCTGCCGTGGCTGATTACTGGCTGGAGAAACAACGACGGATGATCGACCAGTTGAATGTGTGTCTTGGCATGCAGCGCTTGAGTTCTGCCAAGGGCTTGGACGTCTCACCGGACGAGGTTATACCTTGCCAGGTGAAGCCCAGTGGGAGTATGCCTGCCTGGCCGGAACTGCCAAGCCCTATGCAGTCGGAGAATCCATCAATGCAGGTCTAGCGAACTATCGCAGCTCGTCAGCACCACGATCAGATTTCTCGGGAGAGTATGTCCAACAGACGACCCCCGTGAAAATGTTTCCTGCCAATGCCTGGGGTATGCATGATTCCCATGAAAATGTGTGGGAATGGTGCCTTGACCATTGGCTCACTTGCGCCAATCCCAACTGCTGGCTGCCATTCATGCGCTGGGTCGGCTATGCACCCAGCTGATGTGAGGGCGATGTAGTTGTTCGGGCCGTGGGCACGGGAGGAGGAGGTACAGTTCTCAGTCTGAGGTCTCAGAATCAGATCAGAGTTCCAAGGTAGGGGTTTTGGGCTTCGGGAGCCCAACGAGGGCGGCGGGGCCGCAGGCGCCTTGCCGCTGTGGGCTCAATCCAGCCGCCACGTCAGCCTTCTCCCTGCGGATCCAGCCATGTTCCGTTCCGGCTGCCCCGATTCCGGGTGCCCCAATGGCCTCTGATCAGGGCGGCAAGCCCCGGTAGAATCAGCTTCCATACCCATGGGGTGGAATGGCGGTCAACATCAAGAGCCCTCGGGTTGACGAGCTGATTGCCCAGCTGCGGCAGCTCACCGGGCGCGGCGCCACGGAGATTGTGAGGGAAGCTCTTGAGGCGGAGCTGCAGCGGCAGCGCCGGTTGCAGCGCATCGAACGGCTGCGCCAGGAGCTGCCCGCCCTGCAGCAGCAGGCCTGTGCGCGGGCGCGGCCCTTTGCTGCCGACAGCCTCTACGACAGCGATGGCCTGCCGGGATGATCCTCGACACTTCGGTGTTGATCGCAATCATCCAGCGGGAGCCCGGCTGGGAGCACCATCAGCGGCGACTGGAGGAGGCAGCGCTGCTGCGCATCTCCGCCGGCACGCTGCAGGAACTGCTTGTGGTGGCCCATTGCCGCGCCGTGCTGGAGCCGGTGGAGGCCCTGTTGGGGCTGCTCGATCCCGATGTGGTGCCGGTGGATGCCGAGCTGGCCCACCGCGCTCTCGCGGTGTACCAGCGCTTCGGCAAGGGGCTGGGCCATGCCGCCCAGCTCAATTTCGGCGATTGTTTCGCGGCCGCCCTCGCCGAACGTGAGCAGCTGCCCCTGGCCTATGCCGGCCAGGATTTCGCCGCTGCAGGGTTCTGACCGCCTGGCTCCAGGCTCACGAACCGGTAGCCGCATTGACGCAAGGCGGGCACCACGCGCCGCAGTAGCTCGATCGTGGCCGGCAAGGTGTCGGGTTGATCGTGCAGCACAAGAATCGCGCCGGGATGGGCGTTGCGGAACACGAACCAGGCCATCCAGGCAAGCGGCGGGTGGAAGGTGTCCCAGGGGAAGCCCGCGATGCGGCGGGACTGAGGCGGGCGGACACGCTGTCTGCGTGGATGTGGTGGCCGATGGCGTGGCCATCGGCGAGGGCCTGGGCCAGATAGGCCGGATCGCCGCGATCGAGGTGGCCGCTGATCACAAACAACGTGGCCGGCACCTGCAGCTCCCGCAGCAGGGCCAGCACGGTGAGGCCGAGAGAAAGGCGATCGCCGTGCTCAGCCATCCTCAGCTTCCCCAGGCCCGCCGCCCCATCAGCTCAAGGAAGATCCGCAATCGCTCACGGTTGCCGGCGGAGGGATCGAGCTGGACTCGGCCGGAAAGCAGCGCTGCCTGATCAAGGCGCTCAAGGCTTTCTCTCTGGCGTTCTCGCGCCTCAGCTGCTCGATTTCTTTCTCGATCTGCTCGCTGTCTTTCCTCACTTGCAAGATTTCGCTCTCGAGCTGTTGCATCCGCAGCTTGTGCTGCATCACCCGCTGCTCGTAGCCGGGATCGCGTCGCCAGTTGAGCATCGACAAAAACTGTCGCCACCGAGGCAGCGATGCAAGGGATTCCCCATGGCTGGGGGAGTGGGAGGGTGCGGCCTCCGAGGGTGATGTGGCCATAGGAGGTGAGCAGGGCGATCAGGCCGAGGATCAGGCCGCCGAAGGCCTGAAGCAGCCCAAGCCGATCAAGGCTCGGCCAGGGTGGTTGCGCCAGAGTTGAGTCTGGCGGAAGCGGCGGCAGCTCGCTGGTCTCGGCCGGTGATGCCGGGGCTGAGGATGGTGCAGGCACGGCGCAGCAGGGTACGGATGGGAGCTGGTCGGATGGCTCCCATGAGTGAGTGCCACCAGCTGTCTCAACCCCAGCGGGGGCGGCTCCATCCCAGTGCGATTCGCGCGCCAGGCCGGGTGCAGGCCGTGGCACGGCAGACTGGCTGGCTGGCCGGGTCGCTGGAACGGCTTACCCTGTGCTGCGATCACCCATGCGCTGGCCTGCCGCCGTGTCCGCTGATCCCCTATCCGCTGGGCCTGATCCTCTGCAGCCGAGCCTGCTGCAGGCCTCGGAAGCTGACTATGGCGATTGCTATCGCCAACACCTGTTTGATCAATACAAGCTGGCTGTGGAGATGGCCGATCGGGTGAGTGCGCGGCGCATGCAGGCCAATACGTTTTTTCTGGCGGTGAACACCGGTCTGCTGACCGTGTTCGCCAATCTGGCGAAAGACAGGATCATCAGCGGCTTCACCGGGGCGTTGCCGATCATTGCCCTGCTGGTGCTCTGTTTTGTCTGGTGGCGCATCGTGCGCAGCTATCGCCAGCTCAACAGCGGCAAGTATGCGGTGATTCTGGACCTGGAAACCCTGCTGCCCGCAGCGCCCTACGCCGCCGAATGGAAGGCCTTGGGCGAAGGCAAGGACCCCAGACGTTATCTGCCGCTCACCCACGTGGAAAACTGGGTGCCACGCCTGTTTGGGCTGCTTTATTTGCTGCTGTTGCTGGCTGTGTTGCTCGGCGGGCAGGGGCCGGTGGCTGGGGGGAGCTGAAGGATGCCCCAGCTGTTGCGCTGGCAGAGCACCACCCAGGCGTTCATCGAACCTCTGGGCTCTGGACAGGCGCTCACGATGCTGCGCATTCCAGCAGGTCGCTTTGAGATGGGCTCACCCGACCACGAGCGCGGCCGGGATGACGATGAGGGCCCCGTGCATGAGGTGCAGATCCAGGAGTTCCTGATGGCCAGCACACCAATCACCCAAGCGCAATGGCAGGTGGTGGCCAGGTGGGAGCCGCGGTCAGGGGAGGATTGGTCACTCCCATTGCCTGAGAACCCGGCTCTATTTCAGGGGGAGCAAGCGCAGCTGGGCAAAGGAGAGTCCAACCCATGCCAGCGACCGGTGGAGCAGATCAGCTGGGATGAGGCGACGGAGTTCTGTAGGCGGCTCAGCCAGCGCACGGGTCGCCACTACACCCTGCCCAGCGAGGCGCAATGGGAATACGCCTGCCGTGCGGGCAGCAGCACGCCCTATGCGTTCGGGTCGGAGCTGCTGGCTGAGCTCGCCACCCTGCGCTACCCCAGTGAGTCAGTTGAGGATCCCCGTGCGCAGAGGCAGCAGACCACCCCCGTGCAGCACCACCCTGCTAATCCCTGGGGCCTGCACGACATGCACGGCAATGTGTGGGAGTGGTGCCTGGATCATTGGCATGAGATCTATCGCGGCGCACCCACGGATGGCTCCGCCTGGATTGAGGCCAACGCCCCTGCGACGGCCGATCGGGTGGTGCGCGGCGGCGCCTGGAGCGATCCACCCAGCGATGCCCGCTCCGCCTGCCGCTACCGCCTGCCCGCGCAGTCCCGCGAGCCGGCGATTGTGGGCTTTCGGGTGGTGTGTCTGCCGGGTTCCCCTCCGCCCGTGCTGGCGAGCCCGTCGCTGGCGCCACCCGATCGTGATCGTTCAGCTCGCCAGGCCCTGGTGCTCTGGATCGATGACCATCCCGACAACAATCGCGGCGAAAGGGCCGCCTTGGCGGTCGAGGGTGTGACGGTGCTGCTGGCCTCCAGCCCAGAGGAGGCGATCGAGCTGCTGGCGGCTTCCGCACCTGTGGATCTGCTGCTCTCCGACCTGCGCCAGGGCGATGATCCAGAGGCCGGCCTGCGGTTGTTGCCGCTGCTGCGGGCCAAGGGGATCGTCATCCCCGTGATCTTTTATGTGGGTGTGCTGAGTGATGAACGCACCCGCCAAGCCCTGGAAGCGGGAGCGCTGGCCGTGATCAATCGGCGCGACCAGCTTCTCGAAGCCGTGCAAAGGCAGTTGGCGTCCCGGGCGACGGAGAAGCCAGCCTGATGACAATGCCTGCCGCCTACATCTCCTATGCCTGTGGCGATGACACCTCCCCTTTGGGCAAGGAGCGGGAGGAAAACGTCTGATGCCAATCCCTCCGACTGTGAAGCCTCTGGTCTATGTCTCCTATGCATGGAACAATCGAGTGCCAGCCGATCAGACTGGTGAGCAGACAATTGAACATCCTGACCGAGAGCAGATTGTCAATGCCCTGTGCGCCAAGCTTGCCGAAGAGGATGGGATTAGTGTTGGTCGAGATAAGCAGCTGGTGAAAACCGGCGATTCAATCGAAGCCTTTGCCGCCGATATCGCAAAGAGCCAGCTCATCATCGCTGTGATCAGCAAGAAGTCTCTGCGCTCGGATTGGTGCATGAAAGATGAGCTCTTACAGGCTTTTCGACGACGCGATTGCAGTGCAGAAGAATTTGGCCAAGATGTTCTAGCGCTGATTCTTGATGATGCATTGCCTGACTTGGATGACGACGAGGATTTGGACGAGTACTGGAGTTTGCGTGCGAAGAAGAAGCGAGAGAGGCTTGTCAGGCGGGATCCAGATCGCAAACACAATCCTGATTCCTGGCAAGATGTAGACAGGTTTGAAGAACTTGTTGCCAAGCTCCCGGATCTCATCAGGGCTCTACGCATTCGGGCAATGCCTAGGGGTGCAGAAGCAATCAGCGAGTCCGATTTCAGCAAGATCCGAACGCTTGTGAAGGAACGCTTGCAGGAAAAACAAGGTTTTGCCGCGGCGATGGATCCGTTGTTGTTGCAGAGTGGTAATAACGGACAGGATATTGACTCACAAAACATAAACAACCAAATCCATTATTTAGCCATTGTTCTGGAACGGGCCCATGGTTCCAGTGGAGAATCCATCGAGCCTCTCTACAATTGGCAGCCTTATCTTAAGAGCCCTGATCGAGAACATTATGAGCCTTGTTCTATTGGAGACAAAAAGAGTCCTGCTCCGATTGGAGAGATTGTTAAAGCAACGGCAGAAGCCTCAGTCCCTTCCGATGTACTCCCTGGGCTGGGATTTATTTCCCTCGCCGACTTGATGCAGATCACGGTTGATTGGGTTCAAGCCAGGCGCTTTGGGGGCTCTTGTGTCGTGGAACTCTTTCTTCCCCTTGAGCTACTCGCCTTTTCCTGGAGTACTCTAAGAATTAAAGACCGACGAAGCCGAGTCGGCCAAGCGAGGGCTTTGCCGGCAATGATCTCTTTTGTTATGCGCTGCTGGGATCGCTTCTCAGATCCTGCATTCTGTTCCTCCTTGGCTCTACTCGAGCAGAAGCATCGCCTTTTGGCCACAGGAGAAGGTGTATGGCTTTCCGGTAGTGCCGCTGACTCAGTAGACAATGTGTATGCCGTCGAAACAAGCGAAATGTGTGTTGCTATCAAGCGGCTTCATCCCCTGGATGAGGATGAGAATCTCAGACTTGACTGGCTCGATGCTATGCAGCTCTCTATGGTTCCTGTAGCGATCTGGTGCCATCATGGCCTACCGGCGAGAACGGAACAGGAGATTCATGATTATTTGGCACTTTACGGGTCAGCATTAAACGGACATCAGCATGGAGACGGTGTAGCATGCGAATGCGCGCGGTTTGAGGAAATTGCGATCCGGCGCAGAAGTCTTGCCAACCATCCTCTCATTCACGACCTGGTTTTTCTGATGGATCACCCCAGCCGCGCCCCTGCTTCTGCCGCAACCGCCAGCGACCTCGTCAGCCCCTAAATCCTTATGTCACCAACGTCAAACCACGGTGATGCTTCTCTCCAGCCTTGGGGTGTTTTCACCAATTCAAAGGCTATCAAGAACGCTGAACCTGCCAAGGTGAAGCTGCCCGATCCGCCACCATGGCGTTGCTTTGAGGTAAAGGCTGAGTCGCCATACACACCACCACCGATGCCTGTGAAACAGCAGGACCGTGGCAGGGTTTTTCGCTTGCCACGGGCCAATGGTGAGGTACTCACGCAGGAAGCCGAAGATGTGCGCCTTGCGGTGAATGCCGCCATTCATCTGCGTCGCCCGCTGCTTGTGACAGGAACCCCAGGCTGCGGGAAGACTAGCCTCGCTTATGCCATTGCCCATGAGCTGGGGTTGGGTCGCGTGCTGTGCTGGCCAATCACACCTCGTAGCGAAGTGCAGGAAGGTTTGTATCGCTACGAAGCGCTGGACAGGCTGCGAGCATCTCAGCCCGGTAGCGAGATAAGCACGGCTGAGTTCATCACACTTGGGCCTTTGGGAACAGCTTTTTTGCCCTTTGAGGAGCCTCGAGTGCTATTGATTGACGAGATTGATAAGTCGGATCTGCAATTGCCCAATGAACTCTTGAATCTGTTTGAGGAAGGGTCTTTCGAAATTCCTCAGCTACGCCGTGAAGCACGCGCTTCAAACAGTCATCAGGCCGAGCTGGATACAGACGATCCAGACTGCCGCGCCTCGATTGAGGCGGGCCGCGTGCAATGCCGAGCCTTTCCGATTGTGGTGATGACCTCCAATCGTGAGCGCGACTTCCCACCAGCCTTTCATCGTCGCTGCATTCGTGTAGAGATGCCCACCCCATCCCGCCGCGAAACCTTGCTGGATGTGGCACGTCAGCACTTTGGTGATGATCTCTCCAAGAAAGGGCTGGATGAGGAGACTGCCTTAAAGCAAATTGATGATTTCCTCGGTGAGGATGGTCAGCTCGACCGCGCGACTGATCAACTCCTCAATGCACTGCATCTGCTCAGCGGGCCAGAGGATAGACGACCCAGCCAGGAACAGATGAAAGCGTTGGCAGAGATTCTCTTCAAGCGCTTGAGTGCCAGTGGCTGAGCAGTGCGCTGCAAATTTGGAAGCACTGCTCGGCTGGTGGGAAGATCAAGGTGGTGATCCCTGCGATGCACGAGGCATCGCTGATTGGCTGTGGCTACAGGCCAGCATGAGTGGCTGTGCCATACCGAACCGGTTTGTTGCTGCCAAACTTGATCCTGGAAACAGGGTTATCGGTGAGGAGAATCACCCTGAAGGTATTGGGAAGTCCGAAGGCACCATCTCTGATGAACGTATCAGAAGTTCAGAGCATGGTCTGGACAAGCGACCGCCGGACCCTTTCGCAGCAACGCCTTTCCCAGAGCCACCATCGGCTGACGGAGAGAAGGAGAAACCCACGGCTGGATTGTTTGCCGAGTCACAGCTGCCCGATGACGACGATGTACGCGAACGACTGAGGCGTCGCAAGGGATTTGTACCGCTGCTGTTGCGGCAGGAGCCCATGCTGTCGCGTCCGCTGACGCTTCTTGCGGCTTTGCGCCCACTGCTTCAGAAACAGCCCCATCCTCACTGGCGTGTGCTGGATGAGCCGCGAACAGCTGAACGCAGTGCTGAACTGGGGCGGCCATGGCCCGTTCTGCGGCCACGCATGTCTGCCGCTGTGGATGTTGAGATCTGGCTCGATGCCGGCGTGGCGATGGCGGTATGGCAACCGCTTGCAGAGGAATTCCAGCGCGTATTGGCGAGTAGTCAGGCATTTGCGCGTGTGTCGTTGCTGCAGTTCGAGCTGAAGCACCTCGATCCCACCACCCATCAACGAGCTATCGGCCAGCGCACGTCGCAACCCACGCTCCTCACCCTGGTTCTAAGCGATACGGCGGGGCGTCACTGGTGGGATGGCTCAATGGCGCGCTGGCTTGAACAGATTGCTGAGCGGCAACCCCTGGCGGTGCTGCATACCTTGCCGCTCCGCTATCGCGTGCGTACAGCCCTGCGACGTGGAATTGCAGTCACACTGAGCAACAGGCTGGGTCTGGGGCCAAACAGTGGCTACCAAGCGGTTGCTGTCTCCACTCTTGACCCAAGGCGGCGGCTGAGGTCTTCACAGCTACCCATGCCCACAGGGCTGAAGCTGCCGGTGCTATCACTGAATCCACGCGATCTGGCACCTTGGGGTGCGCTGGTGATGGGTGATGGCTTAGCCCGCACTGGCGGGACTGTGATGCCTGTTGCCGACCGCCAACAGATTCCAATCTCTCCCGTAACGTCTCCACGTTCTTCTGATGATCCTGCTGCTGAGGCGGAATCTCTCTGGCAGACGTTTCGCCAACAGGCAAGCCCCGAGGCCCAGCGTCTGATATTGCTGATGGCCGCAGCACCTCTGCTTACGTTGCCGGTGCTGCGGCTCTTGATGGCTGCGGAACTACCTGACCTGAGCGACCCCTTGCCACTGGCAGAGGTTCTGGTCAGCGGACTTGTGTGCCGACGAGAGGGGCAGGCGGCCATAGGCCCTGATGCGGTGCAGTTTGAGCTCCTGCCTGCCGTTCAGACCCTACTGGAGCCGCAGTTGGAGCCCAGGGCACGAGTGGCGGTGATTCAATCGATCACCGATGTGGTGGAACGTCGCCTGGCACGCCAGGGGAGAGGCCCCACCTTTGAGACCCTGCTCTCTGATCCGAGAGCAGCGGAAAGCGTGGACGCTTCCGGGTTGGCGCATTTCGCCAATCTCGCGGCGGACAGGCTTGATCGCCTGCCAGGCCAGCCCTTCCGTGAGATTGCGCGGCAGTTGCGTGCGGCAGGGGGCAGGGGCCCCACGCCGCTCTGGCCCGCCTCGATGAAGTTCCAGCCTGTGGCTTTCGAAACAGCCGCCGTTGTGGATGTGCCGCAGACCGAGCTGGTCTCCATCACCGCAGCCTGGTTGGTGCAGCTGGAGCTGCAACGGATCACTTTCCTCACGGCACGCGTGGCTTCGCAGTTCAGCCCCGGCCGTGCTGTTGCAAGTTCCTTCACGCCCCAGATGGTGTTGAGGGAGCCGAGCGCTGCTGCCGCTGTGACGGCACTGATCGGTTTACCGGATGGTCGCCTCGCTGCGGGATCGGCCGATGGCGGCATCCGCCTCTGGGACCCTGCCAGTGGCTCCGTCTCGCCAGTGTTGCGGGGGCATCGGGATGGGGTGTTCGCCCTTGCGCTGCTTCCAGACGGGCGCCTGGCCTCGGGCTCTGGCGATCGCACCATCCGGCTTTGGGATCTCGCCAGCGGCTCCTGCCTGGGGGTGATCGAGGAGCATCAGGACCGGGTGACGGCCCTGGCAGTGTTCCCTGATGGCCGCCTGGCTTCGGGTTCCCGTGATTCCACCATCCAGGTCAGGGAGACGGCTGGTGGTTCCTGGTCGTCGGCCGTGCTGGGGCGGGACAGCGGCGTGAACGCCCTGGCGGTGCTCCCTGATGGCCGCCTGTCTTTCGGCAATGACGATGGAACGATCCGCTTCTGGGATTCCTCTACAGGGCTCGCCGAGGCAATGCTTGAGGGGCATCAGGGGGCGGTGAATACATTGGCGGTACTTTCTGATGGCCGCCTCGCCTCGGGCTCCGAGGATCACACAATCCGCCTCTGGGATCCTTCCAGTGGTGCCTGTTTGGCCGATTTCCAGGGCCATCAGGACGGGATCAGGGCTCTGCTGATGCTGGCGAATGGTTTGCTGGCGAGCGCCTCCAGTGATGGAACGATCCGGATCTGGAATTTGGCCAACGGTGATTGCCAACAGATCCTGGAGGGCAACAGTGAGCCTGTGCAAGCTCTGGGGCTACTTGCCGATGGCCGCCTCATCGCCTCAGCCGAAGACGGGCGCATCCTGGTGTGGCAGGCGATCGCCGATCCCTTGCCAAGACCCGATCCAGTGGTGGGTTTTTCTTCGCAGGAAGCAACGGCCTGGGGTTTTCACGAACCGCTGCAGCGCGACCACCTCCCCTTGGGTGCTGTCGTAGAACGGCCCGATCCTCTGGCTCTCACCCTCGTGGAGATCCCGGCGGGTAGCTTTCTGATGGGCTCCCCCCCCGATGAACCCGAGAGATTTGATGACGAAGGCCCCCAGCATGAGGTGACGCTGGAGAGCTTCTTCATGAGTCAAACGCCGATCACCCAGGCCCAGTGGCGGCAGGTGGCCCTCTGGAAGCAGCGGCCTGGCGAGAGCTGGGGGCGGGAGTTGGACCCGGAGCCGTCGTTCTTTCAGCCGCGCAGTAATCAAAAGGCCAGTGGTTACGGCGGCGACGGCCGTTTTTCCCTGCTGGAGGGAGAAACCACCAGTGATCAGCGCCCCGTCGACAATGTGAGCTGGCTGGATGCAAGCGAATTTTGCAACCGTCTGAGCCAACGCACAGGCCGCTATTACACCCTCCCCAGCGAGGCGCAGTGGGAATACGCCTGTCGAGCGGGTACGACCACGTCCTTTCATTTTGGGGCCACGATCACACCGGAGCTAGCCAACTACGACGGCAGCTCCACCTATGCGAACGGTCCGAAGGGAGAGTATCGACAACAGACCACTCCTGTGGGGATGTTCCCCGCCAGCGCCTGGGGTCTGCATGACATGCACGGCAACGTGCGGGAATGGTGCCAGGATCACTGGCATGAGTCTTATGAGGGAGCACCAAAGGATGGCAGCGCCTGGGAAAACATGCCGGAGCGAAAAAATACAGCCGCAAACAAGGAACAGAACGACAATGTGAGTGATGAACAACGCAGGCTGCTGCGCGGCGGCTCCTGGAGCTACAACCCCGGTGACTGCCGCTCGGCTCACCGCAGCCGCAACCGGCCAGGCTATGCCAGCAACGACGTCGGGATCCGTGTGGTCTGCCTCCCCCAGGGCCCTTCCCTTAACTCTTAATCCATCAATCCCTCAACACTGGCTGTTTCTTAACCCTGGTTGTTGGCTTGTGGCTGTTGATTGCTTGCTTGGCCATGCGGTTGTTGGCTGCCTCCATTGGCGCCGCAGGCGCCTCGATTTCTGGACGCCGCTACGTCAGCCCCTTTCAGCGCAGCAGCTGAATCCGCAGCGGCAGGGTCAGCTCGGCCCAGATGCGATCACAGGTGAGCACCGGCAGGTTGAGGCGCAGCGCCAGGCTCAGGCAGGCGCGATCCCCCAGCGACAAGCCGAGATGTCGCGTCTGGGGCCAGAGCAGGGCGGCCGTGTCGGCATCTCCGGCTGAGAACGGCTCCACTGCCAGGCCAAGGGCCTGCAGCTCCTGGCGCAAGCCCTCCACCTCCACGCCGGCAGACAGGGATTTCTGCAGCACCTCAGCCCAGTTCACGCTGGTGATCAGCGCCGATCCCAGCTCGCCATCCACCGCCTCGGATCCGGGCTCCGCCCGCAGATAGGCCAGCAGGGCCGAGGCATCCAGCACCACCCGCATCACGCCCCTTCCCGGAGTGCCTCCTGGCGCCGTTCCGCCAGCAGTTCATCCACCAGCTGCCGTTCGGCCGGCACCCTGGCGAAGCGCGCGCGCAGGCGCTGTTTGATCGCCTCGGGCTTTTCCAGCACCAGCCGGCCTTCCTCCTGCCGCGCCACCAGGGTGTCGCCTTCGCTGAGGCCCAGCGATCGGCGCAGGGCGGCTGGGATCACCAGGCGCCCCTGGCGCCCCAGGCTCACCTCCACCACCGCACCGGCCTGTTCCATGCTGGTCACAGTAGGCGTGCCACGTCTTGCTGACCATGGCACCGACTCCTCGCTGTGCCAGCTCTGCGCCCTGCCCCATGCCCTCTGATGCACCCAGCTCCAGCTCCTCCGCCCCCTCCACCGCCGACCTGCCGATCCAGGAGGCCACCCTGGAGCTGATCCGCTGGTTCATTCCGATCCTGCACCGCCTGCCGCGGCTGCACCGCCACGGCCTGGGCGACCGGCTGGTGGCCAACCTCTATGAGTTGCTGGAGCAGCTGGCCCTGGCCCGCTTCCAGCGCGAGCGGCTGGCGATCCTCGAACCCCTGCGCGGCCGCATCCAGCTGATCCAGCTGCAAACGCGCCTGCTCCATGATTTCCAGCTGATCGACCTGCGCCGCTACGAGCACGCCAGCCGCCTGATCACCGCCATCGGCCGCCAGCACAGCGCCTGGCTCTCCCAGCAGCGCCGGCCCGCCTGAGCCGATGAGCGTGCCGCCCCTGCGCCACCTCTACCCGCGCCTCACCAGCTTCGCCAGCCTGCAGGCCGCCGCCCGCCGCGCCCAGCGGGGCAAGCGCTACCGGCCGGCGGTGCTGGCCTTCAACGCCAACCTCGAAGCCGAGCTGCTGGGCCTGCAGGAGGAGCTGCGCAGCTTCTCCTATCGCCCCGGCCCCTACCGCCAGTTCAGCATCCGCGATCCCAAGCCGCGCCTGATCAGCGCCGCCCCCTACCGCGATCGGGTGGTGCACCACGCCCTCTGCGCCGCGATCGTGCCGCCGCTCGAGCGCCGCTTCCACCGCGGCAGCCATGCCAACCGCATCGGCTACGGCAGCCACCGCGCCCTGCGCCGCTTCTCCGCCGCGGCGGCCCGCCATCGCTGGGTTCTCCAGGCCGACATCCGCCTCTATTTCCCCAGCATTGATCTCACCATCCTGCGGGCCCAGCTCTCGGCCGCCATCGCCTGCCCCGGCACCCTCTGGCTGCTCGATCAGATCCTGGCCAACGGCGCCAGCCACGGCCCGGCCCTTGATGCCTTCCCCGGCGACACCCT
The DNA here is from genome assembly GCA_024958655.1 of Cyanobium sp. FGCU6. Classification (GTDB taxonomy): domain Bacteria; phylum Cyanobacteriota; class Cyanobacteriia; order PCC-6307; family Cyanobiaceae; genus Cyanobium. Next base: position 129,987 of record JANWUR010000005.1, on the reverse strand, counting down.
GCTCACGCCCCTGCAGCGGCCCCGCGGCCTGCCGATCGGCAACCTCACCAGCCAGTTCCTGGCCAACCTCCACCTCAACGCCCTCGACCACAGCCTCAGCGCCCTGCCGGGGATTTGGGCCTATCTGCGCTACGTGGATGACCTGGCCCTGTTCGCCGATCACCCGGGGCCGCTGCACCGGGCCCGGGCCCTGATGGAGCAGGAGCTGGCCGCCCTGCGCCTGCGTGCCCATCCGGTGAAAACCCAGATCCGCCGCTGCCGCGAGGGCGCCAGCTTTGTGGGCTTCGTGGTGCGGCCCGGCCGGCTGCGGGTGCGCAACCACAACCTGCGCCGCGGGCGCCGCCGCCTGAGGTTGCAGCACCGTGCGGTGCTGGCGGGAGTGCTACCCGCCTCTGCCGCCCGCATCAGCCTGCTCAGCTGGAACGCCCACCTGGCCCACGGCCACACCTGGCGCCTGCGGCGCCGCCTGTTTGCGGGCCTGGCCTATGCGGTCGACCTACCCTGAGGCCGGGCGGGTCCCGCAGCTGCTGCGCGGCGGCTCCTGGAACAACAACCCCAGGAACTGCCGCTCGGCTCACCGCAACCACAACCAGCCAGGCAATGCCAACAACAACGTCGGGTTCCGTGTGGTCTGCCTCCCCCAGCACCCTTCGCCGTCTGAACCGTTGGAAGGGATTCCAGCGGGCGCACCGGAAGGGTCCAGACCCGCTCCCGTGATCGGCCGGCTCCGCCTGCTGATCCGCACAGCGCCGGAGGGTGCCCCGACCGTCCATGGCACCGCCATCGGCGCCGGATCCGTGCCCTTCTTTTCGCCGCAGCCATGACCGCCACCCCGACCCGCACCGCCACCTTTCTGCTGCGCCAGCCGCGGCAGGTGCAGGGGTTTCGGGAGCAACTGCGATCGGATGATCAGGTGTTCGGCGAGGGTGTGTTTGATCAGGGGGATGTTTTTGCGCAGGAGCAGAAAAAAACCGACCTCACCATGCTCTGGATCCCACCAGGCCGGTTCTGGATTGGATCGCCGGAGAAGGAGCTGGATCGGCAGGATCGCGAAGGACCGCAGCATCTGGTGCAGCTGCAGGGCTTCTTCATGGGGCAGACGCCGATCACACAGGCCCAGTGGCGGGCGGTGGCGGAATGGATGGAACAGCCTGGCGAGACGTGGAACCGCGACCTGAAAGCCAATCCTGCCTGGTTTGATGGTGAGAAGCAGAAAATGAGAAAAGCCTCAGACAGTGCGTCAGATGAATCTGTCGTCCTCGATGGCATACCCAACACCGATCTCTACCCTGTGGAGCAGGTGAGCTGGCACGACGCCAGGGAGTTCTGCAACCGCCTGAGCCAACGCACAGGTCGCCATTACACGCTCCCTAGCGAGGCCCAGTGGGAATACGCCTGCCGTGCAGGCTCCTCCACGCCCTTTCACTTTGGGGCCACGATCACCCCAGGCCTGGCCAACTACAACGGTAGCTACACCTATGCCGATGGCCCTAAGGGGCCCTACCGGGAGCAGACCACACCGGTTGGGATGTTCCCAGCCAATGCCTGGGGCCTGCACGATATGCACGGTAATGTGTGGGAATGGTGCCAGGATCACTGGCATGACAGCTACGAGGGAGCACCATCGAATGGAAGCGCCTGGGAAAACACGCCTGAGCGGAAGAAGACAGCCACAAATAAGGAACGGAACGACTATGTGAGTGATGAAGATGACAGGCTGCTGCGCGGCGGCTCCTGGAACTTCGGCCCCAGGCACTGCCGCTCGGCTCACCGCTTCCACGGCCGGCCAGGCAATGCCGACGACCTCGTCGGGTTCCGTGTGGTCTGCCTCCCCCAGGACCCTTCCCTTAACGCTTAATCCATCAATCCCTCAACACTGGCTGTTTCTTAACCCTGGCTGTTGGATTGCGGCTGTTGGCTGTTGGTTTGCGGCCGTTCCCCCCCCGGCGCCGCAGGCGCCTCGCCGCCCTGGGTCCTACCCCAGCAGGCAGGCCAATAGCGGCACCGGGATCGCCCAGCTGGGATGGCTGAGATCGAGGATTGATTTGGTGGCCATCACGCCGCGGCCGTAGCGGCCTTCGAGCACCAGCGCCTCCTGTCGCCAGCCCTGGTCCACCCATTTCGATTCGATCGGCGTGGTGAAGGCGGCACCGGCTGGGCTGGGCACGGGCACCGGGCTGAAGTCGATCTCGCGACCTGAATCGGTGCGGCTGTAGCCGATGGTGTCGTCGGCAAGCCAGCGGCCCTCCTCCAGCTGATCCACCGCCCGGGCCAGGGCCACCGCCAGGGCCATTTCGCTCAAGGCCGGCATCGCCGGCGCCGACAGCCCCGCCCGCAGGGTGCCCGGCAACCAGGCCAGCAGGGGATCGAGCAGGTAGTGCTTGGCCTGGCCGCGGGCCAGGGCCTGGCCGTTGTCGAGCCGGTGCGGGCAGCGCAGCAGCGCCTGGCTGTTCACCAGCCGGCGCAAGCGCAGGGCAAAGGCCTCGCGGCTGCCATAGCCGGCGATGGCGGCGCTCTTGCGCACATCCAGGGGGCTCGTCATCCGCTCCATCAACGTGGAGAGCAGAAGCGGCACCGATTCCAGCGGCGCCTCGGCATCCACATCGGCCCGCAACCAGGCCAGCAGGTCGCGCTGATAGGCCAGGCCCACGGCACCGGTGCGGTGGTGTTCGGCCACGGCGCGGGGGAAGCCACCGCTGCAGAGGTAGTCCTGCCAGGCCAGGTCGTAGGCATCCACCGAGAAGGCCAGGGCTTCCAGGGCAGCGGCCACCGCCGGCTCCTGCAGTCGGGCCGGATGGACCCGTGGCGGCAGGGTCAGCTCGGGATGGGTGCAGGCCAGCACCTCGCGGAAGGTCAGCGGCAACAGCTGCCGCACCCGCCGCCGTTCGCCCCAGCCGGCGCGACCCGCCAACAGATGGGCCTGCAGATCCTCCTGGCTCACCCAGCGGCTGCCGGTGGCCACCACCGTGTCGTCCCCGAAGGACGTGCCATCCCGAGCCGCCTTGAAGGCCGCGGTCCAGCCGCTGATGCCCGACACCTCATCAAACAGCCACACCCGGGGCCGGGGACCGCTCAGATCCACCGAGCGGGTGAGGCTGCGGGCCAGGCTGAACACCCGCCGCAGTTCACGGGCGGCCAGGCCATCGCAGGGCACATGAATCACCTGGCGGGGATCGAGGTCGGCCCGGCCGCAGAGGGTTGCCGCCGCCTCGAGCAGGGCCACGGTTTTGCCCGCCCGGCGGGGGCCGGTGAGGATCACCAGGGAGCCATCCAGAGGCTCGCTGGCGATGTCGCGCAGCACGCCGCTGCGGTGGCCCAGATCGTGGCGGCCCCGCTCCAGCAGCGTCCGGTTGCCCTCCTGCCAGGCGGTGGGATCGCGCCCAGCCGCCGCCGCGGCCCACCAGGGATTGGCGTCAGACAGCAGACGCCGCAGCTCGTCGTCGCGCATCCGAGATTCCGATCAGCGCTTCAAGGTAGGGGGTTTTGGCCTTGAGGAGCCCATCAAGGGGGGAGGTTCTGGAGATCTGTGCCCATCAACACCGGGGGGTTGAGCGGCTTGAGGGCCATTCAAGGCGGGGGGTGTCGCCGGCAGCTCGGCATCGCCTTCGCTGCTCCCCTGCCACCATCGCCGCAGCGAACCCAGCGGCAGCCGCGCGTGCCCCAGCCAGCCCCCGAGCGCCGGCATGTGTTCATCAGCTACAGCCATGCCGATCGGGCCTGGGTGGAGCGGCTGAGGCGGATGATGGCGCCGCTGTTGCGCGGCAGCGGCCAGGAATTGCGGCTGTGGGACGACAGCCGCATCGAGGCGGGGATGAAGTGGCGCGAGGAGATTGAAAGGGCGCTGGCGGAGGCGAAGGTGGCGCTGCTGCTGGTGAGCGACGCCTTCCTGGCCTCCGAATTCGTGATGGGTCAGGAGGTGCCACAGCTGCTGGCGGCGGCGGAGGCCGACGGGGTGCCGGTGTTGTGGGTGAGCCTCAGCCCCAGCTTCGTGGACGAAACCGAGATCCACAGCTACCAGGCGGTGCTGCCGCCGCACCGCCACCTGGAGGCGATGGCGGAGGTGGAGTGGAAGGAGGCGCTCAGGACGATCGGCCTGGCGATCCGCAAGGCGTTGCGGCAGCCTTTGGCCGCGGCTTCGCCCCAGCCCCTCGATCTGCCCCAAGCCCTGCGGCCCGCCCAGCTGGCCAGCAACGGCTTACCCACCGAAACCCACGAGCTGGAAACAGCCCGGCTGCGGCGCCAGGGCGAGGGCTGGCGGGTGGAGAGCCAACCGCTGCGGGTGGAGCGGGCGCTGGTGGAGCTGGGCGGGGGGATCAACCTGCCGCTGCTGTGGATTCCTGGCGGCGAGTTTGTGATGGGCTCGCCGCCGGATGAGCTGGAGCGCCACGACAGCGAAGGACCCCAGCACCGGGTGCGGCTGGCGGGGTTCTGGCTGGGCCAGACGCCGATCACCCAGGCCCAGTGGCGGGCGGTGGCGCGGCTGGTGCCACCGCTGGGGCAGCGTTGGCAACGGCAGTTGCCGGCGAATCCCTCCACTTTCCAACCGCAGGGAGAGAAAAATGCTTCTTACGGCTGTTTCGCTCTGCTGCCGGCGGAAAGCAACACTGACCAGCGGCCGGTGGAGCAGGTGAGCTGGCACGAGGCCATGGAGTTCTGTCGGCGGCTCGACACCTTGCTGCCGGATGGCAGTGGTCTGCGTTGCACCCTGCCGAGCGAGGCGCAGTGGGAATACGCCTGCCGAGCCGGCGAGAGCACGCCATTCTCCTGCGGTGAAACGATCACGCCGGAGTTGGCCAACTATGACGGAGACCACACCTATGCCGATGGCCCAAAGGGTGAGTATCGAAAGCAGACTATGCCGGTGTGGATCTTTCCTGCCAATGGCTGGGGCCTGCACGACATGCACGGCAATGTATGGGAATGGTGCCTGGATCATTGGCACGAGACCTATGACGACGCTCCCTTTGATGGCCGCGCCTGGATCAACCCCGCTGCCAAGGATTCTGAGGTTGAGGATCAACAGTTCAGGCTGCTGCGCGGCGGCTCCTGGGGCGACTTCCCCTGGGACTGCCGCTCGGCTCGCCGCAGCCACTTCCTGCCGTGCTATGCCTACAGCCTCGTCGGGTTCCGTGTGGTCTGCGTCCCCCAGGGCCCTTCCCTCAACGCTTAATCCATCAATCCCTCAACACTGGCTGTTGCTTAACCCTGGCTGTTGGATTGCTTCTATTGGCTGTTGCCCCCTGGCGCCGCAGGCGCCTCGAATCATTGGCGCTTTCACCGGAAGCAGCCGCGCTGCAGATCTGATAGCCGAGATGGCATCTCAGCGCTGCGGTGCCGCCAGCGGCGCCTGAGGCTTCAGGGTCAAGCTGCCACGGCTCGAGGCCTTGCAGATCAAGGGCTTGGATCACGCTGGCAGCGATCGCCGTCAGCTCGGCAGAGGTGAGCCGGCCGAGCGGGCCCTGCAGCTGATCGGCGTGGACCGTGGTGGGCAGCCAGGTCATCACAAAACTGGCCTGGCGCAGCCCGTTGGTCGCCGTTGGTGCCAGGCGATAGGCCAGAGGGTTGCTGGCCAGGTCGCTCACGGTGCTGAGGGGAAGCACCACCCAGCGCCGACCGTGGCGGGTGGCGGCATCCGGCGAGATCACCACCACCGGTCGGGCTTTGCTGTCGCCGAAGCTGCGGTTGCGGGGCCAGAGGTAGAGCCGGCCCCGTTCAGCCATCGCCTTCGCTTGTGAGGGCCGCCAGGCCCATGGCCACGGCGGCATCGCCAGCCTCGGCCAGATCGCCGCTCTCCAAAGAGGCCAGGTGGGCATAGGCCGCGTTCAGAGCGTCGATGCGGCGGCGGGCCAACCACTGCACAAGGGCTTCGCTCACCAGGGCCGACCGGTTGGATCCCTGGGAATCCAACTGGGCGAGGAGACCCTCCTCCAGCGAAATGCTGATCGAACGGTTCGCCAAGAGACTAACAGAGAACTTGCCAGTCATCCTAATAGTGACTCCAGTCCCGTTCCTCAGCCCCTCGTTCGTGGCCTGGCTAGGGGACGCATCAGCCCCTTTCAGCCCAGCAGCTGAATCCGCAGCGGCAGGCTCAGGAGGCACAATTTGTTGCGAGAAGTCGAGATTTCGCGTCTGGGGCCAGCGCAGGGCGGCCGTGTCGGCATCTCCGGCTGAGAACGGCTCCAACCCAGGCCAAGGACCTGCAGCACATCGGCCCCGTTCACGCTGGTGATCAGCGCCGATTCCAGCACGACCCGCCTCACCGCAACGGGTTGTTCCAACGCAGCCCCGCAAAGCGGCTGAAATCACTGTCATTGGAGTGCACTTCCGCCTGGTTGTCGATCGCCAGAGCGGCGATGTGCGCATCCGTGAGCAGGGCGCTCTGCAGCACACCGGCCTCGCGGAAGCTCGACAGGATGGCGAAATGGCGCGGGCCGGGCTGCAGGATCAGCACCGAAGGACGCTCCAGCCAGCGGCCCAGCTGGCTCAGGGCGACATCCATGGCCATCGGCCGCTGCATCACCGCGCGGCTGGTCATCAGCCGCACAAAGCCCAGGGCCACCACCCAGGCGATGGCCACCGGCTGGGAGCCATCCAGGCATGTCTCCCACCAGCGCCTGGCCTGCTGATGCCAGGGTGCATCCGTGTTGTAGGCATACACCAGCAGGTTCACATCGGGCAGGATCATGCCGCGTCTCCGCCTTGGAGTTGCTGAGCCGGCCAGGCCTCGATTTCCAGAGCATCCACCAGCTGGTTGAGTCGCAGCGGGTCAATTCCCGGCATCCAGCCGCAGGATTGGGGCTCCACCACAAACGGCTCCAGTGCGGCAGTGCCGCTGCCGGATTGGGCCAGGCCGCGGCGCAGCGTGTCGTTCACCACCGCCTTGAAGCTGCGGCCCGTCAGCCGTGCCGCCCGGTTGAGCGCTTCGGCCAGATCATCATCCAGGGTGAGGGTGGTGCGCATGGCTAAGGATCGCGCCTGATCGTGTGACGTGCATCATGATGTTTGATTAGAACACGGTCAAGATGGCGGGGGTGGCGGTTGGCAGGCTGTGCCCCCCGATGTGCGCCCCGCCCCATGCCCTCTGATTCCTCCGGCTCCAGTACTGCCTGCCACGGCGGCTCCTGGAACAACAACGTCGGTTTTCGTGTGGTCTGCCTCCCCCAGGATCCTTCCCTCAACGCTTCATCCATCAATCCCTCAACACTGGCTGTTTCTTGACTCTGTCTGTTGGCTGTTGGATCGCGGCTGTTGGCTGTTTTCCCCTGGCGCCATAGGCGCCTCGAATCATTGGTGCTTTCAACGGAAGCAGCCGCGCTGCAGATCTGATAGCCGAGATGGCATCCCAGCGCTGCGGTGCCGCCAGCGGCGCCTGAGGCTTCAGGGTCAAGCTGCCACGGCTCGAGGCCTTGCAGATCAAAGGCTTGGATCACGCTGGCGGCGATCGCCGTCAGCTCGGCAGAGGTGAGCCGGCCAAGCGGGCCCTGCAGCTGATCGGCGTGGACCGTGGTGGGTGGCGGCATCCGGCGAGATCACCACCACCGGGCGCGCTTTGCCATCGCCGAAGCTGCGGTTGCGGGGGCAGAGGTAGAGCCGGCCCCGTTCAGCCATCGCCTTCGCTCGTGAGGGCCGAAAGGCCCATGGCCACGGCGGCATCGCCAGCGTCGGCCAGATCGCCGCTGACCAAGGAGGCCAGGTGGGCGTAGGCCGCGTTCAGGGCGTCGATGCGGCGGCGGGCCAACCACTGCACAAGGGCTTCGCTCACCAGGGCCGAACGGTTGGCCCCCTGGGCATCCAACTGGGCGAGGAGTCCCTCCTCCAGCGAAATGCTGATCGAACGGTTCGCCAAAGGACTAACAGAAACCTTGCTAGTCATCCCAATAGTGATTCCAGTCCCGTTTCTCAACCTCTCGTTCGAGCCCTGGCCAGCGCGGTTGCCTCAGGCGCGCTGGGGGAGGGAGCGGGCGAAGGTGGCGCATCAGCCCCTGTCAGCGCATCAAGCGACAGCAGGCAAGATTGGATCGTCAAGAAAGCTGCTGGCAAATCGCAAGGCCGCCGCAGACATCGGCGCATCAGGCTCCTTCCTCCTCCGCCCATACCTGCCCCTCCATCAACCGCAGGAAGGTTCGCAATCGCTCTCGATTGCTGGCGGAGGGGTCGAGCTGGACTCGGGCGGAAAGCAGAGCCGATCGACGCAAGAGAGCAAGTTCTCGAGCCTGGCGTTTTCGCGATCGAGCTGCTGAATTTCGTTCTCGAGCTGTTTCATCCGCTGCTCGTGCAGCATCATCCGCTGCTCGTGCAGCATCCTGTGCTGCTCGTGCTCGATCTCGCTCTGCTCGTAATGAATCCTGCGCTGCTCGTACTGCCAGATCCGCTGCTCGTAATCGGGATCGCGACGCCAGTTCAGCATCGACAAAAACTGTCGCCACCGAGGCAGCGATGAGGGGAATGCCCCATTGCTGGGGGATGGGGAGATCGAGGCCGGCGAGGGTGAGGTGGTCATAGGAGGTGAAGAGGGCGATCAGGCCGAGGATGAGGCCGCCCAGGGCCTGGAGGATCCCTGGCGGATCGAGGCCCAGCCAGCGGAGATGCGTTGCTGGTGATTCTGGCGGACGCTGCGGCATGACGCTGCCGCTCGAAGGCGGGGCCGGGGCTGAGGGGGGTGCTGGCACGGCGCGGCGGGTTGCGGTTGGAGGGAGGGCACAGCGAGCCCCCCACAACCAAGTGCCACCAGCTGTCACGCCACCTGCAGGCCCCAGCGACACCAGCACTCCGAGGGCCTCCGGCTCCTCCCGCAGACCCTTCACTTCCACACCTGCCGAGGGGAATTTGCGCCACTTCGGTTAAGTTCACGCGCCTGATCCTGGAGACCTGCTCACCCGTCCGGTCCGCCGCTGCCAACAGAACGCGCGGCTCCATCGTCGTGTGCAACCCATTGCGCCAGTTGGCTTAGGCGGCGTCTGATTGCATCCCTGCCACAATGCCGCCAGCGAACCCAGCCGCAGCCGCGCGTGCCCCCACCCGCCCCCGAGCGCCGGCATGTGTTCATCAGCTACAGCCATGTCGATCGGGCCTGGGTGGAGCGGATCCGCCAGGTGATGGCACCCCTGTTGTGGCAGGAAGGCAACAGCCTGCAGCTCTGGGACGACAGCCAGATCGAACCCGGCGCCAAGTGGCAGGCGGAAATCGAAACCGCGTTGGCTCGGGCCCGGGTGGCGCTGCTGTTGGTGAGCGCCGATTTTCTGGCCTCGGAGTTTGTGATGGGGAAGGAGGTGCCGGCGCTGTTGCGGGCGGCGGATGCCGAGGGGGTGACGATCCTCTGGGTGCCCCTGAGCGCCAGTCTGGTGCGGCACACGCCGATCCATGCCTACCAGGCGGTGCTGGCGCCAGAGCACACCCTCGATGCAATGGAGCCACATCAGCAACGCCACGCCTTGGTGCGCATCGCCGAGGCGGTTCACGATGCTCTGCGGCAGGCGGAGGAGCGCGCGCGGCGGCGGGAGTTGGAGGAGCAACAGGCCCGGCAACGGCTGGAGCTGCAGGAGCGGCAAGCGGCCGCCGCGGCGGAACGCCAGAGGGCTGAGGAAGCGGCCAGGACGCGCCAACAGGAGCGACTGGCCGCCGAGGCGGCTGAACGGCAGCGCCAGCAGCAGCTCAGCGAGCAACGCCAGCGGGCCGCAACTGAGCGCGCCCAGACCCGCAAGGTGCGCAGCGCCTCGGGGGGCGAGGGGGGAGGGCTGGCCTGGCAGCCCAATCTGCCCGGCTGGTTCACCCGGCCGGAGCCGCCCCAGCTCCCCCGCCTCAGCCGCCGCCAGCTGTTGGTCATCGCCGCTGCGGTGCCGCTGGCGGCCGTGGGCATCGGCAGGGTGAGGCAGGGATCGAAAGCTCTGCCGCCCTCGTCCATTGATGTCAACCAGGGTTGGCTGGAGCGGCAAGCGGGCGGCTGGCAGGTGCGCAGCCGCACCATTTCCGTGCAGGCGGTGGATCAACCCCTGGGCAATGGCAGCACCCTGCGGATGATCGTGGTTCCAGCGGGGCGTTTTCGCATGGGATCCCCCGCCAGCGAGCCGGAGAGATCTGAAGATGAAGGCCCTCAACATGAGGTGCGGCTGGCTTCCTTCCGCATCAGCCAGGCACCCATCACCCAGGCCCAGTGGCGGGCGGTGATGCAGACCAATCCCTCGCGCTTCCGCGACAAGACCGACAGCGATCAGCGGCCGGTGGAGCAGGTGAGCTGGCGTGAGGCGATGGAGTTTTGCAAGCGCTTGAGCCAACGCACGGGCCGCTATTACACCCTGCCAAGCGAGGCCCAATGGGAATATGCCTGCCGGGCGGGATCCACCACGCCCTTTGCTTTTGGTGCCACCATCACGACGGATTTAGCCAATTATGTTGGTAACTACACGTATAGTGATGGTCCGAAAGGGGTCTACCGAGAGCAGACCACACCGGTGGGGATGTTCGCCGCCAACGCCTGGGGCCTGCAAGACATGCACGGCAACGTGTGGGAGTGGTGCCTGGATCATTGGCATGCCAGCTATGCAGGGGCTCCTTCAGATGGCACAGCCTGGGTTGATTCAGAAAGTGAAATGAGTGGAGCTAATCGGCTGCTGCGCGGCGCCTCGCCGCCCTGGGGCCTTACCCCAGCAGGCAGGCCAATAGCGGCACCGGGATCGCCCAGCTGGGATGGCTGAGATCGAGGATTGATTTGGTGGCCATCACGCCGCGGCCGTAGCGGCCTTCGAGCACCAGCGTCTCGAGGCGCCAGCCCTGGTCCACCCATTTCGATTCGATCGTCCCAGCCGGCGCGACCCGCCAACAGATGGGCCTGCAGATCCTCCTGGCTCATCCAGCCGCCGCCGCGGCCCACCAGGATTGGCGTCAGACAGCAGGCGCCGCAGCTCGTCGTCGCGCATCCGTGATTTCGATCAGCGCTTCAAGGTAGGGGGTTTGGGCCTTGAGGAGCCCATCAAGGGGGGAGGTTTTGGGCGTTGTGAGCCCACAGAGGGGGGGGGGTGGAGCTCTATGCCCATCAACACCGGGGGGTTGAGCGGCTTGAGAGCCATTCAAGGCGGGGGGTGTCGCCGGCAGCTCGGCATCGCCCGCGCCTCACGCCTTCCACGATGGTTCTCGCGAAGACGGCCAGCGCGGAACGTGCCCCAGCCAGCCCCCGATCGCCGGCCTGTGTTCATCAGCGGGAGCGCCCTGAACGGGTGCCGGTGTGTGCGCCAGCGCGGCAGGAGCGTGCATGACGAACCCCTCGGTGTTCCTCTCCTATTCCCACGACTCCGTTGCCCACAAGGCGTGGGTGCGCAAGCTGGCGGAAGACCTGCGCCATGGCGGAGTGGACGCCACGCTCGATCAGTGGGATCTGAAGGCCGGCGCTGATGTGGTGGCCTTCATGGCGGCCGGGATCCGCCGGGCGGATCGGGTGTTGCTGGTGTGCACCAGCACGTATGTGAGCAAGGCGGAGCAACGCAAGGGCGGCGCCGGCTACGAGGGACTGATCGTGACCAGCCAGGTGGCCCGCGCCATCGACACGGTGAAGTTCATCCCCCTGGTGCGCGACAACCCCAACGACCCGCTGCTGCCGGATTTTCTCGGCCCTCGCCTTTGGCTCGACTTCCGCGACGACAGGCTCTACGGCGAGCGACTGGAGGAACTGCTGCGAGAGCTGCATGATCAGCCCCGCTTCCGCAAACCGCCCCTGGGCCGGCCCTCCTTCCTGGCTGATCCGGCTGAGGCGAGCGTGCCGACCGTGCCGGTGCGCCAGCCACCCGTTCGCGAGAAGCCGGCTGCCACCACTGCCGGTGCACCTCAGCGAGAAGCCTCTGCCGCCAGCCACGCCCTGCCCACCGAAACCCACGACCTGGAAACAGCCCGGCTGCGCCGCCAGGGCGAGGGCTGGAGGGTGGAGCGGCGATCGCTGCGGCTGGAGCGAGCGTTGCTGCCGCTGGGCGAGGAGATCAGCCTCCCGCTGCTGTGGATTCCTGGCGGCGAGTTTGTGATGGGCTCGCCGCCGGATGAGCTGGAGCGCAGCGACAGCGAAGGCCCCCAGCACCGGGTGCGGTTGGCGGGGTTCTGCCTGGGCCAAACGCCGATCACCCAGGCCCAGTGGCGGGCGGTGGCGCGGCTGGTGCCGCCGCTTGGGGAGCGTTGGCAACGGCAACTGCCGGCGAATCCCTCCTATTTCCAACCGCAGGGAGAGAAAAAGGGTCCTCACGGCCGTTTCGCTCTGCTACCGGGCGAGAGCAAAACCGAGCAGCGGCCGGTGGAGCAGGTGAGCTGGCACGAGGCCATGGAGTTCTGTCGGCGGGTTGAGACTTTGCTGCCCGTTGGTAGTGGCCTGCGTTGCAGCCTGCCGAGCGAGGCGCAATGGGAATACGCCTGCCGAGCCGGGGAGAGCACGCCATTCTCCTGCGGTGAAACGATCAGCCCGGAGTTGGCCAACTATGTCGCTAACGACACCTATGCCGATGGTCCTAAGGGTAAGTACCGGGAGCAGACCACGCCGGTGGGGATGTTTCCCGCTAACGCCTGGGGCCTGCATGACATGCACGGCAATGTGTGGCAGTGGTGCGCCGATGACTGGCATCCAACCTGTTTTGGCGCGCCGAATGATGGACGACCCTGGATCGATCCTGGCGCTGAGACGCCGCAGGCGACTCGCCGCGTTGGGTGCGATCCCGCCATGGGGCCAGCAGCGATATCGCCAGCTCAACCCAGCCTCCACGTCAGCCTTCGCCCAGCTGCGGCAGCTCGCCGGGCGCGGCCCTTTGCCGCGCCCTCGCCGAACGTGAGCAGTTGCCCCTGGCCTATGCCGGCCAGGATTGCGCCGCTGCGGGGTTCTGATCGCCTGGCTCCAGGCCCACTGGCCTTCCCCGGCGACGGAGGCTGGGGGGCTCAGCTGGTGAGAAGGCGATCCATGCTCACGAAGCGGTAGCCGCGTTGACGCAACGCGGGCACCACCCGACGCAGCAGTTCCATCGTGGCCGGCAGGGTGTCGGGCCGGTCGTGCAAAACCAGAATCGCGCCGGGATGGGCGTTGCTGAGCACGAACCAAGCCATCCAGGCCAGCGGCGGGTGGAAGGTGTCCCAGGGGAAGATCGACCCCAGCACCAGCCGGTAGCCCCGCTCGGACACCAGGCGCAACATCGAGGAGTCAATCCAGCCCCCACCGGGCCGGAACCATCGCAAGGGCAGCCTGTGAGGCGCCGCGGCGTCCTGCAGCTCGGCGGCGGCCTGATCGAAGGCCTGGCGGAAGGAGGTGGGGCTGAGGCGGGCGGAAACGCTGTCTTCGTGCATGTGGTGGCCGATGGCGTGACCAGCGGCGAGGGCCCGCTTCAGAAAGGCCGGATCGCCGCGATCGAGGTGGCCGCTGATCACGAACAGGGTGGCCGGCACCTGCAGCTCCTGCAGCAGGGCCAGCAGTTCGGCGCTGCCGGGGCTGGGACCGTCGTCGATCGTGAGCGCCAGCTCGTGGCGCCGGCTGTTGCCGCGGAAGATCACAGCGGGCAGCAGGGGCGCCAGCAGGACACGCACCAGCAGGCTGGGGCGAAGCAGCACGATCAGCGTCAGCAGGAGTGCCAGCACGGTGAGGCTGGCGATCGCGCAGGCCATGGTGGGACTCATCGATATCGCGGCGATTGCCGTGCTCTTCTCACCACGAGTTCCACAGTCCCACGGCCGGCGTCAGCGGCGCGGCTGCCTCCGATGAAGGCCTTGTTGATCTTCAGATCATCGAGGCCAAAGCGGATGCCACTATTTCTCATTGTTGAGAGGCCTGTCAGGCGTTGCTATCCATCCTCTTTGCTGCTGTCAGATTCCCGGGATCGGCCCCGGGTCACCAACGAGCTGCCACGCTGCCCAGTACTTGTAATCTTCCCACTCTGTTCTGGGGGGATCACTGCGGAACTCCTGCTGCACGGTAAGCAGGGCCTCCATTCTTCCCTTGCCCTGTTGGAGGAGCGTATAAAAGCGCTGCATGAAATAGGCAGTGGCGCCGTCATCCACTTTCCAGAGTGAAAGCAGGGTGGTTCGGGCACCTGCCACACTCAGGGCGCGCTGCAGGCCGAACAAGCCCTCGCCGCTCTGCTGTTCGCCTGTGGCGGTGTCACAGGCGGAAAGAACCACCAGCTGAGTTCCCTCCAACTGGAGCTGGGCGGCTTCCCTGGCGGTGAGATAGCCATCGTCGGCGGATTCTTTGGTGCCTGCCGAGGATCGATCAGGCCGCAGTCTGCGGTTGGCGCCGGCCAGCACGATGCCGCTGTTGAGCATGGCGTCCTCGCTGCTCGAGGGCAGGCCTGCGATGGCGCTGCGCATTCGACCGGACTCTGCACCTGCCGCTGGCTCGGCCGTCTGCTCGGGAAGATCAGAGGTGCCCGAGTAGAAGCCATGACTGGCGACATGAACGAGCCTGGGACCCTTGGCCCTGGTCAGAACGGCTGTGGTGGCGCTGGCCTGCTCATAGAGGTCTGCCTTCAGCAGTTGGCTGATCCTCCGGCCTTCCTCGGCGGTGGCGGGCAGGCGCTCCCAGCCCCTTGTGTTGGAAGGCGCGGTTCCGTAATCCGGATCGGCCAGCACCAACGGCCGGGTGGAGGCGCTGGCGGTGGCTGGGCTCTGGGGCAGCAGCGTGCGACCGCTGCTGATCAGGCGCACGGCCACGCTGTCGGTGAGACGGCGCTGAGGATCCCGTGGCGAGGGCAGGGCCGCAAAGGGAATTCGGTTCAGTTCCCCATCCGGGGCAAGGATCCACTGGTTGGAACCGGCCAGCAGCTGCATCAGGGGAGCTGGAAACACCTTGCTGTTCAACTGACGCCAGAGGTCGGTGGGATCTCCGCCGCTGGCCTGGGAAACGGCCAGGGCATGAGCAATGAAGGGATCAATGGCCGCAGTGGGGCCCAGATCCACTGCACGGGTGGCACCATCGGCGTTGAGTACCAGGGCGATGTAGCGCGGGGCAGCCCACAGCTGGCCTGGCTTCCTTCGCCCATCGAACGGTCGATAGCGTTGGAATTCCACCAGTACCGCCCCTTCAGGCAGCACGCGGGCCACCTGGGCGGGCTCCACCAGCCGTGGTTTCAGGGAAGGAAGAAGGCGGTAGAGCTCACGCTCCAGCTCTTCTTTGCGCCTTGCCAGCTCCTGGTGCTGAGCTGCTGGGGCGGCCGCATTGGCGAGCCTGGCTGTGAGGGCGGTGATCTGCTCGACGAGTTTCTGGGGGGCGCCGGGGGCACGCCCCAGCTGGGCCTGCCGCTGTTCGATTTCGAGCTGCAAGCCATAGCGGTTGAACCGGGAGAAGAGGGCCAGATCGGCAGCGCTGCCGGATCGCTCCGCACCGGAGAAGGCCACTTCCCAGGCGGCATTGACAGCGTGGACCTGGGACTGGCGCGCGGCCTGAGGCAGAAATGGCAGCTGCCCCTGGAGGAAGCGGCTCTGGATCCCGATGCCACGCCGCAGCAGGGGCTCGGCTTTGGCGTTCATTCCCTGGCTTTCGTATAACACCGCGAGGCTGCTGAGGATGGTGGCGGAATCGGGGTGATCGGCCCCTCGCGTCTTCTCACTGATCGCCAAGGCGCGGATATAGAGGGGCTCGGCCTTCGTGTAGGCGCCCCGGCCTTGGAACAGCACCGCGAGGCTGTTGAGGCTGCGCGCGGTCTCAGGGTGATCGGGCCCCAGCGTCCTCTCCCTGATCGCCAGGGTGCGGCGGTAAAGAGGCTCGGCCTCGGCGTCAAGACCCTGGCTGAGAAGAAGCCCCGCAAGGATGCTGAGGCTGTTGGCGGTTGCAGGGTGATCAGGCCCCAGCGCCTTCTCCGTGATCGCCAGGGCGCGGCGGATGAGGGGCTCGGCCTTGGCGTAGGCGCCCTGGTTGTTGTAGAGCTCCGCCAGGTTGCTGAGGCTGGTGGCGGTCATCGGGTGGTCGGGCCCCAGAGCCTTTTCCCTGATCGCCAGAGCGCGTTGGTAGAGGGGCTCGGCTTTGGCGTAGGCACCCTGGCTCCGGTAGAGGGCTGCAAGGTTGTTGAGGCTGTTGGCGGTATCGGGGTGCTCGGGGCCCAGCGCCGTCTCCCTGATCGCCAGAGCACGGCGGTAGAGGGGCTCGGCTTTGTCGTAGGCACCCTGGCTGTCGTACAGGAATGCGAGGTTGTTGAGGCTGGTAGCGGTTGCGGGGTGATCGGGCCCCAGCGCCCTCTCATTGATCGCCAGGGCGCGAAGATAGAGGGGCTCGGCTTTGGCAAAGGCACCCTGGTTGTCATACAGCGCTGCAAGATTGTTGAGGCTGGTGGCGGTGGCGGGGTGATCGGGCCCCAGCGCCTCCTCCCTGATCGCCAGAGCGCGGCGGTAGAGAACCTCGGCCTTGGCATAGGCGCCCTGGTTGTCGTACAGGAGTGCGAGGTTGTTGAGGATGTTTGCGGTCTCTGGGTGATCGGGCCCCTGCGTCTTCTCGCTGATCGCCAGGGCGCGGCGGTAGAGAGGTTCGGCCTTGGCGTAGGCACCCTGGCTGTCGT
>JANWUR010000005.1:0-113388 GCA_024958655.1 Cyanobium sp. FGCU6 | reverse complement strand
TGTTGATGCTCTGGGCGGTATCGGGGTGATCGGGCCCCAGCGCCTTCTCCCTGATTGCCAGGGCGCGGCGGTAGAGAGGTTCGGCCTTGGCGTAGGCACCCTGGCTGTCGTACAGCGCCGCAAGATTGTTGATGCTCTGGGCGGTATCGGGGTGATCGGGCCCCAGCGCCTTCTCCCTGATCGCCAGGGCGCGGATGAAAAGGGGCTCAGCCTTGGCGTAATCGCCTTGATTATAGTAGAGAAATGCGAGATTATTGATCGTGGCGGCAGTAGAGAAGCTATCTGGCCCCAGGGTCTTTTCCTTGATCGCCAGGGCACGGCGGTAGAGGGGCTCAGCCTTTGCATAAACGCCCAGGTTGACAAATAGCGCCGCAAGGTTGTTCAATATGGTTGCGGTAATGGGGTGATCGGGCCCCTCATGTTGTTCCATCCAGACGAGAATCTTTTGCTGAATCAGGGCTGCCTCCTGATATTTTCCTTGCTGACTGAGGGCCTCCACCTGCCGCAGCCACTCCTGAACCTCCGTTGGATAGGGGCCGCTTCTTCGGCTGCTGTCCTGGGCCACCAACACTGGCTGTTCAGGAGCCATGGTGGCCCCTTTTGCGGCAGCCTGCGGAAGAAATCCGATAGGTGTAATCAACAGCAGGCCTGTGCCGAAGATATAGACGGGTCGGAGCAGTTGGTGATTCATGGCATCAGTTGGCGATCATCCTGGACTTGAAAAAGATCAGGGCACGTTGATCGAAGTTTCGGATCATCGCGGCGATTGATTTCGTCTCAACCGGCTCGCAGCGAGCCTCACCGGCCGACTCCGTCGTCTGCTGACACAGCAGGGGATAGACCGTGTCTGCCTTTTCGCTGTAGGCCCAGCTCATCCGCCGGCTGCCGAACAAGCCGGAAGACCATCCACCTGTAGGTCTGGGATTACGCGTCAGTGACGGCAGGATCAGCTGGAATGCAACAACTGAGGCCGTACTGGGCATGGCGATGCTCAGCTCACGGCTCAGCTTTTCACCCGGCTGAATCTGATCGTCGGGGAACAGGCGGCCGGTCGCCAGCACCTCGCTGCTCACCAGCTCCTGGCCACGCTCCGCGTGCGCCACACTCGGTTGGCTCAACGCTGCATTGGCCGACGTCTCGAAGGATGTGTCCGTTGCCGCTGCTTGCCGCTTGATGGAGGAGGCCCACCAGACATTCGGCAGCAGATACAGCGGCCGCTGGGTGGGGTTTGTGACAGTGATCTGGAGATGCAGCGGGATGCTGCCTTGTGGCTGCTGCATGGGGTCTGAAGGTCTGGGCCGTGCCGGCTGCGCCGTGACTTCGATCAACAGGGAAGCGGGGGCCCAGCTCGGCACCAGGATGTCCTTCCACACGAACGTATACATCCCCCAGAGGGCTGCCACCACGACGGCCACCGTTCTGGTCCATTCGTGAATGTCACCCTTCGCCAGCCAGGTTGGACAGCGCCAGCGCTGGCGAGGGACCTCAGGGGTTGGTGCGGACACGGGCAGCGGCAGGCAGACGGCGGGGACAGCCCTGAGGCGGGCGGGGAAGGCAGAGGGCCTGGATCACTGCATCAAGATCCCCATCGCCCATGGCACGGTCTGGGCCATTGATGGCAAGAGCCTTGAGTCGTTCTGGATCAGGCACCCCACCCGTGGCCAGGCTCGTCATGGCGCCCATACTGCAATCGCTTGCCGTAGCGCCCAGCCCTGTGAGCAAGGCATAGGAGCGCTTGTCAGGGGTCCCTTGGCTGCTGCTCATCCGGGCGGGATAGGCCGTGAAGGCCGGCGAGAGGCGCTCCCTCGGCTTGGCTGGGCGAAGGCCGCTTGTTTGCCCCAGAAGAACACCTCCCAGGCAGATCGACTGCAGGTTCGCCGCTGGTCCGCTTTGCCTGTTGTCCGCTTGGGCCGAGGGATCCCGGATTGCCTGGCCCAGGGCAGTGGCGATCCAGTAGCCCACCCCCCAGGTGCCGTAGCGATCCGCCTCAGCCTTGAGGCGTGGGAGATCGATCAGCACCTGGCCGTTCGCCGGGCAATAAAGCGCCGGGCTTTCACGTGCGGCCAGCAGATTCTGTGGGCATGCATCCTGTGGCCTGGTGCCATCCGGGACCGGTCGGAGCATCGGCCAGGGACTGCGGGCTGTTCGTGGGTCTGTCCTCCAGGCCTGCTGCAGGGGTGTTTCCGCCGCCTGGATGAACCCAGGCAGCTCAATGGCCCTGGCCGCAACACCGAACCAGATCACCGTGCCGTGAAACAGAGCCAGGAGGCAGACGCGAACCATGGGGCAGAATCGCGCTCACGAATCACCATATTCTGGCATGAAATGGCTGAATCAGCAGTTTATCTGCTGACTTCAGTCATCGATGGCTGAGTTATCAGAAAGGGCAACAGGTATTCACATCGGTCCACACGATTTGGGCGGACCCGCGTCAGATCCCGTTTCGGGCCGTCAGCGTCGCCTTCAAACGGGGGGCAGGTCGCCTGCTGGCTGAGCGCAAGAGATGGTATCTGCGAGATCGCTTGTTGCAACAGGATTATGGTCCAAAACAGAATCGTGCCGTCTTTGGCCAAAGCTCTTCTAAGGATTTGTTGCATCACCAACAGATCTCAACGCTTTGGTTGATGCAGACACGTTTTACCCATCTGGCACGACCTAATTTGTGTAACCAAGATTGCTTTCTCCATGGGTCCCACGGATCCTGTTCCTCGCCCATGGGTTGGATCCGCCCCGTTGTGCTGCAGGACACAGTTTGTATCACCGTTCAACAGCAGAGACCATGCCTACTCTGGAGCCATGCTGATCTCCTGCTTCCATGGCTGCTTTCTTTGAATCCCTTAAGCGCTCGGTGCTCGAGGCCGAGCGTGAGCCTGCGGTGGATACGGCCCAGGCGGCCGTCAGCCTGGTGCGCCAGTGGCTGACTGACCATGAGCAAGAGATCGGCGCGCAGGCCGTTCCCGTGCCGACGGAATTCAACGGCACGATGATGCAGTGGTTCCACTGGTATGGCGAGGCCGACGGCCAGCACTGGCGACGGCTGAAGGAGGCGGCCCCTGAGCTGGCCAAGGCTGGCATCACCGCACTCTGGCTGCCCCCCGCCACAAAAGGCGGCAGCACCTTCGATGTCGGGTATGGCATCTACGACCTGTTCGATCTGGGCGAATTCGACCAAAAGGGTTCCGTGGCAACGAAGTACGGCACCCGGGCCGACTTTGAATCGGCGGTGGCGGCTTGCCATGGCCAGGGCATCCAGGTGTATGCCGACGCGGTGTTCAACCACAAGATGTGGGCCGACGAGCAAGAGGAGTATCGGGCCACTCCCTATGCGCCAACCAACCGCAACCAGGCCCTTGAAGGGGAACAACCGATTCGCGCGTGGACGGGCTACCGCTTTGAGAAACGGCGCGGCCAACACTCCTCCATGCAATGGCACTGGTATCATTTCGATGCGGTGGATCACAACAACCTGCGGGAGAATTACAAAGCCATCTGGAAAACTCAGGGCGCTTCCTTCGAAGCCAATGTTGATTTGGAGAAGGGGAATTACGATTACCTGATGGGATGTGATCTCAACATCAACCATCCGGAAGTGCGAGACGAGCTCAAGTACTGGGGCCGCTGGATGCATGACACCTTCAAGGTGGATGGTTTCCGTCTGGATGCGATCAAGCACATCAGCAGTGACTTTTTCCTTGATTGGATCAATGACATTGATCAACATGCTGGCCACACCCATTTTGTCGTCGGCGAGTATTGGAGCTATGACCTCGCTTCCCTCTCCTGGTATGCCGCCAACTCAGGCGGTCGCATGCATCTCTTTGATGCACCTCTGCACAATAATTTCCATGTGGCCAGCCGCAGCGGAGGTCACTACGACATGCGTCGCCTGTTGGATGGCACCTTGATGCAAACCATGCCTCTGCTGGCGGTGACACTCGTGGAGAACCATGACACCCAGCCGTTGCAAGCGCTCGAATCGGTTGTGGAGTCATGGTTCAAACCCCTGGCCTATGCCGTCATCCTGCTGCGCGACCAGGGTTACCCCTGCATTTTCTATGCCGACTATTACGGCGCCCATTACAAGGCAAAGAAAGGAAACGACGGTCCGGAGTATGAAATCTGGCTCACCAGCCATCGATTTCTCATTGATCGTTTCCTGCTGGCGCGCCAACACTGCAGCTACGGTCCCCAGTACGACTACATGGATCACTTCAACACCATCGGCTGGACGCGCCTCGGCACCCCGGGCCATCCCCGCGCCATGGCGGTCCTGATGAGCGATGGTCCCGCCGGCTCCAAGTGGATGGAGGTAGGCAAAAAGCACACCTCCTTCCGGGATCTCACCGGCCATATCCGCGAGACGATCACCACCAATGGCGACGGCTGGGCCGAATGGCGTTGTCCTGGCGGATCGGTGTCCGTCTGGGTGGAGGAAGCCTCGCTTGCGGAGATGGGCGTGGTACTGCCGAACTGAATCTGAAGGGCTGGTGAAGCAGCCCCTCAGATTCAGCGCCCCCGCACTCACCCAGCCGGCTTCGCCAGCGGCAGCAGGCACTTGTCGCTGTCGCAGCCGGCCGGGCCGGCCTCCACCAGTTCGCCGCTGTCGAAGCGGCGCAGGGCTTCGAAGAAGTCGGCGGTGCGGCGGCGGGCCTTCACCTCGGCGGAGAGGCGCTCGTAAGTGGCGTGGTCGATCGGCTCGAACGGCAGGCGCGGGAAGGTGGCATTGGCATCGAAGCGCGCCAGCAGCGCTGCCGAGATGTAGCCCTCACCGTTGGCGATCGCGCGGTGGATCGCATCCGCCAGGCCCTCGATCTCGTGCTCGCGGAACTCGATCGTGGCCGAGGTGTTGTGGGCCGTGTAGTGCTTCTGCACCTGCATGTAGAAGTCGAACTGGGCCAGGGCCGAGAACGTGTTGATCTCCACCCGGTCGGCACCGGGGAGATTGGCCCAGCTCACCTCGGTGGGGATCTCCACCAGCCACTCGGTGCAGCGCGGATCGAACGGATCATCCAGCAGCCTTCCCTGATCGTCCTTATCCGACTGGGACGGCACGATCGTGTAGCCGTACTCCATGCAGGCCAGGGCCACCGGATCGTTCTTGCGGAAGGTGATGCGGCGGATGAAGCGCTGGGCCTTCGGCGGATGCCAGCCCGGGCTGGCGCCGGTGAGCAGGCTCTTGGTGCCGGCCGGCTGCACCGTGGTGCAGCGGTTCGGACGGCGGATGCCGTGGCGGTCGCAGTACTCCCACACCGAGCGGTTCACGATCTCCTTCCAGCGGCTGAGGTAGCGCGCCTCCTCGGCCCGGAACGCCCGGCCCTCTTCGCTGTCGGGACGCCCCGCCTCCCACCACTGCAGCCAGGGGGTGCCGAAGGCGTGCACGAAGAAGTCGAACAGGCCCGTGAAGCTCACGCCCACGATCGGATCCCACGCCCGGCTCTGGCGGTAGCGCTCCACCTGGAACTCATGGTTCAGCAGGCAGGCCACGGCGATGCCGCCGGCCTTGAAGGCATCCTCCTGGGCCTGGTCGTCGTGCGGATCGATCCGGTTCAGGTGGATCTCGGCCAGGTTGCAGTGGAAGTCGGCGCCAAGGATCTCGCCGCAGGGGTTGAGGCCGTAGCGCCCGAGCCGGTGCTCCAGTTCATCCGCCCCGATGCCCGGGTGATGGAGCTGCAGCCAGCGCCCCGCCTCCTCCCGGCCCTGGTCGCAGTAGATGCCCACGAACTCCTCGCGCAGCTCCGGCGTGGGCAGCAGATCGGCATTGGAGCGGGCGATCGCTTCAGGGGCGAACTGGATCGCGCCCTCACCGCTCTGGAACTGCTTGCGCACCGCTTCCAGCACCGTCTCGCGGCTGGGCTGGGTGTGGAACACGCGGGTGTGGTTGGCCATCCGCAGCGCATCGCGCTCCGGATCGATCCGCCAGTTGCCCTGCTCGTCCTGCTGCCACAGGTTGTCCTTGGCGCCGGAGGCGGCCGCATCCTCGGCGGCGAACTGGCGCATGCCGGCGCTGCGGCGGATGTTGCCGGCCACGATCGTGACGGCGGCCTCATCGATCAGCAGGCAGCACTCCACCGATGTGAGCCGGCGGCCGCGGGCCTTGTTCAGGATCTGGGCCACGCGGCCGTAGAGATCCCGCAGCTTCACCGGATTGGCCATGCCGCCGAAGCCCTTCAGCGTTTCGCCCACCGGCCGTACATCGGCCAGATCCACGGCGATGTGCACCGGGGCGCTGAAGCGCTCGTCGCTGGCAAGCTCCAGCAGCAGCCGGTAGCTGTCCACCCAGCCGCGGCGCGTGTCGCCCACCTTGATCCGCACGGCGTGGCCGTTGATCGCGTGGGTGGTCTCCTGCTGGCGCGCGCCGGCGGGGGTGCGGCCGATGTCGCTCACCACATCAACGATCAGCTCGTTGCGCACCGCCGGCAGCCGCTCAATCAGCCGCGGTTCGATGATGGCGCCGGTGCCGCAGCCCATCATCGCCAGATCCATCATCAGGGCGAAGGCTTCCCAATCCACCAGATTGGTGGAGGTGCAGTTGTAGGCGCCGGAGAAGTTCTCCTGCTTCTCGATCCACTCCGTGCCGCCGATCCACAGCCAGCGGCCCGAGGGCAGGGCCTTCTGCTCGCGCTGCATCCGCCGCAGCAGTTCCACCTCGTCGTCGCTCAGGTGGCCCAGCCGCTGCAGGCCGCCCAGGTTGCGCTCGCTCACCTGCTGCCAGCTCTCGCGCCCGCCCGGCGTCTTGCGCGAGTAGGTGCGATAGAACACCGGATTCGCCGCCGGGGCGGTGGCCGGGAAATCCTCCGGCGCCGACTTTGCCCCGGCAGCCCCGTCGCTCAGGTCGCCACGCAGCTCGCCGCCGCGATCGCCTTCGAGGCTGGGTCGGGTCGGGGTCAGGGTCACGGCCTTCGCGCTTCTGGGGGCTAACGCTAACCGTTGCCGATCGCCGTTGCCACCACCCCTGGTGTCAGTGGCGCCGCCAGGCCACCAGGGATGGTTGTCCGGGCAGGGCTGGCCTGGGGTCTAGCGTTGATTCGCCATCCGCAGGGTTGCCGGGCCCTGTCTGAGCCGGATGCTCGATTTCCACACCGCCAACATCCGCGCCGTCAATCCACGGCGAGCGGTTCTGGAGTTGCTGGAAACGGCCTTCGGCAGCATGCAGCCCACCTGCGATCTGATCCTGATCAACGCCGCCGTGGGGCATGACCTGGCGGAACTCTCGAAGGCTGTGGCTCAGCAGTGCCCCGGGGCCCGGGTGCTGGCGTCCTCCTGCGCCGGTGTCGTCGGCCCGGAGGGACCGGGTGAATCCATCCACGACATCGTGTTGATGGGAATCAGTGGCGAGGGCTTCCAGATCGCCCATGTGAACGATCTTTATGGCTCCTCCTCCTATGCCAGGGGGGTGGAACTGGGCCGCAGTCTTCTGGCCGCGCCCCTGCCGGTCCGCATGGTCTACCTGCTGGCCTCAGGCATCGACATCGCCAATGATCAGCTGCTCGCCGGGCTCGAGGCTGTCCTCGGTCGCGAGGTGGTGATCTTCGGCGCCACGTCCTCTGATCAGATGCAGGGCGTGGCCACCTTCCAGGCGATCGATGGCCGGATCGATCAGCACAGCGCCTACGCGGTGGGGTTCTGGGATCCGACGCTGACGGTCGAAACCGGCGCAACGCATGGATTCGTGGTTGTGGGAGAACCCCGGCGGGTCACGGCCTCTGAAGGCAACCACATCATCGAGTTGGATGGGAAGCCGGCCTGGCCCTCCTATCTGGAGTGGCTCGGCCTCCCCCCCGGGGCCACTGAGGGCGACACGATTCCGATCGGGGCGCTCGCTGAGGCACTGCCGGCGGAACTGGCGGAGGAGTACGGCAATGCCCACCTCCTGAGGGTGGTCACCCACCACACAGAAGCCGGCCACATGATTTACGCAACTGACTGTCCTGTCGGCACCGACCTGTGGCTCACGGTCAGGGACGAGGAACTCATCTTCCGCGACATGGATCGCCTGTTGCAGGGGATGACCGGGCGGAAGCCTGGCCAGTTCCCCGTGGCGGTGTTCCATGCCGACTGCCTGGCCCGGGGACGAAGACTCTTCAACCGGGTGATGAAGGACGAACTGGTGCACCGCATGCAGCTGCCCTTCGCCACCGATGGGGTCACATCGCCATGGTTCGGGATGTATGGCTTCGGCGAATACGCCCGGCTCGGTGGTCGTAACGCCTATCATAACTACACCACAGCGCTGGCAGCCCTCTATCGAGAGCCTCCGGAAACGTCCTGACCCCGATGGAGCCCACCCTCCACCAGGGACAACAGCAGCCTGGAGCAAGCGACTACAACCGGCTTCAGCAGGAGTTGATCGCGGTCCGCACCCAGCGCGATCGGCAGATCGGCCAGCTGATGCGTCTCAATCGCCTCTCCGACGCTCTCCTTGTTGATCTCGGGCTGGCCGGGGTGGCAGACACATTCGCCGAGGCCATCGTCGATGTGCTGGACATCGGCATCGGTGCCCTCTGGCTGTTCGATGATGATCTGCCTGCCTCCGCCAGGTTCGCCGTCTGCGGCATGGCGGTGCCCTGGAGCGCCTGGGCGTCGGCCGGCACCGAGCTCCTGGCGCGACTGCCCGCCGCTCAGCCACGGGTCTCCCAGAGGCTGACCCAGGAGCAGGCCAGCCTGCTGTTCGGGCTGCAACTCGAGGATGGTCTGGCCTGCCGCTGCATCGCCCGCGACGGCCGCTGTCGCGGTCTGCTGATGGCGGCCAACTCCCGGTCGCTGGCCGGGATGGCGGAGCCGGTATGGCAGGAAAGCCTGGAGGTTCTCAGTCTCCTGGCCGAAAAGCTGGCGGCCCATCTCGACCAATGGGCCGATCGCAGGGTGATTGCGTCGCAGATGCAGCAGCTCCAGGCGTCCGAGCAGCGTCTGTCGGCGGTGCTCAAGGGTACGAATGACGGATGGTGGGACCTTGATCTCAGCACCGGACGCTGCTTTCTTTCCGCCCGCTGGCGGCAGATGGTGGGCGAAACCAGTTCCCGCCAGGACGTGGAGGAAACGTTCTGGCGCGACCGCATCCACCCGGCGGAACGCGAACGCTTCGACTGGCTGTTCGACCAGATCATCAGCGGCCGCAGCGAGATCCTCGAAACCGAGCTTCGGCTGCGCTGCCACGACGGTCAGTTCCTCCCCGTGCTGATCCGCGGCACGGTGATCCGTCTGGGCGATGGCACACCCCAGCGCTTTTCCGGATCGATGCAGGATCTCTCCGAGCGCAGACGCCATGAAGCCCAGGTGCACCGCCTCGCCTTCTACGACTCCCTCACGGACCTGCCCAATCGACGCCTGCTGCAGCAGCGGGTGGCGCAGGTGCTGCGGGACAGGGAGCGGACCGAGAGCGGCTTTGCCCTGCTGATGCTCGACCTCGACCACTTCAAGACCCTCAATGACAGCCACGGACACGCGGCAGGGGATCAGCTGCTCTGTGTGGTCTCCCAGCGCCTGCAGAACTGCCTGCGCCCTGCCGATATGGTCGCCAGGCTCGGGGGGGATGAGTTTGTGGTTCTGCTCCAGAACCTCGACACCGATTCCACCGCGGCGGAGGCCGCCACGCGACAGCACGCCAACAAGCTGATCATGGCCATCGCCGAGCCGATTCCACTGGATTTCGGCACCGTGCACCAGAGCGTGAGCGTCGGCATCGCCCTCTCTGAAGCGAGGGGCAGCACGTTCGAAAGGCTGATGCAACAGGCGGATCTCGCGCTCTATGAGGCCAAGGGCTCCGGCCGCAACAAGGTGATGCTCTTCCAGCCTGACATGCAGCGGCGTATCGATCAGCGCTCCAGATTGGAGGCGCGCCTGCGTGAAGCCATCAACACCAGCACCCTCAGCCATGCCTACCAGCTGCAGGTCAATGCCGACCGGCAGCCTGTGGGGTGCGAAGCTCTGATTCGCTGGCGAGCCGAAGGCGGCACCATGGTGCCGCCCGCCGAGTTTCTGCCGGTGGCACAGGAAAGCGGTCTGATTCATCGCCTCGGTCAGCAGTTGACTCGCGGGGTAGTTACTGATGTGCTGGCATGGGAAACAATGGGTCTTCCTGATCACTTCCGGATTGCGATCAATTTCAGCACGCCTGAATTTCTCCGCTCCGACTTTGCCGAGACGGTGATCGAACTCCTCGCCACCACAGGTCTGAGTGGCCGGCGTCTGCTCTTCGAGATCACCGAAGACTGTGTGCTCTCCGATCTTGCGCTGGCTGCCGACCGTATGCATCAACTCATGGATTATCAGATCGAGTTCTCCCTTGATGACTTTGGCACTGGTTATTCATCCTTTTCCTACCTGCGTTATCTACCTGTGCATGAGGTGAAGATCGATCAGGGGTTCGTGCGACGTTTTCTGCACCAGCCCCAGGATGCGGCGATTGTGCGGGCCATTCTCGAACTCGGTCGCTCGCTCAATCTGCGGGTGGTGGCCGAGGGAGTCGAGACCGAAGTCCAGTGGCGGGCCCTCAGGGACGAAGGCTGCAGCCGATACCAGGGGTGGCTGTTCGATCGGCCGTGCCTGGAATCCCAGACGCCGCTCCTCGACCGTCTCGCCAGCTTCGCCACCGACGTTCGTTGATTCCTTCACCAGGGCCCCCCGCGATGGACCGCATCCCCGAGCCGGAGCTGATGGACGAGGTCCCCCAGGCCCTGGCCTATGCGGAGGCCGATTTCTCGCTCACCGACCAGGCCTTCATCACGCGCTTCCTGCAGCTGGCATCCGAGCCGGGCCGGCGGATCGTCGACCTGGGCTGCGGCCCCGGCAACGTCACGTTTCCGATCGCCGAACGGCTCCCCGACGCCGAGGTGGTGGGGATCGACGGGGCTGCCGCGATGCTGGCGATCGCTGCGGAGCGTCAGCGAGGCGCCGGCCCCGCCGCCGGGCGGCTGCGCTTTCTGCAGCTGGATCTGGCCGATGGGGCCCTGGCCCGACCGCCGCTGGCCGGCAGCTTCAGCGCCGTGGTGAGCAACAGCGCGCTGCATCACCTGCATGATCCGGTGGTGTTCTGGGCGGCGGTGCGCCGCCTGGGAGCGCCGGGCGCCTGGGTGGTGGTGCGCGATCTGCGGCGGCCGGCCAGCAAGCGGGAGCTCGAGGCGATCGTCGCCCGCGAGGCCGCCGATGCCCCACCGATCCTGCAGCGCGATTACCGCGCCTCGCTGTATGCCGCCTTCCGGCCGGATGAGGTGGAGCAGCAGCTGCGCGAGGCCGGGCTCGCGGGCTGGCGGGTGGAGCCGCTCGACGATCGTTATCTCGAGGTGTGGGGTCAGCTCACAGCCAGCCCCGGCGGCGGAACCACACCACCAGCAGCAGGGCGATGACCAGCATCACCGCCAGCACACCGAAGTAGCCCATCGGCCAGGTGAGCTCCGGCATGTGCTGGAAGTTCATCCCATACACCCCGGCGATGAAGGTGAGCGGGATGAAGATGGTGGAGATGATCGTGAGGGTCTTCATCACCTCATTCATCCGGTTGCTCAGGCTTGAGAGGTAGGTGTCGTGCAGGCTGGCCAGGGTGTCGCGCGAGGTCTCCACCATGTCGATCACCTGCACGGTGTGGTCGTAGAGATCGCGCCAGAACACGCGGCTGTCCGCGCGGATCAGGTCCGATTCGCTCTTGGCAATCGACCCCACCACCTCCCGCATCGGCCACACGGCCCGGCGCAGGGCCAGAAGCCCACGCTTGAAACGGTGGATCTCCTGAATCTCCACCTGATCGGTGTCGTTGAGCACGTGGTCGTCGAACAGTTCGATCCGATCGCCGATGCGCTCCACCGCCAGGAAGTAATGGTCGACCACCGCGTCGGTGAGGCAGAAGGCCAGATAATCCGCCCCGTGCCCGCGCACCCTGCCGCTGGCGGAACGGATGCGCCCCCGCACGCTCTCGAACACATCTCCTTCGTCCTCCAGAAAGGAGAGCACCCAGGTGTCGCCGAGGATCAGGCTCACGTGCTCGATCTTCACCTGCTGGGCGGTTTCATCCACCTCCAGCATCTTCATCGCCATGAAGCCGTAGGCGGGAAACTCCTCCCACTTCGGCCGCTGCGAGGTGTTGGCGATGTCCTCGCAGGTCATCGGGTGCAGGCCGAACGCTTCCCCGAGGGCTTCGATCAGCCCCACGTCATGCACCCCGCTCACGTTCACCCACGTGACGGTGGGGGAGGGGAGGTGATGCAGGCATTGCGACAGGCTGGCGTCCACCACTTCATGCAGGCTGTCGTCGTCGAAGTCGATCAGGTGGAGAGTGGCCTTCTCCAGCTTGCGTTCCCCCACGAACACCGGCGTGCCTGGAGCGAGGAAGGTGGTCGCCCGGGCTGATGGGCGCCGGGCGGCCACCCAGCGCGCCAGCGGCCGGGAGCGGCGTCGTGTCGTCGGACGACGGGGGCGGGACGGGGCCATCGGGAGTGCACGGGCCGTTGTCCACCATCCTGGTGAGCCGGCACTGGCTTGTCCTGATCTCGCCAGGATGGACATCATGTGCGCCTTCCCCCCGGTGTTCGGCCACGTTCGGCTCCAGTGTTTGCTGCCGTGGGCCGGCGCAGCCCTGGCGCTCGCCCTGACGGGTTCCGCCCAGGCCGCGCCCGCACCCTCCCCCTCCACGGTGCCGACCGCCGAGGTGCTCCGCCCCCCCGCCTGGGTGCAGTGGTCGCCAGGGGGCCGGGGCCCGGTCCAGACCAGCGAGGTGGATCTGCTCCTGCGGCGCCTGGAGGAAAGCGATCGCGAAGGCTTGCCCCGCACGCGCCGTCTGCCGGATGGCCGGGTGCAGGTGACGGCCCGGCGCCTTCCCGGCGATCCACCCCTCACCCTGGCGGCAGCGGAGGAGATCCTCCGCAACCCGCCCCGCTGGGAGCGGGAGCGGGCGGCGATCCGCAGCCTGCTGGCCCGGCTGCGGCGGCTGGGCGTCACGGTGACCTTCGAAACCCTGGTCGCTCCTGAGGCCACCGGACAGTGGGATCCCCAGCGACGCCGCCTCAGCCTGCGTCCCGATCTTCCGGATCAGGGCAGTCGCCTGTTCGCCCTGGTGCTCAATCACGAGGCGATCCACGTGGCTCAGAGCTGCGCTGCGGGCGGATTGAACCGCCTGCCGCGTCCCCTGGGCCTCGGTGGACGACCGGCGGCCGCCGAGCTCAAGCTGCTGGCCCACCCCATCTATCGCGATCGCTCCTCAGCGGTGCAGGCGGTGGAGACCGAAGCCTTCGCCCACCAGGCCGACCTCAGCCTCGGCCTGTCCCTGCTCGATCGCCATTGCCAGGGCAGTGGCGCGCAGCCTGGCAGGCTGTCCGGATGACCACCGCTCCCTCCCGCTCCGCCGACGCCGCGGCCGAGATCCCTGCCCTGGCCGAGGCCGTGGAACGCCGCCGCAACTTCGCGATCATCTCCCACCCCGACGCGGGCAAGACCACCCTCACCGAGAAGCTGCTGCTCTACGGCGGTGCGATTCAGCAGGCCGGGGCCGTGAAGGCCAAGGGCGAGCAGCGCAAGGTCACCTCCGACTGGATGGAGCTGGAGAAGCAGCGCGGCATCTCGATCACTTCCACCGTGCTGCAGTTCGACTACGCCGGCAGCACGATCAACCTGCTCGACACCCCCGGCCACCAGGACTTCTCCGAAGATACCTATCGCACCCTGGCCGCCGCCGACAACGCCGTGATGCTCGAAGACGCGGCCAAGGGTCTTGAACCCCAGACCCGCAAGCTGTTCGAGGTGTGCCGCCTGCGGCGCATCCCGATCTTCACCTTCATCAACAAGATGGACCGGCCCGGTCGGGAGCCGCTGGAGCTGCTCGATGAGATCGAGCAGGAGCTCGGTCTGGCCTGCTGGCCGGTGAACTGGCCGATCGGCAGCGGTGATCGCTTCCGCGGTGTGATCGACCGGCGCACCCATCAGGTGGTGCTGTTCCAGCGGGCGGAGCGGGGGCGGCAGTCGCAGGAGCGGATCCTCTCAGCCGAAGACGCCGCGGCGAGCGGGCTGGTGGAGCCCGAACTGCTGCAGGCCGCCCTGGAGGAGCTGGAGCTGCTGGAGGGAGCGGGTGCCGACCTCGACCTGGAACAGGTGCATGCCGGCGAGCTGAGCCCGGTGTTCTTCGGTTCGGCGATGACCAACTTCGGCGTGCGCCCTTTCCTCGATGCCTTCCTCGAGCTGGCCCAGCGCCCCACCGCCCGCAGCTCCAGCGAGGGGCCGGTGGATCCGCTGCGCCCCGGCTTCAGTGGTTTCGTGTTCAAGCTGCAGGCCAACATGGATCCCCGCCACCGCGACCGGGTGGCGTTCGTGCGGGTGTGCAGCGGCAAGTTCGAGAAGGACATGACCGTGCAGCACGCCCGCAGCGGCCGCAGCATCCGCCTCTCCCGCCCCCAGAAGCTGTTCGGCCAGGATCGGGAGGTGGTGGACGACGCCTACCCGGGTGATGTGATCGGCCTCAACAATCCGGGCATGTTCGCCATCGGCGACACCCTCTATGTGGGGCCGAAGGTGGAATACGAGGGCATTCCCTGCTTCAGTCCGGAGATCTTCGCCTGGTTGCGCAATCCCAATCCCTCCGCGTTCAAGAGTTTCCGCAAGGGTGTCAACGAACTGCGCGAGGAGGGTGCGGTTCAGGTGCTCTATGACACCGACCCCAGCCGGCGTGATCCGATCCTGGCGGCGGTGGGCCAGCTGCAGCTCGAAGTGGTCCAGTACCGCCTGGAGCACGAGTACGGGGTCAAGACCCGGCTCGAGCCGATGGAGTTCACCGTGGCGCGCTGGGTGAGCGGTGGTTGGCCGGCGCTGGAGCGGGTGGGGCGGATCTTCAACTGCCGCACGGTGCGGGACGCCTGGGATCGCCCGGTGCTGCTGTTCCGCAACGACTGGAACCTCAACCAGCTGCGGGAGGACCATCCCGAGCTGGAACTGAGCGCCGTGGCGCCGGTGGTGAGCGGCGTGGAGCCGATCGCGCTCTGAGTTCCGCCACGGGGGGAGGGGCGCGAACGCCAGAATGGGCGCAATAATTCGACACGTCGTCCTCGACGGTCGCCGCGATGCCTTCCCCCTTCTGGCTGGTGCGCCCCCGCAGTGACGGGGGCAGCGACTACGTCAGCTTCTTGCCGGCTCCCGGGACCGCCGGCGCCAGGCTGGTCGAGATGCGGGAAGGCAGTCACCTCCCCCCCCAGATGCCGCTGCTCAAGCGCCGCCGCCGTCTCGGGCCCGAGGAGGCTGAGGCCTGTCGTCGGCGGTTGCAGCAGGAGGCGGGATATCGACGCAGTGAACCTCTTTTCTGAGCGGGGTTGCCTACGCTCTCTGCATGAACAAGGCTTCGGACCAGCCCGTGGACCCCACCCCCCAGGACGCTGGATCGGTCGATCCCTATGCCCGGCTCGGCGTGCCACACGATGCCGCCTTCGATGAGGTTCAGGCCGCCCGTCAGGCCCGCCTCGATGAAGTGGGCGACGATGTCATGGCCCGTTCCCGCATCGAGGCGGCCTATGACGCCGTGCTGATGGACCGCCTCAAGGAGCGCCAGCAGGGGCGGGTGAGCAGCGCCGCCCGCACCGCCTCCCAGCGGGAGCAAGCACCACCGCCCACCCTGCGGCCGGCCTTGCCGGCGCGTCCCCAGCTCCCCCAGCTGCCAGGGGCACGGTTGCCGGTGAGCGCCCGCTCCCTGCCCCGTCTGAGCCTGGCCAGCGGCAACCAGTTGTGGTTGCCGCTGGCCGCTGATGGGGTGCTGGCGGTGCTGATGCTGGCTCTGCCCACGGCGCCTCCGGAACTGATCCTCGCCCTGGCCACCGGCGTGACGGTGCTCAACCTCCAACGTCGCCATGGCCGTTTCCTGCAGGCCGTGGGCTGGAGTTTCGCCCTGCTCACCCTCGGCCTGATCCTCGGCGCTCTCCTGGCGCCGGGTCTGCCCTCCGGTCTTCCTCTTGACACCCTTCAGCTCCAGAGCCTGCCGGCCCTGGTGCTGCTCCTGCTCGGCGCCCTGCTGATCGCCTGATCCCCATTGCCGCCGGGGCCATCGGGCCTCCGGCAACGGGCGCTTTCAGGCCACAGCGAGTTCGTTGATCAGGTCCTGGAGTTCCGGCGCCTCCACCCGGTACACCTCGCTGCAGAAGTGACAGGTGAGCTCCGCCTGGCCGTCCTCCTGGAGGATGCTGCTGAGCTCGTCCCGGCCAAGCAGCTTGAGGGCATTCACGCTGCGGCGGCGGCTGCAGGGGCAGTGGAACTGAACGTCCTGGCTCGCTTCGGCGGCCTCCAGCGGCACCGGATCGAGGTCGGGGAAGATCGCCTCCAGCAGACCCTTCAGGTGGTCGGCATGGGTTTCCAGCTGTTCGCTGAAGCCGCGGATCTCGCGGCAGCGCTCCTCCAGCAGCGCCACCAGCGCGGGCTCCCGCGCCGCCCGCGGCAGTACCTGCACCAGCACGCCGCCGGAGCAGCGCACGCCGCTGCTGTCGATCTTCTCGCCCACGAACACCGCCGAGGGCGTCTGCTCGGAATGGAGCAGATAGGACGCCACATCGTCGCCCACGCCGCCGCTCACCAGTTCCACCGTGCTGCTGAACGGTTCCCCCTCGCCGATGTCCCGCACCACGTGCAGGTAGCCGGTGCCGGTGGCCCGGCGGAAGTCGAACTGATGGTGGCCGTCCGGCCCGCTCACCAGGTCGAGCTCCAGGGACGGATCGCCCACATAGCCCCGCACCGTGCCGTCGCGCCCGGCATCCACCATCAGGCCGCGCAGGGGCCCGTCGGACTGGATGCGCAGGTTCACCCGGCCATGGGCCACCTTCATCGAGCTGGCCAGCAGCAGGCCCGCCGTCATCGCCCGTCCCAGCAGGGCGGTGGTGAGGAACGAGAGACCGTGGCGCCGCCGGGCGTAACGGCTGGACACGGTGGTCGTGACCGCCACGAGCCGGATTCCCCCGCCCGCAGCCGTGGCCCGCAGCAACCGATCCGCCATCACCCCGTCTCATCTGGAGGCATCGTACGGAGCTCCTATGGAGCGGTCGGTGCCCCGGCGATCAGGGGCTGCAGCAGACCCTCGTGCAGACGCCAGGCCTGGGCGATCCGGCCCTGGAACAGTTCCGGTTCGTGGCTCACCACCAGCACCGCCCGATCACGGGCGAGATCGTCGAGCAGCTGGAGCACCTCGCCCCGCACGGTCCAGTCGAGGCCGGCGGTGGGCTCATCCAGCAGCAGCACCCGGGGATCGCGCAGCAGCTGCACCGCCAGCGACAGCCGTCGCTGCTGGCCGCCGCTCAGCTGCTCGGGCGCCTGCTGCAGGCCCACCGACCCCAGCCCCACCCGCTCCAGCACCGCCTGCACCCGCTCGCTCTCCAGTCGGCGCTGGCCGAGCCGCAGTTCCTGTCCCACGGTGAGCCCGAGGAAATGGCGTTCCGGGAACTGGAACACCAGGCCGCAGAGCCAGCGGCGGGCCCGCTGATCCAGCGGTTCACCGTTCCAGAGAATGCGGCCACCATCGGGGGTGGCCAGGCCGCAGATCAGCTCCAGCAGGGTGGTCTTGCCACTGCCGCTGCGACCCGCCACCAGAACCGGAGAACCGGTCTCCAGGCGGAGATCGAGGCCGTTGAGCACCGGACGCGGCGCTGTGGCGGGGTGGTAGCGGAGGCCCTGGATGTCCAGCATCCCCCCAGCATGCAGGGCGCCGGTGCCCTCATGGGCTGCCGCGACGGTGTTGGATGGGGCCACGTTCGTGCTGCGCCGCTGCCGCCATGGAGGTCCGTTTCCGCGACGTCGATCCCTTCAGCTGCTGGATCTGGCTCCGCTTCGCCCACCCCCCCGGCCAGGGGGAGAGGGATTACGTGGAAGGGGTGTTCGACAGCTGGTTCGTGCTCGGCAAACTGGGCGCCTTCAATGCCGAGAACCTGCAGGCCCATGACGCCGGGGCGGATCTGAGCTGGCTGCCCTACGACCCGGACGAGGCGGAGCGGGCGATGCCGGCGCTCATGCACGATCTGTCGGCCTTCGAGTACCAGGGCGACTGGGGGCGCTGCTGGGTGGATCTGGGCACCAGCGATGCCCTCGGCCTCGATCTGCTGATCAATGCCCTGGGTCAGCTCGATCGCGACGTGGTGGAGATCGCCGAACTGGTGATCGGCGGCGTCAACGACGACTGGCCGGTGGAGGAGGATCTGGAGGCGCCGTTCGCCGGCGGCCTGTGAGGGCGTGCCGATGGCACGCGAAGCCAGGCGGTTGCTGATCGCTCCGGAGCGGATCGCCGCCGCCGCCGCCCGGATCCTGCCGCTGGAGCCGGCAGAGGCCCACTACCTGCGGCGGGTGCTGCGCGCCCGGCCGGGGGATGGGGTGGAGGTGATCGACGGGGCGGGCGGCCTGTGGAGCGCCCGGCTGGCGGAGAACGGCGGCCTGCGACTGGAGCAGCTGCCCTCCGCTCCTCTGCAGCGCTCACCACGCCCCGCGCCACCTCTCACCCTGGCCCTGGCGGTGCCGCGACGCGATCCCGATCTGGTGTGGCGGATGGCCACCGAACTGGGCGCCGATCGACTGCAGCCGCTGGTGGCCGCCCGCAGCGTGGTGAGCGAGCGCTTCCCCATCGAGCGTTGGCGGGCGATTGTGCGGGAGGCGGCGGAGCAATGCGAGCGGCTGTGGTTGCCCCGGCTTGCCGACCCGATGCCGGCGAAAGGGTGGTTGTCTGCCGCACCGGCAGAGGACTCACAGGCTGCCCGTGCAGGCCTGCGGCTGCTGGCGACCACCCGCAGGGAGTCGCTCCCCCTTCTGCGTCAGGTGCTGATGACCCAGCCGCAGCTCGCAGCTGTGGACGTGAGCCTGGTGATCGGGCCCGAAGGCGGCTGGAGTCCTGAAGAGGAGGAGCTGGCCGAGGCCGCCGGCTGGCGACCGGTGAGCCTGGGCCAGACGATCCTGCGCTCATCCACCGCGGCGGTGGCAGGCATGACGGAGCTGGCGGGCTGGCGCAGCCTTCGCCTCAGCTCCCCATCATCCCCTTCGCCATCTCCTTGAAGCCGGCCAGGTTGGCGCCGCCGCGGCGACACTGCCGACCCAGCGCACCACCGGGCGTCAGACAGTCGGGGGCGAAGGTGGCCAGGCTGGGGGCCGGACGGTTGGCCTGGGCGGCCGCCAGTTCGGCGGCGATCGCCTCGGCGGTGGTCAGGGCACCGCTCGGGGGGGCTTCTGGCGCAGGGGCCGTTGCGGCGGCGGCCGGGGCAGCGGGTTGGACGGTGGCTGCTGCCGCCGGCGCCGCCTTGGCCTTCGCCTGGGCCGCCGGCTTGGTTTCGGCCGGCGCCTTCACGGGGGCCACCGTGGCGGGAGGTTGCTGCGCGTCGCCGCCACCCAGGTCGAGGAAGAACCTGCGCTTGAACACCATGGCGCCGCATTGCCGGGAAGTGCAGTGATTATCCGCCGCAGCTGAGCGCCGCCGCCCTGGCGCTTAGATCTGTGCAACACAACAGCCGCTGAGCCATGCCGCCGCTGCCGCCCCAGGACGTCGCCAGCTGGGGCATGGCCCTGGGGATCAATGCCATGCTCATCGCCCTGGCGCAGCGTGCCCCCCTGCTCACCCCCGCCGGCTGGGTGCACGCCGGCATCCTCGGCACCCTGCTGTGGGGCTCCCTCGGCTGGCGCGGCTGGCTGGCGGTGGTGGCCTATCTGGCCCTGGGATCCCTGGTCACGCGCCTGGGCTTCCGCCGCAAGCAGGCGACGGGGCTGGCCGAGGGGCGGGGGGGGCGGCGGGGGCCCGAGAACGTGTGGGGCTCGGCCCTGGTGGGCGCCGTGCTGGCGCTGATCGCCTGCCGTGCCCCGCTGGGCTGGCAGCCCGCGCTGCTGCTGGCCTTCGCGGCAAGCTTCGCCGCCAAGCTGGCGGACACCTGCGGCAGCGAGATCGGCAAGCGCTGGGGCCGCCACACCGTGCTGATCACCAGCCTGCGGCAGGTAGCCCCCGGCACCGAGGGCGCCATCAGCCTGGAGGGCACCGCTGCCAGCCTGGCGGGCGCTGCCCTGATGGCCCTGGTGATGCTGGCGCTGGGCCTGATCAGCGGCGATCCCGCCTGGTTGCTGGTCACGGCGGTGGCGCTGCTGGCCACCCTGGCGGAAAGCGTGATCGGGGCCACCCTGCAGCAGCGGCTGTCCTGGCTCAGCAACGAGCTGGTGAACGGCCTTCAGACGCTGCTGGCAGCCGTGCTGGCGCTGGCCGTTGCCCCCTGGGTCTGACGCCAGATGTCGGCCTCCTGTCGCAGGCGGGTGAGCACCGCCAGACAGCGCCTCTGGGCCTGCCGGGGGGCGAGCCCGAGCTCCCGGCCCAGTTCCACCCAGGTGCGGTTCTGGTCGATGCGGCCCAGCACCAGCTCACGCTCCAGTGGGGGGAGTGCCTGCAGGCGCTGGCGGATCCAGAGGTGCTCAGCTGTTGCCGCCGCGACGACCGCCTCCTGAGGCGCGGCAACGCTCGCGGGGTCCGCCACCCGATCCAGCAAGGGTCCGCTCTCTTCGCCGCTGTCCCGCCCTGTCGGACGGGGAGCGTCGAGACTGCGCATCTCTGCCAGTCGGCCCAGTTGCAGGGCCTCAGCCAGGGGGCCGTCGCCGCATCCGAGGGCCCTGGCCAGCGCCGGTCCACGGAGTTCGGGAGCGCCGAGGCGTCGACGCTCCTCCTGGAGCCGGGTGGCCTGCTGACGAAGCTCCCACAGCGGCCGGGGGATCCGCACGAGGGTCTGGCGATCGCGGTGTTCGTGCTGGATCGCACCCCGGATGTAGGGCACCGCAAACGTGCTCAGACGGCTGCCACGGGAGGGATCGAAGGCCTCGAGCGCCCGGATCAGACCGATGCAGCCCACCTGCACCAGATCCTCGAAGGGCAGATCCGCCCCGCGCGCCTCCCGTCCCGCAATGCTGCGCACCAGATCAAGGTTCGCCGCCACCAGCGCATTGCGCCAGGCCAGTCGCGCGCGCGGATCGCTGCTGTCGGCGCGGGCCTCGAGCCAGTGCTGGTTCCGCTGGAGCCGCTGCTCCGCGATCAGCGTCGGCGCCGGCTGGTTCGGGACCGGTCGCAGGGGAGGGGGTGGGGGAGTGGGCATGGCTCCAACACGTGAGCGGGATCAGTGGTTTCACCGTGCCCGGCGTTTCGGCTGCCACCCCTCACCCACGGGAGCGATCGTGAATCCCCCGGCGGGGGGAGACCGGCGGAGGCGCTCAATGGGCAGGGGTGAGCAGTTCGGCGGTTTCCAGCCCCGCCCAGCGCAGCAGGGCCGGCCACCGCCGCACCCGCTGATACACCCAGGCGTGGCCCTCACCGTTGAGGTGGATGCCATCCGGGCAGAGCCAGCGGCTCCAGCCCGGTTCCTCCAGCACCGGATCCAGCAGCGGTAGGAACGGCACATCCACCTCCAGGCAGGCCTCCTCCAGCAGGCCCTCGTAGTGGCGCACGGTGGCGTTGTCGTACCAGAGCACCTCGGCGAACGGCATCGCCTCCTCCAGCACCGGCGTCAGCCCCAGCACCATCACGGGTGCGATGGCGCAGGCCTGCGGCAGGAGCTGGGAGAGGCCGAACAGGAAGCCGTCAGGATCCAGTTGATGGCGCCCATCGGCCCTGCCCACCCGAGCCGTGTCGTTCAACCCAACGGCCAGCAGGATGCCCTGGGGCCGCTGGCGCCGCAGCTCCCCACGGGCCCCCACCTCGGCGGGCAGGCGGGCCGCCACCCGTTCCAGACCATCGCCGCGCACGCCGAGGTTGTAGAGCACCGGTCCGCCTGGCAGCTCCATCCAGTGGCGCCGCAGGCGCTCGCACCAGCCGCCCTGGTCGGGGTCGCCCCAGCCGTGGACGCCGCTGTCGCCCAGCACCACCAGCTTGGGGGGAATCGGTGGGGCCATCGAGGAGAAGGGGCGGCGCGCATCCTGCCGCATGCCCCCCCTTGCCCTGGCTCAGAGGCCCGTGAGGAAGCGGCTCAGGCGGTCGATGCCGTCCTCGATCGCGGCCGGCGCCGCGGCGCACGACAGACGGATGCAGCGGTCGTCGCCGAAGGCGACCCCTGGCACCACCGCCAGCCCCACCTCATCGAGCAGCCGGCTGCAGAGGGTCATCGAGTCGATGCCCCAGCGGCTCACATCGGGGAAGGCATAGAAGGCCCCCTCGGGCGGCCGCAGCTTGATGCCTTCGATCGCCATCAGCCGCTCGCTGAGCAGGGCGCGCCGTTCGTCGAACTGCACCGCCATCGCCCGCACGCAGTCGCGGGGGGCCTCGATCGCCGCAAGGCCACCGAACTGGGCGAAGCTGCAGACATTGCTCGTGCTCTGGCTCTGGAGCGCTGAGGCGGCCGCCACCACGTGCTTCGGCCCGGCCAGCCAGCCCAGACGCCAACCGGTCATCGCCCAACCCTTGGCGAAGCCGTTGACCAGGAAGACGCGGTCGGCCAGATCAGGCGCCACGGCGGCGAAGCAGTGGTGCTGGTGGCCGGGGGCCGTGAGGAATTCGTAAATCTCGTCGCACACCACCGCCACCCGCGGATGGCGGCGCAGCACCTCGGCCACCGCCTCCATCTCCTGACGGGTCATCACCATCCCGGTGGGGTTGGAGGGGGAGTTCAGCACCAGCAGCCGGCTGGCTTGTGTGATGGCGGCCTCCAGGTGGGCGGGATCGAGCCGGAAGCCGCTCTCGGCCTCGCTGGGCAGAAGCTGCACGCTGGCCCCGGCCAGGTGGGCCATCTCCGGATAGCTCAGCCAGTAGGGGGAGGGCAGCAGCACCTCGTCGCCCGGATCCAGCAGCACCTGGAAGAGGTTGTAGAGGGCCTGCTTGCCGCCGTTGGTGACCAGAACCTGGTCGA
This sequence comes from Cyanobium sp. FGCU6, assembly GCA_024958655.1. Lineage (GTDB taxonomy): Bacteria > Cyanobacteriota > Cyanobacteriia > PCC-6307 > Cyanobiaceae > Cyanobium. Next base: position 90,601 of record JANWUR010000005.1, on the reverse strand, counting down.
AGCCGAGGCTGACGCCGTTCTCCCGCTCGAGCTTGGCGGCGATCGCCTGGCGCAGGCCCGGTTCACCGGCCACCGGGCCGTAGCGGGTGTGGCCCGCCTCGAGGGCCGCCTCGGCGGCCTGGCGGATGAAGGCGGGGGTGTCGAAGTCGGGTTCGCCGGCGCTGAGGCTGCAGATGTCGTGACCCTCGACGCGGAGCTGGCGGGCCTTGGCGGCGATGGTGAGCGTGAGGGAGGGCTTGAGCGCCTGCGCCCGGGCAGACAGCGTCAACGGGGCCGGCATCGGCGGGGTCGAGGCGTTCGGCGTTGGGGCCATCCTGCCCTACGCCTCACCCGCGAACGGTTCGCCGCTGCACGCTCCCGGGAAGATGGAGGGATGGAATGGAGAGATGGAGGAGTCGATGTCCCAGCCGGATCTGTTCGCCACCGGTTCGATCGCGCCGGATCCCGATCCCGCGCCGGAGCTGACCCTCAGCGACCTCGCGGCAGCCTGCGGGGCCTGCCGCCGCTGCGCTCTGGCGGCCGGCCGCACCCATGTGGTGGTGAGCCGGGGTAACCCTCGGGCGCGGCTGATGGTGATCGGCGAGGGGCCGGGGGCCCAGGAGGATGCCAGCGGCCGGCCGTTCGTGGGTAGGGCAGGTCAGTTACTGGATCAGATGCTGGCGAGCGTGGGCATCGACGGCGAAAGCGATGCCTACATCGCCAATGTGGTGAAGTGTCGCCCGCCGGACAACCGCAAGCCCACACTCGAGGAGATGGCGGCCTGCCGGCCCTGGCTGGCGCGGCAGATCACCCTCGTGGACCCTGCTGTGATCCTGCTGGCCGGTGCCACGGCACTGGAGGGAGTGCTGGGGGTGAAGGGCGGCATCACCAAGCTTCGTGGGCTCTGGCGTCGAGGAGAGGGGGAGGGGCTGGAGGGGCGCTGGCTGCTGCCGATCTTTCACCCCTCCTATCTGCTGCGCAATCCATCGCGGGAGAAGGAGAGCCCCAAATGGCACACCTGGCAGGACCTCAAGGAGGTGCGGCGGCGGCTGGATGCACTGTGAAGGACGCCGGCAGGGCATCGGCTCGCGCCAGGGTTGGCTGCATATGCCTGCCGGCCGCGACGATCAAGGCCACATCAACCGGCTGCGCGGAAACAGCGCGACCTCGATCGCCTGCCGGTGCCCCGGGCCCATGCATCGAAAGGGTGGCAAATTGACGACGAAGACCGCGTGGCCGAAGGCAGGCCTGAGCACGCTCTCACTGACCGTGCTGCTGCTCAGACGCGGGGCAAGGTTCCTCCGGCGGAGCAAGGGACGCCAGAACTTCCTGGGGCGAGGCGATGACCCGGGAGCTGCTGGCTGACGGCGCCTCAGCAAGTCGTCCACATAGTTACGTCACAGGCTCTTGAGGCACGCGAGGGAAGGTTGCAGCAGATGCGCGTCGGTCATGGTCAGGCGAATTGCCAGCCGGGGATTTGTCATCAGGTTGGAAAGGACTGAGTTGAGTGCTTTAACTGGACCTTGGAGAGGTTGGGACGAAAGATCCTTGCAGCAGGAAACGGATAAGGAGAAAGCCCGGCAGGTAGGCAATCAATGACTGTAGCGATAAACCTCTACGGCGACGAAATGGAGGTATTCTTTCTCGAGGAGCTGGAAGCGAATGAATCTCGTCTGGTAGCCGGGCGTGACAATCCTCAGGGGGTTGCCATCCGTGCCACCGAAGATCGGTTCGTCCGGGTTGCTGGTATGGATGCGATGCCAGCCTTCACCGGCCACGGAGATATCGTCGACAAGTGTGCGGGCCATGTAGGGGATGTTCAGGCGATTAAAAACGAGAATTTCGTCATAAGCAACGGGATGACCGAAGTCGAGCTGCAGCCAGGCGGAGTCATCCCTATCTATGTGCATGGCAAAATCTCCTAGTCGCCCAGGATTGTTCACCACATCATTGGCGCCTTCGCTGGTGCTGTAGATGGAAAGTGAGCTCTGCGTGCACTTGGCCTGGGGGCGATATTGACGCCCCTGGTGCTTATCGGTGAGATTGCCTGGGCCATGCTGCGATCAGCAAAAATCTTGGTGTTTATGGCAACTTCGAGTTGCACATTGAGACAGGCAGCATTCTTTTAATGCTTTCGTCAAGCGAAAGCCCCCTGCTTAGGCGCCGCTGCAGGGCTTTCCTGACCGAACGGGTGCAATGCCCATGCTTACTGCCCCTTCAACCCGCTCGGCATGAGGAGGACCACTGACCAGGGTGTGGACCACGGGGCACGAACAGGTAGCTGTCAATGCCGGCCGCTCTGTTGGATACCCAGCTGTTGATCTGGGCCACTTACGCCCCGCAACAATGGTCCAGCTCCTGATGGGCAGTCGGCTCACGCAGCGCCGGGCCGAAAGCCGAGGCACTGAAACGGCAGGGAAAGCAAAGGCAATGCAGGGGACGGAGCCCTTCCAAATGGGCGCCAGGCGCTCTGCCGCTGTGGCGTCCTAATTCTTTTACGTGCGCTACGTCTAAACCCTGAGTCTTTCTGCCCATGGCCAGCGGCCGGGGCCTCGAGGGCCCAAGGGCGCGTTCTCCTCACCACCGCTTGCCTGTGGTTCAGGCCCGAGCCCAGCGAAGGTGCTCGCCCGATGTCGATGGCACGATCCGCACGGATCGCCGCAGGCCTCAGCTTGTCCAGAAGGGGGCAGCCGCCTCCAGGTCCACAGGAGGAGCGGATTCAGCCCGCCGTTCACCGATCAGAGCGCACCAGGCCATGGCTGAGGTGTGGTTGCCGTTCCGCCACCACGATCAGCCCGTTGAGCAGAGTCTCGACGCCTTGCTTGCGGGCGTGCTCCTTCGGGCGTGAGGCTGCCCTGCGGGATCACCAGAGGATCACACGCAGGCCGAGATCCGCCTCCATGGGTCGCTGCAGCATCGGCTCGGGGATTCACACGGCCCGGAGGCAACTGGTTCCCGGGCGGCGCAGGCCCTCGCGCAGACGGTTGCGCAGACCCTGCTGGCCGCTGGCCTGCTGTTCGATCGCATCCCGCTCGGAGAGGGCCGCGGCGTGCGCTGGGCAGGGTGAGCTGCAGACTTGGCGCTGTATGGTGTATACATCAGCCGACTGCCGGAGCGATGCTGCGCACCCAGATCTACCTTTCCCAGGCGGAACGGCAGGGATTGCAGGCCCTGGCCCTTCGCAGCGGCCGCAGCCAGAGTGCTCTGATCCGGGAGGCGATTGACGCCTTCCTCCAGCAGCAGCAGCCCCAGGGACGCCTGGCTCGTCTGCGCCAGGCTCGCGGTCTCTGGGCAGAGCGCACGGATCTGCCGGATTGGTCAGCTCTGCGGGGCGAACTGGACCGTTCGGCGCTGGCTCTTGAGCCATGACCAGGGGATCGACCCCGCCGCTGCTCGTGGTCGACACCGATGTGCTGATCGACTACCTCCGCGATCACTCCCAGGCCGTGGCCTTTCTGGAGAGCTGCGAGCAGCCGCTGGCCACATCCGTGATCACGGTCGCTGAGCTCTATGCGGGCGTTCGCGATGGTGAGGAACGGCAGCGGTTGGATGCCTTCGTGGCGGCCTTCGAGGTGCTCCCCCTCGACTGCCAGCCGGCCCAGCGCGCCGGCCTCTGGCGGCGTCAGTACGGCCCCAGCCATGGCACCGGCCTGGCGGATGCCCTGATCGCCGCCTCTGCCGAAGCCGCCGGCGCCACCCTGGTGACCCTCAACCGGCGCCACTTCCCGATGCTGGCGGAGGTGTTCGTGCCCTACGCCAAGGAGTGAGCCAGCAACGCCTCAGCGCGGCTCAGCGCCTCCCCGATCCGTGGGGCCAACCGCCGTGCCAGCAAGTCCATGTGCTGCTGCCAGCACTCGGCTGAATTGGATCAGGATCGCGTCCGGATTGGACAGCAGGCGCCAGGGGCTGCCAGACGAGGCAGCGGGGCGCAGCGAGCTGCCGGGTTGCGTGTCTCGCTCCACCGGAGCGGTCCAATGATGTTGCCTGAAGCCAACGGCAAACCAGCCTATGCTGCCTCAAGGCAACACAACCTTGTCTTGCTTGATGGCTCAGCCCAGCCCGATCGTGCAGCAGCCTCCGGCGGCGGTGGAGCAGGCGCTCACCCGCCTGGGGCGCGATATCCGCACGGCCCGGCTGCGCCGCAACTGGAGACTGGACGATCTGGCCGCTCGCATGGGGGTGAGCCGCTTCACGGTGGCCGACGTGGAGAAGGGCAAGCCGGGCACCAGCGCCGCTGCCTACCTGGGCGCGCTGTGGGCCCTGGGGCTGCTGGATCAGCTCTCTACGGTGGCCGATCCCGATCACGACAGCGTGGGCAAGACCCTGGAGGCCGCCCGGGCGCCCCGGGTGGCTCGCCGCGCCGGCCTGCTCGATGACGACTTCTGAGGGCAGCCGCCGTGGCCGCCGCTGATCAGGAGTGCTTTGTCTATGTGGTGCTGCCGGAGCAGACCCGCTTTGTGACGGCCGGGCGCTTCGTGCTGCGCCGGGATCGCCGTGGCGATGCCGTGGGTGGGTTTGTGTATGGCCGCAGCTACCGGGAGCGGTCCAATGCGGTGGAACTCGATCCGGTGGAGCTGCGGCTCAGGCCGGAGCCGTTCCAGACCGCTCGCATGGGGGGGTCTTCGGGGCGCTGCGCGATGCGCTGCCGGATTTCTGGGGCCGCCAGGTGATCGAGCGCAGGGCTGGCCTCGGCGCCGTGAGCGACTTCGAGCTGCTGTTGCTCGGCCCGGACGACCGCGCCGGGGCCCTGGGCTTCGGGCGGACTGTGCAGCCGCCGGCACCCCAGCGGCGCTTCAACCGCACCCTTGATCTGGGCTGGATTCAGGAGACGGCGGCGGCCATCCTCAGCGACAGCAGTCTCGCCACTGCTGGAGAACCAACCCCTTCCGGTGTGGGGCAGCTGGAACAGTTGCTGCTGGCAGGGGGCACCTCTCTGGGGGGAGCCAGGCCCAAGGCCACGGTGGAAGCTGAGCAGAGCCTCTGGCTGGCGAAGTTTCCCCGGCCCGATGACCGCTGGAACCAGCCGAGGGTGGAGTACGCCACGCTGCAGCTGGCCAGGCGCTGCGGCATTCAGGTGCCCGAGTGCCGGCTGGAGCGGGTGGGCGAGCGCGATGTGCTGCTGGTGCGTCGCTGCCCTGCTGGCCCGAGGCAACAGCTGGCGCCTGAGCCCTGCCTACGACCTCACCCCTGGCGCGATGCGTACCGAAACCGAGCGTCTGCTGGCGATGGCCTGCGGCAGCGATGGCAGCCGCTGGGCCAACCGCTCTGTGATCCTGTCTGGGGCGGGGCGCTTCCTGCTGCCTGTGCAGGAGGCGGCAGCGATCGTGGATCACGTCTGCGCCGTGGTGAGCAGCCAGTGGCGGAGCTGCTTCCGGCAGGCAGGCGTGAACGAGCAGGATTGCACGCGGCTGGCGGGGGCCTTCGTTTACAAGGGGTTGCTGCTGTAGAGCGCCACCACCACCCGCCTTTGCTGGAGCCCCCTGGTATCAAGCGGCAAGCCCGCGGATCAGCGCAGGGGATTCACCACCTCCACAGCGTCGATCCTGCGCCCATGGCCGAAGTCTTCGGAGAACAGCCGTGCGCAGCGGCTGCGAATGGCGGCCTCGGCAATCAGGGCATCGAACCAGTTCAGCTGCTCACGGATCGCCAGCTGGTGGGCATCAAGGATCAGGTCGGCGACCACATCGGCGAGCCAGCTGCGCACCTGCTCGGATTTGTCGGGGTCCCGTCGATCAAGGCGGTAGGCCCAGAGGTTGGTGTCGATGAACACGCGCATCAGCCGTGCTCGTGCAACGACTCCCGGCTCCAGGGGCCCAAGCTTGCGCTCTGGCTGGCTGAGGCAACCGCTTCAAAGCCCTCAAGGGCCTCCAGCCTGCGGCTGCGGGCCTCCACGGTACGGCTCAGGAAGTCCCGCACCAGGGAGTTCACGGAGGTGGTCTCCCTCAGGGCCGCCTCCCGTGCCCGCCGCAGCAAAGCGGCGTCGAGAGACAGGGTGAGGATGGCTTACGCAGGACCTGTGCAGCACAGGGTCTCCCCCGTTGCGGCACCGGCCTGGCGGAGGCCCTGATCGCCGCCTCCGCTGAAGCCGCCGGCGCCATTTCCCGATGCTCGCAGTGGTGCTGGTGCCCTAGCCAAGGGCTGAATGGTCGTGCGCATGACTTAGCCGCCTACGCAACTAAGCTGAGTTCACCTCTGTTTAGCCTTCGCCGCCCGTCGTTCGCCATGCAGGTCAACCTCCACGACGCCAAGACCCACCTCTCGCGCTATGTGAACCAGGCCCTGGCCGGCGAGGAGGTGGTGATTGCCCGCGCCGGCAAGCCGTTGGTGCGGCTGGTTCCCCTGATGGGCGAACCACCGCCAAGGCGCCTCGGCTTTCTGGCCGGCACCGCCCGGGTGGAAGCCGACCTCAAGCGCGACTTCGCGGCGGAGATCAACGCCATGTTTGAGCTCGACGAGGTGCCGCGCCCGCAGGGGCCATGACGGGCCTGTTGCTCGACACCCAGCTGCTGATCTGGGCCGCCTACACGCCAACCAAGCTGTCCAGCTCTCTGGCGTCTCAACTGGTGGATCGACGCAACGACATCCGTTACAGCGTGGTGAGCCTGTGGGAAGCGGCCATCAAGGCCTCCCTCGGGCGGGAGGATTTCCTGGTCGATCCCCACGCCCTGCGCCAGGGATTGCTGCGGGAGGGCTTCCAGGAGCTGCCGATCGAGGTGGAGCATGTGTTGGCGGTGCGCCATCTGCCCCTGATTCACCGCGATCCGTTCGACCGCCTGCTGGTGGCCCAGGCCTTGCAAGAGCACCTCCACCTGCTGACCACGGACAAAACCCTGCTGGGGTATGGCCAAGCGGTGCAGTGCGCGGGGTGAGATCCGCCGAGGAGTTTGTTCCCCTCAGGCCAGCGCGTCGTCCCAGTCGCCGCGGGTGTCGCACAGCGCAGCTGGATCCAGGGCCTGCTCAAGGGTCCAGGGAGAAGTGGCGGGGAGGCTGCGCAGGGGCAGATCCGTGTCCCGCAGCACCAGATCCACGCCGGTATCGAAGCCATCCGCCAAGGCATCAGCCGCTTTGGCACCCAGGCTTGGATTTTGCTTCAACAACCGCTCAATCGCCCGTCGTTGCTCGCGGATGCTGCAGAACCAGCTGCGGCTGCGGCGCCCAGGTTGCAGCTCCCACTTCAGCAGATGGCCGAGCAGCACGCCGAGCCGGCTCACCAGCTCCCGGTATTCCTGGCGTCCCAAGGCTTCCAGTTCCTCCTGCAATCCGCTCCAGTCGAGGCGGCTGCTGTCGTGATCGCGCAGGGCGGCGCACTGCTGCTCCACCCAACCGTAGAAATCACGCTCATGGAACGTTGCCGTCACGGCGCAGGGCTTTGGGGGCATGCCAACGATAAAAGAGGTTCCGCGTTTTCCCCTCCGCTGGCTCTGGCGCCGCCACCCCGTCGCCGCGGCTTTCGCGCAGGACTGATTCAACCGGAGTCGCCAGCCTTCCGGCAGACAGCCCTGCCCCCCATAAAACGCATAAATCTGCATGACTCCGCCCGATGCGCACCACGCTCGATCTTGATGACGAGCTGCTGGCGGAAGCAAAGGCCTTGGCGGCCCGCGAGCGGCTCAGCCTCACCCGGCTGATTGAGCAGGGTCTGGCGCTGCGGTTGCGTTGGGCCGCCGGGGCCCCGGCCCCTGCACCCAGGCCTGGTCTGCCGATTTATGCGGGTCGCGGTGGGCTCAGCGCCGCGGTGGCGGACCCGGGCCGCAACACCGCGCTGTTGGATGCGGCCGATGGCCTGCCGCCGCCATGACCCCCGATGTGAACCTGCTGGTGGCGGCCTCTCGCTCCGACCACTCCCACCACCCGGTGGCGATCCGTTGGCTGGAAGAGTCTCTGGATGCCTGCTCGCTGGGGCAGGGGCTCGCACTGCTGCCCATGGTGGCGGCGGGCTTTCTGCGCCTGGTGACCCATCCGCGCGTATTCGTGGAGCCCACGCCCTTGGCGGCGGCGCAGGAGTTCCTGGCGGCGCTGCTGGCCACGGAAGGGGTGGTGCTGCTGCCCATTTCCGGCGAGTGGCCCCTGCTGGAGCCCCTCTGCCAGCAACATCAGCTGGTGGGGAACGCCATCAGCGATGGCTGGATCGCGGCCGCCGTGCTCGCCCGCCGCCAGGTGCTGGTCACCTTCGATCGAGATTTTCTTCCCTTGCTGCCCTCTCGCCAGCTGCTGCTGCTGGAGGGTTGAGTCTTCCGTGTCTTCAGCGCGGCGGAGCTCACCTCAGCATGGATGCGCTGTTCTCCTCGGGCGACCGCCGGCTGTATGGCTTAGCCGCCATGCAGGTGAACCGCCACGACGCCAAGACCCATCTTTCCCGCTACGTCGATCAGGCCCTCGCCGGCGAGGAGGTGGTGATCGCCCGTGCCGGCAAGCCGTTGGTGCGGCTGATGCCGGTGGTCACGGATCCCCCGCCACGTCGCCTTGGTTTTCTGGCCGGCACCGTCCGGGTGGAGGCCGATCTCAAGCGCGACTTCGAGGCGGAGATCAAGGCCATGGTCGAACTCGACGAGCTGCCGTTCACGGAACGGCCATGACGCGCCTGTTGCTGGACATCCAACTGCAGATCTGGGCCGCTACGCACCGACAAAGCAGCCCACTCCGTGTGGTCCCATCCCTGCAGGAAGACAGGCTCATCGCTCGTGTTGTCGCTCAGGTGCGGGGTTCGGCTCTTCCGCCCTGGCAAGGGCCGCCATCACGTCGTTCGGTGAGGCGACGCCGCTGCGGCGACGAGGCCTACGACTCCTTCTTCCCATCTCATGCCAGCTCTGCTGCACTTCGTCCAGCACGGATCGCTCAGCATGGGGGCGACGAGCCAGGGCGGCGAAGCCCGCCGCCAGCACCAGACAGGCCAGCGAAGTGCGCAGGATTTCGGGCGCCACCAGCCAGGGGTTGGCGGAGGGCAAGGCCGCCTGCTGGCGAGCGATCTGAACGGCGGCTCGATCCAGCGTCGCGTTCATCAGCAGGCGCTGCTGCTCCAGGCTGAGGTTCTGTTGGTTGGCCGCCAGCGGCGGCGCCTGTAACGCGACCAGTCGTTGCGAGAGATCCTCGGCACTGGTGGCGGAGCGCACAGCGGCACGCAGGGCACCGAGCTGGGTGCTGGCTTGGCGCAACCGTAACTGCGGCTCCTTGAGCTGGGTGGCCTGCTGACGCACGACGGCCGTGCCGAGCAGGGGTACGAGCAACAGAAAGCCAAGCACCACTGGAACCGCAAGAGCGGCGGCAATGCGTTGCCGTCGGATCAGCAGCGGATCGTCGAGATCCAGGTAGACCGCCAGGTGCAGCAAGGCCAGGCCTGTGAGAGGAATCGGTGAGCTGTTGATCAGGGTGGAACCAAGCCGCAACTGCCAGGCAGGAGCAAGGATGGCGATCGGAACCAGAGCACCGGCCGCGATCGAGAGAAACAGCAGCAGCAGCACCAGGCCGGTGAAGGAAAGACTACGCGGCAGACTGGATATCATCGTGGCAAAAGCAAGGCCAACAGAGCCGTGAAATTCTGTGGTAAGGAATCAAGCAACGAACAACAATCATGCGACTGGTCTGCCGATTTCAATGCTTGTAGGCAATGGTGGAATGGCATGGACGCTGCTGAACGTTGATGGCAGGTGGGGACTCACCTGTCAACGGAGCTGAGGTCTCAAGCCATTACCATAGCTACTCAGGTATGAACGCCAAGATGAGCGGTTCAGACAATTCGACAATCAGCGGATCATCAGGCATCGCAGAACAGAACTGCAAGCCACCTTGTCGAAAGAGGGTAATGACTGTTTTCAGTCATAAAATTACCCCGCTGCTGCCGAGGCGGCGGGGCAGAAGACAGAACGGGCACCCAACTCACTCAGGCCTGGGCCCGGCTGGAGGCGATGCGCCGCCGGAGGCGGCGACTGATGCCGAAGGCTGAAGCGACTCCCATAAGGGGCAGAGGCCCAGGCACCTGCTGGTTGACCGTGAGGCTCCAGCTGTTGATGCTCAGCGGATCCCCTCCCGCAGTGTCAGTGAAGAGCAGATTCCAGGTGCCGTTGCCGTCTTCGCCGATGAAGGCACTCAACGGGGAAGACGGCAGATAGGTGCCGGAGACGAGCAAGTTACCGCTGACGACACTGGAAGCGGCATCGGTAAAGGTCCAGGTCACCGTGTCCCCAGGCGTCTGCCCGGAGAGAGCACTAGAGGGAACCAGGGAGACGATGGTGCCAATTGGACTTTGCAGCTCCAAACGGATTTCGTTGTTGAAACTGAAACCGCCTCCAAGACACGCACCTGTGGCGCTATCGATCGGGTCGTCGCACTTGGTGAGGTTGATGGTGGTCGTCACGCCGGACACCGGAGCGGTGAATCCGGAAAACGTGAACCCGGTGCTGCTGCCACCACCGTCAACGATCAGTACAGGGTTGAAGGTGGCGGATTGGGTGGCGGCGGATGCTGCCTGAGGCGCCAGCAGGGGGAGGCCCAGGCAAGCAGCCGCCATAGCAGCGGCTAAAGAGACCTTACGTGCGGGGGGGGGTGATCACTGCGGAAAGAGGATAGGTGACTACCTCGCTTAGATTACCACCAAAGACTTGGGCTTACACCAAAACTCAGGTGCTGAAATAGGGTCGAGGGGATGGGCGATTTGTATCGTGGTATACCTACTAACGGAAGGGTTGGCTCAGCTAAAGCTTGCAGAGTCGCCGCCTTCCGAGGTCCCGCACGCTTCTGGCCTTCCTTCGCTGACTCTTTTCCCCTCGCTGCTGCGACCGCCGGTTCCGCCAGCATTCCGCCGCTCCCTGGCTCCGAACGGTGCCGCTGGGCCCTCCGCCGGCTTCAGCAGGCGGGAGAAACAGCGTGAATGCCGCAACCCTCAGGCCATCGGACCAGGCCCTCACCCCAGGGCCCGCAACTCCGCCATCAGTGCCTCCACCGGCTGCCGCAACCGCGCCAGCAACGCCGATTCGCCCGGTCCCTGCAGCAGGTAGAAGACCATCGGTTCGCGCACGTCCACCACCCAGTAGTTGGCGATGCCGGCCTGTTGATAGAGCCGCAGTTTTGTGTCGAGGTCGTAGGTGAGGCTGGCATCGGCCACCTCAATCACCAGCAGGGTGTCGGCAGCGCTGGGGTGGGCTTCGAGCCAGGCGTCGGCGCGGGCCGTCACCACGGCCAGGTCGGGCTCCGGTTCCTGATGCTCCCCAAGATTCAGGGGTGCCTCGATCCGCAGCTCATAGCCCGGCACCGCTCCTCCATCGCGATGGCCGTCCAGCAGTGGGGTGAGGGCCCGCGCCAGGCGATGCACCGCCGCTGTGTGCCGGCTTCCCTTGGCGATCACCTCCAGCACCTCCCCATCGATCAACTCCAGCCGCCGCTCCGGCAGCTGGTCGCACAGGCGATGAAACTCCGCCACCGTGAAGCGGGCATGGCGGCGCCCATCACAACCTTGGCTCCGGCTGCGGGAGGGGTTACCTGACGACGGAACCGCAGGGTTGGCGTTGAGCGTGCCCATCGGTGGAAACCGCACGGCAGATCTCAAGCATAGAAACGATATTCCGGGCCCTTGTCCTGCCAACGTGCCGCCGTTTCCACCATCCGCCTCAGCTGCTCTCGCCAGTTGCCGGGCCGCTGTGACAGGCTTTGGCCACGCGCCGCCCCTCGCGATGACCGCCGCCCCGACCAGCCCCGCCGCCGTCGCCAGCGGGCAGGCTGCCGCCGCCGCATCCACCCTGCAGGCCTGGGCGAGCAATTCGCGCTACGACACGGTGATCCGCCGCCGCCCCACCCGCAGCGTGCGCGTCGGCGACGTGTGGATCGGCAGCGAGCACCCGGTGGTGGTGCAGTCGATGATCAACGAGGACACCCTCGACATCGAGGGGGCCACCGCCGGCATCCGCCGCCTGCATGAGGCCGGCTGCGAGATCGTGCGCGTCACGGTGCCGAGCCTGGCCCACGCCAAGGCGATGGGCGAGATCCGCAGACGCCTGGTAGACAACTACCGCCCCGTGCCGCTGGTGGCCGATGTGCACCACAACGGCATGAAGATCGCCCTGGAGGTGGCGCAGCACGTCGACAAGGTGCGCATCAACCCCGGCCTCTACGTGTTCGACAAGCCGGATCCGAACCGCAGCGAATTCAGCCCCGAGGAGGTGGCGGCGATCGGCGCGCGCATCCAGGCCACGCTCGAACCGCTGGTGAGCCTGCTCAAGGAGCAGGACAAGGCGCTGCGCATCGGCGTGAACCACGGCTCGCTGGCCGAGCGCATGCTGTTCACCTATGGCGACACGCCCCTGGGGATGGTGGAGAGCGCGATGGAGTTCATCCAGATCTGCGATCGCCTCGATTTTCACAACATCGTCGTCTCGATGAAGGCGTCGCGGGCGCCGGTGATGCTCGCCGCCTACCGGATGATGGCCGATCGGATGGATGCGGAGGGATTCCCGTACCCCCTTCATCTGGGCGTCACCGAGGCGGGTGATGGCGATTACGGCCGCATCAAGAGCACCGCCGGCATCGCCACCCTGCTGGCCGAGGGGCTGGGGGACACGATCCGCGTCTCGCTCACCGAGGCGCCGGAGAAGGAGATCCCCGTCTGCTACTCGATCCTGCAGGCCCTGGGCCTGCGCAAAACGATGGTGGAGTACGTGGCCTGCCCCAGCTGCGGCCGCACCCTCTTCAACCTCGAGGAGGTGCTGCACAGGGTGCGCGCCGCCACCGCCCACCTCACCGGCCTGGACATCGCCGTGATGGGCTGCATCGTCAACGGCCCCGGCGAGATGGCCGACGCCGACTACGGCTACGTGGGCAAGACGCCCGGGACCATCTCCCTGTATCGCGGCCGGGAGGAGATCCGTCGGGTTCCGGAAGCCGAGGGGGTGGAGGCCCTGATCGCCCTGATCCAGGAGGACGGACGCTGGGTCGATCCCTGATTCCGGCCCCACCACGGCCGATCGCGGAACCGGCGCTCTCCCTGGAGGCCCTCAGCTCCTGGCACTGGGCGCGGCGCTAATTTGAACAGATCACTCTTCGTGGGAACTTTCGGCATGCCCAGCGGACGCACCACCTTTGTGGCGCTGGTTGGTCTCGGAGCCTGTGCGGCCACGGCGGTGGTGGCCCGCGAGATGGTCATCTCCCCCACCGGCGTGGTGTCGATCACCGACAGTCCCAAGGAGGTGATGGATCAGGCGTGGCAGATCGTCTTCCGCGACTACCTCGACACCACCGGCAAATACGGGCCTGACCGTTGGCGCAAGCTGCGCCGCGAGGTGCTGGCCAAGAGCTACGGCAGCCCCAAGGAGGCCTATGAGGCCATCCGCGGCATGCTCGGCACCCTGGATGATCCCTACACCCGCTTCCTTGACCCTCGTGAGTTCAAGGAGATGCAGATCGACACCTCCGGGGAGCTCTCCGGGGTGGGCATCCAGCTGAGCCTCGATCGCCAGACCAAGGAACTGGTGGTGGTCTCGCCGATCGAGGGCTCTCCTGCCTCCAGGGCTGGCGTGCAGCCCAAGGATGTGATCGTCTCGATCGACGGCAAGTCGACCAAGGGAATGACCACCGAGGATGCGGTGAAGCTGATCCGCGGCCGCTCCGGCACCACGGTGAACCTGGTGCTGCGTCGCAACGGCCAGAACCTTGACGTGCCGCTCGTGCGCGAGCTGATCGAGCTGCATGCGGTGAATCAGCAGGTGAACACCACCCCTGAAGGCGTGAAGGTGGGCTACATCCGGCTCAAGCAGTTCAACGCCAACGCCACCAAGGACATGAGGGCGGCGATCCGGGATCTTGAAGCCAAAGGCGTCCAGGGCTACGTCCTCGACCTCCGCAGCAATCCCGGTGGTCTGCTGATGGCCAGCGTCGAGATCGCCCGCCAGTGGCTCAATGAAGGCATCATCGTCTCCACCAAGACCCGCGACGGCATCCAGGACGTGAAGCGGGCCACGGGACGTGCTCTCACCAACCGACCCCTGGTGGTGCTGGTGAACGAGGGCTCCGCCAGCGCCAGTGAGATCCTCTCCGGTGCCCTCCAGGACAACAACCGGGCCGTGCTTGTCGGTCAGAAGACGTTCGGCAAGGGGTTGGTCCAGTCGGTGCGGGGGCTTTCCGACGGCTCGGGCATGACGGTGACCATCGCCAAGTACCTCACCCCTCTGAACCACGACATCCACCACCGGGGGATCGTTCCTGACGTGCCGGTCAAGATGACCGAGCAGGAGGCGTCCAAACTCACTGTCGAGGATCTCGGCACCCGCAAGGACAGCCAGTACCGCAAGGCCGAATCCACGCTGGTCAAGCAGCTGCGCACCATCGGCAAGCTTCAGAACACCTACAAGCCCGACAGCGCCAATGTGCCCGCTGCCCTGGGCAGCCCCGCCATGCCCTGAGCCCGGTGACCCCGTCCTCGATCTGGGACCTCAAGCCCTGGTGGTGTCAGCCCTGGTCGATCGTGTCCACGGGTGTCCTGCTTGTGGTTGGCAGCCTGGTCTGGCCATCTCGCCTGTGGTTCAGCCTTCTGCTTGGAGCAGGCATTCTTGCCTGGTGGCTGCTGTTCCTGGTGCTTGTGCCGGCGGCCTGGAAACGGGAGCAGGCCGAGAACCTGTTGCCTGAGGCCTCCTCTCAGCGCTAGCGAGAACCCGCCGCAGGCACAGGCCTGCAGGTGATGAACAGCCTCGCAGACCTGCTTGCTTGCACCCCATCAAGGGCGGATCCCGGTACAACGGGAGATCACGATCATGCCGATGGACTCGGTCATGTTGCACAGGCGGTTGGTCTCCCACCAGCCGGGCACTGCCGGCGGCCAGCTCAAGTTCTGAACCTGCCGTCAAGCGGCCTGGATCGCCTGGCCGGAGCCCGTGATGGGAACCTTCGGACCCTCAGGCCACGGGCTGCATAAGACCGCCCCCGGGGGTGGAGTCGTCGTCATCGTTCTCGCTGCCCGAACCCATCACTGCATAGAGACCGAGGCCTGCAGCGGCGACCAGCATCGGCAGCAGGGATGCCAAGGGCTCAGCGGTTCCGGCCTGGATCAGCTCTCCCATGGACACCCTTCACAAAAGTTCTCAGGATCTTAACAAAGTTTCGTTGCGGGGCGGGCTCAGTCGAACACCTGGCCGTGGGCGTAGCGCTCCTCATGGCCCGCCGCCTCGGTGAGCGCCGCCACGTTGTCGCGGGTGAAGAAGCCCTCGTAGCCCAGGCAGCGCTGCACGTACTCCGTGATCAGCAGGGTGTGAGGTGAGCTCCTGGAGAAGATCTGCTTGAGGTTGGGCTGGTCGGTGCATTCCCCCACCACCTCCGCCAGGAACGGCACGCCCAGGTCGCGGAGGATCTCCACCACGAAGTCGACGTTCTTGACGCCGGACACCTCGCCATCGGCCACCTCGTAAGCCAGGTGATGCATCCGGCGGCCGAAGTTGCGCACGAACTCCTCGGTGGGCATCGGCAGGTTCACCAGCGAGTTCAGATACGAAGGCGTGTTGTTGGCGGTGAACACCCTCGCCGGCGAGAGTTTTTCATCCTCCACCGAAGGATGGCGTGTGACGTTGGTGGAGGAGTTCATCTCGGCGATGTTGTAGGCGCCCCAGAAGTAGTAGGGAACCATCGTGAGGTACTCGAGCAGCGCATCCTCCCGTTCGCCAGCCAACACCCTGGTGGCCAGGTGGTCGACGCCCAGCACCTTGCCGGCCAGGCCGTGGAGCTCGTGCTTGCGGGCCGCTTGCTCCAGAACCTCCAGTGGTTCGTCGTCGAGCAGCACCCGATCGCCCAGGTCGAGGGGGGCGAGGCTGTCGAGCGGCACGTCGACATAGCCCACCCGGTTGTAGGTGTAGTCGGAGAGGAAGGTGAAGGTGAGATGCTCCAGCGCATAGAAGCTGTTGGTGATCTCGCCGGGATACACGAAGCGGATGTTCTGGCTCTCGAGGATCCCGCGCACGGCGCCGCAGTCGCCGCAGTTATAGATCTCGCCGATGTAGCGGGCGTTGGGCCGTTTCGCTGAAAGGGGATACATCGTGTTCCAGCGCGTCACCTCGTCGTCGTACTCGGTGGTGAGGGGCTCCAGCAGGATCAGCTGGGGTTGGCCCGCCGCCGCTGCCTGCAGATAGATGCGGTGGGTCTCGCTGAGCCAGCACTCGCGGAAGCGATACGGACCCATCAGAGCCAGTTCGGCCATGGCCTCGATCGCATGGCCGTGATCCACCTGCACCACTATCGCCGCCATCTGCCCCACCAGCCCGTCAATGCCGGAGGCGGCCCGGCGCTCATACACCCGCGGCAGGTTCTCCTCGAAGAAGGCCGTGTTGCGCTTGTCGCCCTTGGGGCGGTAGGTGCTCAGGTCGATCAACGGAGATGCGGGGATCGTTGGGGCCATCCTCTCCGTAGGTGTGGCCCGCCGGGGATTTCTCGCCTCACACCGTGAGCACCGCCTCGTTCCTCGCGGCGAGCTGTTCGGCCCTGACGGCCTCGCTGAGCCCATCGGCGCCGGGGAGCTGGGCTGCCATCGCGGCCAGCCACTCCATGAGCTGCTCGATCTGCTTCTCCATCGGCAGCACCGCCAGCCCGCGGGCCAGCACCTTGGCGCTGCTGCCGCTGCCGCTCTGGTACACCAGCCGGCCGTGGAGGTGTTGGGGCAGACCCTGGCGCAGCAGCCGGAAGGCCGGCTCCTCCATCGGCGTCTCCAGGGCGATGTTCGGTTTCTCCTGGCGGATGCGGGAGAAGCCGCAGCGGCGCGCCACCAGCTTCAGCTCCATCAGCTGCAGCAACGATTGCACCGGAGCCGGCAGGGTGCCGTAGCGGTCGGTCCAGCCCGCCGCCAGCTCCACCAGCGATTCCCTGCTGCCGCACTCGGAGGCAGCGCGATAGGCCGCGATCTTCTCCTCGTTCTCAGCGATCCAGTCGGCGGGGATGAAGGCCGTCACCGGCAGGTCGATCTGGGTGTCGTCCACCGCCGGGATGTCCTGGCCCTGGATTTCCGCCAGGCACTCCTGCAGCATCTCCATGTAGAGGTCGAAGCCGATCGCCTCCATCTGACCGCTCTGCTCCACCCCCAGCAGGTTCCCCACGCCGCGGATCTCCATGTCGCGCATCGCCAGCTGGTAGCCCGAGCCGAGCTGGGCGAACTCCTGGATCGCCCGCAGCCGCTGCCTCGCCGCCTCACTCAGCGAGGCATCGCCGGGATAGAACAGCCAGGCATGGGCCTGGATGCCGCTGCGGCCCACACGACCCCGCAGCTGGTAGAGCTGGGCCAGACCGAAGCGGTGGGCGTCCTCCACCAGGATCGTGTTCACCCGGGGGATGTCGAGCCCGCTCTCGATGATTGTGGTACAGAGCATCACATCGGCCTCGCCGGCGTTGAAGGCCACCATCGCGCTCTCCAGTTCCCCCTCCGGCATCTGGCCGTGGGCCACCAGCAGCTTCAGGCCCGGCAGCATCTCACGCAGCTGGCCGGCCACCTCCTCGATCCCCTCCACCCGCGGCACCACATAGAACACCTGGCCGCCGCGGTCGAGCTCCTGGCGGATCGCGCTGCGCACCGCCTCCTCGTCGCGGGCTGCCAGGTGGGTCTTGATCGGGCGCCGCAGCGGCGGCGGCGTGGTGATCAGGCTCATCTCCCGCACGCCCGAGAGGCTCATGTAGAGGGTGCGGGGGATCGGCGTGGCGGAGAGCGTCAGCACGTCCACGTCCTTGCGCAGCGCCTTGATCTTCTCCTTCTGGTTCACGCCGAAGCGCTGCTCCTCATCCACCACCAGCAGGCCCAGCTGTCGGAAGCGGGTGCCCTTGCCCAGCAGCTGGTGCGTGCCCACCACCACATCCACCGTGCCTTCCGCAAGGCCCTCCTGGATCACCTTGCGTTCGGCGGCCGTGCGGAAGCGGTTGAGCAGCGACACCCTCAGCGGATAGGGGGCGAAGCGCTCGCTGAGCGAGCGCCAGTGCTGCTGCGCCAGCACCGTGGTGGGGGCCAGCATCGCCACCTGCTTGCCGGCCGTCACCGCTTTGAAGATGGCGCGGATCGCCACCTCGGTCTTGCCGAAGCCCACGTCGCCGCAGACCAGCCGGTCCATCGGCTGGGGCTTCTCCATGTCGCGCTTCACCTCCACGATCGCCTTCAGCTGGTCGGGAGTGGGCTCGTAGGGGAAGGAATCCTCCAGTTCGCTCTGCCAGGGGCCGTCGGGGGGATAGCCGAAGCCTGGCGACTTGTGCCGTTCGGCGTAGAGCTTCACCAGATCGAGTGCCACCTTGCGCACGGCCTTGCGGGCCCGCTCCTTCGCCTTGCTCCAGGCCGTGCCGCCCATGCGGTTGAGCTCGGGGGCCTGCTCACCGGTGGCCCGGTAGCGCCCCAGGCTGCCGAGCTGATCGGCCGCCACCCGCAGCAGCCCGTCGGCGTACTGCACTGCCAGGTAGTCGCGGGTTTCGCCGCTGATCGCCAGCTTCTCGAGCCGCAGGAAGCGGCCGATGCCGTGGTTGCGGTGCACCACGAAATCGCCCGGCCGCATCTTGTTCGGATCCACCGTGCGGCTGGCGGCCTTGCGGCGCCGGCGCACGTAGCCGCTGGCGGCCAGGGCGTGCTGGCCGAAGAACTCCCGGTCGGTGATCAGCACCAGCTTCCAGGCCGGCAGCTGCAGCCCCTCCAGCTCGGCGGTGCCGCGCAGCTTGAGGGCCACCGGCGTGTTCTGCTCGATCAGCCGGTCGATGGCCGGGAAGTCGGCGGCATTGGGCACGAAGCGCGCGATCGCGTCGTGCTCCTCCAGCAGGGCCACTGCCCGGCTGGGCTGGGCCGAGAGCAGCCACACCCTGGCCTTCTCCGCCTGGAAGCCCTTGATCAGCGCCGCCAGTCGGCCGAAGGCGTTGGGGTGGGCAGGCACCGGCCGGGAGGCCAGATCGAAGGCATTGGGGTGGTTGTCGCTCTCCTGCAGCTCCGCCAGATCGAATCCGCTGAATGCTTCGGTCAGGGCCAGGGCCTCGGCGGCGGGCCGGTGGAGGGAGGGGGGCAACAGCGCGGCCAGCGCGGCCGGCGTCAGACCGGTGGCGGCTGCCCGTTCGGTCACCACCTCGCCGTGGTGGCTGTCGGCGTGGTCGAACCACTGCTGGCCATGGGCGAGGCAGTGGCGCCGTTCGTCGACGGCGATCAGCGTGGACGGTGGCAGGTAGTCGAGCAGGGAGGCCGGCTGTTCCCAGGCCCTGCCCAACAGCCTTCGCAGCCCCTCGGGTGTGCCGCCCTCCAGCAAGTGCTCGAAGGCTTCCGGATCCAGCAACTGGTCGAGGCCGTCAGGCAGGCTCTCGCGCAGGGCCGCCGCAATCAGCGGCCCGTGACCGGTGGGGGTGAGACGCACCACCTCGATCGGATCGAGGGAGCGCTGGGTGGCGGGGTCGAACTCCCGCAGCTTCTCCAGTTCCTCCCCGAAGAATTCCAGCCGCACCGGTAGCTCAGCGCTCACCGGGAAGACATCGACGATGTCGCCCCGGCGGCTCCAGCTGCCCTCCTGCTCGATCGAGGGAACCCGCTCGTAGCCGAGCCGGGCCAGCGTTTCGCCCAGCTCCTCCAGGTTCACCGTGTCGCCCTTGCGCAGGCTCAGGCAGCGGGAGCGCAGGGCCTGCGGCGGCGGCAGGTGGGGCTGGAGGGCCCGCTCGGTGGCCACGATCGCGAAGCGCTCGCCGCCGTCGAGCAGCTCGCCCAGCACCTGCAGCTGCCCCCAGGTGATCTCGCTGGTGGGATCGAAGGGTTCGTAGGGCGAGCCTTCGCTGGTGGGATACAGATGGCAGCTGCTCCAGCCCATCAGCTCCAGCAGGGCGGCCCAGCGGCCGGCCTCCTCGAGGGTGGGCACCACCACCAGCAGCGGCGCTCCCGCGGAGCTGGCCAGGGCACTGCTCACCAGGGCCCGGGCCCCCCGTCCGCCGCCGCCGAGGCGCAGCCGGTCGCTGCGCCGCAGGCGCGCGCCCAGTTCGCCGGTGAGCGGCACCTGCTGCAGCTGGCGCACCAGGGCGGTGAGGGGCATCGGCGGGGGAGAGACAGAAGGTCCGATCTTCGCAACCGGACCCCGCCGCCCGCGGTGCCCTCCCACCCGTCAAGCTGGGACGTGCAGGGTTCACGGTCCGATGCCCCGATTCCGCTGTTCCAGCTGTCAGGGATTGCCCCTCCGTGTGCAGTACCTCCCGCGGTCGGCGCCGGTGTGCGGGCGCTGCGGCGGCCCCCTGAAGCGGCGAAGCTGGAGCGGCCCTTTCACCCTGGCGATCAGCGCCGTCACCCTCTGCCTCGGCCTTGCGGCCGTCCCCGATCTGTTCGAGGGCGCCGCATCCCTGGCGGCGCGTAACGCAGCGCTCCCGCAGCTTCTGCAGCGCCGCCTGCCGCCTCCGGATCCCGATGAACAACCCCTGGCGCTGGTGCAGGGCGGCCTGTTCGACGAACTCAGCCAGGGGGACCAGGCCTGGATTCCGGTGGCCGAACCGCTCCCCGATGGCGGCACCCGCTATCGCTACCGGCGACGGGCCGGCGAGCCGGAACTGAGCCTGGCGCAGATCCGCGAGCGGATTGCCAATCCGCCCGGGTTCGAGACCGAACAGCAGGCGATCAGCGACCTGCTGCAGGCCCTGCAGGCCGCCGGCGCACGGCTGGTGCTGGAGGAGCCCCGCAAGCCCGGTGCAGCCGGTGAGTGGGACCATGCCGAACGCACCCTGCGGGTGCAGCCTGAGGTGGTGCAGAAGGGCTCGCTGGAGTTCGCGCGGGTGTTGAACCACGAAGCCATCCATGTGGCCCAGAGCTGCGCCGGTGGCTCGCTCGAGGCGGCCCCGGTGGTGCTTGGGCTCGACGCCAATCTGAGCCCGCGGATGCGCGAGCATCTGGCCGATCCCCTCTACGCCGACGTCTCAGCGCGGGAGAAGGCGCTGGAGAAGGAGGCCTACGCCCACCAGGAGCGGCTGGGGATCGGCGTTTCCCTGATCCGTCGCCACTGCCCTTCCCGCAGTTGAGCCGGGGGGTCAGGCCACGGTGGCCATGTGCTGCATCAGGTCGATGCACTTGCAGCTGTAACCCCATTCGTTGTCGTACCAGGCCACCAGCTTCACGAAGGTGTCGCTCAGGGCGATGCCGGCCTTGGCATCGAACACCGAGGTACAGCTTTCGCCGATGAAATCGGTGCTCACCACGTCATCTTCGGTGTAGCCCAGGATGCCGACCATCGCCCCCTCGCTGGCGGCCTTCATCGCGGCCTTGATCTGCTCGTAGCTGGCAGGGATGGCCAGGTTCACGGTGAGGTCGACCACCGACACATCGGGGGTGGGCACGCGGAAGGCCATGCCGGTGAGCTTGCCGTTGAGCTCGGGGATCACCCGGCCCACGGCCTTGGCGGCGCCGGTGGAGCTGGGGATGATGTTCTGGGCGGCACCGCGGCCCCCACGCCAGTCCTTCACCGAAGGGCCGTCCACTGTTTTCTGGGTGGCGGTGGTGGCGTGCACGGTGGTCATCAGCCCATTCACGATGCCGAAGTTGTCGTGCACCACCTTGGCCATCGGCGCCAGACAGTTTGTGGTGCAGCTGGCGTTGGACACGATCTGCTGGCCTGCATAGCTGCTGTGGTTCACCCCCATCACGAACATCGGCGTGGCGTCCTTGGAGGGTGCGCTCATCACCACCCGGCGCGCGCCGGCGTTGAGGTGGGCGCGGGCTGATTCCTCGGTGAGGAAGAAGCCGGTGCTCTCCAGCACGTAGTCCGCACCCACATCGCCCCACTTCAGATTGCCCGGGTCCCGTTCGGCGGTGATGCGGATGGGATTGCCGTTCACCACAAGCTGGCCGTTCTCCACCGCCACCTCGCCCTGGAAGCGGCCATGGGTGGAGTCGTAGCGGAGCATGTAGGCCAGGTACTCCACATCGATCAGGTCGTTGATCGCCACCACCTCCACGTCGGCGACGCTGCAGGCGCGGCGGAAGGCGAGGCGACCGATGCGGCCGAAGCCGTTGATGCCGATGCGGAGGCTCATCGAGACGAAGGGAAATCAGGCAGTGGATCCAGGCTCGCATGCGTCCCCCCCGGCTTCGAGCAGGGCCTCCTCCAGCAGCAGGTTGAAGTGCAGCAACTGGGCCTCATCGAGCTGGCTGCGGCTGCTCGCGCCCAGCTGTTGCTCCAGGAATCTCCGCCCCTGCTCGGCCTGCCAGCCGAGCCTGGCCAGCAGTTGGTCTGATTGGGCGAGCAGATCCCGGCGCCGCAGGGGTACGGCCACCTGCTCGGGATCGTGCCCCGGGGCCATGGCCTCCAGGGCCCGCAGATAAGCCAGCAGATCGGTGTAAGTGGTGAGCCGGCTGCGGCTGGGGTGACCGAAGGCCCGCTCCAGATAGAGCGCCTCCTGCTCCCGGCTCCAGCCAAGCCGTTGCAGTTCCCGATCCAGCGCTGCCAGTTCGCCGCTCCAGTCCTCCGGGTCGGGCGGCGGTTCGTGCGGGGCAGCCTCGGTGGGGGGAGGGGGCGCCGCTGATGGTGGTGTCGCCGGGGCCGAGGACTGGGCAGACAGAGGGGGCAGCGAGGGTGAAGCTGCGGTGGCGGAACGGAGGGGCGCCGCAGCTTTCGCGGGCGCTGATGCGGGGGCCACGGCAGGCTCCCGATCGCTGGCGCTCCCTGCCGACGGCGTGGTGGTGAGGCGCTGACGCAGCCGCTCCAGGGCCCGGTCCTCGGCCTCCTCAGCTGTCGCCCCCTCCCCCAGGGCGCTGCCCAGGTCGTGACCGTTGGCCCGGGCCCGCACGCACACCACGCACCGGCCCGCCTCGGCATGCATGAGCCGGCTGTGTAGCTCCATGCTCCAGGAAGCTGGTGGGTACGTTTCTAGAGTGACGCTTTCGCGCTCCGTTGCCGAGCGAAGGCCCTGCGATGGAAGCGGAATCGGTTCAGTCCATCACGCCGCTGATCCAGGCGGCCGACCAGTGGGGGGAGGTGGCCCTGCTGCTGCCCCTGCTGGTGGCTCTTGAGGCCGTGCTCTCGGCCGACAACGCCATCGCCCTGGCGGCGATCTCCCGCCGGCTGCACGATCCGGCCCGCCAGCGCCAGGCCCTCAACCTCGGCCTGCTGCTGGCCCTGCTGTTCCGGCTGGCCCTGATCGTGGCCGCCCGCTGGGTGCTGGATTTCTGGCCTCTGGAACTGGCAGCCTCGGCCTACCTGCTCTGGCTCTGCGGCCGCCATCTGCTGGGGGCCGACGACGAGCCGGCCGGGGGAGGCCGTCAGGACGCGGGCCCTGGCGATCCAGCCATCGCCACCGCCCCAGCCCATGGCCACGGCGCCGGCATGGGCGCGGTGATCGCCACGCTCGCCTTCACCGATCTGGCCTTCTCCCTCGACAGTGTGGCGGCCGCGGTGGCGGTGACCGACCGGCTCGCTCTGGTGATGGCCGGCGGGGTGATCGGAGTCATCGCCCTGCGGCTCACCGCCGAGCTGTTCATCCGCTGGCTGGAAGTGTTCCGCAATCTGGAGACCGCGGGGTATCTCGCGGTGGGTCTGGTGGGGCTGCGACTGCTGCTGCGTCTGATCCTGCCGTCCGTCGTGATTCCTGAATGGGCGCTGCTGCTCAGCGTGGCCGCCCTGTTCCTGTGGGGATTCTCGGAGCGTTTGCTGCCACCGGCCCAGGACGAAGGTGGCGCTTCCTGAGCCGATGCGCATCGAGCTCCGCCAGATCGACTCCGACCGCCTGATCGACAGCCTGCAGGTGGAGGCCCTGGCCGAAGTACCCCAGCCTGGTCGCTGGCTCGCCCATGGCGGCCGCAGTTTCCTGGTGCTGCAGCGTCGCCATCGCTACCAGCTGAGGGATGGCCGCTACGAGCTGGCGAGCGTGGCGCTACAGGTCAAGCCCCAGGCGCAGCCGCAGGATGCGCGTCCGTGGAACGGCGGCTGGGTGATCGGCGACCCCCGCTGCCGCTTCAACGCCCGCAGTCCCCTGCTGCGCTGCGCCGTCCTGCCGGAGGGCCCGTGCGAACGCTGCCAGCACTTTCAGCCTTGAGTGGGCAAGGGAGTGAACCCACCTAGGGTTGAAACATCCGCATCCGCGCCCCGATCGCCACGCCTTCTTCCGGCTCCACCCGCCGCTCCGCTGCCGCCAGTCCGTCGGGTGGCGCTATCCCCTCGCGCTCTCCACGGCGGCGGCCCAATCCTGTCGCTGCCACGGCAGAGCGCACGCCGGAGGGCGGTGCCCCACCCCTGGTGCCCTTCACCACGATCGCTCCGCCGGAGGCCGGACTGGCGGCGGATTTCGCCGACCTCGGCCTGTCTGAGCCGATCCTCAAGGCCGTGGCCGGCAAGGGCTACCGCACCCCTTCACCGATCCAGCGCCAGTGCATCCCCGCTGTGCTGGAGGGGCGCGATGTGATGGCGGCGGCCCAGACGGGCACCGGCAAAACCGCCGGTTTCACCCTGCCGATGCTGGAGCGTCTTCGCCATGGTCCCCACGCCCGGGCCGGCGTGGTACGCGCCCTGGTGCTCACCCCCACCCGGGAGCTGGCGGCCCAGGTGGGGGAGAGCGTGATGGCTTATGGCCGCTATCTCGATCTGCGCGCCGATGTGGTCTTCGGAGGCGTGAGCATCAATCCCCAGATGCAGCGTCTGCGCCGCGGCGCCGATGTGCTGGTGGCGACGCCCGGCCGCCTGATGGATCTGCAGCAGCAGAACGCCCTCCGCCTCGATCGGGTGGAGATCCTGGTGCTGGATGAGGCCGACCGCATGCTCGACATGGGCTTCATCCGCGACATCCGTCGCATCCTTTCGCTGCTGCCGAGTCATCGGCAGAATCTGCTGTTCTCCGCCACCTTCTCCGGCGAGATCCGCAAGCTGGCCACCGGTCTGCTCCACAACCCGGTGCATCTGCAGGCCACCCCGGAGAACCGGGCCGCCACGACGGTGGAGCAGCTGCTCCACCCCTGTGACATGGCCCGGAAGCCGGATCTGCTGAGCCACCTGATCCGCACCAACGACTGGCAGCAGGTTCTGGTGTTCTCGCGTACCAAGCACGGCGCCAACCGGGTGGCTGAGCGCTTGGAGGCCGAGGGGCTCGCGGCGGCGGCCATTCACGGCAACAAGAGCCAGGGAGCCCGCACCCGTGCCCTGGCCGGCTTCAAGAGCGGCGAGGTGCGGGTGCTCGTGGCCACCGACATCGCCGCCCGCGGCATCGACATCCACCAGCTGCCCCACGTGGTGAACCTCGATCTGCCCAACGTGGCCGAGGACTACGTGCACCGCATCGGTCGCACCGGCCGCGCCGGGCAGAACGGTCATGCGATCTCGCTGGTGGCGGCCGAGGAGCACGAGCTTTTGCGGGCCATCGAGCGGCTGATCGGCACCACCCTGCCGCGTCAGGAGGTGGCAGGGTTCGAGCCCACCGTGCTCAGCGCCCCGCCGCTGGATCTCAGCGGTGGGCGGGGCCGCCGGCGGGATGGTGCCCCTCGGCGGGACAGCCGCCCGCCGGCACCCCGACGCAGGCGCTGAGAAAGTGGAGGCAGAGCAGGTGGGCCTGCCAAAACGCAGTGATTGCGACAGTTTCCCCGGTCGGGCTGCGGTGCACTAGGTGTTGTTGACCCACCTTCGATGACCTACGAACCCGGCTCTCCCGAGTGCCGCGTGCTGATCGACTGCAAGGCCCAGGTGGAGGCCATGCTGCTGGCCCTGGCCCGGATCGATAACAGCCGACATATCTGCGACCAGCTGGTTTCGGTGCACAATCAGCTTGAGGGACTGCACGAGCTGCATCGTCGCCAACCCCAGGGCAGCACGACCACCGCCTGAATGTTCATGCGGCCGGTTCCTGCTCGATCGCTCGCCTGGCCTCCTCAAGCCCCCGGCATTCCGCATAGGCACCGGCGAGCGTGGCGACTGGTCTCCCTTCCTCGGGTGCAGCCGCATGGAGGACCACAAAGCGGCCCACCATGTCGCGGTAGATCAGGCAGCCATTGCCTGTGGAGCGCACCAGGCAGAGCTCACCATACGTTCTGTTTTTCATCACCATGGCCCCACAGCACCGTGGGAACGGTCTACCGCCCCCCGATGCAGTGGCAGGTGTCAGAGAACACTGACAACACAGATCTTCAAGGTCCCAGTCGATCCCCCGGTCGCAACCCCAGTTGCTGCACCATCGGCTGGCCGCTGCTGGGGCCTTTCCCCTCCAGCTGGGCCTCCCGGATGAGCAGGGGGCATCCGGCGGTGGCGATCACCAACCCCACCCCCTCGACCACCTCCAGCACGGTGCCCGGTGCGTCCCCGCCGGGATCGGCGTCCCGGCCAGGAGCATGGTTCACGGCCAGCAGCGCAGCCTCCGGGGAGAGCTCCG
The DNA here is from genome assembly GCA_024958655.1 of Cyanobium sp. FGCU6. Classification (GTDB taxonomy): domain Bacteria; phylum Cyanobacteriota; class Cyanobacteriia; order PCC-6307; family Cyanobiaceae; genus Cyanobium. The sequence goes on along the minus strand of JANWUR010000005.1, from coordinate 64,342 downwards.
GGGCCAGCCGCTTGATCAGGGGCTCCGTGGCCCGCAGTTTCATGCGTGTTTCGCCGCGGCTCGTGAAGGCCCCGGGGTAGAGCCCCATCACCTGGCGATGCAGCTCGAGGGCCCGGCGGCTCCAGTCGATGCGGAAATCGTCCTTGGCGATCGGTCGGGCCAGGCGCACACCCTCCTTCGCCTGGGGCGTGAGTGCCAGCCGCTGCCAACGCTCCGATCGGCTTCCCGCTCCAGCGGCAGCGATCCGAGGCAGAGCCTCCACGAACAGCTCACCGGTAAGGGCGGCCAGCCGGGCGGCCAGGTCGTGGGCGTTGTCCCGAAGACCGATCGGCAGCGCCCTCTCCAGCAGCACCGGGCCGGTGTCGAGTCCTTCCTCCATCGCCATGATCCCCACGCCGGTTTCCGTGTCGCCCTCCATCAGGGCCCACTGGATCGGGGCCGCGCCGCGCCAGCGGGGGAGCAGGGACCCGTGGCCGTTCCAGCTGCCCAGGGGAGGCTGGTCCAGCACCCCGGTGGGCAGGATCTGGCCGAAGGCCACCACCACCGAGACATCCGCCCCCAGGTCCGCGAGCTGCTGCTGGGTGTCGGGTTCGCGGCGGATGCGTGTGGGGGTGAACACCGGCAGGCCCAGGTCCAGCGCTCTTGCCTTCACCGGCGAGGGCACGTGGTCCCGGCCCCTGCCCCGACGCCGATCCGGCTGGGAGACGGCACCCACCAGCTCATGGCCCGCCGCCACCAGGGCGTCGAGCGTCACCACTGCGTAGGCCGGAGTACCCCAGAACAGGACCTTCATCGCTGGTTGCCTCGCTTCGATCGACCGGTATTCAGCCTTCGCCGGTGATCGATAAACCCTCCACCCAGACGTGGGGACACAGTCCGCTCGGCGTGATCTTGGCCTCGCCTTCGAAGCCCACGATGCCCTGGAGCACCTGGCGGATGTCACCGGCCACCGTGGCCGCCTCGATCGAGCGATGTTCGCCGCCGCGGATCAGCCAGCCGTCGAAGGGCAGGGAGAAGGAGCCCTGGCTCGCCTTCACGCCCGCATGGAGGGCGGAGAGGGAATCGATCAGCACCAGGCCACGGGGATCGCCATCGCCGACCCCGTGATCAAGGCCGGTGGCGCCGCCCTCGGCCCCCTCGGCGGGGCCGATCTCGAACCAGTCGGGCCCCACCGACACCTTCGCGCCCAGGCCGGCATGGCCGGTGGGGCTCACGCCGAACGCCCGGGCCGTGGCCTCCGAGTGCAGGAAGTTGCGAAGGGTTCCCGCCTCCACCAGCGCAAGCCTGCGGGTGGGGGTGCCTTCGCCGTCGAACGTGGAGGCGCCGATGTTGCCGGGGTTCAGGCCGTTGTCGTGGATCGAGAGGAACGGCACGGCCACGGGTGCTCCCAGCGACTCCCTGGTGCTCAGGCTGACGCCATCGAGCACGGCGCGGGCGTTGAACATGCTGCTGAAGGCGCCGATCAGATCGAGGAAGGCCTCGGGCGTGAAGACGCAGGTGTAGCGCCCGGTGTCGATCGGGGCGTAGTCGAGGTGGGCGATGGTGCGGGCGGCGGCCTCCTCGATGCAGCCGGCGATGTCGAGGCTGCCGGCGCCGTAGGCGAGACGCACGGCACCGGCACTGCGCGGCTTGCGGCCGGTCTCCTCGGCGCGGGCGTACAGATAGAGGCTGGCCGTGGTGAGCCGCTGTTGGCGGCACGCGCCTTCGCTGTTGAGGTAAAGCCGGTCGCTGCTCCGCTGCGAAAGACCGTTGTAGGGAACGGTGCCGATGGCCGGATGGCGCCCCAGCAGATCCCGCTCGGCCTCCTTGAGGGTGGCGAGCAGATCGAGGATGCCTACCGGCTGGTGCAGGGGTTGCTCGAGTGGGGCCAGGGGAGCTGTGGCCAGGGGGGAGAAGGCCGGCGTGTCCTCCGGATTGCCGAAGGCGCTGGCATCACGGGCGCCGGCCAGGGCCCGCTCCAGTCCGGAGTCGGAGAGATCCGACGTGCTGGTGACGCCCACCAGCCCCTGGTCGTTCCACACACGCACGGTGATGGCGCTGCGCTGGGCCCCCTTCATCTGCTTCGGTTCGCCCCTGTCCACTTGCACAGAGGTGTCGGTGCTGCAGCCGGCTCCGAGATCCCAGCGCTTCACACCGCTGGTGGTGGCCAGATCCACCAGTCGCTGGCGCAGATCGGTGGCATCGAGTCCACCGGAGACTTCCGGCCGGGCGGTGCTGCTGCTCGTCATGGTCAGCGTCCCCCCACGGTGATCGAATCCACCTTGATGTGGGGCTGGCCCACCGTGACGAAGATGCTGCCGCTCACCGAGCCACAGAAACCGGCAGCCAGGTCGAGGTCGTTGGCACACATCGAAATGCGCGGCATCACTTCCTTGGCCTCGCCGATCAGGGTGGCGCCTTTCACCGGTTTGGTGAGTTCGCCGTTCTCGATCAGGAAGGCCTCCTCCACGGCGAAGTTGAACTGCCCGGTAGGACCGACGCTGCCACCACCCATCGATTTGCAGTAGAGGCCGCGGTCGACCGAGGCGATCAGCTCAGCGGGGCTGTGTGGGCCAGCGGCGATGTACGTGTTGCGCATGCGGCTGGCGGCGGCGAAGGCATGGCTCTGGCGGCGACCGCTGCCGGTGCGGGCATGGCCGGTGCGCCGTTCGCCGGCCCGGTCGGAGAGGAAGCGGCGCAGGATGCCGTTCTCGATCAGCACGGTCCGCTGCGGTTCCATGCCCTCGTCGTCCATCGACAGGGATCCGAAGGCGCCATCGCTGAGCCCCTCATCGATCGCCGTCACGGCCTCATGGGCGATCGGCTCACCCACCCGTTCGGCGAAGGGCGTGGTTCCCCGCTCGACCTGGGTGGTTTCCAGCAGATGGCCGCACGCCTCATGGAAGATCACGCCGCCGAAGCGGTTGGCGAGCACCACCGGGAACTGCCCCGCCTCCACGTAGTCGGCGTAGAGCATGCGGGCAGCGCTCTCGGTGAGATCGATGGCGGCTGCCTCGGCATCCCAGGCGCGCAGATCGTCGGGCCGATCGGAGGTGCCGTAGCGTCGGCCGAGACTGGCGCGATGGTCGCCGTCGGCGGCCAGCACACTCAGCCCCACCGATTGGTGCAGCCGGATGTCGCGGGCATACGTGCCATCGCTGGCGGCCACCAGCACTTCCTGCCAGTCGCGGGCGTACGTGGCTCTCCGTGCCTGCAGATGATGGCCGTGCCGTTGCAGGCGATCGGTGCCTTCGAGAAGCCGGCCGGTGGCTTCCGCAAGAGACGGGCACTGCTCGAGCCACAGCTCTTTGCCGGCGCCGTGATCCCGCAGCTTGTGCAGGCCCATGAAGCCCCCGTGGCCGCTGGCGGGACGCAGCAGCCCCAGCATGCCGAGGGCCTGATCGAGGGCGTTGAGCAGACCGCCGGAGCTGAGGTCGTTGGTGGAGACGAACCCGTCGCGACCATCAAGGAAGACGCGGATGCCGGCCCCGGCCCCGAAGGCCGGGCTGACGCTGGTGATCGCCTCCTGCTCGGCCAGGACACCGGTGTGGTCGGTGCGCTCAAGGAACACCTCCACCAGGTCGGCACCGGCGGCTGTGCCGCCGGCCAGAACCGGTTCGAGAACGGATCGCCAGGAGGAGTGGTGAAGACCTGCCGACGGCCGGCTGGTCAGGGGAGTGGCGGACGGGGTCAAGGGTTCAGCGCACCGCAGGTTGGAAGCGGTTGCTGGCGATGGGCGCCATCAGGAACAGTTTGGCCATCTCGAGGGCATTGGCGCCCCAGTAGGGAAGTTTGCGTAGCGCCTTGATCGGAGCCGGGGCACCGGAGTCCTCGGCCTCCTGGAGGGCCTGGTTGTTGCTGACCAGTCGCTCCAGCCGATCCCAGAACCTGGGATTCTCCACGTCGAGCACCACCGGGAAAACGCGGGCCGAGGTTTCATTGGTTTTGGCGATCACGTACTTGTCGTACGCGCGGGCGTCGAGGCCGAGGGCCTCATAGAACTCCTTGCGGGCCACATCGCGCACGTACATGGTGGCGAACACGGCCAGAAGGAAGAAGCGGCACCAGAGCTTGGCGGTGAAGCCGGTGACGGTGCTGGGGACGGCCTTCATCAGGGCGTCAAAAAAGTCGCCGTGGCGGTTCTCGTCCTGGCACCAGTTCTCGAAGAAGTTGAAGATCGGGAAGATCTTGCTGTCGGGGTTTTTCTCGAGGTGGCGGTAGATCGCGATGTAGCGCCAGTAGCCGATCTTCTCGGAAAGGTAGGTGGCGTAGAAGATGTAGGCCGGCTTGAAGTAGGTGTAGGCCTTGTTGGCGGTGAGGAAGCCGAGATCAAGCTGCAGGCCGAAATCGCTCATCGCCTTGTTCAGGAAGCCTGCGTGGCGGGCCTCATCGCGGGCCATGTGGGCGAAGCACTCAGCCAGAAGGGGGTTCTTCTCCTTGATCCGGCGGCTCAGTTCCTTGTAGAGCAGGAAGCCGGAGAACTCGGAGGTGCAGCTCTGCTCGAGAAACTCCACGAACACTTTGCGGGTTTCGGGATCGAGCTTGTCGGCTGCCCCCTCGAACTCCTCGTTGCGCACGAAGTGATGGCGGTTGTAGTCCTTGCGGAACTCTTCGCAGATGGCTTCCAGTTCAGCCTCGTTCGGGCGGAGGTCCATCGCCGCCATCGCTTCGAAGTCGGTGGTGTAGAAGCGCGGCGTGAGGATCGTGTCCTTCACCGGTTCCTTGATGGCCGGGGCCTCCGGGGTGCCGATCGGCTGAACAGGAGCGGAGGCAGTGGCGGCGGGAGGCACCATCGTGCGGCAGCGGACGCAATCCGGCCATCGTAGGGGGCGTGAGCCCGTGCGAGGGCGGGATGTGAAGCGGCGGCAGCCTCAGTTGGGGCCGAGCCATTTCTGGCCGTTCAGCCGCTGAACCAGCCTCGAAACGATCAGGGGCAGGGTCATCTTGCGCTCATCGATCAGGAACGACTCCAGCAGCGTGGGATCAGCCCCGGCTTCGGCCACAGCGATCGTCTTGGCGCTGCTGATGTCGGGCTCGGTGAAGCAGAGCCAGAAACGGCGCTCACCCGGCAGGGTTCCCTTCACCATCCAGCAGTCGCTGCCCACCACCGGCATCGGACCCTCCTCGAACGCAAGGGCCGGAGCGGGGCCGCCGTAGGCCTCGATCTCTCGGCTGAGGGCGGGTAACAGCAGATCGGGGACGAAGGTGGCGAAGGGCTGATCCTCCGGAGCCGGAGGTTTGGCCTTGGCGGGGGCTGCGGTCCCGGAGGCCGGGCTGGGAACGGAAGCGCTGTCGGTCACCGGATCGGTTCGCTCATGGCAGGGCGGAACTCTAAGCAGGGCCGACGGTTCACCAGTCGTCCCGCTCGGCGGCCCCCCAGTCGTCGTCGGCTGCCACCGCCACCGGTTCAGGATCACTCCGCTGCTGCTTTTCCCGCCGTTCGGCTTCGGGAGGCGCCACACCCCCACCATCGCCGCGCCGGAGCACCCGGAACGGTACCGCCACGGTGGGGGCCGGTTCGCCGGGCGCCCGCGATGGTCCCGCGCCCCACGACGGAGGTCCCTCCACCACCTGCTGTCGCTGGGCCCTCCTCGGGGCGTCCCGGGCCTCGTCCCGGTCCGGGACATGGTCCCAGACCTCTGCGCTCCAGCTCGGCTCGGCAGCCGCGGAACCCTGCCGGCGGCGCACTCGACGGCGCAGGGAGCCGCCGGCTTCGCCGATGGCCAGCGCCGTGGCGCCGCCGCTGAGGACCGCTCCGGTCCCCGCCGCCGCCGCCATCCAGATCCCGATCGGCAGGGATGGGGAGCTCCAGGTGAGCAGCCGCAGGCTCACCGAGGGCCGGGGGTTCAACGCTCCGACCAGCACAACGGCCAGCAGCGGGGAGAGCAGGGGGAGCAGCAGCAGGCGACGCAGGGCCAAGGGCGGCGGGCGAAAGGGGCCTCAGGGCGAAGATGACGGCGCCACGGGGCCCTGCCAACGGCGCAGGGAGCCGAGCTCCAGACCGAGGGCATCGAACACCCGGATCACCAGGAAATCCACCATCTCCTCGATCGTGGTCGGCCGGTGGTACCAGGCCGGCACCGGCGGCGCGATCCTGGCACCCGCCTCCGCCAGGGCGGTGAGGTTGCGCAGGTGCACCAGGTTCCAGGGCAGCTCCCGCGGTGCGATCACCAGGGGCCTCGCCTCCTTGAGATGCACGTCGGCCGCCCTCTCGATCAGATCGAGGGCCACACCCGAGGCGATCCGGCCCACCGTGCCCATGCTGGCCGGCAGGATCACCATCCCCTGGGTACGGAAGCTGCCGCTGGCGATGCCGGCCGCCTGGTCATTCCAGCGATGGCAGCGCAGCCTGCCGCCCTGGCAGCGGGTGCGCTCCCTCCAGAACCGTTCCTGGGCTTCCGGTTCCGAGGGAACCCGCAGGCCGAGCTCCGCCTGCCACACGCCGATCGCCCCGCGGCTGGTGACCATCTCCACCGGGAGATCGGCCTCGAGCAGCAGAGCCACCGCCCGCTCGGCCAGGGGCTGGGCGGACGCGCCGGAGACCGCCAGCACCACCGGATCCATGGCTCAGTCCTCGTGGTCGTCGTCGTCGAAGCCGGTCCGGGACTCCTGGATCGCTTCATCGTCGTGCTCCGCTTCGATCTCCGGCAGTTCGGGTTGGAGCACCGCCAGATCGATCTGGTGCCGCAGGGCATCCACCTTCTGGATCTCCACCTCCACGGCATCACCCACCATGTAGGTGCGGCGGTACTTTCGCCCCACCAGGCGGTTCTGGCGGCTGCGGTACTCATACCAATCGTCCTTGAGCGAGCTCACGTGCACCAGCCCCTCCACCATCGAGGGGGGCACCTCCACGAAGAACCCGTAGCTCTGCACGCCGCTGATCACCCCAGGCAACGTCTGCCCCACCAGAGGTTCGGCGTGGCGGGCCTGCGCCATTGCCAGGGTGTCGTCCTGCAGCTCCTGCAGGAAGCGGGTGCGCCCGTTGAGCCGCTGGGCCAGTCCCCGGGTCCGGGCCTGTTCGAACGGGGCCAGCACGGCCGGGGCGAACAACGGCCAGTCCACTGCCCCGTGGCAGCTGTCGGAGGCAAGATCGACGCTGGTCTTGTGACGTACGCTCGGGCGGTCCTTGCCCTCGGTGAGGAGGGTCACCAGCAGCTGCTGATTCCAGAAGTCGGCGTAGTGGAGGCCTGGACAGCACCAGGGGGCGAAAGCCTCGTACTCCCCGGCCAGGGCATGCTCCCCGGGTCCCTCCGCCAGCTGGACCTGGCTCAGGCTGCTGCGCAGCTGCTGCTGCAGACCCCGGCTCCGGTCGGTGGAGGCAAAGGCCGCTGCGAGTTCGGCGGCGCTGGCGTTGCCTTCGGGGCTCAACTCCAGCGGGATCTCCAGAGCCAGCGCTGCCTTGGCAACCTCGTTGATCTCCGCCGGATCTGCGGCGCTGTTGCGGGCGAACAGGGCCGGCAGACTGAGGGCGGCCAGGTGGCGTCCGAGGGCCCTGTGAGCCACCAGCACCGCTTCCCGTAGCAGCCCCACCGGATCCGCCGCCGGCAGTTCCACAAGCCATCCGCGCAGGGCGGCATCGGGGGCGGGCACGCGCAGGTCGCCGAGGCGATCGAGCTCCGGCATCGGCAGATCGAGATCGATCGAGCCGGAGGCCAGGCGCCGCTGGCGGAGCAGGCTGGCCAGGGCCACGAGCTGCTCCAGCACCGGCAGCTGATCCTTCAGTGGCTTGAGGGCGGCTGGTACGGTGCGGGACCTGGGCTTGCGCTCCCCGAGAGCGGTGAGAGCGGCGGCATCCACTGCTGCTGTGGGACTGATCCGGCTGAGGGCGAAGCGGTAGTGCTCCAGCTCGCCCGCGGCGTTCAGCTCCATCGCCACGGACACGGCCTCCTGCTCCTCGCCCACCCGGAACTGGGAGGCCTTGGTCAGGGCAGGGGTGAGCAGGGGCAGCCAGCGGTTCCCGAGGCAGAGCGCCTCGCCCTGATCCCGCATCCAGGTGTCGAGGCTGGTGCCGGCTCCCACCCGTTCGGCCACGGCGGGGGCGTGCAGCCACAGCCGCCAGCCGCCTTCACGCTCCTCAAGGGAGAGGGCGGGCAGAACCGGCGCTTCCGGAGCCTTCCACCCGGTGGGCAGAAGGGTCACGAGGGCCGTGAGGTCCTGGCGGCTGCTGCTGGGGGAGCGGAGGGAGGCCCGGGGAGCGGTGGGCCGCTCGTGCAGACGGTGCTTGGTGAGCAGCAGGTCGAGGTCGGCCTCCTCGCCGCCGGACACCGGCAGGCTGCGGGCGACATGACCCTGGGCCGGGAACTGGCCCACGGGGAAGCGGTCGATGCGCACGTCCACCACCGCCGGTTCCGCAGGTTCGAGGTGTGCGCTGTCTTCTTCGGGAAGGTCGATGGCGGTGAGCAGCCGATCGTCGAGGGGCATCGCCACCAGCCGGGAGTCCTGGCGCTCCACCTGGGCCAGCAGGCTGGTGGTAGTCCGTTCAAGCACGCACTGGACGCCGCCCTCCGGCGAGCGTCGCCGCCCCCCCTCCCGAGTGATGCGCACCAGCACCCGATCCCCGTTCCAGGCGTGGTTGAGCTGGTGATCCCGGATGTAGATGTCCTCGCCGCCGTCTTCGCGCAGGGCGAAGCAGAAGCCCTTGCTGGAACAGCGCAGCCGTGCGGTGACCAGCTCCGGCACCTCTCGCCTCAGGAGGCCGTCAGGCGTCTCCTGCAGCAGTTCCAGGCGAATCAGGGCGTCGATGCCGATGCGCAACTGCTGCTTCTCCTGGGCATCCGCCAGGCCGAGAGCCTTCTCCAGATTCGCCAGAGGAAGGGTTTCGCTGGTGGACAGCTGGTCGAGCAGGTCGGCGACCGTGAACTTCATCGGCGGGCGGGATCAGGGGGATGGGCGGCGGCGGCACCACGGAATCCGCTTCTCTGGGACGGAGCGGCGCACCCACGGCATCGGATCGCTGACTTTAGGGAGCGGTGGGAGCCTTCTCCCCGTCAGCGCTGGCCGGCGGCGCTTCGCCAGGTGCCTCTGCCGCCGATTCCGGTTCCTCCCGTGAGCGGAGGATCAGCCGGCTGCCGATGATCAGGAAGCCCAGGGAGGCCGCCAGCTGGAGCGCATCGGTGGGGATGACGCTTGAGAGCGAGCCGCCGGCAGCCGCGCCCACCAGGCTGGCGAGCACCAGGGCCACCGCACTGCCCGCGAACACCGCCCCAGGCCGGCTGGAGGTGCCGCTGATACTCACGATCGCGAGCTGGGTCTTGTCGCCCAGTTCCGCCAGGAAGACCGTGGCGAAGGTGGAAGCGAGCAGGGCGAGCATCGGAGGCAGCAGGCGAACGTCGGGGAGCGAGCGGGGAAGAGACGGATCAGACGCCGGCGGGAAGGGGTGCCAGATGCACCACCGCCTGGCGGCCCAGCCACAGGCCCAGGGCCACCATCAGCACCCCTGCGGCCCGCTCGAGTTGGCGCGGCTCCATCACAGTGGAGAGCCAGCGTCCCAGCAGCACTCCCACCAGGCTGGAGCTGATCAGGGCCAGGGACGCGCCGAAGAACACCACCACCGGCCTCCCCGACTCGGCTGACAGCAGCAGGGCGGCGAGCTGGGTCTTGTCGCCCAGTTCCGCCAGAAACACCGTGGTGGCGGTGGAGAGAAACACCGCGCCCCAGTTGCCGGGCCGGCCGCCGGCGGAGGTGTCGGCGGCAGCGTCGTTCTCGGGGGGCTGGCTCATGGCTGACGGCGGATCGCACGACGGAAGCGCCGCATCACCCTGCCACGGCCTCCGTCTTCGCAGCGGATCTGCTCGGTGCAGCAGGCGATCGCCAAGGCATTGGCATCGTCGCCCTCCGCCCCGAACAGCCGCATCAGGTTCTCCACCCGGCAGAAGTCGGGGCGCAGGTCGTAGATGCGGCAGCGACGGCCACCGGTGTCGAAGTGCACGCACCAGCCATCCGGCCCCACCATCGAGAGATACAGCATCCGTTGCTCCGGGCTGAGGGCCTCCAGGGCCTCACTCCGAAGCGAGGGATCCAGGCGGCAGCAGGCACCGCAGCCACTGATGCAACGCCAGTGCTTCATCGACCTATTCATACACAGGGTGGGGGCGTGTTCCTGTGACAAGCCGTCACAACGCCAACGGCCCTGGGCCTGCCCAGGGGCGACGGCCACCTAGGGTCGCACCTGCTTCCTCTCGCGAGAGCCACCGAACCATGGGCATCGACTTCCATCTGATCGCCAACTTCGGAGCCCTGGCCCTGATCACCCTGGCCGGCCCGGCCGTGATCTTCATCCTGTTCTACCGCCGAGGCGCTCTCTGAAATCCTTGCCTCAGGCCGCCAGGCCCAGGGCCATGGCGGCTTCCTCGAGCAGGGAGCGTACATAGGGTGGATGATCGGTTTCTGAGTCCATCACTTCCCGTCCTGCGGCGTTGCGCACCACCACGCTGTCGCCCCTGCGTCGGCACCAGTAGGCCCTTTGGCCGCGACGCAGCATCACTTCGCCCTCCGGGCTTGGCCTGAGGCCCACCAGATCCAGCTGGAGACGTTCCACGCCCTGCCAGCGGTCCCGACGGATGCGGTAAGCCACATCCACCGGCCTGTCCAGCTGCTGCTCCCCGGTCCAGCGCCAGGCCATCGCCCGCAGTTGCCTGCCCCCCTGCTCGAGCTGCAGCTGGAGATGGCCTCCACGCAGCACCTTCTGGGCAGCGATGCGACAGCCGGTGCTCCAGAAGATCGGAGCCGGGTTGCCGATCCCGAACGGTTCGAGCCGCTGCAGCTGCCGCCAGAACGCCTCGTCGATGCGCTCCAGCGGTAGCAGGGCCTCCGGCTCCACCGGGAGCGTGCTGCCCCGCTCGCCCAGCCATTCTTCGGCGAGCTGATCCAGACGCTCATGCAGGCGGGCCACCACCTCGGCGCGCACCGTGAAGCCTCCTGCGGCCGGATGACCGCCGAAGTGCTCCAGCAGGTCGGCGCAGGCCGCGAGGCTGCGATCGACGGCAAAGCCTTTCGGGGCCCGCACCGAGGCCCGCAGCCGGCCGTCGCCATCCCCAGCCAGCAGTGCCACCGGGCGGCCGAACCGCTCCACCAGCCGGGCGGCGACGATGCCGATCACGCCGTGGTGCCAGTGACTCTGGGCCAGCAGCAGAAAGGTGGAACGCCTCTCGCCATCGGCCTCCAGCAGGGCCAGGGCCTCCGCTTCGATCGCCTGGCAGAGTTCTTTTCGCTGGCGGTTCAGCACCTCGCAGGCCCGTGCCAGCTCCTGTGCCCGTTGGGCATCCGTGGTGGTGAGCAGGTCCACCACCAGCAGGGGATCGCCGAGACGGCCCACGGCGTTGATCCGCGGGGCGAGCTGGAACCCCACGGCTTCAGCGTCGAGGGGGACGTCCTCAAGGCCAGCGATCTGCTGCAGGGCCCGAAGGCCCGCCAGAGGGCTGTGCCTCAGGCCGGGGAGCCCGTCGATCAGCCAGCGCCGGTTCACCCCATGCAGGGGAGCCATGTCGGCGATCGTGCCGATGCAGAACAGGTTCTGGGCGATCTCCAGACCATCCCTTCTTCCGAGCCTTCGACACAGACTGCTGGCCAGCAGATGGGCCAGACCCACCCCCGCCAGGCCCCGGTAGGGGGAGCGCTCGGGGGTGACCGCCGGATGGAGCAGGGCCAGATGGGGCGGCAGCTCCTCCGGCAGGCTGTGATGGTCGGTGAGGATCACCTCCACCCCCAGGGACTGGGCCCGCTCCAGCGCCTCCCGGGCCGAGACGCCATTGTCGACGGTGACCAGCAGACGCAAACCCTCAGCCGCCAGCCGCTCGACCATGCCGGGGTTGAGGCCGTAGCCATCGGCCATCCGGCTCGGTATCGCTGCCTGCGGCCTGGCACCGAGCCGTCGCAGCACCCCCACCAGCAGCGCCGTGCTGGTCATGCCATCGGCGTCATAGTCGCCGCAGATCGCCACCCCCTCCCGCAGGCGGCAGGCCTGTTCCAGACGCAGCAAGGCGATCTCGAGCCCGGGGAAGTGATCCAGCGCTTCGGGGGCCGGCGCCGGATCCAGCAGTCCGGCGATCGCCTCCCACTGCTCCAGGCCTCGCCGATGCAGCACCACCAGCAGTTCCGGAGGGAGCTCCGGCACCCCGCCCTCGCGCAGCGCCGCAGCCAGGCTGGCGAGATCGTCAGACCCCACCGTCGGGGGGAGCCGCCAGCAGGCCTCGGACGGAGAGGAGTTCAGGAGCGAGCAGCGGCTTGAGGCATTGTGCCCCTGGTCGGCCCTCACGCCGGGGGGTCTACGTTCGGGGCGCCAACCCCGTCCGGCCCCACGGCCATGGCCCCACCGCTTGCGGCATTGTTCTGGGATCTGGACGGCACCCTGGCCGAGACCGAGTTCGACGGGCATCTGCCGGCCTTCAACCAGGCCTTCGCCGAGCGCGGCGAGCCCTACCGCTGGGATCCCGAGACCTACCTGCGGCTTTTGAAGGTCAGCGGCGGTCGCGATCGGCTGCGCACCTGGTTGCGGGACCAGGAGGGAGAGGCTCCAGCCGAGCAGCGGCTCGATGGCCTGGTGCAGGCCAAGCAGCGTCACTACACGGCCCTGGTGCGTGCCGGTTCACTGCCGCTGCGCTCCGGGGTGGAGCGGCTGATCACCGAGGCAGCCGAGGCCGGCCTCACGCAGGCGATCGTCACCGCCAGCAGCCGGGCTGCCGTGGAGGCTCTCGCGGCCGGCGCCCTGGCTTCGGTGTCCGCCGCCTTCCGCACCTGGATCTGCGGCGAGGATGTGATCGCCAAGAAACCCGATCCCGAGGGCTACCGGCTGGCATTGAGCCGTCTGGCTCTCGATCCCGCCCGCGTGCTGGTGCTCGAGGATTCCGCCGGCGGTCTGGCCGCCGCCCACGCCGCTGGCCTGACCTGTGTGGTCACCCTCAGCCGTCTGTCCCGGCATGAACCCGCCTCCGCATTCCGTCACGCCCGGGCGGTGGTGAACGGGCTCGGCAGTGGGGAGGGCCCGGCACCGGTCGCCATGCCGTCCAAGGCTCGTGGCCCCGCCGGGCCGATCACGCTGTCGTGGCTCCAGCAGCTGATCGAGGCCCCATGAGCCGCCGGCCCTTCCAGCGCACCCGCTACCAGGGACTGACCGCGAGCTGGAGCCGCCGGGTGCTGGGCCAGCTGCGCAACAGCTGGCGGGCCGGCAGCCTGGCGCTTCTCGCTCTGTTGGTGGGGTTCTACCTGGGTCAGAACCTCACCAGCCTGCTGATGGAGGCCGTGCCGGGTGGGCGGCCGGCGATGGTGCTGCTGCTCGTTCTGGCCTTCGAGGTGATGGTGCGGCTGCGCACCCACCTGGTTCGCGATGAGCCCTCGCTGGGCTGGGTGGTGGCCGACAACCTGCGCATCGGCCTGATGCTGTCCGTGGTGCTGGAAGCGTTCAAGCTTGGAACCTGAAGACCCATCGGCTGCGGGGATCGTGGCCTGGCAGCGGCGTCTGGCCGGAGCGGATCCTGGGGTCGTGGCGCTGGTCGATCGCACCGATCCGGTTTTACGGGACGCTTTCGCCCTGCCGCTGCTCAATGCGCTGGCCGAACGGGTCGCGGGCGGCGGGCCGCGTCCGTTGATGCTGCTCAACGGGCCGGTGGGCTCTGGCAAATCCACCCTCGGCCGGCTGCTGGAGGCCCTGGCCCCACAGGCAGGCGTGCGACTGGCCGTGGCCTCGATCGATGATCTCTATCTTCCCCTCGACCGCAGGCTGGCGGTGCTGGCTGGCAACCCCTTCGGGGTCAGCCGGGTGCCGCCGGGAAGTCATGATCTGCCTCTTCTGCTTCAGCGCCTGGCCGACTGGCGGGCCAGGGGGGTGCTGCTGCTGCCCCGCTTCGACAAGACCCTCGCGGGCGGGCGGGGGGAGCGGGCCCCGCAGGCGAAGGGCCTTGCTGCTGATGCCCTGGTGCTGGAGGGATGGCTGATGGGCTGCCGGCCCTTGGGGGAGGACGCGCTGTCTTTGCTGACGGCCTCCGGGCGGATAGCCGGGGGTTGCACAGACCCGGGCCAGGGGCTTGCACTCACCCCACAGGAGTTGCAGTGGCTTCCGCGCTGGAACCGCGAACTGAGGGAATACCTTCCGCTTTGGCAGATGGCCGACGGCCTCTGGTTGCTGCGCCCTCTGAACTGGACTCTTCCCTACCGCTGGAGGCTGCAGGCCGAAGCCCGCCAACGCCGTTCCGGTGGAGGTTGGATGCGAGCAGAGGAGGTGCGTGCCCTGGTGAGGGCCACGCTCGCCTCACTGCCGCCACCCCTCTACCAGGATCCCCTGGTGGGGCAGGGGATGGTCACCAGCTCCTCTGAGGCCGACCTGCCCCTGATGGGGGTGGTGGAACTCGATGGCCGGCGACGCTGCCGCCGGCCCTGCGCTCAGCCTTCGGCCTCTTCCGCTTCCTCGGCGATGGGATAGACGAAGCCCTGAGCCCGGCCGCTCAGCACGGCTTTGCCGATCGAAAGGGCCTTGGCGGCGGCGACGCCTGCCTTGGCCTTCCAGTGGGCATGGCGCTGGTTCCGCTTGCCTTTGGAGGTTTTCTTCTTGGGAACAGCCATCCCGCTTCCTTTTGAACCAAACGATGATCTTCCGCTGCCGACTTGCCTTTCGTCAAATCGCTAAAGTTTTGGCTACCCAGGGACCCCTGTGAGCAGCAGTACGCCCGCCCCGGCCCCGCGGCCATCCGAGCCCCGTCCGTTCACCCTCTGGGGATCGGGGGCTGGTACCCCCTCGTACAGCCAGTTGCTGCAGGACGTCAGCAACGGCAAGGTCCGCTCCCTTGAACTCTCCCCCCGCCAGCGGGTGGTGGATGTGCAGTTCAAGGATGGCCGCAACCTGCGCGTGCCGGTCTTCAGCGAGAACCAGCAGTTGCTGCGCACGGCTGAACAGGCCCAGGTCCCGCTCACCGTGCGCGATGAGCAGCGGGAGGATGCCACGGCAGGGCTTGTCGGAAATGCCCTCCTGGTGCTGATCCTTCTGCTGGGGCTTGGCCTGCTGCTGCGTCGTTCCGCCCAGGTCGCCAACAAGGCGATGGGCTTCGGCCGCAGCCAGCCCCGCCTTCAGCCGGAAGGGGGGCCGACCGTTCGTTTCGAGGATGTGGCCGGCATCGGAGAGGCCAAGGAGGAGCTCCAGGAGGTGGTCACGTTCCTGCGCTCCCCCGAGCGCTTCACCTCCGTGGGGGCGAAGATCCCCAAGGGTGTGCTGCTGGTCGGCCCTCCTGGAACCGGCAAGACCCTGCTGGCCCGCGCCATCGCCGGCGAAGCGGGGGTCCCGTTCTTTTCGATGGCCGCCTCCGAGTTCGTGGAACTGTTCGTTGGCGTGGGGGCCAGCCGGGTGCGCGACCTGTTCCGCAAGGCCAAGGCCAAGGCGCCGTGCATCATCTTCATCGACGAGATCGATGCGGTGGGCCGCCAGCGCGGTGCCGGCATCGGTGGCGGCAACGACGAGCGTGAGCAGACCCTCAACCAGCTGCTCACCGAGATGGATGGCTTCGAGGAGAACTCCGGTGTGATCCTGCTGGCGGCCACCAACCGTCCGGACGTGCTGGATGCGGCCCTGATGCGCCCGGGGCGCTTCGATCGCCGCATCACCGTCGACCTTCCCGACCGCCGCGGTCGCGAGGACATCCTCGCCGTCCATGCCCGCTCGCGCCCCCTGGCGTCCACGGTCTCGCTCGCCGACTGGGCCTCCCGAACCCCCGGCTTTTCCGGCGCCGACCTCTCCAACCTGCTCAACGAGGCCGCCATCCTCACGGCCCGGCGCCAGCAGAGCGCCATCGACGACGCGGCCATCGGCGATGCGCTCGAGCGCATCACCATGGGGCTCACCGCTGCCCCGCTCCAGGACAGCGCCAAGAAGCGGCTGATCGCCTACCACGAGGTGGGCCATGCCCTGCTCATCTGCCTGGTGCCCCATGCCGATCGGCTCGACAAGGTGACCCTCCTGCCGCGGGCGGGAGGGGTGGGTGGTTTCGCCCGCACCGTTCCGGACGAGGACATCCTTGATTCCGGCCTGATCAGCCGGGCCTATCTGCTGGCGCGGCTGGTGGTGGTGCTGGGGGGGCGGGCCGCTGAGCTGGTGGTGTTCGGTTCCAGCGAGGTCACCCAGGGTGCCGCCGGCGATCTGCAGATCGTGAGCCGCATCTGCCGGGAGATGGTCACGCGCTACGGCTTCTCCAGCCTTGGTCCGGTCGCACTGGAGGGTGAAGGAGCGGAGGTTTTCCTCGGCCGCGACTGGATCCGCTCCGAACCTCACTACTCTCGCGATACCGGCAACCGCATTGATGCCCAGGTGCGGAGCCTGGCCACCTCTGCTCTCGATGCCGCCGTGGCAGCGCTGGCTCCCCGACGCGATCTGATGGATCACCTGGTGGAGCGGCTGATCGTCGAGGAGACGATCGATGGCGACAGCTTCCGTGTCTCGGTTCAGCAGTGGGAGGAGGCCCATCCGGGCCTGCCTCCGGTGCAGCTTCCCCGTGCCTCCTCAGTCCTGGCTGGCCAGCCCACCCGAGAAGCGGATGTCGAGGCTGCGCAGGTAGGTGTGCAGGCCGGCATCCTGAATCGGTAGCAGCCTGGCCATGCGGCCGCTCCCATTGACATGGGCGTGCCAGTGGCCGGGTGGGGTGATGAACGCGCCGCCGGGTTCCCAGTCGATCCGGTGCGGGTTGCGGATCGCTCCCGACGGGTCGACCTCGGTGCCCACCAGGGTGTAGCACCCCGGATCGCAGTCGATGATCAGATCGAGGGCCACCGACTGATGACGGTGCGGCGGCTGCACGGCCCCATCGGGCACCAGGCCCACCATTGCCCAGAGGGTATGGCTGATTGTGCGGCTGCTCGGGAATTCGGGATGGCCGAGCAGGAGGCTCATGCGGTTGCTGCGGGCGGCGCTGGGGTCGGCCTGAAGTTGAACCAGTTCCGCCTCGATGCTCTCGGAGGTCACGTGCAGGGGGCGGAAACGGGGCCGGCTGGCCTCGACCCCCAGGTGCGTCAGCAGCGGGCCGTCGTGGACCCAGTAAAGAACGCTCTCCTCGTCTGCCTGCAGAAGCGGAGTTTCGCCCGCGGGCAGCACGAACAGATCTCCCGTGGACCAGTGCAGCTCAACGCTGGCGATGCTCCCCGAGGCTGGGCGCTCCAGCTGCCCACGGCCGCGCAGCACGTAGAACAGGGAGCTGCTGGCCTGGGCCGCCGCCTTGGTCCCCTCGCCGGGGAGCAGACGCAGGAAGTGGGCCGCCAGGGCGGGGCTGGTGGCAGGGCCCGCACACCCCAGCTGCTGGCTCAGGTCGAGCGGCAGGATCGCCGTGGGGCCGCGCTCATGCAGGGCTGCCGGCCAGGCGTGGTAGGGGATCGGTTCGGTGAGGCCCGGGCGCACCGGGTTGGCGGCCTGTCGGTAGTCATAGATCTCGGCGCTGACCAGCCCATCGTGGGAGGCGGCACCGGTGCTGAGGGTCTGGGTCATGGCGGCGGTCGACCCCTCGGGTCGATGAAGTTTCGTGGCGCAACGCTATGCCCAGAACGCATGGGCCGTGGTTGCCCAGGAACGGAACCTCTGATCGGCCCCACCAGCCGTGCTGATCGATCGGCGCTGGAATCGACGGGCGCTATTCAGCCGCCAGCCACCGCCGGCACGATGCTCACCTCGTCGCCGTCATTGAGGGCGGTTGTCTGGTTTTCGAGGAAGCGGATGTCCTCGCTGTTCACGTACACGTTCAGAAAGCGGCGCAGCTTGCCGTTCTCATCGCAGAGTCGGACCAGGATCCCGGGAAACTTGCCCTCCAGGGCCTGCAGCAGCTGATTCACGTTCGTGGCTTCCACCGACACACTCGACTGGTCGGCAGTGAACTTCTGCAGGGGGGTGGGGATCAGTACCTGAACGGGCATGGTGAAGAGGGGGGTGGGGTTGGCGAAGGAATGAGCTCAGGCTGTTCTGAGGGCTCAGCCATTCAGCTGGCGATGTGGTGGCCCTGGGCCCGGGCCCAGGCCGCCTGGAAGCTGTCGAGACGGGCTTCGATCGTGTAAGGAGCTCCGATGGCGTCGGCCACGGCTTCGGTGGTCTTGAGGCCGTTGCCGGTGATGTAGGCCACCGTGGTTTCACCCGGGTCGATCCGGCCCTGTTCCACCAGCTTCTTGAGCACGGCGATGGTGGTGCCGCCGGCGGTTTCAGTGAACACACCTTCGGTTTCGGCCAGCAGCTTGATGCCCTCGATGATCTCGGCATCATTGACGGCGGCGATGCTGCCGCCGGTGCGGTTGGCGATGTCGATGGCGTAGGGACCGTCGGCCGGATTGCCGATGGCGATCGACTTGGCAATGGTGTGGGGCTTCACCGGGGTGATGAAGTCGCGGCCCTCGGCGAAGGCCTGGGCGATCGGGGCGCAGCCTTCAGCCTGGGCGCCGCTGAAGCGTACGGGCTTCTCGTCGACCAGGCCCACCTTGATGAACTCGTCGAAGCCTTTGCGGATCTTGGTGAAAAGCGATCCGGAGGCCAGGGGCGCGACGATGTGGTCGGGCAATTGCCATCCCAGCTGCTCGATCACCTCGTAGCCGAGGGTCTTCGATCCCTCGGAGTAGTAGGGGCGCAGGTTGATGTTCACGAAGCCCCAGCCGTAGGTGTTGGCCACTTCCGAGCACAGGCGGTTCACCTGGTCGTAGTTGCCCTTCACCGCCATCAGGGTGGGGTTGTAGATCAGGGTGCCCAGCACCTTGCCCAGCTCCAGGTCGCTGGGGATGAACACGCAGCAGTCAAGGCCGGCGTGGGCGGCGATGGCGGCGGTGGAGTTGGCGAGGTTGCCGGTGGAGGCGCAGCTCACAGTTGTGAAACCGAGCTCGCGGGCGCGGGTGAGGGCCACGCTCACCACCCGGTCCTTGAAGGACAGGGTGGGCATGTTGACGCCGTCGTTCTTGATGTAGAGGTTGGTGAGGCCGAGGCGGCGCGCCAGGCGGTAGGCCTTGAGCAGGGGCGTGAAGCCGGTGCCCACATCGATCGGTTCTCCCTCGATCGGCAGGAAATCGCGGTAGCGCCAGATCGAGGTGGGGCCGGCCTCGATTGTGGCGCGGCTCACCCGGCTCTTGATCGCTTCGTAGTCGTAGACCACCTCGAGGGGGCCGAAACAGACGTCTTCACAGACGTGACGGGCTCCGGCCTCGTAGGGCTGGCCGCATTCCTTGCAGCGCAGGCCGGTGAAGGTGGAGCGGGACAGGGTCGCGGTCACGGGCACGCCCACAGATCTGGAGAACGCTATCAGCGGCAGCCAACCCATGCTAACAAAGCCGATCCCTCGGATCGGGTATTGATCCAGGCTCCTGCCGCCCTTGTCGCCAGCTGCGTTCTGCCTACGCTCAGGCCGTGATCTCCTCCCCTTCTCCGCCCCGGCGTCCCAGGGTGCCGCAGATCCTCCCCGTGGCCCTGGCGGCGGCGCTGGGCGTGTTGGCGTCGATCGTGGTGCTGGCCCGCATGGCGGTGGAGTGGCACTGGTTCGCGCAGTTCGACCTCCAGGGCGTGCTGCTGCGCCGCTGGGCGCTCCAGGTTCTGGCGTTCCTGTTGGTGTTCGTGGGCGGGTCGCTGTTGCAGCTCAAGCAGCTGCAGCGCTGCTGGCGCCTCCGGCAGGAGGCGGCCCGCAAGCTGCTGGGGCCCGATCCCCTGTTCAGCCTGCAGGGGCGGCGCCTGCTGCTGGCCCTCATGCTCCTGCAGCTGCTTCTGGCCACCGGCCTCACCTATCTCGTGCTCCAGGCCCGCGATCTGATCGGTGCTCCCTTCAACAGCCAAGGGATCACCGGCCTCTCGGTGCTGGCGGGTCTCCATCCCCTTCTGCCTCTCGCCCTGGCAGCCGGGCTGGTGGTGCCCCTGCTGCTCTGGCCCCTCACCAGCCTGCGCATCATCCTGGCGGCGGCCCTGGCGGCTTCCGGCACGGCCCTGGCCCGTGGATGGAGCCTCTGGTTGCCCGCCTTGCTGGCGGCACCCTTCGGCGAGCGTGATCCGCTGGTGGGCCTGGACCTCTCCTTCACCGTTCTGCAGCTGCCCGCCCTGAAGCTGCTGCTGAGCGTGGTGCTTGCGCAGTCCATGGTAGGGCTGGCCGCCTGTCTGCTGCTCTGCCTGAGCGAGGGCACCAGCCTCTCGGATGGGGCTTTTCCGGGCCTGAGCGAGGACCAGCAGCGCGTTCTCCAGCCACAGCTGGCCGTTCTGGCCGTGGTTGCCGCCCTGATCAGCGCCCTTGCCCCCTTCGATCTGATGGTGGAGGGCAGCGGCGTCGCCTCCGGCGCAGGCTTTGTGGATCTGCACGTGCGCCTGCCCCTGCGACTGTTACTGGCCCTGCTGCTGGTGCTCACGGCCCTGGGTCTGCTCATGCCCGTGCCGAAGGGGTGGCTCCGGCGCGGTGTGCTGCTCCCACTCACGTTCACGGCCTTGCTGGTGCCTGTTTCCGAGTGGCTGCTGGCGCCACTCGTGCAACGGCTGTGGGTGCAGCCCCGGGAGCTGGCCGTGGAGAGCCCCTATCTGGAGCGCAGCATCCAGGCCACCCGTCGTGCCTTCGGTCTGGAACGGGTTCGCACGATCACCCTTGAGCCCCGTCAGAAGATCACCGCGGCCGATCTGGCTGAGGCCCCCGGCACCCTCGACAACATCCGCCTGTGGGACAGCGAGCCCCTGCTGGCCGCCAACCGCCAGCTGCAGCAACTGCGTCTCTATTACCGCTTCTCCTCGGCGGCCGTTGATCGCTATCCCCTCAATGATCTGGGCGGGCGTCAGACCAGCCGCCAGGTGCTGATCTCGGCCCGGGAGCTCGACAGCAGCGCTCTGCCGAAGGGTTCGCGCACCTGGCTGAACCGCCATCTGGTCTTCACCAACGGCCATGGCTTCACGGTGTCGCCGGTGAACACGGCAGGTCCGGATGGCCTGCCTCTGTTCTTCGTCAAGGATCTGGGGCGCGCCGGCCGGGTGCAGGGGATCCCCCAGCTGGGGGTCAGTGATGCTGAGGCGCGTGCAGCGCTGCCGGTGGGTCGGCCGAGCCTCTACTTCGCGTCGGCTCCCGCGCCCTATGCCATCGCCCCAACGAAGGTGCAGGAGTTCGCCTATCCCGATGGCGACCTGAACGTCTATACCCACTACGACGGCACCCGCGGAGTACCGCTGGGCACCGCCTGGCAGCGTTTCTGTGCGGCGGTGTATCTGTTCGAGCCCCGCGTGCTGTTCACCGGTTCGTTCACCCCCCGGTCACTGCTGCTGTTGCGCCGCCAGGTGAACCAGCGCCTGGAGACGCTGGCCCCCTTCCTGCATTTCGAAAGCGAGCCCTACCTGGTCACGGCCCGGGTGGGGGCCCATGAGGGCTACCGAGAGGATCAGCATCAGTACTGGATGCTCGACGGCTTCACCAACAGCCGCTCCTATCCCTACAGCGATCCCAATCCCCAGGGCATCCGCTATTTCCGCAATCCTGTGAAGGCGGTGGTCGATGCCCACGACGGCCGGCTCTGGCTGTACGTCAGCGACCCCTCCGATCCGGTGCTGCGCACCTGGCAGCGGGCGTTCCCAGAGCTCTTCCGTCCGCTCTCGGACATGCCTGAGGCTCTGCTGCGCCACATCCGGGTGCCCAGGAGCCAGTTCACGATCCAGTCGGAGCGCCTGCTTCGCTACCACGTCACCGACGTGCGCACGTTCTACAACGGCGACGATGTGTGGTCGGTGCCGTACGAGATCTATGGCAACAGCAATGCCCAGGTTCGTCCGTATCACCTCACCCTCCAGCTGCCGGGCCAGACCAGCACGGAATTCGTGCTGCTGCTGCCCTTCTCCCCGCTCAAGCGCACCAATCTGGTTGGCTGGCTGGCCGCCCGCAATGATCCTCCCCACTACGGCGAGCTGCTGCTGGTGCGGTTCCCGCAGCAGCGGCTGCTGCTCGGACCCCAGCAGGTCTCCGCCCTCATCGATCAGGACCCCACGATCAGTTTTCAGTTCGGTCTCTGGAACCGGCTTGGCTCGCGGCTGTTCCGGGGGAACATGCTGGTGCTTCCCGTGGGTTCGGGACTGCTCTATGTGGAGCCGGTGTATCTGCAGTCGAAGGCCAACGATCTGCCCACCCTGGTGCGAGTGGTGGTGACCGATGGCACCACCTTCGTGATGGAGCGCAACCTCAAGGATGCCCTGGCCCGGCTGAGTGCACAGGAGTCAACACCGCCGCGGCCACCGGAACTCCCCGGGAGAGCCCTACCCTGAGGGCTGGAGGAATCAGGTCCGATCACCCCGCCACATCAGTAAACTTGTTGGCGACGGCAATAATCCTCATGCACATCTTACGTGTTTTTTCTGTAGTTGCTGCTACAGCCGGTATGGCGATGACGGCAGGCTACAGGGCTTTCGCTCAGCCCCTGACTGCCCAGGCCGTCGGCCGCCCGTCGCCGACGGTATCCGTTCCCGATTTCAAGAACAACGTCACCGGAACCTGGTGGTGGCAGGGACCAGTGGCTCAGGACCTGTCCCATGCCCTGGCCAATGAGCTGGCGGCCACCGGCGACATCCGCGTCGTTGAGCGTCAGAGCCTGGGACAGGTTCTCTCCGAGCAGGAACTCGCTGAGCTGGGCATCGTTCGCCGTGGTAGCCCCACCGCTGCAGCCAGGGGCCAGATGACGGGTGCGCGTTTCATCATTCTTGGAACGATCACCTCCTACGAAACAGCCACCGGGGTCGAGAGTAAAGGCAGTGGTGTTGGCTTTCTGGGGTTCGGCGGCTCGAAGCAGAGCACGGTGACCAAGGATTACGTGGCGATCGATATCCGCGTTGTCGACAGCACCACCGGGGAGATCGTCGGATCCCGCACCGTCGAGGGTCGAGCCGCCAATACCCTTGAGCAGAAGGCAAGCGGCGGCAGTCTGCTGCCCGCCGCAGCCATTGTCGGCGCCCTGGTGCCGATGAACCGTGCCGGTTACGCCGCCACGGCGGCGGCTGGCACCTTCAACTTCTCCAACAACTCCACCAGTATGAATCGCACCCCGGCGGCCAAAGCGATCCGTGCCGCATTGATTGAAGCGTCGGGTTATGTGAGTTGTCTGCTTGTTCCCAAGGGCGACTGCATGGCGGCGTACAACGCCAAGGATCAGATCCGTCGCCAGAACACGCTGGGAACCCTTGAACTCCAATGAGGCGGATGGGGGGCGAGAACCTTTCGTCGTCTCTTCCCCCCCATTCCCAGGCGGTGGTGAAAGCCCAGGCGGCCACAAAAAAGGGGGCCCTCAGGCCCCCTGTCGATGCTGGAGTGACGCTGTGAACGAATGATCAGGCGGCCACGGCGGTCTTGGGATCAAGTTCGCCCTTGGCGTAGAGCGTGGCGTAGTAGTTGATGTCGCGCTGCTTGATCTTGCTGGCGTTGCCGGCGCACCAGAACTGCTGGTAGCGATCGAGGCACACCTGCTTCATGTAGGCCCGGGCGGGCTTGTTGAAGTGGCGGGGATCGAAGTTGGCGGGATCCTTGAAGGCCGCTTCGCGCACGGCGGCGGTGAAGGCCAGGCGGTTGTCGGTGTCGATGTTCACCTTGCGCACGCCGTTGCGGATGCCTTCCTGGATCTCCTCCACGGGCACGCCATAGGTTTCGGGGATGGCGCCGCCGTACTTGTTGATCATGTCGAGCCACTCCTGGGGCACCGACGAGGAGCCGTGCATCACCAGGTGGGTGTTGGGGATGGCCTTGTGGATTTCGGCGATGCGGCTGATGGCCAGCACCTCACCGGTGGGCTTGCGGGTGAACTTGTAGGCGCCGTGACTGGTGCCGATGGCGATCGCCAGGGCATCCACCTTCGTTTTGGCGACGAAGTCGGCGGCCTCGCCGGGATCGGTGAGCAACTGGCTGTGGTCGAGCTTGCCCTCGAAGCCGTGGCCGTCCTCGGCCTCACCCATGCCGGTCTCCAGGGAGCCCAGGCAGCCCAGCTCGCCCTCCACGCTCACGCCGATGGCGTGGGCCACATCCACCACCTCCTTGGTGACGGCCACGTTGTACTCATAGCTGGCCGGGGTTTTGGCGTCGGCCTGCAGGGAGCCGTCCATCATCACGGAGGTGAAGCCGTTGGCGGCGGCGCCATAGCAGGTGGCGGGGCTGTTGCCGTGGTCCTGGTGCATCACCACCGGGATGTCGGGATAGGTTTCCACCGCGGCCAGGATCAGGTGACGCAGGAAGTTCTCACCGGCGTACTGGCGCGCGCCGCGGGAGGCCTGCAGGATCACCGGAGAGTCGGTCTCGTAGGCCGCCTCCATGATCGACTGCACCTGCTCCAGGTTGTTCACGTTGAAGGCAGGGATGCCGTAGCCGTTCTCGGCGGCGTGGTCGAGCAGCAGCCGAAGCGGAACGAGCGCCATGGGAAAACCTCGCGGAGGGTGGGGACGGATTGAGCTCGACGGGGGGTCGAGGGTGGGTCGACGGGCGACCGGGTGACGGACCGTGACAAGAGACGCCGGGAGGAGAATCCGCGGAACCGTCCCCGTCAGGGCCGGGCCTGGAGGCGACTTTAGGTGATGCCCGGGCACGAAAAAGGCCCCGCCGGGGGCGGGGCCTCCGCAGGGCGCTGAGCCCTGGTAGGGAGCGCGCTCAGTCGATCAGGTGCTGGCGGCGCAGCGCCTGGACGCAGAAGGCGTCCTGGCGTGCGGCGCGACGGGCCTCCTCGGCCTGGCGGGCCATCTGCTTGGCCGTGGTGATGGTCATCGGTGCCTCCGTTCGGGATTCCCGGGCCAGGAAGGGCCACGGGGTGGATGGCGCGTTGCTTCGGGGGATCCCCCTACTTCCACCGAGGCAGGGCGAACCCTCCCTCGACCAACGATAGAGCAAATGGTAGCGGTTGCTACCGAATCAAGATGTTCACAGCGATACTTGATCCCGGTCAGCCCGCTATCGCGCCTCCGCCTTCACGGGCCCGGTCGCAGCAGCGCTGGCTTGCCGCCGCCTCCGCCAGCCCCGGCACCATCGGCCTCCCTTCGCGGATCGCCGCCGCCCACTGCTCGATCAGCCGCCGCACCGGCGCGATCCGTCCGTCCTCCCAGGTGCGGGGGAAGGCCAGCAGCGGATCGGCCGGCACCGGCCGGAGTGGTTCGCCCGCCGGTGCGCACCACAGCTGGAACCCGTGCACGTAGTCGGCCTGGTTGGAGGAGCCCAGCACCAGGGTGGCGGCACTGCCGTACAGCTCGATCCAGCAGCCCCGTCCCTGGCGGCTCACCGAGGCCAGGCTCACCTGGGCCGGAACGATCCCTCCGGCCGCCTGCAGCTCCATCTGGATCAGGGCGATGTCCTCGGCGTCCACCGCGGCTGAGCCGCTGCCATCCGGAAGAGGCCGTTCGCCGATGGCGGTGGACAGTTGAGCCCGTAGGCTGCGGCTCGGCCCCACGAGCCAATGCAGTAGGTCGAAGGCGTGGGTGCCCAGTGCCCCCAGAACCCCGCCGCCTTTCGCTGCCTGCGAATACCAGTTGAAGGGGCGGCTGGCATCGGCCCGGCTGCTCATCAGCCAGTCGAGCTTCACCAGCCACGCATCACCCAGCTCGCCCCGCTCCAGCAGCTGATGCAACTGCTGGAAGAGGGGAACGGCCCGATATTCGAAATCGACCGCCACCGTCAGCCCACGCTGCAAGGCCTGGCGCTGCAGCTCCTCCACCTGTTCGGCATCGAGGGCCACGGGCTTTTCCAGCAGCAGGTGCTTGCCCGCTTCCAGGGCGGCCCGTGCCAGAGCGAAGCGGGGCCCTGGCGGCGTGGCGATCACCACCGCTTCCACGGCGGGATCGGCCAGGAGGGTCTCGAAGTCGCTGAACCCCGGCAGACCGCTGCTGCGGCTGGCCTGCTCCAGCCGCTCAGGCCGCGGATGCCAGAGGGCAACCGGCTCAGTGGCCGGGCAGTCGGCGAGGGCGATCAGGTGCACCTTTTCGCCGAAGCCGAGGCCGGCAACGGCAACCCGCAGGGGACGGTCGGTCATGGGAGGGAGAGGGAGATCAACGGCTCGCCGTGGCGGCGGCGCAGGCTTCCTTCAGCACGGAGGTCATCAGGCCGTCGCCGGCCACGGGGCGCCATTCCGGCTGCCAGCGGGGCAGGCCATTCACCGAGGTGTCGCGGTAGAGGGCCTGGTCGCAGTCGAGCTGCATCACGTAAAGGGTGCCGATGGTGGGCCGCTCTGCCGGCTCGCCGTCGTCCGTGGCAGGGGCTGGGGGCTGGAAGCGGCTGAGCACCGAGAGCCGGCCCTGTCGATCGAAGCGCAGACTGCCGGAATCCCACCACTGCCGCCCTTCAGACGTGGCCGGTACCTCCTGCCAGTCGACCGGGCCGGCCATGGCGAGGGGCGGAGCCAGCAGCAGCACCAGCAGCAGGGGCGCGAGCTGATGGGCCAGCCAGCGGGCCGCTGCGTTCCAACGGTGGGGGGTCACGAGGCCACTCACGAGGCCACAGGCAGGGCTGCAGGGACGGCACCGTGCAGCCTCAGCAGGGTGGCCAGGGTGCTGCGCAGCTCCGTGCGGGGCACGATCGTGTCCACGAAGCCGTGGTCCTGGAGATATTCCGCCGTCTGGAACCCCTCGGGCAGCTTCTCGCGAAGGGTCTGCTCGATCACTCGCCGGCCGGCGAAGCCGATCAGGGCCTTGGGTTCCGCCAGGATCAGATCGCCCAGCATCGCGAAGCTGGCCGTCACCCCGCCGGTGGTGGGGTGGGTGAGCAGGGGAAGGTAGAGCAGGCCGGCCCGGCGGTGCCGCTCGAGGGCGCCGGAGATCTTGGCCATCTGCATCAGGCTGAGCATCCCCTCCTGCATGCGGGCGCCGCCGGAGGCGCACACGATCAGCACCGGAAAGCGGCGGGCCGTGGCCTCCTCGATCAGCCGGGTGAGCTTCTCCCCCACCACCGAGCCCATCGAGCCACCCATGAAGCGGAAGTCCATCACCCCCAGGCCCAGCGGCAGGCCCTCCAGCCGGCAGAGGCCGGTGACCACCGCATCGCGCATGCCCGTGGTCTGCTGACTGTCCCGAAGCCGGTCGGCATAACTGCGCCTGTCCTTGAAGGCGAGGGGATCCGTGGGGGACAGGTCGCTGTCAAGGGGTTCGAAGCTGCCCTCATCGGCGATCAGGCGGATCCGCTCGGGGCTGTCGATGCGGTTGTGGTGGCCGCAGCCGCGGCAGACGCTGGCGTTGGCGATCAGATCCTTGCGGTAGACCACCTGGGCGCACTCGGGGCATTTGCTCCAGAGCCCGTCACCTTCGTCGGTGTCGGGTCCCTGGCTGTTGCGGACCACCGGGGCGTTCTTGCGGCGATCCGCGAACCAGTCGAACAGGGACATGGGCTACCCGCGGCAGCGGGAGGACGATCCCCCCATTAAACGCCGGGGGCCAGCAGGGGCCCCAGTCCCGAGAGGGCCACCCAGGGAAGGGCTCCCCCGATCCACACCACCAGGGCGCCGGCGGCGAGGAAGGGGCCGAAGGGGAAGGGCTGCTGGGGGCCCAACCGTCCGGTGAGGCGGGCCACGCCGCCCACCAGGGCGCCGCCGAACACCGCCAGGGCCACCGTGACAGCCAGCCCGGGAGGACCGAGCCAGGCTCCGATCAGGGCGGCGAGTCGGGCATCCCCCAGGCCCAGGGCAGGCCGTCCCATGGCCTTCTCGCCGAGGGCCGAGAGAGCTTCGAAACCCAGCAATCCCGCCGCGGCCGCCAGCATGTGGGACAGCAGAAGCGCCCGGGCGGTGCCATCACCCTGCAGGCTGCCCATGATCGCCGTGGCCACCAGACCGGAGATCAGCCCCCAGCGACAGAGGGGTTCGGGCAGCAGCATGCTCTCCAGATCCACCAGCACCAGAGGAATCAGCCAGGCCGCCAGCGTCCAGCCGGCCAGCACCACCAGCCAGGGGTTCGGTGCGCTGCCCATGGCTTCGGGCCTGGCGAACAGAAGGGCGACCCAAAGTCCTGCCGCCAGCAGTTCCACCGCCGGGTAGCGCACGGCAATGGGGGTGCGGCAATGGCGGCAGTGCCCTCCCAGCAACAGCCAGCCCAGGATCGGCACATTGTCGTGCCAGCGCAGGCGGGTGCCGCAGCGGGGGCAGCGGCTCGGGGGCCGCACGAACGACAGACCGCGCGGCAGGCGCCAGGCCACCACGTTCAGGAAGCTGCCCATGCAGGCCCCGAGCGCCAGGGCAGGGATCGCCAGGGCTGCTGGCGCAGTGGCCATCAGGATCGAGAACGACGACTCAACCATCGCCGGCGGCGCGGACCGCGGAGGAAGAACGGAGCGGAGGGGTGCCGAGGGGGACCGCCGGTCGGGCCGCCTGGGCGCGGCTGCCCCGGCTGCGACTGCCGGGACGGAGGCGAAGCAGTTCGAGGGGAACGAAGCACTCGTGGGGAAGAAGCACCGGCAGATCGAAAACGACTCTCCCGACGCTGCCCTCGCCGCCGCCGATCACCACCCCAAGGGGGTCGCCATGGGCCCAGCCGCTTTCAAGGAAACGGAAATAGGTATGGCGGGCCCCGCGAAGGAGTTCACGGCTGTCGATACGATCGAGGTGCAGGCTTGTCAGAGGATCCCCCACTCCGGAGCGGCCAGCTGCAAAAAGCCCACCATTCCTTCCGGCTCCGCGGATCCGGAAGGAGGGACTGTTGTCGGCGGCGGCTCGGACGATGGCACCTCGGTGAAAGCCATCACCGAATCATCTTGAGCCAGTGTACGCGTGCCGAGCGACGTCGGCCTTGTTCAGGCCAGCTTCTTCTTCTCCTCGATCATGCGGTGGATGATCGGGGTGAGAATCAGCTCCATGGCGAAACCCATCTTGCCGCCGTTCACCACGATCGAGGTGGGGCTGGACATGAAGGAGTCGTGGATCATGTCGAGCAGGTAGGGGAAATCGATCCCCCACTTCTCGCGGGCTCCCTTGCGGAAGTGGATGATCACAAAGCTTTCGTCCGGAGTGGGGATGTTCCGGATCATGAAGGGGTTGGAGGTGTCCACCGTGGGCACCCGCTGGAAGTTGATGTCGGTGCGGCTGAACTGCGGGCAGATGTGGTTGATGTAGTCGGGCATGCGCCGCAGGATCGTGTCCACGGTGGCCTCGGCCGAGTAACCGCGCTCGGCGTTGTCGCGGGCGATCTTCTGGATCCATTCCAGGTTGGTGATCGGCACCACGCCGATCAGCAGGTCGACAAGGCCGGCCACGTCGTAGCCGTCACCCTTCACACCACCGTGGAGACCCTCGTAGAAGAGCAGGTCGGT
Source organism: Cyanobium sp. FGCU6 (assembly GCA_024958655.1). GTDB lineage: Bacteria > Cyanobacteriota > Cyanobacteriia > PCC-6307 > Cyanobiaceae > Cyanobium. Next base: position 35,171 of record JANWUR010000005.1, on the reverse strand, counting down.
GCCGGTGGGGATCGCTTCCCAGGGGGTGAACTGGCCAGGCTCCAGGCTTGTGCCGAGGCGGCCGTTGTGCTCGGCGGCCTCCTCCAGGGAGTGGAGGTAGTAGCGCTTCTCGCCGCCACCGGTGGCGCCGTAGCTCTTGAACAGCTCTTCCAGCTTGTCGAAGAGGTTGGCCTCGGGACCGAAGTGGGAGAAGTTCTCGCCCTTGGCCAGCGCCGCCGCCATCGCCTCCTTCATCGGGCCGCGCTCGTAGCGGTGGTAGCTGTCGCCCTCCACCACCGCCGGGGTGATGCCCTCGCGGGTGAAGATGTATTCGAAGGCCCGTTTGACCGTGCTGGTACCGGCGCCGGAGGAACCGGTGACGGCCACGACCGGGTGACGCTTCGACATCGACGCAGGGGGAGAACGCGCCTGCGAGTTTCGCAGATCGCCGGCCCCATCCCCGGCGATGGCGGGTTCAGGCTTCGAGAGCTTCCAGCAGCTTCTGGCCCATGGCGTCGCAGCCGAGCACAGTGGCGCCCTCGGCGGCGAGGTCGCCGGTGCGGAAGCCGGCTGCCAGCACCCGGTCGACCGAGGCCTCCAGCTCGGCGGCGGCGGCGTCCTGCTGCAGGCCTACCCGCAGCAGCATGGCGGCGGAGAGCACCATCGCCATCGGGTTGGCCCGGTCCTGGCCGGCGATGTCCGGAGCGGAGCCATGCACGGGCTCGAACAGCCCTGGCCCGTCGGCGCCGAGGGAGGCCGAGGGGAGCATGCCGATCGAGCCGGTGAGCATCGCGGCTTCATCGCTCAGGATGTCGCCGAACAGGTTGCTGGTGAGCAAAACATCGAACTGGCGCGGCGCTCGCACCAGCTGCATGGCGGCGTTGTCGACGTACATGTGGCTGAGCTCCACCTCCGGGAACTCAGCGTGGATCGCCTCCACCCGGTCGCGCCAGAGCTGGCTCACGTCGAGCACGTTGGCCTTGTCGACCGAGCAGAGGCGGCCCTTGCGCTCCCGGGCCAGGCGGAAGCCAACCCGGGCGATCCGGTCGATCTCGTCGTCGAAGTACGCCATGGTGTTGAAGGCGCGTACGCGCCCCTCGGCCTCCACCCGGCCCTTGGGAGTGCCGAAGTACACGCCGCCGATCAGCTCGCGCACCACCAGCAGGTCGACGTCCTCGATCACCTCCCGCTTGAGGCTGCTGGCCTCGATCAGGGCGGGGATGATCCGCACGGGGCGCAGGTTGGCGAACAGGCCGAGGCCGGCCCGCAGCGCCAGCAGCCCACTCTCCGGACGCAGCTCGCGCGGCAGGCTGTCGCAGCGGGGGTCGCCGATCGCGGCCAGCAGCACCGCATCGGACGCGCGGCAGGCCTCCAGGGTGCTTTCGGGCAGGGGAACGCCGGTGGCGTCGATCGCCGCCGCGCCGACCGGCCTCTCGTCGTAGGCCAGGCTGAAGCCGTGCCGGGCCGCCACGGCGTCGAGCAGCAGGCGCGCCACGGCCGTGATCTCCGGGCCGATGCCATCGCCGGGGAGCAGGGTGATCCGGTGGGTGGTCATCGCGGACGGTAGGCGGCGCCGCGAGACTACCGACCCGCCCGCTGGCCTTCAGCTCCCATCGGAACTGAGGCGGCGCAGGGTGCGCGCCATCTCCGGCAGCTTGTTGAAGGCAGCCGAGCAGCGCAGCCACAACCTGTTAGGGATGGCGGGGTAGCCGCTCACCACCTCGCCGGCCGCCACCTCGCCGTGGATGCCGGATTTGGAGGAGGCGATGGCGCGATCGCCGATCACGGCCTTGTTGGCCACCCCTACCTGGCCGGCGAGGATCACGCCGTCGCCGAGCACCGCGCCGCCGGCGATGCCCACCTGGGCCGCCAGGGCGCAGCCCCGGCCCGTGACCACCCCGTGGCCGATGTGCACGAGGTTGTCGATCTTGCTGCCGGCGCCGATGCGGGTTTCGCCCACCGAGGGGCGATCGATCGTGGAGCCGCAGCCCACCTCAACCTCATCTTCCAGCACCACCAGGCCGGTCTGGGGCATCTTGCGCCAGCCGTTGGCGGTGGGAACGAAGCCGAAGCCCTCCGAGCCGATCACGGCGTTGGAGTGCACCACGCAGCGGCGGCCCAGACGGCTGCCGGGATGGAGCACGGCGTTGGCATGAACCTCGCAACCTTCCCCGAGCTCCACGTCGTCGTAGATCACCACCCCCGGGTGCAGCACACAACCATCGCCCAGCACACTGCCGGCCCCCACCACCACGTGGGCGCCGAGGTACACGCCCTCTCCGATGCGGGCATGGGGATCGACTACGGCCGTGGGATGAACCCCCGGGGGCAGGACGGGCCGGGGGTGAAGCAGGTCGAGGGCTTCGGCGAAGGCCAGCCGGGGGTCCTTCAGCGCGACCCAGGCCAGTCCCCGTTCGCTCGCCTGCCGCTGCAGCTCGTCGTCGAGGGGGATCAGCACGGCGGCGGCGGCGGTGGCTGCCAGGGCCTGGGCCAGGGCGTTGCCCGACTCAAGGAACGCGAGCTGGCCGGCTCCTGCCCGATCGAGGGCGGCGGCGCCGCTGAGTTCAGGATCGCCGGCCGGATCGCGGGGGGTCGCGTCGCTGACCTCGCCGAGATGGGTGAGCAGGGTGCTGAAGCGCATCTCGTGGTTCGACAACGAGCGGATCGTAGGGGTGCTGCCGGAGCCGTTCGCCGCTGCTTCAGCCCGCGGGTGCCTCACCGGCTGGAGGGAGGGTGAGGACCAGTTCGTCGCGGTGCACCACAGCATCGCCCACGGTTCCGAGCCGGCGCCTTACCTCTTCGCTGCTGAGCCCCAGGATCTCGCGCAGCTCGTCGCTGCTGAAACTGCTCAGGCCGCGGCCCAGTTCACGACCGTCCCCCCCCAGCAGCCGCACCGGCTCGCGCCGGCCGAACGTTCCCTCAACGGCGGCGATGCCCACCGCCAGCAGCGAAGCGCCGCGCTCCAGCAGGGCCTTCTCGGCGCCCGCATCCACCTGCAGGCTCCCCTTGGGCAGGAGGGCATGGGCGAGCCAGCCCTTGCGGTCGGGGAGAGGGCGGGGGCTGGCGTGGAACACGGTGCCCACCGCTTCGCCCGCCAGCAGGGCCGCCAGCACCGCCGGATCGCGGCCATCAGCCAGCCTCACCCGGATGCCGCTGGTGGTGGCGATACGGGCCGCCGCCATCTTGGTGGTCATGCCGCCGGTGCCCCAGCGGCCGCCGCCGCCGGCGCCGAGGGAGAGGCGTTCGAGTTCGTCAAGGTCGCGCACCTCGGCGATCGGCCGGGCATCGGCGTCGGTGCGGGGATCGCCGGAATAGAGGCGGTCGATGTCGGTGAGCAGGATCAGTTCGTCGGCGCCAAGGGCCACCGCCACCAGGGCGGAGAGGGTGTCGTTGTCGCCGAAGCGCAGCTCATCGGTGGCGAGGGTGTCGTTCTCGTTCACCACCGGCACCACACCCCAGGCGAGCAGCTGCTCCAGGGTGCGGGCGGCATTGCGGTAGCGGCGGCGGGAGGCGAGATCGCCGCGGGTGAGCAGCACCTGGGCCACCGGCAGGCCGCGGACGGCGAAGGCGTCCTGGTAGAGGGCCATCAGCCGTCCCTGCCCCACGGCGGCGGCGGCCTGCAGGGCCACCACCTCGGTGGGACGTCGTTCGTGGCCGAGCGCCTCGCAGCCCAGACCCACCGCGCCGCTGGTCACCAGGGCCAGGCTGTCGCCAAGCCTCTGCTGCCGGGCCATGGTGGCCGCCAGATCGGCGATCACCGCCGCCGTGGGGCGCTCGGCGTCGCCCCGCAGCAGGCTGGTGCCCACCTTGATCACCCGTCGCATCGCCATCAGCCTCGCGTGCCTCCCATCCAGCGGGCCATGCGCAGTTCCAGGTTCTGCAGGCGATCCTGCCGGCAGGGATCCCCCTGGGGGTCGATCGGCTTGACCAGCACGGTGTAGAGGCCCATGCGGTTGCCGGCGAGCACGTCGGTGAACACCCGGTCGCCAGCCAGCGCCACCTGGGGGGCGGGGATGCCCAGCTGCTCCAGCACCCGGCGCAGTGCGCTGCGTCGGGGCTTGCCGGCGGAGGTGGTGAAGGGCAGACCGAGCTGCCGGGCAACACCGCCGATGCGCTGGCGGGAGGGGTTGTTGCTGAGCAGATGGATCGGCATCTGGGCGGCAGCGTGCCGCAGCCATTGCTCGGCCGCCGGCGGCAGGGTGGCGTGCCGCCTGGGCAGCAGGGTGCGGTCCACATCCAGCACCAGCCCGCGGATGCCGCGCTCCTGGAGGGTTTCCAGGGGGAGATGGGCCAGGGTGGTGCCGGGCATCCAGTCGGGAACGAGCAGCTCGCTCAGCAGCATCAGCTGTCCGACTCCCGCTCATCCAGCTCGGCTTCGATCCTGGGCTGGACGCGCTCGAACTCCTCACCCTCCACCAGCACCCCTTCGCCTCCTTCGATGCGGGCGACGACGAAGAAGGGATCCAGAGGGATGTAGAGGCCGTATTCCTGCTCGTCGGCGAGGAAGCTCACCAGCAGTTCGTAGGTTTCGCTTTCCTCATCACCGTCCTCCTCCTCCTCCATGTCGTCGGGATCTGGCTCCTCCAGCTCACCGCTCACCGTGAGCGTGACTGCCGAGCGCACCAGGGTGAGGTCGTGCTCCTGCAGCACGACATCGGCCACAGAGAGAATCGGCTCACTGGCGTCGAGCGTCTCGATCAGCTCCGGATCGGCGTCGTCGCGGAGGCGGAACAGGCAGACCGGGGTATCGACCGGGGTGAGCAGCGCGTAGTCGTGGCCATCGAGCGGGATCAGCTGCTCGAGGAAACACAGCAGCTGGCGGTCGTGGCCATCGCGAACCAGAACGGTGGGGACTTCTCCGGAGCCCGGCAGGGTGGGGGAATCGGCACTCATGAAAGCCAGGCGGTGGGACTCAGGGGGGATCAGGGGCCGGTGCCGGGCACGGACCGTCCTGCAGCCATTGTTCCAGCAGCAGGGCGGCGGCGGCACTGTCGAGCCGGCCGCTGCGGTCACCCTGCAGACCGAAACGCTCCGCCGCGGACCAGGTGCTGGCATGCTCATCCACCCAGGCCAGAGGCAGCGGTCTGCCGGCAGCGGCCAGGGCTCCCGCCAGCCGCAGGCCGTAGCGGCGGCAGTGGACGGCCTGGGCGGTGGGCTGCTGACGGGCATCGAGTGGCAGACCGATCACCAGGGCCGCGATCCGGCGCTCCTGTACGAGCCTGAGGATGTGCTGCAGGTCCTGGGGGAACGGACCCCGGGCCAGGGCCGGAAGTGGGCTGACCACCATCCCGAGCGGATCGCAGCCGGCCAGGCCGATGCGCCGCCGGCCCACGTCGAGGGCGAGGGCGGAACAGGGAAGGGGCCGCGCCACCTAGCGCGGCACCACCGGTGTGGGCAGCGGGCGGCGGCGGGGCTGGAGCTGCTCGAGCACCGCCTCGATCCGGCGGGCGGCGCCTCGGGCGGGCTGTCCTTCCTGCCGGCGCCAGACGCTGCGGGCCATCAGCACCTGCTCACCGTGGGGCTCAGCGCCCAGGGCGTCGAGCCAGCTGCGCCGTGCTTCATCGGCGGCTTCGGCGTGCAGCCACAACGCCTCAGAGGAGGAAGCCGCGATCTGGCGCAGCAGCCGCTCGGTGGCGGGTCCCAGCAGATGGCTCCATCCCGGGTGCAGGCTGAATTCCACCCCCTGTCCGCCGCCCGGATGCTCCTCCAGGCGTCGCACGCCGGCCACGGCCTGGTTGCGGCTGGGATCCACCAACATCCAACCGCATCCCTGGCTCTGGTCGAGCAGATCCTCCACGCGGCGATCGAGCAGCTGGCGCAGCTGAGCCGGACAGGCCGCCTGCTCGAGATGCCAGAGCAGGGCGGCCGTCCGGCGGTTGAGAGGGCGGAGTTGCAGATCGGCCGCTGGCCCCGTCGGCGCTTCGGCCTCGGGAAGGGGCGGAGTGTCGGCGGGCTGCCAGCGCCAGAGGCAGTCGGTGCGCAGGGGCTGGAAACCCTGTTCCCGCAGGGCGGCAAGCAGGGCGGTGTCGCTGGCATCGACGGTGGTGATCCAGCTGGCCGCCCCGCGCACCCGTTGAATCGCCTCCTGGAGCAGGCCGATGGTGACGGGACGCCGGCCGGGGGAGAGGAGAGGGTCGGTGGCTTCGCCGCTCAGCAGGAGGTGCTCCACCTGCCAGCAACTGCCGCTGCGGTTCAACCGGCGACTGCCGATCAGCCCCAGAGCATGGGTGCGATGCTCCGGATCACGGCCAAGGGCCAGCAGCACCTGCGGAGCACGGGGCCGCCGAGGCGACACGGCGCTCATCAGGCGGTCGGGCAGGGCCAGCAGCAGGGCCCGCTGAGCCAGCGGCTGGAGAGGGACGAGGGCTGGATCATCGAGCAGGGGGAGGTGCCAGCCCTGCAGCGGTTCAACGCTCCAGACGGGCGGAGGGGCCCCATCGCCGGGAGCCCGCTCTGCTGCTCCTGCCGGTGTCGTTGCCGGCGTGGTCGCCGAGGGCATGGGCACGGGGAGGTCGGGAACGGAAAGGACGGCGGAATACGCCGCCATCCTAGGCAGCGAATCAGGCCGGACGAACCAGCACCAGGGGGGTGCGTTCGTTGGCATTGCCGGCCGGGTTCGGGCGAAGCGCCCGCTGCAGAAGCTCCTCATCGCAGCCCGGGCTGGAGGCCAGCACCTTCACCCGGCCCAGGTCGTTCACATCGACCACGGCGATGCCCACGCCAAGGTCGCGGGCGGCGTCGCGGCAGAAGGCTTCCGGATCGGTGGGACCCAGCACGATCGTCTGGTCGTAGGGGGGGGTGGTGCCGGTGATGTCGTCGATCAGCCGCGCCTGGTCGCCGGCCAGTCGATAGAAGCCGCCCTTGCTGCCCACCAGCTTGAGCGCGGTGCCGGCCAGCCAGGCGCAGAGCACGCGGGCCGGGCCGACGATGTCGATCAGGCTCTGCATACCGCAGGCGGTGGCCAGGCTGCTGGTGGGGTGGAAGACGCGGCAGAGCAGCCGGGCCAGCATCGAGGGCTCCACCGTGGCGGGATGGTGGTAGCGGCCCTGCATCACCGCCAGCGGTGTCTCGCCGATGGTGAGGATGTCGCCGCTCTGGAGCAGTTCACCGCCGTAGCGGCGCAGAACGTCGAAGGGATCGTCGAGCACCCCCAGCAGATGGGTACGCAGGGGCAGAACCCGGCAGGCTTCCCCCTCACGCCATTCCGCCTGGGCGGGATCGAGAGGCTCGGGCTTCTGCACCGGCACCAGGAGGCCGTGGCGGCGGTGCAGGCGGCCGAAGGGCCCGTAGTTCACCCAGTGCAGGTCGATCCAGAGGGTGTCGAGCAGGCCCTCCAGATCAACGCCCGCCGGCCCGCTGAGCTGAAGGCGCAGCCTGGCACCTGTGGATTTCCTTCCTTTCACGATGTAGGCCGCCCAGTAGCCATCGGGCCGAGCCTCCTCATCGGGATGGAGAGGGGTGATGCGGGTGACGGTGCGCAGCTCGGCGAGATCGCTGCGGCCGAGCAGCACGGGTTCGACCCGGATCTCCGGCACCATCACCTCCATGCGCGCATGGGGGTTGCGGATGGTGATGTCGCCGGTCACCTCGAGGCCCTGGGCACGGCGCCGCACGCTGAAGGGGCCGGGAATCAGCTGCAGGGGAGACGCGGGCCTCAGGCGGTGACGCAGTTCAAGCCACAGCAGCGTGAGGCCGAACAGCAGCAGCAGGACCGGCAGGACGGAGGCGAGGAACGGCAAGCCTGAAACCCAACAGGGCGCGAACGGCCGGAGCGTAGATGGGGGGATGGCCCTAGGTTCGCCTGAATGGCACCGGAGCGGCCACTGGCATGCGCAAGACCTATGTCCTGGACACCAACGTCCTGCTCCATGACCCCCAGGCCATCAACCGCTTCGAGGACAACCACGTGGTGGTGCCGATCGAGGTGGTGGAGGAGATCGACCGTTTCAAGCGGGATCCCTCCGAGAAGGGCCGCAATGCCCGTCAGGTGTCACGTCTGCTCGATGAACTGAGAGAGCAGGGCAATCTCTCCGAGGGGGTGCCGATCGACCGGAGCAGCGGCGGCACCCTTCGGGTGGTGTTCTGCCGCAGCGAAACCCTCGCCCAGCTGCCGCCCGAGCTGAAGGCCGGCAACGGTGACAACAACATCCTTGCCGTGGCACTCGAGCAGCGGATGCATGAGGTGATGGGCAGTCAGCCTCCGGTGGTGCTGGTCACCAAGGACACCAATCTGCGCATCAAGGCCGATGCGGTGGGACTCACCGCCCAGGACTACACCACCGACAAGGTGGATCTCGCCGATCTCTACCCAGGCTTCTGCGAGCTGTGGGTGAGCGCTGAGCAGATCGACCGCGTGAAGGCCGATGGGGGCCTGCCGTTGGCGGAACTGCCGCAGGGCAGCGGTGGACCCGCCGGCCTTCAGGCCAACGAGGGGGTCACGCTGGTGGATCAGGTGCAGCCCAACCACACCCTGCTGGCCCGCTTCGACGCCCGCCTGGGTGCCCTGCTTCCCTTGCAGCGGGTGCCGAAGGTGCGACTGGGACGGATCCAGCCGCGCAACCGGGAGCAGACCTTCGCCCTCGATCTGCTGCTCGACCCGGCGGTGCAGCTGGTGACCCTGGTGGGCAAGGCCGGCACCGGCAAGACGCTGCTCGCCCTGGCGGCCGGCCTGCACCAGGTGGCCGACGAACGCCTGTATGACCGGATGCTGGTGACCCGACCGGTGATCCCCCTCGGCAAGGAGATCGGTTTTCTGCCCGGCGATCTGGAGGAGAAGATGGGCCCCTGGATGCAGCCGATCATCGACAACCTTGATTATCTGCTGGGTGCCGAGGACGCGCCCCACCCTTCGCGCGGCGGCAACCGCGCCCCGCGCAGCAGCTGGGCTGATCTCAAGGGCATGGGCTTGCTGGAAGTGGAGGCGATCAGCTACATCCGCGGCCGCTCGATTCCCCGTCAGTTCATGGTGGTGGACGAGGCCCAGAACCTTACCCCTCACGAGGTGAAAACGATCGTGACACGGGTGGGCGAAGGCACCAAGATCGTGTTCACCGGTGATCCGTATCAGATCGATAATCCTTACGTTGACGCCGAGAGCAATGGCCTCACCTGGCTGGTGGAGCGCTTCAAGGGCCAGGGCCTGGCCGGCCATGTGACCCTGATGCGCGGCGAGCGCTCGGAGCTGGCCGAACTGGCGGCGAACCTGCTCTGAACCGCTGCTCCTCCCGCTTTCTCCCGCACTGTTTCCATCCCTTGCCGCCGATGGTCCGCCGTCCTCTGCCTGTCCTGCTCGTGTTGGCCGCTCTGGGTCTCCCCGGTCTGCCGGCGGCCCTGGCGGGCCCGGGTGGTCCCATTCCGCCGGCTGGTTCCACCGCTCAAGCCCCAACCGCGGCTGAGGCCGATCCGGCCTTCACCTACACCAACCCCGCCACCAGGGATCTGGTGGCGTTCGTGGAGGCGGCGGCGGCGAGCGTCGCGCGCGAAGGCGACCAGGCCTTCCCGGCTTTCCGCCAGCGGGGAGGGCGATGGTTCCAGGGTGAGCGCTATGTGTTCGTCCTGAGCCCCGAAGGCCAACGCATCGTCTATCCCCCCGATCCCCGGGAGGAGGGCAACATTCTCGCCCGTGAGATGGACATGGCCGGCAAGCCCTTCGGCCGCATGCTGGTGGAGCGGGCCGGCGATCCCGGGGGCAGGGGCTGGGTGCACTACCTGTGGCGTCGTCCCGGCGCCAACGAACGGCGGCCGGTGTGGAAGAGCACCTATGTGGTGCGGGTGCAGGCTCCCTCCGGTCGCACTTATCTGGTGGGCAGTGGCCTCTACGAGGCGCCGATGGAGCGGGCGTTCGTGATCCAGGAGGTGAATGCGGCGGCGGAGCTGCTGCAACGCCAGGGCCGGGCTGCCTTCCCGGTGCTGCGCGATCGGCGTGAGCGCTTCAGCTTCCGTGACACCTATGTGTTCGTGGACACGCCCAAGGGGGTGGAGGTGGTGAATCCGGGCTTCCCGGAGCTGGAAGGCAGGAACCTGATCGATCTGCGTGATGCCTCCGGCCAGCCGATGGTGCGGCAGTACATCGACCTGGCCTTGCAGCAGGGCTCGGGCTGGACCACCTACTGGTGGCCCCAGCCCGATGCCTCCCGGCTCCCCCTGCGCAAGGTGGCCTACGTACGCAAGGTGGTGACGCCGCAGGGCGAAGAAGCCCTGATCGTGGGCTCAGGGATGTACGAGCAGCCCTAGACCATCGATTCGGGCCTGACGCAGCGGTCGAAGGTTTCACCATCGATCACCCCCAGGGCCAGGGCCGCCTCCCGCAGGCTGAGGCCCTCCCGGTGAGCGTGCCGGGCGATCTCGCAGGCCCGGTCGTAGCCGATGGTGGGGGTGAGGGCCGTGACCAGCATCAGGCTGCGCTCCAGCAGTTCGGCGATGCGCACCCGGTCGGCCCTCAGCCCGCTGACACAGAACTCGCGGAAGGCCTGACAGCCGCCCCGCAGCAGCTCGATGCTCTCAAGCAGGTTGTGAGCGATCAGGGGCTTGAACACGTTCAGCTCGAAATTCCCCTGGCTGGCGGCCATCTGCACGGCCGTGTTGTTGCCCATCACCTGCACCGCAAGCATGGTGAGGCTCTCGCACTGGGTGGGATTCACCTTGCCCGGCATGATCGAGGAGCCGGGTTCGTTTTCGGGCAGGATCAGCTCGCCGAGGCCGCAGCGGGGGCCGCTGGCAAGCCAGCGCACGTCGTTGGCGATCTTGATCAGGCTGCCCGCCAGCACCGTGAGGGCGCCGTGGGCGGCGGCGAGGGGCTCGTGGCCGGCGAGGGCCTGGAACTTGTTGGGGGCGCTGGTGAAGGGCAGGCCGATCCGCTCCGCCAAGCGGGCAGCCACCGCCTCCCCGAAGCCGGGCGGGGCGTTGAGGCCCGTTCCCACCGCCGTGCCGCCGATCGCCAGCTGGCGCACCTGGGGCAGCAGCAGCCGCAGCCCTTCCAGCGCCAGCTCCAACTGGGCCACCCAGCCCCCGAACTCCTGCCCGAGGGTGAGGGGCACGGCGTCCTGCAGGTGGGTGCGGCCGATCTTCACCACGCCGCCAAACTCCTCGGCCCGCTGCTGCAGGGCTCTGGTCAGGGCCTCCACCGAGGGGATGAGCCGGCGCTCCAGGCCCACGGCCACCGCGATGTGCATCGCGGCGGGAAAGGTGTCGTTGCTCGACTGGCTGAGGTTGACGTGGTCGTTGGGATGGATGGGAGTCTTGCTGCCGAGCACCCCCCCCGACCTTGCGATCGCCCAGTTGGCGATCACCTCGTTGGCATTCATGTTGGTCTGGGTGCCGGAACCTGTCTGCCACACCCGCAGGGGAAATTCAGCATCGAGCTCGCCCCGGGCCACCGCCTCGGCGGCGGCCACGATCGCCTCGGAGCGACCCGCATCAAGCAGCCCCTCACAGGCATTCACCTCGGCGCAGGCGGCCTTCAGCTCGCCGAAGGCGTGCACGATCGCCAGGGGCATGCGCACGCCGAAGGGGAAACAGCGCAGGGAGCGCTGGGTCTGGGCTCCCCACAGATGGTCGGCGGGCACCTCCACCACTCCCAGACTGTCGCGCTCAGTGCGGGTGGCCGGCACGGCATCGCCGGCTGCGGCGGTGGGTGGGCCAGGCCTCATCGGTTCACCACCTCTCGATTGAGTTCGTTGAACGCCTGCAGGTCGGAGCCCGTCACCCCTTCCGGCAGGGGGATGCCGGTGGCCTTGCTGATGGCCGCATCGATCTTTTCGATCGCCAAGGCTCCCTGGTCGTCGAACACCACCCGACCGCCGGGTTCGATCACCACCACCTGGGGGATCGCCCCCTTCCAGTAACGGGCAGGATCGTCGTCACCGCTGATGGGACGGTTCTGCAGGGGATCGGTGACCAGGGGGATCAGTTCGATCGCATTGCCCCAGTGGCGCTGCAGCTCCGACACCACCGGCGCGAAGCGCTTGCTGGGGGCGTTGTCGTCGAGGTAGTAGACGATCACCGCCACCCGGCCGGCGGCGCGGGCCTCAGCGAGGGTGTTGCGGGGCGGCACCAGCGAGCCGTTGCCGGCATAGAGGGCGAAGATATTGCCGTCGTAGCGGTCGTCATCGAGGGCGGCGATGGCGGCACCCGGCCAGACGACCCAACCGATCAGGAGACACAGCATGGCCCCGAGCAGGGCGGAGAGCCTGAAGGGGAGACGGGGCGTGGGCAACGGTGGGGAGCGGTTGGCCTCATTGTGCCCGTGCGTCCCGTCCAACGCCCCGGCCCATTCCCTGCAGGATGCCCCGTCCAACCAGGCCGATCGCCCGTCCGACCACCCGGGTGAGCAGCACCACCACCAGATCTCCCAGACCTCGCACCAGGTTCTGCAGCTGGGGGGCGAGAGCATCACGGGCCTCCAGGATCAGGGTGACCAGTTGCTGGGGCCATCCCAGCCGCCGCAGTTCACCGTCGCGCGGTTCGGTGAGATCGATGCTGCGGATCCTGCCTGCCTCGAGCTGATAGAGCGGTCGGCGGCTCTCGTAGAGATGGATCGGACGTTCGAACCACTCGCTCCAGCGCTGCTGGGCGTTGAGGCGGTTGCGCAGCCGCTCGAGGTTGCGGGTGGGCAGGTAGTCCGGATGCAGCAGGTAGCGGCGCAGCTCCGGCCAGTCGGCACAGGCGGCCAGCACCTCGGCGCTCACCAGCTCGGCGCTGCGAACCAGCCAGTTGGCCAGCAGCCTTTCGAGGTAGAGAACGGCCTGGGGTTCGTCCGGGGCCAGCAGACGGCCGTCCACGAGCAGGGGCCGTGCCAGCAGCAGGGTGGCGAGCATCGGGCGGGGATCGGGAAGCTCGGGATCCTCCGGCTCCAGGTCGCTGCTGCGCAGCAGGCTGTCGGCTACGGGCCGCATCCCTCCTTCCCAGGGCAATTGCACATAGGAGCCGGCCATCTGGCGGAGCGCCTCGCGGCGTACCTCCGGCTGACGTTCCTGCCAGCGGTTGATGAGGTTGTCGAGTCCGTCAGCATCGCCCTGGAGCTGCTGACGCAGCCGGGTGAACTGCTCGAGCAGGGCGATCAACAGATCGCGGCGGCGCTCCGGTTGCAGACCGTCGAGGGCCAGCAGCCGGCCGCTGCCGTTATTGGGCCCGCCGCCTGCAGCCTCCAGCAACCGCTCACGCAGGGCGGCCCAGATCCCATCGGCCGTGCGATCGCGCAGGGTGAGGCTCACCGCTGTCGGCTGGCTGCCCGAGGGCTGCGGTGCCGGCGACTCGATGGCGGCAGCAGATTCCCCGGCGTGATGGCCGGGGCTCCAGGCCATGCTGATCGGCCCCCAGAGCCACAGCAGCAGATGGCGGGCCATGCGCAGCTCGCGCAGCCTGCCCCGCAGCAGCAGAACCGCCAGATCGCCGGTTTGCTCGGCGGCAAGCAGCCGGCGGATTCTGGCCAGTTCGGCATCGATCTGCTGCAGACCGCTCACGAGCAGCCACTGACCCAGCCCCAGGGGTACCGCGGCGCCGCCGGAGCCGGTGCTGGCGTGCGCTGCGGTGCCGGAGAGGATGTTCACCAGGCGGCCCCCTGCCAGCAGGGTGTCCACCGCCTCGCGCAGCTCGTCGGCCCCGGGGTTCACCAGCAGTCCCTGCACCGGCAGCGCCAGCAGCAGGTCGGTGGGATAAGCGTGGCGGCCGGGAAGCAGCAGCAGGATGGGGGCGGGTTGCCAGCGATCCTGCAGCGCCCGCAGCTCAGCGATCAGGGCTTCGGCGAGCGGAGCTCCATCCAGCGCCCAGATCACCAGCTTCACCGGCCCGATGGCATCGCCGGTACTGCCAACGCCAGCGATCAACACCCGGCCAGCGGCGGGAGGCTGCTCGAGCCAGCGCACCAGTCCTTCCCGTTGGAGAGGCTCGGCGAGCAGCAGCAGCGGCGGCAGGGAGGAATCCTGGCGTCGGCCCACAGAGGCAAAGCGCACAGTGTTCACGGTAACGGGCGGCAGCAACGGAAGCCAGTTCGCGATGGACGGGCCTGGGAGGGATCCGTTGGTGAGCTCAGCGCCGGCGACCGGAAAGATGGAGCGTGTACGACTCGATCGCGTAGCCGGTACGTTCCTCGATCTGCTGCAGCAGATCTTCGGGCAGACGGACATCGAGATCTTCGATGCGGCCGGTGTCGATGCAGGTGAGGTGGCTGTGGGGATCGGCCCGGTAGCCGTAGAGACGTCCGCTGGCGCGATCCAGGCACTCGATCACACCGGCGGACTGGAGTGCTTCCAGGTTCTGATACACAGAGGTATGGCCGATGTTGCGCCCCAAATCATTCAGCTTCTCGAAGATGTCGCGAGCGCTGAGATGGCTTTTTTCTTCCCACAGCAGATCCAGCACCATCCGCCGCTGGCGGCTCAGGCGCATGCCCAGATCGCGGCAGCGACGATAGACGTCCTCGACACATCGAGCCATGCCGTCATCCGTGCCATCGGCTGCAGCGCCTGAGGAGGCGAGGGTGGCGAGGGCGCGGGTCAAGGCGCGTTCGCAAGGAATGGATCTCTTATAGATCAACCGTACCGCTTCCGTGATGCGGTCTCAGGCCACCGGCAGGCTGCCGCCGACGTCCTGCCGGCGCTCCGGCCCCACCGCCTGCAGGGCCTCCGCCAGATCCACGCTGCCGTCGTAGAGGGCCCGGCCCACGATCACCCCCTCCACCCCCAGGGGTTCGAGGGCCAGCAGGCTGAGCAGATCGGTGAGGGAACCCACGCCGCCCGAGGCGATCACCGGCGTGGAGGTGGCATGGGCCATGGTCCGCAGGAAGGCGAGATTCGGGCCGGCCAGGGTGCCGTCGGTGGCGATGTCGGTGGTGATCAGGGCGGCCAGTCCGCAGCCGTCGAAACGGCGGGCGAGCTCGCTGGCCTCCACCGTGCTGCTCTCCAGCCAGCCGCGGGTCGCGACCCGTCCGTCGCGGGCATCGATACCGACAACGATCCTGCCGGGATGGCGCCGGGCCAGGGTTTCCACCAGCTCGGGCTGCTCGATCGCCACGGTGCCGAGGATCACACGGTCGAGGCCGCAGGCCAGCAGCTCCTCGGCCCGCTCCAGGCTGCGGACGCCGCCGCCCAACTGCACCGGGATCTCCAGCGCCGTCGTGATCGCCCGCACCACGCCGTCGTTCACCGGTTCACCCCGCCGGGCGCCGTCGAGATCCACAAGATGCAGCCGCCGGGCCCCCTGGCTCTGCCAGGCCAGGGCCTGGGCCACCGGGTCGTCGGCAAAGCGGGTCACCTGGTTGTAATCGCCCTGGTGCAGCCTCACGCACTGACCGTCGAGCAGGTCGATGGCGGGGATGATCTCCATGAACTGGATCTGGTGCCATTCCATCATCGGCTTGCGCTGGTCCCCGCGCCGTGCCTGGAGGTGCCGGTCCCCTAGGTGCGGCGAAGGATCGGCTCCGCCTGCCAGAGGCCCCCCACCAGGCTGCGCAACGCCGTGAGCCCTCCCGGCTGGCGCGGAGCCGGCAGATCGATGCCGCCGCCGTAGAGCAGGTTCAGCAGGGCCAGGTTGGTGGGGGGGTCCATCGGACGGAACACCAGGCCCGCCAGGCCGCAGGGGCTCTGTCGTACCAGCCGCACCGGCAGGCGCAGGCTCGGTTGTTCGAGAATCAGCCAGCCATCGCCACCGCCCGGGGATGGGCCGCCGCCGTCGATCAGGAAGGACACACCACTTTCGGACATGTCGCCGGTGTGGCCGCCCAGTGGCTGGCCGCCGATCTCCAGCTGGCCGCGCCGATTGAGAGGCACACGGTCGCCGCCCTGACGCACCGGCTGGTCGATGCAGCACAGCAGGCAAACAAGCAGCACCCAGCCGTTGTAGAGGTTCCAGAGCAGGTTCGCGCTCTCCCCCTGGTAAGGCTTGGCCGGTACCAGGGAGGCGCCGGGCAGCATCGCCGCTGCGTAGTGAACGAGCAGGGTGCCGATCAGCAGCAGGAGCAGCAGCAGGAACGGCCAGGCGAGGCGCAGATTGAGGCTCTGACCGAAACGACGCTCGGAGGTGGTGGGGTCGTCTTCGGGCAGGGCACGGAAGGGATGGCGCAGCATCCGGGGCAGCCGGGCCAGGGTGGGAAAGGCGATCAGGGTCTCGTGGATCTCGTGCCAGAAGGGCTTGAAGTGGTGGTTGGAGAGCCAGGAGGGAACGCAGTGATAAAGGATCAGGAAGGGAAGGGCATAGGCGATCACGGCGAGCAGCGATGCGTTGATCAGTGGCACCGACAGCATCAGGGCCAGCAGCGGAAGCAGCAGGTAGAGGGTGCGCAGCAGCGGCGTGAGCAGACCGAGCGCCTGATCGAGGTAGAAGCAGCGGGGCCACAGGCCCAGCCGCCAGATCGGCAACCGCCTGGGCATCAGGAAGGTCTGCAGTTCGCCCTGGACCCCGTGCAGCCTCTGCTGCAGATAGGCGGCAAAGGTATGGGGGGGCTCGCCGAGGCTGAGGATCTCGTCGAGGTACACCAGCCGCCAGCCGCGGGTGAGCAGGCGGGCGCTGGTCTGCTGATCCTCGAGCCACCCGGCGGCCCCCAGGAAGCCTCCGGCACCCACGAGCGCGCTGCGTCGAGCCACCCAGGAGGTGCCGCAGCCCAGCACCGCGTTGCAGCGATCACGGATCACCTCCAGGTAGTGGAAGAAGGTGTCGCGGTTGCCGGGGATCACCAGATCGACCCCGAGGTTGCGGTTCCAGAACTCCGACTGGAAATGGCGCTGGGGCGTCTGCACCATCGCCACCCGCTCATCACGGAAGAAGCCCAGGGTGCGGCGCAGGAAGGGCTTCAGGGGCATGAAGTTGCCATCGAACATGGCGATCAGCGGCGCGCCGCCGGCGGCCAGCATCCGGTTCATCAGCGCCACCCTTGATTCACCCGCTGCGGCACTGAGCACCGCGGCCCCGAGATCCCTCCCCAGCTGAACGATCTCCGGACGGCCCAAAAGATCGATCAGCGTCACCGAAGCCGGAGCGGGATCCAGGTGGAGGCTGGTGAGCAGGGCCCGGCGCACCAGCCGCTCGGGTTCGTTGTCGACCGGGATCCAGACTTCCACAGCCAGGCGGCCCACCAGCGGATCGGCCATCAGCCGGTCGGCCTGCTGGCGGCGGTGGCGTGGATCGAACAGCAGGGCCGGGGCAAAGGGGAACAGGCGATGGGCGAGATAGAGCACTTCGGTGAGCAGCATCGGCACCGCCAGCAGCCGGCTCAGCCCGTCATCGCCGCCCAGGGTGGTGGTGCGCCAGAGCAGATAGCGCAGGGTGAAGGCCAGCAGCAGGCTGAGGGCCAGGGCCTGGGTCCAGGGGCGACGCGGCAGACCCCGCAGGGCAAGCGCCAGGGCACTCGCCAGGCCGAGGGGGACGAACAGGCTGCGCCAGGGATCGTCGAGGCCCCAGGCGCGGGGAGGGGCGGGAAGCTTGCGGGGATCGAAGCCCAGCGGTACCAGCCAGGCGGGATCCATGCGGCTGAGCCAGTGACCCAGCAGCACCGCCGTGGCGGCCACGATCAGCAGTCCGGCGATCTGAGCCGGGCCCAGCACCGGACGCGCGGCCCGGGGCGTGGCGGCAGACGCGGAGGACGGCGGCGGCATGGGCGGCCTCGGGGGAAGGCCCGACTCCTTGCCGCGCGCTTCGCTCTGACGCTACCTGTGGCGACCTGCTTCGTCAGGACATCACGGCGCCGTCGGCAGTGGCCGGAAGCGGTGATGGCGGTCGGCCTTCCTGCTGGAATGGCCCGGCAGCAAGGGACTTGGCGATGGACATCCTGGTGATGGGCGGCACTCGTTTCGTGGGTCGGCCCCTGGTGGAGCGCCTGCGTGCCGCCGGCCATGCGCTCACCCTGTTCAGCCGCGGCCGCCAGCCCGTGCCCGGCGGGGTTGAGCATCTCGCCGGCGACCGCAGCAGCGACGAGGGGCTGGCGGTGCTGGACGGACGCCGCTTCGACGTGATCATCGACAGCTCCGGTCGCACGCAGGAGGACAGCCGGCGGGTGGTGGAGCGCACCGGCGCTCCCTCCCACCGTTTCGTGTACGTGAGCTCGGCGGGGGTCTACGCCGACAGCGAGCTCTGGCCGCTGGACGAGGACGCCCCCACCGACCCGGCCAGCCGCCACGCCGGCAAGGCCGACACCGAGAACTGGCTGCGGTCCGAGGGCATCCCGTTCACCTCCTTCCGTCCCACCTACATCGCGGGGCCGGGCAACTACAACCCGATCGAGCGCTGGTTCTTTGATCGCATCGTCCATGGCCATCCGGTGCCGCTGCCGGGCGATGGCAGCACGATCACCCAGCTCGGTCACGTGAGCGACCTTGCGGCGGCCATGGCCCGCTGCATCGAGGTGGAGACAGCCGCCAACCGCATCTATAACTGCACCGGCACGCAGGGCGTGACCTTCCGAGGCCTGGTGCAGGCCGCCGCCGCGGCGGCCGGGCGGGATCCGGCCGCGGTGGAGATCCGCTCCTTCGATCCCACCCGGCTCGATCCGAAGGCCCGCAAGGCCTTCCCCCTGCGCCTGGCCCACTTCCTCACCGACACGGCGCGGGTGCGTCGGGAGCTGGCCTGGGAGCCGGCCTTCGATCTGGCGGCCACCCTGGCCGACAGCTATGCCAACGACTACGCCCTGCGCTCGGAATCACCGGACGTCAGCGGCGATGCGGCCCTGCTGGCGGGCTGAGGCCCGGGGCGCAGGTAGCCCCAGGCCGAGCTGAGGGCCAGGGCCAGGGAGGGCCAGAACAGCATCCAGCCCGCGCGGTGCAGCAGGGTGGCCTGCGGCCATGCGCCGGGCCAGAGCAACAGCTGCAGGGCGCCGAACTGAAGCACTGTTTTCGCCTTTCCCCCCAGCGAGGCAGGCCCGCCACTCGCCTGGCCGGCGCGCCAGCCCGACACCAGCAGCTCCCGGGCCAGCAGCAGCCACACCGCCCACAGGGGCAGCACGCCCCAGGCTGCCAGCACCAGCAAGGGTGCGCTGATCAGGATCTTGTCGGTGAGCGGATCGAGCCGTGCACCCCATACCGAGCCGCCGCCGGCGCGGCGGGCCAGCAGGCCGTCGGCCCAGTCGCTCAGACCGCCCAGCAGCAGCAGCCACCAGGCCAGCACCTCCTGGCCGGCGCCCATCGCCAGCAGCAGCGGCAGGCCGATGAAGGCACGGGTGACAGTGAGCAGGTCGGCGAGGCGGCGCAAGGGCAGGCGGTGGTGAGTGGGGCCATTCTCCGCGGCCGGCGCCGCAGCAGAATGGCGGAGTCGTGGAGATCCGCATGGTCGTCGAGCGTCCTGTCGCCGAGGTGATGAGCAGCCCCGTGATCCAGGTGGGCCCCGACACCCCGCTGCAGGAGGCGGTGAAGCTGATGAGTGAGCACCACATCAGTGGCCTGCCGGTGGTGGGGGAGAAGGGTGAGCTGGTGGGCGAGCTCACCGAAAAGGATCTGATGGTGCGTGAGAGCGGCTTCGACGCGGGCCCTTACGTGATGCTGCTGGATGCGGTGATTTACCTGCGCAACCCGCTGCAGTGGGACCGGCAGGTCCACCAGGTGCTCGGCAGCCGCGTCGCCGACGTGATGAGCGAACGCACCCACACCTGCGCCGCCCAGACCCTGCTGCCGGTGGCTGCCCGCCAGCTGCATGAGGGCAGCGTGCAGCGGCTGTTCGTGCTCGATGAGGCGCACCGTCCGGTGGGGGTGCTCACCCGCGGCGACGTGGTGCGCGCCCTGGCCGCCGAGGGCTGAGGGGCCCGTCGGGCCAGCTCAGCACCGCCCCCTCGGCCAGCAGCCAGCAGCGCCAGTGTTCCGGCACCGGATGGCCGCCGGTGAGGGCCCCGAAAGCGGGTAGCAGCAGGCGGTCGGCATCGGGATCGAGGGCGAAGCAGGGCAGCCGCAGGCGGTCGGCCCCCCCACCAACCCGCGCCACCGGATGGAGATGGCCGCAGAGATTGAGGCGGCCCTCGCACCGCTCCGGTTGGTGGCTGAGCCACAGCGGCCCGGCTGCCAGGGAGGGAGCGCAGGGCAGCCCCTCGATCCAGCTGCCCCGCTCATGGTTGCCGCCGATCAGCTCCAGCGGGCAGCCCAGCAGCTCCGGCAGGGCTGAGAGCTTCTGGCGCAGCTCGGCCGTGAGTCCCGTGCGGCCGTGAATCAGGTCGCCCAGCACCACCACCCGCCGGGGGCGCCAGCGGTGAGCCAGCTCCAGCAGGGCGTTGAGGGTGGCGGCATCACCGTCGCTGGGCAGGGGAATGCCGTGAGCCTGGAACACCTCGGCCTTGCCGAGGTGCAGATCCGCCACCAGCAGCAACTCCTGGGCCGGGTCGACCACGGCCCGTGCCCCCAGCAGCAGGAGCCGGTGGCCTCGCCACAGGAAGTCTGCGGCCTCCGGCCTCGGGGTGGCCGCCGCCGGCACCGCCGTGCTCATCAGCGGCCCATCCCCCGCAGGTAGGCCGGCCGGGCGGTGGCGGCGGCGATCGTGGCGCCGATCCGGGGGAAGCGGCTCAGATCGTGCTCCGGCAGGAACAGCGGGATGTAGGCCAGGTAGGCCTGCAGCACGCAGTCGGCGGCGCCCCAGCCCGGATCTCCCCAGGAGCCGGCCAGCAGGGAGCTGCCCCGGCCCAGGAGTTCCTCCAGCACGGCCAGTTGCCGGTCGAGCTCCTCGGGCTTCTCCTTGCCGGCGATCAGGGCCGGCCCGAGGGTGGCGTTGGCGAACAGCAGCCACTGGGCGGTGAGCGAACGCCTGGCATCGGCGGTGGCGGGATCGCTGAACTCACCGCCTGGCCCCTGGGCCAGGTGCAGCAGGATCGCGCCACTCTCGAACAGCTTCAGCGGACCGCCGTCCGGACCGCTGAGCCCGTCGTCCACCAGGGCCGGCACCTTGCCGAAGGGGTTGATCGAGAGGAAGGGCTCGGTGCGGTGCTCACCGGCGGCCATCTCCAGCTGGTGCCAGCTGTAGGCGATGCCCTTCTCCTCGAGGTACCAGCGCACGATCGAGGCCCGGCTGCGGGCGCCGCCGTAGAGGGTGAGAGCCATGGGGTGGGGAGCGG
The DNA here is from genome assembly GCA_024958655.1 of Cyanobium sp. FGCU6. Taxonomy (GTDB): domain Bacteria; phylum Cyanobacteriota; class Cyanobacteriia; order PCC-6307; family Cyanobiaceae; genus Cyanobium. Next base: position 14,179 of record JANWUR010000005.1, on the reverse strand, counting down.
TCGGCAGGGAGACCCCATCATCGGCGGCCAGAATCGGCTCAGCGAGCAGTGGCAGCGATGGCCGGCGAAGCAACCCCCACTGGCGGGGCGGGCACGGTCTCCCCTGATGCCGCCGCCCTGATGCGCCTTGCTCCCTTCCTGCTGGGCCGGGCCCGGCGGGGGATTGTGGGCAGCAGCCGCTACGCCCGCCAGCTGCGGGAGGCGGTCCGCTGCGCTGCCGCCGATGCCGACGCCAGGCCGGTGCTGATCAGCGGCGAACCGGGCCTGGAGAAGGACAACATCGCCGCCCTGATCCACTTCGGCTCGGCCGCCCGTCACCAGCTGATGGTGCGTCTCAACGGGGCGCTGTTGCGCCCGGACGGGGGCGAGCTGTTCGCCGCCGGAGTGGGCCCGGGCAGCAGCGCCGAGGCGCCGCCTCTGCTCGAATGCCTGGGGCGGGGATCGCTGCTGATCGACCAGATCGACAAGGTGCCCCACGAGCTGCGCCCGGCGCTGCTGGAGCTGGTGCGATCGGGGCGCTGGACGGACGCCGACGGGGTGGAGCGGCGCTTCCCGGGCCGGGTGTTCCTCACCACCGAGACCACCGTTGCCGATCTGGATCCGCTGGTGCGGCAGATCCGGGTGCCGCCCCTGCGGGTGCGCCGGCAGGACCTGGGGGAATGGCTGCGCTACGGCGTGCGACAACGGGCGCTCAGCCTGGGCTGGCCCCGGCCGCCGCAGGTGGGAGAGGCGCTGGTGAAGCGTCTGCAGACCTACGACTTCCCAGGCAATCTGCGCGAGCTCAGCCAGCTGATCGAGCGGGCCCTGCGCCAGTGCAGCGCCACCTGCCCGGCCGAGCTGCCGGAGGACGTGTTCTGGACGGAGCGCCGCAACACGCGGGCCCGCTTCGATCTCTGGCGCTGGAAGCCGGTGCTCAGGGAGTGGATGCGCTCGCCGCGGCTGTGGAACGCCCTGCTGTTCGGGCTCGTGAGCTGGGTGTTCGTGCTGGTGAACCTCTGGCTGTGGCTCGGCCCCCAGGACCGTGCGCACAACGGCGCCCTCAACCTCTTCTGGGCCTGGTGGTGGCCGCTGATCCTGCTGGCCTATCCCCTGGTGGGGCGGCTGTGGTGCTCCTTCTGCCCGTTCATGGTGTGGGGGGAGATCGTGCAGCGCACGGGGCGGCGCCTCGGCTGGCACCCCGCCCGCTGGCCGCGGGGGGACAGCGACCGCTGGGCCGCTCCGCTGCTGGCGGTTGGCTTCGCCGCCATTCTGTTGTGGGAGGAGCTGGCCGACCTGCAGGACACGGCGCGCCTCAGCAGCCTGCTGCTGCTGCTGATCACCGCCGGGGCGGTGATCGGCTCGCTGCGCTTCGAGAAGCGCTTCTGGTGCCGCTATCTCTGCCCGGTGGGGGGCATGAACGGCCTGTTCGCCAAGCTGGCGATCAGTGAACTGCGGGCTCAGGCGGGCACCTGCAGCGGCAGCTGCACCACCTACGCCTGCTTCAAGGGCGGGCCGGCCGAGGGCGAGGGCCTGGCCACCGCCGGCTGCCCACTCGGCACCCATCCCGCCCACCTCACGGACAACCGCAACTGCGTGCTGTGCCTCACCTGCGCCCAGGCCTGTCCCCACCGCTCGGTGCAGCTGCGCCTGCGCCCACCCGCCGCCGACCTCCAGCGCGACATGGCCCCCCCCGACGGGGAGACCGGCCTGATCCTGGTGCTGGCCGGCGGTGTGCTGCTGCACCACGGGCCGAAGCTGCTCACCTGGCTCCCCCACGCTCCTGCGAGCCTGCATGAGGGTTCACTGCTGCCCCGGCTGGCGGCGGCCACCCTGATCCTGGCCCTGCCCTCGGCGGCTTTCCAGCTGCTGCGCTGGTTCACGATCGCCCTGGCGCCGGCGCGCTGGCCGGCCGCGCGGCAGCGTCTGCTGCTCTACGCCCTGCTGCCGCTTCTGTGGGCGTTGATGCTCGCCCACTTCCTGCCCCTGGGGATGGGGGAGGCGGGGCTGCTGCTGCCGGCGTCGCTAACTCCGCTGGGGATCGCCGCGGATGGCCTGCCCGCCTGGAGCGCCGATCCCCATGTTGTGGCCTTCTGCCAGACCCTCGCCGTGTTGACGGGGGTGGGGGGCTCGGTGGTGCTGCTGCGCCGCCTGCTGCAGCCGGCCTGGATCACCTGGGCGGGGCTCTCGCTGACCACCCTCCTGCTCGGCGGGGCCGGCCGCTGGCTGGTGGCCGCCTGAGCTGGAGGGATCAGCGGCGCTCGGAGCACACACGCTGCAGGTCGATGACGCTGTAGAGCGCCACGGGTTGCTCGGGGGGGCTCTCCTGGAAGCGCCGGCTCTTGCTCAGATAGTTCTCGGCGCCGATCTGGTTGCCCAGAAGGATGCGGGCGCTGCCATGGCTGGAGCGCCAGGCGCTGCAGGCGGCCTGGTTGTCGAAGCCGCCGGCGGCGGCCGGAGCCTGGCCCTGAAGGGTGAGGGCCAGCACGCTGATCGCCAGGACGCCCATCCCCTCCGGCAGCCCCCGGGTCACGGGGCGGCGGCGCGGGCCCTGCCAGCGGCCCTCCGCCAGCAGCGGGGAGTGGCGCACCTGATGGGCCCGGCCGAGGTACACCCAGACCCGCCGGCCATCCGCCAGCCGGCGGCGCCGGCGCTTGTAGAGGCGGGGAACCCCCTCGAAACGATCCAGGGCGAGCAGCAGCTCGCGCGTCACGGCGAACACCTCCCCCTGCACCCGGCCACTGCCGGGGACCGCCATCGGGAACGGCCCCAGATCGTGCAGATCCGCCCCCTCCAGGGTGCCTTCCCCTTCATGACGGGCTCCCAGGAGCTGCCTGTGGTTGGCCTGGCCCCGCCGCAGGCTGCCGTAGACGAACACCCGTTCGGTCGGCGGCATCATCAGGCGTTGGCGGCGGGTTGGCTCTGCCATGATCGCTCCCCCTCCCCCGCCCGCCGTGGACCAGCCCCTCACCCTTGCTCTGCTGATGGCTCTGGCCGGTTCCCTGGGCCTGATGGCTCTGATCGTGCGTCGGCTGGAGAAGCGCTCGTCCTGAGTCCGCCGGGTTCCAGCACTCGAGCCAGAAAGAGATTCTCGCCGCCGGCTTTCTTGGCTGTGTACATGGCCGCGTCCGCCGCGCGGAAGAGGTCGTCGGCATCGATCGCATGCTCCGGCCAGCAGGCGATCCCCACGCTCATGCTGATCGAGACGTCGGCGGGGAGCCCGGGATAGGGCCTGGCGACGACCCGCTGCAGCTTGCGGGCCAGCTGCAGCAGATCCCGGTCGCTGCCGGCGTCAACGACCAGGAGAACGAATTCGTCGCCCCCCTGCCGGCAGACCGTGTCGCTGGCCCGCACGCCATGGAGGAGCCGGTCGGCGACCTCCTTGAGCAACAGATCGCCCACCTCGTGGCCGTGGGCATCGTTGACGGGCTTGAACCCATTGAGGTCCATGAACAGCAGCGCCACCCGTCCGCCCTGACGGCGCATCAGCACCAGCCCGCGCTCGAGTTGCTCCAGCAGCAGGGCCCGGTTGGGCAGGCCGGTGAGGTAGTCGTGCAGGGCCTGATAGCGGATCTTTTCGTCTTCGGCATGGCGATCGGTGATGTCGCGCAGCATCCCCACGAACTGGGTGATCTGGTTGTCCGGATTGAGCACGGCGGAGATGCTCAGTTCATGGCGGCGGATCTGGCCGTTGCGATGGCGGTTCCAGATCTCGCCGTTCCAGTAGCCGCGCTGGATGATCGATTCCCAGAGGTTCTGGTAGAAGGCGTTGTCGTGCCGGCCGGAACGCAGGATGTTGGCCTTGTGGCCCTTCACCTCACGGCACGACCAGCCGCTGATCTGGCTGAAGGCCTCGTTGGTGGTCAGCACCACGCCGTCGGGGTCGGTGACGATGATGCCCACCGGGGAGCTCTCGAACACCGTGGCCGCCAGGGCCCGCTCCCGGCTCGCCCTTTCCGCCTCCTTGAGGGCCGCCAGCGTGGAGCGGTGATTCGCCAGCAGCATCGAGGCGGTGAGGGCCGCTGCTGTGCTGGCCAGGGTTCCCGCCAGGGCCGTGAGCAGGATCACGGGGGTGAAGCCCAGCAGCGAAGCCGGGCTCGGGCGGAGCACCACACCGATCGACCAGTCCCTGTCCAGCACCGGCTGGGAGACCCAGACCGTGCCCGCTGGGATGGGGGTGGGATCGCTGCTGGAGCTGTCCGCCAGGCGTCGGTCGACGCGGGGCTCACGACCGTCGACCAGTAGAACCCGACTGCCACGGAGGTCGGAATTGTCCACCCTGGAGAGGGTCGCCGTGAGCAGGTTGCCCATCCGCAACGGGGCATAGGCCCAGCCGATGAGCGTCGAGAGATCGCCTCTCCCTGCCTTGCCGGGGGAACGGCCGCCGCGATGCACGGGCAGGTAGACGAGGGTGCCCACCTGCACCTCCGAACCGGCCTCCTGCACCAGCTTCACCGGACCGGTCAGACTGGGCCTGCCGCTGAGGGCCGCCATCGCCATGGCCAGCCGGCGGGTGGGCTGGCTGTACATGTCGAAGCCGATCGACCGCTGATTGCGCCAGCTCTGGGGTTCCAGGAAAAGAATCGCGCTGGTGAGGGGGGGCGCCGTGATGCCGCTGTCCCTGAGGGCTCCGGATGGCGGCTCCTCCTGCGAGGCGTTCGACCAGATTCGGAAGTCGGCGACGCCATCGGCTCGGATCCGCTTCTGGAACGCGTCGAGCCCCGGACCGGCTGGCACGACGGCGGCAAAGCCGATGCCCTGGATGCCCTCGATCGTGTCGACCGAGAGGTCGAGCGCCTGAAAGAAGTGGTGGAATTCGGTGCGCGTCACCTGTTCGGACGCCTGGAACAGGCCCACGGTGGCGCTCAGCAGGGCGATGGTGCTTCCGAGGCGGTTGTTGAGCGCCGCGCCCACATCGTCGGCCAGCTCAATCGCCCGCCGTTGCCTCTCCCTTTGTTCCGCTCGAAGCATCGCCGCGGTGACCAGGGCCGTCAGCAGAAGCCCGGCCCCCAGCAGAAGCCATGGCAGCGGGCCGGCCCGCCGGCGGGTCAGCGTCTTGCGGAGGGTGGCCATCGCCATGGCTTGTGTATAGCTGTTTACGTCTTCATCGGCAGGGGCGTTCTAGCTCGCAGCCGCCTCATCGGGGCTCAGACCCCTTCGGCCCGCAGGGCTTCCGATCGCAGCCGCTCCAGCCGCTCCAGCAGGGATTCGTTGCTCATCCGCTGGTTGAGGCGCTCCGCCAGCAGGGGAAAGGCGAACGGCCCCGGCCGCGGGGTGTGCTCGAGCCGCAGTTCGCTGCTCCGGATCCGCTCCAGGGCCGCCCGCAGGCGATGCACCTCCAGCTGCTCGACGATCACTTCGTGGCGTGCCTGAGCCAGCAGCCGGTTGTCGGGCTCGTGGCGCTGAAACACATCGAACAGCAGGGCGGCGCTGATCTGCAGCTGGCCGCCGCTGCGCTTCTGGCCAGGCATGCCGCCCGCCACCAGGCCGCTCACCTGGGCGATGCCGCGGAAGCGCCGGCGGCAGAGTTCGGAGAGATGCACCGCCTGCTCCAGGTCGGCCTCAAGCGCCTGGTCGTCGAGCAGCGCCTCGAGGTGCTCCTCCAGCAGCGCGTCGAAGGGGTAGCCCTTCGCGGCCAGCAGCTCGAAGCCGTGGTCGTTGACCGAAACGGTGAAGGTGCCGCTGTGGTGGCGGGCCAGGCGCAGGGCCCAGAGGAAGCCGAGGCCCTCGTGCACAAAGCGGCCTTCGAAGGGATAGAGAAACAGGTGGCTGCCGTCGCGGGTGCGGCACAGCTCCAGCAGCGTTTCGTTCCTGCGGGGCAGCACTGAAAGGTCGGCCTGGCGGGCCAGCAGCGGTTCCAGGGCCCGCAGCTCAGGGGAGTCGAGCCTGCCTTCGGCGCAGCGGTGCACCTCCTCGCGCAGGTGGTGGGCCAGCAGATCGGAGAGGGCCATCTGGCCGCCGCCCCAGGCCGGCACGGTGCGGCTCTGGCGCTTGGAGGCCTTCACCAGCGCCGTCATCTCCCGCAGCCGCACGAATTCGAGCGAGCGGCCGGCGAAGAAGAACACATCCCCCGGCCGCAGGCGCGCCACGAAGGTCTCCTCCACGTGGCCGAGCACGGCGCCCCGCTGCACGCGCACGGTGACGGAGCAGTCGGCGGTGATGGTGCCGATGTTCAGCCGGTGCAGGCGGGCGATCGCCGGCTCCCGCACCACGTAGCGGAAGGCGCCGGCGGGTTGCTCCGGATCGAGGGGCTCGCGCTCGAGCTTGCGGTAGCGGGGATAGGCCCCCAGGCAGGAGCCGCCTCGCTCGAGGAAGTCGAGGCACCACTGCCAGGCGTCGTCGTCGAGCTGGCGATAGCTCCACACGCGCCGCAGCGTCTCCCGCTCGGCCGGCGGCTCGAAGCCCGGTCCGCAGGCCAGGCTCACCAGATGCTGGAGCAGCACGTCGAGCGGCGCCTCGGGCGGGCGGCGCACTTCCACCAGCCCTTCGGCCAGCCCTCGGCGCATCGCCGACACCTCCAGCAGCTCCAGGGCGTTGGTGGGCATGAACAGCACCTGCGAGGTGCCGCCGGGGCAGTGGGAGGAGCGGCCGGCCCGCTGCAGCAGGCGCGCCAGGTTTTTGGCGGAGCCGATCTGCACCACGGTCTGCACCGGCTGGAAGTCGACGCCCAGATCCAGGGAGCTGGTGCAGACCACCCAGCGGATGTCCCCTTCCTTCACCCCCGCCTCGATCGCCTCCCGCCGGTTGCGGTCGATGGCGCTGTGGTGCAGCGCCAGGGCGTGTTCCATCTCCGGGCAGGCGAAGCGCAGGCACTGGTGCCAGCGTTCGGCCTGGTTGCGGGTGTTGGTGAACAGCAGGGTGCTCACCGCGGGATCGAGGGCCGCCACCAGCTCCTCGTACATGCGCAGTCCCAGGTGGCCAGCCCAGGGAAAGCCATCGATCTGCTCGGGCAGCAGGCTGCGGATCGCTGTTCTGCGCTCGATGTCGGCGGTGATGATGCGGGGTTCGCGCACGGACGGCTGGTTCCCCACGGCCGACCGGGCCGCCTCCTCGAGGTTGCCGATCGTGGCGCTGATCGCCCAGGTGCGCAGGTGTGGCCGCAGCGCTCGCAGCCAGCCGAGGCAGAGCTCGGTCTGCACGCCGCGCTTGCTGCCCATCAGCTCATGCCACTCATCGAGCACCACCGCCTGCAGCGAACCGAACAACTCCGGCGCCTTGGCGTTGGCCAGCAGCAGGCTGAGGGATTCCGGGGTGGTGATCAGGATCTGGGGCGGCGTGCGCAACTGCTTGCTGCGCTCATGGCTGGAGGTGTCGCCGTTGCGGATGGCCAGCTTCACGGGCCAGCCCATGGCCTCGATCGGCGCCTGGATCGCCAGGGCCAGGTCACGGCTGAGGGCCCGCAGGGGGGTGAGGTAGAGCAGGCGCAGGCCCTTGGATGTGGTGCCTGGTTGCTCTGGGCTCCAGCCGGCTTCCACCAGCAGCTCGGCGATCGGACCCATCACGGCGGCGTAGGTCTTGCCGGAGCCGGTGGGCACCTGGATCAGACCGCTCTCGCCCGCCAGATAGGCCTCCCACGCCTGCCGCTGGAAGGGCATCGGCGTCCAGCCCTGCCGGGCGAACCAGGCTTCGATGGGGGCGAGCACCCCTTCGCTGTCTGCCGGGGCCGGCCTGGATCGCGCCATGGTCACACCTGCATCCATGAGGGTGTGCGGGAACGGGATGGTCGTCGTTACGCGGAGCCATGCGAATCGACATCGTGGCGGATCAGGTGGTTCCCCGGCCGCCTGCCCGGGCCCGGGCGCTCCGGAGGGACGGCGCCACGACCTGGAGGCGACAGGTGAGCGCTTGTGATCGTTGTTATCGACGATCAGTTCAATGTGGTGTTGATCCCTCAGTGGCTGAGCAGGGTGGAGGGGCACCCGGTCGGGGCGGGGGTGGATGGCAGCAACCAGTCGAGATCCACCTCCTCGCCGCCCATCAGCTGGCCGTCCCAGGCTCCGGAGGCCACCAGGGTGTGCAGGGTGCGCGCTGAGAGCCTGGTCAGCACCTGCTCCAGCTCGCCGGGGTTGGGCTGGCTGGGCAGACGGGCTGCCAGCCGCCCATGCAACTGGTGCACCGTCTGGCGGAAGGTCTCCCGATCGGAAGCCGCCGTGTGACTGTCGACCGGCTCTGCCAGGGAGCGAGCGAGCCGGTTCTGGATCGGTTCCATGCCGCCAGCCCCATCCGGGGTGACCATCGCCCGCCAGGCGCGCGACTTGTGCCGGTACTGCAGCATCTGCATCACTCCCTCGTGGCGGATGAAGTCGGCGTCGCGAAAGCCGCCGGGTCGGCGGGCCGCAGCGGGCCATTGCCGCGCCAGACAACGAGCCAGCGAAACGGCGGCGACCACCCCAGCGTTGATGCCGCGGCCGGGCCAGATGTGGAGAGCAGTGGCCGCATCGCCGATCAGACAGCCGTAGGTGCGCCACGGGGCAGGGTTGGCTTCCAGCAAAGGCGCCACAAAACGGTGCTGGTGCGCCATGCCCAGACGAAACCAGTTGCAGGATCGAATCCTGTTGGTGTCGACAGCGAAGAGGCACAGCTCCTCCTCCAGTCGTGGCCAGAGGTCTGTGCCCTGGAGTGCGCCGAGGCTGATCCGGCTTGGCGTGTCGGCGCCGCCATCCCCGGGCCGGTGCTTGAGAGCGTGGAGCAGCCCGGTCGCTTCGGCAGGCGTCAACCGGATGTTGAGGTGGCCCTCACCGTGCAGCGGATTCAGCAGCAGTCGCCGCTGCGATGCACTCAACACCACAGCGGCAGCATCGGAGAGGTTCGTGTGCAAGGCCAGGCCGAGGCAGCTCTCTTCGACACGCTCATCGGCGAGGCGATACAGGCGTTCCTCTGCCACACCGAAATGGGTGTGCAGCTCCTGGCGTGTGTCGGAGTGGGCGCCATCGGCGATCACCAGCACCGGCGTCTGTCCCAGAGCCTGCCGCACATCGCCAGAGCTGGCATGCAGGTTGATCTCGGCAAACTTCCTGGTTTGCTGCAAGAGCTGATCCTCCAGCTGGGCGATGCGCAGATTGCGGGGGTACAGGCCCTGCACCGACCCGGGCCCGAGGGGCCAGACCTCGGCGTAGGTGGTCTCGAACAAGGTCTGCATCAGCCCTGGAGGCAACTGACAGAAGTCATGCGATTGCAGAGTCACCACCTGCTGGCGGCGTTGCACTGCGGGGTCCCAGTCAATCCCGGAAGAGCTATGGCGCCAGCGGCGATCAAACACCTGAATCCGTGCATGTGCTGGCATCAGCTCAGCCAGACTGCAGGCAAACATCAATCCCACCGGCCCGCCACCAATCACAACCACATTCAGCCTGTGCCGATGGCCATCGCTGGGATCAACTTCAGTGGTGGCTGTAGAGAGTCTTGAGATCATCGTGGAATTGATCAGGTCTACAGCAGCGATCGTGAGAACTTGTGGTGAGGGTAATGGAAGCTTGAGGGTGGATGCGCAGCGTGTGGCTCATCCCTGAAGATCCTCACAGCATCGGCTATCGCCATGGAAGAGCTGCATGGGAGAATTAAGGCCCTGTGGCGCGGGGGGGCCCATTTCAGAGGCTCGTTCACAGAGCGACTTACATGCGCTGCCCTCGATGCAGACAAACTGCCTCGAGACTGAACACCACAGCTTGGCAGTATCGAAGATCATGCGTGTGCGGCCTGGATCGACGCCACGGACATGTACCGCCAGGTAGGGGGGCTTGGGGTTTCTTGTCCCTGCCTCATGCATTGATGCAGCCAAGGTTCAGACACTTGAGCTGGGTCGACATTGCTTGCGTATTGGCTCAGTATTAAATTGGCAGCATGCTTTTTTCTATTGCCCTGCTCGGCCTGCAGATGGTGGCAGCGGCTGTTCCTCCCGCCGGTGCGGCACCCACCCCTGTGCCATCGGCCAGCGCGCCCATCGCGTTGGAGGCGATGCTGGAGCCCGTTCGCAGCCGCTATTCACTGCCCGCATTGGCAGCGGCTGTGGTGATCGAAGGGAAGGTGGTGGCGGTGGGCGCTGTGGGCACCCGCAAGGCCGGCGCCCAGATCCCCGTGCAGCGCAGCGACCGCTTTCATCTGGGCTCAGACACCAAGGCGATGACCTCCCTGCTGGCGGCGATGGCGGTGGAGGAGGGGAAGCTGCGGTGGACCTCCACGCTGGCGGAGGTGTTTCCGGAGCTGGCGGATCAGATGGCGCCCGGGCTGGGGGGAGTGACCCTGGTTCAGTTGCTCTCCCATACCAGCGGGATTGCCAGCGACAATGAGGCGCTCCTGGCGCTGCTGCTGCAGTCGAGCGCGCAAGACGGCAACCTCAACGACCTGCGTTACTGGTTGCTGGGGCAGTTTGTGAAGCAGCCCCTGGCGATCAGGCCCGGCCTGCACTTTGCTTACGCGAACATGAACTACGTGATCGCTGGCGCCATGCTGGAGCGCGTCAGCGGCAGAACGTGGGAGGAGCTGCTCACCGAGCGGGTGTTCCTGCCCCTGCAGCTGGGTACGGCCGGATTCGGCCCCCAGGCCACCCTTGGCAAGATCGACGCCCCGCTTGGCCATCAGGTGGTGGGTGGCCAGCTCAAGGCGATGCTGGCGGGTCCCAATGGCGACAATCCGCCGATCCTCGGCCCGGCGGGCACGGCCCACATGTCGGTGCTGGATTTTGCTCGCTGGGCCGGCTGGAATGCGGGCGAGGGCAAACGGGGGCCGGCCCTGGTGCGCCCGGCGACCCTGAAAAAGCTCCACACCCCCGTGGTGGCGATCCCCAGCGGAGTGAACGGAGGGCCCGGCACTCCCGCCCGCGGACGTTATGGATTGGGCTGGGCGGAAGTGACCGTGAACTGGGCCCCTGGGCGCCTGCTTCAACACACGGGCTCCAACGAGATGAATCTCGCCCACATCTGGCTTGAGCCCAGACGCGATCTGGGGATGGTGGTGCTCACCAACCGTGGCGATGAGCAAGCGCATGCGGCGCTGCTGAGAGTGGCGCAGCAGCTCTATGGCCGGTTTGCCGCGCCCGTCACCTTTCCCCATGGGCAGCCCACAGGTCGGCCGGCGTCGTGATGGAGGATCAGGGGTGCAAAAGGAGCAACCCCTCACCACCATCGGCGCAGTCATCAGCTCCAGCAAGGTGCTGCCGCGACCCATGTGGTAGTCGATCCGATTGCGGGTGATCAGCGGTTCATCGGCCGAGATGCCCGACATGGAATAGAGCAACGCCACATCCAGCTGGGCGGCTCTGGCCAGGGCCTGGGGGTTGCTGGCGGTGACGGGGTGCGGTTCGGCATAGATCAGTTCATCGCTGGGGTGATGGTGAAACACCATCGTGACCGGTACAACCGCTCCATCCAGTTCCAGCCCAAGGGAGATCTGCATATCGTGGCCAGTAGCCTTGAGATTTTTCCAGAAATGCCGGGTTTTAGGAACAGGAACGGCCTGAATCGCGAGCCGATTCAGGGGTTTGCCCGTGCGTGTCTTGGCTTTGGAGTCTTTGGATTCCAGCTGCCAGGTACGCACGGCGGTGGACCAGAGGGCAATGGCCTGCAGGGCGGTGGTTTTGCCGCAGTTGTTGGGGCCGATCAACACCGAGGGATGCTCCAGCGGGATGCGCCCGGAGTTGCGATACCCCTTGAAGTTGCTGATCTCCAGCCAGTGCAGGATTCTCACCCCACCGCCTCCAGCAGCACCCGGCCATCGTCGCGGCTGTCGCGCATAGCCCCCAGCCCCTGCTCCCGTTCCAGCTGGACCCGAAACATCTCCGGTCTCAGCTCTGAGGCCGCCAGCAGTGCGCGTTCGCTGAGGGGTCCGCATTCACTCAGAGGGCAGGCTAGTAGATCTGGGGGTAGCGAATCGGATGGGACCGGGGCGGCATCCAGGTGGAGCTGTACCGGGGTGGCTGCAGCCTTGGGGCGCCCACGCCGCGAGGGTTTGGCTGCACCGGCCCCTACCTGGCGGGCCGCCCGGATCCGCTCTAGCAGCAGGCTTGCAGGTTCGTCGCCCGGATCCTGGGGCACCAGTTCACCGCGCATCGCCTTGGCCAGCAGGGCTGGTGTGAGGCGATCGACGACCTTGCGGGCGGTGGCGAGGCGGGCTTCGAGTTGGTCGGCGAGGGTGAAGAGGACCTGGGCGCGACGGGCGATCTCTTGCTGCTCAGGTAATGAAGGCAGATTCAGGGGAGCTCGCTTCATGGAGCCAACATTGAAGTGCGCCTGAGCCACACCACCTTGCTCCGACTTGATAAACCCCTGTCCAAGGCTTGAAATAATAACGATGGCTCCATAGTCAGCAAACAAGTCGTGGCCTGGCCTTGCAATGAAGAGATCTGAACAATTTGATTCAGGAAGAGAATCAGGAATTACGCAGCACTGCCCGGGAGCACCAGTTCTGACAACAGCAAGATCTCCAGGAGCAAGTGCTGACTTCCTGATTAAGCGATGGAATTCTTCGCTAATGTAAGCGAGGTTGTCTTCATCAAAGTGAAACGGCCTGACATTGAGGGATCGGAGAAAGGGGACCCCTGCAGTCACGTATTGATCAGCCATTTTGCCCACATACCTAACCCTGATGTATTCACAGGCTGCCCTAAACGTGGTAGCCCTCCACTCCTGCTCAATCCCCCTGTCCTCCCGCCACTCCCGCGTCAGCTCCCCCGAGGTGGCCGCCGCCAGCACGGCCTGGCGAAAGCGCTTGAGCAGGTCCGCCACGCCATCGAGTCGCTGTCGGCAGGCGTCGACGGCGGCGAGGGTGGTGTCGAGCTTGACGGCGATGCGGCGTTGTTCCTATTGAGGGGGAACCGGAAATTCAAGAGCTGTCAGCTTCTTGCGAGTGATTCGCCGACGAGTTGTTCCTGTTGATTGCAGCTCGATGCTGCCACGAATCTGAGGCGCGTTGATGACATACATCAACCATTTCGGCATGACCGAGACCTGACCGGGTCGAGCAATGGCGACATCCACAACAGTGATCATCCGCTGACCCAGAGCAGGAACAAGGCAGGCTCTTCGCAGAGGGTCAGTCATTCTGGCAATCAAAATGTCACCCTCCAGCACTTCAGTGCAGCGAAGACGTGCATACTGTTCGTCATTTACAAATCTCTGGGACTTTTTCCCAAAAGACTGAATCACCTATGTCTGCTAGCTGAAGCAGTCGCATCTTGCCTTCTGGATCTTGATCCTTGCTCTCCACCCAGTCACCATCGGCGATAAGCCCATCGTTGCTAATAAGGGCTTGCTGAATTACTTTCGCGGAAATTTCAGTGCGCCATGGGCGGCTTGAACAGCCTGAACGATCAAGCGCAAACGACGTCATGCTTTACGCCAAAGTATGCCTATGTAGCCCACAAGCGCCCTGAACGGCGCCAGGGAGCCCATAACCAGAGCATCGTAAAGTACATCGAGACAAGAAAACCAAATAAAAGGCGCAGTAGCCTTAAAGTCTTCTCGGCATTCATCACAAAGAATGCCATCGTGATCACCGTTCTTGATGTTTCTACCAGCTTGGTCATGATCCGATCAAGACCATATTTCCGCTTTCCCGTTCCGATTCTTCCCTCAATCACCGAACGCTTCCTTAAGTCTGATTTGAACAGCTCCTGCTGCTCTGGGGTCTGCATTGCGGCTTCTGCCTGCTTCTTGCGTGGCCGGCCACTGAGCCTGATGTTATTGTCTGCACAGAACTTCTTGTTGTCTGATGTCATATAGATTGAATCGGCACAGATTCTCGCTGGGTAATATCCTCGCTCTTCCTTGTACTGCTTGGCACGAGCGATCAAGTCGTTGGCTTCATTGTAGTTGTTCCAGCTGATCCGATCCACATCGACAAAGCCATTATCATCGGAAATTGAGATCTTGGCTCCAAACTCGGTTTTCTTGCCTGCCTTGCCTCGCACGATCGGTCGTACATGGGGTTTCGACAGATTGACGATCCTGTCATCGATGCGCCGGCTATCAGCGTCGTACATCTCTTGCTGCTGGCGGGTGACTTCACTGGCGATCAGCAGCTTGCGGTAGAGCTGTGAACCAAGCGCTGAAAGCTCTGCGCCGCAATGGATCATGCCGTCAATTGCCCTTAGGTTGCGGCTGATCTCGTTGAGCTGGAAGCGCTTCGCGTCCCGGATCTCCTCACGGCTTGGCTTTTTCTTTTTGATGATGACCAGGAATAGGTTGTGAGCTTTAAAACTATTGCAACG
>JANWUR010000048.1 GCA_024958655.1 Cyanobium sp. FGCU6 | reverse complement strand
TTCCTGCTGGAATCAACTGTGGCGCAACGGTTCTGGGTTTCTCAGCAGGCCCTACGTACTCATGGCCATCGCCCTGGTCGGTGGCAAAACCCCAAGCTGCAAGCGCGGCGATGTGCTCAACCTCACGGCTGAAACCGTCACCCAGTGGTGGCAGCCGGTGATTGAAGCTCTGGCGCTCTCCCTCACGATCCTGCACGACGACTGCTGGGTGCTCGAGGCCCGCTGGTTGCCGTTCAACACCATGCTCGCCCCCATGGCGGCAGCCCTCGCCGCGGCCGGCGCCAGCATGGGTGTGGCCATCGGTGCCCAGCGCGAGCAGATCAAACGCTGGTTCTGGTGCTCGGCCTTCAGCCAGGCCTACGAAAAGTCGCCCAACACCCAGAGCGGCCGTGATGTGACTGAGCTGATCCCCTGGCTTAGCGGCTCAGCTGCCCCGCCACCTGAAAACGTGCGCAGCTTCCACTTCAACTCCGAGCTGCTGCGCGATGTCACCCCCAGGCAGCGCTCCCTCTACCGCGCCACCATCTGCCTGATCCTTGCCAGCGGCGAGCGCCCGCTCGACTTCCACAGCCGCGCCGTGCTCAACGACCAGCTCCTGGCCAGCAGCGGCATCGACGACCATCACATCTTCCCGGCGAAATTCCTGGACGACCGCGGCATCGACTCACGCCTGCGTGACTGCGTGCTCAACCGCTGCCTGATCGATCGGGAAACCAACCAGCGCATCAGCTGCCGCGCCCCATCCGACTACATGACGGAACTGCGGGATGAGCCGGGGTTTCCCATGGCAGCGGTGCTCGGCAGCCACCTGATTCCCCATGGAGCTGAGTCGGGACTTTGGGCCGATGACTTCGAGCGGTTCCTGGCGCAGCGGCAGGAGCTGGTGGGGGCGGCGATCGCGCAGGCCGCAGGCGCAACACATGAAATAGCTGCACTTGTTCGCTGATGGAGAAAACTGCGGCTCAGATCATCCGGCTGTTCAAGTACTTCCAGGATATGGTCAGTGCTTCTATTGAGGATGAGGAGTTTGGCTTTCTTGCGGAGGAGTGATGGTGGGCTGCGGCGGGGCTGGAACGCTTGCCATCACCTGGCCGCAGAGAGCTGTAGGAAGATGCACCCTGAGCACAAAGTGAATCTGCGGTGGCGGGTCAGGTGTATGGCAGGGTAAGTTTGCCCCAAACAAATCATGGAGAAGCTTCCCTATCTCTTCTTTTAAGACAATCAGATCCGAGTGGACAAGACCGAACACCGAATCGTCGTCAACAGCACCATAGTCGTGGGCGAGGAGATTCCTGAAATCAATGATAGCCCTCGAATTGGATATGGAATGAAATAAGCGCTCATCAAGAACCCTGACCCTTCGAAGAGCTTCGCCAATGATGATAAAATCACGCTCCACTGATGACCTGACAGCACGCTGAGCTCGATACTCTTCCAAAGAGACAGCCTCAGTCACCTCTTTAATCGCAACGCAGGCATCATGGATGTCCTGCAAATAAGCAGATAGATTATGTGCCATAAACAAGCTTCTTCGTCCGGTCAATTTCGCTGGCGATGTCCTTGTTTTTCACAGCGCCGCTCATTACCATATCAACCTCCGCCTGAAGGATTTTGCTAAAAGCAGCACGAGCCGCTAGGTAAGCATGAAACTTCTTGGAGATATCGATAGGTCCAAACTCGACAAGAAGATCAATATCGCTTTCTCCAGCTCGAAAATCTTCTCTGAGAGCAGAGCCAAAGATGAATAAGCGCTCGTTACCGTATCTCTGGCATACTTCTGCGATCTCTTCTCGTTTCTCATCAATGAGCATGCGAAGTGAGGCGCAGGATCTATTGGCATCTTAGCCGGAAACGAGGGCGCCCCGAGGCGATCAGCACATATGCCGCGTCAACGCTGCCCCTGAGTGGCAGGCAAGGAGTTTGGGATGGCGGAGCCGAGAACATACGGTGGCCTGTCCACTCGAGGGGCTTGTTCGAAGTCAGGGTCGAAATTGATGGAAAAATGGAGCAGTCATCTATCGCATGAAAAAAGGGGGGATTGCCGATTTTTAATTGATGTCATATTTGGGCTGGTCAGCCGATAGGCGCTTTTCAGGTACAGGGTAAAATTCCTCCTCATTCGCCGATAGTGGATGCATTCAGCCACATTCGAAGCATCAGCCTCGGTGCAGACGGATTATCGCAATATGATTCTCGGTCATGGGCTGTTTTGTGGTTGTCACAGAAGAGCAGATCGCCGGGCTCAAGCCGCAGGTCGTGGCGGAAGTGGGGATTGTTGAGGGTGGCGTCTAGGTGGTCAAATGCCTCTAGATCTTCGGGCTTTAGGGTTTTTCCTAGGCGTGCGTGACCCGTTTCGATCCAGTGGCGCATGTAACGAAGGCTGGGGCCATCCTGCGCCAACCGGTAAATCGGGAAGCGGTTCGCCAGGCGCTGCTGGCGTTGGCGGGCACCTCCCGGGGTGACCAGGTCGCGGTGAAAGCAGCGGTGGAGCCGCTGCAAGACCGCGGGATCTTGTTGGGCCAGATGATCATGAACTGCCACGGCGGAGGCAAGCCGCGACCCGCCTCCTTCCCGAGCCTGTCGCACGCAGGCAAGGCCCACCCAGCGGGGATGGGTGGCCCGTTGCGAGCTGTCAGTGTGCATGGAGGTGGCGGCACGGGTCTGGGAAATCGGGATGGCGCGCTCCAGGTGGGAGGCGCCGCTGTCGATCACCTCGTAAAGTTCCCCGTAGGTGGTGTCCGGCTGGCCGATGGCCCGACCGATCATGAGGAACAGGCGCCTGAGCCGCGGCTCAGGCAGATCTCCCAGACCACGGACCCAGGCGACGCTCCAACCATGCTTCAGCTCCCACTGCAGCGGTGCCAGCCAGACCTCCAGCTCCGGGGCATCAGCATCGGCCAGGTCAGGATTGGCGTTGAAGATCCATCGGGCGTCGCCCGCCAAATCTGCGGCCCTCCAGCCTAGGAAGCGCGGCGTCAGCTGACTCATCGTCGCAACAAGAACAATAGATGCAGCGGCAAGCCTTGAAGCGGCCCGAAGAAAGCGGGATCGAGGGTCAGATGGGCCTCGGTGACACCCAGTTCCTCAAGCTGCGGCAGCTGCTGCCAGCCAGTGGCGGCCAGCAGGTGGAAGTAGTCCTGCAGTGTTTTGTGGCGAGAGCGCACCGGATTGACGACGCCATCGCGGCGCCAGATTTGCCCCTCAAAAATCTGATCATCGCTGCCGAGATAGGGATGGCCGGCGGGATCAAAGCAGAAGGGCGGTTCCTGCCCGCGCAGGTAGGGTAGGGCTGGATGGGGCACGGTGAACAGGAAGAATCCCCCCGGCCGCAGAGCGGCGTGCACGTGCGCCAGCATGCGCTGGGTGGCGGCAAGCGTCAGATAGTTGAACAGGAACACGGCCACCGCCGCATCGCAGGTTCCAGGTGGCAGGTGTTCTGGATCGGACAGGTCTGCCACGCGGTAACGCAGGGTGGAGCCCTGCGGCGCCTCCAGCGTTTTGGCCTGGCGCTGTGCCCCTTCCACCATGGCCGCCGACAGATCAAAGCCATCCACCTGCCGCGCCCCAAGAGCCGCCAGACGGCGGCTGACATAACCCTCGCCGCAGCCCAGATCCCAGAGGTGCAGGCCGCGGATGTCGCCCACAACCTCAAACACCCGCTCTCGGGCGGTGTAGTCACTGAGCAGCAGCGGTTCAGAGCGCTGCCAATCGGTGGCGGCCTGCTCATAGAGCACGCGGATGTCGCTGGTCATCGTGGGGGATGGGTCATGAAGGCATGTTCCGCGCGCGTTCGTACAGCCAGCTCCAGAAGCTATCTCGCAGCGCTAAGGCTTTGTACATGCCACGGGCGAGATCCATCTGGCCGATCTCGGTGGCGGCGTAGGTAATGGCGATCTGGCGCAGGCTGGCCTGATGCGCGTCATCCACCATGGTGTGGAGCTGAAAAAACACCGTATCGCGGGGATGAAGGTGTCCCTGCCGTTCGATAGCCCGCAGGAGGGGGGTGTATATGCTGGCCACGATGGATTCGGTGCCGAGGCCCAGGGCGCCGACCGCCTCGGCGGGGCTGCCGACGCTGAGCACCGACAGCAGCATCTCCCGCCAGCACACCACCTCCAACTGCTCGTCTGCGCCTTCGTCGCCCGCACCGTTGACCGCCTGCTGGAAGCGGCGGAAAAGCTCCGGGTGGGGCACACCCACAATCCATTCCGCCTGGATGCTGAACTGCGCCAGGGTTGCCAGCTCGCTGGGTTGGTACTGGCCGGCTTCCTCAACCAGGTTTGCAAGCAACGCATGGCGATGGTCGGGATTCTCCAGCCGGGAGATAAGGGCGGTCAGATAGCGGGGAAAGTGGGAGGAATAGCCCAGGTATTGCTGAGCGAAATCGGCCAGGGCCCCGGCCGGATTGGGAAGGGTCCCATTGGAGAGAGCCGCCAGATAGGGGTGTCGCACCGCTCGGTGGCTAAGAGCGGCATCCACCAAGACGTTCACCGACCGTTCGGCAGCTAGCACAGGGGTGACCAGACTTGCCATGGCTTAACTGCGTATATGGAATCTAACACGAGTAAGACATCGGCGCCATTGCCCTGGGAGACTCCGGTGCTGGTAGTCAGCTGGCACGGGATGGTGAGCCCGGCATCGGTTTGTACCGCAGATTCGGAGGAGGGAATGGTGCGTGGAATTTAAACTCAAGCATTGTACATCGAACGCTCATCATCACCCGCCCGAAGCAACCGCTGCCGTAGGCAATCACACTGGGGGCGGGTCGGGTGCATGATGTTGTTGGGAATGCCACTAACATAGCTCGATCTTCAGAGTCTTTCCCACTGCTGATGCTGCTCTGCCAAGGGTAGAAAGAGTAACTGACCGATTAGAGGGATCAAGCAGGCGATCAACAACTGGTCTACTTGTATGCATACGGTGAGCAAGTTCCGTTTTGGTGATATTTGATCTTATCATCTCCTCGGCTATCTGGAAGGCAATAACTCGTTTTGCTGCTACCACTTCTGCATCTTCGATGAATCCCTCGTGACGAAGGAAGTCATCAAAATCACTTCCAAGATGCTGCTTCTCCATCATTGGGCACCTCTCAACCTTGAGCGCCGATCTCGTGCAACCTGAAGATCATCAGATGGGGTCTTCGCGGACTTTTTGACAAAGCCATGCAGCAGAACCATTACATCATCCTCTACTGTGAAAATAACCCGTGCAATGCATCTTTCAATAGCGGATCGCACCTCCCACAGACCAGGCTCAAGCTTCCGAACCAGAGGCATTCCAATAGGCCAGCCATATTGTGCAGTTTTAATGTCGCATCCAATAGCCTTGCGATCGCCTCGGCTCTGATCAAGCAACCATGCTCTCACTGGCTCCCTCCCTCCTTGAGAACGGAAAAAGACGACTCGAAGGACAGGGTGATTTCCCATGCCACGGGCCGACCATCCAACCTACTGTACCAGAAATGATGCGGCCTTGCCGGTTTGCGATTCATGAACCGGATCTCAGGTCATCCCAACGCTGCCCCTGAGTGGCAGGCAAGGCCCTTGGGGTGGCGTTGCAGATAGCTGGAGGTGGCCTGTCCACTCGAGGGGATTGTTGGGATGGCATCGAGCATGCTCTATGTCTCATACGGCAAAGCCCCAGTGCCAATACGGAACATTCATGGAATCAATTCAATAATCATGATTTCTTCTTGAAGGCATCTATCCAGTCTGTCATATGCTCAATTACGTCGCCAAATGTCAATTCATTGATATCTTTGGGGTTATAGCCATCACTCTTTAGCACTTCTTCGAAATCAGACTCGAATTCACAGTAAGCCAGCCAGATGCTTTTGTGACCGGGAATATCTCTGATAAGTGGTTTAAACCAATTGCGTATCGCCTTGATTACGAGTTCAGGCTCGTTGCCATGAGCCTTGATATCATTGCCAGAGATATCAGATATAACTCTTTGATATCGATACTGCTCCTTCTCTAAGATCAAAAAGCGCTTGTCCCTCTGTGCAGGATTAGTGAGCCTTATACCGAAGTCAATGCCACATTCAAATGGCATGTTAAACCTAGGCAGATCTCCATCTTTGAGAGGCTCGATACGAGATAAATCATGGATTGAATATGCGGACGCTAGCATTAGGTCTTTGATCTTGTGAAGTCTAACCTCGCCTGAATCAGTAGTCTCAGATATCTTCGGCTTCTTTCCAATATAGATAAGCGTGAATAATTGAGCCTTAAGAAGCGGGAAGTACTGATTGTCAAACGGGCAGTTTATAAACACATTATCCGCATTCATTGTTTCCTTGGAACATTCTTCGCGATGGTTCCATCTTGGTTGTGAATAATGATCCTTTCGGCAGACTTCAACTCCCTTGCTGCCTTGAGGGCTTCATCTTTTGTTGCTCTAACTGCTGTGGAGCGAACGGCACCTTCTCTTTTCACAGACCATCCGTCCTTGCTTGGAACAATGTGAACACTATTGCTATTGGTAGATGCGGCTTTGCGGAGCTTTGCAGATAGCGCATCTTTGTCGGATCTGCTTGTCATTGTGAATAAAAGCTACCTTTGGCACCCACTGTAGTACGAATCTGAACATGCCGCCCAAGGAGAGGGCCCTGCGTTACACAGAATAACCGCATGGGTTCGTTGCGAGCCCTTGAATGCTCCCGTCTGTCCTCCCAACGCTGCCCTTGAGTGGCAGGCAAGGAGCTTGGGGCGGCGAAGCAAAGAGTGGT
>JANWUR010000031.1:36002-40794 GCA_024958655.1 Cyanobium sp. FGCU6 | reverse complement strand
TTCCTGCTGGAATCAACTGTGGCGCAACGGTTCTGGGTTTCTCAGCAGGCCCTATCTATATAGCTCTGATCTCTACGTTGATGAGGCTGGTGCGATAATGAGTTTCTTCTCAGCGCAAGCCGAGGCTCGCAATCCCATTATCTGCATTACATCCCATAAGCAGGTTCCATTTGCTGTTCAAGCCGTTGACACGCTGTTCGATGCTGGGCTCGGTTCAAGAGGAACATATGGGATAGCGCTATATCGGTATGACGGTAACGGCAAAAGAGTCTCAAATATTACGAATACTGGCCTCGAAATCTTTCGCACACACTATGAGGATAGCGGCATTTCCAGAGAAGAGATCTTTGCATATATATTCGCCGTATTGAATCATCCTGCCTATAAGAATGAATTCGCAAAGGAGCTCCAGATATCGTTTCCGCGCATACCTTTGTATGAGGATTTCGAAACTTGGGCTGCATGGGGCCAGAGGCTAATCGATCTTCAGCTAAATTTTAAATCCGTAGAGCCTTATGCCTTATCAATCAGTCTTGACCCACACGTCAAGAACGAGTTGCCAAGACTTGCCGTTGACAAGGTGAATGGATGTATTTATTTAGATAGCAGGACTGCCTTACATGGAGTTCCGGATTTAGCGTGGAGGTACAAGATCGCCAATAAGTCCGCAATAGAATGGGTTTTGGATCAACATAAGCACAAAAAGCCTAGAGATTCGACGATCGCCATGAATTTTGACGCTTACTCTTATGCAAATTGTAAGGAAGGCTTGATCGATCTAATATGCAGGATTACTAATGTTAGCATAGGAATTGTCGAGATTATCGATTCAATGCCCGCCTAGGAGCTCAGCTTAACCTTAGCTGCATAACAACATCATTCACCCGACCCGGCCCACAATGAATGCCCTTCGTCCGATTAGTCTCCGGGCGGGTGATGATGAGCGTTAGAAGGACCAGTGAGGACAACAAGTCAAAAGGAGGCAGGTTTCACCAAACTTATTATCTTGATTGAGAATCCTGACAGCTTGTTCCCCAGGGGACGGGGGCGCGGCAAAATCTTGCTATGGTCTGCAAACCCATGAAGTCGCCCAATGGGCAGTTAGTTACTTTCGCACAGATGCCACCATGGATGACACTATTTCAGTTCGATTAGATGGGAATGGTGTTTCGCCCGGGCTTATCCGCTCTAAGGAGATTGCCGAAATAATTGAAGGAGTTGAGGATATGATCATTGCTGAAGTCATCAAAGCAGACCCAAAGTGCACAAGAGATGAGATAATCGTAGGGATTTATAAGATTGAAAATGAAAGCATAGGATTGGCGTTTAGAACGACAGTTGCATCCTTGGCAATACCTGCATTCATTGGTGTCACAAATGCAATAAGACATGAAGACTACGAGCCTCTAACACCTCAGGCCGTGAAAAGCTTAAGGACTATTTCTAGATTCACCAAAAAACATAATTGTGATGCAATCTTTGCCGTCAATGATGGTGAGAGGCTTGCTGTATTAAAGCCGTCTATTGATATTCCAGAAGATATCGTGATTGAAGGCAGATCGGAGATCATTGGAAAAGTACTTCGTGTTGGAGGTAAGACACCCAAAGCTCTAATCGAAACCACCGATGGATCTCTTGTCTATTGTGATGTCGGAAAGGAAGAAGCTAAAAACATGGGGCACATGCTTTACTCCCTTGCGCGGTTTACTGGAAAATGCACTTGGAATAATAGGACCAAAAAACTAATTGACTTACATATTGATTCGGTCGAACAATTTGCAGATTGTGAAATTGCGATTTCACTGCAAAAGCTTGCTCTCTTGACCGGGCCTTACTTTGCAGCCATAGAAGACGTTCCAACTTACGTCTCTATGCTGCGTAGAGAGGACATACTCTAGTGGCTGCGGTATGCATAGATACGCATGTCTTGATATGGGGTGTTAAGCAATCTGCAAATCATGGGCAAGAAGACCTGATCCCACGAGCAATGGAGCTTCTCAAGAGCTGCAAAAAGAACAATGAGATGATCATTGTTCCTTCAGTTGTTGCTGCAGAATTTCTTACTCGTATACCACATCGAGACCATGGTCAGGTCATAGGGGTACTAAGCGGGTTTTGCCATATTCAGCCTTTTGATGCAAACTGCGCATCAATACATGCGAAGCTGTGGCAAGAGAAGCAGGATTCTGGTATCATTCCAGCTTTGAGATCATCTGATACTGCGAATCGCCAGGAAATTAAGGCTGACTGCATGATCGTCTCTACAGCAATAGCAAACAATGCGAGAGTTATTTATACACATGATCGTGGGCTTGCTGCCTTCGCTCAAGGCAGTATCGAATGTCGAGAGATTCCCAACATCCCGGTTCAAGGGGAATTGCTGAATTAGTTTTTTGTCACCAAACAAATGTCGGACTTATTTCCTACGCCAATAGCCTTCTAACATCCAGATGCAGAAGACGGGAGTAGGGAGCGGTGTTCTATTCAGAGATCACTCCCGCTTCTGATCTGGAGCGTTGGGTGGATGAAAACGTCGGCGAGGCGGATCACCAATTAAACGGTCCTAAGTATAGCGAGAGACGAAGAACTTTAGCATAGTCTTTGGCCTGTGGCGTACCCCTGCTTCTATGATTCGAGTTATGGCAGGCCTGTGCCTCATTGCTACCTGACCAATGGCCCGCGTCTTCCTCTCCCATTCCAGCCGCGACAACGTCGCTGCGGCAGAGCTGAAGGCCTGGCTGGATGGGCAGGGTTTCGCGCCGGCCTTTCTCGATTTCGACAAGCACAGCGGCATCCCGCCTGGCGCCGATTGGGAGCGCACGCTTTACGACCAGATCCAGCGCTGCCAGGCCCTGCTGATCCTGCAGACGCCGAATTGGAGTGCTTCCCGCTGGTGCTTTGCCGAGTTCACCCAGGCGCGTGCACTGGGCAAACCGATCTTCCAGTTGGTGCAGACCGACGAGGCGGCCGCCGAGAAGCCGATCGCGGCAGATCTGCAGCGGCTCGATCTGCGCCACGACCGGCCGGCGGGCCTGGAGCAGCTGCGGCGCGAGCTGGAGCGCATTGCCCTGCAGGATCAGGGCGGCTTCCCCTGGCCGCCTCCTAGTGATTCCAGCCGGGCTCCCTTTCCGGGCCTGATGGTGTTTGAGGAAGAGGATGCTCCGGTGTTCTTCGGCCGCGACAACGACTGGCGGGTGGTGATCGAGCGGCTCAACACCCGCCGGGTGCAGGGAGGGCCGCGGCTGCTTGTGATTCAAGGATCGTCGGGATCCGGCAAGTCGTCGCTCCTGCGGGCGGGGGTGCTGCCGCGGCTGCGGCGGGCGGGGCGCCAGTGGCTGGTCCTGCCGGTGTTACGGCCCCAGGCGCGGCCCCTGGAGAGCCAGGCCCAGACCCTGGCGCTGGCCCTGCAGCGTCCTGAGACCTGGCAGAAGCTGCATCAGCAACTGCTCACCACAACAGCGGCCCCGGCCCTGGCCGGCCTCGTGGCTGGCTGGGCGGCGGATCTGCGCCTGGCCGCATCCGCGCCGGAAGCCCAGCTTCTGCTGCCGATCGACCAGGCGGAGGAATTGTTCACGGTGGCCGAGGCAGCGGAGCGAGAGCGGTTTGTGGCCGGGCTGGCGGCGATGCTGCAGCCGGCACAGCGGCTGCAGGCGGTGATGACGATCCGGGCCGACGCCATGGGCTCCCTGCAATCCCTGCCAGAGCTGGTGGACAGCCTGGACACCCTGCCACTGGGGCCGCTCTCACTGGAGCGCTACCGGGAGATCATCGAAGGCCCGGCCCGGGTGGCTGGCCTGAAGGTGGAGCCCGCGTTCGTAGAGCGTGCCATCAACGACACCGGCACGGAAGACGCTCTGCCCCTGCTGGCTTTCGCCCTGCGTCAACTGCACGAGCGGTTTGGCGCCGATGGGGTGCTTTCCCTCAGCGATTATCAGTCACTGGGGGATCCGGCCGCCGGCCTTTCGCCACTGGAGAACGCGGTGAAGCAGGCGGCCGATGGCGTCCTGCAGGCCCTGCGGCCGGATGAGGCGAGCCTCAACGCGCTGCGGGAAGCGTTTGTGCCGGCGATGGTGCGGGTTGGCGAGCAGGGGGTCTACGCCCGCCGCGCCGCAGCCTGGGACTCGCTGCCGCAGGCGGCCCGGCCGTTCCTGGAGGCCCTGGTGGCCGCCCGCCTGCTGGTGCGCCGCCAGGGCGAGGGGCAGCCGAGCACGGTGGAGGTGGCCCATGAAGCCCTGCTGAGGGTGTGGCCCCTGCTGCGCGGCTGGCTGGATGAGTCCCGCGATTTCCTGCTCGGCAGCCAGCAGCTGGAGCAGGACCTGGCCCAGTGGCAAGCGGCCTCACCGGCCGACCGGCCCAGAGCGCTGCTCAGCGGCCTGAAGCTGGCGAGGGCCCGGGCCTGGCTGGCAGAGCGGAGCGAGCAGCTCCGCCCCGAGCTGCGCGCCTTCATCCAAACCAGCCAGAAGCATGCCGTGCGCCAGCGGCGGATTCTGCAGGGCTCCGCGGCAGGCGCCTTCGCCTTGATCAGCTGCGCTGGTGGGCTCGCTTTCTTGCAGTTGCAGCGGGCGCGGGCAGCCCAGGCGGCGCAGTTCGAGGCCACCCATCAGGCGGTGGTCACGAGTGATCCTTTCCTGAGTGTGGTTTACGGCTTGGCGGCGGCCAAGCCGCTGCTGGATGGCAACAAGCCTTGGGAGGCGGCCCAGCTGAGCCAGAGCCTGCAGGAGGCCGTGATGGCCAACATGGCGCGATCGGCTCCGATCGCCACGGGCCAGGAGGCGGTGTGGAGCCTGATCGA
>JANWUR010000031.1:0-35902 GCA_024958655.1 Cyanobium sp. FGCU6 | reverse complement strand
GCTGAAGAACGGCGAGCTGATCAGCGGCGGCAGGGATGGTTCGCTGCGGCGCTGGCGGGATGGCAAGCCGGTGGGCGATGGCAAGCCGATCGCCACGGGCCAGGACGGGGTGAATAGCCTGATCGAGCTGAAGAACGGCGAGCTGATCAGCGGCGGCAGGGATGGTTCGCTGCGGCGCTGGACGCCCGCCCCGATCGCCCGCGCCGCCTGCCGCCAGATCGATCTGGCTTCCATTCCCACCGACACGGTCCTGGCTCCGGTGGTGGAGGCAGCGCAGGCAACATGCCGAGAGCTTGGGGTGCGGAAGTGAGAGGCTTTACGTGAATCAGCATACAAACCTGAAAGGCGACCACCCAACAACATCATTCACCCGACCCGGCTCAACAGGCCTGCATTGGACGAAAGATTCTGCGGGCGGGTGATGATGAGCGTTAGGAGTTTGCAGAAAAACCTGCCTGCCAAGAGAGTTTTCCACAGCTTCGACTGACTTCCTGCTTATTTCCCTTGATTTCTGTTCCTGAATTCGGTCATTGCGTGGATTTCGCGGCCAATCCCATGCAGCGGGCTCCTGGAGTGGTGGTCTTTGGACACACCACTCGCCAATCGAGCGCTCATGCGACCTCCATCGCCGACTTGAGGATGTTGCCCAGGCGGGTCAGGTTGTAGGCGATCACGCACAGCCCGAATACCGCACTGACGTTGTCACGCCCGCGCAGCTTGAACTGACGTAGACCGCCGAACTGTTTGATCCAGCCGATAATCTTCTCAATCCCCCGGCGGGCATTGATCGACTTGGCGTAGCCCTCGTGGCGAGTCGTGCGGCCATCGATGGCGGAGCCGCCGCTACGGGCAGTGTTCTGAGCCACGTGGGGAGTTACCCCCAGGCGCCGCATCTCGGCGACAAAGCCCTTGGTGTCGTAGTTCTTGTCAGCCCCGATGGTCTTGCGGTGTGCACCGGGGCAATCTGCAGCCATCTCCTGCGCCGCATCTCGTTCGCCGTAGCCATCGGCCAGTGTCACCTGGCAATCCACCACAAGGTCGTGGCGGTTTTCCATGAGCACATGGCCCCGATAGCTCAGCTGTGCCGGGTGGGCCTGGGACTTGCGGGCCAGCAGCGCCTCCGGATCCGTCTCGGAGCGGTGGGTCTCGTTGCTGAGCTTGACTCCGCGGAAGTCACCCTTGGCGCGTTTCTTCCCCTCCTTGGGAGCGCCGAATCCCTCGCCAGGGCCTGCAGGCGGCGGCGGTGGATCCTCTTTGCCATCGATGCACTTGAGGGAGGCATGGGAAGCCCAGGCCTGCAACAGAGACCCATCCACGGAGAAATGCTCATCACTGAGCAGTGGTTTCACCTCTGGTGCACCCATCAGCTTCTCCAGGAACTTGCCCATGACGTCCTCATTCAGCAAGCGCTCCCGGTTCTTGGTGAATGTGGTCGGGTGCCAGATCGGATCGTCAGGGCCCAGACCCACAAACCACCGGTACAGCAGGTTGTAGTGCAGCTGCTCCAGCAAGAGCCTCTCTGAGCGGATCCCGTAGAAGGCCTGCAGAAGCGAGGCCAGCAGCAGCTGCTCCGGCGGCACCGATGGTCTGCCTTCTGAGGCATACAGCTGACAGAAGGTGGGATTCAGGCGATTGAGGGCCTGATTCGCCAGCCTGCGGATTCGCCGCAATGGGTGGTTGACCCATTCTCGCAGGGGCGGCCGAGTTTTTCAGCGAACTCTTAGAAGGATGCGTGGGAGGCTGAGGAGTCAGCCCTTTCGGGTGAGAGGGGTCCGGGCTCCATTTCACAAGCCAGGAGGGCAACTCGGTGGTTTCTTGGCTAAAGTGGAATCAAATGTATTGGAGGTCTAAAGAAAAAATGGAGAACCTCTATGATGCTGTTGTTGAGCCGGACGGCCGAATACGGCTCAATACGTCAGTACATCTCCAAGAGGGCCTCAAGGTCTTGGTCGCAGTGCCACGAAGCGACAAGGATTCTGCGTTAAGCGGAATCGCATTGAGCGAACCTTCGTTTTCAGATGATTGGCTCAATCCAGATGAAGAGGAGGCATGGGCGCACCTTCAGTAGGTGATGTAGTCATCATTCGATTCCCTTATTCCGATCTGTCGCAATCCAAGCGCAGGCCTGCCCTTGTCCTGGCTGAAGCTGGCAGAGGTGATTTTCTTCTTTGTCAAATCACCAGCAAGCAATATGGTGATTTACATGCCCTTTCCCTCAAAGAGACCGACTTCCTCTGCGGTGGCATCAAACAAGACAGTTTTATCCGTGGCACCAAGCTATTCACTGCCAATGAGACTCTTATTCTTGGAGTTGCTGGTCATCTGACTCATGCCAAGTTCTCAGTAGTCATTTGCCAACTTATTGAAGTACTGTCTGCTTGCCTAAAAGATGACACCTTCTAACATCCAAATCCAGAAGACGGGAGCAATGGCTAACTTTCACGCTGAGATTCATGCCCGCTTCTGATTTGGAGCGTTGCGCAGCGGCTCAACGCCCAGGTCGTCCACCAGGGGGAAGTGGCATCATAGTCACGCCAGTGGTCAACGCTTGTGCAGCGCACTGCGTTCTGCATACAATGCGTAGTCAGTCGAAGGTCAATTTTTTCGAGAATACGACCAAGTGATATAATCTGGCTTGAGAAGTCGCGCTTGCACTGCTGCACAACAAACCACTCCAGCCGACGGGAATCACAGAAGGCCTTTGCCCAAGGCGCGCCGCTGGCGGAGCGGCCCCTCAGCGCCGCCGGCCTGCAGCTGGGCTGCTGGTACTGGCGGGCATGGCGGTGGCAAGCGGCGTGGACAGGGGGCGGGCAGCGATTTCAGCGGCCACTGCCAGGGCATGGTGCGCTCAGCGGCCCTCGAACAGATCGGCGATCTCCGCCGCCGCCAGCTGATCGAAGTCGTCGGGCACCTGGCACTCTCCGGCAAGCAGACCGAGGCGACGCCGCGGTGCCGCCGCCGCATCCTGATCGTGCAGCGGCGTGACGCGCACCATGGGCCGTCCGGCCTTGCAGATCACAAACGATGCGCCGGCGGCGGCGGCTTCCTCCACCAGGGGCGACAAGTGGGTTTTGGCCTCGTGCATGTTCACCTGGCGTATCCCCGAACCCACCGCAGGGCAACCAACTCAGTCGACCCGACATAGGGCTCAGGGCGCAGCGGGCGCTTGATCGGCCTCCGGCCGGTTCACGTTGCGGATGGCGCGGGGATCCAGGCACACCGCCCGGGTGGGCAGGTCTGCCAGCCAGCTCTGCAGGCGCCGTTCGCCTCGCCCCACCGCTGCGGCCAGGTGGGCACCGACCCGGGCGCTGCTCGGATAGAGGCCCAGCAGCGGTTGCAGCCGCTCACCGTCGTGGGCCAGGTGCGGCTGCGTGGGGCTCTCCGCTGCTGCCGCCAGCAGCGTCCGCAGCACGTCCAGGCTCAGAGCCGGCATGTCCACCGGGCAGAGCAGCAGCCGCTGCTCGGGGTGCTGCCGCATCAACCGGTGCAGCGCCAGCAGCGGCCCCTCCCAGGGCGGCGGTTCGGCCAGGGCGGTGATCGGTGGCAGCCGGGGGGCCAGTCGCTGCGCCAGCGCCAGGTGGGCAGGGTGGCGACTCAGCAGGGTGATCGGGGCGCCAAGCCGGCCCAGAAGCAGCAACGTGCGCTCCAGCCAGCAGCCGCCCTCGGGGTGGGGCAGCAGCGCCTTGTCGCGGCCCATGCGCCGGCTCTCCCCGCCGGTGAGCAGGCAGGCGCGCAGCGGCATCAAGGAGATGGCTCCGCCATGAGCAGCCCGAACTCCGCCAGGGCCCGCGGCAGATTGCGGTGCTCGTGGCCGGGATGGCTGAGCTTCACCAGGGCGAAGCGCTGCAGTTCATCGAGTTCGGCCCAGGCCCCGGGCCGCAGCTGCAGCCCCAGCTGGCCTGCGGAGGCGGCCAGCACCGCCGGCAGCTGCTCGACCTGCTGCCAGGGCTCGCCAGCCGGTCTCGGCAGCTCCCTGGCCGGGCCGGCGCTGAGCCCGGCGGTGCGTCGCAGCAGCTGCTCCCGCATCGCCTCGATCGAGGCGGCGTCGTCAGGCCAGGCCAGCAGATCGGCCCGCTCGCTCTCGCCCAGTTCGCTCCAGTGCTGCAGCTTCAGCTTCACGCCGGCCAGATCGAGCTTGCGCCGCACCGCCATCGGGATGCAGCGCAGATCGCTGGTGAAGTCGGCCTCGAAGGCGTAGCAGGTACGGGCGAGGGAAGAAGACAGGGCGCGCCGTCGCAGATGGTTCCATTCCAGCGCGGCACCGGCGGAACCGTAGCGGTGCTCACACAGTCGGTACCGCTTCGGGTGCTGCAATCACCCTGCGGTCTGCATGGGCGCCGCGCGCAGCCTCACCCCGGTGTGCTTGTTCGGACGCCCTGGGTTTCGTCGCCTGCTCCCCAGGAGCCGATCCCCCTGTCGATGCCCGAGACCACCCGCGCGAACGCCCGCAGCCAATGCCCCTACTGCGGGGTGGGCTGCGGCCTGGAACTGCTGCCCCCCTCCCCGTCCGGCCCGGGGGCGCGCTGCGACGCGGACGGCACGCCGATCTGGACCGCGCGCGGGGATCGCCACCACCCCTCCAGCCTCGGCCAGGTCTGCATCAAGGGCGCCACGGTGGGCGAGACGCTCTCCCGCGGCCGGCTTCGCCAGCCTCTGCACCGCAGCAGCCTGCAGGAGGAGTTCCGGCCGATCAGCTGGGAGACGGCCTTCGCGCTGCTGGTGGAACGCATCAACGCCAGCCGGCAGACCCGCCGCGGATCCGGCGGCATCGCCATGTACGGCTCGGGCCAGTTCCACACCGAGGACTACTACGTCGCCCAGAAGCTCTTCAAGGGGGCCCTGGGCACCAACAACTTCGACGCCAACTCCCGGCTGTGCATGAGCTCGGCGGTGGCGGGGTACGCGCGCAGCCTCGGCTCCGACGGCCCTCCCTGCTGCTACGACGACCTCGACCACTGCCATCTCGCCTTCCTGATCGGCACCAACACCGCCGAGTGCCACCCGGTGCTGTTCCAGCGGCTGCTGAAGCGCAAGCGCCGCCACCCCGACAGCGTCACGATCGTGGTGGTGGATCCCCGCGCCACCGACACCAGCAAGGCGGCGGATCTCCATCTGGCGATCGCGCCCGGCACCGACCTGGCGCTGCTGCACGGTCTGGGCCACCTGCTGCTGCGCAACGGTGACACCGACCCTGCCTTCCTCGACGCGAGCACCGAAGGGCTGGAGGCCTACGCCGATCTGGTGGCCGCCTGGACCCCGGAGCGGGTGGCCAGCTTCTGCGGCCTTCCCGAAGCGCAACTGCGGGCGGTCGCCGCCCTCTGGGGCGGCAGCGCGAGCGTGCTCAGCCTCTGGTCGATGGGGGTGAACCAGCGGCGGGAGGGCACGGCGGTGGTGGGCGGCCTGATCAACCTGCACCTGCTCACCGGCCAGATCGGCCGGCCCGGCGCCGGCCCCTTCTCGCTCACCGGCCAGCCCAACGCCATGGGCGGTCGGGAGGCCGGCGGGCTCTCCCATCTGCTGCCCGGCTACCGGCAGGTGAGCGATGGCGGCCATCGCGCCGAGGTGGAGGCCGCCTGGCGCTTCCCGCCGGGCTCGATCGCCCCCGAACCCGGCCTGACGGCCTGGCAGCAGATCGAGGCGATCGAGGCCGGCGACCTGGATCTGTGGTGGGTGGCGGCCACCAATCCGCTGGTGAGCCTGCCCAACCTGGAGCGGGTGAAACGGGCCCTGGAGCGCTGTCCGCTGGTGGTGGTGAGCGAGTCGGCCGCCGACAGCGAGAGCTGCCACTACGCCCACCTGCTGCTGCCGGCAGCCCCGTGGAGCGAGAAGGCCGGGGTGATGACCAATTCCGAGCGGCGGATCACCTACTGCCCGGCCTACCGGCCGCGCACCGGCGAGAGCCGGCCCGACTGGGAGGTGTTCGCCGAGCTGGGCCGCCGCCTGGGGTTCGTGGAGCAGTTCCGGTACCGCTCCTCGGCGGAGGTGTTCGCCGAATTCGCGGCGCTCACCGCCGGCCGGGTCTGTGATCTCTCCGGCCTGAGCCATGACCTGCTGGAGCGGGAGGGCCCCCAGCAATGGCCGTTTCCCCTGGGCAGCGCGCCCGGCAGCGGCTCCCGGCGGCTGCATACCGAGGGGCGCTTTCCCACCCCCTCGGGGCGGGCCCGCTTCGTGGCCGAGCAGCCCCTGGGCCTGGCGGAGCCCCCCTGTGCCGCCTACCCGCTGGTGCTCACCGTGGGCCGCTACCTCGGCCACTGGCACACCATGACCCGCACCGGCCATGTGGAGCGGCTGCGCACGCTGCATCCGGAGCCGTTGCTGGAGATCCACCCGCGGGATGCGGAGCGCTTCGGGCTGAGGGAGGGGGAGCTGGCCACGATCCGTTCGCGCCGCCACGCCGTCACCGCCCGGGTGGAGGTGAGCGAGCGGATCCGGGTGGGCACGGTGTTCCTGCCGATGCACTGGGGCTTTCGCCAGGAGCCGGCCTGCGAGGCCAATGCCCTGATGCATGAGCAGGCCTGCCCGATCTCGCAGCAGCCGGAGCTCAAGGCCAGTGCCGTCGCGGTGGCCCCGGCCGCCGCGGAGCCTCAGCCCTCGTCGTGGGCGTAGCGGCGGAAGAGGAAATCGAGCGCCTGGTTGCGCAGCCGGCCATAGCGGGGATCGGCCTGGATCGCCTCGTAGTGGCGCGGCCGCTCGAAGGGCACCTCGAGAATCTCGCCGATGGTGGCGGAGGGGCCGTTGGTCATCATCACCACCCGATCGGCGAGGAAGAGGGCCTCGTCGATGTCGTGGGTGATCATCAGCACCGTGGGCTTCTGTTCGCGCCAGATCGCCAGCAATTCTTCCTGCAGCTCCTCACGGGTGATGGCATCGAGGGCGCCGAAGGGCTCATCGAGCACCAGCACCTCGGGCCGCACCGCCAGGGCACGGGCGATCGCCACCCGCTGGCGCATGCCGCCGGAGAGCTCCCCGGGCAGCCGGTGGTGGGCGTCGGAGAGATGCACCATGTCGAGGTGGTGCTCCACCACGTCGCGACGCACCGCCGCCGGGAGCTCCGGCCGGGCCGCCTTCACCGCCAGCTCCACGTTCTTCCACACCGTGTGCCAGGGCAGCAGCGAGTAGTTCTGGAACACCACCATCCGGTCGGGCCCCGGGCGATCGATCGGCACGCCCTGCAGGGTGACGCTGCCGCTGGTGGGCTGGAGAAAGCCCGACACCATGTTCAGCAGGGTGCTCTTGCCGCAGCCGGAGTGGCCGATCACGCAGAGGAACTCCCCCTGGCGCACCTGCAGGTTGATGTCGCGGAGAGCCTCGAACGGCCCGCGGCGCGTGGCGAAGACCTGGCCCACCGAGCGGAACTCGAGGAAGGCGCTGCCGGTGGCGGCGGACGCGCTGGCGCGGGGAGAGACGGAGGGTTCGAGCATGGTGGGCATCTCAGCGGTTCGCGAGGGGGCGGGAGGCGGCGGCGGCGGTAGTGGCGGCCGGCAGGGGCACCGGGGCGACGGGCGGCACGCAGGCGCCCGGCAGGCGGCGCAGGTAGCCGAGCGGATCGTCCTGGTCGAAGGCGATGCCGTCGGCCAGGGCGATGGCGTCCCGTTCCGGGTGCAGCACCGGATAACCGGCCCGCTCCAGCGCCCGGTCGCAGATGTCGTGGCGATACACCTGGCCGAGCAGTTCCAGGCGGTTGCTGGGGAACGGGCACCAGCCCCAGCGGCTGAACTGGGTCAGCAGCCAGGTGCCCTCGCCCCGGTTGGGCACATGGGCCCGGTCGGCGTGGAACTGGTTGAAGCGCAGCAGCAGGGCGGGCTCCTGCTCGGTGCCGTAGTCGAACTGGCGCTGCAGGGCGATGGAGGAGCCCGCGCCCAGCCATTGCGGTCGGCTCAGCAGGCCGATCAGGTACTCGCGCTGGGCGCCGTCGTCGCAGCGGGCGCCCGCCTGCATCAGGCCGCTGCAGAGGGCCTCCAGCGCCTCGCCATGGAGCTCGGCCCAGGCCTCGGAGCAGGTGAGCACCTTCTCGGGATGGCCGCTCCAGATGTCGAGATCGGTGGCGAGCACATAGGCCAGGGAGGAGTCCACCGCCCGGGCCACCCGGTAGCGGCCGGCGATGAAGCCGTCGATCGCGCCGGCCGTGAGCGCGGCCTCCATGCCCATCGGCGAGAGCTCGCTGAAGCGCACCTGCCGCTGGGCGTCGATGCCGCCGGCGCTCAGCCAGTGCCGCAGGAGGATCTCAGCGATGCCCCGGCTCTGGGGCACGGCGATCCGCAGCGGGCCCTCACCGCGCGCCAGCACCTCGGCCAGGCCCTGGCGGTCGTTCACCCCCCACCCCAGGAAGCGGCGGGCCAGGCAGAGAGCATTGCCGTTGCGGCTCACGGTCATCGGCGTGATCGCGGGCCAGGGATCGGCGCCCCCCAGCCCGAGGCAGAGGGCCAGGGGGGTGGTGGCCGCGGTGATCGCGGCCTGGATCGCCCCCATGCGCAGCTCGTGCTCCAGCTCGTGCCAGTCGTCGAACGCCACCGGCTCCACCGAGAGCAGCGCCGGATCGAAGAGCCCCTCCTCCAGCGCCACCGCCAGCGGCGCGATGTCGAGGCCGGGCATGTAGCCCAGGCGCACCGGCACCGGCTCCCGGGCCGCCGGTGTGGCCACGGGCAGCGGCGCCACGGCCGCACGCCGCTGGCGCAGGCGGCGCTGCTGCTGCAGAAAGCCGATCAGTTCGCTGCGCAGCCGGTAATAGTCGGGGTGCTCCATCACCGCCAGCCGCTCCCGCGGCCGCGGCAGGGGCACCCTGAGGATCTGGCCGATGCCGGCCTCGGGGCCGTTGGTCATCATCACCACCCGGTCCGAGAGCAGCAGCGCCTCATCCACGTCGTGGGTCACCATCACCGCGGTGAGGCCCTCCTCCTGGCAGATGCGCATCAGCTGCTGCTGGAGGTTGCCGCGGGTGAGGGCATCGAGGGCGCCGAAGGGCTCATCGAGCAGCAGCAGCTTCGGGCGCAGGGCCAGGGCGCGCGCGATCGCCACCCTCTGCTTCATGCCACCGGAAAGCTCGGCGGGGTATTTGTCGGCCGCCGCGGCCAGCCCCACCATCGCGATCTTGTCCTCCACCAGGGCCCGCCGCTGGGGGGCCGCCAGGTCGCGCATCACCGCGTTCACCCCCAGGGCGATGTTCTGCCGCACCGTCTTCCACGGCAGCAGGGAATAGTTCTGGAACACCACCATGCGGTCGGGGCCAGGCTCGGTGACCTGGCGCCCGCTCATCAGGATGCCGCCGCTGCTGGCCTGCAGCAGGCCGGCCATCAGGTTGAGCAGGGTGCTCTTGCCACAGCCGGAATGGCCGATCAGCGACACGAACTCGCCTTCGGCGATCTCCAGATCGATGTCCCGCAGGGCCACATAGTGTCCGCCCCCCTGAAGGGGAAACACCTGGGTGACGTCGTCGACGGTGAGGAAACCGGCGGCCATCTCAGCGGCCTCCCCGGGAGACGCGGCGGCCCACCCAGGCCACCAGGCGATCGAGCGCCAGACCCACCAGACCCACATACAGGATCGCCAGAATGATCTGGCTGGAGCTGGTATCGCCGCCGGCGTTGTAGGCGTCCCAGATGAAATAGCCGATACCGCCGTCGGCCTTGAGCATCTCGGCGGCCACGATCGCCAGCCAGGCCAGACCCACGGAGATGCGCAGGCCGGTGAACACGTAGGGAACGGTGGCCGGAATCACCACTTCACGGATGTAGTCGGCACGGCGCAGCCGCAGCACGCGGGCGACGTTGGTGTAGTCGGTGGGGATCTCGCGGATGCCGACAGCGGTGTTGATGATGATCGGCCAGATGGCGGTGATGAAAATCACGAAGATCGCCGAGGTGTTGGCGTCCTGGAACACCATCAGCGAGATCGGGAACCAGGCCAGGGGCGGCACGGTGCGCAGCACCTGGATCACCGGATCGAGCCCCTTGCCCACGAAGCGGCTCAGGCCCAGCAGGCCGCCGATGGCGATCCCCACCACCGCCGCCAGGCCATAGCCGGCGGCCACGCGCTGCAGCGAGATCAGGATCTGCAGTCCCAGTCCCTTGCTGGTGCCGCCGTCATCGAAGAACGGCTGGCTGATGTAGGGATCCCAGGTGTCGGCCACCACATTGATCGGCCCGGGCAGGCGGCCGGTGCCGAGCAGCAGCGAGAGCAGCTGCCACACCAGCAGGAAACCGCCGATGCAGACGAGGTAGGGCAGGAACGTCTTCAGGCCGGGGCTCAGCCGGCGGCGACGGGAGGGGGACCGGCCCGGAGGCCGATCCGCGGAGGCGGTGAGGGTCATGGGGGGTACGGACTCAGGCCAGGGCCTTGATCTTCAGGGCGTCGAGGTAGGCCTTGGGGTTCTCGGGATCGAACACCACCCCATCGAAGAAGGTCTCCTTGCCGCGGGAATCGCTGGCGGGGATCGCCTTCTCCTGGCCGATGGCGCGGGCGGCCTCCTTCCAGAGATCGGCGCGGTTCACCTGCTTCACCAGGGCGGCCACGTCGGTGCTGGCGGGCAGGTAGCCCCAGCGGATGTCCTCGGTGGCAAACCAGGTGTCGTGGCTGGCGAAGGGGAAGGAGGCGGCGTCGCTCCAGAACCGCATCCGGTAGGGGCTGTCGGTGACGCTGCGGCCGTCGCCGTAGTCGACGTTGCCGGCCAGACGGGGCTTGATGTCCTCGACCTTGGCCTTGATGTACTTGTCCTTGGCGAGGATCTCGCACATCTCGGCGAGGTTGGCCGGATCGTCGCACCATTGCTGGGCCTCGAGCACCGCCTTGAGCAGCGCCTGGGTGGCCCTGGGGTTCTTCTCAGCCCAGTCGGCCCGCAGCGAGAACGACTTCTCCGGGTGGGCCTTCCAGAGTTCACCGGTCTGGGCCACGGTGTAGCCCAGTTTCTTGTTCACGAGCCGCTGGTTCCAGGGCTCACCCACGCAGAACACGTCCATCGTGCCGGTCTGCATGTTGGCCACCATCTGCGGCGGCGGAATCACCACCAGGTCGGCGTCTTTGTTGGGATCGACGCCGTTGGCGGCCAGCCAGTAGCGCATCCACAGATCGTGGGTGCCGCCGGGGAAGGTGACGGCCGCCTTGAACTTGCGCGGGCCGGCGTTCTTCGCCGCCACGGCCTTGGCGAGCCCCTCGCGGTTGTCGATCGTAAGCTTGTCGGCCAGCAGATCCTTAGAGGCGGAGATGCCCTGACCCTGCACATTCAGCCGGGCCACGGTGATCATCGGCAGCGGCTGCTTGCTCTTGGTGATCGTCCCGGCCGCCATCAGCAGCGGCATGGGCGTGAGGATGTGGGCGCCGTCGATGCCACCGCCGCCGCTGCCCAGTTCGAGGTTGTCGCGGGTAACGGCCCAGGAGGTCTGCTTGACCACCTTCACATCGGGCATGCCGTGCTTGGCGAACAAGCCCTTCTCCTTGGCGATGATCAGCGGCGCCGAATCGGTGAGGGCGATGAAGCCGAGGGTGGCGCCCTTCACCTCGGGCGCATCGGCGGCACCGCCTGCGGGAGCGGGAGCACTGCCGCTGTCAGTGGACTTGCCCCCACAGGCGCTCAGCCAGATGGCACCGGCCGCGGAACCGGCGGCGGTGATCAGGAACCTGCGGCGCGAAAAACTGGACATGAAGGGAAGAACAGAGGGCTTGGGGTCGCTGGGTGGAGCCCGCAATCGGGACTGCCAGCACTCCAGACGGGCCTCAGAACGAAGCGCCTCTGTCCGGCCATGGCGTGAACTGTCGGCGCTCAAGCTGACCAACGGGGATACAACATCACGCCGGGCAGTCCTTCAGGCGTGACGGTTGTTACCGGATGCCCAACTCAGCACCGAGCCGGCTGTTCCCCGGTCGAGAGCGACGCCATCTGCTGCCGGTACATCTCGCCGCTGCGGGCCACCAGCAGGGCACGGGCCTGGCCGAGCGCATCGTCCAGGCCGGAGAAACCATCCGCCAGCCAGAGGTAGGCCGCCAGGTTCCAGAGCAGCGCATCGGCCAGCGGACCTTCACCCCGCAGGGCCGCCAGGGCCTGATCCCGCCAGGTGGCCAGATCGCACCAGGCCACCTCATCGGCGCGGATGCCGTGGTCGCGGGGGTGCAGCAGGATCCGCTCCGGCTCCCCCCCCGCGCGCAGGCGCGCGGTGATCCCGGCCCGGGTGGTGGGGAGGTCGACGGAGCCCTCCAGCCCCTTCACCGTGAGCACGTCGGCTTCACCGGCCGCCGCCAGGGCTTCCCAGGCCCGCTTCTCGGTGGGCGGATGCACGAATCCACTCACCAGCAGGTGATCACCGCGGTGGGGGGTCCAGAGCAACTCCAGGCTGGCCACCGGCGGCCGCTTGCCGATGTCGTCACGCACCGGCAGCAGCCGTTCCGCCAGCGGGAAGTGGTCGGGCTGATGGGTCAGCACCAGGTTGTGGCTGTTCAGGCGGTCCTGCAGCGCCGACAGGGACAGACCCCGCCACTCGATCTCCAGGGCGGCGAACAGCTCCGCCAGGGTGACGCCGAACTTCACCGGCATCGGAGCGCCGCCGTGCAACACCACCGGCAGGCCGGTGCTGGCCAGCACCAGGGCGACGAGGGGCAGCACCGGCGCCGTGCGGCTGCGGCCGTCGTAGGGCACCCCGAAGCAGAGGGCCCTGCGCCCCGGCGTCTCCAGAGTTGGCCCGTGCTGGCGATAGCTGTCGAGCATGCCGGTCAGCTCGATCGGCAGGGGCCGGCGGATGCGGTGGGCAATCAGGAAGGCTCCCATCTGGGCGTCGCTCACCTGGCCCTGGAGCATCAGGTCCATGGCCTCGCGCGCCTCCGCACGGCTGAGGCCGGTGCTGGTGTGCTCGCCGCTGCCCACCTTGCCGATCAGTTCGCGGAAGCGGGCTCGTCCCGGGCCGAGGGCTTCGAGACGGCGATCACGACGGCCGTCAAGGGCTTCGTTGGCGTCGCGGTCCGCGGGCGGCTGGTTCAGTAGCGGATGCAACACGAAGAAGGCGCGCTCTGACAGACACTTTGATCCCCCACTTCCGATTTTCGCGGGTGTGGCCGGTGCCGCTTCCACAGGTGCCGAAATCCCAGTCATTCCTTCCAGCGACGTAGCCCTCATCGGCGTCTGCTCGGTCCCTTCATCCCTCCTGTCCCCGATGCACACCATCGCGGGCAGCGGGATTCCGTCCGCGACCCGACCGTGCCGCCGCATGTCCCACCCAACGTCTTCCCCTGCCAACCAGCCGAGGCGGAGCAAGATCGAGCAGGCCAAGGCGGAGGGCTGCGGCCTGGATCTGGAGCCGCGCCTGCAGGAGCTGGCCGATCAGGGCTGGGAGGCCCTCGATGAGGCCACGCTCACCATCCGTCTGAAGTGGCTGGGGATCTTCTTCAGGCCCGTCACGCCGGGGCGGTTCATGGTGCGCCTGCGCCTGCCCAACGGCGTGATCACGGCGGAGCAGCTGGAGGTGCTGGCCGAGGCGGTGGATCGCTGCGGCGAGGAGGGCAGCGCCGACATCACCACCCGGCAGAACCTCCAGCTGCGGGGGCTGCTGCTGGAGGACATGCCCCGGCTGCTGATGGAGATGGCCGCCGTGGGGCTCACCAGCCGCCAGTCGGGTCACGACAATCCACGCAACATCACCGGCAACCCGCTGGCCGGCATCGATCCGGAGGAGCTTGTCGACACGCGCCCGCTGGTGGCGGCGATCCAGGAGCGGCTGCTGGCGGCGGACGGCCCCCGCAACCTGCCGCGCAAGTTCAACGTGGCCGTGGGCGGAGCGCCCGACAGCTTCCTGCTGCACAACGACCTGGCCTTCCTGCCGGCGCACCGCGAGGGGGAACTGGGCTTCACCGTGATGGTGGGCGGCTTCTTCTCAGCCCAGCGCAACGCACTGGCGATCCCACTGGGCCTCTGGCTGAGGGGGGAGCAGCTGCCGGCGTTCACCCTGGCGGTGCTGCGCCATTTCGAGCGCCACGGCAACCGCGAGGCCCGCAACCGCAGCCGGGTGATGTACCTGGTGGAAGCCCTGGGGCTGGAGCCCTACCGGGAGGCGGTGCTGGCCACCTTCGCCGAGCTGCTGGGCCAGGAAGCGGCCGGGCGGCTGCGGGAGCTGGCGCCCCCCCACGACGGGTCGCACCTGGTGAACCGCCCACCCCGCTCCGGCCTCGGCGTGCACGCGCAGCGCCAGGCGGGCCTGTCCTGGGTGGGCGTGCACGTGCCGATGGGCCGCCTGGATGCCGCCTTGATGAGCGAGCTGGCGGCCTTGTCCCGTCGCCACGGCAGCGGCGAGTTGCGCCTCACCGAGGCCCAGAACGTGCTGATCCCCAACGTGAGCGGCGAGCGGCTGGAGGCCCTGCTGGCCGAACCGCTGCTCCAGCGCTTCCAGCCGGAGCCGGGCGCACTGCAGGCCGAGGCGGTGAGCTGCACCGGCAACCGTTACTGCAGCTTCGCTCTGATCCCCACCAAGTCCACGGCCCAGGCGGTGGTGGAGGAACTGGAGCGGCGGCTGGAGCTGCCCCATCCGGTGCGCAGCCACTGGACCGGCTGCCCCAACGCCTGCGGCCAGCCCTACATGGGTGAGATCGGCCTGATGGGGGCCAAGGCCCGCCACGACGGGGAGATGGTGGAGGCGGTGAAGATCTTCCTGGGGGGCTCGATGGGCAGCGACCCCCGCCTGGCCGAGCTGCACCACAAGGGGGTGCCGCTCAGCCAGCTCAGCGACGTGCTCGAAGACCTGCTGGTGGAGCGGTTCGGTGCGCGACGGCGAGCGGCCAGGTGAGGCCCTCGGGGTCGAT
Source organism: Cyanobium sp. FGCU6 (assembly GCA_024958655.1). Lineage (GTDB taxonomy): Bacteria > Cyanobacteriota > Cyanobacteriia > PCC-6307 > Cyanobiaceae > Cyanobium. Next base: position 21,130 of record JANWUR010000031.1, on the reverse strand, counting down.
CTCGAGAGCCTGCACCTCCTGGCAGGGTGGGGCCGGCCTGCGGCGGAGATTCGTGATGGCGAGCCTGGCGCCACCCCTGCCGCCCCTCGGGGAGCCGGAGCGCTGGGAGATGCTGCAGCGGCTCCGCCGCAGCCCGGCCGCCGACCCCACCCCCTGGATCGACGCCCTGGCCGAGGGGCTGGAGCCGGCCGAAGCCGATCTGCTGATGGTTCTGGTCCGGCGGGTGGACGAGGCCGGCGCCCGCCGGCTGCTGGCGCTGGCGGGCGCCCCCGTGCTGGCGGCCCTCGATCAGGAGCTGGCGGTGTGGGACGAGCCGGCCCGGGCGGCATGGCTGGAGCCGCTGCTGGAGATCGCCGGCGGTGACGGCGCCCTGGCCGCCGATCCAGCGCTGCTGCCCCTGCTGGGGCGCTGCCGCGATCCACGGGTCGCTGCACGGCTCCGCCAGGCTCTGGATCCGGCCGCCGAACCCGCCGTGCCCCCGACCCCGCTGCTGTTGCCCCTGCTGGGCCATCAGCGCCAGCCCGGGGATCTGCCGCTGCTGCTGCGGGAGGCCCGCAACCCCGGGCCGATCGCCCGGCGGCGGGCGGCGCTGGAGGGGGTGGCTCTGGGGCTGGGGGCCTGGCCGCCGGCAGCGCTGCGCGAGGGTCTGGTGGAGCTGACGCTGGATCTGGATCCGCTGCTGGCAGGCCGGGCGGTGGATCTGCTCGCCCGCCTGCCGCAGGGCGCCGACGATCTGCACCGCCTCAGCCGCCGCGCCCTTGATCCCGGCGTCCGCCAGCGGCTGGAGCGACGGCTGCAGGCCTCGCGGCGCCCGCTGGTGCTGGTGGTGCACGGGCGCAGCGGCGGCGCGATCCCGGCGGAGCTGCAGAGCCTTGCCGATGAGCTGGCGGAGCGGCGCCGGATGCCTGTGCAGCTGGTGGCCCTCAGCGGCGGTGCGCAGGACCCCACCCCGGCGGTGGCGGCCGCCCTGCGGGCCCGGGGCGGCGTGCGGCTGGTGCCGCTGCTGCTGCTGCCGGGCGGCCACGTGCGCCACGACCTGCCGCGGATCGCCGCCCACTGGCGGCGGTTCGGGCCGCTGGCGCGCAGCCCCTTCCTCGGCGCCTGGCCTGGGTGGCAGCAGCGGCTCGCAGCCCTGGTCGAGGAGGAAGCAGGCCGCGGGCGTGCCCTGTTGTGGCTGAACCATCCGGTGAGCGGTGAGCTGGGCGGGCGCTACCTGGCCCATCTGGTCCAACGCACCGGCGCCGCCGCGCTGGCCACCCCCTACAGCGCCGACCTCCCCGGCCATGAGCTGCCCCACAGTGAAGGTGTGGTGTGGCAGCCGCTGGCCCTGGCGGCCAACCGCCTCACCGAAGCCCTGATGGGGCGGCCGGAGCGGCCGCCTCTGCGCCCACCGCTGCTCCGGCAGAAGGAGGTGCGCGCCTTCCTGCTGGAGGAGCTGGCGGCCCTGCCCTGAGGGGCAGCAACCGTCGCCGTTGCCACCAAGCGAGGCTCGGGCGGTTGCGGACAATGGAACGACGCCCCCGGCACGCCCGCGATGACCGCCACCCCCCTCGCCCCCTCCGACCTGCTGCCCGGCTACCGTGCCGCCGCCGCCGAGCGCGAGGCCCTCGGGGTGCCCCCCCTGCCGCTCACCGCGGCCCAGGCCCAGGCCCTCACCGAGCTGCTGCAGGCCCCGCCCGCCGGCGAGGAGGCGTTCCTGCTGGAGCTGCTGAGCGAACGGATCCCGCCCGGGGTGGATGAGGCGGCCTACGTGAAGGCCAGCTGGCTGGCGGCGGTGGCCCGGGGCGAGGCCGGCAGCCCGCTGGTGAGCCCGGTGGAGGCAGTGCGGCTGCTGGCCACGATGATCGGCGGCTACAACGTCGGCGCGCTGATCGAGCTGCTGGGCAGCGCCGATGCGGCGGTGGCCCAGACCGCCGCCGAGGGCCTGAGCCGCACCCTGCTCGTCTACGACGCCTTCCACGACGTGCTGGAGCTGGCGGACACCAATCCGCTGGCGAAGCGGGTGGTGGAGTCGTGGGCCGCCGCCGAATGGTTCACCGCCCGGCCGGAGCTGCCGGCGGAGATCACGGTGACCGTGTTCAAGGTGGAGGGCGAGACCAACACCGACGACCTCTCCCCCGCCACCCACGCCACCACCCGCCCCGACATCCCCCTGCACGCCAACGCGATGCTGGAAACGCGGATGCCCGGCGGCCTGGAGCTGATCGCCGACCTCAAGACCAAAGGCCATCCGGTGGCCTACGTGGGCGACGTGGTGGGTACGGGCAGCTCGCGCAAATCGGCGATCAACTCGGTGCTGTGGCACACCGGCACCGACATCCCGCACGTGCCGAACAAGCGCAGCGGCGGCGTGATCCTGGGCGGCAAGATCGCGCCGATCTTTTTCAACACCGCCGAGGACTCCGGCGCCCTGCCGATCGAGTGCGACGTCAGCGCCCTCAGCTCCGGCGATGTGATCACGATCCGCCCCTACGCCGGCACGATTGAGCGCGCCGCCGGCGAGCCGAACGCCGGTGAGATCGTGGCCCGCTTCGAGCTCAAGCCCAGCACGATCACCGATGAGGTGCGTGCCGGCGGCCGCATCCCGCTGCTGATCGGCCGCTCGCTGACCGACAAGGTGCGCGCCCAGCTGGGGCTACCCGCCAGCGAGGTGTTCATCCGCCCGGTGGCGCCGGCCGACACCGGCAAGGGCTTCACCCTGGCGCAGAAGATGGTGGGCAAGGCCTGCGGCCTGCCGGGCGTGCGCCCCGGCACCAGCTGCGAGCCGCTGATGACCACCGTCGGCTCCCAGGACACCACCGGGCCGATGACCCGCGACGAGATGAAGGAGCTGGCCTGCCTGGGCTTCTCCGCCGATCTGGTGATGCAGAGCTTCTGCCACACCGCCGCCTACCCCAAGCCGGTGGATCTGAAGACCCACGCCGAGCTGCCCGATTTCATGGCCTCGCGCGGCGGGGTTGCCCTGCGCCCCGGCGACGGCATCATCCACAGCTGGCTCAACCGCATGCTGCTGCCCGACACGGTGGGCACCGGCGGCGACAGCCACACCCGCTTCCCGCTCGGCATCTCCTTCCCGGCCGGCTCGGGCCTGGTGGCCTTCGCCGCCGCCATCGGCGCCATGCCGCTCGACATGCCCGAATCGGTGCTGGTGAAGTTCTCCGGCTCGCTGCAACCGGGTGTCACCCTGCGCGATGTGGTGAACGCGATCCCCTACGTGGCGATCCAGCAGGGCCTGCTGACCGTGGCCAAGGAGGGCAAGAAGAATGTGTTCAACGGCCGGATCATGGAGATCGAGGGCCTGCCCGATCTCAAGCTGGAGCAGGCTTTTGAGCTCACCGACGCCACGGCGGAGCGCAGCTGCGCCGGCAGCACGATCAAGCTCTCGGTGGAGACGGTGAGCGAATACCTGCGCAGCAACGTGGCGCTGCTGAAGAACATGATCGCCCGCGGCTACGGCGACCCCCGCACGCTCGCGCGGCGGATCAAGGCGATGGAGGCCTGGCTGGCCAACCCGGTGCTGCTGAAGGCCGATGCCGATGCGGAGTACGCCGCCGTGATCGAGATCGACCTGGATGCGATCACCGAGCCGATCCTGGCCTGCCCCAACGACCCCGACAACGTCAAGCTGCTCTCCGAGGAGGCGGGCAAGCCGATCGATGAGGTGTTCATCGGCTCCTGCATGACCAACATCGGTCATTACCGGGCGGCGGCGAACGTGCTGGAGGGCCAGGGCACCAACAAGGCGAGGCTGTGGGTGTGCCCGCCCACCCGGATGGACGAGGAGAAGCTCAAGGAGGAGGGCTACTACGCCATCTTCGAAGCGGCGGGCTCGCGCATGGAGATGCCCGGCTGCTCGCTGTGCATGGGCAACCAGGCCCGGGTGGAGGACAACACCACCGTGTTCTCCACCAGCACGCGCAACTTCAACAACCGCCTCGGCAACGGCGCCCAGGTGTACCTGGGCAGCGCTGAGCTGGCGGCAGTCTGCGCCCAGCTGGGGCGCATCCCCAGCAAGGACGACTACCTGGCGATTGCCGCCGAGCGGATCGACCCCTATGGCGACGAGCTCTACCGCTATCTCAACTTCGATCAGATTGAGGGCTTCGAGGACCAGGGCCGGGTGGTGAGTGTGGCCGAGGAGGAGAAGGTGCTGGCGGAGGTGTGAATCTGTTCCATGGGTGCCCGTCGGGAACATCGTGACTACGTTCCAGGGGGCACTCCCTGGAATTGTCAAGATGACGTCCTGGACGACCCGCCTGGCCGACTGGTCCCGGCCCCTCAAACGCGCTCTGGTCCTCGGCCTGGCGCTGCTGCTCAGCGTGGGGCTCGCTGCCTGCAGCGGCAGCACGAGCATGAAGGACGCTGCCCGCACCGCCGTGAGCGTGGCCCGCACCGCCGCCGACGTCACGGGTAACGAGCAGCTCAAGAGCGTGCTCGATCCTGTGCTGTCCGTGCTCAACACCAGCGAACGCCAGGTGAAGGCCGGCAACGTGGCGGCCGCCGGCAGCACCCTCAGGACCTTCCAGGCCCTCTGGGACACCGCCCGCCCGGTGGTGAAGCTGGCAGCAGGCCCCAACTACGGCCTGATCGACAAGGGCGTGACGCTGCTCACCACTACCTTCGGCGGTGACACTGCCCCCAGCAAGGACAACGCGCTGGCGGCGATCACCGGCCTGATCAAGCCCCTCGCCGCTCTGCTGGCCTGATCGCGTCGGATCCACCCGACCGGGCGCGAGGCAGGACGCGGCCCCCAAGGGCGCGCGGCCTGCCTCCAGCATCATTTAGTAACAAGGATTACAATAACCCTAAGAAACCCCCGTCACTGCTGGCCTGAGCCAGGGAGCTCCCTACGTTGCGTCGGCAGATTGCCCGCTTCTCTCCATGCATGCCCGCAGACTCCTCGGTACCGGCACAGCGCTGATCGCCGCCACCGCGCTGACCCTCACGGGATGCTCCTCCGGCACCAAGGAAGCCGCCCAGCAGACCGGCGAAGCCATGGGCCAGGCGGCCAAGGACACCGCCCAGGCCACGGGCGAAGCCGCCAAGCAGGCCGCCACCGCCACCGGGCAGGCCGCTCTGGCTCCGGCGGTGAACCCCGTGCTCGACCTGCTGAAGCAGGGTGAGGGCGACATCAAGGCCGGCAACCTCGCTGCCGCCATCACCGCCATGGGCGGCTTCCAGGCCCTGTGGGACAAGGCCGCTCCGGTGATCCAACCGCTGGCCGGCGACAAGTGGCCCATGATCAACACGGCCGCCAAGCTCGTGATCAGCACCTTCGCCAGCGGCGCCAAGCCCGATGCCGCCGCCGCCGGCTCGGCCATCACCGGCCTGATCGGACCCCTGTCCGCCCTGATCGGCAAGTAAGCCCAGGCCCGGTCTCCCAGGGAGCCCAGACTGTGGGGATCTGGCCAGCGCCTGCTCCCCTTGAATCCCGGAGTCCACCATGCACCGTGCGGCAGCGATCCGCTACGGCCCGCTCTGGACCCGGGGCTTCCATGCCTTGAACCTGCTGCTGGTGTAGCTGATGGTCGCCAGTGGCCTGCAGATCTACAACGCCAACCCGGTGTTCGGTGGTCGCGCTGGGGCCACCGTGCCCGAGCTGTTGACCCTGGGCGGCTGGCTGGCTGGTGGCCGCGACTGGCACTTCGGTGTCATGGGCCTCTATGCCGCCAATCTGGGCATCTGGATCGGCCTGCTGCTCCGCCAGCGGCACCAGCGCCTGGGGACCATCGGGGACATGGGCACCCTTCGCGGCAGCAGCCACAGGCCGAAGCGACACCTGGCCGCTCAACGAACGCATCGAGGCCCTCTTGCAGGGGAAGGGAACGCTGCCGGTGTTCCGGCCCGACCAGGTGGATCCAGCCGATCTGCTGATCAACAGCTTCAATGGCACCCCCGAGATCGCACAGGAGATCCACCGGCTGGCGGATGTGGTGGCCCTGGCAGGCCTGACGCTGCAGGCCAGCCTGGGGGAACGGCGGGGGGATTGAGAGGTCAGGGGGAACGAATGGTTCGCCGGGCTCTGAGCAAGCCCCCTTACTGAGGGGCGAAGGTGAATGGAATGCAGCAACACGTGAAGTTCGGATGCGATAGCGGGCGGCTTTTCGATCCAGCAGCTCAAGGCATGCAGCGATGTGGATCACGTGGCACCTGGGGGAAGAAATCGCCGCCTGGACTACACTGAGCCTGGTTCTGTTTACCCTGCCAGGAATCAACCCCACCAGGGCCAGGATCATCCATCCACAACCCGCAGACTCCGGCACGGATGCAGAGCACCCTCTTCACCTCCGTCCTGCTGCCGCTGGCGCTCGCCATTGTCATGCTGGGCATGGGGCTGAGCCTGGTTCCGGCAGACTTCGCACGCATCACTCGCTACCCCAAGGCGGTGGCCGTGGGCACGATCTGCCAGGTGGTGCTGCTGCCGCTCATCGGGGCCCTGGTCACGCAAGCGGTTCCCATGCAGCCAGAGCTGGCCGTGGGTCTGATCGTGGTAGCCGTTTGTCCAGGTGGTCCTTCCTCCAATCTCATGACCTACCTGGCCAAGGGCGATGTTGCCCTGTCGGTGACGCTGACGGCAGTGAGTAGCATCATCACCGTATTCACGATTCCGCTGATCGCCAATCTGGCGCTCCAGTCGTTCCTGGGAGAAAGCACTGCGATCACACTTCCCATTGGCTCGACCATCCTGCAGATCTTCATGATCACACTGCTGCCTACAGCGATCGGGATGGTTTTTCGGCAGCGGTTCCCAAGCACGGCGCGCCGCCTGGACAAGCAGATGAGTCGCCTTGCCGCAGGCCTGCTGGCGTTGATCATCGCACTGCTCCTGATCAGGGAAGGCAGCAAGCTTCCAGGATTTCTTGCGCAGGTCGGGATCGGCGTCGTGCTGCTCAACCTGCTGGCCATGCTCACCGGACTCCTCGCTGCCAGGTTGTTTCAGCTGCCGCTGGCTCAACAGATCTGCGTGGCTATTGAAGTAGGCATTCAGAATGGAACGTTGGCGATCGCCATCACGGCTGGCCTGCTGAAAAACCCCGATATGGCAATCCCCGCTGCCGTCTACAGCCTTCTGATGTACGCCACTGGCCTCGGAGCTATAGCGGTTGGCAGACAGGCGAGCAGGCATGCCCCCAGCGTGACGGGCTGAGCCGCGGTCATTTCAGCCTTTCGAAGCCGGAACGAAAACCTGGTTAGCACACAACAACAGCCGCCACCCTCCCAGCATGTAGCAATCGTTACGACTTTCCACAGAAAGCGTTGTGGTGCCCGCGGCTCATTAGTTTGCGCCTGACCTCCTGTTCTCCAGGTCTGATGCGTTTCCAACGTTCCCTGAGCTGTGGCCTGTCCCTGGCGGCCGCTGCTGCCCTCACCCTCTCGGGCTGCACGCAGAATCCCGAGGATGCCGCCAGGAACGCCGTCGACGCCACCGGCCAGGCAGCCAAGGAGGCTGCCACCAATGCCGGTCAGGCCGCGCTCGCACCAGCTGTCACGCCGGTACTCGACCTGCTCAAGAAAAGCGAAGGCGAAGTGAAGGGTGGCAATCTCGCCGCCGCGATCACCGCCATGGGTGGCTTCCAGGGCCTCTGGGACAAGGCCGCTCCCGTGATCAAGCCACTGGCCGGTGACAAGTGGCCTGTGATCGACACGGCCGCAAGGCTGGTGATCACGACCTTCGCCAGCGGCGCCCAGCCGGATGCCGCAGCCGCGGGTTCGGCCCTCACCGGTCTGATCGGTCCCCTCAGCAGCCTGCTTGCGAAGTAGACCAGAGCCCACCCACACACCTGACTGTGCGTCGGGAGTTGCCCTCAGCTTGCGCGCGCTTCTCCCGACCATCCAGCCGAGATTCTCACCATCAGGATCGATGCCCGAAAAGGAAGCAACCGACGACCTTGAGTGTTGCCATCGATCAGATCCAGAACATCAGAGACGGGCAGGGATCGCAGAACGCAAGCAAGCTGCCTGGAATGGCCAGCCCACTCGCAAGGCTTGTTCACCGACCACACTCAACTAGGCGTAAAGCCTTCAACCTCAACTCTCTGACCACTTGACTCCCGTGGTGATCGCCAACTCAGGAAGTCATTTCCGTCCCAGACAATACGGTTAAATCCATTGGACGAGACAATGTCAACCGCTTCTTTGATACACGCAGCCACCATTTCATTTTTAGTTGTTGCTGATTGCTGCAAGAGCTCAATGAAAACGACTTTGATTCCCAACTCTTCTACTGGAAGCTTCCGCAGCAGATGAATATCATAGCCTTCGCAGTCCGAGACGTACACGTCAGCCAATGGCGAACGCATCTCGGACATCAGGCTATTAAAGCTTTTGCAAGCGATTTTACGGGACTCAAGGCCATCTCTGGAGCGACCGGCCGCCTCGGGATTAATTGAGCCATGACCCTTATCGCCCAGAAAAAGCGCCTGGCTTTGCTTAGGCAAAAAGAAATCGATAAATCCGTCTTCCTCGCCTATGCATAGATTGAAAAGCTCCACTCGAGATGCGAAAGAAGCACAATTATCGCTCAACTCGTGGAAGTACTCAGCAATAGGCTCTATTCTTGTAGCCGTTACGTTCTGTCGCCTCAGGAGTGTGTGATGTATGGGGTCATAGAGAACTCCATCATTTGCCCCGACCTGAAGGATATGGAGCGGTTTATAGTCACTCATGGAAGCAAGGATCTCAGCTAACACATAGTTAGCCCTAGGCTTTGCGAAGAAGCGATAGAATCGCTTGGCAATATCCGTAGGCCTGATAAGACGCATGGAGTCATGCAGAAATCTGGCTACCATAACCTGGTTGGGTGAGTGCTATGGAGACGTCTGTGCTGCAGATCAGAAGCATGTGAGCCTCAAGATGTAAAGGGCATTGTAGCCCCACTTCTGAATCTGAGTTGTAGCCCACACTTCATTCAGGTACGCAGCCAGCTCTACAGAGCCAGGGCCACAGCAAGGCTCGGGCAGCGATGGACCCGGGGGATCTGGAACTTAGACCGAAAGACCGTCTCCCCTGGTAGGCGAATACAGTCGTCATTTCTGCTCAAACGCTCAAGTGCGAACCTGGCTTCGATGGGAGTCAATGCGCAGGGTTCTGCCCTCACCTGGTGGCAGGGATTGCTGAGAACAGTCGGTTGCAAGAGGTGTCTGCTCATGTGAACGGCATTGCTGGCCGACGATTGAGAGGCTCAATCGATACGGGCCTTGGCGCTGAATGACTGCAGCACGAATCGGCGAGCCTCAGGATGCTGGGACACAAGCACAAGTTGCAGCCGCTCACCCTGCCGGCCCACGCGACTCGGATTGATCTGACCGATCGACTGGCCGCGCCCATCCAGTACAACGAACTCCGCCCGTATAGTTCCGCAGGGGCGCTCTAGGCAGTTCACCTCCATCACGTCGGCCATACCGCCGCCATAGAGCAAGGGCCTGCGGCAGTTGTCCTGGCAACGGCGGGTGAACACTCCCTGATCCGATTCCTGCCAGCCGGTCGCCAGGAGATACTGACGGGTCTCTTTGCCCGTTGTCGCCGAAGCAGCACCGTGGGCCACCGGCCTCAGGCCAGCCGCGATCCAGCCACCGACGAACCCAAAAGCCAGTAGAGCAAGGGCCAGCAGCCACCGGCCTCCCATGCCGGAGGCCGCCCCAGGCGGCAGGCGGGGATGGCCACCTGGCGGCTTGCCCTGCGTAGGCCCTCCGGCGGAACGCTCCGGTTCCTCCAGCTCGGCCATCAAATCCTCAACTGTCTTTTCGTTCCTTGTCATCGTCGTAACTCCTGAGCGAACGGAACATCAGGCCGCCGCCGCTGCCGATCAATGCCATCATCGTGAGAAGGTTCCAGAGAGTGGTTGGCTGGAACCGCATGATCAGTGTCTGCAGCACGCCCACGCCCAGTGCTGCTACGGAGGCAAGCACCAGAAACCACCCCCAGCGCTGGTTGCGCAGCGCGAACAGCAGGCAGACCCCGACGACCAGGGGGATGAACAGGAGGCCGAAGCTGTCGCCGAAGCCTTGGGGCATACCGAAGCCGCCCCCCCAGCCGCCACCGCCGAAGCCCGACCCATAGCCGCCGCCCCAGGAACGTCCGAAGCCCCGACCGAAGCGGAGACCGCGACCTATGGGTTCCGAACTCACCATGACCTGGTTGAAGAACAGGAAGGCCCCCATCGACAGGAGCACGCCTCCGAGCAGAAAGGTAAAGAAATCCCTGATCGGATCCCGGGAGTCCATCGCTATGTCGTGACCGCAGAGATACTGGCAGGCTAACGCTGCCATCACCTGGCCGCCGAGAGCTAGGAAGTTGAACAAACATCATCAGGGGGCGGCTCAGGTGTATGGCATTGTTAGCCGATTGTCAGCCTGCATCACAGATCGCTTGGTTCGAGGCCGGTGTGCTTGGCGATTCGAGCCAACATCCTAGGGCCGATCTCCTCGCCATCATGGAACGCAAAGACATAGTCCGGATAGTCTGCATGTTCAAGTGTCTTATGCGATCCTGACTGACGCTTAACTCTCCATCCAATGGTCTGCAGGGCTGCCAAAACTTTCTTGGCTTTGGCTGACGGCCAATTACTCATGCAGAGAGTGGAAGTGAAAACTGGATGCTGACAGGCTCAGATTCACCATTCTCAAGCCGATCAGCGATAACACGAAGGGCTAGGACTTCGGCCTTTGACATTGCATCAGCAGAAGAACTTCCATACGCAAGGACTCCAGGTAGTTCCGGCACCTCGGCAATCCAACGACCGTCCACTTCTTGTTCACACTCCAAAGTGAATTTCATGTGTAGCTCCCTGTTGGTGCCACTGTAGCAATATCCAATGTCAGGGCGCATGCTGTTTATCCGCTCAGCCTAGCGCCTTTCCCAGGGATTCGGCTAACGCTCCAGATCAGAAGCGGGCATCGAATCAGCTGACTTGCCAGAAGCTATGGCGCCCCGTCTTCTGCATCTGGTTGTTCGGTGGTTTCTTGCAGCTTAAGAGGTCGCTCATGACCTTGGCCTGATTCACGCAACTCATCCTCATAGCGTTTAAATATTTCATTACTCTCTCGATCGCGATCAACCTGAGTATATGCATCAATTCTGAGACGGCGAAATCCTGTCGCGAAATGGCCAATGTCACGTTGAATCTTGTCAATACTATTTGCAATCTTATAGAGGCTTGGGGTTCCAAGCTGTTGCGCTCCTTTCCATTCCGCCATATCAATTACAACCATTTCCTCATATCGCTTCCGAGTTGCGCTTTCATACCTGATTCGGACCTCAAAGATTGCCGCCACTTTGACATTAAAATCAACAGTCATGTCCGTGAAGGCCGAGAATCTCTCTTGACCCGGGCCAAAGTACTCAAGCCCTTTCGCAAAGAAGTTAGGCTTTGTCAACTCGTCAAGCATACGCTCAGCTGGCTCTCCACCATCAATCACCTTGATCCGAAATCGTAATCGGTGAGCCGGACCTAGCCCAGTGTTTCGAACCTGAAGCCTTAGCAGATTAAAGGCAGTCTCAAAGGGTTGAGCCATAATTTCAATGCGTGGCTCCGTTTGGGCTTCCCGCAAAAGCCTGGTTTCTGTGACCAACTTCCAAGTCAGAATGGCGTAAACCACTGTGGCCACTGTAACTGCCGCACTAAATAAAACTGAGAGCGCCCCTGAGTTTTCTGTCAGGAACTTAAAGACTGTTTCCATTCGACGCAAAAAGCAACAGTTTCCACAAGATTCTATTGTCTGAAACGATTCTCCTAACGACAAAGCTCACCGGACGGCGAGAATGTTTGCATCGTAATCGATAGAGTGACAATCCGTTCCGAGTGCAGCCGCTTGTAATGCAACATCAGACAAACACATAATTAGGGTTGTTTAAACGGAATATAATAACCATCTTTACTATTTATCAAATCATCAAGCATCTTTTTCGGAATTACGGTATTTGGCGAAAAACGTTCAGCGAAAATGAGCCCAGTGAAATTAACACTTGGCTGTTCGTATTCTTCATCGAAAACAACAACATCCATACTCAGAAAATATAGTGATTTATCCATATAAGAATGACCTTTTACAGTATAGTAAGAAACAATAAATAGTGGGATTTTTCCTCCTAGACTTACTTTGGCGTAGCCTTTTTCTTGTGAAATTTTCTTTGCTAAAAATTTCTTCAAGTCGGACGAAACTGATCCCATATACAAAAACTCACCATTTGTTCGAATAGGGATTTCTTCTTTATGTATTGAGGACGGCAAATAGGCTGTACCTTCCAAAAAAGTGATTGACTCATCAGTTGGAGAAACTGTTATCCCATTTCCTTTTTCCAGAAACTTTGCTTGAAGGACAAGCAGACGCTCTTCCCGATATTGTTTGTTAGTTTGAATCAAAGCTTCTTGCGATATTTGGCAACTACGTATAGAGCCAATGAATGCAAGAAATGCAACAAGTAACGACAGGAGACTTACAGCTTCTTGAGAAAAAAGTTTTTTGGAGAGAGAACGCCAATTAGAAATCGTAAGAGACTCATTTTGTTCAGACTCCTTTTTTTCCATAATCAATTTCCTCCTTGTGATTGATCTGATTTAGTACCGCATAACGCTGAGCTGAGCCGCACCGCCGTTCTACTAAGCACCCACTATAACCGTGGAATCACGGTCAAAGCAACGAACGCTCAAGATCAGAAGCGGGGAGCAACCACGGCCTAGGTATTTGCCTTCGCCCCCGTCTTCTGCATCTTGATGTTAGGCGATCTAATATCTCGTTATCCACGGCTGTCTACTGGGGCCTTGAGGGTGCACATACTTTAAGATTACATCATGCTCAGTCAGATCTTCTAAGTTCCACGCACCTTTTCCGCCAGGCACTACTTCGGAGATCACCCGAAACGCCTGCCCTGCCTGAAGTCCGCAGTTCGCCTCAATCTCGTTAAGTGCGATGGCCTCTCCAGATCGTCTCAATGGCAACTTGTTCAGCCAACCTTTTAAGCGAGTACGCGCAGATTCATCCGGCAGAGGGTCATCCTTAATGGCGAAGGCTTTACTAGACTTACTAGATGGAGGTCCATAAAGGCTTCTAGGGTCTTGAGCGTTGGGTCCAGTTACAGCAAAGACCTCAACGCTCCCAAAGCCTTTGGCAAGTTCAAGCTGGCCTAATGGCCAAGCCTTTGGAGCAGAGCCATGTACCTCGCGAAGGCGATCGGCAAACGCCTGGGTGCAAAAGATTGCGCCTGGGGCTGTGACAGGTTCGAGCCGTGCAGCTACATGAACTGATTCTCCGAACACATCTAAGTCATTACGCAGAACGTTTTTACAACATATAACTTCTCCTAAGTGCAGCGAGACTCTGCAGGTTAGGCCAGATGAGACTCCGTTGTGGGGGTACGAGTTGGCGAAGAACTCTTGTATTCGCAGGGCCATTTCTGCGGCAGTCTTTACGCTTTCAAAGGTAGCGACAATGGAGTCACCCCAAGTATTTATAAAATCGTATCCCTCTAGTCTATGCGAAAGAGTCTTAAGGCCTTTAGAAGCATAAGTGTAAATATCATTTGCTGCTAGCTTGCTCCAGCCTGAAACATCCATATAAAGGATTGATCTCGTTTTTGAAGAGAATGAGTCATCACCAGCATTAGAAGACGTCTTGACTGCCTCGATAGATTCATCAGTCTTTGCCTTAATCCAGCTGTCAGAAACAAGTTTTTGGATCACGAGTACCCCAGATTCTGTCACCAACCGATATACTCCTCCTGCGTCCCATTTAGGAGAAGGACAATCGAGAAATCCAGCAGCAGATATACCGGAAACGTAGGCCTCGTATGCAGCACTTCCAGGACTATTCACCAGACGGAGAATGTCTTCAAATGATTGAGAACCTGAAGCCATGATCTTGGCGGTAGTTGAATTGGTGAGATGATAAGTGATGTCCTGTTTAACCGCTTCCGCTCCCGGGCGCGAGCCACATCCATCAATATATCGTACAAGCTTACAATAAACGTTGCGACGCATGCCAAACCTTTCCAAGGTGGCGAGAAGTGCATCTCGTTGGCCAGGAACTATCTCGTCCAGGGCTTCTCTGGCAAGATCGACAATCTTTGGCTCAATCAACTTATAAGAGTCTGCTTCAACAGAACTAATCCTAGCAATTGCGTTATTAACATAGAATTGTAGCCTGTCACTTTCGGGTGACCTAGGGCTTACCGAAATAGCACCACTCATGATCGAACGTAGAACAAGGCGGAGTGCTTCATGTTCAGCATGCAGCCGATGGAGAGCAACACGTAAAATTCTTGCTTGCCTTAGAGAACTATGGCCGGAAATGATGGTTGATGGAGTTCTCTTTAACTGGCGAAGTATCCACATCCGAATATTAAGGCTAGCATATGGAACAAGGCAATGACTTAAATCAAAAGGCTTGCCGATCGCCGTAGTTGGTCTAGACCAAAAGGGTACTTTAAAAGCCTCTTTGGAATCCGCTTCTATAAACAGAAGGGGAAGGCCTGGTTCGACGAATCCTCGTGTCGCACTACTTTCGGCTTCATGCGGCGTAGATGCTTTATAAAACTGATCTGCCAGGTGCTTGCCTGCCCCTATAAGACCGCAAATAGTTCTCGACTCATTATTGCTCCCGACAGACACCTGATATTTTAATACATGCTGGATCAGCTCTCTAAATTGCCAACTCTGTATCCGCGAATTAACAGATGCCTTAGTTGCAATTCCTATTTCAAACTTTCCAACTACACACCCATCAAAGTATAATCTCTTAAAGGCGCATCTTAGCTCGAGCTGCAACTCTGATTTAGAGTCACGGAAGTTCAGGCTATTATTGAACACAAGTACTCTGTCAGCAACGCAGGTTGTGTTTTCACCTATCCATCCACAAACACCTCCTCTTCGGCGGATCCGTATAGGCCCAATACCACGAACAAACTCGTGATCAGGAGTAGGGAGGGGCCAAGCTGGGAGTGGAAGCTTTTTGGGTGACTCTACAAATTCACGAAAATCAGCAAATGGGAACTGAATTGATAAAAGCATTGCAATTAGGTTGTTCCTCCCCGACAAACGGAGAGGAACTGTAGACAACCATGGATCCGGTGAAGAGATCAGGTTATTTTGATTATGAAGTAGCCGCTAAAAAAGCATACTTCAAGTCGTCTGCTAATACCAAAGGTGATCCAAAGTCACCTATCCAGAAGCCCTCAGCAAAGAAGAAAGAAACACCGGTATGTGCAGGTTTGGGAAGCCCCCAAATGGAAGTGATCAAGAAAGTAGGTACTTCAATGATCTCGTTGGTTTAGCCTGCAATCTTTTTCCGCAGGAGACTTGTATTTCTGGATTTGGCAACTCATTATACCAGGCAAGGGGGGGCTATTCTATCGCGAACGCAACCTTTCTTTATATTGCCTAGCGCCCCTTGGGGCCAGTGGCAACGTACGGGCTTGGGCCCCCCTCTCTCAGGAAAGTTGTCGCCCATGATTTCTGACACCAGGGGGCTTGAGGAGATGATCGATGCGCCCTTACAACGAGGCCGTCAAGGCTGATGTGAGGAGGCGGATGAGTCCGCCGCACAGGCAGAGCGTGGCCCGGATCTCAGAGGAGCTGGGCATTCACGTGATCACGCTCTACAAATGGAGGAAGGCCTGGCGATTGCAGAGAGAGGTGGTGCCAGCAACAGAGAAGGACCCAGAAGGTTGGAGCGCCTCCGACAAGTTCACGGTGGTGCTGGAGACGGCCGGTCTGAACGCCACAGAACTCAGTGCCTACTGCAGGGAGCGGGGCCTTTACCCCGAGCAGGTGGAGCGATGGAGGCAAGCTGCCACAGATGCCAACGAGAAGCCCGTGCTCACCCTCAAAGAGCAGAAGGAGCTGGAGAGGCTGCGTGCCCAGGACCAGCGGGAGATCAAACGGCTAAAAAAGGAATTGACCCGGAAGGACAAAGCACTGGCAGAAGCGGCGGCCTTGCTTCTGGTGACAAAAAAGATGCAGGCCCTCTGGGGAGAGGTCGAGGAGGATTGAACTCCCCGGCTGATCGCCGGAGGGCGCTGGAGATCCTGGATGGAGCTGTGGCGGCTGGAGCAACCGCTGAGCGCGTGGCTGATCGGATGGGCATTGCCCTGCGTACCTTGCAGCGCTGGAAGCGTCAGCTCGCGGGTGATGGGGACAGTGTGGATCGCCGAAAAGGGAGCTCTCGCATGGTGTCGCATCGCCTCACAGACGAGGAGCGCACTCAAATTCTGCGCACCTGCAATCAGCCTCAGTACGCGGCGTTGCCTCCAGGGCAGATCGTTCCTGACTTGGCGGACCAGGGTGCCTATCTGGCCTCCGAGAGCAGCTTTTACAGGGTGCTCCAAGCCCACGGCCAGGCCCACCGCCGTGGACGGGCCAGGCCGCCTCAGGAGCCCCGGGAGGTGCCACGACTGAAAGCCGAGGGACCCAATGAGGTATGGAGCTGGGACATCACGTACCTGCCAACCAGTGTGCGTGGCGTATGGCTCTATCTCTACCTGGTGATTGACGTCTGGAGCCGAAAGGTGGTGGCCTGGGATGTAGCAGAGCGGGAAGACCCCAAGGTCGCCGCAGATCTTGTGAGCCGGGCCTGTCTGCGGGAGCGGATCAGCAAGAGGCGTCCCCATCCCTTGATCCTCCATGCGGACAACGGCAATGCCATGCGGGCTGCCACTCTGGAATCACGCCTGGAGGAGCTGGGAGTGCTCAGATCTTTCTCCAGGCCACGGGTGAGCAACGACAACCCCTTTTCTGAATCGCTGTTCCGCACGGTGAAATATCGGCCGGACTACCCCAGACGGCCCTTTCAAACCGTCAAGGATGCTTGCGGCTGGGTGGCGGAGTTCGTGGAGTGGTACAACCATCAGCACCGCCACAGTGGGATCCGATTTGTGACGCCTGATCAGCGACACAGCGGAGAGGCACAGGCCATCTGTCGCCAACGTCAACAGGTCTACGAGCAGGCGCGGCAGCGTCATCCCCGGCGTTGGAGCCGATTCACGCGTTGTTGGCGTCAACCAGAGGTGGTGTGGATCAATCCCCACCACCAGAAAACGAAACCCATCCGGCTATCTTGGTAAAGTCCACCTGATGGGTGGCAAGGGCGTCATCTTTCCTGACAGTTTCCGCAAGCCATAGTAGGCACTTAAAGGCATGAGTTGACTGCATATCCACTTCTTGGCAGCGCTAGACATGTACAATGTTACATGTCCTTCAAAGAGGCATTCGGACTAAATATCTCAACCATCCCTTCTTTTGATTTTCGCAACTAGTTCCTCTAAGGACGTATGCATAGGTGCCATAACAGCAACGAGTGCGACTTTACCTGCGCATTCAGTAATTGATATCGCTTCAACAATAGTATCGCAGTCAACATCTTTTTTTCCATTGATTACAGCCAGCTTCTGTGCAGTTGCAATTAGCTCTGAAGCCTTAGGAGTAAGAGGTATTGAGTCAAGAAGATGTGTACCAGTTCCAAACAGGTTAACTACAGTTTCTCTAATTCTTTTAATGTTGACTCCCATATCCTTAAGGATTCGTGCGCCATGCGAGCCTGATTCAATAATGATCCCTATTAGAATATGTTCTGTTCCAATGCCCTCGTGTCTCATTCTAGAGCATTCTTCAGTTGCATAGAATAAGGCTCTTTTTGCAGCATCTGAAAGCTTCTCAGGAAGCTTATTGATACCGTAGCGGGTAGACTTCTCTGATTCAACAAGGAACCTATGAAGATCTTCCGGAATATTTCTTGCTCTTTGGAATACGCTGAGCTCAGGCCAGTGCGTCTTCTCGTCCCACTTGACACTTTTGAGATTTGCTTCTTCAAGATTCGCCATTCTAAGGTCTGCAGCGCGTAGATTGGCTTCCTCGAGATTTGCGCCAAAGAGATTTGCCCAATAGAGATCGGCGCACAAGAAGTTGGCATTCGCTAAGTCTGATTCGCTGAGGTTGGCATTTGTGAGTATGGCGTTGCTGAAGTCTGCATACATACCACTTGCACCACTTAGATTGACCCCTGAAAGATCAGCATTGGAGAGACTAGCCTTGCTAACGTTAGCGTTAGTAAGGCTAGCGTAAGCTAGGTTTGCTTCGGTTAGATTCGCGTCTCTAAAATCTACCATATTGAGTTCAGCTCCGCTGAGATTCGTCTTGCGGAGATCAGCGCCAATGAAGTTGCCGCCGCTGAGGTCAACCCCAATTAGTTTCGCATTAGACCTCTGCTTATACTTGTTACTGTTAGGATTAAACTTGCCATAGCTAAGACTAAAATATAATGCGTTAATTACAGCGATCATCCATATGAGAATTCGAATGCCCTTGTTATCAAGCGTCTTACCTGCTATCGAAAACACAGCATACTCAACATGCCGATGCATCATCCTGACTACGCCCCTAAATGTAGAAGGCCTCGTTGTTTGGCCAAGCTTGACTTCAACCCAGAACTTTCTAACACGGTTGAGAAGTAGCGGTATGACTTCTTCGGCAAGTGTTTCACGAAAGGCTACATCGAAGATATCATTCTCAATATTGGGAACAGATTTGCCTCTTTCTATGGCCCTTGCCAGGCTTGTAAGCTCCATTACAATAGGGCAGACTATTGCATGACTAATTAAGTTGAGCCGTATCAGCCGTGCCTTCTTAGCAGCACAGATGACTGATGACAACCGTCTTACTGCATCTTGAATACTGTAATCTCTATTTATATATAAAACATAAGTGTTGGGATATTCTTGATGTTGCTTTTTCGAGCCCTCCCTAATCCGTATGCGTAATGGCGCAAAAATGAATGTTCCGTATGCACCGAACCCTCCCGATACTGATATTCTATGCTTTGGAAATGTTGACGAAAGGCTAGGAGTGTAGTGCTTTCCAGAGATTAGGCGTGATCGATTTATTTCGAAGTCAACAGCTGCACTTCTATCTATATCAACAATCACATGAATATCTGAAACCTCAAGTATTATTCCCATCTTGTTCATCCAGTAGTCCACTGATCTCGTCGTATTCTTTGCCCATTTACATTCGAGAAGAATGCCTGCCTCATCGAGAACTGGTTTTAGGACGTGGCTGTAAAGCCTGTCATGCCATGGATCGTTAAAACGCCGTGACAGCGCTATTCGCCATTCAGCTCTAGGAGTACAGGGATAAGCCAGTTGTTCATTCATGCTCTTCCAATCTATGTGGTTAGTCCAAGCTTTGAATACTAGCTCAGTTAACTCAGGCTTCCGACCTTCGGTAGCGCCCCTTCGCGTGGTGTAAGAGCAGAGGTCCTGTGACCCTCTCCGGAGGGTGAACAGGAGCAGTCAGGGGATGACTGCCTGGAAGCTGATTGCGCAGCTCCATCCATTCATTATGAACCCTGATCGCTGAATGTGAACCCAGCGATCGTGAGGATTCGTGTAGATCGAGGCAGCCGCCGGTGCGTTTCAGCTGATCGTTGTTGCCGCCTGCTCTGCCGGAGCTGTATCAGCGAGCGTCAGCGGCTCTTCAGGTTGCGGGATCTTGGGCATGGTGGCCTCAGAGAAGAAGCGGCGGCGCTCCAGCTGCCATTCCTCCTGCTGCTCCAGCAGCTGACTGCCCACCAGCCGGGTGATCGCGGCGTCGTTGGGGAAGATCCCGACGACGTTGGTGCGGCGCTTCATCTCCTTGTTCAGGCGCTCCAGCGGGTTGGTGCTCCAGATCTTGCGCCAGTGCTCCTGCGGGAAGTGCAGGAACGCCAGCACGTCGTCGCGAGCGGTCTCCATGATGGGCACCGCGGAGGGGAACTGCTTGCGCAGCATCACGGTGACCCGCTGCCAGTGGGCGCGGACCTGATCCGGGGCCTGGATCACGAACACCGCTTTCATCGCGGCGGCCACCATGTCCTGGCCGGCTTTGTGCACATGGCTGAGCAGGTTGCGCAGGAAGTGCACCCGGCACCGCTGCCAGCTGCAGCCCTGGAACATGCGCCTGATCGCCGCCGTCAGGCCCAGGTGGGCGTCCGAGATCACCAGCCGGGTGCCGTCCAGGCCGCGCTCCTTGAGGCTGCTCAGAAACTGGCGCCAGAAGCCCTCGGCCTCACTGTCGCCCACGGCAATGCCGAGCACCTCGCGGTAGCCGAGGGCGTTGATGCCGATCGCCACCACCACCGCACGGGAGCAGACCTGCATGGTGCGGCCGAGGCGGCCGTGGAGGTAGGTGGCGTCGAGGTAGACGTACGGGAAGCGAGCGTGGTCCAGCGGCCGGCCCAGGAAGGCTTTCACCTTCTCGTCCAGGCCCTGGCAGATGCGGCTCACCTCTGACTTGGAGATGCCGCTGGTCCCGCCCAGGGCTTCCACCAGGGCGTCGACCTTGCGGGTGGAGATGCCGCCGGTGTAGGCCTCCATCACCACGGCGTAGAGGGCCTTGTCGACCCGACGGCGTGGCTCGAGCCAGTTGGGGAAGAAACTGCCCTGCCGCAGTTTGGGGATCGCCAGGGTGAGGTCGCCCACCTGGGTCGTGAGCACCCGCTGGCGGTAGCCGTTGCGATGGGTGGCGCGCTCCTCAGGGCAGCGCTCATGCCGTTGTGCACCGATGGCGGCCGAAACCTCGGCCTCAAGCAGGTCCTGGAAGCCCCGGCGCACGATCTCCGGGATCAGGGCGCCAGCGGTGGTGCCCTCCATGAGCTGAGCCAGCTCGGAGGCGCCACTATGGGAGAGGGTCATGGTCTGCGATCGGTTTGGTGGTAGTGCTCCAAACAGGGTCACAGACCGGCCCACCCATCGCCACAGCTGAGATCTGAGGGAGGCGAGCCGTCAGCCCCGGCTACGCCGGGGCTGTTCCTCCGCTCTTACACCACGCCAGGGGACGCTGTCGATCGCTACCTGGGTGCCTTCAATTACCGCTTCAACCGGCGCTTCAACTTGGCAACGATGACCGAGCGTGTGGTTCATGCCATCTGCAGCTGCGGCGTTCGGCCGGAACGCATCTTGAGGAGTGCGGAGCTAGCTACCTAATCAAGAATGGTTTTTGGCTTGGCAGTTGAAATGGCATTTCACGACTCTGGCTCTCAGGAATAGGGCAAGGTATGAGTATGAAACGTATGCTGGAGTCTGGCCATTATGCCATCGTACACCGGACTGTCTAACGCTGCCCTTGAGTGGCAGGCAAGGAGCTTGGGGCGGCGAAGCAAAGAGT
>JANWUR010000030.1 GCA_024958655.1 Cyanobium sp. FGCU6 | reverse complement strand
CCAGTGGCCGATTCAGGAAGGCCTGCACCTGCTGGTCGATCTCCTGGCAGATGCGGCTCACCTCCGATTTGGAGATGCCGCTGGCACCGCCCAGAGCCTCCACCAGGGCGTCGACCTTGCGGGTGGAGATCCCGCCGGTGTAGGCCTCCATCACCACGGCGTAGAGGGCCTTATCGACCCGGCGGCGGGGTTCGAGCCAGTTGGGGAAGAAGCTGCCCTGCCTGAGTTTGGGGATGGCCAGGGTGAGGTCGCCCACCTGGCTGGTGAGCAGCCGATCCCGGTAGCCGTTGCGGTGGGTGGAGCGCTGATCGGGGCAGCGCTCATGGAGCTGGGCGCCAGTGAGGGCAGAAACCTCAGCCTCCAGCAGGTCCTGGAAGCCCCGGCGCACGATCTCAGGGATCAGGGCGCCAGCGGTGGTTCCCTCCATGAGCTGGCCCAGCTCGGAGGCGCCACTATGGGTGAGGGTCATGGTCTGTGTTCAGTTTGGTGGTAGTGCTCCGAACAGGGTCACAGACCGGCCCACCCTGGGGTCCCCACGAATTCAGCGCCTTCAGCGCTGGATTCGTGGGGTGCCCCACCCATTGCCACAGCACAGATCTGAGGGAGGTGAACCGTCAGCCCCGGCTACGCCGGGGCTGATCCTCCCGAGTTACACCACTCCATGGGACGCCGCTCGACAACGGCGCAGGACTGGCAACGAGATTGGCAGGATCAGGGCTTGCTGGAACCCGCCCGGCCCGGGCAGCGGATCCGGAGCTGGAAACTGCGCCAGCCGTGGCTGGCGTGGGTGATAGGCCAACCGCCGGGGGCGGAATAAGCCAAGTGATTCGGCCGATTTGTCGCCCCTTTTGGCGACGGCGGCCAGTGCTGGTCAGCCTCGAGGCCGAAAGATAAGACAAGTCGCTAACGGGCCTTAACCCCGATTTCCAGCTTGCAGGCCCTTCCGTGCGATCGTCTGCTGCGCGTCAGAGCTTGCTGTCGTTGATCAGCAAATCGAGTTGATTTCTGAACTGAACCTTGAGGTCTTCGATGCTACTAAACTGGGTGTAGTAATGACCAAGCCTCTTGAGCTTCTCTTGAAAATCCCACAAAGAGTTTAGGGCGTCACGCATTTCTATATCGTTAGAAACGTCGGTCTTCATGAAGTAGGTATAGATTAATGGCTTGCCGGAAGCCTTGAAAACTCGATGTGCCGCATCAAACTCTTCCTCCGTGCATCTTCCAGTTTTTGTCTTGAACATGCTCAAGAAAATATCGGATCTTCGGACTTCCTTGTTGTACTCGTCTTGCATACGCGTGTAGCTCATGGCGTCTAAAAAGTTTTCCCATCGGACAACATCTAAGCAAACATTATTATGCCTGCGAAAATGATCGCTGATCTGAAGGAGATATAATTCTAAATTATCACGATCGTCTTTTAGCTCGGAGGAGGAAGCAAGGAATATGCGAATTGTTCTTTCTTGAAGGGCTGGCCGATCAAAATCTGAGAAAGTAGCTTTGCTTTTCGAGATTGGCAGACTTTCATAACTGAGGCCGTCCATTAGCAGCAAGACATCAACATACTGAAAGCTATTTCCGCACTGCACTGATTCCACGCCAGAGGCCTTAGCTCTATCTAGCATTGAGATATTGAAGCGATGCGGATTAATGGACGCTTGGCACTGTTTGCACATACACGGAACCAGTATCCTGACTTTCCCCCTAAGGCCCAAGAAAGTAGCATTTAATTCATCCAAGTCGCTGGCAATGACGTTGAGAAGCCTTTTATGATCAGGGCCACGTGCTCGAAGTTCTATTGCTCGACCAGAATCTGAAGATATTTGCGCAAGAAGCTTCGTAGAACCTTGCTCAAAAAATGCTCCACTTGTCCATGAAAGGTTGGGATCGCATACAAAGCGATGCATTCGAACCATTAGCCTACTGATCATTCCCTTAGGAAGAAAATCGTACTCATATGTCCGTACTAGGTCATTTGGTTGAGACCAAGCTTGAAAATGCTCTGGTGTGGAAGGAGGCAGTAGTTGAGGCGCAAGCCAAGTATTTGTCTTCCAACCAGGCACTTTATAACACAACTCAAACTTCTCCATGATGGTGAGAAGCTCGAGATGCATATCAGAATAAATCTGATCAGCCCATATCTGGTGGCAGTCGAAAAGAGAGAAATAGCCATTTCTCGCCTTTGTGGCTTCATCATCAAGAACCTTAAATACTGCTTCTGTTACCCAGCTATTCTGGAGAAACAGAGTGCGTGAAAGCAGTGGATGATCCTGATAGTGCAGATAAACACCTAGATCATGAAAGTATTCACTGAGCTTAAGAGCCTCGGCGTGGTCTTCCTTCAGGTATTTGCTATAGATTTCGAGATACTCGGCCTGGCTTATATATGCTTTATCCTGTTTTATCTCTTCAAGCATTAAGCGGACTTTTACCCACTGAGCGGGTATTGGGTCGCCTACATGAGGAAGCTCCTGAACTTTCAGTCGAATGGCCTGCTCAAGAGTGTAAGCCGCGTTTGAATGTGACAGATTTCCGCGGTAAATCCCGATCACATTAGGGAAGCGCCCTTTTATTCCAGCTTCGTCAATTAGTTTGCTACGGTTTGACTTCTCATTCTGAAAAATGATGACAGGACATCGATCGCTGAGAACTTCAATCACCTCAAGCCAGTATTTGAACCCATCATCATGAACATTCTTGCTGTCATTCCGGGTATCATCGACCAAAATATACAACGATCGTTTGGTAAGAAAGAATTGATGAGTTGCATGGTAGATTTGCTGGCCCCCAAAATCCCAGACATTGAGGCAGAACGGATAACCCTGGGAGCCGGTAAACTTGTGTTGATGAATATCAATGCCCTTAGTTGATTCGTCTTCTGTTGGTAAATCCATCTCCTTGCAAAAAAGACGCCGAAGTAAGCTTGTCTTTCCAGCCCCACCTTCACCAAGAATAAGGACCTTTGCCTCATAGAGGTGGTCAAGACCTTGTAGTTTGGCTTGCTGTAAGTATCTAAGAAGGCCTCCATCGCCTTTTGACACAATCTCTGGGGAATGGTAAGTTAGGAGATTTCCTTCCGCGATGCGAAGTGAAGTTAAATTCGAAAGTTCAGTCAACGGCTCTATATTATTTATATAGTTATGCGCTAAGTCTAGGGATCTAAGCTGAGTCAGCTTCCCTAGGGAGACAACTCCTTCGTCTCCAATTTTATTCCGCCGCAAGCTAAGATAGTTGAGATTGGTTAGTGATGCGAGTGAAGCGGCTCCTGCATCACCGATGTTATTGCCCTCAAGATCTAGAAATTCGAGAAGACACATTCTTGCAAGGTGCGAAGCACAATCGTCGCCAAAGTTATTATACTTTAAGTCTAAACTAATTATTCCTGCGAGTGATGCAATAGATGAGGCTGCCTCGTCTCCGAGTTGGTTGCCCCATAGGCTCAGATCGTTTAAATGGGGAAGTCTCAACAGTTCGGCTACTCCCAATTCTCCGATGCCATTTCCCCATAAATCTAGAGATCTAAGTTGCTTCAGTTCCGTCAGAGATGCGACTCCTGTATCAGAGATGCCATTTGCGCCTAAGCCTAAGTATGTGAGCTTTTTTAAAGCAGCCAAGGAAGATGCACCCACATTGGTGATCCCATTGCTAACCAATTCCAATGAGGTTAGATTGCTAAGTGAGGCAAGGGTGGTTGCTCCTTTCTCACCGATCCAATTATTCCCTAAGTTGAGTGAAGTAAGTTGGTGTAGCTCTGATAGTTTAGATACAGATACATCATCAATGCAAAGATTCCATAGGGTCAGGGATTCAAGGGTCTTTAGTTCAGCAAGGCGATGTAGTAGATCACGATTGCCGCAAGCCGCGCTAAATTCGCTTACACCATAAACAACAGGCGCATTTAACCAACATTTGCGCCACCTGTTTACTATGTAACTAATAGCTGGCCTGTCACCACTGTGGCTTCCAACGATGATGAGAGCCTTAGCGCTCTGTCTGTTGAGATTTGCGACAAGCTCATCAAGAGTTCCACTGCATAACGAAGGTAAATTTACAAACTTATAATCTTGTGGCATGATTGAGGCAGCAGTGCGGCTAGACAGGCATTGCAAATTCGATGGCACGAGAATTGACTTAAAATGATTTTACCGTTATGAGCGCAGATGGCGAAAGGAATTAAAGATTTAAACCCAAGTGCCTTGAAGTCCCCTCGCAGAGCAAATGGAATTTTGGCGAGAACGCCTAAATGATTATGATTGAGAGGATTCTCGGCCTCTGGCTCATTGAAGTGAGTAGTGATTTCCGAGTGCATTAACAGGTGTTTTGGAAAGCGCCAAGGAAATTCTGATACATTATTTTCGGCTGATTCAGGAATCATGGGGAATAGGAAATGGCATTGCTATAACTAATCTAGACTCGAGTACCTTGCCGTATTAAGACTCATGTCAGGCAATGGGTCTCCGAGGGCGAGTTTCAGGTGGATCCGTGAATCGAGGTGGGGCGTGCCATGTTGCACTCCAGACACTGGTCTGACGTTAGCCACTCAAGGATCCCCAGCCCACCCCACCCCTGACCCATGCCCCGCCGCCCCCCAAAAACCGATCCCGAGCTCCAGGCCCACAAGGAGTGGTTGGGCTACCTGCAGCCCCGCGGCCTGGTGGTAGCGCCGGCGGCGATGTGGGAGGCGGGCTGGGTGCTGGAGCAGAGCGGCAAGGAACTGCTGGAGCGGCAGGAGCAGTTCCGCGAGGCCCTGCAGCCCCTGGGCCATGAGGAAGACGACGAGGACGACCAGCCCCGCGGCTTCCGCCGGTTGGACACGTTGCTGGTGGAGCAGCTCAGCTGGGATGCCGACGCCCTGCAGCGCGATGAGTCCACCCTGCAGACCTGGACCCGTGAGCTGCCGGAGCTGGGCGAAACCCTGGCCCCCACCGCCGTGGTGCGCGGCTTCGGGGCCGACGACAAACTCCAGCTGCTGATCCAGGAGCTGCCGGAGCTGGAGGAGGGCCAACTCCCCCCAGGCGAGCCCATGGACTTCGATCGCCGCCAGAGCAGTGGCGACCAGGGCTGGCGCGCCTCCCCCCAGGAGCGCTTCGAGCGACTGCTGCGCGAAACCGAGGTGCAGCTGGGGCTGCTGTTCAACGGATCGCAGCTGCGGCTGGTGGTGGCGCCCAAGGGCGAGAGCTCGGGCCATCTCACCTTCACTCTGGCCGAGCTCGCCCAGGTGAGTGGGCGGGCGATGTTCGCGGGGTTGCGATTGCTGCTCGGGCGCGAGGCGGTGCTTGATGCCAGCCAGGGGCTGCGGCTGGTGGATGTGATCGAGGCGAGTCGCAACTACCAGGCGGTGGTGAGCGAGGAGCTGGCCGATCAGGTGTTGGCGGGGTTGTGGCAGCTGCTGCGTGGTTTCCAGCGGGCTGACCAGCTCAGCTCAGCCCAGGGAGCAAGGCTGCCAGGCGACATCCGCTTGAACGAGCTGGCCGAGAACGAACCCCAGGCGCTCTACGGCGGCTTGATCACCGTGATGCTGCGCCTGGTGTTCCTGCTCTACGCGGAGGACACCGACTTAATGCCGAATGAGCCGGTGTTTGAGCAGAACTACAAGCTCACCACCCTGCTGGCTCAGCTGCAGCGTGACGCCGCCAGCTACCCAGACACGATGGAGCAGCGCTACGGGGCCTGGAGCGGCATCTGCAGTCTGTTCAAGCTGGTGTACGTGGGCGGCGGCCCCACGGCCGATTACCTGCCCGCCCGCAAGGGCAAGCTCTTCAAGCCCAGCGCATACCCCTGGCTGGAAACGCCGTGGATGAGTGATGCGGTGGTGCTGGCGGTGCTCAGCAACCTGTTGATCGTGAAGGGAGAGCGGATCAACTACCGCGCCCTCGATGTGCGCCAGATCGGCTCGGTGTACGAGGGGATCATGGATTTCGCGGTGGCCCGCATCGCTGGCCCCTGCATCGGCCTGCGCAGCAAGGCCCAGGGCGGCAAGAAGCCGTTCACCACTGCCATCGATCTGGCCGAACTGCTGGCCCTACCTGGCAGCAAGCGCAAAGCCTGGCTGGAGCAGCAAGCGCACACCGATCTCCCCGCCAAGGCGGTGGCGGCGTTGAAGGAGGCGCGCAGCGAGCAGGAGCTGGTGGCGGCCCTGGCGCCGCGGATTGATCGGCGCCTGTTCGATGGCGTGCAGGCGGCCGGCAGCCTGGTGTTTCAACCCACCGAGGAGCGGCGCCGCAGCGGCAGCCACTACACCCCCGCCCAGCTCACCCAGCTCACCGTGGCCGATGCCCTGCGGCCCTGGCTGGAACGCCACGGCCACCGGCCGACGCCGGAGCAGATCCTGGCGCTGCGGATCTGTGATCCGGCCATGGGCTCAGGCGCGTTCCTGGTGGAGCTGTGCCGCTTCCTGGCGGAGCTGCTGCTCAAGGCCTGGGGCAAAGACCTGCCCGATGAGCTGCTGCCCGGCGGCAGTGCCTACGGCGAGGAGCCGCTGATCCTGGCCAGACGGCTGGTGGCCCAGCGCTGCCTCTATGGGGTGGACAAGAACCCGTTTGCTGTGAACCTGGCGCGCCTCAGCCTCTGGCTGGTGACGCTCAGCAAACACCTGCCGTTCACCTTTGTGGATCACGCCCTCAAGGAGGGCGATTCGCTGGTGGGCATGGACCTGCAACGAATCGAGGAGGCCACGGCCGCGATCCAGCTGGGGATGTTCGATGGCCCGCCCCGCAGCCTCCTGCAGAACCTGGCCGCCGCACGGGAGGCTGTGTTTTCGGTGGACAGCCGCAGCGATGCCGACGCCGAGCGCAAGCAGGAGGCCCTGGACGAGCAAAAGCAGGCCAGCGACCCAATACGACAGGTAGGCGACCTGCTGGTGGCGGCCTTCTTCCAGGGGGGCAACGCCAAGGCCCGCGCCAATTTGCAGGAGGAGGCAATCCGCGAGCTCAACCAGGGCATGAGCGCGGAACAGATCAAGGCGATCCGCGCCGAGCTGGCGGGAGGGGCCAAGGGCATCCGGCCGTTCCACTGGGTGCTGGAGTTTCCCGAGGTGTTCCAGAACGGGCGTGGTGGTTTCGATGCGTTCGTGGGGAATCCGCCGTTTGCCGGCAAGAACACCATCACCGAGGGCAGCCGGGCCGGCTTCCTGGATTGGCTGAAGCAGCTGCACCCCGAGAGTCACGGCAACGCCGATCTGGTGGCCCACTTCTTCCGCCGCTGCTTCGATCTGCTGCGCCCCGAGGGGGCGATGGGCCTGATCGCCACCAACACCATCGCCCAGGGCGATACGCGCAGCACTGGCCTGCGTTGGATCTGCCTGAACGGCGGCACGATCGTGGCGGCCCGCAAGCGGTACCGCTGGCCGGGAGTGGCGGCGGTGGTGGTGAGCATCGTGCATGTGCTCAAGGGCCTGTATTCGGGTGAGCGAACGCTCGATGGACGCCGGGTGGAGCAGATCACGGCGTTCCTGTTCGATAAGGGCGGCCATGAGGATCCCAAGCCCCTGAAGGCCAACGCGGGCAAGAGCTTCCAGGGCTCGATCGTGCTGGGGATGGGCTTCACGTTCGACGATTCCGGCGAGGCCGACAACGACACGCCGGGCATTCCTTCTCCGATCGCCACGATGGAGCGGCTGATCGCGGAAAACCCAAAAAACGCCGAGGTGATCTTCCCCTACATCGGCGGCAAGGAGGTGAACGACAGTCCCACCCATGCCCATCACCGCTATGTGATCAACTTCGGGGAACGGAGTGAGGAGGAGTGCAGGCGCGGATGGCCTGAGTTGATGAGGATCGTAGAGAGAAAGGTGAAACCAGGAAGGCTGTTACAAAACAGGGAGGTACGAGCTCGTTATTGGTGGCGCTTTGGCGAGTCCTGTCCGGCCCTTTATGCAGCTATTTCAAGCTGCACCGAAGTCGCCGTCGTCGCGCGCACAAGTCGCTCACTCGCTCTTGCCAACGTAAATTCAACGATGGTCTTCAGCGAGAATCTGATTGTATTTGCCGTGCTTACGCCCTGGCCCTTATGGCCACTTGTTCAATGCCAGATCCACGACATTTGGGTGAGAAGTTTCACGTCAAGCTTCAAGGACGATTTGGCCTATAGGCCCTCTGACGTTTTTGATACGTTTCCTTTTGC
Source organism: Cyanobium sp. FGCU6 (assembly GCA_024958655.1). Taxonomy (GTDB): domain Bacteria; phylum Cyanobacteriota; class Cyanobacteriia; order PCC-6307; family Cyanobiaceae; genus Cyanobium. Next base: position 36,734 of record JANWUR010000030.1, on the reverse strand, counting down.
AATCAGCCTGCTTGATCAGGGAGTTTCTGATGTGGCGCAAACATCCAATCGCCGAACCCTGAGATCTATCGGCGAGCGCTACCACCAGTTCCGCGCCGAGCTGATGATGCGCAACAACGAAGGCCTCACCAGCACCTACAACCGCTTCCATGATCCCGCCGAAACCAGCGACGGCATCCTGGAGTTGCGCCGCCTCCACGACGAAATGGATCAGGCGGTGCTCGCCGCCTACGGCTGGAGCGATGCCCTCCCCACGGCTACAGACACCACCCCCGATACCAGCCCCTGCGGCTTCGGCCTCGACTACCTCGATACCGAGGACGATGCCCTGCTGCCCCCCGATCTGCAGGAGCGCATCTCCAGCGGCAATCTCTTCTTCCCCACCGCAGCGGAAGCCTGCAGCTTCCAGGCCCAGCTCCGCCGCTACGGCGCCGTCAAACCCAGCCGCAGGCTGGCCTGGCGCCACCGCTGGCCTGATGCTGTCCGTGACGACGTGCTGGCGCGGTTGCTGGCGCTCAACGCCGAGCGCTATGCGGAGGAGCAGGCGATGGGGTTGCAGGGGAAGGGGGGGAAGAAGCCAGCCGCAGCCCCCACTGCAAGTGGCAAGCGCCGGGGACGGCCGCCCAAGGCCACTCCGTCGGGCGATGTCGAGCAAATCGGTCTTTCCTTCTGAGCCAACGACGCAAGCAGTCACAATCTTTCCCATGCCCCAATCTCCTTCCAGCAAGCCACCCGCCGAGATCGACAAGACCTCTGCCAGGCGGTTTCCACTCGTTCATAAACTGATCCACTTCGCCGACCTGCGCAACTTTTATCGGGACATGCGGGAGGCATTGATCACTGCCAACCGCCGTGCTGGGGCTTAGCAGGGCCTGGTCACCAAGGCCAGGAAAAAGATCGCCGAGCTGGAGGCCGAGATGGCCCAGTTGGAGCATGAACGTGATGATCTCCTGGCCTATCGCCAGCGTGTGGAGGAAGAGGCCAATCAGATTTCAGCCGTGCTTCCAAGGCTGAAAGGAAGGTTGCTGCAGGTGCAGCAGATCGAACAGGCCCTGGAGAACCTCGCCGACATCAAGGAGGCAGTGGATCAGCAGGAGCGAGCCAATGGCGGTCCCAGCCGCCAATCCAGCGAGGATCTGCGTCGGGCCGTGGAGCGGCTGCTGGAGCGTGCTGACGCGGTGGAGTTCTTTGAGGAAACCGTTGAAGGCATCGAATCCGACCTCGATTCCGATTCCAGCCTTGAATCAGACGAGGACTCCGATGAGCGCTGAAGCGCGACGCTCTCGTCGGCGTGGCACGCCGATCAGCGACGGCCTCGGCGCCGACCTGCAGGCCCTGGGATCGATCCTCGCCGATCACACCCGGGGCCTGGACGATTATCTGCAGCGCCAGGCCCATCGCCTGGAGGATCGCCACCAGAATCTGTTGGAGGAAACGGCCGCAATCCTGCTGCCTTCTGGTCTCGACCTTGAGGCGTTGACTGTCTCTGAGCTGAAAAGCCTCTGCCGACAGAAGCAGTTTCGGGGTTGGTCGCACCTGCGCCGCGATGACCTGCTGGCCTTTGTGAAGCAGCAGCTGACTGCGGAGTTGGAGCCTGCAGCTGAGCCCAAGGGCATGGGTGCACCCCCTGATGCCAGCCGCAGCGAGCGGCTGCTATGGCTGGTATTGCGTTACCTGGGAGTGCCGCAGGAGGAGGTCGAGGCTGCCTGGCTGGGGCCCGCCGAAAAGGGCTGAGCCACCTTCACAGAACCGGGAGCCTGAAAAGGATGACCATGGTTCCCGTAGCTGCAGGGTGGCCTGATGTGACCACTCAGGCCCCAGGCTCTGGCGACAGGCCCTTGAGCCATGGATTCCAGGCGGTCAGACTGGTGCCATGTCCAGCTCCAACGGCCAGCCACCCCTCAGCCCTGACCAGGTGCTTCCACTCCTTCGAGAGCACCAACTCGTTTGGAGGCAGCGCTACCACCTCCAGCGCATCGGCCTCTTCGGCTCCACCGCCCGCAACGAGGCCAAGGCAGGCAGCGATGTGGATGTGTGGGTTGAGCTCGATCCGCTCACCCCCTTCGCCACCGTGCACCTGAAGCAGGAGCTGGAGGCACTGCTGCAACGGCCCGTGGATCTGGTGCGCCTGTGGGAGGGTGTCAGCGCTTCAGCATCCATGGCCTCGACCACGCAGGTGGGCGAGACTGAGAGCCTGATCTACGCGCCGCCGAACCTGGTTCCATGAGCCTCGCCCTGGCCCAGCCCCAGCTCGATGCCATTGCAGCCGCCTGCCGGCGGCATCACGTCGCACGGCTGCACGCCTTCGGTTCGGTGTTGCGGCCCGATTTCCGACCTGGTGACAGCGATATCGACCTTCTGGTTGAGTTCCAGCCGCTCGATGCGTCCACCCTGTATCAGACTTACTTCGCCCTATTGAACGATCTGCGCCAGGGACTGGCTTCCCGGGTTGACCTGGTAATGGTCGATGCCGTCCGCAACCCCACCATCAAGAAGACGATCGACGCCAGCAAGCAAGAGATCTATGCAGCGTGATCCCAGTGCCTACTTCATCGACATTCTGGAGGCTGCTGCAGCTATTGAGCGTGAATTCATCACCATTGGCGAAGCTCTGAAGGTAATCGCTCAGCGATCTCCCCAGATGTTTGCTTCCATTCCAGAAGGCCGCCGGATCATTGACTTCCGCAACCTCCTCACGCACGAACATCAAAACGTGAGAGACCGTGTGGTCTGGGGCGCCATACAGGTCGATCTGCCAGTTCTCGTAGAGCACTGCACCCAGCTGCTCACCGAGATCCGCGCGGGAACCGACTGATCCATGGCCACCTCCGCCCAGATCCGCCAACAGCTCGTCGAGGCCCTTCGGCTCGATCTGATCGGCCCCGGTTGGGACGACGTCGCCCGACGCCACGAACGTCTACCCCAACCCAACACCTTCCAGGACGAGGCGGGCCGGCCGCCAGGAGGAGGGGCACCCGTTGCGATCAGGCTCTGCCCGGCGACCGAGCCGCCTGCGGGCTCCTCTCAGGCCAGCATCACCCTTGCAAAGGGTTCCCGCCGAACGCGACGATAGATATCAAAATCGCCATCAAGACTCAGGATCTCCTTCACATCCAGCCGCTCCGAGAGCGCCACCAGGGTGAGATCGGCGAAATCGCCAGGCAGATCCGCATAGCGTTCATTCAGTTCTGCAATGCGGGCGTAATCGTCCGGCAGCAGATGAACCGCCTCGATCCCGCCCCGGCTCACGGCCCCGAGCAGGTGGTTCTGGGCAGCCAGCACGCGCGAATCACCAGGATCACCCAGCAGCCAGAGCACCTCGGCGATGCAGATCGGTGAGGTGATCAGCTGCGCGGCAGTTTGATCGAAGAAGGCAACCACCGCTTGATGGAGAGGCTCTTTGCGCTGGTAGTAACTCAGCAGGATGCCCGAATCCACCAGGATTCTGCGCATCAGCGTCGCTCCGTCCGGCGTGCTTGATGCCTCTCGTTCAGCAGCAGGCGCCGCTGCGAGCGCTCGGCGCTGCCAGCGGGCAGGGTGTCGAGGAAGTGGGCTGGATGGCCGCCCAGCTGCTGGCTGATTGATGCGGCGGGTTGCCGCTGCTGCCAGCGCTCCCGGATCAGGGCACGGATCAAGGCGCTGCGGTCCTGCCCCGTCTCCGCCTGAAGCTCCTTCAGGCATTGCTCCGTCTCGGGATCCAGCCGGACTGTGAGGGGCATGGCGTCGAGAGACCGCAGCCTGTATGACATACCCTCTCATCGTAGTACCGGCAGGACGATTGATCGGGGCGGTGTGCGATGCACAGCTCGACCCAGTGCCGGTAGCGATCCGATCAGAAAATGGCTTGACGGTGCGCCCGTGGGCCGGTGCTGGGCAGCGGCGACGGTAGACCTCGGACACGGATGAATGCGTTCTGCCTGTGACCATCATCAATTCCCTTCCATAAGAGCCCATCAACGCAAGGCTGCCCATCCGACTGAGGGCTTTTGGTCGATGCGCTGGCCACAATGCGCCCATGGCCACCTCCGCCCAGATCCGCCAACAGCTCGTCGAGGCCCTGCGTCTCGACCTGATCGGCCCTGGCTGGAACGACATGGCGCGGCGCCACGAACGGCTGCCCCAGCCCCCATCGATCTGGTACACCACGGGGTTTCTGGTACCCAATACCTTCCAGGAGGAGGCGGGCCGTCCCCCTGAGGGTGATGCCCCCAGCTACGCCGACCAAGGCGGGGAAGAGCCCAGCAACGACGCCTCCATCCGCCAGGAGGAGCGCGAAGGCGATGACGACGCCACCGGCAGCCAGGAAGAGAGCAGCAGCAAGCGCAACTGGTTCCCCTCCTCCGCTGGGTTGAGCCTGATCGTGGAGCAGGGCTCCCAGATCGAGGTCGCCGTCACCTGGGGCGACTACGAACCGCCCGAAAAGGGCTCAGACGACAAGTGCTGGACTCGCACGCCCAAACGAGAGGTGCGCAGTCTCACCATCGATCGGCGGGGGCCAAGCCCCGACATTCCCCTGGAGCCGAATCCTGAGGGCCTGTGCCTGCGCTGGATCGCTCGCCGGGCCCCCCGCAAGCTCGGTTACCCCGCTGACCAGTTTTCGGTGTCGGTGTTCCTGCTCAACAAGCGCGCCCAGAGCGGCGGCAAGCAGATCCGCTTCCGCGATCCGGTGTCGGCCTTCCAGGTGCAGCTGCAGCTCCACTGCCCCCAGGGTTTTCCGCCCCGGCGTGACGCCCTGCTGCAGGCCAACAAAGACGGCGATGAGCGACTGGCGGCCCTGCAGTACCGCCGCGACCTCTGCTTTGCGACGGGGCACAACGTGGCGGTGCTCACCGACCCTGCGGATGTCGTCGCCGTGGGCAGTGAACGGCGCTGCACCACGCTCACCACCACCTGGCTGCCGGCAGCCTCGGTGCTGCGGGTGCGGCCGGAGCCCCCACCGGGCATCCAGGTGCCGCTGGGGATGGCAGTACTGGCGGATCTGGCCAGGAGTGAGCGGGTGATCGATCGCCTGCTGCCGATGGTGCAGGCCTACCGCAGCTGGATTGCCGAGCAGCCGCGAGAAGCCGTGAGCGAGCCCGAGCAGATCGCCACCGCCAGCCACCTCGGTGGGCTGGCCAATGAATGCGCCAACCGCATCGAGGCCGGCATTCGCTCCCTCGCCGATCCCCTGGTGCGCGAGGCCTTCCGCACCATGAACCTGGTGATGGACCAGGCCCAGCGCCAGCGCACGGCCTTCACCAGCGAGGTGCGGCCCGAGCAGCTGGGCGATCTGCCCAACACCAAGGCCCCGAAATGGCGCTTCTTCCAGCTGGCCTTCGTGCTGATGAACCTGCCGGGCCTGGCGGACACGGGCACACCGCAAGGTCGCGCCGAACGGGAGATCGTGGAGCTGCTCTTCTTCCCCACCGGCGGCGGCAAAACCGAGGCCTACCTGGGCCTCTCGGCCTTCACGCTGGTGTTGCGGCGCCTGCGCCACCCCGGCATCGGCGGTGCCGGCCTCACGGTGTTGATGCGCTACACCCTGCGCCTACTCACCCTCGATCAGCTCGGCCGTGCCGCCACGGTGATCTGCGCCCTGGAGCTCGAACGCCAGCGCCGCCTCCGAGAAGACCAGCCCCACAAGCTGGGCGAGTGGCCGTTCGAGATCGGCATGTGGGTGGGCAAGGGCGCCACCCCCAACAAGCTCGGTGGCCCCAACGACCCCGACCCCAAGAGCACCTACAACGTGCTCAACCGCTGGAAGAAGAAAGGCACCGACCGGCCGATCCCGATCGAAACCTGCCCCTGGTGCAACCGTCCGCTGCAGCCCCAGGGCTTCGACCTCCTGCCCAAACGGGCCCCCGATCGGCTGGTGATCCACTGCCGCACGGTGCCCAATCCCACCAAGGCCGACGCCCTCAGTGAGCGCGATTTCGCCCACATCGGCCCCTGCCCCTTCGATCAGCAGACGGCTCTGCCTGTGTTGGCGGTGGATGAACAGATTTACAGGCGCCTGCCCTGCTTCCTCATCGCCACCGTCGACAAGTTCGCGGCCCTGCCCTGGGTCGGCAAGACCTCCGCCCTGTTCGGCAACGTGTCCACCTACCAGCTGGAGCGTGGCGCCACGGCCGTGCAACCCGAGCCGGCCGGGTTCTGGGGAGCGGCCGAATCCGAGCGCGGCTCCCACCAGCTGGAGGCGGCTCGTCTGCCGCCACCGGAGCTGATCATCCAGGACGAACTGCATCTGATCAGCGGGCCGCTCGGCACCCTGGCGGGCCTCTACGAGACCACCATCGAGCGGCTGATGAGGCCCGATCCCCAGAGCCCACCCCCCAAGATCATTGCCTCCACGGCCACGGTGCGCCGCGCCGGCGCCCAGATCCAGGCCCTGTTCGCCCGCCGCCAGTCGCGCGTGTTCCCGCCACCGGGGCCCGAGCGCGACGACAACTTCTTCTCCCACACCGAACCCGATCCCGATCAGGCCCGCCTCTATGTGGGCCTCTGCGCCCCGGGCCGCAACCTCAAGGGTGTGCTGCTGCGCTCCTACCTGGCCCTGATGGCAGCGGCCCAGAAGGCCTGGAACGACCACAAGGGCCTGGGGGCCGCCAACCCGGCCGATCCCTACATGACCCTGCTGGGCTATTTCTCCAGCCTCAAGGAGCTGGGCGTCACCCGCAGCATCCTGGAAGACGAGCTCAGCGCCCAGCTGCCCGACTTCGCAGCCAACCGGGCGATCGAGGGAGCGGCGAATCCCTTTGCCAGCCGGGGCCGGCCGAAGGCGCCGGAAGAACTCACCTCCAGGGTCAGCACCGCCGAGATCAGCCGCGCCAAGGAGCTGCTCTCACGGCCTTACGCCGATCGCGATCACCTCGATGTGGCGTTGGCCACCAACATGATCTCGGTGGGTCTCGACATCTCGCGCCTCGGCCTGATGGTGGTGCTCAACCAGCCCAAGACCGCCGCCGAATACATCCAGGCCACCAGCCGCGTCGGCCGCCAGCTCGACGAAGACCCCGCTCGCAACAAGCCGGGCCTGGTGCTGGTGCTGCTCAACCCCAACCGCCCGCGCGACCGCTCCCACTACGAGCTGTTCCCCTACTGGCATCAGACCTTCTACCGGCATGTGGAGGCCACCAGCTGCACGCCCTTCGCCAGCCGGGCGCTTGATCGCGGCCTGCCCGGCGTGGTGGTGGCGATGGCCCGCCACCTGCACCCATCGCTCACTCCCCCCGCCGGAGCGATGGCCGCCGACGCCCTGCAGCAGGTGCAGGACACGATTGCCGAAACCATCCGCCAGCGCTGCGCCGATGCCGGTGCGGCCGATGAGGCCCTGGGCGAGCATGAGCCCCAGCTGGTGGCGGCCCAGGCGCGGGGCCTGCTGCAGCAATGGTGGAAGCTCACCCAGGCCCGTGAATCCACCTTCCAGTACTGGACCCATGAACCCGGCGGCAAAGGCGGCGGGCTGCTGCACACCCCGCTCGATGAAGATCCCCGCTCTCGCGGCGAGGGCTTTGAGCACTTCCGCACCAACTGGAGCCTGCGCGATGTGGAGCCCGTCGCGCCGATTCGCCTGGTGAACTTCGGCCAGCAGTTCGACGACGAGGAGGACTGAGCCCATGCCTGCCCCCAGGTCCCGTTCGCGCCGCAACATCCCCCCGATCGGGGAGGCTCGTCAGAGCCAGGTGCTGCAGCTCTATGGCCCCGGCGCCATGGTCGACCTGCCCGGCTACGCCGTGGTGATCGGTGGCCTGGATTACTGGAACACCAAGGGCAGCGACCCTGTGGATGAGCTGCGGTTGCTGCAGCTGGTGCGCGCCGCCACCGGCGTAGGCCACGTGGAGCTGCGCACGCCGCCGCGCGCTGGTGAGAGCTTCAGCAAAGCCGGCGGCTCGATCAAGGCCCTGCGCTTCCCGCAGTGGTCCCTCGCCCAGATCGTCAGCGAGCGCTTCATCGAGGGCAACCCACGCCCATTCCGGGCTCGGCCGTTGGTGCACTACCGCGATGGCTGCGTCGACGACTGGAAGTGGTTCAAGGACGACGCCGGCAGCAAGGTTCCCCTGGTGCCGATCCGCTTCGTGATGGCCTGCCCCCACGGCCACCTCAGCGACATCCCCTGGCGGGATTTCTGCTTCCGGGAGTTGAACTGCAGCAACCGCGAGCGGCTCTATCTGCTGGAGGCCGGCACTGGCAACGACTTCACCCAGATCTACGTGCAGTCGGAGAGCGGTGTGCACCGCAAGCTGGCCGATGCCTATGTCACCGAGCTCAATCCCCTGTTTTTCTGCCAGGGCCGCACTCCCTGGCTGGGCCCTGGCAGCCGCGATCCCGAGCCCTGCCGTTCGATCAACAGCCAGGGCAAGGAGGAGAAGACCAAAAACCGGTTGTTGGTGCGCTCGGCCACCAATGCCTATTACACCGAAACCCTCTCGGTGATTTCCCTGCCTGACGACCGCAACTCCCTGGCCAAGCGTGTCGCCGAGCAGGTCGACAACCTCAAGCTGTTCACCAGTGAGGACCAGATCGGCGTGGCCTTGGTGGCTTTCCCGGCGGTGAAAGCGGCCTTCGAGGGGGTTTCGGCAGCGGACCTGTGGGCGGCAATCCAGGCCCATCGGGGTCAGGCCAGCTGCCCCGCCGCAGAGCCCAAGGACGAAGAACTGGCGGTGCTCACCGGGCCCATGGAGGGGGTATCAGATCCTTCGGAAGACAGCCTCTTCCATGCCGACCCGTGGCAGCCCAGCGCAGCGCCGGACTGGTACCGCAAGGCGATCCGGCGGGTGCTACTGATCAAGCGGCTGCGGGAGGTGCAGGCCCTGGTGGGCTTCACCCGCTTCACGCCGCGCACCAGCAGCCTGGGAGGGCTGCCCATCCAGACCGCCAAGGCCAACCGCCGGGCTGCCCTGGCCAGCAATCTCAGCTGGGTGCCGGCCAGCGAGAACAAGGGCGAGGGCCTGTTTCTCGAGTTCGATCCAGCCACGATCGAGGCCTGGATCGCCAGTGCTCCCGTGCAGCAGCGCTGCAGCCAGTTCATCGCTGCCTTCGAGCACGACTGGTTGCAATCGCGGGGCCTCACCACCACCGACTTCCCCTTCCCAGGCCCTGCCTACCTGCTGCTCCACAGCCTCAGCCACCTGCTGATCACCGAGATGGCCCTCGACTGCGGCTATGGCGCCAGCTCGATCCGCGAGCGGATCTATGCCCGGCCGCTCGACCCCACCCAGCAGGGCAGCAACCGCTACGGCATCCTGCTGTTCACCAGTAGCTCCGGCTCCGAGGGCACCCTGGGGGGCCTGGTGGAAGCCGGCAGGCGGCTCGATCGCTACCTGGAGAAGGCCTTTGAGCGGGCCCTGCTCTGCAGCAACGATCCCTTCTGCGCCGAGCATGACCCCAACCATGCGTTCGACATCAGGCCCACCCATGGCGCCGCCTGCCACGGCTGTGAGCTGATTGCTGAAACGTCCTGCGAGCGCCGCAACGAGTTCCTCGATCGGGCGCTGGTGAGCCGCACGGTCACGCACCACAGCGATGAGCCCGATCCGTCTTTCTGGTCGTGGCTGCAGCCATGAGCCGCCCTGCCCTGTCGCTGCCATCTCGAACCCTGCAGGCGGTGGCTCAGGGACTGCGGCAGTTGCATCGCACCCCCTCCAGCTGGGCCGATCTGCTGGAGTCGTTTGGCGCCGGGGTGCGAACGCAACTCGAACCCCTGCTGGTGGAGCTCACCCGTGAGGGAGCCCACCCCCGCCTGATCGCACGGCTGCTGGAGGAGCTGGCGCGTGCCCGAGCGGATCTTGAGCAGGAGCGTGAGAGCTGGTCGTTTGTCTGGTCGGGCCCCAAGCCCCTGCACAACAACGTCAGTGACACCTGGGCCACGATCACCCGCTTGATCGATGAGGCTGAAAGCACCTTGCTTATCGCCACTTACAACATCGGTCTGTCACGCGACAGCCGTGAAGTTTTCGAGTTCCTCGCCCAGCGACTCGCAAATGGCACCCTCCAGGAGGTACAGCTGTTTTTTCACCCCAAGCAGATCGAGCACAAGCTGGGGCCTGAACCCTCGTCCGAGATAAGCGAGTGGTTCAATCGAGAGGTCTGGCCCTGGAATCCCAAGCCCCTGGCCTACGTCGATCGCCGCCTGGTGGAACGCACCCAGGATGGCTGCTACTAACACGCCAAGGCGGTGATCGTGGATGCAGGCAGGCCCCAGGCCAAGGCATTGATCACCAGTGCCAACTTCAGTGAAGCCGCCCAACGGCACAACTATGAGGCTGGCTGTCTATTCACGGCTCCTTGGCAGGTGGAACGAATCTCTCAGCACTTTCACTCGCTGGTAGGCCAACGCCATTTCGTTCAGCTGCCCCTGTGATGGCACGAAATGCCAGGCATTGAGGGATGAAGCCCTGGGGTCTGTCACGCCACCCGGCTGGAACACGTTGGGCTGTCCTGAATGCGGCAACGGTGCCCCTCGCGCCACAGCCAGCCCAGGCCGTCGCCGTAGCCGGCGACCTGGGGCACGACATCGGCGCCATGGCGCTGCAGCACCGCAGCGATGCGGCGGCTGGCCAGCGGCAGGCGGGCGCTGGGAATCCAGGGGAAGGCGTGGTGGGCGCTGTGGTGGGGCAGGCCGCCCATCAGGGCATTGAGCCAGGCGGCGGCTTGCACATTGCGGGTGCTGTAGAGCTGAGTGAGCAGGTGGCTGGCGTGTGGTGGGCTCAGCCCTGGCGGCCAGAGGCCGTGGTGTTCCACCAGGCCGCGGAACTGCACGAACAGGCCGATCACCCGCTCCAGCAGCAGCCAGAACAGCATGTAGCGCCCCAGCTCCCCATGGCGGAGGGCGATCAGCAGCATGGTGGCGTGCACCAGCGTCACCCCGGCGCCGTCCCGCCAGCGGGCTCCTGCCAGAGACCTGTCCACGGCCCGCAGCCGCCAGCCCTTGCCGGCGGTGTCGACGATCAGCCCTACACCCCCCAGCAGCAGGAGCCGCAGCGGCAGTTGCTGGCGCTGCCACAGCCGCCGCAGCACGCCGGCCTGCTGCAGCTCCTCGAGCAGTGCCGTGGTGCGTTCCGGATCGCGGCCATCGCAGCCGTTCCAGCGGTGATGCAGACGGTGCAGCCGGCCGTAGGTGAGGTAAGGCCAGGCCATCGGCCAGCTCAGCAGGCAGGCCAGCGGTTGCTCCCATCGGGCCAGGCCAAGGCAGGTGCCATGCACCATCTCGTGGGTGGCGATCAGCAGCAGGGCATAGGCCACCGCGGCGACCAGCAGCGCCGCGATCGCCGCCCAGCCCAGCGGCAGCCGCCAGTAGACCCAGGCACCGCTGAGCAGCACGACCAGAAGCAGGGTGAGCCGCAGCCCGGTGCAAGCACGTTCTGCAGGGCTGGGCGGTACCGTCAGGTCGGCCACTGCCCCGCACAGATCCCGCAGCAGGGCTGTGTTGCTCACCGCAGGCAGAGGGCTGTCCAGGGGCCTCCATCCTGCTGCAATCTTCAGGCATCCGGAGAGGCAGCCGTGCCCAATGCTGCGTACACCTCAGGAACGCGACGTCATGCCGGCACTGGATGGCTGGGTCGACCGCGTCCATCGCGCGGACGGAGAGCGCGGGATTGGAACCCTCGGGCCCTTGCGGGTCGCCGGTTGCCTGGAGCGTTCCAGGTGATGGCATCAAGGCCCGTGGCTGGAGGGCCGCGTCAGGGGCGGAACGACCAAGCAATCTTCGAATCTGGAGCCAACTTGCCACCAACAAAAGAGTAGACCATGGGATAACAATGCCCACGCCAAGCAAAAACCTTCTCGCGATTATTGCGCTATTTGCTATCTCTGCTCTATGCTCTATGGTCGCTACCGGTGACTGCAGCCATGGAGCGGCGAGGCAGGCGTGACCATGCCATGACGCGTCAGCCCGGATCAGCGCGGCAGCTTCCACTGCTGGTGCTTCTGGTCGTGGCGGCTGTGTGGGGCACGCTGCACAGCCCCACAATCTTTTTTGACAATCAGATCCTGCTGGGATCAAGTCTCGGCGTCTTCGCGCTGCTGCAGTTCGGCTGGCGGGGCCTGCCGGTGGGGCTGGCGTCGGCGCTGATCACCGTGCCGTTGTGGGGGCACCCCTGGGCGGCCGTGATCCTGGTGCTGCAGCTGCTCTGGCAGCAGCTGTTCCTCAGCCGCTTCAACGGCGGCCCCGAGCAGCTCGGCAACGGCCGCATCGTGCTGGCCACGATCGCCTTCTGGCTGGTCGTGGGGGTGCCGCTCAAGCAGCTGACCTACACCGGCCTGCTGGGTGCGGATGCCCAGACCGCCCTGGCGCTGGGCTTCAAGGAGGCGGTGTCGGGGGTGGTCAACGCCGCGCTCGGTCTGCTGCTCTATCTGGCCCTGCAACTGCTGCTGCAGCGCCGCAGTCAGGGGGATCTGTCGCTGCGGGGACTGATCTTCGCCACGCTGCTGCTGGTGATCAGCGTGCCCTCGGTGCTGATCATCATGGCCATGGGCCAGCAGCTGACGGCGCAGACGGTCAGTCAGTTCCGCAGCAACCTGGAGCAGCAGGCACAGGCCATCGCCGTCCTGCTGCCGCCCGCAAGCCGGTCGCTCCCCAGGGGCGAGCAGGTGCAGAAGCCGCCGGCGGGCCTGGCCTTCGAGGCAGTGGCGAGCGACGGCGCGGTGCTCAGCTCCGATCCGGCCCTGTTCGCCTCCCTGAGGCGCGACTATGTGCCCGAGACAGGCCACCGCTTCGGCGATGATGCGCCGACGCTTCTGGTACGCGGCCAGGAGCAGACGGTGCTGCTGCGTCACCGCCAGGGCTACTGGTGGCTGCAGCTGCAGCCGGCCAGCGACGCGGGCTGGAGCCGGATCACGGTGGCGCAGCCGGCCCTGATTCAGATGCAGCTGCTCACCGGACTGATGCGGCCCTCGCTGCAGATCCTGGGGCTCGTGCTGATCGCCGCCGCCCTGATCAGCGAACTGATCACCAGCCTGCTGGCGGCCCAGCTGACGCGGATGCTCGGACCGTTGGCGCCCCTCTCACCGGATAAACCCAACGATGCGGCTCCCGTGGGCATGCCGCAGCTGCAGCGCACCTGCCTGCGGGAGCTCAACCGCATCGTCACCCTGATCAACAGCCAGGGCCACCTCGTCAACCAGCTCTCAGATGAGCTGCGTCAGAGCCATGAGCTGCTGCGCCAGAGCGAACGCCAGCATCGCCTGCTGGCCGACAACGCCCTCGATGTGATCACGATCAGCGATTCCACCGGCAGGTCCACGTACATCAGCCCCTCGATCGAGAAGGTGCGTGGCTGGTCGGTGCCCGAGGCGATGGCCCTCACGATGGAGCAGCATCTCAAACCGGAAGGCTGTGCCTATGTGATGGAGGCCCTGCAGCAGACGATCGATGCGGTGAACAAGGGACTGCCGCTACCGACCTACCGAGTGGAGCTGGAGCAGAGTCACAAGAACGGCGGCTGGATCTGGACCGACGTGAACAGCAGCTGCATCGTGGATGAACAGGGTCGTTATATCGGTTCGTTGATCGTGTATCGCGATATCAGTGAGCGCAAACGGCTGGAAGAGGAGATGCTGCAACGCGCCAGCATCGATGCCCTCACCGGTCTGCTCAATCGTCGTGAACTGCTGGAGCAGCTCGAGGCGCTGCTGACCAGCGCCAGGCGGCGCCAGGGCGACGAGCTGGGCGTGCTGTTCCTGGATCTCGATCTGTTCAAGCAGATCAACGACACCCTCGGCCATGCCGCCGGCGACACCGTGCTGCGGTGCGTCGCCGAGCGGGTGCGCGCGCGGCTGCGGGAGGGCGATCTGGCCGGACGCATGGGCGGCGATGAGATTGTGGTGGTGCTCGCGGGCCTGACGGATCTTGCGGCAGCCACCGCCGTGGCCGAAGCGATCGTGGCGGCGATCGAGCAGCCGATTCACGGCAGCACGTTCGAGATCGCGATCACGGCCAGCCTGGGGGTGACCCTGGCGCGGCCCGGCGAAGCGGTCGATGCGCTGATGGCCCGTGCCGACATCGCCATGTACGAGGCCAAGCAGAACGGCCGTCGCATCGTGCCGATCGCCTGAAGCCTCACCCTCGCTGAGCACCTGCATGGTCAGCCCCATGGCCAGATCGCAGAGACTCTTGGGGATCCTCAGCAGGCCGAACAGGGTCACGGTGATGGCCCTGGCCTGACTCCCTTGCTCACCTCCCATGCCCCGTCCCTACCAACCCTCGCTGCTGCGCCTTCTGCACGGCGCCACCGCCCTGCTGGTACCTCTGGCCTGGCTGACGGGCCTGCTCGTCTACTCCACCGACGACGGGCGCTTCGGAAGTCTCCCGTTCCGTCCGGCCGGCGAATGGATCGACATCCACGGCACGGTGGGCGTGCTGCTCTGGCCGATCGCCCTGCTGTTCGGCTTCTATGCCCTCACAGCAGGCCGGGCCCGGTTGCGACAGCCCGCCAATGCCCTCGCCCTGCTGGCCCTGGCCCTGGCGGTGGGCAGCGGCAAGCTGATGGACGAGGACTGGCTGCGCGACGGCCGGTTCCAGCACGCGGTCTACAGCGTGCACCTGCTGGCCTGGCTGCTGATCGCCCTGGCCGTCGCCCTGCATGTCGGTGCGGTGCTGCAGCGGGGAGGCTTGCCGCTGGCGCGGTCGATGGCCAGTCTGCAGGTGCGCTCCGGGGATCTACCCGGCAACTGGTTCGATCAGATCCGCCGTTCCTTCAAGGTCAGAGGCTGACTCCGTCACAGTGCATCCGTTCACGGCCAGAGGCCTGGAGCCTGAGCAGCATCGGGGAAGCGCTGCGGCGCCCATCCCCACACCGTGGATCCATCCACGTGGGGATCCAACGGATCTGGAACCATGGCGATCCTTGAGCCCACCAACCTGCTGCTGCTGGCCTGCGCCCTGATCTACGGGCTGATCGGCGAACGGGAGGAGGCGCTGATCCTGCTGGGGTTCGTGGCGGCGATCAGCCTGCTCGATGCCTGGCAGCAGCGCCGCAGCCAGCGGGCCCTGGCCGAGCTGGCACGCCTCTCCTCCCCCCGCGCCCGCGTGATCCGTGGCGGCATGACTCTGGAGCTGGCCCCCGAGCAGGTGCAGGTGGGGGATGTCCTGCGGCTCGACGAGGGCGACCGGGTCGCCGCCGACGCGCAGCTGCGGGAAGGGGTGGGCCTGTGGCTGGATACATCCCTGCTCAGCGGCGAATCGTTGCCGGTGGAGGTGAGCCGGAGCGGCCAGCTGATCCGCGCCGGCTCGCTGGTGGCCAGCGGCCGGGGCCTGGCGGCGGTGGTGGCGGTGGGGGAGGCCACCGAGCTGGGCCGCCTGGGGCGCAGTGTGGCCAGCGTCACGCCGCCACCCACCCGCCTGCAGCGTCACACCCGCCGTCTGACGGCGCGGCTCACCGTGGTGGCCCTGGGGCTCTGCGCCGCTCTTGCGGTGCTGCAGGGATCCTGGAGCGGCGACTGGAGCACGGCGCTGCTGGCGGCGCTGGCCCTGGCGCTGGCGGTGCTGCCCAACGAGATCCCGGTGGTGCTGGCCCTGTTCCTGGCCCTCGGCGCCCTCCGCCTCGCCCGCATCGGCGTGCTGGCCCGCTGGCCGGCGGCGGTGGAAAGCCTCGGCAGCGCCACGGTGCTCGCCGTCGACAAGACCGGCACGCTCACCGAGAACCGCATGGCGGTGCAGCAGCTGCTCAGTTGGCCGGAGGCTGCGTTGTGGCAGGCGGGAGCGCCGCTGGAGGAGCCCTGGCATCGGCTGCTGGAGCTGGCGCTGCTGGCCAGCCGCCACGATCCGGTGGATGCGATGGAACAGGCGATCGAGCGCCTGGCGCAGGCGGAGCTGCACCACAGCGAGCACCTCCATCCCGACTGGCCGCTGCTGCGGGAATACCCGCTCTCGCCGGATCTGCTGGTGTTCTCGCAGCTGTGGCGGGATGCCAACGGTCAATGGCAGGTGGCCGCCAAGGGGGCGCCGGAGGCGATCGCCCAGCTCTGCCATCTCAACAACGAACGTTCGGCGGCGCTGCTGCAGGCCGCCGAAGGTCTGGCCTCCAGGGGGCTGCGGGTGCTGGCGGTGGCCAGTGGCCTCGATGGAGCACCGTGCCACCCGGAGCTGGCAACCGGCGGCGAGGGCCCCCCAGCAACGGCAGAGGTGCCGCCGGAGACGGTGCATGACTACCTGTTCGAGCCGATCGGTCTGGTGGGCCTGGCAGATCCGCTGCGCAGCGACGTGCCCGCCGCCATCGCCCTGGCACGCGGAGCGGGCATCCGGGTGGTGATGATCACCGGCGATGCGCCCCAGACGGCCCGCGCCATCGCCGACCAGGCAGGGTTGCCGGCCGGACCGGTGCTGAGCGGCGCCGAGCTCCAGGACATGGAGCCCGGCAGAGGGAACGACCTCGGCCACGTGTCGGTCTTCGCCAGGGTGCTGCCGCAGCAGAAGCTGCAGATCGTTCGCGCTCTGCAGGCGGCCGGCGAGGTGGTGGCGATGACCGGCGATGGCGTCAACGACGCGCCGGCGCTCAAGGCCGCCGATATCGGCGTGGCGATGGGCCAACGCGGCACCGC
Organism: Cyanobium sp. FGCU6; assembly: GCA_024958655.1. Lineage (GTDB taxonomy): Bacteria > Cyanobacteriota > Cyanobacteriia > PCC-6307 > Cyanobiaceae > Cyanobium. The sequence goes on along the minus strand of JANWUR010000030.1, from coordinate 20,219 downwards.
CGTGGCGCGGGAGTCGGCCGATCTGGTGCTGCTGGGCGATGACTTCGGCAGCCTGGTGCAGGCGATCGCCCTGGGCCGGCGCATCGAGGCCAACCTGCACAAAGCCCTGGGGTACACCCTGGCGATCCATCTGCCGATCGCTGCCGTCAGCCTGCTGCCGCTGCTGGTGCCGGGACAGCCGCTCCTGCTGCTACCGGTTCACATCGCTCTGCTGCATCTGGTGATCGATCCGGCCTGCACGGTGGTGTTCGAGGCGATGCCCGGCAGTGCGGGGTTGATGCAACAGCCCCCCCGGCCGCCCGAGGCACCGCTGTTCGGACCGGCCACCTGGCGGCGGGCGCTGCTGCAGGGCGGCGTCATGGCGGTGCTTGCCCTGGTGATCGCCTGCTGGCCGGATCTGCCGGCGATCGAGCGCCGCAGCCTGTTGTTCACGCTGCTGTTGCTTGGCGGTGGCGTTCTGGTCTGGCTGAACGGCGAACCCCGCAGCCGCATCAGTCAGCTGGGAGGTGCGATCGGCCTGGGGCTGTGGCTGCTGCTGCAGCTGATCCCCGGGCTGAACGCCCTGCTGCTGCTCCGGCCGCTGCAGGAGCTCACCCCATGGGTGCTGTTGATCGCAGTGGTGATCGTTCTCTCCATCTCTACCCTGACCCTGCCAAAGCCTGCGTCAGCCGCGGCGGCACGGAGCCGATGAACACCCGTCTGCCGGCCCGCGCAGCTCCAGGCGCTGGGCGTCTTGCTGGGGTTGATCTCCGAGAATCGGTTCAACGGTGCGCAAGATCGGCCGGGAGCTGGCGCGGATCGAGCAGGCCATCGGTCGCAGCATGGCCCAGCGACCGCAGCGGATCAATGCTCTGGAGTGTCGGGCCGGGTCCAGCGCCGGTAGAGCCAGATCCCGCCGCCACCCCACGGCAGGCTCCAGAGGATGAGGGTGGCGGCGGTGCCGAGCTGGCCGCCCTCCAGGAAGCCGATGGCCAGCAAAAACCCCCGGGGTTGCCGGGGGCGTGGGCGGGTGAAGCGAGCAGAGGCTCAGAAGCAGAAGGGCAGGAACTGGGTGCGGCAGGCGGCGTAGCCATCGACCAGGGCACCGAGGCCGATCTGATGGGCGATGCCGAAGCCGGTCAGGCCTTCCACCACGATGCCGATCACGATGCCCAGCATGGCGGCGCGGCCGTTGAACAGTTCAGCGCGCTTGAGCTGCTCCATATGGATCAGCTGCTCGGCGCGGTGCTGGAACCACTTGTCGTTGGCGGGTGTGTTGGTCATGGGGTCCTGAGTTGGATGGAGGGTTGAGACGCGTCAGTCAGCCGCGGAGGTCGGCTGGAGCAGGGCAAGGGCCAGCCAGGCGCCGAAGAAGAGGAGCGCGAGGGTGCCGGTCGTCATGGGTTGTCGAGAGGGGCGAGGTCGCTGGGGCGACTGAGAACGAAGGCAGTCATGCCGGTGAGCAGCACCACCAGGCCGACGACGGCAGTGATGGCAAGGGTGTAGTCGGTGCCCATGGCGATCAACCGAGCCCGATCTGCTGGAGGATGCCCTGGCCGGTGAGCAGCTCGGTGGCGAGGCCGATCACGAAGCCGAGCATGGCCAGACGGCCATTCCAGGTTTCAGCGAATTCGACAAACCCGAAGCGGGGAGAGGGTTCAGCCATGAGTGTTTCAATTCGTTTCGCAAACTGTAACGTCATGTGAAGCGGTCGGGCCATGGCGGGTTCCCGCCCCGCGGTTGTCCGTGGCGTTGGCGGCGGCCTGGGCCCATGGGCTGCAGCCCGACCCGGCTACGGTGATCCTCCTGGCTGCGGCGTCGGCCGGGCTGGTCCATGGGGAGGAGCAGCAGCGTCTGCCGCGGCGCCGGGAGATCCCCTTCGATTCCCATCGCCAGCGGATGACGGTGGTGATCGAATCCAGCGAGGCGGTTGCGGCCGTCTCCCTCCCGGCAGCTCTTGGTGTGAGGAAGTGACCGCCGCGACCGGTGCCAAGGCGCCCCCCACGGGCCGCCTTGCTGTTGGGGGGACAATCACCACCAGACCACACCTGCGCTGCTCTGACCTCCTCTCGATCTCCCCTGCAGATCCGCCCGTTCGAGGCTGCCGACTGGCCGGCGGTGTGGGCGCTGCTGGAGCCGGTGTTCCGCGCCGGTGAAACCTTCCCCCACGACCCGGCCATCACGGAGGCCGAAGCCCGGGTGGGCTGGATTGAGCAGAGCCAGGCGGTGATGGTGGCCGTGGATGCCACCGGAGCGCTGGTGGGGACGTATTACCTGAGGCCCAACTCCCTCGCTCTCGGCGCCCATGTGGCCAACGCGGGCTATGTGGTGGCCGAGCCCTGCCGGCGCCAGGGAATCGGCAGCCGCCTCTGCCAGCACTCGCTGCAGGCGGCGCGGCGGCTGGGCTTCCGGTCGATGCAGTTCAACCTGGTGGTGAGCACCAACTCCGCCGGGATCCGCTGCTGGCAGCGCAACGGCTTTCAGCTGGTCGGCACCCTGCCTGGGGCGTTTCGCCACCGGCAGCTGGGCTATGTCGATGCCCTTGTCATGGTGCAGGGGCTCGTGGAGGGGCCGAAGCCATGAAGGTGGTGCCGCTGCGGCTGACACCGGGCGCCGACCTGCGCCGGGCGCTGGAGACCTGGATGGGCGAACAACAGGAGCAGGCCGGCTGCCTCATCAGCGCGGTGGGCAGCCTGTCGGTGGTCCAGCTGCGCCTGGCCGGAGCCACTGAGGCCACGGCGATCCACGGCGAGCTGGAGATCCTCAGCCTCTCCGGCACCCTCTCGCCCGATGGGTCCCACCTGCACATCGCCATCGCCGACAACCAGGGTGCGGTGATCGGCGGTCACCTCTGCGGCGGCTCGCTGGTGCGCACCACTGCCGAGTTGGTGGTTGGCCTGCTGCCGGAGTGGCGGTTCAGCCGCGAGATCGATCCAGCCACCGGCTACGCCGAGCTGCGGATCAGTCCTCAGGTTCCGGACTGAGGGGCGGCAGCCGCCGTTCCAGCTGCAGGAACACCAGCCAGGCATCCCCGGCGCTGATGCCGCAGGCCCAGCTTGTTCAGCTCCTCCCGGTTCACCGTCATCGGCTGGGGCCAGCGCAGAGGTGCTTCAGGTTGGCGGAAGGGCTGCAGGTGGCGTCAGCTCAGCCCGCCGATGGTCAACACCACCAACTGACGCAGCTGCTGCAGTTCGGCTGGGGTGATCTCTGACGGGGTGGTGGCGGTGATGCGTGTCTTGGCGATGCAGGTCAGGTTCTGCGGGTGCAGGTCGTTCACCTTTTTGCAGCCGTTGCTGGGTCTGGGCTGATCAATCAGCTGGCGCTGCTCGGCTGAGGCCCGCAGCTGCAGCACCTGGTCGCGTGCCAAGGCTCCGCTTTAACTGTATTGACATTGTGATGCGGAGCAAAGATTGCGGTGCAAGGGCTCCCCCTGCCATGTTGCTCAGGGGTCCGACTAAGTCCATTGGGAAGCGTCGACGACGTTGGAGGGCGCTACCGCCCCATGGCTTCCCTGCGCCCCCCGTGGCTGGCCCAGGCCCCCCACTCCCTCCTGCCGGAGCTGCTGCACGACATCCGGCTGCTCGATCTGTTGGAGCTCTGCGGCACCACCGTGCAGACCAGCCGGCTGCTCCAACTCAGCCAGCCGGCTGTTTGGCCAACGCCAGGAGGGCAGCCGCCGTTACCGGAGCCTGGCGGAGGATTTCGGCCTGGTGCGTGATCGCCGCCAGCCCTGGGGCTGCGGCTACGGCACCTCCGCCTCGATGCGGCTGTTGCGGCTGGGTTGCCGCGCCCATCGTCTGACTGCGGGTGTCGCCCGGATCGGCAGCGACCTGCTGCATCACCCCCTGCTGGCGGGCTGCCCCTGGCCCTGGCGTTCTGCCCCAAGGCGCCCGTGCTGGTGGGCGCTGTCTCCGGCAGGCCAGCCCCCGGCGGTCGAGTGGCAGAGGTGCTGGTGCCCGATCGCGGTGTGGCGCCGGGCCTGCGGCGGCTCCTGCGAGAGCTGGGGCTACCCCTGCGCAGCGGGGGCAACAGCCTGCAGACCCCAGACCACTGGATCAGCCGGATCCAGGGCAGCCCCCTGGCTCTGGTGGTGGCCGATCGGGAGGCGGACACCTGGGCCTCCCTGCAGCGCTGGCCATTGGGCCACGGGGCCCAGGGCCAAGGCACCAGGCTTCCCGGCCCCACAGTCCGGTGTGGCTAGCGCTGTCAGCCGACTGGCAGGAGCACCGGCTGCTGCGCCATACCGCCCGGGAACTGGGCGGGATGGGCGGCGCGCAGCAGCTGGAGGGCTGAATCTACGCGCTCTGCGCATAGATCAAAAATTCGCAGCTTGCCGGGCTTCCGTTGTGCTGCCGCCTCGCTCTCTCAAGATGCAGGCTGTTCCTCTCGGCCACGCCCCACAACGGCCACAGCAACAGCTTCTCGGCCCTGCTGGAGATCCTCGATCCCACCCGCTTCTGCGGCGGCGAGCCCGTGCGCAAGCAGGACCTGGACGATGTGATGGTGCGGCGCCTCAAGGAAGACCTGCGCCAGATCGGTGTGACACCGACCTGGAGCGCGAGCCGGAGCGCATCCGCCGCACCTTTGCGTTGCAGACCAACCGGGAGGAACCGGCCGGGGCGATCTATCTGTGGCCGCAGGGGCAGATCCCCAGGAGGTGCGCTGATGGCGAGGCCATTGAGGTCAACCCAGCACAGCCACCGGGTAGTCGCGCATCAGGGGATCAACGCTCACCAAGGTGAGGTTCTCCTCAACAGCCTGGGCGATCAGCAGGCGATCAAACGGGTCTTTGTGCGGCACCGGCAGTTGATCGAGTCGCCTGATGTGAGGCCAATGCACCGGCAACAGCAGCCACCCTTCCTGATCGACGACCCAGCGATGAATCTCCGGCAGGGGAAGCTCAAGATCCAGCTTGCCCAGTTTCACCTTGATCTGGATCTCCCAGAGATTGACCACGCTGCAGCAGATCTGATTGCCAGGATCAGCGATGCATTTGGTTGCTGCGGCTCCCAGGCGCGAGGGTTCCGCCAACCACCAGATCAGCACACTCGTATCGAGAAGAAAGCCGGCACCGCTCAAGGAATCAGAAACCCCTCAGCCAGAGGGGCATCGAAGTCTGCATGGGTGTGCATCTTTCCCAGCAGGCCGCCGGGCTGCCGAGGGGCAGAGGCAGCCCGAGAGACCGAATCCTGCATGGCTGCCAGCAGTGCGCCGACCTGGCTGCGCTCGTCAGGGGACAGGTGCTCCAGCTGGTGTTGCAGGGATGGACTGATGGAAGTCAAGGCGAACCGAAGACACGCCTGGCTTAAATCTAGGTGGGTTGAGCCTGGAAGCCTGCCACCGCCAGGGAGCTCGCCGGACCCTGTCGTGACCAGCGGAACCCCCTGGCGCCATAAGAAAGCTGTCGCCGTTTGGGTTGCCAGCCTCCAGGAGGTGCGCTGATGCCCGTGGGCCTGCTCGATCTGCTGGAGCTCTGCGGCACCACCGTGCAGACCAGCCGGCTGCTGCAGCTCAGCCAGCCTGCTGGTTGGCCAACGCCAGGAGGGCAACCGCCGTTACCGAATCCTCTCGGAGGATTTCGGCCTGGTGCGCGATCGCCGCCAGCTCTGGGGCTGCGGCTACGGCACCTCCGCCGCGATGCGGCTGCTGCGCCTGGGTTGCCGCGCCCATCGCCTCGCCGCCGGTGTCGCCCGGCTGGGCAGCGACCTGCTGCATCACCCCCTGCTGGAGGGTTGTCCCTGGCTGCTGCCCACCCCCCAGCGGTTTCGGGCAGCGGCCAACTGGCTGGAGCTGGTGCGCCAGGGTGTGCTCGATGGCGCCCTGATCTCAGGCCTGGAGCTGGAGGAGGCGGAGGGGGTGAACGATCAGGAGCTGCAGCTGCTCCACCTGGGGGAGCTGCCCCTGGCCCTGGTGTTCTGACCCAGGGCGCCCGTGCTGGTGGGCGCTGTCCCCGGCAGGCCGACCCCAAAGGGGCGAACCCCCGGCGGGCGTGTGGCGGAGGTGCTGGTGCCCGATCGCGGTGTGGCGCCCGGCCTGAGGCGGCTTCTGCGGGAGTTGGGGCTCCCCCTGCGGAGCGGAGGCAACAGCCTGCAGACCCCAGACCACTGGATCAGCCGGATTCAGGCAGCCCCCTGGCTCTGGTGGTGGCCGATCGGGAGGCCGACACCTGGGCCTCCCTGCAGCGCTGGCCCCTGGGCCACGGGCCCTTGGCCCCTGGCCCCCACAGTCCGGTGCTCCGCCACACCGCCCAGGAGCTGGGCCGGATCGGCGGCTCGCAACAGCTGGAGGGCTGAAAGTATGCGCCCCGTGCATAGATCCAAGACTTGCGGCTCCAAGGGCTTCTGGTGTGCCGCCGCATCGCTGCCGCTAGGTGCAGACTGGCCGCAGCGTCCCCTCACCCCCATGACAGTCCCGCCGCTGCAGGCGGACCAACCATTGACTCCATGGCTTCGATGACCCCCGATCTGATCCAGGCCCGGGAAGCCCTCCAGCCGGAGAGAGTGCGGTGAGCGAGCGCTTCTTCGAGGACCCGATCCTCAACTCCCCGTACGAGTGCCCAACCCGGCACTGGGAGTTGGTGGACGGCATCCCGACGCAGGAGATTGTCGAGTCGCGGCGGGAGTCGCGCCTGATCACACCGATCCCTCAACCCAAGAAGCGAGGCGGGAAGGGCGAGCAGGCCCACCAGCGCTCCCTGGAGATCGAAGCCCAGAACATCTCGACAGACGATCAGCAGTACGAGGTCACCCAGCAGATCAACTCCATCCGGGCTCTGGTGGAGGAGTGGCGGCAGGCTCCCGAAAGCCAGTGGAAGGTGTCGGCGGAGACAGCCCGGCTGCTCAAGCACTGGCGCCACCACGACTTCCAGGGAATCCGGCCCTTCTACTGCCAGATCGAAGCGGCCGAGACCGCGATCTGGCTCACGGAGGTGGCACCGGAAATCGGCAAGCGCGGCAAGGACATCCTTGAGAAGCTGGAGAGCGCCAACGACGAAGCCAACCCAGATCTGTTCCGGATGGCCTTGAAGCTGGCCACGGGGGCTGGCAAGACCACGGTGATGGCGATGCTGATCGCCTGGCAAACCATCAACGCAGCTCGCCATCCGGGCAGCAGCCGCTTCACCAAGGGCTTCCTGGTGGTGGCACCGGGGCTGACGATCCGCGATCGGTTGCGGGTGCTGCAGCCGAACGACACCGAGAGCTATTTCAGGCGCATGGAGCTGGTGCCACAGGACCTGGTGCCGGAGCTGGGCAAGGCCCGGATTGTGATCACCAACTACCACGCCTTCCGAAAGCGGGAACTGCTGGAACTGGCCAAGGGGACGCGCCAGTTCATGGAGGGCTGGCGCCAGCAAAGCATCGCCACCTCGGAAACCGAAGGCCAGATGCTGCAGCGCGTGATGAGCGAGCTGATGGGGATGAAGCAGGTGCTGGTGATCAACGATGAAGCCCACCACTGCTACCGCGAAAAGCCACTCAGCGACGAGGAACGCGAGCGGATTCAGCTCAGTTCAGAAGAGAAAGCTGAAGCCAAGAGCCACCGGGAAGCCGCACGGTTATGGATCTCAGGCCTGGAAGCAGTCAGCCGCAAGATCGGCAAGGGTCAGCAGCGGGTGATCGACCTTTCGGCAACGCCGTTTTTCCTGGCCAGCTCGGGCTACAGGGAAGGCACGCTGTTCCCGTGGACCGTCAGCGACTTTTCGCTGATGGATGCGATCGAATGCGGCATCGTCAAGCTGCCACGGGTACCCGTAGCCGACAACATTGCCCAGGATGTGCCGCGCTACCGGGAGCTGTGGAAGAACATCAAGAGCAAGATGCCCAAAAAAGGGCGTGGCAAGGGGGGCAGCAAGGATCCCGAGAGTTTGCCAACGGAGCTGAAGACGGCGATCGAAGCTCTGTATGGGCATTATGAGGAGACCTTTGAGGAGTGGAAGAAAGCAGGATTCGATGTGCCGCCCTGCTTCATCATCGTCTGCAACAACACCTCCACATCTAAACTCGTCTACGACTACGTGAGTGGCTATGAGATCGAAGATGAAAGAGGAGACAAGCAGTACCGCAAGGGATTCTGTCCATTGTTCTGGAACTACGACGACAACGGCAATGCCATTCCACGCCCTCGCACCTTGCTGATCGACAGCGAGCAACTGGAGAGCGGCGAAGCTCTCGATGCGAACTTCCGGGAGATGGCTGGGCCTGAGATTGAACAGTTCCGCCGCGAGATCATCCAGCGTGAGGGAGCTGGTGGTGCAGACACCAAGCTCAGCGATGCAGATCTCTTGAGGGAGGTGATGAACACGGTGGGTAAGCCCGGCAAGCTCGGGGCCGACATCCGCTGTGTCGTGTCGGTGGCGATGCTCACCGAAGGTTGGGACGCCAATACGGTCACTCATGTGCTGGGCGTGCGTGCCTTCGGAACCCAGCTGTTGTGTGAACAGGTGGTGGGGCGTGCCCTGCGCCGGCAGAACTACACCCTCAATCCTGAGTCGGGTCGGTTTGACGTGGAGTATGCCGACATCCTCGGCATACCGTTTGATTTCACATCCCAGGCTGTACCTGGCCCTCCGAAGCCACCGCCACCAACCATTCAGGTGAAGGCGATCAGCCCAGCACGCGATGCCCAGGAGATCCTCTTCCCTCATGTGATCGGATACCGGGCCGAGCTGCCTGATGATCAGGTGAAGGCCACCTTCAACGACGACCACATCTTGGTTCTCACTCCTGAACTGGTTGGTGCCACCGTCACCAACAACCAGGGAATCATTGGCGAGGGCGTAAATCTCACAGTTGATCGAACTGGAGATTTCAGGAAGTCAAGCGTGATCCTGCATCTGGCCAAGCATCTGGTTTACACCAAATACCGCGATGCCGATGAGCTACCCAAAACCCATCTCATCCTGCAGATGAAGAAGGTGGTGCGCGACTGGATGGAGCAGTGCCTGGTCTGCAAAGGCGGAACAAACCATGGTCTGCTGATGTTCCGGGAAATGGCCGACATGGCCTGTGAGCGGATGATTCAGGCCATCGTCGTCAGTGCTGGGCAGGAGCAGCGGCGCCTGGCGATCCTGGATCCCTACAACCCCAGTGGCAGCACGATGCACGTGAACTTCAACACCTCTAAGACCTTGCGCTGGGAATCTGATTCCAGGAGGTGTCACGTGAACTGGGCCATCTGCGACAGCACCTGGGAGCAGGAGTTCTGCCGGGTGCTCGACCATCATCCGCGGGTGCGCCGCTGGGTGAAGAACCAGACACTGGGCTTCGAGGTGCCGTATCAAATGGGTGGTGTGGCCCGCAAGTACATCCCCGATTTCATCGTCGTGGTGGACGATGGCCGCGGGGAAGACGACCTGCTGAACCTGGTGTGTGAAGTGAAGGGTTACCGGGGAGAAGATGCCAAGGTGAAGAAAACCACGATGGAGGCCTTCTGGGTGCCCGGCGTCAACAACTCAGGCCGCTTCGGCCGCTGGGGCTTTGCGGAGTTCCGGGAGGTGTATGCCATGGAGACTGATTTCGCTTCAGCGGTGGACGACGAGGTGAATCAGGTGCTGGATCAGGTGTTGACCGTGGAGGTGGTCTGACATGCCGAAGAAGCCCGCCAGCGAGAAACAGATCGAGAGCTTCGTGCACGACGACGCCTCACGACGCAACATCCCCCCGGCTGAGTTCCAGACGATGGTGCGCAACCAGGAGAAGACACCGATTCAGGTGGAGTATGAACGCCGCAATCCCGATCTGGATCCCCAGTTGATCTGGCGCGGCAAGGATCTGCTGGATGAATCACCCCTGGTGGTGAACGCGCCACCGCTGTATATCCAGGAGAAAATTCACCCGAAGGTACTTATTGATGATCTCAGGCGGCGCAGCAAGGAAGGCAGCAGTAGCCAGTCGGGCTTTGTTGAGCAGATGGGCCTGTTTGACACCATCAAGGGCGACGTAGGCGAGGGCGCAAAGACGGAGTTCTACCAGCACGATCAGAACTGGACGAATCGGATGATTCTTGGGGACTCGCTACAAGTGATGGCGAGCCTGGCTGAGCGGGAGGGATTGCGAGGGAAGGTGCAGTGCATCTATTTTGATCCTCCTTATGGAATTCGGTTTAATAGTAACTTTCAATGGTCGACAACCAGTCGCGATGTCAAAGACGGGAGGCCCGATCACATCACGCGAGAGCCTGAGCAAGTCAAAGCTTTTCGAGACACATGGCGCGATGGAGTGCACAGTTATTTGACTTACCTTCGAGATCGCTTGGTTTCTGCACACGATCTCCTGGCCGAGACGGGATCAATATTCGTGCAGATTAGCGACGAAAACTTTCACTTAGTCAAAGCGTTGTTGGACGAAGTCTATTCACCCTCAAACTGTCTTAATACGATATTCTTCCAAAAGACATCTGGCGACACCGGACTTTTTTTAAATCATGTCGGCGACTACATTTTGTGGTATGCCAAGAATAAGCAGTTTGCCAAGTACAGGCAACTCTTTCACGCCAAAACCATTGGCGCTGAGGGTGCGAGCCAATATGGCTTCGTGCAGGCGGGGGATGGCTCAAGGAGGAAGGCAACACAAGAGGAGCTTTCCGGAGCCGTTGAACACTTAGGTTTATTCGGCCACGGAGACATGAGAAGCCAGAAGCCTCCGGGTGACTTTCCTGTTCAGATTGATGACAGAGTAATTAGACCTGGGCGTGGATATTGGAAGACTGGGGAGACGGGCATGCTTCGACTCAAGAAAGCACATAGGCTATGGCTATTGGGGAATACGCTCAGATACGTCAGGTTCATGAAGGATTTCCCCGTGTATCCTATCTCAAACTCCTGGTCTGACACTATCATATCCGGATTTGGCAATGAAAAGACTTATGTCGTGCAGACACTTCCAAGAGTAATTGAGCGTTGCATTCTTATGACTACTGATCCTGGTGACTTGGTGCTTGACCCAACTTGTGGTTCTGGAACTACCGCAGCGGCTTCGGAACATTGGGGACGCCGCTGGATCGCCATTGATACGTCTAGAGTTGCCTTAGCATTGGCACGCTCGCGCATCATGGGAGCACGATATCCATATTACTTATTGGCTGATTCCATCGAGGGCAAGCTAAAGGAAGCTGAAGTGACTCGTTCAATCCCTATCACAGATACTGCAACACTGAGTATCCGCCAAGGCTTTGTCTACGAGCGAGTTCCCCACATCACCCTCAAGTCAATCGCGAACAACACCGAGATTGACACGATCTGGGAGAAGTGGCAAACCACCCTGGAGCCCCTGCGCGAACAGCTGAACACGTCACTTGGTCAGGCTTGGCAGGAATGGGAAATCCCCCGCGAAGCCCAGCCCACCTGGTCCGACGAAGCCAAGAGCGTTCATGCCAACTGGTGGGATGCCCGCATCGCCCGTCAGAAGGAAATCGATACCTCCATCGCCGCCAAGGCCGATTCCGAATACCTCTACGACAAGCCCTACGAGGACAAATCGAAAGTCCGAGTCGCCGGTCCGTTCACGGTGGAGAGCCTCAGCCCCCACCGCACGATGATCGTCAACGACGACGACACCATCACCGATCCCCTCAAGCAGGGAGCCACCGCCGAGGGGGCTACGGACTTCGCCCAGATGATCCTCAACACTCTGCGCGTGGCAGGCGTGCAACAGGCTCACAAGCAAGACCGCATCAGCTTCGAGTCACTCGATGGCTGGCCGGGCATTCTGTTGGCAGGCAAGGGCAGCTACCGCGATGCCGATGGAACCCTCAAGACGACTGGCATCTTCATCGGCCCCGAGTTCGGCACCGTCACCCGCGTGGATCTGGTGGAGGCTGCCCGCGAGTGCGCGGATGCCGGCTTCAACGTCCTGATCAGTTGCGCCTTCAACTACGAGGCCCAGTCCACCGAGTTCGACAAGCTCGGGTCAATCCCCGTGCTCAAGGCCCGCATGAACGCCGATCTGCACATGCAGCAGGATCTGGCCAACAGCGGCAAGGGCAATCTGTTCGTGATCTTCGGCGAACCCGACATCGACATCCTCGATGCAACTGGCCCTGATGGACAGCCCAATCAGATCCAGGTGAAGATCAACGGCGTCGACGTCTTCGATCCTTCTACCGGAGAAGTCCGCAGCGACGAGCCCGACAACATCGCCTGTTGGTTCATTGACAGCGACTACAACGGTGAGAGCTTCTTCGTGCGCCAAGCCTATTTCCTTGGTCAGAACGACCCATACAAGAGCCTCAAGACCTCCCTCAAGGCCGAGATCGACCATGAGGCCTGGGAATCTCTCAACAGCGACGTTTCCGTTCCGTTTGCCAAGCCTTCCACGGGGCGGATTGCGGTGAAGGTGATTAATCACCTGGGGGATGAGGTCATGAAAGCCTATCGTATAACGAAAGCACTATGATCCAGCTCTGTGGACTTGAATCTGATCAGCCCGCCGATAGAGAGTCATTTGAGTTTACCGATCCACCATCGAGGCGCATTTACGAGAAGCTAACCGATAAAGGTGCTAATCATGAAGCAGTAGATTATTTCAAAGAATTAACACGATCACTCGATGGCTGCCTGAACACAATACCTACTGGCATCTCTGTTCGTATACATGAAGTTATTGCGCTCGAGGTCTACTCCATTTCGCAGATAGATGCGCTCAAGAGAAGGCTAACTCGCTTATTTGATCGCAGCCCCACTCTCGATGCGTCCACACGGCGAAGCTTTCATCGAAGACTTGATGACTTTGTGAATAAAGCCAAGTTCAATATCGGCACTCATTCGATTTGTCATTTTAACGATTCGGCTATTATTGTAAGGTCCCACTATTTCCATTCATGCACTTTTAGCCTCGAGCTCGTTGGAGGCTATCTCGTCCGCATCTACATCCACTTTAAGCCAGCAGACCGGCTACTTAACCGATTGACTGACATTGCTGAAGAGCAGTGCCATACCAAGCTGAAGCTGCGGTATGGCTTATTGGGTCTCAGAAGGGTAGTAAAGCATCAGGTTAATTTTGGAAATACAAGGAAACGCAATGATTTGCTCGAGCTTGATAAGACTATAGCTAAAGAAATCGATACAATCCTTGGGGCTCAGATTCTTTCTGGAATCTATCATGGTTTTTTTAAGGGGCTCCCGATGGTTCAGATATTAGTCTATTCAGCCGATATGTCCAATAAACCTTCCGGCCAAGGACTGACATCGGTCAATGCGACAAACTTCTTTAAGTTTCTCTTGTGGCCTAGCGCTGATTACCAGCAGACGCAGTATAAGTCAGAGACCAATGGTGTCTTTGTTGAGCTTAGGTCGAGGGGAAAGACTAGCCTTGAGTCATATGCTAAGTGCCTTTCTTCCAGTGATAATTTCTTTTCCTGTTTTGATGTTTTGCCTATCTTTACTGAGAAGGAGGCGCTTTGGCTTCAGGCAAGCATGTTGTCTGAGATTGAGAGTGTATTCATGCGAATGATTCATGATGCAAACATTTCAGGGCAAAAGCAAAAAAGGTTTGAGATTTACAGGCTTTCATCGATATACAGGATTTTTTCCAAGGGATTTGACAATCGAATTTTCTTTAAACTTACCGACCCTGACAGGATTCCCGTTGCCGGCTTTGGTATTGGGATCGGCAATAACAAGCGTGTTGACTATTGTGAAAATGGGATTAATGAGATTAAATCAGCCAGAAAGCAAATAGATGAGCATCTCGAGCCTCTCCTTCAGGCTTGCGAACTAGCTAAAGATGAGGCCTCTGATAGCTTTCAGCGATGGGTTCAATGGTTTATAGTTCTGTTGTCAATAGTTGCAGTGCCGCTGGCGCAAATTTTTTGGGAGCGTATGTTTAATTATTATTTTCCAGCTAAGAACCCTCCTTCCCGAATCGCAAATTAATCGGTTTAAGTCAAATTTTCTTTGCAATCAGGTCTTCTGAAACGCTTTACTTCTAAATGCTGCCACGCATTCTATGATCTTTCTAATCTCAGACTCATTTCAAGCGAGTATAGGTAAATTAACCGCTGATGAACAACGTACAGCTAAGCTTGCTGCATTTGAGCTGCAGATCAACCCTGCCAGCCCGGGTCTGCAGTGCCACCGGCTCGACAATATCAAGGACAAGAACTTCTGGTCTGCCCGCGCCAGTCGTGACATCCGGCTGATCTTCCATCGGGTCGAGAGCAGCGTGTTGCTCTGCTATGTGGGTCATCACGATCCCGCTTACGACTGGGCCTCGCGGCGCAAGATCGAAACCCATCCCGTCACTGGCGCCGCCCAGATCGTCGAGATCCGCGAAACGGTTCGCGAAATCCAGATCCCACTGCACGTCCCCACCGAACCAGCAGCCACACCCGAGCCCAAGCGGCCGCTCTCCAACCTCACGGAAGCCGACCTGCTCAGCTACGGCGTTCCAGCCGAGTGGATCCCTGATGTCCGCACAGCGGACGACGACATGCTGCTGGTGATTGCCTCCCACCTTCCCGGTGAGGCTGCCGAAGCAATCATCGATCTGGCCACCGGCACCACGCCAGCCAAGCCAGAAGTTCGCAAGCCTGATCAGGGCAATCCTTACGAACACCCCGATGCCCAGCGCCGCTTCCGGGTGCTCACGGGCACCGAGGAGCTGGCCCGGGCGCTCGACTACCCCTGGGAGCGGTGGATCGTCTTCCTCCATCCCAGCCAGGCCGACTGGGTGAGTCGCTCCTTCAACGGACCCACGCGGGTGCAGGGCTCGGCAGGCACTGGCAAAACCGTGGTGGCCCTCCATCGAGCCGTTCACCTGGCCCGCAGCAACCCAGATGCCCGGGTGTTGCTCACCACCTTCTCCGATCCTCTGGCAGCCCTGCTGCAAGACAAGCTCCATCGCCTGGTGCAAGGGGAGCCTCATCTGCTGGAGCGCCTGGATGTGCTGGCCATGCAGGAGCTTGGCGAGCGCATGCACACGGCCCAGCTCGGCAACCATCAGCTCATCGCCCCAGATGCCCTCCGCGCCTTGATTCACAAGCACGCACCGGCGGAGATCAGCCGCGTCTATGGCGAGGGGTTCGTGGTGGAGGAGTTCAGCGAGATCGTCGATGCCTTCGGGCTGCGCGACTGGGACAGCTACCGCGATGTGCGCCGGCTGGGCCGCAAGAGCCGCCTCAACGAGGCCAAGCGCCGTTTGCTCTGGGAGGGCTTTGAGGCCATCCTCCAGAAGCTGGAGCGCTCAGGGCAGATCACGCCCCACCAGCTCTTCCACAGCACCGCCGAGCAACTGCGCCGCAGCGGCGCCAGGCCTTACCAGCACATCGTGGTGGATGAATGCCAGGACATCACTGCCGCCCAGCTCCGGCTGCTGGCCGCCCTGGCGGGGACCGGCCCCGATGCCCTGTTCTTTGCCGGGGACCTGGGCCAGCGCATCTTCCAGCAGCCCTTCTCCTGGACCCAGTACGGCGTGGACATCCGCGGCCGCTCGCGCACGCTGCGCATCAACTACCGCACCTCCCATCAGATCCGCAGCCAGGCCGATCAGCTCCTCGATCCCGAGTCCCGTGACGTGGACGGCAACGTGCAGGACCGCCGCGGCGCCATCTCCGTGTTCAACGGCCCGGAGCCCGATATCCGGGAGTGCGAAGACACCGACAGCGAAACCGAGCAGGTGGCGGCCTGGATCGAGCAGCGCCGCAGCGAAGGCCTCACCCCCAGGGAGTTCGGCATCTTCGTGCGCAGCGAGGCCGAGATCCCGCGTGCCGAAGCGGCTCTGCAGCTGGCGGAGCTGCCCTACGAGCGTCTGCAACCCTCGGCCATGCGTCTTGGCAGCAAGGCCACACTCTCCACCATGCACCTGGCCAAAGGGCTGGAGTTCCGTGCCGTGATCGTGATGGCCTGTGATGAAGACGTGATCCCCAACGCCGAACGCATCAGAGCCATCACCGACGACAGCGACCTCGATGAGGTGGTTGCTACCGAGCGCCATCTGCTCTACGTGGCCTGTACTCGCGCCCGCGATCACCTGCTGATCACCAGCGGGGATACCTGCTCGGAGTTCGTGGAAGATCTGTCATGAAGATGCCGTTTCAGCAAAGGATACCCAATGAGAATGAAGCAAAAAGAGCCGAGGAGTGGCACAGGGGCCTTTCTCTGTCAACACGGAAAACATGCGATGCTCTAGAAGAATTTCTAGCAAGCGACACGATTCAAGTCCTGGAGCTCAAAGGTGATTGGGGCGTCGGCAAGACCTATTACTTCCAGAACTTTCTTGCATGGGCCAAACACAAGAGCCAGCTAGGCAAACTCAAGGCTTTCTCGTATGTGTCTCTCTTTGGATCTGCTTCTGTTTCATCCTTAGAAGCATCTATCTTTGCTGCCCATGAGCCCTGGCGCTAATGGCCAGCAGTCAGTTCAGCCTGGCCGCAGCTGGGTCAGCTACCGGCCGGTGGCACTCTTCAATGCGGCCGATCTGGAAGGCGAGGCTCTGGAGCCACTGATCCAGAAGCGCCGCCAGGCAGAAGGGGCCGTGCTGTGGCCCGAGCCGGAGCGGCTGGCTGGTGCAGAGGCGGTGCTCAGCCGCTGGCCGGTGCCCGTGAGCTTCGCGGGTGATCGGGCCTGCTATCTGCCGGCGCCCGATCGCATCCAGCTCCCTGATCGCACCGCCTTCCACTCGGCAGGGGCCCTCTACGCCACCTGGGCCCATGAGGTGATTCATTCCACAGGGCACAACTCCCGCTTGGCGCGGGATCTCTCCGGCGGCATGGGCGAAGGCGGCGAAGGCGGCCGGGCCTATGCCCGCGAGGAGCTGGTGGCCGAGCTGGGCGCCGTGCTCCTCGGAGATTGCCTCGAGATCGGCAGTGCCATGGCCAATCACGCCGCCTATCTGGGCCACTGGGTGGAGCTGCTCAAAGAGTCGCCGCGGGTGCTGTTGCAGGTGCTCAGTGATGCCCGCAAGGCCGCCGATCTGGTCCTCCCAGAAGCACCTGATGCGGATGGAGGTTGAGCCTGCTGCTGGTGGGCAGGCCCTGGGCACTGGCGATCACGCCACCCGGCCTGCCCCGGCTTGCGCACCACGCAAGGGCTGACGCGAGGCACTCCGCTGCGCTGCGTGCCCCTTGCCTGGAGCTGGCGGCGCCGGGGCTCGACGGCGGAGTCGTTCGCCAGCACAGCCATGGCCGCCACGCTTCTCTCCCGCACCTGCCCAATCCGCATCATCTCGGTCCATCTGCTTGATGCCGCCGGTCAGCTGCTGTGGGTGCTGTTCCTCGATCGCGAGGCGGCAGGTTGAGCTGGCGGATGCGCCGGGCGAAGCCGCGGTCGTCGAAGGAGGCGATCGCTTCGCACCCTTTGCCGCTGGCGTGATGCAGAGCATCGGCGAAATCGAGTCCGGAGCGCAGCCCCGCCACCGCCTGCTCCAGGCCGGGGCCGTCTTCCACCTGGAGGCAGGGGTGCTGAAGCAGCTGCTCGAACACCAGCAGCACCTGCTCGGCCGCGATGCCGTAATAGCCACGCAGCACTCATTCCAGTTCCAGGGCCACGGTCTTGGCAAAAACAGATCCTGGCCGGATTCGATCAACAGGCGAGCCGCCTGGCGCTGGGCCTGCGTCGCCGCGTCAGCGCTCTCCTCCTCCACGAAGTAGCGGGCGAGCACGTTGGTATCGAGACCGATCACGGCCGCAGCAGGCTGGCGGGATCGAAATCCACCGGACAGGCACCGGCGGCCGCTGGCTCTTGAGCAATCCGAAGCCGCTTTCGGGAAGATCCTGCTGCGGTTTCCACGGCCGCAGTTCGATGTGGTCGCCCACCAGCTCGAAGCAGACGCGACTGCCCCGCCCCAGCCCGAGCTGCTGGCGCAGTGCCTTGGGAATGGTGACCTGCCCCTTGCTGGTCATTGAGCAGACGGCTGAGGGATCCACGGGGCGGCCGGTCCGCGTATTACCTGGTAAGACTAGCTGAGCTGGAGGGGAGGAGGCCTGGCGCTCGCCGTCCGCAGGGCAGGCAGCCCGCAAAAAACTCAGCAGGAATCCTCCTAGGATTGACCACAGGGTTGCCGGGATGGCATGGCCAAGCAGTCCATTTCCATCTCCGTTGAAACCGACCTGCTCGAGGCGCTCGATCAGGAGCTGCGTCACAAGCCGCATCGCCAGCAGAACCGCTCAGCGGCTGTGGCTGAGGCGCTGGAACTGTGGCTGCAGGCACGGCGTCTGGCGACGCTGCGGCAGGCCTATCGCGAGCTGGGCCAGCTGGAGGGCGGTGATCTGGACGCGGCCGCGCAGGATGCCGTGGCCATGGGCACCGCAGCCCTGGGCGGGGAGGCCCTCGACCCGGAGCCATTGGAGCGCTTGGGTGGCTGAGCGGGGACGTCTCTACCGGTGGCCCCGCAACCGACCCTTTGGCGACAGCAAGGCCAGGCCCGTGCTGGTGGTGTCACCGGATGCCGCCAATGGGGCCAGCCAACGCCGGGTGGTGGTGCCGATCAGCCGCGATCCTCGCCTGGCGGAGCTGGTCTTTGCCGTTCCCCTGCCTGCAACAGCTGACACCGGACTGCAGCAACTCAGCTATGCGATGGCCTGGCACCCCACCACGGTGCTGCGGGAGCAGCTGGAGGGTCCGTTCGGCAGGATCAGCCCGGAGCAGCTCAGGAGCGTCCTGGAGGCTATGCGCATGGCCCTCGATCTGGACATGCTGGAGCCCTGGCAGGAGGGTGTGTGACAGCCAGGGACGTCCAGTTACCCCCGGTAGCGTGGAGATGTTCCGAGCCACAGCCATGGCCGCCACACCCATCGCCGATCTTCTCCAGCTCCCCATGGGAGAGCGGGTGGCGCTGGCGATGGCCCTCTGGGACAGCCTCGATGACGAGGGCCGCAGCGAAGCGCTGCCGTTGGACGCGGATCTGTGCAACGAGCTCGATCGGCGCTGGGCAGGTCACCTCAAGAACCCCGCAGCGGCCATGCCTTGGGAGCATGTCCGCGACCAGCTGGGGCTGGGATGAAGCGGACGGTCCGCTTCCTGCCGGAGGCGCTGGAGGACCTGATCGAAACCCAGCGCTGGTATGCCAGCCGAGAGCCAGGTCTGGGGCAGGCTTTCGCCGAAGCCATCGCCGCAGCGGTGGAGCGGATCGCACAGGTTCCGGCCAGGTTCCCGTGCGTCTACGGGGCGGTGCGACGGCTGGTGGTGCGGCGCTTCCCCTATGCCGTGTACTTCCGGGAGGCGGGCGATGAAATTCTGGTGCTCGCTGTTCATGGACGCCAGGATCCACCGCGCTGGCAAGGCCGCAGCTGATCTCAACGCAGCTCAGCCCTCAGCTCACCGATGGCGGCGTCCCAGCTCTGGAAGCTGGCCTGGCCCTGCCGCACCAGCTCACGCCGGCTGCGGAGCACCTCGCCGTGCCAGGCAGGTGAAGCCAGCTGCTCGGGATTCCTGGAGAGGTCGGCCCAGAGCAGTTCCATGGCCTGGAGCTTGTCGTCCACGCTTATCTGAGCCAATCGGAGATCAACCGCCACAGTCAACGCGCTTGCACCCCTGTGCTGCAACCGGTGCCATGCTGACCCCAGAGTCCGACTCTGGGAGGCCCAGACGATGAAAGTAACCGTTGAGCTTTCAGACCAGGAGATGGCCGAAGTCCTGGAGCTGACCGGAGAGCGCAAGAAGGGCCCGGCCATCCGCCGCCTGATGGAGGAGGCTCTGCAACAGCGGCGGCGGGCTCAGATCGCTCAGCGCTTCCTCAGTGGCGAGTGGGGCGTGGAGCTGGAGACCTACGAGGCCGACCGGGAACGCGAGCGCCTGCGGGCCCAGGAGATCGTCTCATGACCCTGCTGCTCGACACCAGCCTCTGGATCGACTTCACCCGCGCACGCAGCCCTGCGGCTCTCAAGCAGTGCATCGCCCCCTATGTGCTTGATCCCGCAGCCCATCTGGCCGAACCGGTGCGATTCGAGGTGCTCCGTGCCGCCCGCCCAGAGGAAGCCAGGCTGCTGGAGGCCCAGTTCGACACCCTGCCCTTGCTGCCCACACCAGCGGATCTGTGGCAGCAGGCGATCGCCCTAGGCCAGGCCTGTCGCCGGATCGGCCGAACCGTCCTCAGCCTCGACCTGTTGGTGGCCGCCGTAGCCCTGCACCACAACGCCGTACTGGTGAGCTTCGACGCCGACTTTGACGCCATCGCTTCGGTGAGCAAGCTGCGCCTGCAGCGCCTGGAACGCCCTGCCTGAACCAATGAGCTACTACTCAGATTCGCAACTAGCCTGCGTCCCCAGCAGTGGTGTAATTCCCCCGGCACCCCCACCCCGGCGTAGCC
>JANWUR010000029.1:7630-45538 GCA_024958655.1 Cyanobium sp. FGCU6 | reverse complement strand
GCCGCCGCCGCCATAGCCGCCGCCGCCGCCGCCGCCGGAGCGATTACCGCCGCCGCCGCCGCCGTAGCCGCCACGGCCGCCACCACCACCACCGCCGCCTTCGCGGGGAGTGGCCTTGTTGACGCGGATCATGCGGCCCATCCACTCCACGTCCTGGAGGTCGTCGATGGCCTTCTGCTCGGAGGCGTCATCGGCGAGTTCCACGAAGGCGAAGCCGCGCTTGCGGCCGGTTTCGCGATCGAGGGGGAGGCTGCACTGGCGGACTTCGCCGTACTGGCCGAAGAGATCAAGCAGATCCTCGCGTTCGGCCTGGAACGAGAGGTTGCCGACGTAGATGGTCATTCACTGAAGAAGCTGGAACTGATTCGTCTGATGCGGGGAGTCCCAGCGAAAGCCAGTGAACGGAGAAGACCTGAGTGTCGAAGCCTGAGAAGGGTCGAACCCTGTGGGGTCGCAGCCGGCTGAGCGTGCCGAAGGGAACCTGAACCTTGGAATCACAAAAATGGTACATGGCGACCCTGCGAGCAGAAGCTGGGGCGGGCCTGGCTATGGAGATCCGTGAAGTGGTTCTGAAGGGAAACGGAAGAAGGAACCCGCGACAGCCGAGGCTGCCCCATTGTCAGCAAACCCTGATCCATCGCGATCCCACGATGACGGCCCCCGTTCCCTGGAGCCTCGCCTGGAGTGAAAACGGCGAGCTCGCTCCCCAGGACCTGTTCGACCTCCTGCAGACGATGGTGACCTCCGAAAGCATGGAGGTGCAGCCGGCCCTGATCGCCGCCGTGGAACGGCTCTCGGTGGTGGAGCTCTCGGTGGTGGCCTCAGCCGAGGTCACGGAACTCTGCGCCTGAGGCGCAGAGCGTGGGCACGGGCCCGAGCCTCAGATCGGATAGCGACGGGCCGTGGCCTCCCGGCACGTGTTGCGGGCGGCATCCACGCTGCTGCCGTCCTGGATGCGATCGGCCACGCAGCCACAGGCGTAGTCGGCCATTCCGGCAGGAGCCCGTCTACCTGACTGGGCCAGTTCGTTCTCGAATGCCGACAGACACATGGCCCGGACGATCTCGCCCAGGCCTGTGCTGTGGGCTGCGGTGGGGGCGACGGCACCGCTTCCCATCCCGCAGGCCATGACAGCCACGATCCCCAGGCGGACCAGCGGGTGGAAGCGTGGGGGGTGGTTCGGCATGGGAAGGAGCAGGTGGGAAACGGTTTGGGATCAGACCGGCAGCCTGGAGATCTGAAGCTCCCGGTTCATCACCCGCAGACGGCGCAGATCCTCGAAGACGTCGTCCGGCATGCCCTTGGGCAGATCCACGGTGCTGTGGCTGTCGAAGATGCGAATCCGGCCGATCGCCCGGCCCGTGAGCCCCGCCTCGTTGGCGATGGCGCCCACGATGTTGCCGGGCTTGACGCGATCACGCCAGCCCACTTCAATCCGGAAACGCTCCATGTGCGGTTCAGGCGGAGCGTCCTGACGCTCCGGACCCGCACGGCGGCCGCGCTCCCGCTCGCCGCCACCATCGCGCTCCCGGTCCCGTCCGCCGGCGCGGGGCGAGAGCCAGCGCTCCTCACCCTGGAGCAGCAATGGCTTGCCAGCGAGGCTCAGCTGCAGGGCCGCCAGGGCCAAGTCGTCGGCGGAGAGCTGGCGCTCCTGGGCCACCCGCTGCAGGATTTCGGTCAGCAGAGCCCTCTCCTCGTCACCACAGGGAGGGGTGTCGAGGGCGCCGGTGAGGCGTTCGCGCAGACGGTCGAGGCGATTCTGATTGATCGAGGCATTGGAGGGAATCTCCATCGGCTCGATCGGCTGACCCACCGCCCGTTCCAGGCCCCCGAGGAAGCGGCGTTCGCGCGGTGTGAGGAACAGGATCGCGTCGCCATGGCGACCGGCCCGGCCGGTGCGGCCGATGCGGTGCACATAGGCCTCGCTGTCGAAGGGGATGTCGTAATTGATCACCAGGGCGATCCGGTCGACATCAAGGCCACGGGCGGCCACGTCGGTGGCCACCAGCACATCGACCCGGCCGTCGCGCAGCCGCTCGATCGTGCGCTCCCGCTGGGCCTGGGGCACGTCGCCGTTGAGCACCGCCACCTCGTAGCCGTGGGCCTCCAGCGATTCGGCCACCGTGAGGGTGACGGCCTTGGTGCGGGCAAAGATGATCACGCCGTCGCGCCGTTCCGCCTCCAGCACCCGCTCGAGCGCCTCGAGCTTCTGGGGCCCGTTGACGTTGAGATAGCGCTGACGGATGCGGCGTCCGTCGGCTCCCTTGGTGCGGATCGTGATCTCCGCAGGGTCGTTGAGGTATTTGTGGGAGATGCGCCGGATCTCGGTGGGCATGGTGGCCGAGAACAGCACCACCTGACGCTGGGCGGGCAGCTGCTCGAGCACCCACTCCACATCGTCGATGAAGCCCATGCGCAGCATCTCATCGGCTTCGTCGAGCACCAGGCTGCGCAGGCCCGAAAGATCGAGGGTGCCCTGGCGCATATGGTCCATCACACGCCCCGGGGTGCCCACCACGATCTGCACGCCGCGGCGCAGCTGCTGAATCTGTTCGCGGAAGTCGGCGCCGCCGTAGATGGCCAGCACCTTCACGTTCCGCAGGCGAGCGGCATAGGTGCTGAAGGCCTCGGCCACCTGCAGCGCCAGCTCGCGCGTGGGGGTGAGCACCAGCACCTGGGGGGTGCGCTGGTCGGGATCGAGGCGCTGCAACAGGGGCAGACCGAAGGCCGCCGTCTTGCCGGTGCCGGTCTGGGCCTGACCCACCAGGTCGCGGCCGAGCAGCAGCTCGGGGATGGCGGCCTTCTGGATCGGGGAGGGGTCGTGGAAGCCGATCGCCTCCAGTCCTTCGAGGATCTCCGGGCGCAGGCCGAAGGCGGCGAAGCCCTGGCTTGGGGATGTCGTGGGCTCGGCTTCAGGCGCGGCGTCGCTTTCGATCGTTTCGATCTCGGCCGGGCTGGATTCGCCGGTGGCTGCCGCTGCGGCGGTCAGAGCGTCGGGGGTATCGGCCATGGTGGCGCCGAACAGGGCCTCACCGGCGGCATCAGCCGACAGGAAGGTCTCGGCGGCCACGAGGGTGGCGCCGTCAAGAATCTGGGTCAAGGGTGGAGCAGGGCCTGCGTGGGCCGGGAGAATCCTTCAACGCAGGCCGGCAGCGCCCGTGGGGGAAGAAGTTCCCTGCTGCCTTGCCCTTGATCAAAGGCGTGAAGCAAAACTTTATCACCTATGGAGACCACAACCCCCGGAGCGGGAGCTCGGGCGCCAGACGGCCGTAGTCGTCGGCCAGGCGCTCGATGTCGTCTTCGCGCAGCTGCTCACCCCGCTGCACCTCCACGATCGCCAGGCCGTCGCCGGCGGCGCTGGCCCGGTGCACCGATCCAAGCGGAACGAGCAGGGCGTCCCCAGGCTGCACCGGCTGCTCGCGGCCATCGATCTCCACCGTGCCGCCTCCGCCCACGATCACCCAGTGCTCGCTGCGGTGGTGGTGGCGCTGCAGGCTGATGCGGCGGCCCGGTGCGATCCAGAGCCGCTTCACCAGGTAACCCTCGCCGGTGGCCAGGGTTTCGTACCACCCCCAGGGACGTTCGCAGCGGTCGCCGCTACCGGGGTCGGTGGGCAGGGAAGCAGCCACGGCAGGGCACAACGGGTCTGGCGGCAAGGGTACGGACCAGAACACGGCCCGGCCTCATCTCGCCAGGAGCGTGGGGGTGAGCAGCAGCGCGCGTTCGCGCGCCCGGGTGAGGGCCGTGTAAAGCAGACGCCGGTCGCCGCCTTCGCGCTGGGGCAGCAGCACCACCACCTCCTCGGCCTCGCTGCCCTGGGCCTTGTGCACCGTGAGCGCCAGGGCCGGCTGCACCGCCCCGGCCAGCTGGGCCGGATGGGCCCAGATCGGCGCTCCGGTGGGGCTGGCGAACACCAGACGGCGCCGCTGCGGATCGGCGCCCTGTCCCACCAGCACGCCCACATCGCCATTGGCCAGCCCCAGCTCCCCCAGGTTGCGGGTGCAGAGCACGGGCAACCCCTCGGGCCAGGCCAGCGGCGAAGCTACGGCCACCTCGCCGAGCACGCTGCGGTGGAGGGCCTCCAGTCCCCAGCGTCCGTGCCGCACGGGGGAGAGCACCAGCAGCCGCTCCCGCTCCGCCAGCAGCGCCTCGGCCCCCGCGCCGGTGGCGGGGTCGCAGTCGGCGGCGAGGGAGGCCAGGGCATCGAGCTGGCGGCGCATCCGCCGCTGCACGATCTCGGGCACCGCCAGGGGTGAGGCCTGCCGCCACTCCAGGTTGGCACCGGCGGGGAGGGTCTCCAGCAGGGGCCGCAGACCCGCCAGCGGATCGGCGTCGTCCGCGGTGAGGGAGCGGCGCAGGACCTCGGCCGCCGCTGCGATCGCGCCGGCGTTGCGATACACCCGGGTCAGGGTCACCACGCCGTCGCCGAGTGTCCGGCGCACGGCCGGTCGCTGCAGCTCCAGCAGCAGGGCGCCGGGGGCCACGGGCGGCAGCTGGGCCGGATCGCCCACCAGCACCAGCTGGGCGTCTGCGGGCAGGGCCTCGAGCAGCGCCCCCATCAGCTCCAGATCCACCATCGACACCTCATCCACCACCAGGGCATCGACGGCGAGGGGATGGTGACGATCGCGGCCGAAGCGATCGCCCCGGCTCTCCAGCAGGCGGTGGAGGGTGGAGCAGGGGAAGTGACCACCGGTGGCGACCTGGAGCCGCGCCGCCGCCTTGCCGGTGGGGGCCGCCAGCTGCAGCCGGATCCCGGGCCGCTGCTGCTCCAGGGCGGCGAGGATGGCCGCCACCGTGCTGGTCTTGCCGGTACCCGGCCCGCCCTCCAGCAGCACCAGGGGTCGCTCGAGCGCCGCCCGTACGGCCAGGGACTGGTGGCGATCGAGACCCTTCTCCCGCGCCAGCGCGGCGGCCCGCCGCCGCAGCATCTGCGGATCCACCGCGAGCTCCACCGCCGATCGGCAGGCGGCCCGCTGCCGCAGGGCTTCGAGCACCTGCTCCCGGCGCTCGTGCCAGCGCCGCCAGCACAGACGCCCGTCGTGAAGCACCAGCGGACCATCAGGATCGCGCGCCAGCGGCGATCCATGCAGGGTGCGGAGGTGCTCGCCGGGCCAGCCCGCGGCCTCCACCGCCGCCGGCGGGGGCCCCGCCAGATCGAGGTCGGTCTCGCCGGCCGCCAGGGCGTGGGTGAGGGCGGTGATCAGCTCAGCGAGCCTGGGGTCTCCTCCAGTGCCGTGGAGCCGCGGCAGGGCCTCCGTCAGGGCCCCGGCCACCGGCCCCACCCAGGCGGGAAGCTCGTGGCGGAGTTCAGCCATCCCCGGCCCCCTCCTCCGGCCGTCCCATGCCGAGGGCGGCGTCGAGGGCCAGCAGCCGATCCAGGGGCGGCCGCTCCACCACCATCCCCGGCACCGCCCCGGGGAGGGCCCGCTCCCCGTCCGGCCCCGGCGTGCCGCGCAGGAACACGTACGCATACCCCCCCAGATCGCGCTCGGGCCGGTAATCGCCCAGGCGCCAGCCCAGGTAGCGGTGCAGGGCCACCAGATAGAGGTGGGCCTGCAGGGGGTAGTGGCTCTCCACCATCAGCGACGCCATGGCGGCGGTGCCGTAGTGCCGCGGCCCGCAGGCCACCGGCCGGCCCTCGGCGTCGCGGCGGCCGAGCCAGTTGCTCTTCCAGTCGGCCACCCACCAGCGCTGTTGCCCCGCCGCGTCCGGGGCGGTGAACACCAGATCGATCGAGCCCGTGAGGAAGCCCCGGCTGTCGATCGCCAGCGCCTCCAGGCGCTCGGCATAGGCAGCATCGAACAGGCCGCCGGGATGGTGGCGGAAGGCCGCCGCCAGGGCCGCGCTGCGGGCCCGCCCGAGCGACAGATCGAAGCTCATCTCGTTCAACCGCCGCTCGCGGGGCAGATCGGCGAAGCGGAAAGTGCCGAGCTCACCGCCGCAGGGGGTGGTCAGCATCTGGGCCAGCCCCACGAGCACGGGCTCGCTGAAGGCCCCGTCGATGCCGCTGCCCCGCAGCACCTGGTCGGTGACGGCACGGGTCGTGGGATCCCGCAGATCGCCGCCGTAGTCGATCGCCTCGAGGATGCGGTGCAGGGCATCGCCGGCCTCGGCGCCGCGGGGCACCTCCGCCAGCGGCCCCTGCTCGGGCCAGTCCGCTCCGTCCTCCCCGGCGGGCTGCAGATCCCCGGGACTGGGATCGCTGATGTCGCGACCTTCGTCGAGGGCGGCGGGGGGGGCGGTGCCATGGCTGGCCTGGGTCCAGCCGGTATAGCTGGAGCGGCCCCAGCTGCGGTCGAACAGACGCGCCGGCAGCGGCCCGAGCCCCAGTTCAAGGGCTCGGGCCGGGGCGATCCAGGGATCCGGAGCGACAGCGCCGGCGGTGATGATCCGCAGCGCCAGTCCGCGCGCGGCGGCGGAGCGCTCCAGTTCAGCCAGCCAGTCGGCATCGGAGTGCTCCGCCAGCGGCAGACCGTCAGCCGCCAGCACTTGGTGGGGGAAGAGCCAGGGCAGCAGCGGCGAGGCCTGCTGCCCGGCGGCGGGGCCCCAGGCCAGCACCAGCCGGTGACGGGCCCGGGTGGCGGCCACGTAGGCCAGGCGTTCGGCTTCTGCCCGCTGGTCGTGCCGCTGCTGCATCAGGGCCTGCCAGCCGCTTCCCCACTCCCGGTTGCGATGGAGATCGAGCACGGGATCCATACCGCCCGGCGGCTGCCAGCGCAGCCCGAGGCCGATGCGCTGACGATCGGGTGATTGCCAGAGAAAGGGACAGACCACCACCGGGTACTCCAGCCCCTTGCTGGCGTGCACCGTCACCACCGCCACGCAGCCATCCTCCCGGTCGCTGTGACGCTGGTGGTCGTCGGGCACGACGCGATCGCGGCGCTGTTCGTCGAGGCGCAGGCGCCGCAGCCAGTCGGCCGCGCCCTCCACACCGAGCTGATCGCCGTGCATCCGGCGCTGCACCAGCTCGGCCAGCTGCTGGAGATCGGCCCGCAGCCTGCCACTGCGGGCCAGGCGGGCCAGGGTGCGGCTGCCGAGGAGTTCGGAGAGCACCCCGAGCAGCCCCTGACGCGGCAGGGCGCGGGCCAGCTGATCGAGCCGGCCCGCCAGTTCGCTCCAGCGCTCAGGCGGGCTGGAGGCCAGGTCCTCCGCGCTCCAGCCCATCAGGGGCGACGCGGCAAGGAGCCGCAGACGACCGGCATCGGCCGGATCGGCGAGAGCATCGAGAAAACGCTGCAGGGCGGTGGCCGCCGGCGTGGCGAACACGTCCGCCGAGCTCACCAGTCGGCTGGGCAGCCCGACACGCTCCAGGGCGTGCCGCAGCTGCTCCGCCTGTCTGTGGAAGCTGACCAGCAGGCAGATGTCGTCGGGCCGCAGCGGCCGCCGCCGCCCGCCGTCCTCCAGCTCCGCGCCCTGCCGCAGGAGGCTGAGCACATGGGCGGCCGTCCGCTCCGTGAGCTCCCGTTCGAGGGCGCCCTTCGCCGGGGGCTTCGCGCCGGCGGGCCGTTCAGCCCCGAGCCAGAGAAGCTCCAGCGACGGACCGTCGGGGCCGTGGCGATCGGCGCAGGCCTCCACCTCCGGCACCTCCAGATCCGAGCGCGGCAGTCCGGGTTCGCTCATCAGCCGGTTCAGTGCCGCGATCAGCTCCGGGGTGGAGCGGCGGTTCTGGCGCAGCTCCAGCACCTCGGGGCAGGAGTCCCTGGCCTGGCGGTAGGTGGCGATGTCACCACCGCGGAAGCGGTAGATGGCCTGCTTGGGATCGCCCACCATCACCAGCAGGTGATCCGGGCCGCTGAAGGCCAGTCGCAGCACCCGCCACTGCACCGGGTCGGTGTCCTGGAACTCGTCGATCAGAGCCACCCGGTAGCGCTCCCCCACCGCCTGCAGCAGGGGCGTGGGGCCGGTGGCGCCGGCACCGGGATCGAGGCCCGCCAGCAGATCGGCGTAGGAGAGGGTGCCGGCCCGCTGGCGGCGGCGGCGCAGTTCGGCACGCCCCCAGGTGCAGGCGTGGGCCAGTACCGCCTCGAGCGGACCGTCGACCAGCGCCGCCACGGCCTCCATCAGGGCAGGGCGGGGCAGGCGGATCGGGCGTTCCTCCCCCTCGATCCCGCGGGCCACCTTCGAGAAGGGGCCAGGGTGGAAGTACTCGTTCAGAGGCTTCAAGGCCAGCACCGCGTCGTAGCCGGGCGGCTGCTCGCCGGCGGTGGCAACGAAGGCTTCGATCTCCCCGACACGGTTCGTTCTGGGCGAGGGCGAATAGGGCGTGGTGTCCTTGCTCGAGGCCCCGTGGCTGCGCCACTCCTTCGCCTGCGCTCGCAACGCCTCCTCCAGCGCGAGGCCGTCGAGGGCCCAGGCCTCGCGGAAGTCCACCCAGAGCCTCTGCCACAACGCCGTGAGCCCCTCCGCCAGGGAAGGGTTCCCAGCCAGCTCCGGCGGCAGCGGACCCAGGCCAAGGGCCGGATCGCCATCCAGCATCTCCAGCAGCGAGGCCAGCAGAACGGGATTGAGCCTGCCCCGCTGCAGCGCCGCCAGCCAGTCGGGCGGCAGGGCCAGAACCTGTTGTTGCCAGTAGTCGTGCACCACCTGGGCGATCAGGGTGGTGGGGTCGGTGTCGAGACTGAGATCCGGCGCCATGCCGGCCTCAAGGGCATAACGGCGCAGCGAGCGCTGGGCGAAGCCATGGATCGTGGTGATGTCGGCGGCGTCGAGGTCCTCCAGGGCCAGCAGCAGCCGTCCCCGCAGCTGGTCGGTGGGCCCGTGCGGATCGGCCAGCACGCGGGCGCGCCAGGTCTCCAGCACCCCGTCGTCACAGGCGGCGGCGGGATCCTCGAGGGCCCGCAGCCCCTGCTGAAGCCGCCGCCCGATCCGGTCGCGCAGTTCCGCCGCCGCCGCATCGGTGAAAGTCACCACCAGCAGCTGCCGCAGGCTGTGGCCGCCCTCGCTCACCAGCCGCAGCACCAGATGGGCGAGGGCGAAGGTCTTGCCGGTGCCGGCACTGGCCTCCAGCAGCCGCCGGCCGGGATCGAGGGGAAGGGTGTTGGCGTCGAAGTCGCGGGGCGTCGTCATCGGCGCTGCTGCGGTGAGCTGGCCTGCACGGCGTCCATCAGCGGAGCGAACAGCTCCTCGGCGAGGGCTTTGAAGGTGTCGTCGAGCAGCGTCTCCAGCGGCAGGTCGGCACCGAAGCAGACCAGCATCTCCGGCTTCTCCTGCTCAGGGAAGCTCCAGTCGCTTTCGCTCCCCTCCCAGGCCTCGCGAGCCTTCTCAAGGCCGCTGCCGAGCTTCCTGCGCTCGGCCTCCAGCCAGGCCCAGCCGGTGGCAGGAGGAACCGGCCAGCAGTCCTGGCGCCAGCGGGCCCGCAGATCGAGCAGGTGCGCGAGCCGGCTGGCAGCTGCCTCGCGCTCCGGCGCCATCAACGTGAGAACGTCGCCGAACAGGTCCTTGTCCTTCTCCTGGCGAGCCACCAGCACCCCCCGCGCCGGCGGGGGCGCGTCGGGCGGGGTGGCGGCCACCGCCAGCAGCAGGCTGAGCCACAGCTCCAGTTTCTCGGGCACCCGCCCTCGCCCGGCCTTCACCACCACCACGGCATCCCCACGCCGCTCGACCGTGGCCTCCAGCCCACCCCAGCACAGGGTTTCGCCGCGCACAGGGCCCAGACCGGCAAGGGTGGTCTGCAGGCTCAGCCAGCGGCACTCAAGGCCCCGGGCCTCCAGAACCGCGGCGCTGCCCGGGGGCAACAGGCCCCGGCCGCGCCCGTCTCCGCGCCAGTCCGGCGTCAGCAGAGCGTCCGCGGGGGGCGTGTCGCGCAGCGCCCTGCGCAGCAGCGCAGCGCGCTCGCGCTCCCCGAGCGCCAGGGCCTCCAGATCCTCCACGATCGTGTCCCATTCGGCCGGCCGCAGCCCGAGCTGCCGCAGCCAGTGCTCCTGCGGAGCCTTCAACCAGGCCTGCAGATCCTCGTACGCGAGCGTCCCCCCCCGATCGCCTGCCTCCCCTCCGGCCTCGCCAACCCGAACGGGCTGGGCCGTCCAGCGCAGCCCGTTCGCGGGGGGCGGCAACTCCCCGTCGAGCAGCCGCCGCGTGGCCAGCAGCCGCCGGTCGCAGCTGGCGGGGGGACGGCCGGCATCGGGCAGAAAGTTGGCCGGAGCCAGGGGGCTGGCGGCATGGCGGCGCACCAGCGGGCCGGCCCCGGGGCCGAGGCCCTGCTCGAGCCACTGCAGCCACTGGCGCACGGGAGCGGCCGGCGGCAGCTCCTCCCCCTTGCGGTCGTCGCGGCAGCTCCAGGTGAGCAGCAGATGGTCGCGGGCCGACAGCAGGGCCTCCAGCAGGGCGTAGCGGTCCTGATCGGCGGGGTGGGGATCGCCCAGCCGCCGCTGCTGCTCCAGCCGGTGAAAGCCCGGACGCGGCCGCTGGCGGGGAAAGTGACCGGCATCGAGGCCCATCAGCACGATCACGCGATGGGGGATGGCGCGCATCGGCTCCAGGGCACTCACGGTGAGGGCGCCGCTGCGGTGACCGAAGCGGCCGCTGTCGACGGCGAGGCCCTCGTCGAGCACCGCCGCCAGCACCGGGGCCTCCAGCAGGCGGGTCTCGTCAGGTCCCGCCGCCTCGAAGCTGGCGGCCAGGGCCCGGCGGATCGGCGCCAGCTCCCAGGCGCTGTCACCGCCGTCGCCGAACAGGTCGTCGAGCAGCGCCGCCAGCAGCGGCTCCCAGGCGGGGCAGGGGCGGGGCCGGCGCAGGTCGTGCAGCCAGTGGCGCAGGCGCAGCAGCAGCTGCAGCCAGCGGCCGAGCAGGTCGAGATCGGCCAGGGGCGGGGCCGGCGCGGTATCGGAGGGGGCCAGGCCCGGCCGATCGGGCAGCACCAGGCCGAGCAGCAGGCGATCGATGGCCCAGTCGAGGCTGTGGGTGGGATCTCCGCCGCGCTCGCCGGCGTCCAGCCCCCAGCGGAAGCCGCAGGTCTGCAGCCAGGGGCTCAGCCGGCTGGCCTCCGCCGCCGTGAGGGCGAAGTGCTGCTGCAGCGGCTGGCATTCCAGCAGAGCTTCCAGGGCGGAGGCGGTGAGGCGCTCACCGCCCAACCGGAGCAGCGCGAGCAGGGTGCGGCCGATGCCGGCCTGGTTCTGCTGGCTGCGGTCGGTGAGCCGCCAGGGCAGCTCAACGCCGGTGGCGCCGGCATCGCCGAACACCGCCGCCACCAGCGGCGCGAACCGCTCCACGTCCGGGGTCATCACCAGCAGGTGGCGCGGTTGGAGGCTGGAGTCGGCCGCCAGCAGCTGCAGCAGCCGATCGCGCACGATCTGCACCTGGCGCAGATCGCCGGGGCAGGCGTGAAATTCCAGCGAGTCGTCGCCCTCGCCCAGCTCCAGCGGTTCGTCGCCTCTGGCCTCCAGAAGCTGCTCCTGCAGCTGGGCCAGCAGGGGCGGCGGCCGGTCCGGACGGCGCCGGCGGGCGACCGTGGCCGGCAGGAAGAACAGGTCGCCCTCGCGGGCGGTGCCGAGCTGGGTCTCGCCATCCCCCTCCAGCAGCTGCTGAAATTCGCTGCCGAGGCGCCCGAAACGGGCATCGAGCCCAGGGGCCTCCAGCAGCCAGTCGGCGTCGAAGGGGAGCTCCAGCGCCAGGGCGTCGCTCAGCCGCCGGCGGCGGTCTTCGCAGCGCTGCCAGAGGTCGCGGCAGGGGGTCAGCAGGTGCAGGTCGATCCGCATCCGGCCACTGAGGGCCTGCAGCAGCTGCACCTGAACGGGCGCCAGGCTGCTGAGGCCGAACAGGCGCAGATGGCCGCCGTCGATCCCGTGGATCGGCGAGGAATCCCGCAGACGGTCGATCGCCCGCCCCACCCGCAGCCCGAAGGGTTCACGCTCCAGTTGCCGGCGCAGGGCGGCGTACAGCAGCGGCTGCCAGCGCTGGGAGGCCGGCAGGGGCCGTCCCCGCTCATCGCAGCACGCGCCGGCGTCCCAGGCCTGCAGCAGGGCGGGGCGGTAGAGGCCGTAGTCGTCGAAGGCATCGGCGATCGCCCGGCCCAGCTGCCAGCCGGCGAGCTCCAGCCGCCGCTCCAGGTCGCGCTCCCCGAGCCAGGTCCGCAGGGGCTCGCCATCCGGCTGCCCCGCCAGCTGCGGCAGCTGGCGCAGCACCGCCCACACCAGACGCTCGGCCCGCCAGGGATCCTCAGCGCCGCTCTCAGCCGCGCCGCCGGGTTCCGCAAGCACCCGGTCCACCAGGGAGCGCAGCAGGCTGCCGGGGAACGGGAAGCGCAGGTTGGCGGCGATTCCGCCGAGGTGCAGCGCCAGCTGCTCCCCCAGCCACCGACTGGTGGGCCAGGTGTTCACCACCACCGCCACCTGCTCGAACGGTCCGGGGGGGTTCAGCGTCAGGTCGGCCGCCAGCACCTGGGCCAGCAGTTCCGCCCGATTGCTCCGGTAGACCGTCAGCAAAGGCCGACTCCAGGGGCCCTCACGCCGACAGGGATCCGGCCTCCAGGTCGGCGTCCCGCCGCTCCGCCAGCCGCTGGGTGAATGTGCCGATGCCGTGGCGGCCCTGCACGGAGTGGATCGCGCCGGTTTCCGGGCAGTAGGCGGTGAGCTGGCCGCCGTAGCAGGCACCGGTATCGATCAGCACCACGTGGCCGAGCTTGCGCACGCAGGCCCCCGGCGTGTGGCCCACCACCACATCGCCATAGCGGCCGTCGTAGGCCTGCCAGAACGCCATGCGGATCCGGAGATGGGGCTCCCAGCTCACCGGATCGAAGCCGGCGTGGGTCGCCGCCCACCCCTGGCCCCAGTACACCTGCGGCAGCTGCTCGAGGCGCTCCAGCCAGAGGCTGCAGCGCCGATGACCGAGCTGGCGATAGGTCTCGCATCCGACCAGGCGGAGATGGGAGAGCGTGGTGCCGCACCGCAGGGCATCCACCAGGTCCCGTTCGTGATTGCCCATCAGCCACACGCCCCGACCCGAGGCCACCAGCTCCCAGGCCAGCTCCATCGCTCCGAGGATGTCCGGGCCGCGGTTGATCACATCGCCGCAGAACACGAGCCGGTCGTGGGGCGGGAGTTCCTCCACCAACCGGCGCAGCGCCTCGGCGCAGCCATGCACATCACCGATGACCCAGTGGTTCGCCGCTCTGCGCACGGGGCGCCGGGCAATGCGGGCGGGGGGAGTCATCAGACGGATGCGTCGCTCCCAGTGTTGCCCCCTGCCCCCACCTCTGTCAGCCCCCCGCCGCCGCTGATACCGTTCCGCCACTGCAGGACAGGTGCCATGACCGAGGGGATCGATCCGAAGACCCTTCCGGTCGTGCAGCGCATCGCCCTCCTGGTCAAGGCCCTGAACGGCGCGAAGCGCACCAACGAAGCCCTGGCCCGCTGCGCCGACGGTGAGGCCATGCTCGACGTGCTGCTGGACGCCTCCAGCCGACTGGGGCTCGGACTCACCCGCGAGGATCTCACCCGCACGCCGCCCATCCGCGACTGGATCTGGTGGAAGAACAAGGAAGCCCTGCTCACGATCGGCGACAACAAGCCCCGGTATCAGCAGGACGGCCAGCAGGGCCGGTCCGCCACTGCGGGCGAAGGCGAGGAGAAAACCCGCCGCCGCTTTCTCGGCCTCTTCTGAACGCCCCCCCTTGAAGGCCCCCGGCTTCAGGCCAGGCTGGCCAGGGGATCGGCGATGGCGGCGCTGGGAGCTTCGAACGTGCCCCGGGCCACGAACTCCAGGCGCAGCTTCAGGAAGGTGATGAACTTCTCGTCGGTGGAGATCACCGCGGCGGCAGGGCGCGGCACTGAGGCCGCCACGGCCGCCAGCTCCGGGGCTTCGAGGAAGGCGGGGCGTCGCACCAGCCAGAAATCGATCGCCTTGCCCTTCTCGCCATAGTTGGCCACGCGCTCACGCAGCACCTCGTCGAGGGGCTCCTCCACGGTGAGGAAGGCCTCGCTGGCGGCAACGAAGTGGTAAGTGCTCATGGCTGGCGGCTGCCGAACAGGGGATCGCGCCGTGGATTCTGAATCAGGGCCTTCATCTCGCTCACCGCCGCCTGCAGACCCACCGCCAGGGCGCGGGCCACGATCGTGTGGCCGATGTTGAGCTCCTCCATCCCCTCGATCGCCGCGATCGGCTCCACGTTGCGGTAGGTGAGGCCGTGGCCGGCGTTGACCCGCAGATCGAGGGAGCGGGCGATGGCGGAGGCTTCGGTGAGGCGGGCCAGTTGCCGGTGCTGGCCGCTCCAGTCGGCCTCCGCATAGGCGCCGGTGTGCAGTTCCACCCAGCGGGCGCCGGTGGAGGCGCAGGCATCCAGCTGGCGGCTGTCGGGATCGACGAACAGGCTCACGCCGATGCCCGCGCGCTGCAGGCGCTCCACCATCCCGCCGAGCACCTCCACCTGGGAGGCCACATCCAGCCCCCCCTCGGTGGTCACCTCCTCGCGCCGTTCCGGCACCAGCGTCACCATGTCGGGCCGGATGCGCAGGGCGATGGCCTCCATCGCCGGCGTCGCGGCCATCTCCAGGTTGAGGCGGCTGCGCACGGTGTGACGCAGCAGTTCCACGTCGCGGTCCTGGATGTGGCGGCGGTCCTCGCGCAGATGCACGGTGATGCCGTCGGCGCCACCCAGTTCCGCCAGCAGGGCGTAGGTGACGGGATCGGGCTCGGTGGTGCGCCGGGCCTGGCGCACGTTGGCGATGTGGTCGATGTTGACGCCGAGGCTGGCCATGGAGCGGGACGCCGGGGGGCGGTGATGGTACGGACCGTATCCGGCCGGATCCCGGGGGCCGCAGGGGCAACCGGTCCTCCGGCCCGGAGTTCTGGCCCCGGAAGGTTCCTATGGTGGAAGGCATTGTCTTGCCACGGATCCGGCGGTGTTGGCGTCCCAGGAGGGCAGGGCGACCCACGACGCCCCGGCGGCGCCCGGACCGCTGGCGGCGCGGCATGCCGGCGGGCTGCTGGAGCGTGAGAACGGCCTGTGCAACGGCATCAGTCCCTGGCTGTCGCCCCTGGCGATGGTGGTCACCCAGGACCTCACCCTGCCGGCCTTCTTCGCTCGGGTGCGGGTGCTCGGTCAGGAGCATCTTCCCCGGGAGGGGCCGGTGCTGCTGGCGCCCACCCACCGGTCCCGCTGGGATGCCCTGCTGCTGCCCCACGCCGCCGGCCGGCGCATCACCGGTCGCGACTGCCGCTTCATGGTCACCGTCGATGAGATGAAGGGGCTGCAGGGGTGGTTCCTGCACCGGCTGGGCTGTTTCCCGGTGGATCAGGGGCGCCCCACCCTGGCGAGCCTGCGCTACGCGGTGGATCTGCTCGCCTCCGGGCAGCAACTGGTGGTGTTCCCCGAAGGCCGCATCCGCCGCGACGACGGTCCGATCCGCCTGCACCAGGGTCTGGCCCGCCTGGCGCTGCTCACCGCCGGCCAGGGGGTCGACGTCCCGGTTCTGCCCGTGGGCATCGCCTACAGCCGTCCCCTCCCCCGCCCCGGGGAAGCCGCCGCCGTGTGTTTCGGGGAACCGCTGCGGCCGGAAGGGCAGGGCCGCGAGGCCGCCCGGGCCTTCAACGAGCGGCTGGCTCTCGCGATGCAGTCGGCCGAGCAAGCGGCCCGTGTGGCGATCGGTCGCCCGCCGCAGTCCCCGTAGAGTCCGATCTGCTGCACCGGCGCCGACGTGATCAGGCCCACCGTCCCCTCAGCTCTGCCCCGGTCTCTCGGTTCCCTGCTGGGCTGTGCGCTGGCGACCTGCAGCCTCGGCCTCCCGCTCGCCATGCCGGCTGCCCATGCCCAGGCGACGGAGCCGGACCGGGCCCTGGCCACACCCGGCAGCCCCTTCAACATCACCGCCGTGCAGTCGCTGCTGGCCCGGGGCGATGCCGCCGCCGCCGCCGGCAACCTCACCGAAGCCCGCCGCCTGTACGACCAGGCCCGCGATGCCAGCCGCAAGCTGCTGGGCTTCTACCGCGATCTGAGCGGTGCCTTCCGCGGTCTCGACGCCCGCATCCCCCGCGAGATGGATGAGAAGGGCCGCCAGACCCTCGATCTGCTGGTGGGCGCCAACATGCGCCTGGCCGCCCTGTTCCGTCGCCAGGGCCAGCCCGAGGTGGCGGTGCCGCTGCTGGTGGAGGTGGTCAAGACGATGACCCCCGCCAACGAGTCGGGCCAGAAGGCCTACCAGCAGCTGCTGGAGATCGGCTTCGTCAGCACCCCCTACACCGCGCCGGGTGCCGGCAGCTGAGCGACCCAACCCCAGCCTCAGCCCCTTAGATTCCCACCGCCCGCCGTTCTCACCGATGGTTCACCCGGATCAGGTCAAGGCCGCCATCCGCCAGGCCCTGCCCGATGCCGAGGTCCAGGTGGACGACCTCACCGGCGGCGGCGACCATCTGCAGGTGTCCGTGGTGTCCACGGCCTTCGCCGGGCTTCCTCGGGTGCGCCAACACCAGCTCGTCTACGGCGCTCTGCGCGCCGAGCTGGCCAGCGAGGCGATCCATGCCCTGGCCCTGCAGACCTCCGTTCCGACCTGACCGCTCCCTTCCACCATGGACGACCGACTTCGCCAGCGCATCGAGGGCCTGATCAACTCGAGCCCTGTCTACGTGTTCATGAAGGGCAACAAGCTGATGCCCCAGTGCGGATTCTCCAACAACGTCGTCCAGATCCTCAACGCCATGGCGGTGCCGTTCGAAACCTTCGACGTGCTCTCCGACATGGAGATCCGCCAGGGGATCAAGGAGTACTCCGAATGGCCCACGATTCCCCAGGTTTACGTGAAGGGCGAGTTCCTGGGAGGCTCCGACATCCTGATCGAGATGTACAACAACGGCGAACTGCGCGAGAAACTCGCCGTGCAGCTGGCCTCCTGAGGGCCGCGACTGGAGCGCCGTGGCGCTCCTCAGTTCCGGCCCGTCTCGAATCCGCTCTCGAACAGGGCCCGGGGGTCACCGTCAGGTCCGATGAACGAGGAGGGATCGAGGATCCAGCGCTCGATCAGCTCTTCGAGGCGACGCTGGGAATGGTGATCCAGCACCGAGGTGCGCCGTAGGGCATGGAGGTAGCCGTCGGCATAGAGCCGCAGCTCTGAAGGCGAGTGATGGCGGAGGGCGAGCTCCTGGCAGGCATCACAGAGGGACTGGAAATGCCGGATGGCGTCGGGATGCTGCAGCGCTGTCATGGATGGGGCTGGCCCTGGCGACCATTGTGGCGTGCCGTCGGGGCGATGGGGGATGGGGACGGTCGGTCCTCCGACCAGGGGGGGGACGGTTTGAAAGGCATCGCCTGATACCCGATTCCGAGGGTCAGGCCCGTTAGGTTGTGCTTTCAAGTTCATGTTTCAACATCTCCCACGATCCCCGCATGGCCCCTGAAAAGCCGATCGAGAACGGTGGCGGCCAGCCGAGCAGGGTCCTGGTGGTCGATCCCCATGCCACCCTGCGGACCGTTCTTGCCCAGAGGCTCCGCCAGGATGGCCATCTGGCCGCCGCGGTGGCCACGGCACGGGAGGCCCTGGAGATCTGCCATGAGCAGTCCCCCGATCTGCTGGTGAGTGCCGAGCTGCTGGAGGAAACCTCCGCCCTGCGCCTGGCGGCCCAGCTCCATTGCCCGGTGATGGTGCTAACGGCCCGCTCGGGCTCCGAGCCTGTGGTGTCGCTGCTGGATGCCGGCGCCGACGACGTGCTGCGCAAACCCTTCGGCCTGGAGGAACTCGCCGCCCGTTGTCGCACCCTGTTGCGCCGCAGCGGCAGCGGCCTGCAGGAGCGGGTATGCGTCGGTCCGCTTGAAGTGCATCTCCTGCTTCGGCAGGTCACCCTGCGCGACCAGCCGGTGGAGCTCAGCCCCCGGGAGTTCGCCCTTCTCTGCGCTCTGCTGATGCCTCCTGGGGTGGTGCGCAGCCGCCAGGAGCTGCTGAGGATGGCCTGGCCTCCCTTCAGCGGTGGGCCCCGCTCGGTGGATACCCAGGTGCTCACACTGCGCCGCAAGCTCGAGCAGGCCGGCCTCGGCGAAGGGGGCGGCATCGAAACGATGCGCCAGCAGGGCTACCGCTTCAGTCTCGACACCCTGCCGGAGGCTGCTGACGAGGAACCAGCCTCCCCAGCCATGGTGCTCCCCCCCCAGCCCAGCCGGGTCAACTGACGACGACCCCCGTCGCTGAACCGATGCCGAACAGCGCCACCAGCGCTTCAGCCAGCAGCATCAGGCCACACAGAAAGGCCAGCAGCCGGTAGGTCCAGGGCGGGCTGATGCGACCCACCACGGCGGTATCGATGCCCGTGTGGGTCGCGAAGCGGGTGAGGAAATCCTCAAAGCCGGCCACCCGCTGGGGCAGCAGCCAGGCCGGAGCCGGCCCGGGACCGGTGGCTGCAGCGCGCACGTAGTACACCCGCCCTCCCTGGCTGGTGGCCACGGGCGTGAGGGTGGTGATGCTGCTCCAGGGGAGCGACCAGCCGCGCCGCAGCCACCAGGAGCACCAGGGCGGATGGCCCACCCGCAGCCCGGTGGCATCGAGTTCCACCCGCTCGCTGGTGATCGCCAGCACCAGAACCAGACCGAGGGGAACAGCTCCCAGCAGCGCCGGTCTCAGGCCCGGGGGGGCCAGCAGCGGCAGGGGCAGCACCAGGGCCAGGTAGAGGGCCAGCAGGGTGAAGCGGATCAGGGGCGCCATCGGATAGACATGGATCCCATCAGCAGCGGCCGCGGACGGGGGCGCTTCGGGGTGAACCATTCCGGGATCAGCGATCGTCGGCGGAGCCCGGCAGCGGTTCGATCGTGAGCGGCGGCTGATAGCGGCCGCCGAAAACCTCGGCCTCGCGGCCCTTCCAGAACTCGCCGAGCCGCATCAGATCGGCATGGGCCTCCTGCAGGCGGTGCACGAATTCCTCCGGCGGGATTGAATCCTTGGCCTCCTTGAGCTTGGCCAGGCGCAGCAGATGCCACATCCAGGGCTTGCCCAGTTCTCCGCGGGCCTCGAGATAGCGGGCCAGCTCTTCGGAGCTGGGCAGGGGAGAGGCGGTCATCGCCGCGGCGATCAAGGACACCCACGTTATGGAGCCCTCGCCGCCAGCGCGAGCCGAGGCGGCTCTTGCGGAAGGCCTGCGGTTGAATGAACCGTTCGGATCAGTCGCCCAAGCCATGGAGATCCGCCGCCGCAGCGAGACCATTGGCCTCAACCCCGCCCTGAGTGCCCGCCTGGCCCAGGCGGGCCTGCTGGCGGAGATTCCCCGCGACCGGCTGGCGCCGCAGGGGCTGGATGCCGATCTGGCCTATCAGCTGGTGCACGACCACCTGATGCTCGATGGCAACGCCCGCCTGAACCTGGCCACCTTCGTAGGCACCTGGATGGAGCCGCAGGCACGGCGGCTGCTGGAGGAATGCGCCGACAAGAACATCATCGACAAAGATGAATATCCGCAGACCGCCGAGATCGAGGAGCGCTGTCTGCACATTCTGGCCGACCTGTGGCACGCGCCCGATCCGGGGCGGGCCGTGGGCACCTCCACCACGGGCTCCAGCGAAGGCTGCATGCTCGGCGGCCTGGTGCTGAAGTGGAACTGGCGCCAGCGGCGGCTGGCGGCCGGCCTTGATGGCAGCCGCCCGAATCTGGTGATGGGCACCAACACCCAGATCTGCTGGGAGAAATTCTGCGTCTACTTCGACGTCGAACCCCGGCTGGTGCCGATCAAGCCGGAGCGGCTGCAGCTGGGGGTACCGGAGGCGATCGCCCAGTGCGACGCGAACACCATCGGCGTGGTGGGCATCCTGGGCAGCACCTTCGATGGCAGCTACGAACCGATCGCCGAGCTGCAGCAGGCCCTCGATGCACTGCAGCAGAGCCGCGGTCTCGACATCCCGATCCACGTGGACGCGGCTTCGGGAGGGTTTGTGGCCCCGTTCAACTCCCCCGATCTGCTGTGGGATTTCCGCCTGCCGCGGGTGCAGTCGATCAATTCCAGCGGCCACAAGTACGGCGGCGTGCTGCCAGGGGTGGGCTGGGTGCTCTGGCGCGACGACGCCCTGCTGCCGGAGCCCCTGCGCTTCAACGTGAATTACCTCGGCGGCGAGATGCCCACCATCGGCATGAACTTCTCGCGGCCCGGGGCCCAGATCGTGGGGCAGTACTTCAACTTCCTCCATCTCGGCCGCGAGGGCTACCAGCTGCGGATGGCCGCGCTGGAAGCGATCGCCACGCATCTGGCCGATGGCATTGCCGCGCTGCCGCCGCTGCGGTTGGTGAGCCATCCCCGCGGTCAGCTGCCGGTGTTCGCCGTGGCGCTCGACCCGGCAGTGACCCGCTGGGATGTGTTCCATCTCTCCGACAAGCTCAGGGAGCGGGGCTGGCTGGTGCCGGCCTACACCCTGCCGGCCGACTGTCAGGCGATGGCGGTGCTGCGCTTCGTGGTGCGGGCCGGCTTCAACCGCGACATGGCCGACGAACTGCTCCACGACATCGAACGGGCCGTGCACTGGTTCCAGAGCCTCGATGGCCCGATGCCCTCGCCCCTGGAGCGTGAGCCCTCCTTCCACCACTGAGGGAGCATGAGCCAGGGCAGTTTTCAGCACTACCTCTTCGGCCTGCTGGCGATCGGCAACAACATCCCCGCCCTCGGGGCCTTCCTGGCCCAGACCCGGGGACTGCCACGGGCTCGGGTGTGGCGCGTGATCCTCAGCACCACGGCGGTCTGTCTGATCTCCCTGCTGCTGTTCATGGCCTGTGGGCTGGCGGTGCTGCGCGTGTTCGGCATCTCGATCAGCAGCTTCCAGATCGCCGGTGGGCTGCTGCTCGCCCTGCTGGGGCTGGAGATGATGGGCCATGGGCGCCCGCCGGCCGCACCCACCCCCGCCCCGCCGCCGGCCGAGGCGGGGGACGAGGGGGCGTTTCAGCGGGTGCTCACCAACGCGGTGGTGCCGATCGGCATCCCCCTCACGGTGGGGGCCGGCACCTTTTCGGCGGTGGTTCTGTTCGCCAACAGCGCCAGCCGCAACGGCAGCAGCGCCAGCCTGGCGGCGGCGATCGTGGCCCTGGTGGCGATCAATGCGCTGGTGTTCCGCTTCGCCGGCAGCGTGAGCGAACGCCTCGGGCCCCTGGGCCTGATGATCTTCACCCGGATCATGGGCCTGTTCACGCTCGCGATCGGCGTCGAGTTCGTGGTGCGTGGCCTGAGCACGATCGTGGCCGCGCTGCAGGCGGGCTGAGGCCTTTCGCTCTCCGGGGGACGGGGTTCAGGCCGGCAGCGCCCAGGGGTTGAGCCCCAGGTCGGCGCCGATGCGGTGGGCGCAGGCGAAGCCGCTGAAGGCCACGGCGTTGAGCCCCTGGCCGGGGAAGCAGGAATCGCCCACGCAGTAGAGGCCGCTGATGCCGGTGCGGTTGAACGGCATCGGCAGCAGGCCCGGCAGTTTCAGGGCCGGGATCGGGCCGTAGCTGCCGCCCATGCGGCCGAGGAAGCGCCGGTGGGTGCGGGGCGTGCCGATCTCCTGCAGCTGGATGGCACCGGCCAGTCCCGGCACGATCGCTTCCAGGCGCTGGATCAGCCGGTCAGCGTCGGCCTCCTTCTTCGCCCGATACTGCGCCGGCGACAGGTGCTTCCACGCTTCGATCGCGCTGGGAGTGAAGGTGTGCAGGATGTGGTGGCCCTCCGGCGCCAGGGAGGGATCGAGCAGCGTCGGCATCGACACGAACACCACGCCCTGCTCCGCCTCCATCTCCTGCCAGTTCTCCAGCAGCAGGTGGTGGCAGTGGAAGCCGGCGGGCACCACATCGGCGCGGATGCCCAGGTGGAGGGAAAGGAAGGAGGAGGAGGGCCGGTAACGGCGCCGCCACGTGCGTTCGGCCACCGGGGTGTCGGCCGCATCGATCAGGGTGCTGGCCTCCGATCCCCCGCCGCCGAAGGTGTCCCAGCGGGTGGCGTTCGACACCACCCGCCGGGCCCGGATCTCCTCGCCGCTGGCCAGCCGCACCCCCACGGCCCGGCCGTCCTCCAGCAGCACCTTCACCACCCGGGAGCGGTAGCGGATCTCGCCGCCGTGGCGGCGCAGGCCCGCCACCAGCGTCTCGGCAATCACCCCCACGCCACCGCGGGGGTAGTTGATGCCGCCGGCATGGCGATCGGAGAACACCATGCCGGCATTGATCATCGGCGTGCGATCGGCGGGCATCACGCTCCAGCAGAAGCACTCCATGTCGATGAAGCGCAGCAGCTGCTCATCTTTGATATAGGCGCGGGCCACGTCGCCCACGTTGAAGGGCAGCCAGCGGGCCAGGCCGAGGCAGGCCAGCGGCGCCCTGAAGAACACCTTGGCCAGATAGGCGGGATCCTCGAGCGACAGCAGCGGCATCGCATCGAGACAGCGGAACACCTGCCAGCAGGTGCCATAGAAGGCGCGGATGCCCTTGGCTTCGTGCGGGAACAGGGCGGTGAGATCGGCGAGGAAACGCTCGTAGTCCCGGTCCACCGCCACGTTGAGGCCGCCGGGGAGGTGGTACTCGAGCTGAGCCGGATCGGGGATGGTGTCGACCCGCTCGTCCACATCGGCCAGAGCGCGGGTGAGCAGGTTGGTGTGACCCTTCCGGCCGAAGCCGAAGATCATCGAGGCGCCCACATCGAAGGTGTACCCCTCGCGCCGGAAGCTGCCGCCGCTGCCCCCCGGGATCAGGTAGCGCTCCAGCACGAGCACCTTCGCCCCTTTCGCCGCCAGCTGGCTGGCGGTGACCAGCCCGCCGATGCCGCTGCCGACCACCACCACGTCCCAGCGATCACCCTCACTGGCGGAGGGGGAGCCCGGCTGGACGGTGGCGGCGGCGAGAGAAGAAGCGCTCAAGCGAAGAGGGAAGCACCGGCCACGACCATAGGGATGGCCGATGCCGGCAGGCGCCGGAGCGCACTCGCTCAGCGCAGCAGCCCCGGGAGAACCACCCACTCGGCCAGCAGGGCGCAGCAGGCCGCCCCCGGCAGGATCAGGCTGCCGCAGCAGCAGCAGAACCGTTGGCCTGGGCCTGGCTCAGCTCGTGGAGAGGAACCGAGAACACTGGAGAACCCCGGCGGGGCAGGGGCCAGCGGCGCACCCAGCAGCTGTCGGCGTAGTCGTCGACGCTGACGACCTGATACGTGTCCCCCTGACGGCCTTCAAGCCGCACGAAGGTACCGGGCTGGAGGTCCATGGTCAGCCTTGCGAAAGGAGGGCACCGAGCCCGATCTGGTGCAGGATCCCCTGGCCGGTGAGGGCTTCGGTGAGAACGCCGATCAGGAAGCCGAGCATGGCGGCGCGGCCGTTGAACAGCTCGGCCCGCTGCAGCTGCTCCTGGTGAATCTGACGGGCGGCGGTGTTGAGGAACCAGCGGTCGTCAGCGTGGAGAGAGGAAGAGTCCATGGCAGGAAACCCAACAGCTCAATCGTACAGAATGTTTCGCGGGATTGACAAAAGGATGCTTTATGGGTGCGATTTGGAATTCAGATCAATGTCCTCCCACCGGTCCCCGGGCCGATCGCGCCCCCTACGGTCGCTACGCCTGCGCCTCCCCCCGCCTCGCCCGCCGCATCCTGCTGAGGGGAGGCCTGCTGGCCGGCTTCGCCCTGGCGGCGGGCCCGCTGGCCGCCTCCACGATCACCACGCCGGAGCGGGGCCTGGAGGCCGGCTGGGTCTCCATCCCCGCCGCCGCTGGTCCCCTGCGCGCCTATCGCGCCCGGCCGACCGGTGCCGTAAAGCTGGCCACGGTGCTGGTGGTGCAGGAGATCTTCGGGGTGCATGCCCACATCCAGGACGTCTGCCGCCGTCTGGCACGGCTCGGCTACCTGGCGATCGCGCCCAGCCTGTTCGACCGCCAGGGCGATGTGAGCCGGTTGCCGGACATCCCCTCCATCCTGCCGGTCGTGGCCCGCGTGCCGGATGCCCAGGTGATGGCCGATCTGGATGCCACCGCGGCCTGGGCCGCCGCCAGCGGCGAGGGCGATCCGGCGCGGCTCGGCATCACAGGATTCTGCTGGGGTGGCCGCATCACCTGGCTCTACGCCGCCCACAACCCGAGGCTGCGGGCCGGTGTGGCCTGGTACGGGCGCCTGGTCGGCACCACCAGCGAGCTGCAGCCCACCGAGGTGATCGCGCTGGCCGATCGCCTCAGGGCCCCGGTGCTGGGGCTCTACGGGGGCCAGGACGACGGGATCCCGCTGGAGAGCGTCGAGCGGATGCGCCGGGCGCTCGAGGCCGCCCGCAGCCCCAGCAGGATCGAGGTGTTCCCCGACGCCCCCCACGGCTTCCATGCCGACTACCGACCCACCTACCGGGCCCGGGAGGCCGCCGCAGGCTGGAAGCGGATGCGGGCGTGGTTCCGCGCCCATGGCGTGGCCTGAACAGGCCTAGGAAACGGCGGCCGCGGCCAGGGCCTGATCCACGGCGACGGCCCCATCGGCTTCGCCGCTGGTGAAGGGGGCCAGGTCCGCCAGGGCGCGGTCGCGGTAGGCGC
Source organism: Cyanobium sp. FGCU6 (assembly GCA_024958655.1). Taxonomy (GTDB): domain Bacteria; phylum Cyanobacteriota; class Cyanobacteriia; order PCC-6307; family Cyanobiaceae; genus Cyanobium. The sequence continues at coordinate 21,128 of JANWUR010000029.1, read as the reverse complement.
CGTAGCGCTCGCGCTTGGCCCGGATGCGCTCGGGCAGGTCGGGCAGCAGGCCGAAGTTGGGTGGCATCGGCTGGAAGCCGCCCCGCTTGCCCGGGCCACCGCAGGGGGCGGTGGCGATGAAGTGGGTGAGGGCGCCCACCATGGTGGTGGGCGGCAGGTGGAGGGGCTCCAGCCCGAGGGCCAGACGCGCCGCGTTGGTGCCCGCCAGCCAGCCGCCGGCCACCGCCGCGGCGTAGCCCTCGGTGCCGGTGATCTGGCCGGCCGCCAGCAGGGTGGGGCGAGTGCGGAACTGCAGGGTGGGATCGAGCAGCTGGGGGGATTCGAGGAAGGTGTTGCGGTGCATCACGCCGAAGCGCACGAACTCGGCGTTCTCCAGCCCCGGAATGAGCCTCAGCACCCGCTTCTGCTCGCCCCATTTGAGGTTGGTCTGGAAGCCCACCAGGTTCCAGAGGCGGCCATCTGCGTCTTCCTGACGCAGCTGCACCACCGCATAAGCGCGCCGGGCGCGGCGAACATCGCGGTCGTTGACGTCGCCCCAGCGGGGATCCCAGAGGCCGATCGGCTTGAGAGGGCCGTAGCGCATGGTGTCCTCGCCGCGGCGGGCCAGCTCCTCGATCGGCAGGCAGCCCTCGAAGAAGTGGGCGCTCTCGGCTTCGAAATCCTTGAGTTCGGCCTGCTCGGCGGACAGCAGGGCCTCGCAGAAGGCGAGGTACTGCTGACGATCCATCGGGCAGTTGATGTAGTCGGCGTCGCCCTTGTCGTAGCGGCTGGCGCGGAAGGCCACCGACAGGTCGATCGAGTCGCCGCTCACGATCGGGCTGGCGGCATCGAAGAAGTGGCAGTCGCCGCGGCCGGTGAAGGCCCGCAGCTGCTCGGCCAGAGCATCGGCGGTGAGGGGCCCGGTGGCCAGCACGGCGAGACTGCCGGCGGCGGGCAGCTCGGTCTGCTCGCGCCGCTCCACCGTGATCAGCGGATGGCGCTCGAGGGCGGCGGTGAGGGCGAGCCCGAAGCGGCCCCGGTCCACCGCCAGGGCACCGCCGGCCGGCACCGCATGGCGATCGGCGGTGCGGATCACGATCGAGCCCAGGCGCCGCAGTTCCTCCTGCAGCAGGCCGGCGGCGCGATCACTGGAGAGGGCCCCGAAACTGTTGCTGCACACCAGCTCGGCGAAGTCGGCGCTGTGGTGAGCCGGGGAGCGCCGCACCGGACGCATCTCCACCAGCCGCACCGGCCAGCCCGCCGCGGCGATCTGCCAGGCGGCCTCAGTGCCGGCCAGCCCGGCGCCGATCACCAGGATCGGCTCACGGCAGGGACTGGCTGGGGCGGGGTTGGTCATGGAACGGGATCGGCACGACCGGGGGGGCCGTGCCGGGCGCCTCAGGCGGCGCGCTTGAGGAAGAGCTGGAGCTGACCCACGGCGGCCCGGCCGATATGGAACACGGCCCAGGAGGCTGCCAGCACGATCGGGGCGAGAACCAGAATGAGCCGGAGATCCATGGCAGCAGCGTGAGGGAGTGCGGCGACTTTAAGGAACGCAGGTCGTGTTGGGAGCCCGCGGGCTGGAGCCCGATCGAATTCTCAGCATTTCCATGCCCCGCCCCTTGATCTACTGGCGCCCGAGCAGGCTGCGGGTGAGGGCGTCGTCGTCCACGATCAGCTCGCCGCTCACGTCGACCGTCACCTGCTCGAGGGTGCCGGTGAAGGCGAACGGAGAGGTGTAGGCCGGGGTCACGGTGGAGCCGTCGTCGGCGCCGCAGAGCACGGCGCAGCCGAGGCCATAGGTGATCGGCACCGTGAAGGGGAACGTGCTCTGGCCCACCAGGCGGCCATCCACGTAGAGCTGGCCCCGGCCCGGCACCCCCTTGCCGGCCTTGAGGTCGGCGGTGCCGGTGGGCTCGAACTCGAAGCGCAGGGCATGGCGCCCGGCCGGCACCGGCTCCAGCGAGCTCACCTCCAGCAGGGCGGCCGAAACCACGTTCTGGGCGTAGTGGAGGTGGCCCCCCTGGAGATAGAAGCTGTAGCCCCCCTCGCCCCCACCGAAGGAGAGCAGCACACCCTCGGCGCCGCCCTCGGGGATCTCCACCTCGGCGGTGATGCTGTGGGGCCGGTTGATCACGTTCACGGTGGCCGCTCCCGGCACCCGCTGGGTGCCGGGGAAGAACACGTACCGTTCCCGCGGCGCCGCCGCTTCCGGCCGGGGATCCCGGATGCGCAGGGACCCGCGGGAATCGATCGGCAGCACCTGGTAGCGACCGGCCTCGACATACCAGCGGGCAACCATCTCGGCCAGTTTCTCCGGGTGGCTGGCCGCCAGGTTGTGGTTCTCGGCCCAGTCCTCGGCCACGTGATACAGCTCCCAGCCGCTGGCATCGAGCCGATCAAGTTCCGCCGCGTCGATGGGGGCCCCGAAGAAACGGCCGGCCTCGGCGAAGGAGGGCCCGGGCCAGGGGCACACCGCCCGCCAGCCGTCGTGGTGAAGGGAGCGGTGCCCCATCATCTCGAAGTACTGGGTGGGGTGCTGGCCCGGGGATGCCGGGTCGGCAAAGGTGGAGGCGAAGCTCACCCCTTCGATCGGGCTCTGGGTCACACCCCGGATCGCGGCGGGAGCCTCGAGGCCGAGGCACTCGAGCACGGTGGGCACCAGATCGATGGCGTGGGCGAAGGGGAAGCGCACCTCCCCCCGGGCGGCAATCTGCTTCGGCCAGTGCACGATCAGGGGATCGGCGATGCCGCCCCGGTAGGTCTCCCGCTTCCAGCGGCGGAAGGGGGTGTTGCCGGCGAAGGTCCAGCCCCAGGCGAAGTGGTTGAAGTGCTTCGGGCCACCCAGCTCGTCGATCACCGCCAGCTGCTCCTCCACCGAGCTGGTGAGGTTGTTGTGCCAGAGGTTCACGTTCACCATGCCGCTGGGACCACCCTCGGAGCTGGCGCCGTTGTCGGACACCACCACGAAGAGGGTGTTCTCGAAGGCATCAATGCGGCGCAGGAACGCCAGCAGGCGGCCGATGTGATGGTCGGTGTGCTCGAGGAAGCCGGCGAAAACCTCCATCATTCGGGCATAGAGGCGACGCTCCGCCGCGCTGCACTGATCCCACGGCTTCACGTCGGGGTCATGGCGCGACAGTTCGCAATCAGCCGGGATCACCCCCAGCTCCTTCTGCCGGGCGAAGGCCTTGTCGCGGTAGGCATCCCAGCCGTCGTCGAAGGCGCCGGCATAACGATCGGCCCACTCCTTCGGCACATGGTGGGGCGCATGCATGGCGCCGGGAGCGAAGTAGAGGAAGAAGGGCTTCTGCGGGTCCACCTGCCGGCTGTCGGCGATGAAGCCGATGGCCCGGTCCACCAGATCCTCCGTGAGGTGATAACCCTCTTCCGGAGTCTTCGGTGGCTCCACCGTGTGGTTGTCGTACACCAGCTCTGGGTAGTACTGGTGCGTGTCGCCGCCGAGGAAGCCATAGAAGCGCTCGAAGCCCCGCCCCAGGGGCCAGCGCTCATAGGGGCCGGCGGCGGAGCATTCGTGGCCCGGGGTGAGGTGCCACTTGCCCACGCAGTAGGTGCTGTAGCCCTGCTGCAGGAGGATCTCCGAGAGCATGCCGTTCTCGGAGGGCATCAGGCCGTTGCTGCCCGGGAAGCCGGTCGCCCCCTCGGTGATGCAGGCCATGCCGTTCGAGTGGTGGTTGCGGCCGGTGAGGAAACTGGCCCGCGAGGGGGAGCAGAGCGCCGTGGTGTGGAAATTGGCGTAGCGCAGGCCGCCGGCCGCCAGCGAATCGAGGTGCGGCGTGCGGATCGGGCCGCCGAAGGAGCCGAAGTGGGCGAAGCCGGTGTCGTCGAGCACGAGCAGCACCACGTTCGGGGCCCCCGCCGCCGGCCGCTTGCGGGCGGGCCAGGCCGGCACCGATTGCTCGACGGTGCGATCGATCCGGCCGGGGAAGGCGCTGCCGGCCGGGTATTCGGAGAGGGTCATGGCGTCACTGGAGGGCAAGGGCGATGCGCAGGCGCTCGCTGGGATCGATGACGTGGTCGGCGTCGCTGGCGGCCTCCCCCACGTCGAACTCCACCCAGTTCACATTGCCCCGCAGGGCGCCGGTGCGGTAATCGGGGCAGACGGAGGAAGCCGAATCGAAGCCGATGTCGCAGGTCTCGTCGGCGGAGAACACGAAGGGCTCCGTCTGCTCGACGCGGCCCTCTCCCACCTTCGCGCCATCGATGAACAGGCTCACGCCGCCGCCCCGGGCGATGCCGCCGCCGTCGTAGGCGAACTCCAGGCGCACCTGGTGGGTCCCAGGGGGAACGGGGGCCCCCTCGATGAAGGTATGGGAGAGGCCGAAGAAGTTGTAGACGTACTTGAGCAGGCCCTCCTTGAGATAGAGCGCCCAGCCGCCGATGATCCCCCCCACAGCCACGATCACGCCGTCGCCGCCTCCCTCGGGAACCTCCAGCTCCGCAGTGAGGGCGAAGGAGCGGTTCTTGTAGTCGATGATCGCGTTCTCCGGCAGCCGGCCCATGCCGCCGAAGAGCAGCTGGCGGTTGCCCTTCACCGCCAGCGGACGCCCCGCCAGCGCAGGACTGGCCCGCTCCGCGAAGCGATCGTCGAGAGGCAGCACGTTGTGCTTCACGGCCTCGATCAGCCAGAGCCGCTGCAGCTCATGGAGCTTGCCGGGATGCTCGCGGGAGAGGTCGCGGGCCTGGGTCCAGTCACTGCCGGTGTCGTAGAGCTCCCAGATGTCGTCATCGAAGGCCGGCAGGGTGACCGCGCCGGTCTCCCAGGGGGTGCGGTGCTTGGTCACGGCGCTCCAGCCCTTGTGGTAGATGCCGCGGTTGCCGAACATCTCGAAGTACTGGGTGGTGCGTCGCTCCGGAGCCTCCGGTGCATCGAAGCAGTAGCGCATGCTCACCCCCTCGTAGGGCTTCTGCTGCACGCCATGCACGAGGGTGGGCTCCGGCAGGCCGGCGGCCTCCAGCACGGTGGGGGCCAGATCGATCACATGGTGGAACTGGCTGCGCCGTTCCCCCTTCGCCGCGATGCCCTTCGGCCAGTGCACGATGCAGCCATTGCGGGTGCCACCGAAGTGTGAGGCCACCTGCTTGGTCCACTGGTAAGGGGTGCAGAGGGCATGAGCCCAGCCCACGGCGTAGTGGTTGTAGGCATCCGGTCCGCCGAACAGCTCCACCCTTTCGCTGAGGAACTCGGCGGTTTCCAGGTGCCCGAATCCCTGGAGGGTCACCATCTCGTTGAAGGTGCCTTGGAGCGAACCCTCGGCCGAGGCGCCGTTGTCGCCGAGGATGTAATAAATCAGGGTGTTCTCGAGGATGCCGAGATCCTCCAGCGCGTCCACCATCTGGCCGAGGTGGGTGTCGACGTGCTCGAGGAAGCCGGCGTACACCTCCATCTGCCTGATCAGAACGGGCCGCAGCGCCGGATCGACTTCTTCCCAGGCGGGAATGGCGGCGGGGCGGGCGGTGAGCTCAGCATCGGCGGGGATCACACCCAGCCGTTTCTGCCGCTCAAAGGTTTCGGCGCGCAGGGCATCCCAGCCCGCATCGAACTTGCCCCGGTAGCGATCGGCCCAGTCCTTCGGCACCTGGTGGGGGGCATGGGTGGCCCCCGGCGCCCAGTAGAGGAAGAAGGGCTGCTCGGCCCTCAGCGACTTCTGCTGCCGTACCCAACGGATCGCCCGGTGGGTGATGTCGGTGGTGAAGTGATAGCCCTCCTCGGGCGTTCCATCCGGCTCCACCGGCGTGGTGCCCTGGTAGAGCGAGGGGTAGTACTGGTTGGTCTCGCCGCCGATGAAGCCGTAGAAGTGCTCGAAGCCGCCGCCGCCGGTGGGCCAGCTGTCGAACGGCCCGAGCGGTCCGGTCTGCCAGACGGGAACTTCATGGCATTTGCCGAACTGGGCCGTGGCATAGCCGTTGAGCTTGAGGGTCTCCGCCAGCGGAGCGCAGGTGTTCGGCCGCAGGCAGTTGTTGCCGGGGGCCGAGGTGGCGAGTTCGGTGATGGCGCCGAAGCCCACCGTGTGGTGGTTGCGTCCGCTCAGCAGGGCCGCCCGGGTGGGGGAGCAGAGGGCGGTGGTGTGGAAGCGGGTGAAGGAGAGGCCGCCGGAAGCCAGCCGCTCGGCCGTGGGCGTGTGGATCGGCCCGCCGAAGGCCGACGAGGCACCGAAGCCCACGTCATCGAGCAGCACCACGAGCACATTCGGGGCGCCTTGCGGGGGGAGGAGGGGCTCGATCGGGGGGTAGGCGGCGTCGGGATCCTTGGCGTCGAAGGTGGTGAGGCTGGGGGGCTGGATGTCCGGCACCGGCAGCTGGCTGCGGCTCGGGCGGGGTCCAGGCCCGGCTGCTGCGGCGTCCGAGGACATGGAGCGACGACGGAGGAGGCCCACCCGCTCTAGCCAGGTACCCCGGGGCGTCAACCGATCCGTCCCAACGCCTTGCGGATGAGCCGGAGTCTTGGGGCCGTGGGGTCAGAACCCCCGATCAGTGCTGCGCCCGGCATGGGCCATCGCCAGCCGCCGGTAGCGGCGGGCATGGTCCCGCTGGGCCACCACCGCATCGGCCCCGAGCTCCCGCTTCACCTGCGCCGGCGCCCCCATCACCACAGCGCCGGGGGGCACGTCCCGCGTCACCACCGATCCCGCCGCCACCAGGGCGCCGGCCCCCACGGTGACCCCGTTGAGCACGATCGCCCCGATGCCGATCAGGCAGCCATCCTCGAGGGTGGCGCCATGCACGACTGCCCGGTGGCCGATGGTCACATCGGCGCCGATCGTCACCGGCTGGCCGGGATCGCCATGGAGAACGGCACCGTCCTGCACGTTGCTGCCCTCGCCGATCACGATCGGGCAGACATCGCCGCGGGCGACGGCGGTGGGCCAGAGGCTGGCGCCGGCTGCCAAGCGCACGTCGCCGATCAGCACGGCCGAGTCGGCCACCCAGGCATCCGGATCCACCACGGGCTGGCCCCACGGCGGCCGGATCTCGCCGGACCCGGCGGCGTGATCGTCGGCGCCCATCCTGCGACTGCGTCTGGGCGCATTGTCGGTGCCTGCGGGCTGGCACAGGGCCCTGGCGTCCGGCTTGGAGGCGGGGAACTCCGGGTGATACGTTCAACCGGTGCCGGAGGCGCTCCGAGCACGGGTCGCTAGCTCAGCGGTAGAGCACTCGGCTTTTAACCGATTGGTCCTGAGTTCGAATCTCAGGCGACCCATTCAAGTCCCGCCCGACTTTCCGGTTCAAAACCCCTGTGCTGCAGGGGTTTTGCCCTATCTGGCCTCCAAGCTCTGGCGTAGCCGTCCGTAGCGGATCGACCCGGTTCGTAGCGGTTTTGAGGAACTTTGTTCCTCAGGCTCGACCAGACTGGAAGCACGAGACCGACCAGGCGGGATGCGAGCCAGGGATGCCTTCGCTCAGGCCCAGTTGCGGCTGCAGGCCGCGGGATGCCGCTACCGCATCAAGGAGGTGGCCCGCAGCCCCTACGTGCAGGTCTACGAAACCCATCCGCCCCGGCGTCAGCAATCAGCTCGCGGCTATCGGTGTGATGACGACGATGACTGCTGGGATCTGGTCGAGCTGCTCCTGAGGGCCGATCAGAGCGCCGCCCAAGGACGCCCCGGACTGGACTGGGAGGCCTTGAACCTGGCCGCCCGGCACGGTGACCAGCCGCATCGGCTCCTGACCTGGGGCGAGCTGCGCGCCACGGTGCAGGGGTGGATCGCGCCAGGCGGGCCGAAGGCACGGGATCGGAACCCCTTCGTCTGCTTCCGTGAGGGGGGCTACTTCGGACGGGCCATCGAGGCGGATCAGGTTGCGACCACCCGCCAGCTGGAGGACTACTGCCAGTACACCTCGGCGTCACTGCTGGCCCATCGGCACGATCCAGGCCAGCAGCTCATCCGCAGGGAATACAACAGCAAGGGCTTCTACGGCGTCATCCAGATGGTGAACTACCTCGCACAGCGAGGGGTCGCGATCGCCACGCCGGAGCTGCAGGGCCGTCTGGATCGCCTGAAGAAATCCGCCGGCAAGCTGCAGGCACCGGCGCCGCGCTTCATTCCGCGCACAGAGGACATCCAGAGCTGGCTGGATCAGCTCCAGCCGATCGATCCGCTGCGCGGGTGGGTGATGGCCATGATCGCCACCTTCGGACTCCGTGGTCACGAGGTCTGGCACATCGACCGACTGCCTGGGGAGGTATCCGCAGACCCCGGGGTGATCGAGGTCGGCAGTTTCAAGAGCCACGGGGATGGAAGTGAGACCAAGACGGGCCACCGCTTTGCCCTGCCACTGCCAGCCGAGTGGGTGATCCGCTACCGGCTGGATGACCTGGAGCATTCGCGGCGGATGCTGGCGGACTTACGGCGGCGCCATCCGGTCAAGACGATCGAGCGGGGCGACGGGACTGTGCAGTTCTTCAACAGCAGCGAGCTGGCGATCGTTCTGGCCCACTGGCTGCGCAACCGCGGGCGGGAAGACCGGGAGATTGCCGTGAAGCTCTTCGGCTATCACCAGCCCCGGCAACTGCCCGGCAAGCCAAAGCCAAGGGCCAAGCGCGATCGCTGCAAGCTCTATGACCTCCGTCATGCCTGGGCTCTGCGGGCCAAGGCAACAACCACCTGGTCAACGGCAGTGAAGGCGGCCTCGATGGGTCACTGCGAGGCGGTGCACGCGAGCCGCTATCTGGCCGAGGAGCAAGCCGAGCACCAGTTGACCCACCTGCTGCGCCGCAGGGATCTCGACGAGGGCCGGCTCGCCGAGCCCCTCCCCGCGAAGCCTTCCGCCGCTGCACAGCCCAAGGTGGTGACGGCTCTGCCCCAGGGCGTCACGCCGGAGTTGATCGACCTGGCCAGGAAACTCAGGGCCGCCGGGGTGGCTTAAGGGACCACCCGCTTGAGGGCCAGCTCACAGCGACCGGTGTGCCAGAGGAGATCCGAACGGGGACACCCCGGGGTCTTGCGCGTCCAGTGATGCCCCTCACGCAGGATCCGCACGCGCCGCAGCCGCCAGAGGGTCTGACGACTGATCCCCAGGTGGATGATCATCGCGGAGGTCTCCAGCCACATCGCGGCAGGGTGCTCAACGGGTTCAGGAGGCTACCCAGCACAGCCAGAAGGCTCCCGCTTCATCGCGCGACGGACTCAGGGTTGAGTCCCTCGCCCCCCAGCCCCCACCGACCCCCCAAGCGCCAGGCCCGCCAGGATCGTGAGCCCCTGGCCGACGGCGGCATCAATCCGGTCATGGGGCCGCTCGCAGAACACCCCCATCGGATCCACCGGGGATTCCCCAGAGCCCTTAGACGCCGCTGAAAAGCTGGAGTCGGAGCGCTGCTCGTCCCCTGCGCCCAGGGTGGCTGGCCCAGAGCCCTCGGCCTCCGCTCCTGTGGCCGGTTGCGGAGCACCAGAAGCCCGACCTCTGCGGCCGGGAACTAGCGGCACTCCTATCGACTCCAGCCCGTGGCGCTCGACCCAGAGCCAGGAGAGGACGGTGCAGTTGATCAGGTCGAGGGCCAGGGTGCCGCCCTGGAAGCCCAGGATGCCGGCGGAGATCCAGACCACCAGCCGGCGGGATTCCATCGCGGCCTCAGCGCGTCGTACTTCTGAGGGTTCCGGGGCGGGTTCGCGCCATGGGGAATCAGCCGATCCGCGCCCTTTGGTCGGCTGGCCCGGAACCCTCAGGGGTCCCGAGCCCCGCTCCGATACCTGCCCCCCTCACCCCTGTTCGCCCCGTTTCCAGCAAAGCGATCCAGCTGGCAGTGCCCTACTTCTGCCAACGCGACAGCATCACCGCCCAAGGGCTGCGGATGTGCTTCTCCTCCACCTGCGCCATGGCCGCTGCCTACCTGAAGCCCGGCTGCCTGGCCGGCGGCGGCCAGCAGGACGACCGCTACCTGGCCCGGCTGCAGCGCCACGGCGACACCACCAACGCCAACGCCCAGATCCAGACCCTGCGGGGCCTCGGCATCCAGGCAGAACTGCGCACCGATGGGCGGATCGAGCAGCTGATCGCCCAGCTGCAGCTGGGGATTCCGATTCCGGTGGGTTGGCTCCACCATGGCCCCGTCACCGCTCCGCGCGGCGGCGGGCACTGGAGCCTGGTGGTTGGCTGGGATCCGGACAGGCGGATGGTGCTGATGCATGACCCCAACGGCGAAGCCGACCTGGTGGGTGGGGGCTATGTCCGAACGGCGGTTGGGAGCGGCAGGGGCCTGCGCTACTCCGAGCGCAACTGGGGGCGGCGCTGGATGGTGGAGGGGGTGGGGACTGGGTGGTGGCTGGAGTTGGCGGTGTAAGCACCAAGGCCCGCGATCGGAGCGGTTTGCCGTACTGACGCCACTGCCGGGCGGATCGATCAATGAATCAGAGGCTCCGACACGGACGTGCGAGTCCTCCGTCCGGCAACCGGCCCAAGGGCGCTCCGCACGGGGCGCCCTTCTTTATGGGTATCGACCTGGTTGGCTTGAACGGGTTGGCGTACGCCACAGCTCAGGCCTCAAGGGATGTGGTTCGGGGCCAACGGCGAACTCGATTGGGTTCACATTCAATGCTCCGAAGTCCATGGTTCAAAGCTGAGGGCGGCTGAGTTTCGATTACCCGTTTCTGGACCTGTTTTCGATCTAAGCTGACCGGGTCCATGACTAGGGCGATTGGAGTGACAGGACAATGCCCCAAGGTGTACGTACTTGCTCTTGTTCTTCTGTACTGATTATCCATGGCTACGCCCGATAGAAAAGAGCCAGAGTCTTCCCAAGGCGACAGACCTAGACATGCCTGGCTTAGTCCAACCGGGGCGATCACTGCGGTAGCACTGTTGCTGGTGGTTGGCGCAACTTGGCAGTGGGGATTGCCGCGCAATTTAAAGCTGCCGGGTGGATTTGAGTTTGAATTCGATGAAAGAAAAACGCCCGCTGGCGGTGGCGATATAACCCGCGCAATCTCTAGGAAGGCATTCGCAGGGCGTTGGCAGGTCGAGCAGAATTTCGGTCCAGTTAGTGGGTCAACGATTGTCAACTGGAATGAGGATGGCACCTTCGACGGGATTTTCCAGCAGTTCCAGAATTCTTCAGGCGAGGGACAGCGAGTCCGCCGTGCAGGAACCTGGGATATCACCAAGGTTGATAGCGACCGCTTCAAACTCATGGCCAGGTTCCAGGACGGAGAGACGTGGACCAGCACCTTCCAAGTGCTTGGGCCAGATAAGATCGAGAATAAAGACTATAACTATGTCGCCATCCGTCTTCCCCGCTGATATGCGGTATCTGCCTTGGAACGCCGCAAGGTGATGTCGTAGCCGATCACCAGCCCTGGGATTGGCCTGCCGGGGCTCTGATGATGCAGCACAACAAAGCCCGGAGCTTGGGCCCCGGGCCTTTGCCTGCTCAGCCGTGGTGCCTCCCCAAGGGGGTGAGGGCGCAGCTGCGCGATCGGTTGATCGTCAGATCAGGGTGTCTTCGGTTGTGGGCGGAGCTGCCGGCGCTGGCACCTGGGGCCAGGTGTCCATCGGGACGTTCCGTTGGGTCCGGGGCACCTGGGACGGTGCAGTGGACGGCGACGGTCTGACACGCCAGGAACGTCAGGGATCCGTTGAGAGTGTTGGAGCAGGGGCCGGATCGTCAGCGCGCTCCTGATGTCTGCTCAGGGGGGGTGTCTTCCATCGATGGAGCCTCCGAATCCCGATGCAGCCACGATGGGCCGGCTCACTGGTGCGAGCAACGGGCGCAGCGGATTCGACACCGCTCTTCACCGGGGGCAACGGAGGTTCATGAAGGGGCTTCATCCCTCGTTCCCCTGCAGGAGCTGGCTCCTTCTGAGGAGGCGGGGGATGCCGAAGCTCTCCCCCGCTTGTTGGCGTCAGCCCTTGCTGCAGGTGCAGCCGCAGTCACAGGAGCCGCCGGTGTTTCAGGTGCAGTCGGCCGTGCAACCGCAGCCGCAGGGGCAGAGCTCGACAAGTGCTTGGGGTTGAGGGGTGGGGAGGGAACAGGTGCAGGTCATGGCATCTCCGGGTTGGGTGGATGAGGCGGACGGGGATGATCCCGCCCATGGACCGAGCATCCACTCTCCAGTGGAGTGGAGAGTCAATGGCGCTGTGGTCGGGTTGCCGCCCTGGGTTTTCCTCTCCCTCTGCCTTTCTCTCGATCTCCCATCTGGGCCCCACCAAGTGCTCCGCACCGGGCCCCCTCCAGGCTCGCCCATGGTCAAGGGCTGCGCGAGGCGGCGGGTGCTGATGTTGCGCGATCGCCCCGGCGCGGGCGCCGGTGCTCACCGCGCTGCGGGAGGGGCCGCCCCTTGACGGGCGGGGCGTGCACTGCGGTGTCCCGTCGCTGCGCCGGAAGGCGCCGTCATCATGGCCACCACGGCTGTACATTATGCCAAGGAGGATCCCGGTTCGCTGGTGGAATCCTGCCAGCGGGCGCTGGAGTGGATCCTGCGCACCCACCAGAGCCGGCCGATCCGCCGCTGCTGGATCGATGCGGTTTACACAGAAGAAGAGATCACGCTGCTGGAGGAGGAAGTGCTGCCGGCGATGGCGGCATTCCTGGCTCGGGTCTCGGAGATCGAGCGGCGGCTGGAGGCCGAGGCCGAGGCCGCCTGGGATCCACTCCCTCTGTGAGCCTGGGGGCCGGCAGGCGCCGGCCCTTTCTGCTTGCTGCACCGGCCAGCTGGCGTCTGGAAGATGTTCGGGAGTCAATGCGAAACATCACCCTCATGGCCGCAGGTCTGGATGCCATCCGGGTAGATGTGCATCACCAGGCTGCGGATCCCGCAGCGGGGAGCAGGGTGCGTAGAGAGGTGGTTGGCAGGTGCAGGAAGACCCGGTTGGCAGGGGGCTCAGCCCATCACGGCATCGATAAAGTCGAAGGCCACCACGCTCTCCAATCCTTCCTCAAGCATCGGCAGCAGCTCGGCCACCACCGCCTGGTGAAGTGGATGGGGGGAGGTAGGTGTTACGGGCGGCCCCGTCCACGAAGGTCATGGTGAAGCCGTGGCTGAAGCCCTGGGAGAGCCCCTCGGGGAATTGGTAGGCGCCGCTCTGGAAGCCGTTGAGCCGGGGATCGACTGGCGGAAGCCGCGCAGCTCCTCAAACACGGCTTCTATGCAACCTGGTGGCAGGTCGGAGCAGACGCGGAAGAGAACGACGTGGGTAACCATCGGAGGGATGGCTGCAGCGGCTTGATTGTGTAAATCCTTCAGGATGAAGGTGGCAAGAGGCTCTGAAACTTGGCCTCGATTTCGGCTTCGGGGAGGTCCATGTCCTTGAGCAGTGAGGAGTAGTTGCCGAAGGCAGCCTCAAGGTGGGGATGTTGATAGCCCTGCCGGGAAAAGTCGATGAAGATCTCGAGATGCCGCCGCATCAGCGGCTCCGCCTCCGCCAGGCGGTTGGTGGCCTTCAGCAGCTGCGCCAGGTTGTTGAGAGCTGTGGCCACATTGGGATGATCGGTGCCGTAGCTGGCCTCAGCGATCGCCAGCGCCCGCCGCATCAGCGGCTCCGCCTCCGCCAGGCGGTTGGTGGC
>JANWUR010000029.1:0-7530 GCA_024958655.1 Cyanobium sp. FGCU6 | reverse complement strand
CGCCCGCCGCATCAGCGGCTCCGCCTCCGCCAGGCGGTTGGTGGCCTGCAGCAGCGAAGCCAGGTTGTTGAGAGCTGTGGCCACATTGGGATGATCGGTGCCGTAGCTGGCCTCATCGATCGCCAACGCCCGCCGCATCAGCGGCTCCGCGTCGCTGTAGGCCGCCTTGCAAAACAGCAGTACTCCCTGCGCACTAATCAGCCGGGCAGTTGGATCTGTGATCCCGGCCTGATCCGCAAACCCCGCCACCGCTTTGGCATGGGGCGCCAGGGGATCCAGCACTGGCCAACTACGCACATCCTGCGGCTCGCCCACAAAGGCCGCATCGAGCCACTCCAGGGCGTTTTTCAGTTCGTTTGCTTCCGGCTCGTTCTGCTGTTGTTGCCAGAGCCGACCCACCTCCTGCACCAGGCGATGCACCGAGAAAGTGGGTGCTTCCGCCGAGCGGTTCACCAGGGAATAGCCCTCCAGCTGGCTGATCGCCTCCCCGCCATCGCCGCTTCCTTCCAGATCTCCGGCGACCTCCACAGCCAGCAGGCTCTCGGTGATGGGTTCTGGCGAGAGCCAGGCCAGCCGCCGCAGTAGGCAGCGAGCCGCTTCACTCACCTGCTGGTAACTGGTGAACCAGGTGGTCTCCAGGCTGCGGTCGTATTGCATCAGCCGTGGATCATTCCAGGCCAGCACCGTTTCGCGGTTGCGCTGCCACTGGCGGCGGTAGTCGCTCAGGCTGAGACGCTGCTGGCTGATGTAGGCACCGGCCTGCTCCAGGCCCAGGGCCAGGCGTCCGAGATCCTCCACGGCGATGGCCTTGGCGGTGTCGCGATCGTCTGGCGCCTGGCGGCGGCGATCCGCGGTGCGCTCCAGCAGGAACGCGGTGGCGTCCTCCGGTGCCAGCACATCCACCTCCTGCAGATCCACCGCCGCGCTCCAGTTGCGCAGGCGGGTGGTGATCACCACCTGACCGCCGCTGAGCTGGGGCAGCAGGGCTTCCACCTCCACCGCGGCCTCCGCTGTGTCGACGTTGTCGAGGATCAGCAACCAGCCCGGGTTCGCCTGCAGCCAGTGGAGTGCCGCCTGCCGTTGGGCGGCTTCTTCTGTGAGCTCTTTCTCGGGCAGATCCAGCGCCTCGGCTTTGCACAGCGCGGCCAGATTGCGGTTCAGCGCTTCCACACTGCCGGCGCTCACCAGCAGCACGGCATTGCAGCGGCCGATCTGCCGCCAGGCGTGCTCGATCGCCAGACGGGTTTTGCCCACACCGCCCGGGCCGATCAACGCCAGGGGCCGGGCGGCGGACTCCAGCGCCTCCATGAGGGCGCTGCGGCCCTTGAACAACGGGCCGATGCTCGCGAAAGGCAAGGTCTGCGGCCGGCGGGTGAGGCCCGCCATTACCAGCAGGTCCAGCACGAAGGAGCGCAGCACCTCCGCCGCCAGCTCGTCGTGACCGCTGAACGTGCAGCCCGGATAGCGGGCCCCGCTGCGCAAGCGGGCCAGGTGGGCCTGCTGGTGCGCCTGCTGCTCCTGCTCCATCCGGTAGTCCCCATCCCGCGGGGCCTGCGGCTGGGGTGTGGCGATGTAGAGCTTCTTGCCATGCCAGAGCGCCAGCCAGGCCTCCCACTGGGTGTAGGAGAGGGATGGCCCATCGGGCCGCAGAAACTCCGTCAGCGGATAGCGACTGCCCAGCTCGGGATAGCGCTGGGCGATGGCTGCCACCGATGGGGGCTTGGCCATCGCCCCGGTCATGTCGCCCACCAGGTGGATCACGCCATCACAGCCCTGGATGTAGGTGTCGAGCATCTCCAGGGTTTCATCGCCGGTGACGATGAAGTCTTCCTGCACCTTCACTTCCACATCCGGGCGGGTGAGCAGGTGGCGCAAGCGTTCCCGATAGCTCAGGAATTCATCCGAGACGCTGGAGAGGAACAGCAGAACCCTCGCCATTCAGCGCTGGATGACTGGGCGGATGCTACGGGATCCGCTGAGTCGTTCTCGCCGCTTGGCCCCTCTGCGCCTGAGGTTTGCGGCCTGGCGCTGATCTGCGCCCCTCCCACCGTCTTGCGCCGAGCCCTCACCAGTCTCAGGCCCGCCTACCGGCGGACCTCTGCTGGATTCGGTCCCGCCGCTGCGCCGGGGCTGTGATTTGGGGGGGATGGCAGCAGCTCACGCTGGTGCCGATGGATTGGGCAGCCTGCAGCTGAGCCGTGGCCACCGAATCCTGGCGCCCCGTCAGTAGTCGTCTGGGAAAAGCACCGTGGTGATCGGCCCCTCGCCGTCGGCGCGGATGTCGTCGGTGATGATCCAGAGGGTGCCGTGTTCGGTGGTGCTGTAGCTGGAGAAGAGGCGACCGTCGCCGCTACGGGCGGCCTGGTCGTTGGCGGCTTTGTCGTCATCGGAGATCTCGCCCCAGTCACCGGCGGCATGGCGATCGAGCAGGGCGGTGATCTGGTGGTGGGGCACGGCGGCGGCCACGGCGGCGGTGGCCACCACGCGGCCGAGGTTGTGGCGCATGGCTGTGGTTGCGGAGGGAAAGGAAGCGGGGCCTGGGGAGGCCCCGCGCTGGTAGCGGCAGTCTGCCGAGCTCAGGCGGTGCGGGCCTGGGCTTGGCTGAGGCCCTGGCCGAGGCCCTGGGCGAGGTAGTTCTGGATCCAGGCGCGGTGCCGCTGCTCGGTGATCAGTCCGGCGACCGTGGGGATGGAGTCCGGCACCTGGAAGGCGGAGCGGAAGGCGCGGGAGAAGGCCGCCAGCGGCGGCGGGAGCAGCGATCGGATGCGCTCCTGGAGGGAGCGGATGGTGGGCGGATCCAGCGGGGCATGGGGCGCTGCCGCTAGGGCGGGAGCTTGGGGCGCCGCTGCTTGCGCTGCAGGCTGGGCCGAGGGGCGCTGGGTGGCCGGGCTGTTGCTGTTGCTGCCGCGGTTCTGCGCGCCATTGGCTGCCATCGCAGCCGGATCCCCGCTCACCTGCCGCTGGCTCTTGTCATACAGCGCCAGGCCGAACGGATTCCCGAAGGTCACCAGGGCGCGCTACCGCTTCGCGGGCCTTCGGCTACATGGCGTCGGTTTCGGCCTCTTTGATGGCCGATTCATGGGCCAGGCCCAGATCGGTGTCGATGCCGTGGCCGGCGCCGGTGCCCTCGCGGATGAGGGGGCCATGGGCCCCGGCGTGGATGGTGATGCGCACGCGGGCGATGTAGGTGACGCCCCAGCCGGGCTTCTGGTCGCGGCCGATGCGGTGACGCAGCGGCTGGAGAGGGTCTGACGCTGCCAGCCATCAAAGCCAAAGATGCGGTTGGCCTCCTCGATCAGCACCCAGCCCTGCAGGTAGTTCACGCGGCCGCGCCCCTGCTCGCGGGAGGAGATGCGGGCGCGATCGAGGGGAGCCGAGAGGGCGGCGAGCTGCTCGGGGGAGAAGCCTGGGAGCTGAACCGAGACGGCGGCCGACGCTGTTTCTGGCGCGGCTGTTGGAGCAGCTGCCTCGGTTCGATCAGCGGAGCGGATCAGCTCCAGGGCCGAGGGAGGCCTCTGGACGGGTCGAGGAGCAGCAGGGCGGCTGGTGGTGCTGGCCCCGTTGGCGGAAGGAGCGGCGACGGTCATGGCGATGGAAGAAATGGTGTGAGGAAGAAGGGGAAGGGGCCCCGGCTGCCCAGCCGGAACCCCGCATACGAGGGGGCCTCTTGCCCCTCAGTGGATGCGCCAGGAGCGGCGGGAGATCAGATGGGCACCGGGGATGAGACGGCCGGCTTTGAGGGCTTCCTTGATCGCGGCCTTATCGGGCTGGCTGGTGGTCTTGAGGGCGAGCCACTCGGAGGGGAGGGCGTCTTCGTCGGCGATCTCGACGGCCTGTGACTTGTGGGAGGTCAGCTCGTGATTGGGGAACGAGAAGCGGGTGGAGGTGGGCTGCAGCCGGGTGAGCACCAGGACTAGGGAGTCCTCGAGGGCGTCGGCCCGGGAGGAATCGGAGCGGGACAGCTCGGTGAGCCACTTGGCCTGCTGATGCCGGTAGGCGGCCTGGCTGCGCAGGTGCTCGATCACCCAGCAGGTGGCAACCGCTGCGCGGAAGCGTTCCGCTACGGCCTTGGCGACGAGGGCCTGCTTGTTGCCTTCCTCGGCCAGCAGGGCGGCCTCCAGATCGGCGATGGCCTGGGCGCGGGAATCGTCGTCGTCGGCTTCCAGCTGCTCAGCGAGCTGGCCGATGGCGGTGGTGAGCTCCTGGGCCTCGATGCCCAGCTGCCAGAGGGAACCGGAGCGCTGGAGGTTGCAGGACGGACCGGCGGCCTGGGGGAGAGCCGGGGCGAGAGGAGAGGCGGGGGCGGTGAGAACGGACATGGGGATGGGGATGAAGGGCGAGAGGAATGGGGTGGCGACTGCCGCTCAAGCGGCAAGCGGCTCGGGCGAGAAGGGCGGCGGCACTTCCATCACCACCACCGGCACCGGAGACCGGGAGGAGCAGCGGCGGGCCTGCTGCACCAGCGAGGCCGTGCCTGCCCCACCGGGAAAGGCGATCACCAGCACCGAGGCACCGAACGCGGGGGAGGTGTGGGCCTGGGCCTCCACCAGGGCCTGCTCCAGCAGGAGGCGATTGCGGATCGGACCGGCAGCGCGGCCATGGCGGCGCCAATCAGCGGCGAGGGACTGGACCCGCCAGCCGAGCTGCTGGGCGGCACGGCCGTTGGCGCGATCAGCACCACGGGCATCGCCATGGAGCAGCAGATGGACGGGCCGGCCACCACTGCGCTGGAGCAGGCCGGAGGCGATGCGCTCCTGGGGCCAGACGAGATCACGACCACCGGCCGTGACGATGACAACCGAGCGATGGGCCAACGCCGGCGGCAGGGGGCCAAGGGAAGGCAATGCAGCGGTCTGGGCCACTGCAGCAGAGGACAAGTTCATGGGCTACAGAGCAAACGAACGGGGCAAGTTGTCCGGAGATTTCGTTGCCGCAGGCGATGGGCTCGTGGCCTTTAGTGCAGCTCTTATTCTACCAGTGCAAACGCACTGCAGAGGCGGTAGAACCGCTGCTGTGCAACGGATCTACGCAAAGCACGGCCATGCGCTGATGGAGCGAAAAGCCGAAAGCAGACCCTCCAGATTGAGCCCTGAATGCCCAACCGGCCGCGCAGCCGCGCGAAGAGACCTGGGGCATCATCTCTGCCCACATCGACGCGGGCGAATGCCCAGCCACCGCAGCCGCGGGAGAGCGGCCCTGCCTCCACCCCCCATACCGGCCCCGGAGCGGAGCGCGGCGGCGGCTGGCCGATGCACGCCGCGGCACTGCCGTGGCACGCTGAAGGACCGCCGCTGCCGACCGGAGCCCTGCGGCGTCTGCTCAGCCCCTTGGCCCAAAGGCCAGTGGCGGCTCTGCATCTGTATCAGGTTCCACATCGAGGCGGCAGAGATGCGCGTCGCGGCTGAGGTGATCAGCGGACCGCCGGCATGCCCGGGGGCGCAACCTCAACCGCCCAGTGGCAAGTAGAGGCTCAACGGCGTGTCGAGGAATGGGCGGAAACCATGCCGCTCGTAGAAAGACCTGGCCTCAGGATTCATGGCATCGACGATCAGTGCATAGCCGCCGACGGATCGCCTGGCTTCCAGGCACCGCTGCACAGCCAGCCCCAGCAGCAGCCCGCCGATACCCTGCCCACGCCAACGCTGCTCGCGTGCCAGACGGCCCATCCGGAAACAGGGGACTGGATAGGGAGGAAGCGGCTTGGCGTCGGCCGGCTGCAGCAAGGCAAGCCGCACCTCAGCAGGCGCCAGGGTGTAGAAACCAGCGATCTCAGCAGGGGCATCGGCAGGCACGAGCACAAAGGTCTGGCTCACACCGCGACGCATGTTCTGGTGCGCCTGCTGTTGCAGGAACCGATCCAGGTCTGGCTCGCCACACGAAAAGACCTTGCGGTTGTGGCGTGCTGGATCGAGCAGCTGCTCTTCAAACACGGCGGACGCGCGTGCGGGCTTCCTCCATCACTGCTGCCAGCTCGGCATTGGCCGCGAACGGTTGGGCAATGGCGGCATGGAATGTCGTGAAATCACGCTGTGAAAGCACCAGCTGCTGTTCACGCTGGACGGCTTCGGCGGCGCGCTGTCTGGCCGCCAGCCGTACGAATGCGGCCATGCTTAATCCTTCGATCGCGGCTGCCTGAGCCAGCAGTTGCTTGTCTGCGGCACTGAGCTTCAGATCGAGGCGCTCATCAACGGCCACGGGCCCTCCTCCAAGCCGACACTGCACATCTTACGGTGAAACGCCGTACCCGCTTCCCGCCTGTCTGAGAGCTGTGGCCGGACGCCAGGAGAGTCGAACAGGGCAGGCAGGGTTCATGGGGGGGGGGCTGCCAGGACGGACCTGCAGACGTGCTTCACCGCCGGGCAGTCCCCCCCGAACAGACGGGCGAGACACGCGAGTCCCAGGAGCCAAGGATCCAAGCGCGCAGGCCCATGATTCACCCAAGCCCAGCCGCCCAAAACCGCTCTTGATTACCCATAAGCCTCCGCGACCCTGAGCCCCCTTTCGGCGCTAGGCATACAGCAACAGACCGCATTGGCGATCCGTTCAGTCATCGCCGCCAGCGAGAAGCGCCTGTTGAAGCGGAAGCAGTAGCCGCCGAGGTAGCGCCTGGCGTACTTGTCAAAGTTGAAGGCATGGAAGGTGCCGTTGAAGCTGGTCTTGAGGTTGCCCAGCAGCGTGTTGACCCAGCGGAACTGCGGCAGCTCGCTGGGGTGCTTCCCACCGGTGACGATGGCTTCATGGCTGCAGCCCGCGATGGTGACGGCACGGAAGCAGGCAAGGCCATCGGAAAGCACCTGGCTTCCGGGTGCCAGGTGATCTCTGGCCCAGGCGCCGATTGCCTCTGAGCTGAAGCCACTCACAGCCGTAATCCTGGCGTGAAGGGGATGCCCCGCCTCGTTCAAGGAGACGGGCGCGACGATGGGGATCTTGTTCTCCGATCCTCGACCCGCCTTGCCGCCCAGGAGTTCTCCGCCGAGGTAGGAGTCAACCGCTTCGCGGAAGCCAGAGGCTACGATCTGGATCTTTCCCTGCAGCAGGTAGGCATCCTCCCGATCAGCCATCGCCCGCAGAATCTTGTTGTGCAGCAGCCAGGCAGTGTCGTAGTTCACGCCCAGGTGACGGCTGAGCTCCAGAGATGAGATGCCAGTCTTAGCCTGGCCGATCAGGTAAAAGGCTAGAAACCAGGTGATCAGAGGCAATTTGGTGGCCTGCATGATCGTGCCAGCTGTGATCGTGGCCTGATGGCTGCAGTTGCGACACTGATAGCGCTTGAGCCGGCCATAGACCAGCCCATACTCATGGCCATTGCAGCGGGGACAGCGGAACCCATCAGGCCAGCGCGCCTTCTCCAGAGCAGCCTCACATTGCTCCTCGGTGCCGTAGAGCCGCTGAAACTCAGGCAGGGAGAGACCTTTCTGGAACTGGATCGCGCTACGGGCCATGGCCAGACTGGTATCTGTGTACCACTCTAGGAGCGTGTTGCGCGTAGATCACCCCCCAGCCTCTCCACAGACACCCCTGAATCTGCCC
>JANWUR010000004.1 GCA_024958655.1 Cyanobium sp. FGCU6 | reverse complement strand
TCTGCGTTTGTGGCGGCAGCATTTCGTGTGGGTTAGTAGTTGCTGCTGATTCCATGCCTCCGGTTGATGGCCATTGACTTGAGCGGCTATTTGTGTGTGTAATAGACAAGGTTGCTCTTTATGCCGAGCAAGAAGTAGGGATGTTTGGCAAAGGAGATGCCACTGCTCACAAGCATCTTTTCGATCGTCTTTTCATCCAGTAGGTTTAAGTTTGCTTCACGGGCAAAAAATTCACGCCCTGTAAGCCTGAGAAAGCCTCGAAAAAACCGAGCTGGTAGCCAGTGGAGTAATGGGGTGATTGTATGGAACTCTAGCGGAAAGAAGCGATTAGGTGTTGTCACTACTGCTATCCTGCTGACCCTGGTGAGTTCTTGAAGCAACTTCCTCTGTCGAGTCCGAGAGCCAACATGCTCAATTACTGCCGAGCAGAATGCGAGGTGGAATGCGTTGTCCTCAAATGGAAGTTCGCAAGCATCTGCCAAGACAAACTTTAATCCTGGATACTCATGCTCTAAGAAGGAGGCATCTTCAAGGCCAACAGCAGTGATCTGATTCGGGAAGGGATAAAGTCTTTCAAAAAAGTTTGAATCCAATGTTCGATCTGATGTTACTCCTGCATCGAGGATGGACCACTCTTGTGTTGGATGAAGCCTTTCGATCATCTCATTGTATAGATCCTGCCTCACTTTCCATGCAAGCCTCGGTCCGAGGCCAGCCAGGCGAGGAGCAATGTAGTGGGACTCAGTTTTCATGGAATTGATCGGGACAGGACAGCGACGCCAGCAGTTACAAGAGCCATGCCGAGCATCTTATCCGGTGTGAGCTGCTCCTTGAACAGATAGACTCCCAGTAGTGTGGTGAACAAGATGGATGTTGCGATCACTAGGGGATAGGCTTGAGAAAGCGGTAGCCTATTCAGTATCGCCACCCACAGAATTGTGGAAAGCGCGTACAGAAAGCACCCTATTAGAAAGAATGGGCTTAGTAGGAGGCCGACTGCAAAATTGATCGGCCCATCTGCAAGCGTGTTGGATTGCTGGGAAGCTGCTTTGAAGAGTGCTTGGCCAGCAGTCAGCAGCAATGCGTAGCCCAAAAGAATTGGATAAGGATGCTGACTCATGTTCCTGTCTGAGTGCGCACAACGATAGCAGCTCCTGCTGCCTTGTATTCATTCTCGGGATCTTTGGCCAAGGTGTCATCGCTTTGTTTCTATCTGTGACTACTTTGAGGCGTCTAGACTTCCTGCCTTTGTAAGGCTTTTGCCTGCAGAGTCAGTAGCAGTTCGGAGGTTTATCGCAACCACCTGCCGCAGCCTATGAGGATGGGTTGCGGTTGTGCCTTCGTCACTTGTCTGCAGTAGATCTAACTTGTGCAGCGCTGCATCTGCAATGCTAGTGTGTTGTGGGCTTATCCACTTTGTTTTCTTCACAGTCGATCTCATTTCCTCGTGCCTTGTTGATCTATGGTGGGAAGTCTAGCTTCGCCACGGGCGCATGACCCGGCCGCCTGTCGGCATGGGCTCGATGAGGTGGCGCGATGCCGGAGACTCATCGAAATTGTGTCTCGATTGAAACTTCGTGCTCCCACATGGATGCATTCGAGACTGCTTCCCTTCCTCCTTGTCGGTCCGTCCTTGGCGACGGCAACCGCAAGATTGAACAGTGCTGGTCTGGCATGCAGCGGGTTTGCTGCGGCTCCGCCTTTTGGATTCCTGATGGATGTCTTTATGTGCAGGCGGTTGACCTGAGCCTTTCAGGCTTCCATTGTGGGAAGCTGTTCAAAGACGTTCAGTGCCCGTGGCGATCGAACTCATCCAGAAGCTCCCCGAGATGATCGGATCGGCCGTGGAGGCGAATCCGATGGCGGGCTATGGCGCCATCTTCACGGCGATGTTTCTGGAGAACCTGTTCCCGCCGATCCCATCGGAGCTGATCATGCCCCTGGGAGGCTTCTACGTGCAGCAGGGCAAGCTCGCTCTGTTGCCTGTGGTGCTCGCCGGCCTGCTGGGCACGGTGCTGGGCGCCCTGCCCTGGTACGGCATCGGACGGCTGGTGAATGAGGAGCGGATCGAGCACTGGCTGCAGCGCCATGGCCGCTGGATCGGCATCAGCCCACAGGAGCTGCACCGCAGCCGCGACTGGTTCAATCGCCACGGCACGGCCCTGGTGTTCTGGGGACGGCTGATCCCCGGCATCCGCACCCTGATCTCGGTGCCGGCCGGGATCGAGATGATGCCCTTTGTGCCCTTCCTGATCTGGACGACGGCCGGCAGCCTGATCTGGACCTTGCTGCTGACCGTGGCGGGCCTGCTGCTGGGCGAGAGCTACAGCAAAGTGGAGGTGTGGATCGAGCCGGTGGCCAAGATCATCAAGGTGCTGTTGGTGGTGGCGGTGCTGGGCTTCGGGGTCTGGCTGGGGCTGCGCACCTGGAAGAAGCGCACCAGTTCCCACTGAAGCGTCCAGGGGCAACTGAGAACCGGCACGCTGGCGCAACGCCGGTTCTCAGTTGCCCCTGGACGCCATAAGCAGGGTGGATGGGTCCAGGCTGGAGGGCTCGTTCGTTGGGGCGGGCGCAGCAGGCGACCAGCGAAGGTGCTGCAAGCGACCGGCGGAGAGGCAGCCATGGGGCCGGCAACGGGACAGCAAAAAGGCGCCCCGGAGGACGCCCTGGCTGGCTTCAGGTGGTTGATGGCCCGGCTGAGGAACTGGCACAAGCCCTGGTCGGGCTTTTTGTTGCGGGAGGCGCGGTGCTCAGAACGGCACTTCCTCTTCGCTCGGTTCCCCGCCGCCGTAGCCGCCGCCGAAGCTGCCGCCACCGGACTCGGCGTCGCGCTTGCTGCCCAGCAGTTCCAGCCGATCCACCCGGATCACCGGCTTGCTGCGCTCCTCGCCGGTGCCCTTGTCGGTCCAGCGGTCGAGCTTGAAGGAGCCGATGATCCCCAGCAGGGAGCCCTTGCGTACGTAGTCGGCCGCCACCTGGGCCTGCTTCCCCCAGATCTCGAGGTTGAACCAGTCGGGCTCGTCATCCCGGCTGCGGCGGTTCACCGCCAGGGTGAGGTTGGCCACCATGCTTCCGCTCTCGAAGTAACGAACTTCGGGATCGCGGCCGGCCCGGCCGACGAGGGTGATGGAATTAACGCCCATGGCGCAGCTCCTGGAACGATTCGGACAATGATGCGGCACCCGGTCCGGGGCCACGTTCCAAGAGTTCCACCCCCTGTCCCGGTCGGCACGCCCCGGGAAGGCCCCGCCGCTGGCGGCCCCTATGATCCGCCGCAGCCCCGGCCCTACCCTGCTGATGTTCCGCCGCTTCCAGTTCTCCCGCGACATCGGCATCGACCTGGGTACGGCCAACACCCTGATGTACGTGTCCGGGAAGGGCATCGTGCTGCAGGAACCCTCTGTGGTGGCCATCGATCTGCAGCGCAATGTGCCGCTGGCGGTGGGCGATGAGGCCAAGCTGATGCTCGGCCGCACCCCGGGCAACATCCGGGCGGTGAGGCCCCTGCGCGATGGCGTGATCGCCGACTTCGACGCCGCCGAGCAGATGATCAAGAGCTTCATTCAGAAGGGCAACGAGGGCCGGGGCGTGATCGCCCCCCGGCTGGTCATCGGCATCCCCAGCGGCGTCACCGGCGTGGAGCGCCGGGCTGTGCGGGAGGCGGGGCTGGCCGGTGCCCGCACCGTGCATCTGATCGATGAGCCGGTGGCCGCCGCCATCGGGGCCGGTCTGCCGGTCACCGAGGCCGTGGGCACGATGATCGTGGATATCGGCGGTGGCACCACCGAGGTGGCCGTGCTCAGCCTCGGCGGCACCGTGATCAGCGAGTCGGTGCGGGTGGCGGGCGACGAGCTCAGCGATGCGATCGGGGTGTATCTCAAGAAGGTCCACAACCTGGTGGTGGGCGAGCGCACGGCCGAGGACATCAAGATCCGCATCGGCTCCGCCTTCCCCGACGACGAGCACGATGAGACCTCGATCGATGTGCGTGGCCTGCACCTGCTTTCCGGGCTGCCCCGCACGGTGAACGTGCGGGCCGGCGACATCCGCGAGGCGATGGCCGAACCGTTGAACGTGATCGTGGAGGCGGTGAAGCGCACCCTCGAGCGCACCCCCCCCGAGCTGGCCGCCGACATCGTCGACCGCGGCATCATGCTCGCTGGAGGCGGTGCCCTGGTTCGCGGGATCTGCGACCTGATCAGCCACGAAACCGGCATCCTCACCCACGTCGCCGAAGATCCACTCCTGTGCGTGGTCAATGGCTGCGGCATGGTGCTCGAGGACTATCAGCACCTCTCCCGCGTGCTCGATACCCCGGATTTCGCCCGTCAGGTCGCCTGAGTCGATGCCGGCAGCTCGCTGGCTGCGCCGCGCCACCGCCGCCTCCGCTCCCCGGGCTCCGCTCTGGCTGCTGGTGATGGTCCTGGTGCTGCTGGGAATCCGCTTCAGCCGTGGCGCCCTGCTGGCCGACGCCTACGCCTTGCTGAGCCGTCCGTTCTGGCCCGGCACGGCCCAGTCGGAATGGCTGCGCTCCGCCCGTCGCCTCGAGGACCAGGCCAGGCTCAGCCAGCTGGAGCTCGAGAACGGGCGCCTGCGCGGCCTGCTGGGTCTCCAGGCCGCCAGCGGCGAGGGGCGCGTCTCCGCTCCCGTGATCTCCCGGGAGCCCGGCGGCTGGTGGCAGCGGCTGATGCTCGGGGCCGGCTCGCTCCAGGGCATTGCCACCGGTCAGGCCGTGCTGGCCCCCGGTGGGCTGATCGGTCGGGTGTCCTCCGTGACCCCCACCACGGCCACGGTCACCCTGCTCACCGATCCGGTCAGCCGCGTGGGGGTTTGGGTGGGCCGCAACCAGCGCCAGGGGCTGCTGAGCGGCATCGGCACCGATCGCCCCCTGCTGCGCTTTCTCGAGAAGGATCCCCAGGTCAGGCCCGGCGACGTGGTCCTCACCTCGCCCGCCAGCACCCTGGTGCCCCCCAACCTGCCGGTGGGGGTGATCCAGGCCGTGAACGACTCCGCCGATCCGGCGCCGGAGGCGATCGTGCAGCTGGCCGCTCCTGTGGGCGCCGTGGACTGGGTGCAGGTGCTGCTGCGCTGATGGCCGCCCTCTCGCGCCATCCCTGGTGCGTCGCCACAGCCCTGCTCGTGCCCCTGCTTACCCTGGCGGCCCCGGCCTGGCTGCGCCTGGGCGGCGTTCCGCCGGCCTGGGCCGTGCTGTGGCTGCTGCCGTGGGCGCTGTGCGAAGGGCCCCGCTCGGGTGCGCTGGCGGGTGCAGCGCTCGGCCTGCTGCTCGATTCCCTGCATCCCGCCAGCGCGAGCCTGCTGCCCGGGCTCGTGCTTCTGGGTTGGTGGTGGGGGCGGCTGGCCCGTCGGGCCACGCCCGTTCGCGGCACCCTGGTGCTGGGACTGCTCGCCCTGGTAGGCACCCTCACGCTCGAACTCAGCCTCGTCCTGCAGTGGCTGCTGCGGGGCTGGTGGCGCAGTGCCGCTGTGATGGTGTCTCCGGAGAGCCCCTCCGGCGGCGCCGCCGTGCTCGATCCCGGCGTGCACCCGGGCCCGCTGGCCCTGTCCGGCTGGCATGGGATCGATCTGCTCGGCGCCGGTCTGCACCTTCTGCTGGCCCAGACTCTGCTCACCGCCCTGCTGGCCCCGATGCTCTGCTCTCTGCAGCTCCTGCTCTGGCGCCAGTTGGGTGCCGGCTCGCGGGGCTAGGCCGATGCCCCTGTCTCGCCGGCGTGCGCTGGGCCTGCTGGGCCTCACCCTCGCGGCCGGAAGCTGTTCGCTGCCGGCGGCGCGCCGATCGGCTCCCGACACGCGGCAGCTGCAGGTCTGGACCCTGGATCTGGCGCCGCGGTTCACTCCCTTCCTCGAACGCGTGATCGCCGCCTGGGAAGCCCGCCATCCCGGCGTCTCGGTGCGCTGGACGGATGTGCCCTGGTCGTCGGTGGAACGCAAGCTTCTGGCCGCCGTGTTCGCCCGCACGGCGCCTGATCTGGTGAACCTCAACCCTCCCTTCGCCGCCAATCTCGCCAGCAAGGGGGGCCTGCGCGACCTCATGCCGCTGCTGCCTGCCTCGGCTGCGGCCGCCTACCTGCCGCGCATCTGGGAGGCCGGTCAGGAAGGCGCTGCCCAGTTCGCCCTCCCCTGGTACCTCACCGCCCGGGTCACGATGGCCAACCTCCGCCTGCTGGAGCAGGCCGGCCTGGAGCGGCCACCGCTGCGCTGGCAGGAGGTTCCGGCCTATGCGGAGCAGGTGCGGCGGCGCACCGGCCGTTACGCCCTGTTCGTCACGGCCGTTCCCGACGACTCCGCTGAACTGCTGGAGGCCATGGTGCAGATGGGGGTGCGCCTGCTCGACGGTCGGCGCCGGGCCGCTTTCGTCAGCCCGGCGGGCCGGCGGGCCTTCGCCTTCTGGACCGATCTCTACCGCCGCGGCCTGCTGCCGCGGGAGGTGGTGAGCCAGGGCTACCGGCGGGCGATCGAACTGTTCCAGGCCGGCGATCTGGCCCAGGTGGCCACCGGGCCGGATTTCCTGCGCAATCTCCAGACCAACGCCCCCGGCATCGCCGCCGTCACAGCGCCGTTCCCGCCGCTCACCGGCGTTGACGGTGACGCCAACGTGGCGGTGATGAACCTGGTGGTGCCGAAGAGCAGCTCCATGGCACCGGAGGCGGTGAGTTTCGGCCTCTTCCTCACCGACGCCGCCAACCAGTTGGCCTTCGCTGAGGAGGCTCGGGTGCTGCCGTCCTCGCGGGAGGCCCTTCAGAGGCTGGAGGCGCGGTTGTCGGAGCCGGCAGCGGCAGACCCCGGCGAGGCGCTGGTGCAGCGTGCCCGCGCGCTGTCGGTGGCCACCCTCGAGCGGGCGCGGGTGCTGGTGCCCGCCACCCCGGGCATCAAGCGGCTGCAGGCGATCGTCTACACCCAGCTGCAGCGTGCCATGCTCGGCGCCCTCGACAGCGATGAAGCCCTGCGTACCGCTGCCGGGGAGTGGAACCGCTACGCCGAAGCCCGCTGGCCCTGAAGGGCGGTTCCGCGGCTGAAGAAAGTGTGAAGACTGCCCAGATCGCCGCTGCCGGAGGCGATCCGGGGAAAGACCCAGGGGGCCCGGCGGTAGAGTGGTTGCGATTCTTCACCCGGGTTCATCCGGAACGTTGCGCATGCACAGGCAGGCCGGCACCTTGGAGGACACCCGTCGGCAGGGTCCCGACGCCGCCATGGCGAAGGCCACGGTCCTGGTGGTCGACGACGAACCCGCCGTCCGCCGGGTTTTGGTGATGCGCCTTCAACTCGCGGGCTATCGGGTGGTGTGTGCCGAGGATGGGGAGGAGGCCCTGGACCTGTTCGATCGTGAACAGCCCGATCTCGTGGTGCTCGACGTGATGCTGCCGAAGCTTGACGGCTTCGCGGTCTGCCGCCGCCTGCGGGCCGAATCCTGTGTGCCGATCATCTTCCTCTCTGCCCTCGATGCCATCGCCGAGCGGGTGGCCGGGCTCGACCTCGGGGCCGACGACTACCTGCCCAAGCCCTTCAGCCCGAAGGAGCTCGAGGCACGCATCGCCACGATTCTGCGGCGGGTGGGTCGTGGTTCCGCCGCCGGCGAGCCGCGGGAGGCGGCCTCCGGCAGCGGTGTGCTGCGGGTGGGCGAGCTGGTGGTGGACACCAACCGCCGCCAGGTCACCCGTGAAGGCCAACGCATCGCCCTCACTTACACCGAGTTCAGCCTGCTCGAACTGCTGTTCCGTGAACCCGGACGGGTGGTGCCGCGGGCCGAGATCCTGGAGCAGCTCTGGGGTTATCCGCCCCGTCGCGCCGCCGATCTGCGGGTGGTGGACGTGTACGTCGCGCGGCTGCGCGGCAAGCTTGAGCCCGACCCGCGCAACCCTGAACTGATCCTCACCGTGCGCGGCACCGGCTACGCCTCCCAGCGGATGGGCGACGGCACTCTCGCCGCCGCCGGCTGAACCTGCGGGGCCAGGGGGCTGTTCGGCGGTCCTGCAGGATGGCCCTCAACGTTGTTGCCGTCGCCTGCCTTGTCGGATCTGCGCGAGACCCGTCTGGAGAAGGCCAGGGCGCTCCAGGCCCACGGCCTTGCCCCCTACGCCCTGAGCTTTGCCCCCAGTCACCGCACCGCGGAACTGCAGGAGGCTCACGCCAGCCTGCCCAGGGGAGAGGAGCTGGACGAGCCTGTGGCCGTGGCCGGGCGGATCATGACCCGCCGGGTGATGGGCAAGCTCGCCTTCTTCACCCTCGCTGATGAGTCCGGCACGATCCAGCTCTTCATCGAGAAAGCGGCGCTCCAGGCCTCCCACCCCGAGGATCCGGAGGTGTTCGAGCGGATCACCACGCTCACCGACGCCGGCGACTGGATCGGCGTGGATGGCACCCTGCGCCGCACCGACCGCGGTGAACTCTCGGTGAAGGTGCTGGGTTGGACCATGCTCACCAAGTCGCTGCAGCCGCTTCCCGACAAGTGGCACGGCCTTGCTGACGTGGAGAAGCGCTACCGCCAGCGCTACCTCGATCTGATCGTCTCGCCCCACACCCGTGAGACCTTCCGCCGCCGGGCCGTGCTGGTGAGCACGATGCGCCGCTGGCTCGACGAGCGGGGCTTCCTGGAGATCGAGACGCCGGTGCTGCAGACCGAGGCCGGCGGCGCCGACGCCCGGCCATTCACCACCCACCACAACGCTCTCGACCTGCCGCTCACCCTGCGGATCGCCACCGAACTGCACCTGAAGCGGTTGGTGGTGGGCGGCTTCGAGCGTGTCTACGAACTGGGCCGCATCTTCCGCAACGAAGGGGTGAGCACCCGCCACAACCCCGAGTTCACCTCGGTGGAGATCTACCAGGCCTTTGCCGATTATCACGACATGATGGCGCTGACCGAGCAGTTGATCGCTGCGGCGGCTCAGCAGGTTTGTGGTGACACGACCATCTCCTATCAGGGCGCGGAGGTGGATCTCACCCCCCCTTGGCGCCGGTGCACGATGCATGAGCTGGTGCAGCAGGCCATCGGCCTCGACTTCAACGCCTTCACCACGCGCGAACAGGCGGCGGCGGCGATGAAGGCCGTGGATCTGGAGGTGCCGGAGGCGGCCGACAGCGTGGGGCGGCTGCTGGTGGAGGCCTTCGAGCAGCGGGTGGAGGAGAGCCTGATCCAGCCCACCTTCGTGCTCGACTACCCGGTGGAGAATTCGCCGCTGGCCCGCGCTCATCGCAGCAAGCCCGGCCTGGTGGAGCGGTTCGAGCTGTTCATCGTGGGTCGGGAGACGGCCAACGCCTTCAGCGAGCTGATCGATCCGGTGGACCAGCGCGCCCGCCTGGAGCAGCAGCAGGAGCGCCGGCGGGCCGGCGACCCGGAAGCCCAGACCGTGGACGAGGATTTTCTCCACGCCCTGGAGATCGGCATGCCGCCCACCGGTGGCCTCGGCATCGGCATCGACCGGCTGGCGATGCTGCTCACCGACAGCCCCTCGATCCGCGACGTGATCGCCTTCCCCCTGCTGCGCCCCGAGGCCCGCGGCGGGGACGGAACCGGCGCAGTGGGATAATTGCTGTCGTAGGTACTTTCCCTCCCTGGGGTCCCCCTTCACATGAGCGGCGAGCGCGTCGGTTTTCGCTTCAAACACGCCGATCCGGTGGTGAAGCGCAACCCCCAGGGGCGTTCACGCCGGGGTTGGGTGATGGAGCCCGTTGAGCAGACCACCAGCCGCGGCACCAAGATGCCCGCCTACCGGATCCGCTGGCGCGACAGTGAGCGTCCCGAGATCGTGCTGCAGCACATGCTGATCGCCGACCCCGATCCCACCCCGCCCCCGGAGGGGGTCAGCCTGGTGCCGCCGGCCCCCAAGAAGTGAGCCGCATCCCCGCCCGTCATTCCCAGCCGCGCCAGCGGTAGGCCAGTCGTCCCAGATGCTCCTTCAGCATCTGGGTGGTGAGCTCGAGCGCTGAGGCCGACGGCAGCAGATCCAGGGCCAGGCTTGAAGGGGTCGGTGTGCCGTAGGCGTTGCGGGCGGGCAGAAGGAAATCGGTGGCCACCGGGGTGATCTGCAGCCGGGTGCGTCGCTCGAAGGTGGCGAGCGATCGCGGGAGATGGCTGGCGCTGGTCACCAGCAGCAGCGATCGCCAGCCCCGGGATCGGGCCAACCGATCGATCGCCTCCGCCTCCTCGCCGGTGTTGCGGGGGGTGTCGCTGCGCAGGATCCGCTGGGCGGGGACGCCGAGCTCCTCCGCCAGCCGTGCGGCGGTGGCCGCCTCGCTGGCTGCCGCGTCACCGGCGGTGAACCCCACCCGGCCGCCCGACACCACAAGCACCGGTGCCAGCCCGCGCCGCACCAGGGCCACGCCGGTGAGCAGTCGGTCGCCGGCCTCGTTCACCTCCACGCCGCGGCGGGGGGGCAGCGCCGGCCGCAGGCCTCCGCCCAGCACGAGCACCGCGTCCGCCCGGGGCAGGGGATCGGGGGTGAGCCCGCTCGCCTGCTCCTCCAGCTGCCGGATCAGCAGCCGGGCTGTGAGCGGCATCGCCGCCACCCAGAGCAGGGCCAGGCCCGTGGCGCTCAGCCAGTGTCCGCCACGGCGGCGGCCGGCCGCCAGCCCCGCGATCTGAAGCAGAAGGGCCAGGCCGAGGGGGTAGACCGCGATCGGCAGCAGCTTCGAGAGCAGGAATTCCATCGGCGCCGATCAGCGCTGCAGGCGCCGGCGCAGCTCCTCCAGCTCCTGTTCGGCTTCGAAGCGGGCCCAGTCGGCATCGAGGCCGCCTCCGGCCGGGCGGGTTGCAGGCGGTGCGGCCAGGTCGGCCAGGTCCCGTTCCACGGCCACGAACCGCTCCCCCAGTTCCCCCAGCGTCTGCCAGCGGCTGCGGCCCTGCTCCATCAGGGTGGCCACGTGGTCGCTGGCGCGCCGGGCCAGCTCGTCGGCGCCGGCCGCGCGGGCCCGTTCCACCCGGTCCTGCCACTGGCGGATCTCGCCGGCCAGCCGCAGCAGCCCCTGGCGCTGCAGCTCGGCCTCCTGGCGCAGCTCCAGCCGGGAGCGGCGCAGGTTCCGCTGGCGCTCGCGGGCCTCCTCCTCGGCCAGGAGGGCCTCCTGGGCAGGATTCGAGCGCAGGAACGACTGCAGGGCGGTGTCGAGCCGCGCCTCCAGCTCGTCGAGCCAGCTGCCTCCACTCATGGTGCGGCCTCCCCCGGGGCGCGGGTGATCAGCGGGGCCTCGATCTCCTCCTGCAGCGGCGTGATCGCCGCCTCGCGGGAGCGAAGCAGCAGCTGGGTGAGCCGCGCGATGGCACCCTCGCCCAGGTCCTGGTCGCCGATCCGATCGAACGCCTGGCGGTAGAGCTCCTCGAGTTCGGCGATCAGACCCTCGCGCACCTTGCGCATCGCCCTTCGCTGGTCGTCCCTGCTCATCGCCTGTCCGGTGCTGCTTCCGAGTCTGCCTGTCGCAGCAGATGCAGCGACAGATCCCCCGCCGGATCCGACCAGCGGGCGGTCCCGTGCCAACCGGCCTCGCCGGCCAGCTGCAGGAAGGCCGCGGCTGTGTACTTGTAGCTGTATTCGGTGATCAGAGGCTCACCCTCGGCGAACATCCAGGTGCGGCCCGCCAGGCGCACCTGCTGGGGCCTGCGGCTCACCAGGGCCATCTCGATGCGGGAGCGATCCGGCTGCCAGCGGGCCCGGTAGCGGAAGGCGGCTGGATCGAAGTCGCCTGCCAGATCCCGGTTCAGCCGCCTGAGCAGGTTGAGGGCGAAGGCTGCCGAGATGCCGGCCCGGTCGTCGTAGGCCGCTTCCAGGCGATCCACCGCCTTGGGCTGGTCGATGCCGATCAGCAGCCGACCGTCCCGGCCGAGCAGCCGGGCGAACTGCCGCAGCAGCAGGCGAGCCTCCGGCGGATCGAAGTTGCCCAGCGAACCACCGGGGTAGAACCCCAGCAACCGCTGTCCGTTCAGCAGAGGGTGGGGCGGCAGCTCCTCCAGTCGGGTGTAGTCGCAGCAGATGCCCAGCACCGGCACACTCGGGTGACGCTCCTGCAGAGCGCGACAGGCCGCATCGAGGTGGTTGCCGCTGATGTCGAGGGCCACGTAGGCCGCCGGGCGCAGGGCCGTGAGCAGCGGCCCCACCTTGCGGGCGTTGCCGGCGCCGAATTCCACCAGCACGCCGGGCCCCAGGGCCGCCGCCAGCTCCGGTGACCGCGCCTCCAGCAGGGCGGTTTCGATGCGGGTGAGGCCGTATTCCGGTTGCTCGCCGATCGCCTCGAACAGCCGGGAGCCCTCGGCGTCGTAGAGCAGCCAGGCCGGCAGCCGCCTGGGGTCCGAGGCCATGCCCTCGCTCACCAACTGCGCCATGTCCGCCGGCTGGGGGTGCAGATCGATCAGCTGCTGGCGTCTCATCCCCGTGCCAGGCGCAGGCCGGCGGCCATCCAGCGGCTCGCGGGCGGGAAGAAGTTGCGGTAGGTGCTTCGGCAGTGGTCCGCCGGTGTGAGGAAGCTGCTGCCGCGCAGCACGAACTGGGAGGTCATGAACTTGCCGTTGTACTCCCCTACAGCGCCGGGCGTCGGCTCGAAGCCCGGATAGGGACGGTAGGGACTGGCGGTCCACTGCCACAGCAGACCGAAGGCCATCGCCAGCCCCGCGGAGCTGGTGGCCGCCAGCTCCCATTCGGCTTCGCTCGGCAGCCGGGCCCCGGCCCAGCGGGCGTAGGCGTCGGCCTCGAACCAGCTCAGGTGCCGCACCGGCGCCTCGGCCGGCCGCGGCCGCAGGCCGGCCAGGGTGAACTCCGCCTCGCCCCGCCAGTAGCGGGGAGCCTGCCAGCGGCGGGCCTGCACCAGCGCCCAGCCCTCACTCATCCACAGCTCCGGCCGGCTGTAGCCGCCGTCAGCGATGAAGGCGGCGTACGCCGCGTTGCTGACCAGGGCGTCGGCCAGCTCGAACGGCTCCAGCCACACCCGGTGCCGGGGAGCCTCGTTGTCGAAGTGGAAGCCGGGATCGTCCAGGTCATGGCCGATGGACACCAGTCCACCCGGGTGGCTCGTCCAGCCCCGCGTCGCAGGCACGTGGCCGATGAGCCGCGTCCATTGCGCCTCCGCTCCCTGCGGGCCAGGGTCCGCCGCGGGTTCCAGGGGATTGCGGGAGAACCCGTCCAGCAGATCCATCAGCAGCAGCTCCTGGTGCTGCTGCTCGTGCTGCAGGCCCAGCTCCACCAGGGCGGCCAGCGCGTCGGCCTCGGCCTGGGGCCGGTGGGGAAGATCGTGCAGGAGCGTCGCCAGGCCCGCGTCGACGCGGCGCCGCCAGGCGAGAACGGCCGCGATCGGCGGTCGCGTCAGCAAGCCGCGATCAGGCCGGGGGTGTCGCTCGCCGACGGCGTCGTAGTACGAATTGAACAGATAGCCCCATCGCCGGTCTTCCACCCGCCAGCCCGTCAGGTGGGGCTCGAGCAGGAAGGCCTCGAAGAACCAGGTGGTGTGCCCCAGGTGCCACTTCGGCGGGCTGGCGTCGGCCATGCCCTGCAGACAGAGATCCTCCGGCTCCAGGGCGGCGATCAGGGCCTCGGTCCGCTGGCGGACAGCGTGCAGGCGCCGGTGCAGGCCCTCGTGCAGGGGGGTGGGGCGCAGCCGAGGTTCAGCCGAGGAGCCCATGCCGCTGCCTTCCCGCTCGGGCCGACCTTAGGCAAGTTCCCTACGATCCGCCCACCAACCGACGCACCAGCAGGCCAGCGGCATGAGCGCCAGCACCGCAGCGATCCGCTCCGGCATCACCGAAGGTTTCACCGGGGCCGTGGGGCACACCCCCCTGATCCGGCTGAGGGCGCTCAGCGAGCTCACGGGCTGCGAGATCCTTGGCAAGGCTGAGTTCATGAACCCCGGTGGTTCGGTCAAAGACCGCGCCGCCCTCGGCATCCTCCAGGAGGCGGAGGCCTCCGGCGAACTCCGCCCCGGTGGCACGGTGGTGGAGGGCACGGCAGGGAACACCGGCATCGGCCTGGCCCATCTCTGCAATGCCCGCGGCTACCGCTGCCTGATCGTCATCCCCGACACCCAGTCGGCCGAGAAGATCGGCCTGCTGCGCAGCCTTGGCGCCGAGGTGCGCACGGTGCCAGCGGTGCCCTACGCCCATCCCGACAACTACGTGAAGCTCTCCGGGCGGATCGCCGCCGAGACGCCCGGTGCGGTGTGGGCCAACCAGTTCGACAACCTGGCCAACCGCCGGGCCCACTACGCCAGCACCGGGCCCGAGATCTGGGAGCAGTGCGAAAGGAGGCTGGATGCCTGGGTGGCGGCCACCGGCACCGGTGGCACCTACGCCGGAACGGCCCTGTTTCTCAAGGAGCGCAATGAGCGGGTGCGCTGCGTGCTGGCCGACCCCCATGGCAGTGCCCTCCATGCCTGGGCCACCACCGGCCAGCTGGTGAGCGAAGGCAGCTCCGTGACCGAGGGCATCGGCAACAGCAGGGTCACGGCGAATCTCGAGGGAGCGCCGATCGACGATGCCGTGCGCATCGACGACCAGACCGCTCTCGACACGATCTACCGGCTGCTGTGGCAGGAGGGGCTGTTCATGGGGGGATCGGTGGGGATCAACGTGGCGGCGGCGGTGGAGACCGCCCGGCGGCTGGGCCCCGGTCACCGCATCGTGACCGTGCTCTGCGACGGGGGCGACCGCTATCGCTCCCGTCTTTATGACCATGAGTGGCTGGCGGGCCGGGGGCTGAGCCAGCCCGTCCGTGCGGAGCGGGGCTGAGGTGAGCACCTCTTCGATGCCTGAGCCCGGCCATGTGGTCGGAGGTCGCTACCGGCTGGAGCGGCGGTTGGGGGAGGCGGAGGATCAGGGCCCGCTCTGGCTGGCCCGCGACCTGCTGGCAGGCGAGACACCTGTGGCCCTGCGCTGCGTCTCGCCCGAGCAGGACCAGGCCCGGGCCCGGGAGCTCTGGGTCCGGCTCCAGGGCGTGCTCCATCCGCAGGTGCCGCGGATCGGCGCCGCCATCCCCGACGACGATCAGCTCTGGCTGGTGCGCGACTGGCAGGGGGGGCGCACCTACGGCGAGCTGCTGGCGGCCCGCCGGGAGCGTCAGCTGGTGTTCGGCGCCGGCGAGGTGCTGCTGCTGTTGCGCCAGCTGCTGCCGGTGCTGGCGGCCCTCCACAGTCAGGACCTGCTCCATGGCGATCTGAGTCCGGCCAATCTGCTGCGACGCGACAGCGACGGGCTGCCGGTGCTGCTCGATTTCGGCCTGGTGCGCGGCAGCGATGGAGTCGGGCCCCTGGGGGCCACGCCCGGCTACGCCCCGCCCGAACTCGGCCGCGGCGAACCGGCCCAGCCCTGGATGGATCTCCATGCCCTGGGGGTGGTGGCTCTGGTGCTGCTGAGCGGCGACGAGCCGGCGGCCCTGCTCGATCCGGTGTCGCTCGACTGGCGCTGGCCCACCGCCCTTGAGGATGAGCCGGCCTTGCGGGAGCGGATCGCACGGCTGCTGAGCTCGGACCCTGCCCGCCGCTTCGCCTCCGCTGGTCAGGCCCTGGTGGCGTTCCAGCAGCTGGAGATGCCCGAGAGCACGGGGCCGGTGCCCCGGGCCGATCGCACCGTGATGCTGGTCCCGCCGCCGCCGCCGCCGCCCGCGCCGCCGGCGGAGCAGCCCCCGGCGGCCTCCCCCCCTGAGCCTGCCGAGCAGGCGACCACGGCCCCCCCGCCGCGGGATGTGCCTGAGGATCCGGTCCCTGCCGTCGAACAGGACCCGCCGGCGGTCCAGCCCGCCATCGCCACCGCCACCGCGCCGGTGGAAGCGCCCCCACCACGGCCCCGCTATCTGGAGAAGGAGGAGGCCGCTGAGGGGGGGCTCTGGCCCGTGCTGATCGCCCTGGTGCTGTCGGCCATCGCCGGCACCGGCCTGGGCTGGTGGTGGCTCGGCCGCGGCAGGGTGCCTGCTCCCGGACCGGAGACCAGCACCGAACTGCCCAGCAGCCTGCCGCCGGCGGAGGTGGATCAGCGCCAGCAGCTGCTGAACCGGCTGCGGGCGATGCAGATCGATCGTGGCTGGTTCCTCCGTCTGGTGGACGCCAGCCTGCTGGCCCAGTACCCCGAGCGCAGGGGGCGGCTGCCCAGCGATGCCCTCGAGGACGCTCCGCTGCGCAAGGTGTGGAACGATCTGGCAGAGGAGTGGCTGGCCCGTGTGGAGCAGCTGCCCCTTCCCCTGCGGCAGCGCCTCGGCAGCTTCAGTGCTGCCGACTGGGATCGGCGCCGAAAGGCGCTGGAGAGTCAGGGACTGAGCGCGGACGTGCTGCGCCAGCTGGTGTCCGACAGCGCCCAGAATCTGCTGCCCGGCCGGCGGGGGGGCGCAATGCCCGAGGAGCCCTTCCGCCAGCTGTGGTATGCGGCGGCGGAGCAGACCCTGGAGAATGTGCGGATCGAGACCATCGAGGTCCCCTCGCGCACCAACCAGCTGGTCTCCGCCGATGTGCCGGCCAACGGTGCCCGCCTGTTCGCGATCCGTCTGCCGCCTGGCCATGCCCTGGCTCTAGGGGTGAACGGCACGCCGCTGCTGCAGATGAGCGTCTTCGCGGCTGATGGACGCCCGCTCGAGGGCAAGGGCCCCCTGAGGGTGGTGAGCCTGGGGGCGCAGCCGGCATCCCCGGTGCAGCTGCTGGTGGCCAACGAGGGGGTGGCACCGGCCCGGATCAGCCTGTCGCTGCGGGCCGATCCACCAGCCCCTCCGGCGGTTCCGCCACCTCCTGTGCCCGGCGAACCCCCGGCACCTCCGCCGGAGGCCGAAGAGCCGCCCGCTACTCCAGGCACCCCACCGGCAGCCGAGACATCGCCGCCTTCCTCCGCCCCGGAGCCCCCGGCTGCGCCCGCTTCACCGCCCTGAGGCGCGGCGGCCGCCGCTGAGCTTCAGAGCCGGGCGATCGCCGCCCGCGCATCCTTCATCTCCTGCTTGCGCTTCTCCTCGTGGCGCTTGTCGTGCAGCTTGCGGCCCTTGCCGAGCCCGAGGGTCATCTTGATCCAGGAGCCCTTGAGATGGAGGTTGAGGGGGATCAGGGTGAGTCCCTTCTGCTCCAGGGCGACGCGCAGCCGCTCGATCTCCGTCCGATGGGCCAGCAGCTTGCGAACCCGCAGCGGGTCGTGGTTGAAGAAGCGTCCGGCGTGGCTGTGGGGCGAGATGTGCACGTTGTGCAGCAGCAGTTCGCCGCCACGGATCAGGCAGAAGCCATCGCGCAGGTTCACCTGCCCCGCCCGGATCGACTTCACTTCCGTTCCCAGCAGTTCGATGCCCGTTTCAAGGGTTTCGAGAATCTCGTACTGGTGGCGGGCGAAGCGGTTGTCGGCCAGCAGCCGGTTCGCCGGATCGGTTGTCGTGCTCCCCCCCCGTCTGCCGGGCCCCTTCGCCATGGTTCGATTCCGTCGGCCGCCGCAAGGAGGCTACCCAGACCACCCCGCGGCGAAGCCGGGCCTGGGTGGGCCGGATCGCGAAGACCGCCCCCCGCCCGTAAGGTTGCCCCATGGCCATCGTTCCATCCGGTGATCGGAGCGGTTCCGCACCCAGGCGCCGCCCCTCTCCCGCCGCGGCCCCACCGGCCCCGGGGCCGGAACCCCGGCTGGTCGATCCCACGGCCTGCGATCCCGGCGGCCGCGAGGACTCCCTCCGCCCCCGCCGGCTGGACGACTACATCGGCCAGCGGGAGCTCAAGCAGGTGCTGCGCATCGCCGTGGAGGCCACCCGCGCTCGCGGCGAAGCCCTCGATCACGTGCTGCTCTACGGCCCCCCCGGCCTCGGCAAGACCACCATGGCCCTGGTGCTGGCGGAGGAGCTCGGGGTGCGCTGCCGCATCACCAGCGCGCCGGCGCTGGAGCGCCCCCGCGACATCGTGGGGCTGCTGGTGAACCTTCAGCCCCATGAGGTGCTGTTCATCGATGAGATTCACCGCCTGAACCGGGTGGCGGAGGAGATCCTCTATCCGGCGATGGAGGATTTCCGGCTCGATCTCACCGTGGGCCAGGGCGCCGGCGCCCGCACCCGCAGCCTGCCGATCGTGCCCTTCACCCTGGTGGGCGCCACCACCCGCGCCGGTTCCCTCAGCTCGCCCCTGCGCGATCGCTTCGGGCTGATCCAGCGGCTGGAGTTCTACGACCTGGAGGATCTGCAGGCGATCGTGCAGCGGGCGGCGGCGCTGCTGGCGATCGACCTGGAACCCGCCGCTGCGCTCGAGGTGGCGCGTCGCTGCCGGGGTACCCCCCGCATCGCCAACAGGCTCCTGCGCCGTGTGCGCGATGTGGCCTCCGTGGCTGGCCACGGACGGATCGGGCCGGAGCTGGTGGATGAAGCCCTGCGCCTGCATCGCGTCGATGGGCGCGGCCTCGATGCCAGCGACCGACGCCTTCTCACCCTGCTGCTCGAGAGTCATGGCGGCGGCCCGGTGGGCCTGGAGACGCTGGCCGCGGCCCTCGGCGAGGACCCGACCACCCTGGAGACGGTGGTGGAGCCGTTCCTGCTGCAGCTCGGCTTCCTCCAGCGCACGTCCCGCGGGCGGATGCTCACGGCCGCCGGGCGTGCCCATCTCGATGGCGATGGCGGGGAGCGGGCGGCATGAGCCGGGTGATCGCCCTGCTGATGCTGGTGGTGCTTCTGGCTCTGCCGGCTGCCAGCGGGGCGGCTCCCGCAGGCGCGGAACGCATGGCCGCCACCACGGCCACGCCGGACGCCCCGCTCCTGTCCCGGAGCTTTGAGCGGGCCCTGGCCGCCAGCCGGGAGGGTCGCTTCGCTGAGGCGCTCCCCCTCTGGGACCGGGTGGTGGCGATGGCGCCGGAGGACGCCTCTGCCTGGAGCAACCGGGGCAATGTGCTGCTGGCGCTGGGGAGGCCGGAGGACGCGATCGAGGCCCAGAACCGGGCCATGGCCCTCGAGCCCGACCATCCCGATCCCCATCTCAACCGGGGCACCGCCGAGGAGGCCCTGGGCCGCTGGCAGGACGCGGCCGACGACTACCTCTGGATCCTCGAGCGCGACCCCGGCGATGCCGCGGCGCTCTACAACCTCGGCAACGTCGAGGGGTCTCTGGGCGACTGGGCGGCTGCCCGCGCCCGCTTCGAAGCCGCGGCGGTCGCCCGGCCCGGCTTCGCCATGGCCCGTTCCAGTGCGGCCCTGGCGGCGTACCAGCTCGGTGATCTGGCGGTGGCGGAGCAGGAGTTCCGCTCCCTGATCCGCCGCTATCCCCTCTTCGCCGATGCCCGCGCCGGCCTCACCGCCCTGCTCTGGGGCCGTGGGGCCTTCGGTGAGGCGGAAAGCCACTGGGCCGCGGCCTCCGGCCTCGACCCCCGCTACCGGCAACCAGAATGGCTCCTGCAGATACGGCGCTGGCCACCCCAGCCGGTGCAGGCTCTCCAGCAGTTCCTGGCCCTGGCCTCCTGAGGCCCCGTCGGCCCCCTTCCGCCGCGACCTGATGACCCTGCGCACCTCCCCCACACCAGCCCTGGCCGCCCCTTCGCTGCCCGACGACTGGCTGAAGCGGGGCCTGGAGGCTCGCATCCAGGAGGTGCTGCCGGAGCTGCGCCTGCTGCGCCGTCACATCCACCAGCATCCGGAGCTGAGCGGTCATGAGCAGCAGACGGCTGCCCTGGTGGCGGGCGAACTGCGGCGCTGGGGCTGGCAGGTGCGCGAGGGGGTGGGCCGCACCGGCGTGGTGGCGGAGCTGGGGCCGATCGACGGGCCCCTGGTGGCCCTGCGCGCCGACATGGACGCCCTGCCGATCGAGGAGCGCACGGGGTTGGATTTCGCCTCCACCCGCCAGGGGCTGATGCATGCCTGCGGCCACGACATCCACACCACCGTGGGACTGGGGGTGGCCTGCCTGCTCGGCGGCCTGGCCGAAAACCTCACCGCCCGGGTGCGGTTGCTGTTCCAGCCTGCCGAGGAGACGGCCCAGGGGGCGGCCTGGATGTTGGCTGACGGGGCGATGGATGGGGTTCAGGCCCTCTTCGGCGTGCATGTCTTCCCCAGCCTGGCGGTGGGCACGGTGGGGGTGCGCAGCGGCAGTCTCACCGCCGCCGCCGGCGAACTGGAGATCGAGGTGCTGGGCGAGAGCGGCCATGGAGCCCGTCCCCACCAGAGCACCGATGCCATCTGGATCGCGGCCCGGGTGGTGAGCGGCCTTCAGGAGGCGATCAGCCGCCGGCTCGATCCCCTGCATCCGGTGGTGGTGAGCTTCGGGCGGATCGAGGGGGGCAAGGCCTTCAACGTGATCGCCGATCACGTGCGCCTGCTGGGCACGGTCCGCTGCCTCGATCTCGACGTCCACGACCGGTTGCCGGGCTGGATCGAGGACACGGTCCACGCCCTCTGTCAGGGGCACGGCGGCGAGGCCCGCGTGCACTACCGCTGCATCTCCCCGCCGGTGCACAACGATCCGCCGCTCACCCGCCTGGTGGCCGCTGCGGCCACCGACCTGCTGGGCCCTGGCCGGGTGGAGTGGCTGGAGCAGCCTTCGCTGGGCGCCGAGGACTTCGCCCAGCTGCTGGAGGGCACCCGCGGCACCATGTTCCGCCTGGGGGTGGCGGGGCCGGACGGCTGCACGCCGCTGCACAGCAACACCTTCGATCCCCACGAGGACTGCCTGGAGGTGGGCGTGCGCTTGCTGACCCTCAGCCTGTTGCGCTGGATGGAGCGGCCCGTGTGAGCCCTCTCCTCCGCGCCGCCGCAGGGGGACGTCCCGGCCGCCTGCGCTCGGCGCTGCTGGCCCTGTCCTCGCCGCTGCTGATTCTGCTGGCGCTGTTGGCCCTGCTGCACCGCACCGGAGGCGATCGGGTTCAGGCGTTGCCGGCCCTGCTGATCGGCGTGGGGCTTCTGGTCACCAGCATGGTGCTGCGCCGGCGGCGCCGGCGGGAGATCCTGCGCGCCCTGCGCGGGGAGCGGATTCCCGAGCCGGCGCCCGACATCCCGAAGTCGTCATGATCGCTGCATTGCCCCGTGCCCATGACCTCCCCCGTTCCCGAGCCCGAGGCGCTGCGCGTCGCCATCACCTCCGGCGATCCCGCCCGCTCGATGCCGGCGCTCGCCGCCCTGCGTGAGCTGCCGGAGGAGCAGGCGACTCCGCTGCTGCTGCTGGGGCTCGAGCAGTCCACCTTCCTGGTGCGCTCGCTGGCCTGCGCGGGCCTTGGGGTGAAGCGCAGCGAAGCCGGCTGGGAGGCCCTGCTGCGGGTGCTCAGCCACGACGCTGACGCCAACGTGAAGGCCGAGGCCGCCAATGCTCTCGCCAGCTACGGCGCGGAACGGGCCTGGCCGCTCCTGCGGGACGCCTTCGCCGCCAACGAGCACTGGCTGGTGCGCTGCAGCGTCCTTTCGGCCCTGGCCGAGCATCCCGACATGCCTGCCGCCTGGCTGCTGGAGCTTGCCCGGCTGGCGATCACCTCGTCGGATGGCACCGTGCGGGTGGGGGGGGCCGAGATCCTGGGCCGGCTGGTGCGGGAGGGAGCGGCCGTTGGTGCCG
Source organism: Cyanobium sp. FGCU6 (assembly GCA_024958655.1). GTDB lineage: Bacteria > Cyanobacteriota > Cyanobacteriia > PCC-6307 > Cyanobiaceae > Cyanobium. The sequence continues at coordinate 208,447 of JANWUR010000004.1, read as the reverse complement.
CCCCTGACGCCGCCGCGGATGTCGCGGCGGCCCGCAGCCTGCTCCAGGGCCTGCAAGCCGATGGGGATCACCGGGTGGTGGCGACCGTCCTCGATGCCCTGCAGGGTTGCTAGGTTTCCTGTGTCACTAGGGGTGCCCGCTCCATAGGCGTTCAAGCCTTCGGGGCCAGGGCTGAGATCACACCCTCCGAACCTGATCCGGGTCATGCCGGCGCAGGGAAGTGCAGGAGAGCTCAGGTCCACGCCCCATGCCGTTGCCCCAGGGCCGGCCCCACGTTCTCCGCTTTTTTTCGTCATGCGCAGCGCCTGGATCGAGAAGCGTCGCAGAACCATCGACGCCGGCGGCAACGTCACCCAGCTCCATTACGCCCGCCAGGGGGTGATCACCGAGGAGATGGCCCATGTGGCCAGGCGCGAGAACCTGCCCGAATCGCTGGTGAGGGAGGAGGTGGCCCGGGGCCGCATGATCATCCCCGCCAACATCAACCACACGGGCCTGGAGCCGATGGCGATCGGCATCGCCTCCAGTTGCAAGGTGAACGCCAACATCGGCGCCTCGCCCAATGCCAGCGATGTGAGCGAGGAGCTGAAGAAGCTGGAGCTGGCGGTGAAGTACGGTGCCGACACGGTGATGGATCTCTCCACCGGCGGCGTTAATCTCGATGAGGTGCGCACGGCGATCATCAATGCTTCGCCGGTGCCGATCGGCACGGTGCCGGTGTACCAGGCGCTCGAAAGCGTGCACGGCTCGATCGAGAAGCTCTCGGAGGATGATTTCCTGCACATCATCGAGAAGCACTGCCAGCAGGGCGTCGACTATCAGACGATTCACGCCGGCCTGCTGATTGAGCACCTGCCCAAGGTGAAGGGGCGCCTCACCGGCATCGTCAGCCGCGGCGGCGGCATCCTGGCCCAGTGGATGCTGTACCACCACAGGCAGAATCCTCTCTACACCCGCTTCGACGACATCTGCGAGATCTTCAAGCGCTACGACTGCAGCTTCTCGCTGGGTGATTCGCTGCGCCCCGGATGCCTCCACGACGCCTCCGATGAGGCCCAGCTGGCCGAACTCAAGACCCTCGGCGAACTTACGCGCCGCGCCTGGGCGCACGATGTGCAGGTGATGGTGGAGGGCCCTGGCCATGTGCCGATGGATCAGATCGAGTTCAACGTGAAGAAGCAGATGGAGGAGTGCAGCGAGGCGCCCTTCTATGTGCTGGGTCCGCTGGTCACCGACATCGCCCCAGGCTACGACCACATCACCAGCGCCATCGGCGCGGCGATGGCCGGCTGGTACGGCACGGCGATGCTCTGCTACGTGACTCCCAAGGAGCACCTGGGCCTGCCCAATCCCGAGGATGTGCGCAACGGCCTGATCGCCTACAAGATCGCCGCCCATGCCGCCGATATCGCCCGCCACCGCCCCGGCGCCCGCGATCGCGACGATGAGCTGAGCCGCGCCCGCTACGCCTTCGACTGGAACCGCCAGTTCGAGCTGAGCCTGGATCCCGAGCGGGCGAAGGAGTATCACGATGAAACCCTGCCGGCCGATATCTACAAGCAGGCCGAGTTCTGCTCGATGTGTGGGCCCAAGCACTGCCCGATGCAGACCAAGATCACCGATGAGGATCTTGCGGGGCTGGAAGATGTGTTGGCCCAGCAAACTGCCGGGCGGGTTTGAGCTTGGGGGCTGTGTGAGGCAGTACTGAAGACCTGTTTCAGGAATGAGGTCTCATTTCCAATGCGAATATTGTGCCATATCGCCAAAAAACAATAGACCCCACACGATTGTGCCGATGCCACAAAGCAAAGCCACCTTTCTGTAGCGAGGTTGAATCTGTCCAAGCTCCATGCTTCCTGCCAGCGCGATCACGATCAGTGGCGCGGCAATTTTAACGGCGTAGCGTAAGCGAAGATAAATCACCAACCATGCTGGAACAATCACGCAAACGGCTGCAATCATACTTCCCCATAGCAAAAAGCGATTCTGCCTAATATCTTTCTGTCGGATAAAGACGATTGCAATGGGTATCAGCATAAGCTTGAATACATTGAAAATATTAGGCAAGCTTCTTGCGGCTGAGACGCCAACGAAGTCGAAGTATAATGCGGGGAATCTTCTTACTATCTCAGGGAAAGAAGTTGAGCCTGCAAAAATCTTTGATTGCACAACCTCTATGGGATTAGACAGATCGGCGGGTGTTGATCCTGTGAATTGATGATAGCCGAAAAACTCCGTATAGGCACTCATGAAGGCGACCATGCTTCTTGATCCCTCCAGAGGACTCGCTCCTTGCACCACAAAGCCAGGAAGGAGAAAGAAGATCAACCACAGTAGGGTAAAAGCAAATCCAAGAATGCTATTTTTTGCGCCCTCACGGTACTCCCACCAGGACCAGAATGTGGCCAGCAGAATTGCTGCCAGAATCATGTCAACTTTGCAGAGACCAAAGGCAGCGAGAAAAAGAGCAGTCAACACGCGTGGCCATTTTGTTGCCGCTGCAATAAAGAAAAGATTCAATAACGTTCCTGCAAATATGTCGCTCGACGGTTGAAGCAGTTGAAAGCCTGAACAGGCGATGATCAAAAATGCCAAAATCTGAATGGCACGATCAAAGACAAATGTCCTGATCAGCACGAAGGTGCTGACCAGGTAGGTAGCCATAGCAAAGATGCGAATGTGCCAGTTTAGATTCTCATGATTTGTTGGCACCAGCAGCTTATAGATGCCTGCAATGAGGCTAGAGGTAATCCCTCCACTGTTCTGAAGAGACGGATACTGGAAAGTCCATTTTCCTTCCAGATACTGAGGAGCAAGATTGACAGATTCGACAAAGTGTTGATCCATCGGAAAGCTTGGCACCACCCCAGTGTCCATCAGGATGAACCAAGCTGAGATCAGGATGGCAGCAACTAAAATGGCAAGCTGGGCATATTTTAGAATCTTTAAGCCTGATAGCTTAGTCTGTTCGCGAGAGTACTTCTTTTTGTCTGCGAATGATGAATTCATTGGCTGCGAACCGAAGCCGATCTTTTATGAAGTCTACAGCGTCCTGCTCCACCTGAGTGCGAATTCCAGATCAGCACTTTAGCTTGAGGCATCGTCGATAGGAAGATAAAGGCTTCGATTAATATCCTTATGGATAGGCCTGCTCAGCGGCGAAAGCGAGAGCTTCCACTGAATAGATACAGCAGAACATAGTTTATGACTGCCGGTAGAACGGGCAAAAGGATGACAGATCCTCCCCTCGCCACTGATCCCAGTCCGAACGCGGCTGTCGCATTAACTAGAAACAGAATGACTAGTCCATTGGCATTCAGTCGCTTTCCTCGCAGACGATCGTTGAAGGTGAAGCGTTGCTGGCCAGCCATCGAAACCACGAACGCCACCACAAAGGCCATCAGATTGGCGTCTGGTCTGGGCAGATCAAATCCTGCCTGCAGCAGACTCAGGATGCCAGCATGAATGAGGGTGGCGATGACTCCAACACTGCAAAATCTGCTCAGCCTGTGCTTCGTGATCCGTGGCAGAAGTCCCTGATCCATGGCTCACACCCTGGTGATGCCTCGGATCAGGTAGTGCGGTCGACGCTTTGCTTCCAGATACGAGCGTCCAACGTATTCGCCAAGAATTCCGATTCCGATCAGTTGCAGCCCACCAAGAAATGTCACGGCAGAAAAGAGTGAAGCATAACCTGGAACGTCGATGCCGAAGAAGAGCACCCGGATCGCTGCAGTAAGGCCAACGATGAATGATACGGCTGTCACGACGATGCCGACGTAGCTCCAAATCCGCAGCGGTGCCGTGGAAAAACTGAAGATTCCATCCAGAGCATAGTTCCAGAGTTTCCAGCTCCCCCATTTGCTTTGGCCCGAACGACGAGCCGGACGCTTGAAATAAATATTTTTCTGCTTGAAGCCAACCCAAGCGAAGAACCCTTTGGAAAATCGCACCCTTTCCTCACAAGCAATAATGGCCTCTATGGCAACTCTATCCAGCAATCGGAAGTCAGAAGCATTGAACTGGACTTCTAGTTTGCTAAGCCTAAGGAAAAGCGAATAGAAACCCACCGAACTGATCCTCTTCATTAAACTGTCACTGGAGCGGTCGTTGCGGACAGCATTCACCACTTCGTGCCCATCCAGCCAAGCATCGACCATCTGCCCAATCAAGCTGGGGGGATCCTGGAGGTCAGCATCCATGATGATGCAGGCATCGGCCTCGCAATGAGACAAGCCAGCCAAGATCGCAGCCTCTTTACCGAAGTTGCGGCTGAGGCTGATAATCGCTCCCCCTTCGAGCTGCTTTGATTCATGGATCAGCTTTTCGAACTGCGAGCAGGTAGCATCCGTGCTGCCATCATCGACGATGATCAACTCAAACTGGATGGCGCCACTACTGGGCCATGAAATCCGCTGCAATTCCTCGACGGTGCTGTTTATCGTGGTGACGAGCTCTGCCGCCCCCTCCGCTTCGTTGTGACAGGGCACCAGCAGGGCAATCGATTTCACATCCGTCAATGCGCAGTTCATATTGGCTTGAGTATCCCACATTCTGGTGAAAGCCGCCATTCGTACTGGCCTAAGACCATGTGGGCTCACCAGACTTTGTGATCCCTGTATGGCTATTCACGGCAATAAGCCTTGGCAATGGTCATGTCTTTATGCGCTTGAATCCAGGGTAATAACTTTTAAAGTCACCCTCTTAAACTTCCCAAAGCCCGCCTATACTCATTGACTTGACCCATCGATTTGCAAGGTTACTATAACCATTATCCTGGTGAAAGCATGAGGAGCCTGCCATAGGGGGTGACAGGCGCTCTCATGGTGAGAGAAGCATCTCGGGGTTCCCTGGTTGCCAAGCCTTGTTTCGGGTTCGGAATGCGACACCCCGGACTGGCTAAGAGTTGCCAGGAAGGATGCCGCAAAAGCTGAGCGCTACGAGCATGAATTGCATGAGAGGCGCAGTCGCCTGAATGGCACGCCGAGAGCTGTATCACTAGCCAGGGCTGAGGCAGGGGCCATTGAAAACGACGAACGCCAATCCGTGGCAATGCGTTATCCCGTTGGCGGTGATCCAGGCCGCCAAGGCTGACAGGAAGAGGTCGGGTCCAGAGCCAGCGACGTTGATGGCAGGCTCCCGAGATGGCCAGTCAGGGAAGCAGACTCAAAAGGAGTTGCTTGCTGGCGATTGGCGAGCTGAATGATTCCAATCAGGAAGAGGCACTGTCTCAGGTGGAGCCTGCCACCATTCCCCTGGGGTCACAGTGAATGTTTGTCTTCGATAGCTAAGGTGAGGTTGAAGATGAACCTGCCGATGGAGACTACTGCTGCAACAAAAAACGCCAGAGTTTGCTCTGGCGTTTTGCGAATCAACTGTAGCTGTAGAGCCTTGCGGGGGTTGTGGATTGCCGCAGGACCTGGCTGTCTTGGCGCGCCCTTGCAGCCATCACTGGGCATCACCCCAGCGCTTTGGCCTTCGCCACCACGTTGTCGACGGTGAAGCCGAACTTCTCGAGGCAGAGGGGGCCGGGAGCGGAGGCTCCGAAACGGTCGATCGAGACGGTGTCGCCTTCGAAGCCGGTGTACTTGTGCCAGCCGAAGGAGCTGGAGGCTTCGATCACCAGGCGCTTACGCACGGCGGCGGGCAGCACGCTCTCGCGGTAGGCCTCATCCTGTTCCTCGAACAGCTCCACACAGGGCATCGATACGACGCGCACGTTGCGGCCCTCGCCCCGCAGCACGGCAGCGGCCTTGGTGGCCAGTTCCAGCTCGGTGCCGCTGGCGATCAGGATCAGCTCCGGGGTGCCGTTGCTGTCTTCAAGGGTGTAGCCGCCCCTGGCCACGGCCGCAGGGCTGGAGCCGGCCTGGTTGGCCATTGCCTGGCGACTGAGGGCCAGCACCGTGGGGCGCTTGCGGTTGGCCACGGCCACCTGGTAGGCGCCACTGGTTTCGTTGCCATCGCCGGGGCGGATCACCAGCAGGTTGGGGATGGCGCGCAGGTTGGCCAGGGTTTCGATCGGCTGGTGGGTGGGGCCGTCTTCGCCCAGGCCGATCGAGTCGTGGGTGAACACGTAGATCACGCCCAGTTCACTGAGAGCCGAGAGACGGATGGCGCCGAGGGCGTAGCCGGCGAACACCAGGAAGGTGCCGCCATAGGGCACAAGGCCGCTGCCGTGGTAGGCGAGGCCGTTGAGGATGGAGGCCATCGCGTGCTCGCGCACGCCGAAGTGCAGATAGCGGTTGGCTTCGGCGCCCTTCTGGAACCCCTTCTCACCCTTGATGTCGGTGAGGTTGGAGTGGGTGAGGTCGGCGGAGCCGCCGATCAGCTCGGGCAGGTTGGGGCCGATCGCGTTCAGGCAGTTGTAGGAGTGCTGACGGGTGGCCAGGCCCTTGTCGTCGGCGCTGTAGCCGGGCAGGTTGGCGTCCCAGCCGCTGGGCAGTTCGCCCCGCAGGCGACGTTCGAATTCGGCGGCCTCGGCGGGATACTTGGCGCGATAGTCGGCCAGGGCGCCGTTCCACACGGCTTCGGCGGCCTCCCCGCGGCTCACGGCCTGGCGCCAGTGGTCGTAGGCGTCCTGGGGAACCTCGAAGGCGCCGAAGGTCCAGCCCAGGGCCTCGCGGGTGAGTGCTGCTTCCTCAGCCCCGAGGGCCGCGCCGTGCACGCCGGCGGTGTCGGCCTTGTTCGGGGAGCCGTAGCCGATGGTGGTGGTGACCTTGATCAGGCTGGGCTTGTCGGTGACCGCCTTGGCGGCCTCAATCGCCCGGGCGATGCCGTCGATGTCGGTGTTGCCGTCGGCCACGTGCTGCACGTGCCAGCCGTAGGCCTCGTAGCGCTTGAGCACATCCTCGGTGAAGGAAACATTGGTGTTTCCGTCGATGGTGATGTGGTTGTCGTCGTAGAGGGCGATCAGCTTGCCCAGGCCCAGGTGGCCGGCCAGGGAGGCGGCTTCACCGCTCACCCCTTCCTGATGGCAGCCGTCGCCCATGATCACGTAGGTGTAGTGATCAACGAGCTTCACGTCGGACTTGTTGAACTTGGCGGCCAGATGGGCTTCGGCCATGGCCAGACCCACGGCGTTGGCGATGCCCTGACCCAGGGGGCCGGTGGTGACCTCCACGCCGGCGGTCTCGAAGGTTTCGGGGTGACCCGGCGTGCGGCTGCCCCACTGGCGGAACTGCTTGATATCGTCGAGGGTCACCGAGTCGTAACCGGTGAGGTGGAGCAGGGCGTAGAGGAGCATGCAGCCGTGACCGGCTGAGAGCACGAAGCGGTCGCGGTTGAACCACTTGGGGTTCCTGGGGTTGTGGCGGAGGATCTTGTCCCACAACGCATAAGCCATGGGGGCGCAGCCCATCGGCAGACCGGGGTGGCCCGAGTTGCTCTTGTTGATCGCGTCGATCGCCAGGAAGCGGATGCTGTTGACACAGAGCGTGTCGATCGAGGTGGTGGGGGCGACGACCATGGCGTGGCGCTGGGGTTAGGGACTAAGGGGTAAGAAGGGGTGCCCGGGGAGGGGAGGAAGGACCGGAGGCCAAGGCCTCGGATCAAGCCTCAGGTCATCCGTCGGAACGCGAGGCAGACGTTGTGGCCGCCGAACCCGAAGGAGTTCGAGAGCACCACGTTCACCGGGTGCTCCCGGGCCTGGTTGGGGACGACGTCCAGGTCACAGGCCGGATCCGGGGTGCTGTAGTTGATCGTAGGCGGTACGAGGTTGTGGCCGATCGCCAGCACCGCGGCCACGGCCTCGATGCCGCCGCTGCCGCCGAGCAGGTGGCCGGTCATCGACTTGGTGGAACTGACCGGGATCCGCTGAGCGTGGGCCCCGAGGGCCGCCTTGATCGCGGCCGTCTCGTTGCTGTCGTTGGCCTGGGTGCTGGTGCCGTGGGCGTTCACATAATCCACGGCCTCAGGGTTCAGGCGTGCATCGGCCAGGGCGAGGCGCATGGCCTCAGCTCCCCCGGTGCCGCCGGGGGAGGGGGCGGTGATGTGGTGGGCGTCGCAGGTGGTGCCGTAGCCCACCACCTCCGCCAGCACGGTGGCGCCGCGCGCCCGGGCATGGTCGAGGCTCTCGAGCACCAGCACGCCGGCGCCTTCGCCGATCACGAAGCCGTTGCGGTCCCTGTCGAAGGGGCGGCTGGCGGTGGCCGGGTCGTCGTTGCGGAAGGAGAGGGCCTTGGCGCTGGCAAAGCCAGCTACTCCGAGGGGGGTGATCGCCGATTCGGCGCCACCGCAGACCATCGCGTCGGCCAGGCCGAGCTGAATGGTGCGGAAGGCGTCGCCGATGGCATTGGAACCGGCGGCGCAGGCCGTGGCCACGGCGCTGCTTGGTCCTCGAGCCCCGAGGGCGATCGCCGCCAGGCCGGTGGCCATGTTGGGGATCATCATCGGCACGCAGAACGGGCTGACGCGATCCGGACCGCGGTCCGCCAGGACGTGGGCCTGGGTTTCCATCATCAACAGACCGCCGACGCCGGAGCCGATCGAGACGCCGATGCGATGGCGGTTGGTGTCGTCGATGCTGAGGCCGGCATCAGCAACGGCCTGCTTGGCGGCCACGACGCCGAACTGGCAGAAGCGATCCCAGCGCTTCGCCTCCTTCGGCTCAAGCCAGCCGGCGGAATCAAAACCCTTGACTTCCGCAGCGAAGCGACAGGCGTGCCTCGAGGCATCGAAGAGGGTGATGGGCGCGACGCCGTTGCGAGCGCTGCTCAGACCCTCCCAGTAGGTGCCGACGTCGTTGCCGATCGGTGTGACCGCGCCCATGCCGGTGACGACGACGCGGCGGAGACCCTCCACCATGGACGCCTCAGGCCTGCTTCTCTTGGATGTACTTGACGGCATCTCCCACGGTGGCGATGCCTTCTGCGGCCTCGTCGGGGATCTCGATGTCGAAGGATTCCTCCAGGGCCATCACCAGTTCCACGGTGTCGAGCGAGTCAGCGCCCAGGTCGTTCTGGAAGTTGGACTCCGGCTTCACTTCAGCGGCATCCACGCTGAGCTGCTCGGCAACGATCGAGCGGACTTTCTCGAAGATCGCTTCCTGGGACATGGCCGTGGTGAGGGTGGGGCGCATCCTACGGGTCGGCCTCTTCCGGTCCCCCGGCACGTATGAACAAGGGTGACGGCCAGCGTCCACCCCGATCAGCCTTCCGTTCACCGCCGGTACGTTGGGCACCACGCCGACCGTCAACCGGCAACGCCTGCCCCCCAGGACCTGAAAGGACCATGTCCCACGCCGTCAAGATCTACGACACCTGCATCGGCTGCACCCAGTGCGTGCGCGCCTGCCCCCTCGACGTGCTCGAGATGGTGCCCTGGGACGGCTGCAAGGCCGGCCAGATCGCTTCCTCCCCCCGCACCGAAGACTGCGTGGGCTGCAAGCGCTGCGAAACCGCCTGCCCCACCGATTTCCTCAGCATCCGCGTCTATCTGGGTGACGAAACCAGCCGCTCGATGGGTCTGGCCTACTGAAAGTCAGGGCCTTCCGCCCATAAGCTCAGGCCCGGCCCAGCGCCGGGCTTTTTCGTGTCTTCCTGTCTATGTGCGGCATCGTTGCCCTGATCGGTTCGCGTGAGGCCGCGCCGCAGCTGCTGGAGGGCCTGCGCCAGCTGGAGTACCGCGGCTACGACTCCGCCGGCATCGCCACCGTGGAGGCCGATGGCAGCCCTGGTGCCCCCGGGCGGCTGCACTGCCTGCGGGCCGAGGGCAAGCTGGTGAACCTCACGGCCCGCTGGGAGGCCGAGGGGGCTCCGGGCCACTGCGGCATCGGCCACACCCGCTGGGCCACCCACGGCAAGCCGGAGGAGCGCAACGCCCATCCCCACCTCGATGGCAGCGGCCGGCTGGCGGTGGTGCAGAACGGCATCATCGAGAACCACCGCACCCTGCGGGAGGAGCTTCAGGCCGAGGGAGTCACCTTCCTCTCGGACACCGACACCGAGGTGATCCCGCACCTGGTGGCCCGGCGGCTCAGGGAGCTGGGGGCTGAGGGCCACGCCGCCGATGCGGCCCTGCTGCTGCGGGCCGTGCAGGAGGTGCTCCCCCTGCTGCATGGGGCCTATGCCCTGGCGGTGGTGTGGGCTGATGTGCCTGGGGCCCTGGTGGTGGCCCGCCGTCAGGCGCCCTTGCTGATCGGCCTGGGGGAGGGTGAGTTTCTGTGCGCCAGCGACACCCCCGCCCTGGCGGGCTTCACCCGCACGATCCTGCCGCTGGAGGACGGCGAGGTGGCCTTGCTCACGCCGCTGGGCATCGAGCTGTACAACGCCGCCGGAGCGCGGGTGCAGCGCACCCCGAGCCTGCTGAGCGGCACCGAGCACGTGGCGGACAAGCGCAGCTTCCGCCACTTCATGCTCAAGGAGATCCACGAGCAGCCGGAAACGGCGGCCCTGTGGGTGGCGCGCCATCTGCCTGAGGGGGCCTTGGTGGCCCTTCCCCTGGACGAGGCGTTCTACGAGGGGGTGGAGGAGATCGAGATCCTTGCCTGCGGCACCAGCCGCCATGCGGCTCAGGTGGGGGCCTATCTGCTGGAGCAGCTGGCCGGCATCCCCACGAACGTGTTCTATGCCAGCGAGTTCCGCTACGCACCGCCGCCGCTGGTGCCGGGCATGCTCACGATCGGCGTCACCCAGTCGGGGGAAACGGCCGACACCCTGGCGGCTCTGGCGATGGAGCAGGAGCGGCGGCTCGGCCACGGCGATCCTGCCTACGCCCCGAAGCTGCTGGGGATCACCAACCGGCCGGAGAGCTCCCTGAGCCGCATGGTGCCCCACCTGCTCGACATCGGCGCCGGCATCGAAGTGGGGGTGGCCGCCACCAAGACCTTCCTGGGCCAGCTGCTGGCCTTCTACGGCCTGGCGCTGGCCTTCGCCGAACGGCGTCTGGCGGCCGGGGCGCCGGTGGGCCGCGACCGCCAGGGGCTGGAGACCCTGGTGGCGGAGCTGCGGGCTCTGCCCCAGCAGCTGCAGCAGCTGGTGGACGACCACGACCGGCGCTGCACCGAGCTGGCCCATCTGTTTGCCGACACCCAGGACGTGATCTTCCTGGGGCGGGGCATCAACTATCCGATTGCGATGGAGGGGGCGCTGAAGCTGAAGGAGATCAGTTACATCCATGCCGAGGGCTATCCGGCCGGCGAGATGAAGCATGGCCCGATCGCCCTGCTGGATGCCCGCGTGCCGGTGGTGTCGATCGCGATGCCGGGCATGGTGTTCGACAAGGTGCTCTCCAATGCCCAGGAGGCCAAGGCGCGCGATGCTCAGCTGATCGGCGTGGCACCCGCCGGGCCGGACACCGCCCTGTTCGACACCCTGCTGCCGGTGCCGGAGGTGGACGAACTGCTCAGCCCCCTGCTCACCGTGATCCCGATGCAGCTGCTGAGCTATCACATCGCTGCCCACCGGGGGCTGGATGTGGATCAGCCGCGGAACCTGGCCAAGAGTGTCACCGTCGAGTAGGTGGTGGCGCTCCCCTTGGGGGCGGCAGCGCTCGCTTTGCTCGCTTGACGCCGCCCCCAAGGGGAGCGCCACCGCAACCATCGGGGCACCATCAGTGGCAGGTGCAGGGCTTAGACGCCCGCACTGCAACGATCAGCAGCAGGGGCAAGCCCAACGGCAGCGGCGTTACAACCATCTGCGGCGTGACCTGTTTCTGTGGCGGCGTGGAGATTGGACGCTTCGGCGGGGGTGAGGCTGCCGCTCAGGTGGGCTGGGGCAGGTTGCTGGGGGCCACCTGGGGGGTGTCGGTGCGGCCGTAGCGGTCTTCGTAGCGGACGATGTCGTCTTCGCCGAGGTAGGGGCCGCTCTGCACCTCGATCATCTCCACCGGGATCTTGCCCGGGTTGCTGAGGCGGTGGCGGGCGCCGAGGGGGATGTAGGTGCTCTGGTTCTCGCCCACCAGCTCCTCCACACCGTCTTTTTCCACCACGGCGGTGCCCTTCACCACCACCCAGTGCTCGGCGCGGTGGTGGTGCTTCTGCAGCGACAGGCTGGCGCCTGGTTTCACCAGGATCTTCTTCACCTGCCAGCGCTCCCCCTCCACCACGCCGTCGTAGTGGCCCCAGGGGCGGTAGATGCGTCGGTGGGCGCGGCTCTCGGGGGCACCCTCGGCCTCGAGGCGGCCCACCACCGCCTTGATCTCCTGGGCGCGGTCGCGGTGGGCCACCAGAACCACGTCGTCGGTTTCGACCACCACCAGATCCTCCACGCCGAGGCCCACCACCAGGCGGTGTTCGCTGCGCAGGTAGCAGTTGCGCACGCCTTCGCCGATCACACGGCCGCGCAGCACATTGCCGGCGGGGTCCTGGTCGGCGGTTTCCCACAGGGCGCTCCAGCTGCCCACATCACTCCAGCCGGCCTCCAGCGGCAGCACGCTGCCGAGGTGGGTGCGCTCCATCACCGCCACATCCAGGGCCACATCGGGGCAGGTGGCGAAGGCCTCGCGCTCGAGACGGCGGAACTCGAGGTCGGGGCTGTCGTGCTCGAGGGCGGCGCGGCAGGCGCTCACCACCTCGGGGGCCAGCCGCTCCAGTTCGGCGAGGATGGCGCTGGCGCGGAACAGGAACATGCCGCTGTTCCAGGTGAAGCGGCGGCTGGCGAGGAAGCCCTCGGCGGTGGCGCGGTCGGGTTTCTCCACGAAGCGGGCGATCGGCACGGGCCTGGCGGTGGCGGGATCGGCGTGGGGCAGGGGTGCGGCCGCTTCGATGTAGCCGTAACCGGTTTCCGGCGCCGTGGGCACGATGCCGAAGGTCACCAGGCGACCCTCCCGGGCCGCCGGCAGGCCCGCTTCCACCGTGGCGCGGAAGCGGGCGGCGTCGCGGATCACGTGGTCGGCGGCCAGCACCAGCAGCAGCGGATCCTCGCCGCCGGCGGTGGCCTGCAGGGCGGCCACGGCGACGGCGGGGGCGGTGTTGCGGCCCATGGGCTCCAGCAGGATCGCCGCGGGCTCCACACCGATCTGGCGCATCTGTTCGGCCACGATGAAGCGGTGGTCTTCGTTGCAGATCAGCAGTGGCGGGCCGAGATCGGGCAGGCCGCGCAGGCGCAGCTGGGTCTGCTGCAGGAGGGTCTCGTCGCCGCTGCCGGCCAGGGGCCAGTACTGCTTGGGATAGCTGGCGCGCGACAGGGGCCACAGGCGGGTTCCGGTGCCGCCGCAGAGGATCACCGGGAGGAGGGGAATGGATGCCATGGCCAGGGCCGTTCGCTGCCGCGCCGGAGGGACCCCCATTCAACCGGAAGGGGCCTGGCCGGGGCGGTGTCTCAGAGATCGAGCAGGCCGGGGGGCGGGGTGAGGCCGATCCAGCCCTCGGTGAGCCGCACCTCGGGCACGATCGCCTGCACGAAGGGAATCAGCACCCGGGGTGCGCCGGGCTGGGTGAGTTCCACCTCCAGCAGGTCGTTGCCGGCGTGGATCAGGTCGGTGACGCGGCCGAGGGGAGGGCCCGCGGAGGCGGGGTCGGCGGCGTCGGTCAGCAGCCGCACCTCCAGCCCCACCAGATCGAGCAGGTGGAACTCCCCCGGGGCCAGGGGAAGGCGATCACTGGCTTCCACCAGCAGCTCCTGCCCTACCACGGCCTCGGCGGCGGTGCGCTGGTCGATGCCGCCGAGCCGCACCACGAACAGCTCCTTGCCCGGCAGCTGGCGCCCGGCCTCGAGCGTGACCGGCCGCGCCTGACCGCCGGGGGCCCGCAGCCAGCGGGGGCCGGGGCGGGTGAAGCGCTCGGGGAAATCGCTGAGGGGCAGCACGCGCAGCTCACCCTTGAGGCCCTGGGCGGCCACCAGCCGACCCACCACCAGCAGCTCGGGGCAGGGTTGGGTCATCGATGCGCTGGCTCCGCTGCTGGGCCCTGAGCTCCGATCATCGCCCGTGATCCGCCGCCTCCTGCTCCGCCGGCCGCCGCGAGGCCCGGACCCCAGCAGCGCTGGAATGCGCGAGGATTGGGCGGTCTGCCCTTCCGCCGTGATGGCCACCGCCTTGATCCTGCCCGGCTCCACCGTGGTGGTGCGCGACATCACTTCGATCTACGACGGCTACAAGGGCTTCGTGCAGCGGATCAGCGGCCGCAAGGCGGCGGTGCTGTTCGAGGGCGGCAACTGGGACAAGCTGGTGACCCTTCCGCTCAGCACCCTGCAGGCGGCCTGAGCAGCTTCAGGGCACTGCGGGCCGCCTGCTGCTCGGCCTCGCGGCGTGAACCGCCCCAGCCTTCACCGGCCAGCGGGCCCGCAGCCACCCGGCAGTGGAAACGGCGCGGGTCGCCGTGGCTGCGGCTGCGTTCCTCGCAGCGGTAGGCGGGCAGGCCCAGCCCCTGACCCTGGCTCCATTCCTGGAGAGCCGTCTTCCAGTTGTGGCGATGGGGATCGGCGAGCTGGTCGGCGGCGGCAAGGCGCCAGTGCGGTGTGAGCCAGCGGTGAATGGCTGCCAGGCCGTTGGTGCCTCCGCCCCAGGCTTCGTAGAGGCCGCCCACCAGGGCTTCGGCGCATTCGGCGCGAACGGTGGCGCGGCCAGCTCGGTCGCCGCCGGCGATCGCGCCGATCCGCAGGGCCGGTTCGAGGCCACAGGTGTCGGCCAGCTCCGCCAGCCAGCGGTCGCTCACGAGCTGGGCGCGCAGGCTGGAGCGTTGGCCGACGCTGAGCTGGGGATGTTCACGCTCAAGGAACTCGGCGGCGGCCAGGCGCAGCACCGCGTCGCCGAGGAATTCGAGGCGTTCGTGGTTGCGGGCCAGACCGGCGGAGGTATGGGTGAGGGCCTCGTCGATCGGCTCCATCACGCTGGGGGAATCGAGACCGAGCTGCTGGAGCAGTGCTCTCAGCTGAAGGCGACGGGCGTTGTCCATGGGGGAAAGCAGGACGTAAGCCGGGTTCTGTTCACCGCTCCAGCCCGGAGGCCGGGGCGGGGGTGACCATCTGTCTAGGACCGCCGTCACCGGCGGTCTCGAGCGGCTCTGATGGAAGGAGACGGGCAAAGGACCAACCCTTGTCTCCCGGGCCGAAGCCCTGGCCTTGCTCCCGGCCGGGGTTTACCGAGCCGGCACCTCTCGATGCCGCTGGTGCGCTCTTACCGCACCCTTGCACCCTTGCCTGTGCCGCCGGGCAGGCCCGGCGGCCATCGGCGGTGTGTTTCTGTGGCACTGTCCTCACGGTCGCCCGCACCGGGGATTACCCGGCAGGCCTGGTCCTTGGGGAGCCCGGACTTTCCTCAGCCGGCTGATCGGCTCCCGTGGGAGCGAAGCGCCGGCCGCGATCACCTCACCTGCTTTCGACTGCAGGCTACCGGCAGGAGGAGACCAGGGGCGTGCTGCCGAGGAGCAGAGGCTCATGGTTCAGGGGTAGGCCTGATTGACATCTCCGAGTACAGGCAGCCTCTGATCCTGTTTCGAGATGGCAAGAAAACCGGCGGCGAACAGCAGGGACTGAATGATGCCACGGGCGGTTTCAAGCAGAAAGTTTTTAAATCGTTCGGCCTGTGCCTTTTGGATCTCGGTAGCCCGCGCAGCAAATCTTGCGTCAATGTCAGTTATAAGGTTTTGCTTGAATTGCTGCAGCGAACTCCCAAGGTTCTCCGGCAAGGAAGTTGGATTTGGGAGTTGGGCTAGAAACTCGCGAAGCTCTGCTTCGGATTCAGTGGCTAATATCCTGCTGCGAAATTTGCCCCATTGAATCTTTGGTTGGTTCTCCTGTTGGGCCGTTTGGCGGAGGAGACTGAAGCCGGCTACCATCTGAATGGGCACGAGCAGCAAATAGCCAATGGCGACAAAGCCAGCAAGCTTGCGTATCAGTTGGACGCCTTTCTTCCTGGGGTTGTTGCGGGATCTGTCTGCCAGAAAGGAAAGTTGGGCGAACAGAGCTCCGATCAGTCCGGTGACTCCTGATCCGAGAAGGGTGGCCACCATTTTCATCTGCCACTCCGGGCGTATGGGCTGAAAGGGAAAGGCTGAGAACACAATCGTGGTGGTAGAGGTGCCCAGCAGCACGAGGCTGCCGATCCAGAGCATCCTGGAGAGAGCAAACGAGCTGGATCTTCTAGCGCTGGGATCAAAGTTTGCTGGGCCTAGATTTAGGGCCATAAAGACAACAAAGGAGCGTGGATTTGGCAGATGCAGAGAAAATGATAGGCAACCTTTTCCCAAAAAAAAATTCCCCATGTAAGAGGGGAATTATGGGAATGGAGATGAACAACCTAAACACTGACCAAATTGTCAGCTGGTGGCGGCTATGCGACGACGCAAATTGCGTGAGAAGCCAAAGGCAACACCTGCGCCAAGGATGGGCAGGGGACCTGGTACATCAGTAGTCTGTACGAGGGAGTCAGTGAACTGGTTGACTGTACCGCTGGTTACGACAAGGGTTGAGGTGAAAACAGCACTGGAAACGGCTGGACTTAAGTCTGCAAGGGGACTGGCCGGACCAGTGGTAGTGTTTGTATAGCTAACGGTTTGAGGGGATGCAGTTTGCGCCGTAGTAAGTGACTTATTGAAAACAGCACCACCAACGGTTGAGGCACTAGCGCTTGTACGGAAACTCTCGATAAACTTGGTAGAAGGAGCAGCTACTGAAACTGTATAGCTGAAACTGTATGTGCCCATGCCGAAGGGTGTCCCAACAGTGGTAACATTCAGTGTGTGGTCGTTACCACTTTCGCTGAACGAAAAAAGGCCATTATTAAAATTGCCTTCATTAACCACAAAATTACTGTAGATTTTATCGCCAATCTGGCAGGGCACTAGTTGCGTAATGCCGAGGGGTGGAGCACCTCCAGGTGGGACGCCGGAGCTGCCGACGCAAATTGGAAGGGCCTGCGCCTGGACGGGAACAGGCGCCAAAATCGAAGCACTTAGAGCCAGGAACGCAGGAACACCCGCGTATCGCATTGAACGATGGAGCGTTGTCATCAGAGGATTCTGAGGCAGACCCAACTTAATTTACAGGGTCAACCCGGAGGCTGTCAACCTCCCTTTCGTCAGGGTCCCCTGAACTCGTCCGGGCTGCTTCGTAGGAAGCTATAAGGGTCCAAGGTTTATGGGGTTGTAGCTCAGCCGGATAGAGCGACGGTTTCCTAAACCGTAGGTCGTGGGTTCGAGTCCCGCCAGCCCCGTCCTTCAAGCCCCCAGTTCTGCCAACGGTTTTCAGGGAAGGGACGCTCGGGTTGGGCTCTGGGTCCCCACCACCGCCACCGCCACCACCGTGCTGCAAAATCCCTGCCCACCGGCACGGATGGACTCAACAGGCGGCTGTTGGGAAGCTCGGGAGGCCGACCCTGCCTCCGCGACGGCTCAATCTGCCTGGTGGTCGCCGAACCCCTTGCCCCGTCGCGCGTTGTGGCGCCGTTCCTCCCAGTGGGGATGGCGATCCCCCCGGTTGCTTGCCGCACGCTGCGCGAGCACGGGCATGGTTTCCTGCGCGGGTTCCCAGGCTCCAGGCCTCGGGCCCGGCTCTGAGCCGGCTCGCTTCCGCAAGGCCAGCGCTGCGTTCCGTAGTGGGCACTACGTGTGGCGGCTGCTGGATTCCGGGCACCGCCGCTAGCGTGGGGTCCGTCGTCGTCGCCCGGATGACCCAGCTTCACGACCTGCGCCTGCGGCTGCTGGTACAGCAGGAGAGCGAGCGCATCGCCGACAGCCAGCCCGATGAGCTCGACCTTTCGGTGGTGCAGGCCCGCTGCCTCTGCTGGCTCGCCCTGCTGGCGGAGGCCCACGAGGAGCAGGCCACCGACGCCGAGCGACGCGGCGATGTGGAGCAGGCGATGGGCTGGTTCGCCGATTCGATGCGGCTGCGCGATGTGATCCACGTGGTGAGTTCGATCGAGATCCCCCTGCCCGATGCGGCCGGCCTCGACGACGACGGCCTCCCACCCCATGGCGACGCTGGTCCTCTGGCGGCCTGAGGGCCGGGCATCAAGGCGGTCCTATCGGTTCGATGCCATGATGGGGACCGATCGGAGAAGGGAACGCGGTGCCCGAAGAGCCCTGCCAATGCCCTGACTGCCAGCGCTTCTATCGGGAACACGACCGATTGATTCGCGAGAACCCCAGTCTGCGTCAGCAGCAGGAGCTCAACTGGGCGGCCCTGCAATCGTTCCGCACCCTGGCCGGGCGGGTGCTCGAAGAGCTCCAGAAGCAGTACGGCGATGCCCCTGAGCCCACCGCCGGAGCAGCTCCTGGTGGCGATCCTGGCGCCGCTGCCACGACCGCTGAAACGGAGCCGATCCAGCAGGCGATGGCCGATCTGGAGAATATCAACGCCCATCTGTTCTCGATCGAAGCCCTGATGGAACGCGTCTTCGACGTGCGTGTTCCCGACGAGGTGGAGCAGAAGTTCCGCGAGCTGGCCGGGGAGCTGGCCCCCGATCCGCTCAATGCCGACCGGTTGCGCCTCAACCGCCTTCTCCACCAGACGCCCGATCTCCCCGACCACCGCCCCTGAGGCCTGGGGATCGGGCTTCTCAGAGGCGGCAGCGAAGGTGAGGTGACGTGAGCCTCAGTCGAGCTCGCAGGTGATCGTGACCGGGAATTCCTCGGCGCTCCAGATCCGCCTGGCGTACTCGCGGATCGAGCGGTCGGAGGAGAAGAAGCCGGTGCGGGCCGTGTTCAGCAGCGACATGCGGTTCCAGCGCGGCCGGTCGGCCCAGGCCCGGCTCACCGCCTCCTGGGCCCGCAGGTAGTCGGCGAAGTCGGCCAGCACGAAGAAGGGATCCTGGCCGGTGAGGTTCTGCAGCAGCGGCCGGAACAGGTCGCCGTCGCCGTTGCTGAAGTGCCCCTGCTCCACCAGCCGCAGCACCTGGGGCAGTTCCGGGATCGTGCCGATCAGCTCCCAGGGGCGGTAGCCCTCGGCATGCAGCGCCGCGATCTCCTCGGTGGTGCGGCCGAACAGGAAGAAGTTGTCGGCCCCCACCTGCTCGCGGATCTCCACGTTGGCACCATCGAGGGTGCCGATCGTGAGCGCCCCGTTCATGGCGAACTTCATGTTGCCGGTGCCCGAGGCCTCCTTGCCTGCGGTGGAGATCTGCTCGGAGAGATCCGCGGCAGGATACACCCGCTCGCCCAGCTTCACGTTGTAATCCGGCAGGAACACCACCCGCAGGCGGCCGTCCATGTCGGGGTCGGAGTTCACGGTTTCGGCGATGCCGTTGATGAAACGGATGATCAGCTTGGCCATGGTGTACCCCGGCGCGGCCTTGCCGCCGAAGATCACCGTGCGCGGTGCCATGCCGTCGGCCTGGCCGTTTTTGATGCGCAGATACTGGGCGATCACCTGCAGGGCATTGAGGTGCTGGCGCTTGTACTCATGGATCCGCTTCACCTGCACATCGAACAGCGAGGCCGGATCCACCAGCACGCCGGTGTGGCTGTGGATGTAGTGGGTGAGGTGGCGCTTCACCGACAGCTTGGTGGCCTCCCAGCGCTCCAGGAAGGCGTCGTCGTCGGCGAAGCGCTCCAGCTGGCGGAGCTGATCGAGATCGGTGATCCAGCCATCGCCCACCGCCTCGGTGAGCAGGGACGAAAGCTGCGGATTGGCCAGCGCCACCCAGCGGCGCGGCGTCACGCCGTTGGTGACGTTGGTGAACTTGTCAGGCCAGAGGGCGGCGAACTCCGGGAACAGATCGCTGGTGACCAGCCGGCTGTGCAGGGCCGCCACACCATTCACATGATGGGAGGCCACGGTGGCCAGGTGGGCCATGCGCACCGCCTTGCTGCCCTCGTCGTCGATGATCGACACCTTGCGCAGGATCTGATCGTTGCCGGGGTAGCGCAGCCTCACCTGCTGCAGGAAGCGGCGGTTGATCTCATAGATCAGCTCCAGGTGGCGGGGCAGCAGCGAACCGAACAGATGCAGTCCCCACTTCTCGAGCGCCTCCGGCAGCAGGGTGTGGTTGGTGTAGGAGAGCGAGCGGGTGGTGATGTCCCAGGCCTGCTCCCATTCCAGGTGCTTGTCGTCGAGGAGAAGCCGCATCAGCTCCGCCACGGCGATCGAGGGGTGGGTGTCGTTGAGCTGCACCGCCCAGTGATCAGGAAACTCCTGGATCGGGATGCCGCGCTGATCGAGGTTGCGGATCATGTCCTGCAGTGAGCAGCTCACGAAGAAGTGCTGCTGCTTGAGGCGCAGCCGGCGGCCCTCGTCGGTGCCGTCGTTGGGATAGAGCACCTTGGAGAGGGTTTCGCTGCCCACCTTCTCCTCAACGGCGCCGTAGTAGTCGCCGATGTTGAAGGCGTAGAAGTCGAACGATTCGGTGGCATCGGCCCGCCACAGCCGCAGCCGGTCGCAGGTGTTCACCCGGTAGCCCAGCACCGGCACGTCGTGGGGCACGCCGATGGCGTGCTCGTCGGGAATCCAGCGCACCCGGTAGGCACCGCGCTCGTCGCGGTAGCTCTCGGTGCGGCCGCCGAAGCCCACGAAGCAGGCCTGATCCGGATGGGGAATCTCCCAGGGCCAGCCCGCCTTGAGCCACTTGTCGGTGATCTCCACCTGCCAGCCGTCGCGGATCAGCTGGTCGAAGATGCCGAACTCATAGCGGATGCCGTAGCCGGTGGCCGGGATCTGCAGCGAGGCCAGCGACTCCAGGAAACAGGCCGCCAGCCGGCCGAGGCCGCCGTTGCCCAGGCCCGGTTCCTCCTCCACGTCGAGGATCTCCTCGATGTCGGCGATGCCGAAACGGCGCAGGGCCTCCGCTGCCGCCTCGCGCATGCCGAGCATCAGCAGGTTGTTGCTGAGCTGAGGGCCGATCAGGAACTCGGCCGACAGGTAGGCCACCACACGGGTGGGGGTGGCGGAGAGGGCCTCGATGCCCGCGAGGTAGCGGGTCATCAGCCGGTCGCGCACCGCGTAGCTCAGCGCCATGTAGAGGTCGTGGCGGCTGGCGGCCGGGGCCAGCTTGCCGAGCGTGTAGAAGAGGTGCTCGGTCATGCCGTCGAACACGTCGTCGGCGGCCAGTCCGCTGCGATCGGGGTCGGCGTAGCAGCCCGGTGTGGGCAGCCGCAGGGCGAGGGGCTGGTGCTCGGTCATGGCGTCGTTCGGCGTCTCCTGCGGTCGGGCGTCACGCCGGACGGCGCTGGAAGCGAGGGGATTCACCCGCCCCCTTCATGGAACGCCCGAGAGAACCGTAGCGGTCGCAGCCGTTTTGCGCTCTGCCGCCTTGGCGTGATCAGCAACCGAACACCCCGGGCTGCTGGGGTTAAGGTCCCGCGATTCCGGCGCATCGCCTCCTTCACCAATCCCATGCCCCTGCCGCCGCTGCTGCTCGCCATCGGCAACCACCAGGAGGAGGTGGTGGAAACCCTGCTGCAGGTGGGCCGTTTCCTGATCATCTTTCTCGCCGCCCGCACCCTGGCCGAGCTGATGGTGCGGCTGGAGCTGCCGACGATCCTCGGCGAGCTCGTGGCCGGGGTGATCATCGGCGTGTCGGGCTTTCACCTGATCCTGCCGCCGGAGGCGCATGCCCAGCTGAACCACGGACTGCTGGCCCTGGTGGGCTCGCTCGCGGATGTGACCCCCGAGGTGGTGCAGGACATCTACCAGGAGACGTTCCCCAACCTCAAGGCCGTGTCCCAGCTCGGCCTCTACGCCCTGTTGTTTCTCACCGGCCTCGAGAGCGAACTCGATGAGCTGGTGGCGGTGGGTGTGCAGGCCACCACCGTGGCGGTGACCGGGGTGGTGCTGCCCTTCGCCCTCGGCACCGCCGGCCTGGTCTTTCTCTTTGACGTGCCGCTCTTCCCGGCGATCTTCGCCGGCGCCGCGATGACCGCCACCAGCATCGGCATCACCGCCAGCGTGTTCGGCGAGCTCAAGTTCCTCAAGACCCGCGAGGGGCAGACGGTGATCGGCGCCGCCGTGCTCGACGACATCCTCGGCATCGTGATCCTGGCGGTGGTGGTGGCCCTGGCCGGGGGCGGCTCCTTCTCCCTGGGCCCGATCCTGAAGCTGGTGATGGCGGCCCTGGTGTTCGTGGCCGCCGCCCTGTTCCTCAGCCGCACCGCCGCCCCCGCCTTCGACTGGGTGCTGGATCAGCTGCGGGCCCCGGGCGAGGTGGTGGTGGCCGGCTTCGTGGTGCTCACCCTATGCTGCTTCGCTGCCCAGGCCATCGGCCTGGAGGCTGCCCTGGGGGCCTTCGCCGCCGGCCTGATTCTCAGCGCCAGCCGCCATACCGAAGCGATCCAGGAAACGGTGAAGCCGCTGGTGGCCCTGTTCGCCACCGTGTTCTTCGTGCTGATCGGCACCGCCATGGACCTCTCGGTGCTCAACCCGTTCGATCCCGACAACCGCCAGGGTCTGGTGCTGGCCGCCTTCCTGCTGGTGGTGGCGATCGCCGGCAAGGTGGCGGCCGGCTGGAGCTACTGGAGCAAGGAGAAGACCAACCGGCTGGTGGTGGGTCTCGGGATGATGCCTCGCGGCGAGGTGGGCCTGATCTTCCTGGGGCTGGGCAGCCAGGCCGGCATCCTGACCCCGGCCCTCGAGGCCGCCATCCTGCTGATGGTGATCGGCACCACCTTCCTGGCCCCCATCCTGCTCAGACTGGTGCTCTCCCGCCAGGGCGCCCTTGTCGACCAACCCTCCTGAGGCTCCTGCAGAAGGCGCCGCCGGGCTGCTGGCGCGCTGGGGGTTCAGCCGCGCCGGCTGGCTCGACAACCGCCGTGGCGAATGGTGGTTGGCGGCCCAGTTGCTGTTGATCGCCGCCCTGCTGCTGCCTCCCCTGCCGGAACCTGAGGCCCTGGGTCTGGTCTGGCCCCCGGCCCTGCGGCTGCTGGGGGTGGTTCTGGTGGTCGCCGCCCTGCTGCTGGCCCTGCAGTCGTTCCTGGGGCTGGGGTCGAGCCTCACGCCGCTGCCCGATCCGATCCCCGGCGCCCCGCTCGTCACCGAGGGCCCCTACGCCCACTGCCGCCACCCCCTCTACCGGGCCGTGCTGATCGGCGCCCTCGGCATGGCGGTGCTGCTCGGCAGCCTGCTGCACCTGCTGCTGCTGCTGGCCCTGGCGGCGGTGCTCGGCGGCAAGGCCCGCCGCGAGGAGCAGGGGCTGGTCGCCGCCCATCCCGGCTACGCCGCCTACCGCGCGGCCACCCCGGCGATCGTTCCCTGCCTGCCCTGGCTCGACTGGCGGTGATCCCCCCCGGCGCTCTGCCCGTGGCCCGTTTCCTGCTCCTTAACATCGCGCCACCCTTCGCCTCCTCGCCGTGACCGACGCCTCCGGGACGTCTGCTCCCTGGAGCTTCCAGGGGCATCCGGTGCACAGCCTGCGGCGGGCTCCCGCCGATCCCGTGGGGCCGGCTGTGCTGCTGGTGCACGGCTTCGGGGCCTCCACCGACCACTGGCGCCACAACGTGCCGGTGCTGGCCGGCCGCCACGAGGTGCATGCCGTCGATCTGCTCGGCTTCGGCCGCAGCGCCAAGCCCGCCGGTCTTGCCTATGGCGGCGCCCTCTGGCGCGACCAGCTGGTGGCCTACGTGAACGAGCGCATCGGCCGGCCCACGGTGCTGGTGGGCAACTCCCTGGGCGGCTATGCGGCCCTGGCCGCCGGCGCCGCCCTCGGCCCGGCGGCGGCCGGGGTGGTGCTGCTCAACGCCGCCGGTCCGTTCAGCGAGGAGCAGGCTCCGCCCGGCGGCTGGGGGGCGATCGCGCGCCGCACCATCGGTGGTGCCGTGCTCAGGAGCGTGGTGGTGCAGCGGCTGCTGTTCGAGAACCTGCGCCGGCCCGCCACGATCCGCCGCACCCTGCAGCGGGTGTATGTGGACCAGACCCATGTGGATGAGGAGCTGGTGCAGGCGATCCGCCGCCCCTCCCTCGATCCCGGCGCCTTCGGGGTGTTCCGCACCGTGTTCGACATTCCCCGCGGTGAGCCCCTCGACGCCCTGTTCGCCCAGCTGCAGGCGCCGCTGCTGCTGCTCTGGGGTCAGCGCGATCCCTGGATCGATGCCGCCGGCCGCCGCCAGCGCTTCCTGCGCCACGCCCCCGCCGTCACCACGGAGGTGGTGCTCGACGCCGGCCACTGCCCCCACGATGAGATTCCGGAACGGGTGAACGCCGAGCTGCTGGCCTGGATCGCCGAGCAGGCGGCACCGGCCTGCGCCGCTACGGTCGGGGCCGCCTGTGAGAGCGCCGATGCCGTTGCGGCCCTGCCCTGATCCCTATCCCCATCAGCTGTTCGAGGATGGCCGCGGCGACCGGCTGCGGATCGTGCCCGAGCGGGGCGGCCTGGTGAGCGGCTGGCGCTGCGGCGGCCGCGAGATCCTCTACTTCGACGCCGTGCGCTTCGCCGATCCGAAGGCCTCGGTGCGGGGCGGCATCCCGATCCTGTTCCCGATCTGCGGGGGGCTTCCCGGTGGGGTGCTGCCCCTGCCCCAGGGCCGCTTCTCCCTGCCTCAGCACGGTTTCGCCCGCGACCGCCCCTGGCGGCTGGAGGCCCTGCCCGGCGATGCCGGCGTGCGGCTCACCTTGGAAGACGACGCCATGACCCGGGCCTGCTTCCCCTTCGCCTTCCGCCTCGAACTGGAGCTGCGCACTGAACCGGGGGCCCTGGCGATCGAGGCCCGTGTCCTGCACCGCAGTGAGCCGGGGGGCACCCCGGGGAGCCCGCTGATGCCCTTCAGCCTCGGCCTTCATCCCTATCTGGCGGTGGACGACCCTGCGCTGGTGCGGCTGGAGGGGCTGCCGCCCACCTGCCTGGATCAGGTGGCGATGGCGCCGGCGCACACCGCCGAGCGGCTGGAGCACCTGGGCGAGGGCGTGGATCTGCTGGCCGAGGCCACGGCTTCGGTGCGGCTGCTGGATCCGCTGGCCGGCCGGGCGGTGACCCTTGAAACCCGCCCGCCGATGGACCGGGTGGTGGTGTGGACCGATCCGCCGCGGCCGATGGTGTGCCTGGAACCCTGGAGCGGCCCCCGCGGGGCGCTGCTGAGCGGCGATGGGCGCCTGGAGCTGGAGCCCGGGGAGCAGCTGACGCTCGGTTGCCGCTACCGGGTGGAGGAGGTGTGAGCCGCCGCCGGCGCTTCAGCCGCGGGGCTCGGCCACCCCGGGCAGGCGTCCGGGGGCGAGCTGGTTCAGCGGATCGAACTGCCGCTTGACGGCTTCGATCAGCGGCTTCGAGGGGGCATCCTCCCAGGCCGGCAGCGAGGAGCTCTGGGGCTGCTCCAGCACCGTCAGGTGGCCGTCCAGCTCCCGGCAGAGAAGGCGCAGGCTCTGGATCGCCTCGGGAGCCACCGGGGTCTGTCCGGACGACCATGCCAGTCCGAGTCCGCTGCCGGCGGCGATCGAGCCGAGCAGGTTGCCCCATTCGGGAGCGGCCAGGAGCCGATCCACCCGGTCGGGAGCGACTCCGACCCGCAGCAGCCAGCCCTGCTCGGAAAGCCCGGCCGCTCCACCGCGGGCCTCCGCCAGCAGCCGTTCCAGTTCCGCCGGGTCAAGGCACCGGGCCGCCCGATCCGTGTGGCCCGCGATGCAGACGATCTGATCCTCGAGCGTGGTGGCCTGCACGCTTGCCAGCCCGATCAGCAGCAGGGGTTCGGCGGCCAGTCCGGCGGCCGCGGCCAGCTCGGCGCTCCACCAGTCGATCCGCTCGGGACTGAGGCTGGAGCCCAGCAGCCAGCGGGCCAGGCAGGCCAGCTCGGCCAGGGGACCCTGCACCAGCAGGCCCCGGCGCTGGGGCGGCAGCGGCAGGGTGCGCAGGGTCACGTCGGTGATCAGCCCCAGCGACCCCCAGCTGCCGCAGAACAGGCGCATCAGGTCGTAACCGGCCACGTTCTTCACCACCTTGCCGCCGGCGCGGGCGGCCACCCCGTCGCTGCGCAGCAGGCCGATGCCGATGATCTGGTCGCGCACACCGAGGTAGCGCTGGCGGTAGCCGCCGGCCATGCCCCGGGCCACCAGTCCGCCGATGCTGCCCCCACCCAGGGAACCGGTGCCCCAGGGTGGATCGAGCGCCAGCCACTGACCTTCGGCTTGCAGAGCCGCCTGAACCGCCTCCAGGGAGGCTCCCGCCTCCACGGTGATCGTGAAATCGCCGGGGTTGTGCTCGAGGATGCGATCCAGAGCGGCCACGCTCAGCACCCGATGGGGGCGGTTCAGCGGGGGGCCCCAGGTCAGTCGGCTGGTGAGGCCCGCCGGTAGCCAGGGAGTGCCCTCCTCGTGCAGGGCCCGTACAACCCCGGGCACTTCCTTACGCCCAGGACTCAGCATCCCGGTGATGGGGGGAGAGGATGGGGGAGGGGAGACGAGCACCG
This sequence comes from Cyanobium sp. FGCU6, assembly GCA_024958655.1. Classification (GTDB taxonomy): domain Bacteria; phylum Cyanobacteriota; class Cyanobacteriia; order PCC-6307; family Cyanobiaceae; genus Cyanobium. The sequence continues at coordinate 182,253 of JANWUR010000004.1, read as the reverse complement.
GAGCACCCTAAGGGCGGGGACTTCAGGCGAGGGCGTCCTGGATGCCCTGCCACCAGGTGTCGGCCATCCTGCGATAGCCGGTGGCATCGGGATGGAGGCCATCGATCAGGGAGTTGCCGACGGCGGCCCGCTGGTCGACCGGGGTGACCGTGATGGTGCGCAGAGCCAGGCCGCTGGCGCCCTGGCGGATCCAGCGGTTCACCTCCGTGGCTTCCTGCTGCATCACGGCACTGATCGGATCCTTCAGGCGGCCGGCGTTCCAGGAGTTGTCGAACCGGGGGATGGTTCCCAGGACCACCTTCAAGTCCAGACCCGCCCGACCGGCAAACCGGTCGACCCGGTTCAGAAAGGCCTTCAGCCGGTCGATCGTGGCCTCGCCGATGCGATCCTGCTGCTCGCCCCTGCCGTCGTTGCCGCGATCGCCGGCGGGTCGGGCCCCGTTGCGCTGCTCCACCACCTGGTGCACCACATCGTTGGTGCCCACCATCAGCAGCAGCACGTTGTCGACGTCGCTGGAGCGGGAGAAGTAGCGCGCTGAGATGGCCGACTCCAGGTCATCCCACAGGCCGTGGCGCCAGGCTCCCCCGGGGCCCTCATTGGCCTGCAGCGACACGTAACGACGCCCGTTGATCACCTCGTCGGTATCGGCGATGCCCCACCCCGGTCGGCCCCAGTGCTCCCTGTCGGCGGAGGTGTCGCCCGGCTGGTACTGGCTGCCGACGAAATCCACCCTCCATCCCTGGCCGGTGATCCGGTCGCGCAAGGGAGACCGATAGCCACCGGGAACCCGCTCGCCGGCCGTGATCGAGTCACCCATCGGCATGATCCGCAGCGTTCGCACAGCTGATGGGGAGAGCATCGACGCGGATCGGGGACCGGGCTGACACGTTATCGGCTCCCTGCCGATCCCTCAGCATGGGGGGTTCCGCCGCTGTTGACGCCCTTGAAAATCGTCGTGATCGACGACGACCCCACCGGCTCCCAGACGGTGCATGGCTGCCCCCTGCTGTTGCGTTGGGACCCGGTCACCCTGGATGCGGCCCTGGCCGATCCGTCGCCGCTGCTGTTTCTGCTGGCCAACACCCGCGCCCTCGGCCCCGACGAGGCGCGGGCGCGGATCAGGGAGCTGGCGGCCGCGCTGGTTCCCGCCCTGGCGCGGGCCCGGGAGCGGGGCCTTGTCGATGGCTGGATTCTGGTGAGCCGGGGGGATTCCACCCTGCGGGGCCACTTCCCGCTGGAGGTGGAGGAGCTGGCGGCAGCCCTGGGTCCCTTCGATGCCACCCTGCTCGTTCCCGCCTTCCTGGAGGGCGGCCGCACCACCGTGGATGGGGTGCACCTGCTGCACGGCCGGCCGGTGCACGAGAGCGCCTTCGCCCGCGACGGTCTGTTCGGCTACGCCACCAGCCACCTGCCCGACTGGGTGGAGGAGCGCAGCGGCGGTCGCCTGAGCGCGGCCCAAGTGCAGCGCCTGGGCCTGGCGGAACTGGAAGGCGATCCCGCCCGGCTGCGGCAGCGGCTGGCGGCCTTCGCCGATCAGGCGCTGGTGGCGGTGGACGCCGAGCGCCCGGTGCACCTGCAGGCTCTGGCTGCCGCCCTGCGGGATCTGAGCGCCCCTTCCGGCGACGGCGAGGCCTCCTCCCGCCGCCCCCGCCGCTTCCTGGCCCAGAGCGCGGCCGGCCTGCCGGCCGCCCTTGCGGCCCTGCCTCCCCAGCCCCTCGATGCCGCCGCTCTGGCTGGCCTGCGGCGGCGGGATCAGGGGGATCGCCCCCTGCCGGGGCTGGTGCTGGTGGGTTCCCACGTCCCCCTGGCCGATGCCCAGTTGGAGAGGCTGCTCACAGAGCCGCTCTGCCGGGGGATCGAACTGCCGGTGGCGCGCCTTCACCGGGTGCTGGAGGGCCCCCTGCCCGAGCGGCTGCTGGCCTCGCTCGAGGCCGACTGGCTCCAGCAGCTGCAGGCGGTGCTCGCCGAGGGGCGCACGCCGGTGCTGTTCACGAGCCGGGGCGAGCTGCGTTGCCGCCATGCCGCCGAGCGGCGGGCCCTGGGCCTGGCCCTGGCGGGGCTGATGGCCCGGCTCGGGGGTTCGCTGGCTCCAGATCTGGGCTACATGATCAGCAAGGGGGGGATCACCACCCACACCCTGCTGGCCGATGGCCTGGGCCTCGAGCGGGTGGACCTGCAGGGACAGCTGCTGCCGGGGCTGTCCGTGGTGCTGGTCCCGGTGGCTGGCGGACCCGGGCTGCCGGTGCTCACGTTTCCTGGGAATCTGGGGGACGCCGACACCTTGAGACAGGCCTGGGCCTGGATGGAGCAGGGCGGACCGGGCTGACGGCGCAGCCGGGTCTCAGCGTGGGGCGGCGACGGTGAGCGGTGTCTCGTGCCGTTCGGCCAGCCGGGTGCCGAAGGCCTGGATCTCGGGATCGAGCTCCATCCAGAGGTCGTCGCAGGTGTGCACGTGGCGCCAGACCGCCGGATCCTCCTCCAGCTGCCAGTAGTCGTGCCGGAGGCCATCACAGGGAGCCATGGCCTCCCGTTCCAGGGCCCGTTCGGCGAGGGGGCGCAGCCGCTCCCGCAGCGCGCCCATCGCTTCGTGACGCTCCTCGACCAGCAGGTGCGACAGGGGCAGCCCCGAGCCCAGCCGCGGCAGCCGCAGCCGCGAGCGGGCCTCGGCCGAAGCGTTCAGCACCAGCACCTGCTGCTCGAGACCCATCCAGAACAGCCGCAGCGACTTTGCCTCCAGGCTCTGCAGGGTGATGTCGCGGCGCAGGGGATCGGGCTGGCCCCTGCCGTAGAAGTGGCTGCGTTCGCCCTCGTACACCATGTCGCAGGCGAAGAACGAGAGCTGGGCGAAAGGAAAGTTCGCCAGCACCCAGTAGGCGGCGTTGAAGGCCATGGTGCCGCCGCCGTGGAGCACACCGCCGAAGCGCTGCTGCGCCGGGCCGTAGTGGGGACTGGAGCGGCCGATCACCGCGCAGCGGGCCGGCTTGTCGGCGGCGGGCAGGTCGTCGCTGTAGAGGCAGAAATCCACCCGCGACACGGCCCGGTGGGCGTTGTTGAGCGCCACCACGATCGTGTCGTCCCCCAGGTGTTCATCGAGCCGGGGGGCGCTGGGAGCACTGCCCACGATCACCACGTTCTTGAGCCATTCCGTTCCCACCAGTCGCCGGCGGATCAGCTGCTGGAAGGCCGGGTCGTGGAGCAGGTCGCCATCAGTGCCGGCGGTCGGGCCATCGCCGGTCGGTGCCTGCATGGAGCGGGAGCGGAAGAAGGCTGAGATGGTATCGACCCCGCTGCGTAGCGGAGCGCACATCAGCCACCGGCGGCACTGCGGGCCAGCAACTGCACCGGATGCAGCACCGGCAGCGGGCGGCCGCTCTCCTCGAGGTGGCGGCGGATCTGCAGGCTGCAGCCGATGTTCGCGCTCACGGCGATCGCCGCCCCGGTGCCGGCCAGATCGGCGGCCTTGATCCGCCCCAGCTCGGCGGCCTCCTCGGGCTGGACCAGGTTGTAGATGCCGGCGCTGCCGCAGCACACGCCGGCTTCGGTGGCCTCACGCAGGCGCACGTGCGGGATCCGGCCCAGCAGGGAGCGGGGCGGCTCCCGCAGGCCCTGGCCATGCAGCATGTGGCAGGCGTCGTGGTACGCAAGCTCCAGCGGCCGCTCGGCGGTGGCCGCCTGGCCATCGGCATGGCGCAGCGGCCGCAGGGAGGCCGCGAAACCCTCGCTCAGGCCCACGCGATCGAGATACTCCTGGATGTCGGCCACCCGGGCGGCGAAGCTGCCCCCCGACTCCTCCTCCAGGATCGCGCCGTAGTGCTTGAGGGTGTGGCCGCAGCCGGAGGCCGCCACCAGCACAGCGTCGAGGGGCTCCGGGCCCGCCGGCCGGCCCGGGCCGATCACCGCCTCGAAGCGGGCGATCAGATCGCGGGCCAGGGTGCGGGTGTGCTCCAGTTCCCCCTGGTGATGGGTGACGGCGCCGCAGCAGCCCTGCTCGGGCGGGATCACCACCTCGATGCCGTTGGCGCTCAGCACCTCCAGGGCCGCGGCGTTCACCGCCGGATCGAACAGGCGCTGCACGCAGCCCAGCACCAGCCCCACCCGCTGCCGCCGCTCACCCCGGGCCGGCACCACCACGGGCAGGTCGTCGCGGAAGGCTTCGGGAGCCAGGGGCGGCAGCAGGCGCTCCATCGCCTCGATCTGGGGCCCGAACAGGCGGGTGAGGCCGGTGCGCCGGGCCATGGCCTGCAGGGGCGTGCCGGCGTAGGCCCGCAGCGGCGCGAGCACCGCTCGCAGGCGGGCCGGGTAGGGCAGCAGGCTGAACAGGGTGCGGCGGAAGGCGCGCTGGGCCGGGCTGCGCAGCTCGGGGGCGTTCAGCTGCGGCCTTGCCGCTTCGATCAACTGGTCGTAGCGCACGCCGGAAGGGCAGGCGGTGACACAGGCGAAGCAGCCCAGGCAGCTGTCGAAATGGCTGGCCACCGTGGCATCAAGCGTCAGCTCGCCCGCCTCGATCGCCTTGAGGGCGTGGATGCGCCCCCGCGGCGAATCCATCTCCGTGGCCAGCACCCGGTAGCTGGCGCAGGTGGGCAGGCAGAAGCCGCAGTGCACGCACGGGTCGGTGATGCCGGCGGGGACCACGGCGCCGGTGGGGGAGGCGCTCATGGGGGCAGTCTGGCGTCCTGTGCGCCGTGGTGGGTCAGCCGCCGAAGTGGCGGACCACCGCCTCGGCGAAGCCGCTGCAGCTCACCGGTTCCACGGGGGGCTCCATCAGCCGGGCGAGGTCGTAGGTGACCTCCCCGTTGGCGATGGCGGCGCTGAGGCCGGCGGTGATCAGATCCGCCGCTTCCTGCCAGCCCATGAACTCCAGCATCATCACGCCGCTGAGGATCACCGAACCGGGGTTGATGCGATCGAGGCCGGCGTGCTTGGGGGCGGTGCCGTGGGTGGCCTCGAAGATGGCGGCGTTGTCGCCGATGTTGGCGCCCGGTGCCATGCCCAGACCGCCCACCACGGCGGCGGCGGCATCAGAGATGTAGTCGCCGTTGAGGTTGAGGGTGGCCAGGATCGAATACTCCTGGGGGCGCGTCTGGATCTGCTGGAAGATGCTGTCGGCGATCCGGTCGTCGACCATCACCATCTGCTTCCAGCGGCCCTCGCCGTGGCTGGCGCCGATCGCGTCCAGCACCCCCCGCACCTCGTTGCACACCGCATCCTGCTTCTCGGGGGTGAGAGCGTCGAAGCCGGGATCGATCATGCGGGCGTTGGCCTCGATGCTCAGCCCCGGGTTGCGGGCCACGTTGTCGAGGATCCAGCTCTCCCGCTCGGTGACGCACGCATCGCGGAACTCGCTGGTGGCCAGCTCATAGCCCCAGTCGCGGAAGGCGCCTTCGGTGAACTTCATGATGTTGCCCTTGTGCACCAGGGTGACGTGGCGCTTGCCGCCCTCCAGGCGCAGGGCATGCTGGATCGCCTTGCGGATATGGCGCTGGCTGCCGTGCTTGCTCACCGGCTTGATGCCGATGCCCGAGCCTTCCGGAATCCGGCGGTTGCCGAGCTTGCCGTTGGCGGGGATCACCACCTCGTTGAGATGGCGGCGCAGTTCGATGGCCACCGGATCATTGGCCTCCCATTCGATCCCCATGTAGATGTCTTCCGTGTTCTCCCGATACACGATCACATCGAGATCCTGCGGGCGCTTGTGGGGGCTGGGGGTGCCCTCGTAGTAGCGGCAGGGGCGCACGCAGCAGTAGAGATCGAAGATCTGGCGCAGGGCCACGTTCAGCGAGCGGATGCCGCCGCCGATCGGCGTGGTGAGGGGGCCCTTGATCGCCACCCCGTACTGCTCGATCGCCGTGAGCGTGTCCTGCGGCAGGTACTGGTAGGTGCCGTAGAGCTCGCAGGCCTCATCGCCGGCGTACACCTTGAACCACTCGATCCGGCGCTCGCCGCCGTAGGCCTTCGCCACCGCCGCATCCAGCACCCGCTGGGTGGCGGGCCAGATGTCCACGCCGGTGCCGTCGCCGCGGATGAAGGGAATGATCGGGTCGTGGGGCACGACCGGCTGGCCGTTCTCGAAGCGGATCGCCGTGCCCGCGCTGGGGGGCGTGAGCTTCTCGTAAGTGGCCATTGATTCCGCAGGAAGGCTTCGGCGAGCCTAGGTTTCGGCCATGTGGGGATTCTGCTCAGGGGAAACGGCATGAATGCGGCCGATCAGGCCCGATCGCTGGAACTGGCCCAGGCGATCGCCTCGGCCGTCACCCTGTTCCGTGCCCGCTTCCCCGCCGCCCGGGCCAACCTCACCCCCTGGCGCGACGATCCGCTCACCCGCGCCTTCGCCGACCGCGAGACCGTGGACCTCTCCTTTCACTTTCCCGGCTGGAGCCCCCGCACCCAGTGCCGCTCGCTGCTGGTGCAGCTGCGGCTGGAGCGGCCACCGGCCGATGCGGCCCGCCGGCCGCGGCTGCTGGGGGTGACGATCCGGGGCCTCACCTATGAGTCGGAACGCTGGCGGCTGGCCACGGTGGGGGACTGGCATCCCTCCGGCAGCCATCTGCCCCAGGCGGAGGTGGTGGGCGAGCTTCAGCGGTTCTGCCGCGATCTCTTCGACCTGTTCGGCGACGAGGCCCACGCCGCCGCGTAACCCTTCGCAACCTTGTCGCCGCAGTCGTCGAGGCCACCTCTACCTTTATGGGTCGCCCCTTCCGGAGCCCGCACCCTTGCCGGCGCGCCCCCTGCGAAGGCTTCTCCCGCCACCCCTGTCGAACGATGTCCGTCGCCCTGGCCTCCCAGCTCCGTGAGGGAACGAAGAAGGCCCACACCATGGCCGAGAACACCGGCTTCGTGAGCTGCTTCCTCAAGGGAGTGGTGGACAAGGCCAGCTACCGCACCCTGGTGGCCGACCTCTGGCACGTGTACAGCGCCATGGAGGAGGAGATCGGCCGCCTCACGGCGCACCCTGTGGTGGGTCCGATCGCCTTCCCCGAGCTCAACCGCCGCGAGTCGCTCGAGCAGGATCTGGCCTTCTACTTCGGTCCCGACTGGCGCGCCAGGGCCACCGCCACGCCCGGTGCCCAGGCCTACGTGGCCCGGATCCGCCAGGTGGCCAAGGAGGCTCCCGAGCTGCTCGTGGGTCACCACTACACGCGCTACATCGGCGATCTCTCCGGCGGCCAGATCCTCAAGAACATCGCCCAGAAGGCCATGAACCTGGGCGAGCACGATGGCCTGCGCTTCTACGAGTTCGACGCCATCCCCGATGAGAAGGGCTTCAAGACCAACTACCGGGCCACCCTCGATGCCCTGCCGATCGATCAGGCCACGGCCGATCGCATCGTGGCGGAGGCCAACCAGGCCTTCCACTGCAACATGACGATGTTCCAGGAACTCGAGGGCAATCTGATCGCCGCCATCGGCAAGGTGCTCTTCGGCTTCCTCACCCGCCGCCAGCGCTCAGGCAGCACCGAGGCGGTGGCGGCCTGAGCGTTCCCGAGCTGAACCCCATCCGTTTCCTGGTACCGGGCACCAGCAGCCGGTTCCGCGGCGGCGGTCTGCTGGTGGAGCAGCAGACCGCCCGTCTGGTGGCTGGGCTGCGCCCCACCGAGGTGGTGACGTACCGGCAGCGAGAAGCGGATCATGCCTTCCTATCTGATCTGCTGCGCCGTGAGCCGGCCCCGGGGCAGGCTCTCTGGGTGGTGAGCTGGGGGTTCGATGTGCCCCGGCAGCTGCGAAGGTTGAGGGGTCGCCCCGTGGCCTATCACGCCCACAGCAGCGGCTACGGCTTTGACCTCCCGCCCGGGGTGCCGGTGCTGGCGGTGAGTCGCAACACCCTGGGCTACTGGGGCGATCGCGCTCCAAGGAACCCCCTGTTCCTGGTGCCCAACGCCCTGGAGCCGATGTGGCTGGAGCGGGGGGCCCGCGGCCGGGGTGAGGGCGGTGCGCTCCCTCGTCGGCCCATCGATGTTCTGGTGCAGCGGCGCAAGACCAGCAGCTACGTGCTCGATCGGCTGGTGCCGGAGCTGCGCCGGGCAGGCCTGCGGGTGGAGGTGCAGAGCGGCTGGGTCGACGATCTGGTGGATCTGTTCAACAGCGCCACGGTTGTGCTGTACGACTCGGCCGACTACTGGCGTGGCCGCGGGGTGAGCGAGGGCTTCGGGCTGCCCCCGCTCGAGGCCCTGGCCTGCGGCTGCGTGGTGTTCAGCAGCTTCAATCACGCCCTGGCCGACAGCCTCGACCCCGGCCAGATGGGCCATCAGATCGGCTGCGGCACCCTGGTGGCCGATCTGGAGCGCATCCGCGCTGCCGTGGCCCGTCCCGCGGCCTGGCTGCCGCCACCGGAACGCCTGACGATGCTGCTGGACGCGTGTGCGGAACCCGTGCTGCTGGAGCGCTGGCGCGCTGCGCTGGAGGCGATCGACGCCCACTGGCGGCTGCGCTTCCATGGCGAGCCTCCCCTGCGGCCCCCTCCGATCTGGAGGGTGCGAGCCGACCAGTTGCAGGGGCGGCTCAGGCGCTGGCTGGCGCGGGGGTGATGCGGGAGGGGTTTCCCATAGCGTTGATCGATGGGTTCAAGTCCAAGACGCCTACGGCCCCTCTCCAGGATCTTCGCCAGGAGCCGCACCGCCCGCCAGCTGAGGGCACTGATGGCCTATCTGCCTGCAGAGCGGCTGCGCCAACTGCGTCGGGTGGTGGCCTTCTCGCTGATCCCCGGCATCCTTGATCTGGGCTCGGTGGCGGTGATCGCCCGGCTCATGGGTTCCCTGGTGGGTGCCGATCTCGAGGACAGGGTGCCTGGGGTGAAGGTGTTCGGTGGTGATGCCGTGGATCAGAGCCTATGGCTGATTCTGATCTTTGTGATCCTCTCCTGGCTCGCGTCGTTCGTCAAGTTCGGTCTGCAGTTCCTGCAGCAACGACTCACCGCGAGGGTGTGGATCGATCTCTCCAACATGATCCATGCCAATGTACTGGCTCAGGGTTATGAGTATCACCTTTCGAAAAGCACCGCCAAGCTTTCGACGATGGTGCTGAGTCATATTAAGAAAACTTCAAATTCCGTCGTCAATCCGCTGCTCAAGATGGTGGGCAGCATTTTTTCGATCGCTCTGCTCTCGATCGGCATTCTGGTGATCGGGCGCTGGTCGGCTGTTCTGCTGATCTCGGCTCTCGTGGGCGCCTATCTGCTGATCTCCCAGCTGATCACCCCTTATCTCCGCCATGCCGCCAAGCAGAAGCTGCGGCTCGAATCCCGCACCGCCCACATCCTGCTGGAATCACTCGGCTCCATCCGCGACATCAAGCTCACCGCTTCCGAAGACCACTTCCGCAAAGCCTTCGTGCGCACCGGCGAGCGGGCCAAGAGCCATGCCTGGGTCACCGAGCTGCTGCCCACGATCCCGCGGGTACTGATCGAGCCCCTGGGCATCACTCTGATCTTCGCCGTCGGTGCTGTGCCGCCCCTGATGGGCGGCGATCGCTCCGATATCCGCAGTGTGCTGCCCTTTCTGGCTTCCCTCGCGGTGGCGGCCCTGCGGCTCACGCCTCCCCTCCAGGACTTCTTCGCCTCGATGAACCAGTTGCGGGGCGGTCTTCCCGTGATCGACACCACCCTGGAGTATCTGCGCCTGCCCACCGGTCGGCCGGTGCTCGGTGATCCGGGTGTGCCCAGCCCCCTGGGCGTCTTCCCCACCCGCTCGATCGGCCTTCAGGACGTCTGGTACGCCTACCCCGGATCCGCTGACTGGGTGCTCAGGGGCATTGACCTCACCATCCCCGTGGGATCCCGCGTGGCCTTCGTGGGTACCACCGGCAGCGGCAAGACCACGACGGCTCAGTTGCTGCTGGCCCTGCTCGAGCCCGGGAGGGGTGCTCTCACGCTCGATGGCATTCCCGTATCTGATCTGGATCGGCCGGCCTGGCAGGCCTGCTGCTCCCAGGTGCCCCAGTTCATCAATCTCCTCGATGCCAGCGTTCTGGAGAACGTGGCCTTCGGTAAGGAGGAGGATGAGGTGGACCAGGATGCTGTCTGGAGCGCCCTCGAGGCGGCCCAGCTTGATGAGTTTGTCTCCGAACTGCCCTACGGGCTGCACACCCCGATCGGCGAGAACGGCCTGCAGCTCTCCGGAGGCCAGCGTCAGCGCCTGGCCCTGGCGCGTTCCTTCTACAGGGGCTCCGAATTTCTGCTCCTGGATGAAGCCACCAGCGCCCTTGATAATCGCACGGAGAATGAAATCATTCAGGCCCTCGAAGTGATCGGCCGCCGTTGCACCACCGTGGTGATCGCCCACCGCCTCTCCACGGTGATGCGCTGCGATCGGATCTATGAATTCGAGCAGGGCCGCATCAAGGCATGGGGCAGCTTCGAGGAGCTGCAGCAGCGCTCCGAGAGCTTCAGGGATCTGGCGTCGCTCGAGCGTCGACTGGTGGGCTGAACCGGGAGCACCCTAGGATCGATGTACGTTTTCCCTGTCCTGGCCCATGCCGTTCACGCTGATTGCCGGCCCCTGTGTGATCGAGAACGAGGATCTCGTGTTCTCGATCGCCGAGCAGGTGAAGGCGATCACTGATCGGCTTGGCATCGATTACATCTTCAAGGCCAGCTTCGACAAGGCCAATCGCAGTTCCGGCCGCTCTTATCGCGGCCCGGGTGTGAATGCCGGCCTCGAGGTGCTCGCCGAGGTGAAGCGCCGTTTCGGCCTGCGCGTGCTCACCGACATCCACGAGAGTCAGCAGGCCGCGCCGGTGGCCGAGGTGGTGGACGTGCTGCAGATCCCCGCCTTCCTCTGCCGCCAGAGCGATCTGCTCGTGGCCGCCGCCGAGGCCACCCGCGGCACCGACAAGGCGATCAACGTGAAGAAGGGCCAGTTTCTCGCTCCCTGGGACATGGCCCAGGTGGTGACCAAGCTGCGCGATGCCGGCGCGGGCGAGGTGCTGCTCACTGAGCGGGGCAACAGCTTCGGGTACAACACTCTTGTGGTCGACTACCGCAGCCTGCCCCAGCTCCATGATCTGGGCTGCCCTGTGATCTTCGATGCCACCCATTCGGTGCAGCAGCCAGGCGGGCGCGGAACCTCCAGCGGCGGTCAGCGGGAGTTCGTCGCCCCGCTCGCCCGCGCGGCCGTGGCTGTGGGGGTGGACGGCCTGTTCATGGAGGTGCATCCCGATCCTGAGAATGCCCTCAGCGACGGCCCGAACATGGTGCCGCTGCATCGACTTGAACCCCTGCTCGAGCAGCTGATGGCGATCCGTGCCCCCCTGGCCGGGGGTGCGGCCGTGAGCACCCTCTGACGACATCGGTGCTGCGCACGCTCCACCGACGCTGGCGTCATCGCCGCGGCCGTGCCCGATGCCGAGCCCAGCTGGGCTCACTGCGGTTGCTGGTGCTGGATGTGGACGGGGTGCTCACCGACGGCGGCCTCTGGACCACCGAATCGGGGGAGGTGCTCAAGCGCTTCGACGTGCGCGACGGGCTCGGCATACGCCTGCTGCAGCAGGCGGGTGTGGAGGTGGCCTGGCTCAGCGGCGGCAAGAGCGGCGCCACCGAACAGCGTGCCCGCTACCTGGGCATCCGCCACGTGCTCACCGGCGTGCGGGACAAGCCCGCCGCCCTGCGCGATCTGCAGGAGCTGCTGGGGGTGAAGCAGGCAGAAAGTGCCTTCGTGGGCGACGACCTCAACGATCTGGCGGTCCGCCCGGCGATCGGTCTGCTGCTCTGCACGGCCGATGCGGTGGCGCCATTGCGGCAGCGGGCCGACTGGGTCCTCGATCGCAACGGTGGCGACGGGGCGGTGCGGCGTCTGGCCGAAGAGATCCTGCGGGCCCGCGGTTCCTGGAGCGACCTGGCGGAGGCCGGATGGCGGGATCGCAATGACTGATCCCAGCCGCACCCTGCGCGATCGGTTGCGCATCCGTCTGCACCGCGCTCTTCGAGACGGTCGCCTTGGCCCTCTGCCGCTCACCCCCCTCACCTGGGCGGCCCGGGCCGACAGCGACCAGTGGCAGGCCCTGGCGGCCTACCGGGGTCTGGTGCATCAGGCCTTCGCCACCCGGCCGCTGGCTCCTCAGGTGTGCGCCGACCTCTGGGACCGGGGCTCCTTCCGATCCTCCGCCGGCCGCAAGGCCTTCTTCAGCCCTGCGCAGCGTGAGCTGGAGAATTCCTCCCATCACTACGGCCACGACGTGCAGCTCAAGCGCCACGCCGGCCTGCCGCTGATCGGCCCGCCCCTGCCCTGGCTGCTGGAGCATGGGCTCAAGGTGAGCCGCACCGCCACCTTCGAAAGCCCCCGCCCATGGACCCGGGGCTATCTGTGCATGGGTCCGCGGCGAGCCGCCTGGCTCCAGGAGCGCTTCGGCCTGCCGGCGGTGCCGATCGGCCCCTGGATCGCCTACGCCCGGCCCGTGCTCGAGCACGCCGGGATCCAGCGTCTGCGGCAACAGCTCGGTCCCACCCTGCTGGTGGTGCTGGCCCACAGCTGGGACCAGGTGGAGCGGCGGATGGATGCGGCTGCCTGCATCGAGGCGGTGGCCGACGCCGCGCGGGCGGGGGGCTACCGCAGCGTGATCTGGCTGCGGCACTGGAAGGATCCGGAGCTCTCAGGGCTGCCGCCGGAGTGGATCGTGGCCTGCAATGGCCACCGCTCCAATCCCTGGTTCCTCGACGCCATGCGCACGCTGGTGGAACTGAGTGACGGTCTGGCCAGCAACGCCTTCGGCACCCACCTCGGCTATGGCGTCGCCCTCGGCCTGCGGCTGCACTGGATCGCCGTGCAGGCCGAGCAGGACCTCTCGGCCCTGGCGGGCGACAAGGCCCGGGAGGAGGCCGCCGAGTGGGCGGAACGGCAGCGGCTGAGCGCCGCACTGCAGCAGGCCCTGAGCCTGGCTCCCGCAGCTTCCACCGCTGCCGTGCGGGAGCTGCTGGATCCCTACTGGGGATTCGATCGCGTGCGGGAGAGGGCGTCCCTGCGGGAGCTGCTGAGACCGTCCGAACGCCTTACGCCCTGACGCCGGCGATGCTTCCCTTCCCCACCCGCGCCCCTTATCGGATCGACCAGGTGACTGCGGCGCCCCTGGGCCTGACGCTGCTGACCCTGGGGCTGATTGTCTCGGCCGTGGTGATGACCCTGGCGGCCAGGAACGGCCGTTGGCGCCTCTGGGCCGCTGGGGCCATCCTGCTGCCGGCGCTCGTGACCATGCTGTTCGGACTCGGCGCCTGGGGCACCAGCGACGTCACCAAGCTCAGCCACTTCTTCACCCTCGACCGCGCCGGCTTGACCCGCGGGGAACTGTTCTGGTGGCTGATCGGACCCATGATCCCGGCGCTGCCCTACCGGATGGCCCTCGTTCACGGGCTGGTCGCCGGTGCCTACGCCCTGATGCCGATCCTGCTGGCCCGGCGCTGGGGTGCCCGGGCCTGGGGTGGCTGGTGGGCCCTGCTCGTGGTGTTCAGTCCGTTGCTGCGCACCTTTCTGCAGAACGGCGTCAGCCGCCAGGCCCTGATGACCCTGCTGCTGGTGCCCCTGCTGCTAGGGGCCGGTCGCCTGGCGCCGGTGCGACAGGGCTGGATCGCCCTCACCGCCTTCGCCGCCGCCGGCATCCACACCACCTTCGTGCCGACGGCGGCCCTGGCTGTGCTGTCCAGGCTCCTGGCGGGGCCAGGGCCCGAGGCGCGGCTGGGCCAACCGGCACGGCGATCGCTGCACGGGCGGCGGCTGATCGGGATCGGGGCCCTGCTGACGGTCGGGGCCGGGCTGCTGGTGCTCGTTGCGCCGATGGCCTGGATGAAGTTTCAGACCTACGCCCTGAGAGAGAGCTTCTTCAACAGCTACGTGCTCATGCTGCCGATCGCCCGCCTGCAGCTGGCGATGCTCATCGGTGCCGCCATGGTGTGCTGGCAGCGGCGGCTCGGTTGGCGACGGCTGCTGGCCTGCGGACACTCCCGTCAGCTGGCCGGCTTCTTCCTGCTGCTGCTGCTGCTGCAGGAATCGCTGCGCCAGGGATGGGTGCCCTCGATCACGAACCGGCTGGCGGACACGGCCGGCCTGTTCCTGCTGATCGTGTGGCTGGCCTGGCTCGAACACCACCGCGCGCGCTGGGCGGTGCTGCCCTCGCTGATGGTGACGCTCAACTACTGGCTGCTGGAGCGGCTCCCCGAGAGCCTCACGGTGATCTGTGGTCGCAACGACTCCTTCTTCTGCCTGCCGGATCGTTGGCCGTGGCAGATCCGTTGGGGTGGAGAGCCATGATCCCCCCTGTCTTTCCCCCCGCCGCCCCCTTCCGGATCGATCAGGTCACCCAGGCGCCGTTGCTGCTGGTGACGCTGTTCGTGGCGGAAGGACTGCTGGCGATCCTGATCCACTGGGCCGCGGTGCGAGGCCGGCAGCGCATCTGGTGGGGGGCGCTGGCGGTTCTGCTGGCGCTGGTGGCGGTGTTCTTCACCCTCGCCAGCTGGGGCAACAGTGACACCACCCGCTTCTCCCACTATCTGGAATGGGATCCGGATCGGGCCCCTCCCGAACCCCTCTGGCGGCTGCTGGGACCCTTGATCCTGCTGCTGCCCTACCGGATGGCAGCCGTGCAGGGGCTGGTGGCCACCTGCTTCGCCGCCGCCCCGGCGCTGCTGGCTCGGCTCTGGGGGGTGCCGGCCTGGGCCGGCTGGTGGGCCTTGCTGATCACCTGCAGCCCGATGCTGCGCGGGTTCCTCCAGAACGCCCACACCCGCCAGGCGCTGGCGACTCTGCTGCTGCTGCCGCTGCTGCTGCAGACCGCCCGCCTGATCCGCCTGCCCTGGCGCTGGCTGGGCCTGGGGGTGGGTCTCTCCGCGCTCACCCACAACACCTTCGTGCTCAACCTTCCCCTGAGCCTCTCGCCCCTGCTGCTGCGGCTGCCGGAACTGGCCGCCCGGCTGCGAGCCTCCTTCGCCGGGTCCGATGCCGGGGCGCCGGGCGCCCGCCGGGGCCGCCTCGCCCTCTGGCTGCTTCTGGGGCTGGCCTGTCTGCTCCTGTTCCTGCTGGCGGCCCCGATGGCCCTCGATCGCTTCTTCGACTACGCCCAGGACGACTACTACAACCGCTACCCGGTGCGCAGCGTGGTGGGCCGGCTGCAGCGTGCCCTGTTCTTCGGATTGCTGCTGGGTTGCGTGCAGCGGCGGCTGACCCCCCTGAGGCTGCTGCGGTGTCCCATCACCCTGCTGCTGCTGCTCTTCGGCCTGCTCTACATCGCGGTGCAGCAATCGATCGACCACCTCTGGCTGCCCCAGATCACCAGCCGGCTGGCGGACACGGTGGCCTTCTTCCTGCTGATCCTCTACCTGGCCTGGCTGCAGCGCTACAGAGCCACCTGGTGCGTGTTGCCGGCTCTGTACATCACGTTCCAGTACTGGCTGGAGGGAAGGCTCCTGCCCTCCGGCACCCTGCTCTGCGGCCGCAACGACGAGTTTCTCTGCATCCCCGACCGCTGGCCCTGGCAGGTGCGCTACTGAGGCCTATCCGGAGCCGGTGATCCGTGCCATCCGCGCCGCCCGCAGGCAGCGGTGCAGGAACTCCAGGGGCTTGCGGCGGTACAGCGGGTTGGCCCGCCAGAGCGGGGCCAGGCCAAGCCACACCACTTCGCCCCCGGTGAGCCTGCGCACCCCGTAGAGGGCCGACGTGAGTCCGGCCACCACCACGGGCCGGCAGCTGCGGCGCCGGATCAGCAGCTCCACCAGCACCTCCAGCGCCACCGGCGTGCGCAGGGGCCCCGCCAGCCAGGGTTCGCCGCGGGGCCCGAAGCTGCCCTGGGGCGGCGCCTTGGGGTGGTCGATCAGCACCAGCCGATCCAAGGCGGGATCGAAGCCATGGAGCTGCTCCAGCTGCTGCCGCCACGGTTCGAGCACGGCCATCGGGATCTGGTGGCCGGGGAACTGGTGGGCCAGATTCGGCACCGAGCACAGCCACAGCGGCCGCCCGGGCGGGGCCGTTTCTGCCGCCGCCAGGCACAGCTCAACGGCTGCGGTGGCCTCCTCCGACTGGCTGGCCACCAGGGCCTCGAACAGCTCTCGCCGGCGCCGTTCCGGCGGGAGCTGCGGGGGAACGGGGGGGCGGTGCCAGAGGGGCTGGCGGCCGCTGAGCACGTAGCGCACACGCCGCCCGGGTTCGGGGATGGGCCGGTTCAGCAGGCTGGGCAGCAGGGCCCGCAGCTCGCGGGCGCAGCGGTAATAGATCCCCAGGCCGTCGCCGCAGACCACCCAGTCGCGCAGATCGAGGCGGGCGATCACGCTGCGCTGGCCCTTCACCCACTGGTTGTTGAGGCAGACGATCGACCAGTGTTCGGCCTCGGCGGCGTCCTCGTGGGGCAGCAGATGCAGGCCGCCGAAGGCCGTGGGATCCCGCTGGCGCAGCAGCGCGAGCCAGCGTTCGATTGCCCCGTGCAGACCCGCCAGGGCCACCGGATCGCGGCGCAGCACCCCGGTGATCAGCACGCCGATCGACGGCGGCACGGCTTCCGCGGCGGGTGCAGGGGCCGCGGCCAGCTCGGGAAGTTCGCGCACCACCGCCAGCTGGTGCACCAGGTGGACCAGGCCGCCGGTGAGCACAAGCACCGCGGGAGGCTGGCGCGGGCCGCTCAACAGCCGCTGCCTTGGATCGGCTCGATCGGCGCCAGCCGCGGATCGAGGATCTTGGGCCCCATGCCTTCGAACTTCACCGCAATCGACACCTTCTCACCGCTGCCGAACAGGTGGGTGATGTGGCCCTCGCCGAAGGAGGCGTGGCGGAGTCGATCGCCCACGGCCCAGGAGCGACCGGCGGCGCGGCGACGCACCGCATTGGCCGGGACGCCACCCTCACCGCCGCCCTGCACCCGGCGGCTCTCCGCCCGGTCGATCCGGGTGAGCCGCTCCAGACGCTGCTCCCGGCGGATGGCGGCGCCGCCGCTGCCAGGTACATCGCCCTGCAGCAGATCGGGTGGCAGTTCCGAGAGGAACACCGACGGCACCGCCGGTTCGCGCATGCCGCCCCACAACCGCCGCTCGCTGGCGTGAGAAAGGAACAGGCGCTCCTTGGCCCGGGTGACGCCCACATAGCAGAGGCGCCGCTCCTCTTCGAGGGCGGCCGGATCGTCCAGGGAGCGGTAACTGGGGAACAGGCCCTGCTCCAGCCCCACCAGGAAGACCACCGGAAACTCCAGCCCCTTGCTGGCGTGCAGGGTCATGAGCGTCACCCGGTCGGGTTGGGTGTCCTTGGAATCGGCGTCGCTGGCCAGGGCGGCGGAGGCCAGGAAGCCCTCCAGCGAGCCCTCCTCGTTCTCCTCCTGGTACTGCAGGGCGGCGTTGACCAGCTCGTTGAGGTTGCGGCGCCGGTCCTCCGACTCGTCGGTGCCATCGGCGATCAGCTCCGCCAGGTAGCCGCTCTGCTCCATCACCCGCTGCACCAGCTCGGAGGGTGGTGCGTCCTGGGCGCGGCGCTGCAGATCACTGATCAATTCATGGAACTGCAGCAGGCCCCGGGCCGAGCGGCCGCCCAGGGAACGCACCGCCTCGGCATCGCTCACCACCTCCCACAGCGGCAGGCCCAGCTGACTGGCGGCATCGGTGAGCCGCTCGATCGTGGTCTTGCCGATGCCGCGGCGCGGCACGTTCAGCACCCGCAGCAGGCTGACGGTGTCGGCCGGATTCACCAGCAGGCGCAGATAAGCCAGGATGTCCTTGATCTCGCGCCGGTCGTAGAAGCGCAGCCCCCCCACCACCAGGTAGGGAATGCCCCAGCGCACCAGCGATTCCTCCAGCGCCCGGCTCTGGGCGTTGGTGCGGTACAGCACCGCCATGTCGCCCCAGCGCAGGTCGGGATGGGCGGCGTCGAGCATGCGCATGCGGTGCACCACCGCTTCGGCTTCGGCGATCTCGTCGTCGCAGCGGGTGAGGGTGATCGGCTCGCCTTCGCCGCGGGTGGGCCGCAGGATCTTGTCGATGCGCTCGCTGTTGTGGGCGATCAGCGCATTGGCCGCCTCCAGGATCGTGGCAGTGGAGCGATAGTTCTCCTCAAGCTTCACCATCGTGCGGGTGGTTTCGTCGGCCGCGCCGTCGCCGAAGTCGTGCTGGAAGCCCATCAGGATGCGGAAGTCGGCGGCCCGGAAGCTGTAGATGCTCTGGTCGGCGTCGCCGACCACGAACACCGAGCGGCCCTGCCAGTCGCCGAACTCGTCCGGCTCGCGGCCATCGGCCACCAGCAGTTTGATCAGGTCGTATTGCGTGCGGTTGGTGTCCTGGTACTCATCCACCAGGACGTGGCGGAAGCGGCGGTGCCAGTAGCTGCGAATCTGCTCGTTCTGGCGCAGCAGCTGTACCGGCAGCAGCAGCAGATCGTCGAAGTCGAGGGCGTTGTTGGCCGCCAGGGCGCGGCGGTAGAGGCGGTAGGCCTCGGCCTCCTTGCGCCCCCGCTGCCCCTCGGCCTTCGCCTCCATCTCCTCGGGCAGCCAGCCCTGGTTCTTGGCGTTGCTGATCGCCCAGCGCACCTTCTTGGGCTCGAAGCGCTTGGGATCGAGTCCCAGCTCCTGGGTCACGATCTCCTTCACCAGCGTCTGGGCGTCGCTCTCGTCGTAGATCGAGAACTGGCGGGTCCAGCTCAGGCCCTCGGGGTCCTTGAACTTGTCGATGTCGAAGCGCAGCAGGCGGGCGAACAGGGCGTGGAAGGTGCCGATCCAGAGGTCCTTGATCACCTCGCGGTAGATGCGGCTGCGCAGCTGCTTCTGCTCGTGCGGGGCCAGGGTGGCCAGGGGCTGACCGAACTGGCTCTGGGCCAGCCGCTGGGCCAGCAGCAGTTCCAGCCGCTCCTTCATCTCGCGGGCGGCCTTGTTGGTGAAGGTGACCGCCAGCAGCTCGTTCGGATCCACGCCGTGGTGGCCGATCAGGTGGCCGATGCGATGGGTCAGGGCGCGGGTCTTGCCGCTGCCCGCGCCCGCCACCACGAGCAGGGGCCCGTCGCGATGGTCCACCGCCCGGCGCTGGGCGTCGTTGAGGCCGGCCAGGAAGCTCATGTACCCGCACTTTAACGGTGCCTTCCCTGGCCTCCTGCGGACCGTCGACGGGGCCGGCCCCCTGCCGGGGGACGGCTGGGGACGCGCGTAAATTGCAGCCAGCGTCTGACGTCGATGGAACCCTCCGCCGAACCGATCCGGATCTTCATCGGCTACGACCCCCGGGAGCGGGCGGCCACCAATGTGCTGATCGACAGCCTTTATCAGCACAGCAGCATGCCGCTGGCGATCACGCCCCTTGTCACGCCTCAACTGGAGAAGCAGGGGCTGTTTCGCAGGGAACGGGATCCGAAGCAGAGCACCGCCTTCTCCTTCACCCGTTTCCTGGTGCCCCACCTGTGCGGCTACAGCGGCTGGGCGATCTTCATGGACTGCGACATGCTCTGCCGCGGCGACATCGCTGATCTCTGGCAGGCGCGTAACGCGGCCTATGCCCTGCAGTGCGTGCAGCACGAGCACGTGCCCGGAGAAACCGTGAAGTTCCTCGGCGAGGTGCAGAGCGCCTATCCGAAGAAGAACTGGAGCTCCCTGATGCTCCTGAACTGCGAGCGCTGCACCACCCTCACCCCCGACTACGTGAACAGCGCCAGCGGACTGGAACTGCATCGCTTCCACTGGCTGGCCGGCGACCACGAGATCGGTGCCCTGCCCGACCGCTGGAACCATCTGGTGGACGTGCAGGCGGCCCCGGAAGCCGGCGCTGAGCAGGGGGGGCCGACCCTGCTTCACTGGACGCTGGGTGGACCCTGGTTCCGGGAGCAGTTCACCATGGGTGGCGTGCTGGCAGCGGAGTGGTACCGCGCCCGCGACGACGCCATGGGCCTGTGGGACTGAGCGTCGTCACGGTCTGCATGAACCGGCGCGAGCACCTGCTCGCCACCGCGCCCCGGGTGGCCGCCTGGCCCCACCACGACGAGCACCTGATCGTGGACTGGAGCAGCCGCGAACCCCTGCGCCGCGCAGAGCTGCCGGCCGATCCGCGGCTGCGGTTGCTGCGGTTGGAGGGCGAGGATCGCTGGAACCTCTGCCGGGCCTACAACTTCGCTTTCGACCATGCCCGCGGCGCTCGGCTGCTGAAGCTCGACGCCGACGCCTGGCCGACCGCGCGCTTCGACCCCGAGGATCCTGCGCTGCGGCTTCCCGGCAGCGGGCTGCTCTGCGCCTTCGGCAGCGGCCCTGAGGGCCGCAAGGGCCAGCTGCTGCTGGATGCTGCGCTGGTGGCGGCGGTGGGCGGCTTCCACGAGTTGATGGTGGGCTACGGCTTCGACGACAAGGACCTGCAGGCCCGGCTGCGGCTGCGCACCGGCCACGACCCGGCCGTGATCCCGCCCGACTGGCTGGCGGTGATCGAGCATGGCGACGAGGAGCGGGCCGGGCAGGGGAGGGCTGCCCGCCCCGGCGGCCTGGAGGCGGCCCGCGGCCAGGCGGCGATGCGGGCCACCCGCATCGCCAACCGGGTGGTGGCCGCCCACTGCCCCTGGGGCACCGCCGGCGGCGGCGCCCGCTACCAGGAGACGGCTCCGGGCCTGTGGCGCCTCGAGCCGGAGTCGCTGCCGCGGCCGCCGGCGCCGGTGGCGGCGGAACTGGTGCATGTGCGGCGCATGACCTTCTGGGGAGCCTTTCTGGTGATCCCGGAGGTGGCTCTGGAGGTGATGCCCTGGAGCCTGTTCCCGCCGGAGCGTGGCGGGCGCTGGCCGGTGCGCTGGTGGCACCGGCTCTGGTGGCACACCGGCCGCCGGCTGGTGCTGGTCCCGGTTCAGCTCCTGGCGGGGGCCCAGGCCCTGCTCACGGCGGGGCGGAGGAGATCGCCATGAGCGAGCGGTCGCGCCTCAGCGTCGTCACCGTCTGCATGAACCGGCGCGAGCACCTGCTTGCCACCGCGCACCGGGTGGCCGCCTGGCCCCACCACGAGGAGCACCTGATCGTGGACTGGAGCAGCCGCGAGCCCCTGCGTCGCGAGGACCTGCCGGCTGATCCGCGGCTGCGCCTGCTGCGGGTGGAGGGGGAGCGCCGCTGGAATCCCTCCCGCGCCTACAACTTCGCCCTCGGCCTGGCGAGCGGCCTCTGGCTGATGCGGATGGATGCCGACTGCTGGCCCACCGTGGCCCTTGATCCGGAGGTGCTGCTGGCGGCGGGGCCGGTGTGGGTGGGCCATGGCGGTGAGGGCCGCTACGGCCAGTTCCTGATGGAGCGCGACACCTTCACCGCCGTGGGCGGCTTCAACGAGTTCCTGCGCGGCTGGGGCTTCGAGGACAAGGATCTGCGCGCCAGGCTGGAGGTGCAGCAGGGGCTGCGTCTCGGGCTGCTGCCCACCGAGGCGATCGGCGTGATCGAGCACTCGAACGAGGAGCGCATGGGCCAGCCGCGGGCCGGTGAGGGGCAGGCCCTGCGCCGCAGCCTGGGGCTGGCGACGATGCGCTCCTCCCGGCTGGGCAACCGCCTGCTGGCGGCCCACCATCCCTGGGGTCCGCGCACCCCCGCCAGCGTCTACGAGCCGATGGCGCCCGGGGTGTGGCGGGTGGTGGGCTCCTCCGTGCCGCGCCCCTCCACCGAGACGGCCGACGAGATCGACCACGCCAGGCGCATGGCGTTCTGGAGCTGCTTCCTGGCGATCCCCGAGGTGTTCCTCGCGGAGCTGCCCCCCAAGCTCGTGCCCCCTTCCCGGCAGGGGCGCTGGCCGGTGCGTTGGTGGCACCGGCTCTGGTGGCGCACGGGCCGCCAGCTGCTGCACCTGCCGGTGCTGGTGCTGGGCCTGGGACGTGGAAGGCTGGAGCGGTTGCGGCGGCGGGCCGGTGAAGGTGCGGTGGGGCGGCCGGCGTGATCCGGGTGACCGTGGCGAGCAACGCCGTGCATCTGGAGGCGGCACGGCGGTTGCGGCGCGGCCTGGAGATCGCCGGCGGCGGCGGGCTGGAGCTCCTGATCTGGGAGCCACGGCGCATGCGGCTCGGGCCCCAGGACCGCCGGCTCTGGCCCCTGCGCCTGCCGGTGCACCCCCTGACCCTGGCGCTGCTGGTGCCGCTGGCGCTGGCGGGAGCTGTGCGGGAGCTGCGCCTGGCCCATCTGCGCAACGCCGGCCGCGCTCTGCGCCAGCTCACCGCCAGGTCCCGGCGGCTCGTGTTGCTCGATGACGGCCTGGATCAGTACCGCGACGTGCCCAGGGCGGTCGATCCCCTGGCCTTCCCCGCAGGAATCGACTACTGGCTTTTCTCCGATGTCCCGGCCTGGCGGGCTCCCTGGTGCGCACGCTTCCGCTGCCGGGATCTGGGCCCCTTGTTCGATCGCCCGGAAGACCTTCCCGAAGGCGCCCTGGTTGCCCGGCTCCCGCCGCCGCAGGGGACCCTGATCATCGACTCCCCCGGCGTGGAGCGGTTGCAGCAGCAGGCCGCCGCCCTGCCGCGGCCCTGGTGGCTGATTCCCCATCCGGTCCGGGGCAAGCGCTCCTGGACCCTGCCGCTGGCGGAGGGCGACGCCTGCCTGCAGGTCCCCCCCGAGCAGCTGCTGCCCTCCTGGCGGGGGACGGTGCTGGTGGGGGAGAGCCTGATGCTGCTGGCCGCCCTGCGCTGGCGGGTGGCCGGATCGGTGGTGAGGGTGGCGTTGCCACCGGCTTCCGATCAACGGCTGCGGGCCTCCGTGCGGGGCGAAGCCGCTGAGGATCCCGCTGTGATCTGGTGCGAATGAGAGGCCGGTGCAGGGAGCATGCCCGGCCAGGTCGACACCTGGGGCCTCTCCCTGTGGGTAAATTCGTGCACAACCTCTTGTACGTTCGAGCACGGCTCGACCCCCTTCATGGCGCCCAGGGCTCTGGTCAGCCGCATCGACCGCCTGGTGATCTGCGCCTCCCCCAAGGCCGCCTGCCGGAGTGTCGCCGACTTCGCCTGGGAGGTGGAGCGGAGCCGCACCATTCCCGTGGGCGATGGGCGGCTGTTCGTGTTCCGCAATCCACTGCGGCGCCTGGTCAGCGCTTACCTCAACAAGTACGTGGAGCACAGCCGCTACCGGGAGGCATCGCTGCGGCTCTGCCCTGACGCCCGGCTCGGGACCTTCGCCGATTTCGTCGACGAACTCCACCTCCACCGCTTCCGCTGTGTGGACAAGGTCCACTTCAAGCCCCAGCGCAGCCGCTACCGCTGGAGGCGGTTCGATCGGGTCTTCGATGCCGACGACCTCGAACCCCTCTGCCGCTATGTGAATGGCCTCTGCGGCACCGAGGTGGCGATGCCGTTCCGGGTGCGCGGCGACCGGCAGGCAGCAGCCAGGGTGGGGGTGGAGCTGGCCTCGGTGGCCCCTGCCCAGCTGGGGCGCGATCAACTCAGGGACCTCATCAAGGGCGGTCAATGCCCCCCTTACGGCAGCTTCTACACTCCCGAGCTGGAAGCGAAGGCCAGGCAGGTGTACCGCAAGGATTACCGCTTCCTCGACCGTTCGCTGCAGCGCGCCCGCCTCGACGTGGCCCTGCACAGCAAGCTCAGCGGCCTCTGACGGCAATCCGTCGCCCGCGCCCCGGGTCCCTCAGCCCCTCAGGCGCAGTCCTCCAGCACGGCGGTGACCTGGGCGGCGGCAGCATTCCAGCGGAAGCCGGCGGCGCGGGCCGGGCCCGCTGCCTCCAGTTGCCTGGCCAGGGCCCCGTCGCGGCCCAGATCGCTCAGAGCGGCGGCGATCGCGGCGGGGTCGCGTGGATTCACCAGCAGCCCGGCCTCGCCCACCACCTCGGGCAGAGCGCCGGCGCGGGCGGCGATCACCGGGGCGCCGCAGGCCATCGCCTCCAGGGCGGGCAGTCCGAAGCCCTCCCACAGGCTCACCAGCAGCAGGCCGCGGCAGCGGTTGAGCAGCTCCAGGCGTTCGGCGTCGCTCACCCAGGGCAGCCAGTCGCAGCGGCCGGCGATGCCCAGCTCGCCGGCGAGCTGCTGCAGCCGGGGGGTGTAGCGGCGGTCGTGGGGGCCCACCAGTTTCAGGCGCAGGTCCCCCTGCGGATCGGGCACGGCCGCGAAGGCCCGCAGCGCCCGCTCCAGGTTCTTGTGGGGGTCGTGGCGGCCCAGCACCAGGAAGAAGGGCTGCCGCTCCAGGCCCAGGGGCCGCAGCAGCCCCGGATCGAAGCCCAGCCGGATCGGGATCAGCCGGCGTGCCGGAACACCCAGCCGCTGGTGCACCTCCCGGGCGGTGGCCTCCGAGTTGCACAGCACCCGCACGGCACGGTGCAGCACCAACGGTACGTAGGCGAGGTGATAGGCCAGGAGGGGCGTGAGTTGGGGATAGCGCAGCGGCAGCAGGTCGTGGGCGAGCACCACCGAGCGCACCCCCTTCAGCAGCGGCGCCTCGGGCAGGGGCGAGAGCAGCAGGGGAGCGCCGTGGCGGCGCAGCAGCTTCGGCAGTTCGTTCTGGGTCCACACCAGCCGGGCCCAGTGGCCGCGGCGGCCGTGTTCGGGCGAGAGGGTGGCCGGGATCGGCAGGCTGCCGCGGCGGCCCAGCCCGAGCGGATCGAGCAGCGGCACCCGCCCTGGATCGAGGGCGCCGACCAGATCGCGAGCCACCACGCCGATGCCGGTGGGCTTGCGGCTGAGGTAGCTGCCGTTGAACAGGGCCAGGGGCGTGGGACGGGACATCGACCTCAGGCGGGCAGGCCCCGCAGGGCTTCGATGAGCACGGTGGCGCCGGCCTGCAGGGCGGCGAGGCTGCGGCGGGGGCGC
The DNA here is from genome assembly GCA_024958655.1 of Cyanobium sp. FGCU6. Lineage (GTDB taxonomy): Bacteria > Cyanobacteriota > Cyanobacteriia > PCC-6307 > Cyanobiaceae > Cyanobium. The sequence goes on along the minus strand of JANWUR010000004.1, from coordinate 157,576 downwards.
AGCGGCAGGCGCAGCAGGCTGAGCAGCAGTAGCCGGGCGGTGCGCAGCGCCAACACCCAGGATGGGGTATGGCGCCTCAGGAACCGCAGATAGCCCAGCGTGGAGAGCCGGATCCGGCGCGGACCGGGGGCGGCGCTGCCAGTGCCGCGGCGGTGCAGCACCGCAGGCGTCGGCAGCCAGATCACCGGAGCCCCGAGGGCCCGCTGGCGCAGGCAGAGATCCATGTCCTCGTAGTAGAGGGGGAAGCGGGGATCGAAGCGGGCCGGCGGTTGATGGGCGCTGGGCCGCAGCACCAGGCTGCAGCCGCTCAGCCAGTCCACCGCCAGGGGCTGCTGCCGCTGCCGATGGGCGGCCACGAGGCCGCGGCGGCGGAAGGCCAGGCCGGGGTCGATCCAGCCGCCGCTTGCCTCGGTGCCGCCATGGCCGTCGTCCACGGCGGTGCCCACCAGGGCCATGGCCGGCAGCGCGGCCAGCGTCGCCAGCAGCTGGGCCAGCTCATGGCCGCGGGGCAGGGCGGTGTCAGGGTTGAGCAGCCACACCCAGCCGCGCCAGCCTTCGGCGTCCAGCCGCTCGAGGGCGCGGTTGCAGCCGGCGCCGAACCCCTCGCCCTCGCCGCCGCTGAGGGGGCGCACTGCCAGGCCTGGGGCCGCCAGGGTCTCCACCGCCAGCGGCGCGCTCAGCGGGCTGTTGTCCACCACGAGCCAGGCTTCGGGGGGCCGCGACTGCCGGGCCAGGTCGGTGGCGAGGCCGGGCAGAACGGCGCCGCTGTCGTAGGCCACGGTCACCACCACCAGGCCGTCGTCGCTGGCAGAGGGGGTGGCGGGGAGAGCGATGGGCGCGGCCGGTTCTGGGTCAAGCTTGGCGCATGGCCGAATCCACCCCCTGCGGCGTCTGCCGCATTCACGCCGGAGCCGCCGGTGCTGAGCAGCAGATCCACCGCGGCGGTGTCTGGCTGCTGCGCCACCATCCCCTGCCGGCGCCGCTGCCCGGCTGGCTGGTGCTCGACAGCCTGCGCCATGTGGGGGGGGCGATCGACTTTGACGCCACCGAATGCGCCGACCTGGGCCCGATGCTGCAGCGCTCCAGCGCCCTGGTGCGCGACCTCACCGGCTGCGAGCGGGTGTATGCGATCGCCTTCGGGGAGGGTGCGCGCCATTTCCACCTGCATCTGATCCCCCGCCACGGTGCCGATGCCGCTACCGAGAGCTGGGGTGTGGCCGACCTCTACCGCCAGGTCGCCGGCGGCGGGCGCACGGCCGCTGATCCGGAGCTGGTGGCCCAGCTGGTGGCGCGGGCGCGGGAGGCCACGGCCGCCTGGTGAGCCTGGTGAGTGAGGGGGGGAGCCGTAAGCTCCGCCAGATCGGCGCTCAGAAGGGATGCGGTTCGTCGTGGCGGTGCCGGCGCGGCTGGAGTCTTCGCGCCTGCCGGGCAAGGTGATGGCCGACATCGGTGGCCGCCCGATGCTGCGGCGGGTGCTGGAGCGCTGCCGTCAGGCCCGCCGGCCCGAGGCGGTGGTGCTCTGCACCGACAGCGATGAGCTGATCGCCGCGGCGGCGGACTGGGGCTTCGAGGCCCTGGCCACCAGCCCCGCCTGCGCCTCCGGCAGCGAGCGCATCGCCTCGGTGGTGGAGCCGATCGTGGCTCTGGCCGGGGCGACGGCTGGCGAGACGGTGATCCTCAACGTGCAGGGTGACCAGCCGTTCATCGATCCGCAGGCGATCGATGCGATGGCGGCGGAGTTCGAGCGGCGGGGGCCCGCCACGGAGGTGCTGACGCCGGTGTACCGGATGGGCGCCGACAAGGTGCACAATCCCAACGTGGTCAAGACCCTGGTGTCCGCCGACGGGCGAGCGCTCTACTTCTCCCGCTCGGCGATCCCCCACGTGCGCGGTGTGGATCCGGCCGAGTGGCATGCCCATGCGCCCTTCTGGGGCCATGTGGGCATCTACGGCTACCGGGCCGATGTGCTGGCCCGCTGGAACGATCTCCCACACTCGCCGCTGGAGGAGATCGAGAAGCTGGAGCAGCTGAGGCTGCTGGAGGCGGGCATCGGCATCGGCACCTTCACGGTGGAGGGGGAATCCCTGTCGGTGGACACGGCCGAGCAGCTGGCGCAGGCCCGCACGATCGCGGCGGCCGAGGCGGGCTGATCCTGGGCCGTCGGCCCGGCGTAGGAGCCCTCGGCACTCCCACCCTGCTTCATAACGACATCATAGTACAATGCTTACAATGAAGCCTCGCTCCCCTGCGGGCGATGGCCCCCGATCGTCGCCCGCATCTTCTCCATGGCCCTGCCCATTCCCGTGTTCATCGGCTACGACCCCCACGAGCGGGCGGCTGTGAACGTGCTGATCGACAGCCTCTACCAGCACAGTTCCCAGCCCCTGGCGCTCACCCCGATCGTGGCTCGTCAGCTCGAGGGCCTCTACCGGCGGGAGCGGGATCCCCGCCAGAGCACCGAGTTCTCGTTCAGCCGCTTCCTGGTGCCCTGCCTGATGGACTACAAGGGCTGGGCGATCTTCATGGACTGCGACATGCTCGCCCGCGGCGACATCGCCGAGCTGTGGGCCCTGAGGGATGAGCGCTATGCCCTGCAGTGCGTGCAGCACGATCACGTGCCCCGTGAAGACGTGAAGTTCCTCGGGGCGCTGCAGACCCGCTACGAGAAGAAGAACTGGAGCTCGCTGATGCTGTTCAACTGCGCCCGCTGCACCGCCCTCACCCCCGACTTTGTCAACTCGGTCTCCGGCCTGCAGCTGCACCGCATGGAATGGCTCGCCGGTGACCACGAGATCGGCGCCCTGCCGATCGAGCGCTGGAACCACCTGATCGACGTGCAGCCGCCCCGGCCGGAGCCGGCGTCCCAGGGAGGGGCTGCCTTGGTGCACTGGACCCTGGGCGGCCCCTGGTTCCGCGATTACCGCACCAGCGGTGGTGTGTTGGCGGCCGAGTGGTTCGCCGCCCGCGATGAGGCCTTCAGGCTCTGGTCGTAGAGCCGCTGCCCCCACCAGGAGATCGCCACCACCAGGGGCATGCCGACGGCGAGAAGGATCAGCAGCAGGGGCCAGGGCTGGGGCACCGAGAGGCCGACGGCCGTGTCGGTCACGAACCGCAGGATCGGGCGATGGAAGAGGTACATGAAATAGCTGGCGTAGCTCACGGCCTGCAGCCACCTGGGCAGGTTCAGCCGCTGCCAGCGGCGGGTGCAGGCGAGCACCACCAGAGCAGGAACGACCGTGGCCATCGGCAGTGCGCGCAGGCTGGTTTCGAAGTCACGGCCGTCTACGCCGACGGTGAGGGCCACGCTTGCCACCGCCACTGTCATCAGGCCCACCTGTTGGAAGCCGGTGAGGGCCCTGCGCTGCGGGTCGAGCAGGGGTCGGGCCAGGAGCAGTCCCGTGGCGAAGGCCGGGAAATAGAGGGTGAAGCGGGGATCGAGCCCGGGGCAGAGCCGCACCAGCAGGGCCAGGGCGAGAGCACTGCATCCGGCCGCCAGGCCCAGGGCCCAGGCCCGGCTGGCTCCGGAGGCCTGCAGCCGATGGCGCAGCATCAGCAGCAGGGGGGCCAGGACATAGCAGAGCACCAGGATGTTGACGTACCAGAGCGTGCGCAGCGGATCGCCATCGAAGGCCGGCAGCAGCAGCAGTCCCCTGGGCACATCAGGCCATCGCAGCAGTCCCGTGGGCACGAACAGCACCACGGCCAGCGCGTAGGGCGGCAGGATGCGACGGGCGCGGGCACGGTAGTACTGAAAGAGATCAGAACCTCTGCGAACCTCCCGCCCGCCGGCCAGGCAGCCGGCCATCAGCGTGAAAAGGCCAAGGACGGCAATGGTGAGGGGATAGGTGACGGCGTTCTTGTAACCATCGATGCCGTCGACATAGCCCAGCAGGTGCCAGAAGCCCACGATGTAGAGCATGCTGCTGCCGCGCAGCAGATCGATTGCGGCGTTTCGCCCGGCCTGGGGCGCCGGATCCACCGCTTGGGTTCCATTCATCCGGTCAGGCACCCGTGGTCAGACCTGCCTGCACCAGATCGTGGAGGCGCAGCAGGCCGAGCATCGTCTGCGCCCCGGTGACCACCGGCAGCACGCCGATCGCCTTGCGCCGGTTGCGCTCCATCTGGGCCAGGGCCTCGATCGCCAGGGTGTCGTCGCCGATCGTGATCGGATCTGCCGTCATCAGGTCGGCTGCCGTGAGGCGGTTCCAGGTCTCCGCCCCATGGGTCTGGAGCGCCCGCCGCAGATCGCCGTCGGTGATCAGGCCCTGCAGCCGATGCCCGTCATCGTCGCGGGCCACCCAGCAGGCACCGACTCCGTCGGCGGTGAGGTGGGCGATCACCTCCGGCAGCGGCGTGCCGGCTTGCAGCGGCGCCAGCCGGGCCACCGGCACCATCAGGTCGGCGGCGGTGAGAGTGAGCTGCCTGCCCAGCGAGCCGGCCGGGTGGTTGAGGGCGAAGTCCTGGGGGGAGATGCCGCGCCGCTCCATCCACACGGCCGCCAGGGCATCGCCGATGGCCATGGCCACGGCTGTGCTGGCCGTGGGCGCCAGGTTCAGGGGGCATACCTCCCGGTCCACAGACCCGTCGAGCACCACGTCGCAAGCGCGGGCCAGGCTCGATTCCAGTCGCCCCACCAGGGCGATGCGGCCGGTGCCCCGACGTTTGAGGTGAGGCAGGATCTCCAGCAGCTCCTGGGTCTCGCCGCTGTTGGAGAGCAGCAGGGTCACGTCGTCGGGTGCCACCACCCCGAGGTCGCCATGCAGCGCATCGAGGGGATTGAGATAGATCGCCATCAGCCCGATCGAGGAGAAGGTGGCGGCGATCTTGCGCGCCACGATCCCGCTCTTGCCCACCCCTGTGATCACCAGCTTGGCACGGCCATCGGCAGCGCGATCCAGCAGCTGCAGGGCGGCCTCCACCTGGTGGGGATCGAGACGCTGGGCACTGGCCGCGATGGCGGCGGCCTCCTCCTCCAGGCAGCGCGTGAGGGCAGACAAGGATTGGCTCCGGGATGATGCGGCCATTCTCACCATCCGGAGCCCTTGACCCGCCCGATCCCGCCCACCGTGGAGGCGCTGCCTGGGATGCCGCCCTCCCTGCTGCCCCTGCTGCGCGCCGCGGCCGGCGACGACAGGCTGTCGCTGGTGGGGGGTGCCGTGCGGGATCTGCTGCTGCACCGGGTTCACAATGACCCCTGGTTGGGGGTGCCCGATCTCGACCTGGTGGTGGAGCCAGCCCCGGCCGGGGAGGACCGGCCACCGGACGGTGCGGCAGACGGTGCGGCGGCTCCTGCCCAGCAACTGGCTCGCCGGCTGTGCCGGGTGGTGGGCCCCGATGGCGTGCTCTACCTCCAGGAGCATGGGACCTACGGCACGGTTGAGCTGGAACTGCTGCTGCCGGAGGGCCCTCTGTTGCTGGATCTGGCCAGCGCCCGCCGCGAGGTCTATCCCCAGCCGGGGGAGAATCCAGTGGTCAGCTTCGGCTGTCTCAGCGATGACCTGGCCCGGCGTGACTTCACGCTCAACGCCATGGCCCTGCAGCTCAATGGCGATGGCGGCGGCGCCCTGCTGGATCCCCATGCGGGTCTGGCGGATCTGGCGGCCCGGCGCCTGCGCTTCCTGCACGGGGCCAGCGTCCGCGACGACCCAACCCGGGTGATCCGGGGCGCCCGCTATGCGGCCCGGCTGGGGTTCGAGCTGACCGACGACTCCAGGGCCCAGATCGCCGCCACCCTCCAGGCCTGGCCCTGGGCCTGGAGCCCCGGCGATCTCCCGGCCAAGGCACCGCCGGCGCTGGCCACCCGCCTGCGAATGGAGCTGGAGCTGCTGCTGGAGCGGGAGGCCTGGCCCCGGGCCCTGGCCACCCTGCAGCGCTGGGGAGGGCTTGTGCTGGTGGATCCGGCCCTGCAGGTCGACCGGCACTGGCAGCGGCGCCTGAGCAGGGCCGCCCGGCTGGGGCTGCCCCTGCTGCCGGCCCTGCTCGCGGGTGCCGGCGACCCCCTGGCCGTGGCCGAGCGCCTCCAGCTCCCCCACCGTCAGCATCGTCTGCTGGCGCGCTACCTGGCGCTGCGGCAACGGCTTGCCGCCCTGCCGCACGAGGCCACGGGTGGCCGCCACGCCCCCGGGAGCTGGACGGCGGCCCACTGGTGTGAGTTGCTGGAGGAACCAGGCGCGGCGCCGGAGGCGGTGGCCCTGGCCCTGGCGGCCGGGGACGGTCCGCGTCGTCCTCTGCTGCGCTGGTGGCTGCGCTGGCGCCACCTGCGGGCCGGGGTCAGCGGGGCGGACCTCATGGCCGCAGAGGGTCTGCGGCCCGGACCGGAGCTGGGACGGCGCCTCAGGGACCGGCGCTGGGAACGACTGGGAGCGGAGAGAACCTGAGCGCAGGGGAAGACGTCGCCCGTCGGGGTGGCGGCATCCCGGACGACATCGGCAGGTATCCCGGTGGACATGGACCGGGGCCGGTAGGCTGCCGAAATCCCATGGGTCCTGCCTTGACCGAGTCGCCAGCCAGGGTCCGCGGCCCCCAGGCATCGGACCCTGTCCTGCCTCGGTCGCTGCGCTGGATGCTCGGGTGCCTGATCGGGGTGGGCCTGCTGGTGCGCCTTCTGCGCCAGCCCACCATCGCCGGCACCTACGACGGGCGCCTCGACGAACTGCTTTATGCCGGCCAGCGGCTGCTGGAGGGGCAGTTGCTCTACGACGGACTGGTGAACGGCAGCCAGCCCCTGGCCCAGCTGCTCTATGCCCCGTCGGCCTGGCTCGGCAGCCTCACGGCCCACCGCCTGGTGATCCTGGCGGTGAACCTGCTGGGCGGCATCCTGCTGGGCAGGTCCCTGCGCCGGCTCGGGGCCGCCGGCCTCATCCTCCTGCGCCCCGATTCCCTCGTGCCCCTGCTCGGGGGCGTGCTCTTTCTGGTCTTCGGCCAGATGTTCCCCGGTGGACTCTCCGGCCAACCTGTGCAGTTCGCCAACGCATTCCTGGTGCTGGCGCTGCATGGCATCAGCGGCCTGCTGCTGGAGCGGCCCGACCGTTCGCCCCGCAGGGACGGGGTGGAGCTGGCGACGGTGGGAGCCGCCCTGGGGCTGGCCGTGGCCTGCAACCAGTCCCTGGCGTCACCGCTGCTGATGGTGGTCGTGGTGGTGTTGCTGCTGGTGCCCCGTCCCCTGCCGCGGGTGGTTCCTTTGCTGGCAGGCGGGCTGGCTGCAGTGGCTCTTGCTTTCCTGCCCTACGCGGTCCTGCCGGGCGGCGTGCCCCTGGCCTGGGCCGGAGCAGTGCAGCTGCCGCTGGAGTTGGCGGGTCGTCGGGCCCCTGAGGGCGACCGCCTGCTTCCCCTGCTCGGCGATGTCCTGGCCACGAACGTTGCTGGCCTGCCGATCTGGCTGCTGGTGGCGGTGCCGGCCCTCGGACTGCTCAACCTGACTGCGCGGCAGTGGCGCCAGCCGTTCCAGCAGGTGGAGCGCGTGCTGGTGCTGCCCGCCCTGGCCCTGGTCTTCGTGCTCGAACTGCTGCTGTCCCTGCAGCGGACCGCTCTCGAGAAGGGCGACCTGCAGCTGGTGGTGCTGCCTGTGCTGCTGGTCATGGCCTGCGGTTTCGGGGACATGGAGGTGCGCCCACGCACAATGCGCCGGATCGCCCGGGTGGTGATGGTGGCGATGCTGCTGATCGTCCTCAACAACACCTTGATCGCCAGCCTGCTGAATGCGCCGCGCCGTCCCAAGGCACCGGTGCTGGCCGTCGAGGCGGATCGGGCAGCCGTCCGTCGCTATCTGGCCGGCCTTGCCCCCTCCGATCGCCGCTTCACCGCCCCCCAGGACGTGGCCCTGCAGCGCCAGCTGCGCCAGCCGGCCACCACGGTGGGCATCGGTCCCGAGTGGAGCCTCAACCAGCAGGGGCTGGCGGCCAGCTGGGCCACCCGCAGGCTCGGCCTGCCCACCAGCATCGAGGGCGTCTGCCGCCAGCTCACCGATCAGGCCAACCGCCACCTGGTCTGGATGCGCACGGATCCGGTCGGTCCCAACACGGAGGCCTTCCTGCTCGGTTGCCTCGGGCGACCGCCGAGGGTGTGGCAGGACATCAGCGATCAGCTGGGACTGAGCAGCGGACAGTACAGGGTTTTCAGGCGTCTGGCCCCCCAACCGCGTCCTGCCGTCGGCACGGTTCAGCCGTCGTCGTAGCCGCGGGGGTTGGCCTGCTGCCAGGTCCACCCATCTCTGCAGCACTCGGCCAGGGTGCGGCGGGCCTGCCAGCTGAGCAGCCGCTGAGCCGCGCTGGGATCGGCGATGCTCACGGCAGAGTCGCCCGGCCGCCGGGGTGCGGCCTGCCAGGGCACCGGACGGCCACTGGCGGCTTCGAAGGCTCGCACCAGTTCCAGCACCGAGTGGCCCAGGCCGCTGCCGAGATTGAGGGTGAGGCACTGGGGAGGTTCCTGCTCCAGCAACGCCAGGGCGGCGTGGTGGCCCTCCGCCAGATCCATCACGTGGATGTAGTCACGCACCCCGGTGCCGTCGGGGGTGGGCCAGTCGCAGCCATACACGTGCAGCCGGGGACGTCGCCCCAGGGCCACCTGGCTCACCAGGGGGAAGAGGTTGTTGGGCAGGCCGTTGGGGTCTTCGCCGATCCGGCCGCTGGGGTGGGCTCCCACAGGATTGAAGTAGCGCAGACAGGCGATCCGCCAACCGGGCTCGCTGGCGGCGAGGTCGGCAAGGAGGCGCTCCACGGCGGCCTTGGTGCTGCCGTAGGGATTGATCGGCTGGACGGGGGCGCTCTCATCGATCGGCACCCGCTCGCACAGCCCGTACAGGGTGGCGCTGCTGCTGAACACCAGCGTGCGGCAGCCGTGCGCCGTCATCACCTCCAGCAACCGCAGGCTGCCGCCGACGTTCACCTGCCAGTAGCGCAACGGTTGCTGCACCGATTCCGCCACCGCCTTCAGGCCTGCGAAATGGAGCACCGCCCCGATCGGGGCCTGGGCAAAGGCCTCCGCCAGATCGCCGGATCGGCGCACGTCACCGCGGATCACCTGCAGCGATGGCCCCGTGGACGGGCCTGCGCTCCATTGGCCGGGTGCCGTGCTGCTCCAGCCCTCGAGACCCGCCAGGGCCGCCACCCGGCGCAGGGCCTCCGGTCGGCTGTTGCTGAAGTCGTCGAGCACCACGACCGACCGGCCGGCCTCCAGCAGCACCAGGGTGGCGTGGCTTCCGAGGAACCCCGCCCCGCCCGTGATCAGCACCGTGGAGTCGGCTCCCTGTTCCATCCCGTCGTCACTGCCGGACCCACTTCCGACACTACGGGCGCGGTTTCCCCATGGCTTGAACTGGAGCATCCAGGGAAGTGGCGGTAGCCTCCCCGCCAGACAAACCGGATCTCTCCCGCATCATGGTTCCCGTCCCTGCGCCGGTCCGCTCCATCTGCTGCATCGGAGCCGGTTATGTGGGCGGCCCCACCATGGCGGTGATCGCCGACCACTGCCCCGAGATCCAGGTCACGGTGGTCGACCTCAACGAGCAGCGGATCGCCGCCTGGAACGACGCGGATCTCAGTCGACTGCCGGTGTACGAGCCGGGGCTGGATGCGGTGGTGGGCCGGGCCCGCGGCCGCAATCTGCACTTCAGCACCGAGGTGGATGCCGCCATCGCCGCCGCCGACATGGTGTTCCTGGCGGTGAATACGCCCACCAAGACCCGGGGGCTCGGGGCCGGCCAGGCCAGCGATCTGCGCTGGATCGAGGCCTCAGCCCGCCAGGTGGCCACCGCCGCCCGCGGCCACACGATCGTGGTGGAGAAGAGCACGCTGCCGGTGCGCACGGCCGAGACTGTGACCGCGATCCTCGGCGCCGCCCAGGCGGATGGCCAGGGCAAGACCTTCTCGGTGCTCTCGAATCCTGAGTTCCTGGCGGAGGGCACCGCCATCGCCGATCTCGAGAGCCCCGACCGTGTGCTGATCGGCGGCGAGGATGCCGGGGCGATCGAAGCCCTTGCCGGCGTTTACGGCCAATGGGTGCCCGATGAAAGGATCCTGCGCACCAATGTGTGGAGCAGCGAGCTCTCCAAGCTCACGGCCAACGCCTTTCTGGCCCAGCGCATCTCTTCGATCAACGCCATCGCCGCCCTGTGCGAGGCCACCGGCGCCGCCGTGCGCGAGGTGGCTCGGGCGATCGGCACCGACTCGCGGATCGGGCCGAAGTTTCTCCAGGCCGGCCCCGGCTTCGGCGGCAGCTGCTTCCAGAAGGACATCCTCAACCTGGTGTATCTCTGCCGCCATTACGGCCTCGAGGAGCCCGCCGCCTACTGGGAGCAGGTGGTGATGCTCAACAGCTGGCAACAGCAGCGGATTGCCCGCCTGGTGGTGCGCAACCTGTTCGGCACCGTCACCGGCAAACGTCTGGCGGTGCTGGGCTTCGCCTTCAAGGCCGACACGAACGACACCCGCGAGGCGCCGGCGATCCGCATCTGCCGCGATCTGATTGAAGAGGGCGCCACGCTGGCGATCGTGGATCCGAAGGTGGAGCCGGAGCAGATCGCGCGCGACCTGGGCTGTTCGCCGGGCGGGGGAGCGGCTTCGCTGAGCGGCGAGGGGGGCTGGGTGCCGGCCGCCAGCCCCGAGGAGGCGGCCCGGGGGGCCGATGCGGTGCTGATCCTCACCGAATGGGGGGCCTACCGCCAGCTCGACTGGGTGGCGATCGCCGCGGTGATGCGCCATCCCGCCTGGCTGTTCGACGCCCGTGCGGTGGCCGATGCCGCGGCGGCCCGCGCTGCCGGCCTCAACGTCTGGCGCGTGGGTGAGGGCTGAACCGATGACCATCCACCGCAACCTCGTCACCGGCGGCGCCGGTTTCCTCGGCTCCCATCTGATCGACCGGCTGATGAATGCCGGCGAGGAGGTGATCTGCCTCGACAACTACTACACCGGCCGCAAGGACAACATCCGCCACTGGCTGGGCCATCCCAGCTTTGAGCTCATCCGCCACGACGTCACCGATCCGATCCGCCTGGAAGTGGATCGGATCTGGCACCTGGCCTGCCCCGCCTCGCCGGTGCATTACCAGTTCAACCCGATCAAGACGGCCAAGACCAGCTTCCTCGGCACCTACAACATGCTCGGTCTGGCCCGCAGGGTCGGCGCCCGCCTGCTGCTGGCCAGCACCAGCGAGGTCTACGGCGACCCGGAGGTGCACCCCCAGCCGGAAAGCTATCGCGGCTGCGTGAACACGATCGGCATCCGCTCCTGCTACGACGAGGGCAAGCGCATCGCCGAAACCCTGTGTTTCGATTACCAGCGCATGCACGGCACCGAGATCCGGGTGATGCGCATCTTCAACACCTACGGGCCGCGCATGCTGCCCGACGACGGCCGCGTGGTGAGCAACTTCATCGTGCAGGCCCTCAAGGGTGAGCCGCTCACCCTCTATGGCGACGGCAGCCAGACCCGCTCGTTCTGCTACGCGGATGACCTGATCGAGGGCATGATCCGGCTGATGAACGGCCACCACAGCGGCCCGATCAACATCGGCAATCCGGGCGAGTTCACCATCCGCCAGCTGGCCGAGCTGGTGCGCGACCGCATCGATCCCAGCCTGGAGCTCACCACCCGCCCCCTGCCGCAGGACGATCCGCTGCAGCGCCAGCCGGTGATCGACCTGGCCCGCAGCGAGCTGGGCTGGGAGCCGAAGGTCTCGCTGGATCAGGGGCTCGAGCCCACGATCGCCTATTTCCGCCAGCGGCTCCAGCAGGGGCTCTGAGGTGGGCGGCCTGGTCCTGGTCACCGGTGCCGCCGGCTTCATCGGCGCGGAGGTGGCCCTGCGGCTGCTCGCCCGCGGTGAGACGGTGCTGGGCATCGACGATCTCAATGCCTATTACGACCCCGCCCTCAAGCAAGCCCGGCTGCGGCGGCTGGAGGCGACGGCCCCGCAGGGAGCCTTCCGCTTCCAGCGCCTGGATGTCGCCCACGGCGCCGCCATGGCCGCGCTGTTCCAGGCCGAGCGGCCCTCCCGGGTGGTGCACCTGGCCGCCCAGGCCGGTGTGCGCTACTCGCTCGAAAACCCCTCGGCCTACATCCAGAGCAATCTGGTGGGCTTCGGCCACATCCTCGAGGGCTGCCGCCACCACGGTGTTGAGCATCTGGTGTACGCCTCCAGCAGCTCGGTGTACGGCGGCAACCGGCGGATGCCGTTTTCGGAGCAGCACCCGGTGAACCATCCGGTGAGCCTCTATGCCGCCACCAAGAAGGCCAATGAACTGATGGCCCACACCTACAGCCATCTCTACGGCCTGCCGGCCACGGGCCTGCGCTTCTTCACCGTCTACGGCCCGTGGGGACGGCCCGACATGGCGCCGATGCTGTTCGCCCGCGCCATCCTGGCCGGCGAGCCGATCCGGGTGTTCAACCACGGCCGGATGGAGCGGGATTTCACCTTCATCGACGACATCGCCGAAGGGGTGATCCGCTGCCTCGACAAGCCGGCCACCGCTGATTCCGGCTTCGATCCGCTCGCTCCCGACCCCGCCACGGCGGCCGTGCCCCACCGGCTGTTCAACATCGGCAACAGCCAGCCGATCCCGCTGCTGCGCTTCATCGAAGTGCTGGAGCAGGCCCTGGGCCGCGAAGCGATCCGCGACCTGCAGCCGATGCAGTCCGGTGATGTGCCCGCCACCGCGGCGGACACCACCGCCCTGGAGGCCTGGACAGGCTTCCGCCCCACCACCCCGCTCGAGACCGGGGTGGAGCGCTTCGCCAGCTGGTACCGCCAGTACCACGCCCTCGCCTGAGGCCGGATCCCGGCCCGCCAGGCGGCACACTGGGGCGTTCCCGCCTTCCCTGATCCCTTGGAACCGCTCCAGAGCCTGCGGGGCATGGTCGATCTGCTCCCCGCCGTCACCGCCACCTGGCAGCGGATCGAAGCCAGCGCCCGCGAGCATTTCCGCCGCGCCGGCATCAACGAGATCCGTACGCCGCTGCTGGAGGTCACCGAGCTGTTCGCCCGCGGTATCGGCGAGGCCACCGATGTGGTGGGCAAGGAGATGTACACCTTCCTCGACCGCGGCGAGCGCAGCTGCACCCTGCGGCCCGAGGGCACAGCCTCAGTGGTGCGGGCCGCGATTCAGCACGGGCTGCTGAGCCAGGGGCCCCAGCGCCTGTGGTACGGCGGGCCGATGTTCCGCTACGAGCGACCCCAGGCGGGCCGCCAGCGCCAGTTTCACCAGATCGGCGTGGAACTGCTGGGGGTGGCCGATGCCGAAAGCGACGCCGAGGCGATCGCGATCGCCTGGGATCTGCTGGCGGATCTGGAACTGGGCGGCCTGGAGCTGGAGCTCAATTCGCTCGGCACCCTCGACGACAGGGCCCGCTACCGGGCCGAGCTGGTGGCCTGGCTGGAGGCCCATCGCGAGCAGCTGGATGCTGATTCGCAGCAGCGGATCACCACCAACCCGTTGCGGGTGCTGGATTCCAAGCATCCCGATACGCAGGCGGTGCTGGCCGGCGCCCCCAGCCTGCACGATGCCCTCAGCCCCGAGAGCCATGAGCGTTTCGCGCAGGTGCGCCGCGGCCTCGAGGCGCTGGCGATTCCCTTCCGGCTCAACCCACGCCTGGTGCGGGGTCTTGATTACTACGGCCACACGGCCTTCGAGATCACCAGCAACCAGCTCGGCGCCCAGGCCACGGTGTGCGGCGGCGGTCGCTACGACGGCCTGGTGCAGCAGCTGGGCGGCCCGGCCACCCCGGCGGTGGGCTGGGCGCTGGGGATGGAGCGGCTGGTGCTGCTGCTCAGCCAGGCGGCGGCCAAAGGTGCTGAGCTGAGCCAGTCGGCGGCCCCGGACCTCTATGTGATCAGCCGCGGCGAGGCTGGCGCGCAGCAGGCGTTGCTGCTCTGCCGCCTGGCCCGCCAGGCGGGCCTGATCGCCGAGCGGGACGCCAGCGGCGCCGCCTTCGCCAAGCAGTTCAAGCGGGCCGATCGCAGCGGCGCCCCCTGGGCGGCGGTGCTCGGCGAGGAGGAGGCCGCCGAGGGCGTGGCCAAGCTCAAGGATCTGCGCGGCGAGCAGGCCGAGCGGAGGCTTCCTCCCGGTGAGGTGGTGGCGCTGGTGAAGCAGAGCCTTGCGGCTTGCGGCCGTCAGCCCTGATCCTGTGTCCAACAGAAAAGCGGGCCGCCAGGGGCCCGCTTGCTGGGTGAGGATGCAGGGCGGTCCGGGCTCAGGCCGAACCCACACCTACGTAGGCGCCATAGAAGAACAGGCCCACCACGAAGAGCACGGCCATGCCACCGGCGGTGGCCACGAGCCAGAGGGGCAGGACACCTTCGGTCCAGCGACTCTTCCAGGCCACGGCCGGGCGGCCGTCGGGGAGGCGATCGGGGATCCGGCCGTCAGGCAGGGTGGATTTCTTGCCGCTCATGGAAACGATCTCCCGATTCAGTTGAAGAAGTAGCTGGTGAACAGCACGCCGATCACGAAGATGAACAGCAGGCCCAGATAGAGGCTGGTGCGGTTCAGTTCAACCGGCAGGTTGTTCGGATTTTGATTGCGTTGCAGGCCCATGATCTCAGCGGCGGACGAACTGCATGGCGGCCAGGGCTCCCAGGAAGAACACCGTGGGGATGCCGAGGGCGTGAACGGAAAGCCAGCGCACCGTGAAAATCGGGTAGTTGCGCGGCGTGGTGGGGGCTGGGGTCTGGGTCATGGCTTATTTCAGGCGCAGGTCGAGCTGGCTCTTGCCCTCATAGCGCTGGCTCACGACGGGCGCCTTGCTCTCCTGGGCCTGGAAGTAGGCGTCGGGGCGGGGCGTGCCGAAGGCGTCGTAGGCGAGGCCCGTGGACACGAACAGAAAACCTGCCAGGAAGATGGCGGGAAGGGTCACGGCATGAATGACCCAGTAACGGATGCTCGTGATGATCTCGAAGAACGGGCGTTCTCCGGTTGAGCCGGCAGCCATGGCAACAAGCGTTCAGCCCGGCGATCCTAGGGGTCTGGGAGGACCCTCTGCCCCCGCAGCAGGGGGTTGGTTACAGAGGGAAGCAGAGTTCCTCAACCCACCCAGCGCAGCAGGGTGCCCCGCTCGCCCAGCACGAAGCCCTTGCCATCGGGGAGGAAGGCGATGCGGGTGAAGTTGGAGGGTTGGGCGGCCGCCACCGGATCGCGGATCCACTGGCTGCCGCCGTCGGGGCTGCTGAGCAGGGTGCCGCTACCGCCGCCTGTCCAGATGCCGCCGCGGGGGTCCCAGGCCATGTCGAGGTAGCCGTAGCCATTGGTGATCGGGATCACCGGCTTGCTCCAGTCCTCGGGATCGCCGGCTTCGGGGTTGAAGCGCAGCTGGGCGCCGCGGGCCACCATCCAGAGGCGGCCATCGGGCTGGAAGCCCATGGACTGCAGCCGCTGGCTGCTCACCCGCTGGTGCACCTGCCAGGTCGCCTGGCCGGGCGACCAGGTGGCGAAGAAGTTGCCCAGGCTGCTCACGCTCACGTAGGAGCCGTCAGCGGAGCGGCGCAGGTCGCGCACGGCTCCTGCAGCGTCGGTCACCAGGGCCTGCCAGCTGGCGCCGGCGTCGGCCGTGCGGTAAACGGCGCCGACGTTGGTGGCCAGTTCGGCCGTCTTCGGACCGAGGGCCGTCACCAGGTACGGCTCGCCGGGCAGCTTGGTATCGAGGAACAGGCGGCTCCAGGACTTGCCGGCGTCGGTGCTGTGCAGCAGCAGGCCGGGCTGGCCCACGATCCAGCCTTCGCGGCCGTCGAAGTCGATGCTGATCAGCCTGAAGTTCTCCTCCTCCGGCAGCTCGAGGGCCCGCTCCTGCCAGCTGGCGCCGCCGTCGGCGGTTTCCATGATCAGGCGGTTGCTGCCCACCAGGAAGCCGTGCTGGCCGTCGGTGAAGGCAACGTCGAGGGGATTGGAGCGGGTGGCGAGGGGCACCGGCTGCCAGGGGCTCCCCTCGGCGGTCGACAGGCCGGTGGTGACGCAGCCGCCCAGGCCGAAGGCCAGCACCAGCACGAGTGCCAGCGGCAGGAGGGGGGCGACGAGGCGTCGCAGGCGCGGGGGCAGCATCAGCGGAGGGAGTAGAGGGAGAGGAAGAAGGCGATCGCCAGGGCGAAGGCGCTGAAGATCAGCACGTTCTTCTGGCCCGGGGTGAGGCGGTTGACGCCCAGGCCGAAATCGAGGTTCTCCTCGAAGCCGCTGGGTTTGTTGCGCGGGCCGATGTCCTTGAAGGCACCCACCTTGCTGCGGCACACCGGGCAGCGGAAGCTGGCGGGATCGAGGGCGGCGAAGGGGGTTCCGGCTTCGATGCCCAGCTTGCGGACGCCTTCCTCAGGGTCGTAGACATAGCCGCAGCTGCGGCACTCGAACCGGTGGGTGGCCGGGTCGATGGGCGGCGGTTCCACCGGGGCGGCCTGAGCATCCGTCGAGAGGGCCACCGAGGCCTCCGGCGCGGAGGGGAGGGGCGTGACGTCGCCCGCGGCTTCCGCAGGATCGGTCGGAGCGTCGGTGCTCATCCAGGGACCGGGCAGGTGCGGCCGAACTCTATCGAGCGCGCGTCTGCACTCCGTGGCTGGCGCCGCCGCGGAGACCCACCGCCGGGCCACGGATGCCAGACTGCCGCCCAGCCTGGGCCAGTCCCGCATGTTCGTGCTCTCCGGCTACGACGCCTTCCTGGGGTTCCTGCTGATTTCGGCAGCGGTCCCGGTGCTGGCGTTGGTGGCCAACAAGCTGCTGTCCCCGAAGAGCCGCCAGGGCGAGCGGGAGCTCACCTACGAATCCGGGATGGAGCCGATCGGCGGCGCCTGGATTCAGTTCAACATCCGCTACTACATGTTCGCGCTGGTCTTCGTCATCTTCGACGTTGAAACAGTGTTTCTCTATCCCTGGGCGGTGGCCTTCCATCGCCTCGGGCTGCTGGCGTTCATCGAGGCCCTGATCTTCATCTTCATCCTCGTGGTCGCGCTGGCCTACGCCTGGCGCAAGGGCGCCCTCGAGTGGAGCTGATCCCCGCTGCAAATGACCCTCACCCCCTCCGAATCCCCCTCCGTCGCCGCCCTGCGCGACCTCCGCGCCGCCAGTTGTTCACCGTTGGGCGCGCCCACGGTCACCTCCGATCTTTCGGAGAACGTGATCCTCACCAGCCTCGACGACCTGCACAACTGGGCCCGTCTCAGCAGCCTCTGGCCGCTGCTCTACGGAACAGCCTGCTGCTTCATCGAGTTCGCCGCCCTGATCGGCTCCCGCTTCGATTTCGATCGCTTCGGCCTGGTCCCCCGCTCCAGTCCAAGGCAGGCGGATCTGATCATCGTGGCTGGAACGGTCACCATGAAGATGGCGCCCGCCCTGGTGCGTCTGTATGAGCAGATGCCTGAGCCCAAGTACGTCATCGCCATGGGCGCCTGCACCATCACCGGTGGCATGTTCTCGGCCGACTCCACCACCGCGGTACGCGGTGTCGACAAGCTGATCCCCGTGGATCTCTATCTGCCGGGCTGCCCGCCGCGTCCCGAGGCGATTTTCGATGCGGTGATCAAGCTGCGCAAGAAGGTGGGCAACGAAACCCTGACCGAGCGCGGGGTCCGCCTTCCCACCCACCGCTACTTCACCGTGGAGCACCAGCTCAAGGCGGTGGAGCCGATCATCGACGGCCGCTACCTGCGGGCCGAAACCCAGCAGGCCGCCCTCGCCGCCGCCGCCGGCCTGCCGGTGGGCACGACGGCCGCCGGCGTCCCCGAGGCCGTGACGGCTGCCACATCCCCTGCCACTTCCACCACCGATGCCTGAGGAAACCCCAGCCGCCGCTGCCGCCTCCGCCGGCGCCATCGAGGCACCCGCCGGCCCCGGTCCGGTGAGCACCTGGCTCACCTCCCAGGGTTTCGAGCATGAGGTGCTCCCCGCCGATCATCTGGGGGTGGAGGTGCTGGGGGTGGAACCTTCGTTCCTGCCCGTGGTGGCAACGGCCCTGAAGGCCACCGGCTTTGACTACCTGCAATGCCAGGGCGGCTACGACGAGGGTCCTGGCGGCAGGCTGGTGAGCTTCTATCACCTGGTGAAGCTGGCGGTGCTGGCCGACCGGGTGGCGCCCGCCAGCGCCGCCGCCGGCAGCGGCCAAAAACTTCCCACGGAGGCCAGGCCCGAGGAGGTGCGGCTCAAGGTGTTCCTGCCCCGCGATGCCAGCCTCACCATCCCCAGCCTCTACGGCCTGTTCCGCGGCGCCGACTGGCAGGAGCGCGAAACCTTCGACATGTTCGGCATCGTCTACGAAGGCCATCCCCATCCCAAGCGACTGCTGATGCCTGAGGACTGGAAGGGCTGGCCGCTGCGCAAGGACTATGTGCAGCCGGATTTCTATGAGATGCAGGATGCCTACTGAGGTCGTGATCTCTTTTTGAATTCGATCCTCTACGGATAGCGATCGACGTCCAGGCCTGCAGCAGTGGCGCTTGCCAAGCCGCCTCGATCCGACTGGGACTTGGCCCCGCTCTCCACCAGGGTCTCGATCACACCCCCTGCCGGTACTTTCTTGCGTTGCCGTTGGAAGATCTCCTTCTGCAGCTGAAGCCTGGACATGGCAATCGCATCACTATCTCATCGGTGGCACTGCAGACTCGCCATGGCAACCGCTGGGTTCAGCGGCGGCTCATCGGCTGGCGCATCGTGTCGCGAGAGCAGCCAACGCCGCCAACGCCGCCAACGATGGCGCGTCGTCCCCCTCGCCCAGGCTTTCCACCAGGCCCGATCCCAGCGCCACGGCATCGACGCCGGCTTCCAGCCAGGGGTCAACATCGCCAACCGTGAGCCCACCGGCGGCGATGCAGAATGGCAAGGCTCCGCCGAGCGGTTCGCGCAGCCGGCGCCAGTAGGACGCACCCAGCGGCGCCGCTGGGAAGAGTTTGACGATCGGGCAGCCCCAGGCCATCGCCGCATGCACCTCGGTGGGCGTCATCACGCCCGGCACCAGAGCCAGGCCGCGCTCAGCCGCCCTCTGCACCAGCGAGCGCTGGGCCACGGGAGAGACGGCATAGGCGAAGCCCGCCTCAGCGACGGCATCCACGGCCTCGGCCGTACACACGGAAGCGGCCCCGAGGCACAGGCCTGGGAAAGCGAGGCGCAGCTGGCGGCAGCCCGCAATCCAGGCGTCGCCGGGTTGCCAGGCGACCTCCACATGGAAAAGCCCCGCCGCCGACAGACGCTCGAGCGAAGGAGCGCCATGTTCGGGGGTTGGGGGACGAAGCACCACCAGCAGGGGCTGGCGGCGAAGGGAGGCGATCAGCGGCTGGGCCAGCCGCTTGATCGCGAGGGCTTGATCAAAGCGCTTAAGCGTAGCTGGCCACCTTGACGTCGCGCTGGATCAGGAGTTCCTGCAGCTCTTCGGCATCGACAGTTTCCTTCTCCACGAGCAGCTCGGCGAGTTCATCGAGCACCGGCCGATTGGCGGTCAGCACTTCGGTGGCACGCCGGTAGGCGTCGGCCACCAGCTGGCTCACCTCCTCGTCGATGGCCGCGGCGGTGTCCTCGGAGAAGTCGCGCTCGGCTGCGATGTCGCGACCCAGGAACATCCCGCCCTGGGAGCGGCCGAGTGCCAGGGGGCCGAGACGATCACTCATGCCGAAACGGGTGACCATCTGGCGGGCGACCCTGGCCACCTGCTGCAGGTCGTTGCTGGCACCGGTGGTGACCTCATCCTCTCCGTAGACGATCTCCTCAGCAACCCGGCCGCCGAGGGCCACGGCCATCTGGTTATGGAGGTAGGAGCGGGAATAGAGACCTGATTCCATCCGCTCCTCACTGGGAGTGAAGAAGGTGAGACCCCCGGCCTGGCCGCGGGGAATGATCGAGATCTTCTGAACCGGGTCGTAATCCGGCATCAGGGCCCCCACGAGGGCATGGCCGGCCTCGTGATAGGCCACCAGGCGCTTGCGCCGCTCGCTCATCACGCGGTCTTTCTTCTCAGGACCCGCCATCACCCGCTCGATCGCGTCGTTCACCTCATCCATCGAGATCTCGGTGAGCTGGCGACGGGCCGCCAGGATGGCGGCTTCGTTGAGCAGGTTGGCCAGGTCGGCTCCGGTGTAGCCGGGCGTGCGACGCGCCACCTTGTCGAGGTCGACGTCCTTGGCGAGGGTCTTGCCGCGGGCATGGACCTCGAGGATCTGCAGACGCCCGGCGTAGTCCGGCCGATCCACCACCACCTGACGGTCGAAGCGGCCGGGACGCATCAGGGCCTGATCCAGCACATCCGGCCGGTTGGTGGCGGCCACAATGATGATCCCGGTGTTCCCCTCGAAGCCGTCCATTTCGGTGAGCAGCTGGTTGAGGGTCTGCTCGCGCTCGTCGTTGCCGCCGCCCAGGCCGGCGCCGCGCTGGCGGCCCACGGCATCGATTTCATCGATGAACACGATGCAGGGAGCGTTCTTCTTGGCCTGCTCGAACAGGTCGCGCACCCGACTGGCGCCGACACCCACGAACATCTCCACGAACTCCGAGCCGGAGATCGAAAAGAAGGGAACGCCGGCTTCGCCGGCCACGGCCTTGGCCAGCAGAGTCTTGCCGGTGCCCGGAGGGCCGACCAGCAACACACCCTTGGGGATCTTGGCGCCGACGGCGGTGAAGCGATCGGGGTTCTTGAGGAAGTCGACGACTTCGGTGAGCTCGAGCTTGGCGCCCTCGATCCCAGCCACGTCTCCGAAGGTGACCTGGGTCTGAGGTTCCATCTGGACACGGGCCTTGCTCTTGCCGAAGTTCATGGCCGGATTGCCGCCGCCACCCTGGGCGCGGCGAAGCAGGAAGAACAGACCCCCCAGCAGCAGCAGCGGGAAGATCAGGCTGCCGATGGCCTGCTGCCAGGCGGCGGGTTCACGGCTGGGCTGGACGGCGATGTCGACGTTGTGCTCGGTGAGGAGCTTGAGCAGATCCTTGTCGGGAGCGAGGTTGACGACGGCGCGCTGGCCGTCGTTCTCCACCACCTGGGCAGTGCCCCGGTCGGGGGAGATGAGCACCCGGGAGATCTCGTTGGCCTGAACGGCCTCGACGAAATCGCTGTAGCGGAGGGTGCGAGGTGCACGCGCCGGGTCGGGCCGCTCCAGAAAGGCGGTGCCGAGGGCGATGAACACGATCACCAGCAGGACATAGAGCCCCGCGTTGCGCCAGCGCTTCTTCACGTCGGCTGTCTCCCTGAGAACAAAGTAAAGGAATGTTAACCACCCCGCCGGAGCGGCGGAGCGCCGGTACTTCAGGCCGCGGCCCTCAGCACCTCCACCACGCTACGGAAGGCGAACCATTCCGGAATCTCCTCACCACCGCGCAGCATGGCGCGGAACTGGGTGCCGCTGAGCTTGCGCACGTGCAGGCCCCGGGCCTCAGCGTGTTCGGCGGTGACGTAGCCCTCTTCCTCGGTGTAGACGAGGTTCAGGGAGGGCACCGTCTCCATCCCCAGTTCGCTGGCGTGATCGCGGGCGAAGTCCTGAGCCTCGTAGGGCCCGTAGAAGTCGTCGCCGCTGAGGCTTGATTTGCAGCCGGCCATGTCGCGGCCGATGATGAAGTGAGTGCAGCCGTAGTTCTTGCGGATGATCATGTGCTGCAGCGCCTCGCGCGGGCCGGCCATGTGCATGGAGTAGGGCAGGTAGGCCCAGCGGATGCGGGGGTTGGCCACCTCCTCCGCCAGTCGCTCGTAGGTCTGGAAGCGCACCTCGCCGGCGATGTCGTCGTCCTGGGTGGGTCCGCAGGTGGGATGCACCAGCACCACTGCCGCCTCGCTGACGTTGGTGGCGTGCAGGGCGCGGGTGAACAGCTCGTAATGGGCGCGGTGGATGGGATTGCGGCACTGGAAGGCCACCACGTCCTGGCCGGCGGGCAGGGTGGCCCTCACCTCGGCCGGGGTGCGGCAGGGGAAGACGCGGCGGGGGAGTTCGAGCCCCTGCAGCCGGCCGCCAAGGTAGAAGCGTCCGCGCTCGCTCGCGATCATGCGTACCGCCGGGTGCTCCAGGGAGGTGGTGCCGTAGCACCCCTTCGCCTCGCGCACCTTGTCGGGTTCCCAGCGGCTCTCCACGGTGAAGACCGCAAGCTCCTGACCGCGGTAGGTGAGCAGCAGCCGATCACCAGCGGCGATCGCGGCATCGTTGGTGTCGAACACGATCGGCAGGCCGAACAGCAGGCCGCTGGTGGTGCGGAATCCCTCCACCACCGCCTCATAGTCCTCCTGGTGCATGAAACCGCGCAGGGGCGAGAAGCCGCCCACGATCAGCAGCTCCACGTCACAGGCGTTGCGGTCGCTGCACTCCACCACACGGTCCACGGAGGCGCGCAACTGTTCACGCTGGTCGGTGGGCTCCAACAGATCCACCAGGCTGCCGCCATGGGGTGCGATCAACCCCGCGGACAAGGGTTGGACGGCGGGCTGGGTGAGCGTCATGGCAGCGGGCCGTGGCGGGGGGCTGAATCGTCGATTCTCCCAGACCAGCCGCAGCCCGGAGGGGAAGGCGGTCAGACACGAAAAAGGGAGCCCTTCGGCCCCCCTTTTGCTTGCAATCGATCGCGAGGCTCGCCCGGGCGGTTCAGATCCGATCAGGCCTTCTCGAGGCGACCGTAGAGCTCACCGGTGATCTTGACGTCGACGGCGGCCTTGGTGCCCATGTCGGTGTCGGAAGGCTGCAGAGCGGTGAACACGCCGGCGAACTCACCGGTTTCGGCATCGACCTTGGTGATCGAGAAGTTCATGGTGCCGGTGCCGTCGACGTAGGCCTTGACGGTTTCGCCTGCAAACTCATCACCAGCCGGGACCAGCCCCACCGCGCTGCTGTACCCGGTGGTCAGACCGCGACCCTTGGGATCGAGGAAGTTGCTGGTGCGGTAGCTGGGGGCCCGGTAGGGACCGCTGAAGTCGGTGCTGGTGCTGATGGCAGCGCCGCTGGCCTCGGCGATCAGCTCCTTGCTGGAGAAGGTGAAGGGAACCTCCTCGCCGCCGGGAAGCAGAACCGTGACCGGTTGGAAGTCGATGCCTCCGAGTTCCTTGAAGGTGAGCTTGTCTCCGGAAACGGAGAGATCCCCGAACACCTGATCGAGGCTGGAGGTGTAGCGGGTGAGGATCTTGCCCGCCACGAACTGGGCTTCCTGGCGCTTGTTGGCCGGCTCACCCTTCACGAACACCTCGGAGGGGTGCAGGCAGATTTCCCGCAGCTGATAACGAACGCCGGACTCCAGGGGGATGGAACCGCGGGCCGAATCGGGGAGCGTGGGGCAGTTGTTGGCCAGGCCGGTGTTGACGATGTCGTCATAGGTGATGCTCGATCGATCCACGGCCTTGGCTCCGCCGCTGCATGCGGTGACCAGGGTCAGGCACAACGCCAGCACGACGGCCAGCAGGGGACGAAAACGCATGGGAGAAGCCGCAGAGACGGAACAGGGACTGGGCTGGGGCGGATCCTACCGGTGGGAAACGCCCCATCCGGGCGGCTTGCGCTCACTGGCAACAACCTGTATGAGAGTCCGATGAATCAGCCCTTTCCATCGCCCCCTGAGGGGGGGGCCATCGCCGGACTGGAAGCCCAGCTCGCCAGTCTCGAGCACATGGCGAACGACCTGAACGGACAGCCCGAAGCCCTGCTCGATCTGCTGCGACGGCTCGAACAGTTGCATCGAAGCATCCAGGACGGCCCTTTCCGTAACAGCCTTCCAGCCGATCGCAACGACCTGTTCCGCCTGCTGGCCGAGATGGAGCGCAGCGGCGGCTGGCCTTACATCCCCCGGCTGCAGCTGCGCACCTTCATGGATCTGCTGCAGCTGGACGCGTCCCACCCTCTGCCGGCCGATGCGGGAGAGCAGTCGCTGGCTGCCTGAGGGGAAGGCCCGCCAGGGCGTCGAGCAACCGGTGGGCCACCGCCAGCTTCGGCGCCGGAGCGATCGCCTCGATCCGCTCCCCCGGGCCCAGCAGCCACCCCTGGTTGAAGGCTGAACCGAAACCGGCAGCGGGCAGGTCGATCGGATTGGCGAAGATCAGATCACAGCCTTTGCGGGCGAACTTGGCGCGGGCCTGGGGCAGCACGTCGCCGCTCTGGGCGGCAAAGCCCAGGATCCGCTGGCCCGCTGGCCGGCGGGCGACGAGCCCCGCCAGCAGGTCGGGCACCGGCTCCCAACCATCGCTCAGGGCTTGCTGAAGGTCGTCCTTCGGCAGCTTGTCGTGCCTCGCCTCGACCCGGCGATGGTCGGCGATGGCGGCGGCCATCGCGATCGCGTCGGCCTCGGGCTGCAGACGCGAGAGTTGCCGCTCCATCTCGGCAGCCGAGACCACCGGGTGGCACTGGAGCCCATCCAGCAGAACGGGGTCCACGCTCAGGGGGCCGTGCACCAGGTCGACAGCCGCGCCGCGCTGCAGGGCCGCCTGGGCCAGCAGCACGCCCATGCGGCCGGTGCTGGGGTTGGTGAGGCAGCGGGCCGGATCCAGGAACTCCCGGGTGGGGCCGGTGCTCACGAGCAGCCGGCGTCCGTCCCAGTCGCGCCGCCAGCCGTGCAGGGCCAGCGATTCCAGGGCCAGCAGCAGCCGCTCGGGCTCGGCCATCCGCCCCTCCCCCCGCCGATCGCAGGCGAGCAGCCCGCGGCCCGGAGCGACGGGAACCACCCGCTCGAAGGCCTGCAGGGCCTGCCAGTTGCGGCGCACCGGCTCTGCCTCCCACATCGCCGTGTTCATCGCCGGAGCCACCACAACCGGTGCCTCGCAGGCCAGGAGCGTGCTGGCCACCAGCCCGTCGGCCAGACCGTGCACCCAGCGCCCCAGGGTGGTGGCGCTGAGGGGAGCCATCAGCACCAGTTCAGCCCATTCGGCGAGCTCGATGTGCAGGGGCCGGGCCGCCCGGTGGCTCCACTGGTCGTCGTCGAGGGCGCAGGGGTGACGGCAGAGGCTGGCCAGGGCCACCGGACTGACCAACCGGGCCGCGGAGGGAGTGAGGGCGCAGCGGACCGCAGCCCCACGGGCCGCCAGGGCACTCACCACCAGTGGCAGCTTCACAGCGGCAATGCTGCCGCTGATCAGCACCAGGACCCGCCGACCGGCGAGGGGATCGGGGGGAGAGGGAGCGGGTGCAGGGGCCGGTTCGGCCTGCTCAGTCCTCATCGAAGGGTTCCTGGTCGACCAGGTGCACATAGGGACGGGCCAGGTCGGGGCGATGGATCGCCAGGGCCCGCAGCAGGTGCCAGTCCGCCAGGCCGGCGAACGGGGTGAGGTAGTCGTCGTCCTCCAGCCGCCGGGCCAGCTCGGCGATGGAGGCCTCGTCGAAACTGGCCAGCAGTTCGGGGGTGATCGGGACGCCGGATTCGGCCACGGGGTGGACTCGGCAGGGGGGGCAGAGGCAATAATTGCCTGCGACGGGGAATTAGCTCAGCTGGTAGAGCGCTGCGATCGCACCGCAGAGGTCAGGGGTTCGAGTCCCCTATTCTCCATCGGTTCCTGCCCCTGTTCCTCTGCCGGCCCGCCGATGACCTGGACCCCGGAGGCCGAAGCGCGGCTCAAGGAGATCCCCTTCTTCGTCAGGCCGGCGGTGCGGCGACGCATCGAGAGCCTCGCCAGAGAGGCCGGCCTCGGCACCGTTGATGAGGCCTTCTATGAACAGGCCAAGGCCCGCTTTGGCGAGAAGTGAGCAGGCGATGGGGTAAAAGGGTAGATTCGTCCACGCCGAAGCGATGTCGCAGTCGAAGCGCGAGCAGGTTGTCAGCCACCTCCGCTACATCCGCCAGGAACTCCGGGAGATGCACCAAGGGGTGATGGAGGATGGTCTGCTGCCCGAGGCTGGAGAGGTTCGTGGCGTGATGGCCCAGATGGAAGCCCTGCTTGAACTGCTCGAGGGCAAGGGCCGTAAGAAGGATGGCGACGGCTGAGTCGGCACAGAGATCCGTCAAGTCCCCCCAGGGACGCTCGCTGCAGCGGCCTTGCCCCCTTGCCCCGCCACAGATCCGCTGGTTTTCTGACCCTGTCCCCATCACCCTGCCCCGGCCGAGGCCGAGGGCTTTTTTATTGGCATCCCCTATCGGTGGGGGCAAATCGCTGCCTGTACGCCAGAGATGGTGTAGACATAGGGCAGCAGGTCCAGGCCGGGTGATGGGGATCCCTGCCAGCGACCCTGTCTTCCGGCCAGTGTCCGGGAGACAGGGCCGCCCTGCCCCCCACTCTGGATGCCGATCGGATGCCGACGTCATCACCGCGGCGCCTCCGCTACCAGCAGACCCGCTTCCAGCGCAATGCCGTGCAGGTCATCGACCGTCTGACGGCATGGGCGGGCAACCCCTGGAGACGGATGTCGTTGCTGCTGATCGTGCTGCTGGTGTCCTTCGGGATTGGAACGCTTCTCGGCTCGATCACCGGTCAGCTCGCCTACCTCGATCCGATCTCCGCTCTGGTCTGCGTGCTGGCCATCGAACTGGCGTCACGCTGCCGACGCCTGTTGCTTGAGCGGCCCGGCGAGCACCTGGGCCTCGAACTGCTCGACATGGGGAGGATCGGCCTGCTCTACGGACTGCTGCTCGACGGGTTCAAGCTCCTGTAGAAGCCGCTGCCGCCTCGCCCGCGGCCAGCAGATAAAGCAGGGCCATCCGCACCGGGATGCCGTTGCGCACCTGCTCGTCGACCAGGCTCAATGACGGATCGTCGAGCAGGTCGCCGGCCAGTTCCACCCCCCGGTTCACCGGGCCCGGGTGGAGCAGGGGTACCGGGCGACCGCAGAGGGCCATGCGCCGCTGGCTCAGCCCATAGAGCCGGTGGTAGGTGTCGAGACTGGTGAGCAGATGCTGACGCATCCGCTCCTTCTGGAGTCGCAGGGTCATCACCGCATCGGCTCCGGGAAGCGCACGGTCGAGCGAGCGCTCGACCGTGACCCGGCCCCGCCGCGCCACCGGATCGAGGCTTTGGCCGGGCGGTGGCGCGGCGGTGAAGTCGGCGAACAGGTCGGGGACCAGGGTGGGCGGCCCGCAGAGCACGACATCGGCACCGCAGGCGGTCAGGGCCCAGAGATTGGAACGGGCGACGCGGGAGTGCAGCACGTCGCCGACGATCACGATCCGGCGGCCGGCCAGGGCCGCGGGGCCCGGTGCCGCCGGATCGAAATGGCGGGCGAGGGTGAACAGATCCAACAGTCCCTGGCTGGGGTGGCTATGCAGCCCGTCGCCGGCGTTGAGCACCGCCACCCGCTCACCGGCCGCCTCCAGGTCACGGGCCAGCGCCCGGGGAACGGCCGCACAGCGATGCCGCACCACCAGGATGTCGGCGCCCATGGCCACGTAGGTACGGGCCGTGTCCAGCAGGCTCTCGCCTTTGCTCAGGGAGCTGGAGGAGGGAGAGAAGCTCTGCACATCAGCTGAAAGGCGCCGGGCAGCCAGCTCGAAGCTGCTGCGGGTGCGGGTGCTGGGCTCGAAGAACAGGCTGGTCATCAGACGGCCCTGCAGGGCCGGCAGCTTCCGCGCCCCCGATACCGGCAGGGCCCGGAAGCGCTGGGCCAGAGCCAGCACGGTGGCGAAGTCGTCCACGGAGAACGAGGCCAGGTCGAGCACATGGCGATGGCTCCAGCCGCTCAACGCTGCACGTTCCTACTCATCAGCCAACCGTAGAGGCCGGGGCGCCGTCCGCCAGCCAGGGGGCAAGCCGGTCGACGCGGGGGCGGCGATCGCCCGGGGCCGATCGGCTGACGCTGCGGCTGCCCCGCAGATACCAGCGCCAGGGGAGGTCCTGGCCGCGGGAGAGGCCGATGCGGGTGGTGCGGAAGATCGCCGCCGGCCCCTCCCGGGCCAGCAGGGCCGCCACCGGCGGCGGCGGCGCCTCCAGCCAGAGGCCGTGGGCGGGTTCGGCGGGCCGATCGTCATGGTCGCCGCCGATGGCGAAGGCCCGCGCCAGCAGGGCCGGACCTGCGGCGATCCGCTCCGGTGCTCCCGGCAGCGCCGCAGCCCGCAGCAGCACGCCGCTGGCCCACTCGGCCCGATCCGTGACCACATTCACGCAGTGGTGAATGCCATAGCTCACGTAGACATAGAACCGCCCTGGCTCGCCGAACAGGGTTTCGTTCCCGGGGGTGCGACGGCGGTGGCCGTGGCAGCCGGGCTCGCTCTGGCAGTAGGCCTCGGTCTCCACGATCACGCCGCGCCGCAGGCTGCCGTCGGCCAGCCGGCGCACCAGCTGGCAGCCGATCAGGCCAGGAGCGACGAGTTCGGCGGGGCGGGCGAAGTGCTCGGGGGGAAGGACAACACCGTTGGAGGCCATGGCGGTGCCGGGCATCGGCGATGGCCATGCTGCCCAAGGCAACGGAAGACAGCGGCGGGCCCGGATCCCGGCCAGACTGCCGCCAGTTCCAACCGGCCTCCAGGGTCGGTCCGTCCCGATGGACAGCCCCGGCTTCGACCTCGGCACCGTGCTTCTGGCCGGCAGCGGCCTGTTCTGCCTGGCCACCCTGTTCTTCGGCACCCGCGGTGGCTACTACGACAGCGACGACTACGACGGCAACGGCACCGCCCACTGATCCGATGACGTCCCCAGGCCCTGTTGCCGAGACAGCAGCGATCCGTCTGCAGCTGCGGACCTGGCCGGAAGTGGAGGCCTACCTCGATCGCTGCCGGGGCGTGATCGTGCCCCTCGGCTCCACCGAACAGCACGGCCCCACCGGCGCCATCGGCACCGATGCCCTCACCGCCGAGGCGGTGGCCTTGGAGGTGGGCCGCCGCACCGGCGTGCTGGTGACCCCCGCCCAGAGCTTCGGTATGGCCGAGCATCACCTCGGCTTCCCCGGCACGGTGAGCCTGCAGCCCTCCACCCTGCTGGCGGTGCTCCACGATGTGGTGCTTTCACTGGCGCGCCACGGTTTCGAGCGGATCTTCGTGATCAACGGCCATGGGGGCAACATCGCCACCACCCGTGCCGCCTTCGCCGAGGCCTACGCCACGGCCGCCAGCCGCGGCCTGCCGGTGGCGGGGCGGCTGCGCTGCCGTCTGGCGAACTGGTTCACCGCCGGCCCCGTGATGCGCGAGGCCCGCGAGCTCTACGGCGAGAAGGAGGGCCATCACGCCACCCCCAGCGAGATCGCCCTCACCCTGCACCTGGAACCCTCGCTGCAGGCCCATCAGCGTCCCCTGCCGGAGCCGGCGCCCGCGGGACCGATCCACGGCCCGGACGACTTCCGCCGCCGCCACCCTGATGGGCGCATGGGCTCGGATCCTTATCTGGCCCGGCCCGACCATGGCGCCCGCTTCCTGGATGTGGCCGCCGCGGCCCTGGCCGCCGAGCTGGAGGCCTTCCTCGCCGAGGACTGACGCCACGGGGCCACGGTCGCGGGCGTCTAGGGTTGATGCTTCGTACAGCCCGTGGATGAGCAGAATCTCCGCCGACGACGTGCGCAAGGTGGCTCAGCTGGCCCGCCTCGATCTGCCCGAGGAGCGCATCGCCACCTACACCGGCCAGCTCGAGCGCATCCTCGACTACGTGGCCCATCTCGAGGCGGTGGAGACCGAGGGCGTGCCGCCCACCACCCGTGCCGTGGAGGTGGTGAACGTCACCCGCGAGGACGAGGTGACGCCCACCCCGGTGCGGGAGGACCTGCTCGATCTGGCACCCCAGCGGGAGGGTGATTTCTTCCGGGTCCCGCGGATCCTGGGGGACTGATCAGCCCGAATCAACGCACCGGTGACACGGCGGTGCGATGCAGGAGTTCAAGCACCCGGCGACGGGTGTAGCGGGTGGGCATCAGTGCGGCAAGCGGACGAAGTCGGCTGCGCCGCCGCTTGTGGCTACGAACGCCAAGGAAGATGTCGTACAGAAAGTTGAGAAAATCCTTGCGGGTTTCGAACATGCCCAGGCGCTGGGGTGATCCCTTGGCATCAAGGATATGGCGTGTGGCCAGATAGGCGGGCTGGTACTGGAACCAGGGGATCGAGGGCCAGAGATGATGAACCAGGTGATAGTTCTGGCCCATGATTAACCAGTTCATCATGCGACCCGGGTAGACGCGGGCATTGTGCCAGCGGTTGCGCGACTGGAAGGGGCGGTGCGGGAGGTAGTCGAAGAAGAGACCCAGGGTGACCCCCACCATCAGAGCAGGAGCAAACCAGCAGTTGAAGAGGAAGGGAAGGAAATCGAAGCGGATGGCCGCCAGCACGATCGCCAGAAAAATGCCGCGGGCGATGCCCCACTCGAGCAGTTCCCAGCGGCGCCAGAGCCGACGGCGGAAAAAGAAGACCTCGTGATAGAAAAAGCGCGGCGCTATCAGCCAGAGCGGGCCGAAGGTGCTGACGATGTGATCGGGATCATGCTTTGGATCGTTCACATGGGCGTGGTGCTGGAGGTGCACCCGCGTGAACACCGGAAAGCTGAATCCCAGCAGCAGGGCGGCGCCATGGCCCATCACCGCGTTGCAGAAGCGGTTGGGATGGGCGGCGTTGTGACAGGCGTCGTGGATCACCGTGCCCTCAAGGTGGAGGGAGAGGAAGCCGAGGGCCAGCAGGGCCGGCAGGGGCCAGCCGCCCGCGAACCAGCCCCAGATGGTGAGGGCCGCCAGTAGATAGCCGGCCAGGAAGAGCCCCACGGTGGGATTCCAGGCCGGCGGCGGGTCGAGATAGGCCCGGGGCACGCTCTGCACGGCGGTGGTGCGCTGCACGGACAGGGAGCCGCTGACGGCGGTGACGGGTCGGCCGGCTTGGGGCAGCGCTGGGGTCATCAGCTGGTGAGAGGCTGCCTGCGGTCCGGGGACAGATTACGAAACCGCAAAGCGCATCGCTGGTTGCCGGGAGGCGCGGGTGAAAAGCGCGGATCGGGAATGCCCACCGGGGGACTTGAACCCCCACGACCTGAGTCACTGGAACCTAAACCCAGCGCGTCTACCGATTCCGCCAGGTGGGCGCGGGCGAACTTTAGGCAGCCGATCGAACCCCACGCTCACGAAGCCCAGAATGGGAGCCACCGCCAAACGGCCATGGTCGCCACCCTGGGAGGATTGCTGGCCCTGCTTCTGGGGCTGGCGATCCTGCTGCTTCCCCTGCTTGTCCCCGAACTGAGCCGGCCGCGGGATTCGGGGTGGGGAGCCCTGGTGCTGCTTCTCGGCCTGGTGCTGGTCACCAGCGCCGATCGGCTCAGCGGGGCTCCGATGCTGGGCGTGCTCTGCGGCGGGCTGCTGATCGGCCGGCTCGGCAGCGAGGTCGGGCAGGCGCGTTGGCGCCAGCTCGGCGAGGAGGAGCGGCTGCAGATTGGCTCGGCATCCCGCTGGCGCGAGCGGCTGAATCAGCTGCTGGCGGCCTTCGGACGACTGCTGGAGCTGGTCGTCTGCCAGGCCCAGGCTCTCTCCGGCCGGTTCGGCGCCGGCCGACAGCCCCGCGGAGGCGGCAAGCGCTGGATCCGGCCGGAGGCCCCGGGCGCGCCAGCGGCGACCGCCGGGCCTGCAACTCTGGCGAGCGAGGATTCCACCTCGACGGCGCATGAGCGCGACGAGACCGGCACGGCCGGCGACCCTGCGATGCGCGAAGTGGCCGGCTTTGAAGCGATCGATGCCCTGCTGCTCGAGGCCGGAGCGCTCGAGCCGGAGCCGGAAGGCGACGGAGCGGGATAATCCAACGTTGCTGCCCAGGCGATGTGACCGCCAGCCCGGCCTCCACCCCGTCGGCATCCTCCACCGTGTCCTCTTCAGCGTCCCCCTACAAGGACACGCTCAACCTGCTGAAGACGCCGTTCGCCATGCGGGCCAACGCGCGGGTGCGGGAGCCCGAGCTGCAGGCGTACTGGGCGGAGATCGGCCTCTACGAGCGTCTGAGCGGCGGCAATCCCGGCGAACGCTTCACCCTGCATGACGGGCCGCCCTACGCCAACGGGGCCCTGCACGTGGGCCATGCGCTGAACAAGATCCTCAAGGACATCATCAATAAGCACGCCCTGCTCAACGGGCGCCGGGCACGCTTCCGGCCCGGTTGGGACTGCCATGGCCTGCCGATCGAGCTCAAGGTTCTGCAGGGGCTGAGCGGTGAGGAGCGCCGCTCGCTGACGCCGATCGATCTGCGGCGGCGGGCCCGCGCCTACGCCCTCGAGCAGGTGGAGCAGCAGAAGCAGGGCTTCCGCCGCTGGGGGATCTGGGCCGACTGGGAGCAGCCCTACCTCACGCTCGACCGCGCCTACGAGGCTGCCCAGATCCAGGTGTTCGGGCGGATGGTGCTGGCGGGCCACATCTACCGGGGCCTCAAGCCGGTGCACTGGAGCCCCAGCTCCCGCACCGCCCTGGCGGAGGCGGAGCTGGAGTACCCCGACGGGCACACCTCCCCCAGCGTCTACGTGGCCTTCCCGGTGCGCACGCTGCCCGTGGGCCTGACCGCCCGCCTGCGCCAGGCGGGCCTGACGGCCCTGGCCGACGCTCCGGAGGCGGAGGGGCTGGCGGTGGCGATCTGGACCACCACCCCCTGGACCCTGCCGGCGAACCTGGCGGTGTCGGTGAACGGCCGGC
Organism: Cyanobium sp. FGCU6; assembly: GCA_024958655.1. Taxonomy (GTDB): domain Bacteria; phylum Cyanobacteriota; class Cyanobacteriia; order PCC-6307; family Cyanobiaceae; genus Cyanobium. Next base: position 125,176 of record JANWUR010000004.1, on the reverse strand, counting down.
TCGACTACGCGATCTGCCGCCAGGAGCTGGAGGGTCGGGTGCGGCACCTGGTGGTGGCCCGGGAGCTGGTGGAGGGACTCGGCGAGCGGCTGGGGGCCCCGCTGCAGCCGCTGCTGAGCGTGAAGGGCGCCGACCTGGAGGGCATCGTGTATGGCCATCCGCTGCTGGAGCGCAGCGCGCCGGTGGTGATCGGCGGTGACTACATCACCACCGAGTCCGGCACCGGCCTGGTGCACACCGCCCCGGGCCACGGCGTCGACGACTTCACCACCGGAGCCAAATACGGACTGGCCGTGCTCTGCCCCGTGGATGAGGCCGGCACCCTCACCGAGGAGGCCGGCCCCTTCGCCGGCCTCAACGTGCTCAAGGACGCCAACCCGGCGATCATCGCGGCCCTGGCAGAGGCCGGTGCCCTGCTGGCCGAAGAGTGCTACGCCCATCGCTACCCCTACGACTGGCGCACCAAGAAGCCCACGATCTTCCGCGCCACCGAGCAGTGGTTCGCCTCGGTGGAAGGCTTCCGCAGCCAGGCGCTCGAGGCGATCGCCGCCGTGGACTGGCTGCCGGAGAGCGGCCGCAACCGGATCGAGGCGATGGTGCGCGACCGGGGTGACTGGTGCATCTCCCGCCAGCGCACCTGGGGGGTGCCGATCCCGGTCTTCTATCACCGCGAGAGCGGCGAGGTGCTGCTCAACGCCGACACCCTGCGCCACATCGAGGGGCTGATCGCTGAGCACGGCTCCGACGTGTGGTGGGAGCGCGACGAGGCCGGCCTGCTGCCCCCCGCCTGGGCCGCCGAGGCCGATCAGTGGCGCAAGGGCACCGACACGATGGACGTGTGGTTCGACTCGGGATCGTCGTGGGCCGGCGTGCTCGGCGGCCTCGGAGGCGACCATCCCGCCAGCGACGAGGGGCTGGCCTATCCCGCCGACCTCTACCTGGAGGGATCGGATCAGCACCGCGGCTGGTTCCAGAGCAGCCTGCTCACCTCGGTGGCGGTCAACGGCCACGCCCCGTACCGCCGGGTGCTCACCCACGGCTTCACCCTCGATGAGAAGGGCCGCAAGATGAGCAAGTCGCTGGGCAATGTGGTGGACCCTGCGGTGCTGGTGGAGGGAGGCAAGAACGAGAAGCAGGAGCCGGCCTACGGCGCCGACGTACTGCGGCTGTGGGTGAGTTCGGTGGACTACTCCGCCGATGTTCCCCTCGGCCCGGGGATCGTGAAGCAGCTGGCCGATGTGTACCGCAAGGTGCGCAACACCGCCCGCTACCTGCTCGGCAACCTCCACGATTTCGATCCGGCCGGCGACGCCGTTCCCGTGGCAGAACTCCCCCTGCTGGATCGCTGGATGCTGCAGCGCACCAGCGCCCTGATCGAGGCGGTGAGCGCCGACTTCGAGCGCTTCGAGTTCTACCGCTTCTTTCAGGCGCTGCAGAACTTCTGCGTGGTGGATCTCTCCAACGTCTACCTCGACATCGCCAAGGACCGGCTGTACGTGAGCGCGCCGGCCTCGTTCCGGCGCCGCAGCTGCCAGACGGTGCTGCACCTGGTGGTGGAGCGGTTGGCGGGACTGATCGCCCCGGTGCTGTGCCACATGGCGGAGGACATCTGGCAGAGCCTGCCTTATCCGGTGGCCGAGGCCTCGGTGTTCGAGCGAGGCTGGCCGCAGGCGCCGCAGGCCTGGGCGGCGCCGGAACTGGAGGAACCGCTGCAGCGGATCCTCGATCTGCGCGCCCTGGTGAACCGCCAGCTGGAGAGCTGCCGCAGCCGCGCTGAACTGGGCGCCTCGCTGGAGGCCCGTGTGCACCTGTCGATCGACGGCGGCGACGCCACCGCCCCGTTGCGGCAGGCTCTCTCCCTGCTGGAGGCCAGCCCCCATCCCACCGTGGACAACCTGGCGGACTGGCTGTTGGTGTCGGAGCTGATGATCGGCGACGCCACGCCTGCGGCCCCTCTGGTGCTGGCTGAAGATGGTGGTGTGCGGGTGGCGGTGGCCCGGGCCGAAGGCAGCAAGTGCGAACGCTGCTGGCACTACGACAGCGACATCGGCAGCCACACCTCGCACCCCACCCTCTGCGGACGCTGCGTGGAGGCCCTGGAGGGCTGAGCTCAGGCCTCAAGGCTCGCTCAGTGCTCCGGGCGCGGCGGCAGCAGCCGGGGCAGCAGCAGGCCGGAGCGCCGCTTCCAGGCCTCGAAGCCGGGGTAGCGGGCGAGCGACTCATCCTTGCGGCGCATGTTGGGCAGGAACACCCCGAAGGCGAAGCCCGCCAGCACCAGGTAGGGGAGCGGATGCATCGCCAGCACCGCGAACGAGAGGTAGATGAGGATCTCGCCGAGGTAGTTGGGGTTGCGGGTGCGGGCGAAGAAGCCCTCGTCGATCAGGCCTGGGCGCTGCTGGAGGGTGAAGTGCTTCTGAGCATCGGCGCCGTAGTGCAGGAACACACCGGTGAGGCAGAGAGCCGTTGCCGCCGCGGCCAGGGGCGGAGGTGGCAACGCACCGGAGGAGATCAGCAGGTAGGGAGCCAGCCAGTAGAGGCCAAGGGCCAGGAAGCCGCTCAGGGCCACGGGCCAGCCCACCGGCTGCTCCCACTGTCGATCGGGGAACATCCGGTCCTTGAGCAGCCAGAGCAGGCCGTAGGTGCCGTGCAGGGCCAGATACAGCCAGGGGCCGCTGCCGAAGTTGCCATAGGCCGCCATCAGGGCCAGCACCACCAGCGGGGTGAGGCCCTTGTGCAGGTTGATCACATGACGGAGCTGCATTCCTTCACCAGGCGGCGGCATCGAGGAAGGCGTCCACGGGGGAGGGGCCGGCCAGCAGAACCTCCTCCCCGGGGTTCAGCGGGCCCTGCAGCAGCTCGGCGCTGGTGATCGTGCAGTGCTCCGGCAGGGCCGGGCGGTCGGGGTCGAACGCCGTGGGGTGGGTGGTGCTGCTGGAGAAGCCGCGGAAGATCAGCAGTTCGAAAGCCTCGGGTTCCTCGGCCTGCTCCGCGGGGAGGCTGCCGTTGAGGCGCAGCACCCGATCCGGCCGGCCCCGGCTCAGCTCCTCCAGCCGGGCAAGGAGCGAGGCCACGGGGGTGCCAGCGGTGGAGAAGGGGGAGGTCATCGGCGGGCGGCGATGGGCCCATGCTGGCGGTGGGCCAGCCCGGTCGGGAGCGATCGCAGTCAGAACTCGCCGGCGACGCGCCCGGCACGGGGCAGGCGCACCAACACCCACTGGAGCAGGCCCACCACCCAGCCAGCGAGGGCCAGGTAGCCCACGAAGGCAGCAACCGGCGGATTCCACGTTGCCCCGAAGATGAACCCGAAGACCGCAGCCACGATGCCGTGGAGTCCGGCCGGTGCCTCCAGCCAGGGCCTGCAGAGGCTGAGCTTGTCCACCCCGCCCATGCAGGCCAGCGCCGTGGTGGCCAGCACTGCACTCAGCAGACAGAAGAGCGTCACGCCCCAGCGCCAGATCCGCAGGGTGAGCGGCAAGGCGCGCCAGGGTGGCAGATCCGCCAGTTCCTCGTTGAGATCCACCCAGAACCAGAGGGCCCCCGCAATCAACAGGGGCGCCAGCACCAGCAGCAGATAGCCCGCAGGGCGGCGGTCGGTGAGCAGCAGCAGGGCGATCAGCAGCAAGCTCGAGACTTTCCAGTAGATCCCCAGCAGGCGCAGCATCGCCCCCTGGCGCTGGAGCGTGGCCCAGACCAGCAGCACCAGCGGAACCCCCACGGCGAACAGCAGGCCGAGGCGAACGTCGAGCCAGACCGCCGATCGGTAAAGCAGGGGGCTGGAGAACGGATCCGGCACGGACGCTCGGTACGGGAAGGCGCCATTATCCGTGCGCCCCCGGGGCCTAGGGTCCGCCCATGGCTGGCTTCCCCTCCTTCCCCTGGCTTCCCCGCCGCGGACGGCGCGCTGCGGCCGGGGCCTGGTGCCGCACGGCCCTCGTCCGCGATGCCTCGCTGCAGGCGGCGGTGGATGCGGCGGTCCTGCAGCTGGCCGGAGCTGGACCCGCCGATCTTGCCCTGGTGTTCGCCTCCAGCAGCTACGCCAGCGACCTGCCCCGCCTGCTCCCTCTCCTGCAGGCGCGGCTCAGGTCCGAGCACTGGCTGGGCTGCGTCGGCGGTGGGGTGGTGGGAACCGATCCCGGCGGCGAGCCCCATGAATTCGAGGGGCAACCGGCGCTCGCGGTCACCCTCTTGAGCCTGCCGGGCGCCGATCTCCATCCGTTCGCCCTCGACGCCGACAAGCTGCCGGACCTTGACGGACCGGCTGAACCGTGGCGGGAGCTGCTTGGAGCCCCGCCGGAAGCCGGGCAGTCGCTGCTGCTGCTGATCGACCCCGGCTGTGGCACCATCCAGGATCTGATCAGCGGCCTCGACTACGCCTACCCCGACGCCCCCAAGGTGGGTGGTATCGCCGGCCAGCACAGTGCGGCGCACGGCTCCCTCCTTTACGGCCATGAGGTGCGGGGGGGGGCTGTCGGCTGCCTGATCGGCGGTGCCTGGCGCCTTGATCCCGTGGTGGCCCAGGGCTGCCGGCCGATCGGCCCGGTGTTCGAGGTGGAGCAGGCGCAGCGCAACGTGGTGCTGCAGGTGAGCCGAGGCGACCGCCGCAACAGCCCGGTCGAAGCCCTCCAGTCGATTCTCACCGACCTCACGCCGGAGGAGCGGGAGCAGGTGAAGAACTCACTGTTCCTGGGGGTGGGTCGCAGCGAATTCAGCCTGGCCGGCAGCGAGGATCCGCCCGCTTTCCTGGTGCGGAACCTGATCGGCGTGGACCCGCGCAACGGGGCTGTGGCCGTGGGGGATCGGATGCGGGTCGGCCAGAAGGTGCAGTTCCAGCTGCGGGATGCCGACGCCTCCCGCGAGGAATCGCGGCAGCTGCTCCGCCGCCAGGCTCTGCGCCGTGCCGAGCCCCTCACCGCCCTGCTGTTCGCCTGCCTCGGTCGCGGCCAGGGCCTCTACGGCGAAGCCGACGGCGATGTGAGCCTGTGCCGCGAAGCCTTTGCCAACGTGCCGATCGCCGGAGTCTTCTGCAACGGCGAAATCGGACCGGTGGGCAGCCCCACCACCCACCTGCACGGTTACACCGCCAGCTGGGGCTTTCTGGTGCCGGCCGCCAGGGACGAACCGGACACCGGAGCTGATCTGGGCTGAGATGGTGCGTCAGCACGTCAACCCGCTGAGCCGCTTCTACCTCCAGCCGCGGCCCCTGCCCCCGCTGGAGCAGCTCTTTGCCGATCCCTCGCTGCCGCTGCACCTCGACATCGGTTCCGCCCGGGGCCGGTTCCTGCTGGCCCTCGCCCCGCTGGAGCCGCACCGCAACCATCTGGGCCTCGAGATCCGAAGGCCGCTGGTGGAGCTGGCGGAAGCCGACAGGATCGCCGCCGGCCTCGGGAACCTCCGCTTCCTGTTCCGCAATGCCAACGTCAGCTTCGACGCCTGGCTGCGGTCGCTTCCGGAAGGGCGACTGGCGCTGGTGACCCTCCAGTTCCCCGACCCCTGGTTCAAGAAGAAGCACCACAAGCGGCGGGTGTTGCAGCCGGGTCTGCTGGCTGGCCTGGCCGCCGCCCTGGCACCCGGCCGGGAGCTTTTCCTGCAGAGCGACGTGCCGGCGGTCATCGAGCCGATGGTGGCTCTGGTCGAGACCTGCGGCTGCTTCGCGCGTCCCGCCGGCGACGCCCGCCCCTGGCGAAACGGGAGTCCGCTGCCGCTTCCGACCGAGCGGGAGCGCCACGTGCTGGCTCAGGGATTGCCGGTCTACCGGGTGCTGTTCCGCCGCAACGCCGCGCCGGTTCCTGCGGTGGCGGAGCTGGAGGCGGCGGCCCGGGCCGCCGATAATCCAGGCGACGGCGCCGATCCGGCCGCCGTGCCTGTTCCCCCCACGCTCTCGCCCACGCCCTGATGGTGCCCGCCCCCAGCCCGCCCGTTCCCCTGCTCCTGCGCTGGCAGGGGCTGCTGGCCGATGGGCCCACCGGGATCCTGGGGCGCCACCTGCCCCTGGTGTCCGGCTGGGTGCTCTGTGCCCTGCTGGCCGGGCTCCCCCTTGTGACCCGCAGCGGACTGAGTCTGCTGATCGCGGCCAGCGGACTGCTCTGGGTGGTCTGGGCCCTGCGCACGCCGCCAGGCCGGATCGGCACGATCAACGGCTGGCTGCTCGTTGTGCTCGGCGTGGCGGTGCTGGCTACGGGCTTCTCGCCGGTGCCGGTGGCGGCCTTCAAGGGTCTGCTGAAGCTGGTGAGCTACCTGGGCGTCTATGCCCTGATGCGGCAGCTGCTGGCGTTCTCACCCATCTGGTGGGACCGGCTGGTGGCCGCCCTGATGGCCGGACAGCTGCTGACGGCGGTCATCGGCATTCGCCAGCTGTACGACAGCGCCAACGCCCTGGCCCGCTGGTCGGATGCCAACTCGGTGGCGCGAGGCACGGTGCGCATCTACAGCACGCTGGAGAATCCGAACCTTCTGGGCGGGTTCCTGCTGCCGGTGCTTCCCATCGCCCTGGTGGCCGCGGTGCGCTGGCGCCATCCGGCCCGTCGCCTGTTCGCTCTGGCCAGCTTCGTGCTGGGCCTGGTGGCCCTGGTGCTCACCTACAGCCGAGGGGCCTGGATGGGCATGGTGGCGTCTCTGGCCGTTCTGGCGCTGTTGCTCGTCCTGCGGGCGATCCGGTCCTGGCCGCCGCTGTGGCGGAGACTCCTGCCCCTGGGCCTGCTGCTGGGGGGCGCGCTGGCGCTGACAATCCTGGTGACCCAGGTGGAAGCGCTGCAGGTGCGGGTGCTCAGCCTGCTGGCGGGACGCGAGGACAGCTCGAACAACTTCCGCATGAACGTGTGGACCTCGGCGCTGGAGATGATCCAGGACCGCCCCTGGCTTGGGATCGGGCCGGGGAACACCGCCTTCAATCTGATCTATCCCCTCTATCAGCAGCCCAAGTTCAATGCCCTGAGCGCCTACTCCATTCCGCTGGAATGGCTGGTGGAGGCCGGGGTGCCGGGCCTGATCGCCGGCGTGGGTCTCTTCCTGGCCTCGATGCGCGCCGGTCTGTCCCGACGCCTGGGCGATGGCCCCCTGGTGCTGCCAGGGCTTGCCTCGGTGGCCGCTTTCGTGGGCCTGGCGGTGCAGGGTCTGACGGACACGATCTTCTTCCGGCCCGAGGTGCAGCTGGTGGCTTTCCTCTGCCTGGCCACTCTGGCGGCCGGGGCCATGCCGACAGCCCCGGATGCGCGCCCCGATGCCTGAGGGGCTGCTCGCCGGCTTCGATGCCGGTCAGACCCACACCACCTGCCGGCTGGCGACCGCCTGCGGCCGTCTGGTGCTCGGGGAAGGGGAAGGCCCCGGTGTCTGCCATCTGGCGGCCCCGGGGGGAGAGGAGCGCTTTCTCGAGGCCCTGCGAGCCGCCCTGACGGCAGCACGGGCCAGCCTGCCGTCTTCGGCCGCCGCCAGCGTGCCGCTGCTGGCGGCGGCGGTGGGGGCCAGCGGCATCGAGCAGGGTTCGGCGGTGCAGCAGCGGGGCCGGACCCTGGCGGCCGGCGGCCTCGGCCTGCCCGAGCGGTGCACCACCGTGACCGGGGACGAGCGCACCGCCCTGCGCGGCGCCTTCCCGGACGGGCCGGGAATCGTGGTGATCAGCGGCACCGGCACGATCGCCGTGGGGCGCGATGGGACCGGCCTGGAGCACCGCTGCGGCGGCTGGGGCTGGCTGCTGGATGGCGCGGGGTCGGCGATGGACATCGGCCGGGATGGCCTGGCCCTGAGCCTGCGCATGGCCGACGGGCGCCGTCCTGATACGCGCCTGCGGGGTGCGCTCTGGGAAGCCCTTGGACTGGATCCCAGCGATCCCGATGCCCCGCAGCGGATCAAGGCCAGGGTGGTGAGCCAGGAGTTCGGTCCGGCCGGCTTCGCCCGCCTGGCGCCGGTGGTGCACCGGCAGGCTCAGGCGGGAGACCCGCAAGCGGAGACGATCCTGATGCGTTCGGCCGAGGCGCTGGCGGAGATGGTGGCGGGGGTAGCGGCAGCCCTTCACCTGGAGGCCCCGTCGGTGTGCGGAACGGGGGGAGCCCTGCAGTACATGGAGGGTCTGCGGCTGCGGTTCGCCCGGAGCCTGGCTGAGCTTCTGCCCCAGGCCCGACTGGCGCCGGCATGCGGAGATGCCTGTGCCGGCGCCCTCGCCCTGGCCGCGGAGCTGGCGAAGGCTGCAGGAGAGGCAGGGCAGCGGCGCTGAGGGCATCGCCGGGCCTACGGTCCGGCGCAGCGGATGCGGCGGCGATGGCCACCGAAGAGGGATTCCTGAGCGGCCACGACCACCGGGACTGCCCGGCCGAACTGGCCCTGCGGGTGATGCAGGGCCGCTGGAAGGTGTTGATTCTGCGCGAACTGGCCGAAAGCCTCCGGCGCTTCTCCGCTCTGCAGCGCTCCCTGCCAGGAGTGAGCCAGAAGGTGCTGACCACTCAGCTGCGGGAACTCGAGGCCGACGGCGTGGTGGAGCGCACGGTGCATCCCGAGGTGCCGCCGCGGGTGGAGTACGCCCTCACCCCCCGCGGCAGGGCCCTGCTGCCGATCCTCGATGGCCTCCATGCCTGGGGAGCGGCGGAGCCGCCCGCGGGGGCCTGAGCCGGCTCAGCCAGCGTTGAGATGACGATCGGCGCAGGCCGCCAGAAGGCCGGCCCAGTGCTCCACCTGCTCCATCTCGGCCGCCTCGACCATCACCCGCAGCAGAGGTTCGGTGCCGCTGGCGCGCACCAGCACCCGGCCCCGGCCGGCCATGGCCGCCTCCGCCCGTTCCACCTCCATCCGCAGCGGAGCGCAGGTCTGCCAGCCGCTGCGCCGCTCACGATCGGGAACCGTGATGTTCACCAGCTTCTGGGGCCAGGGGGTGAAGCTGGTGTCCATCCAGTCGGCGAGGCTGCCGCCGCCCCCATGGATCAGGGTGGCCACCTGCAGGGCGGTGAGCAGGCCGTCGCCACTCATCCCGTGCCGGGCCGAGAGGATGTGCCCCGACTGCTCGCCGCCGAGGGCCGCGCCTGTCGCCTCCATCGCCGCATGGACGTACTGGTCGCCGACGGGGGTGCGCTCGAGCACACCGCCCCGCTCCTGCCAGGCTCGCTCGAAACCGAGGTTCGACATGACCGTGGCCACGATCCGCTGGTCGGGCAGCTGGCCCGCATCCCGCAGAGCCGAGCCCCACAGGAAGAGGATCTGATCGCCATCGACGATCCGGCCGCGGCCGTCGACGGCCAGCATGCGGTCGGCGTCGCCGTCGAACGCGAAGCCCATCGATGCTCCCTGGGCAAGCACCGCACGGCGCAGGGGCTCGAGGTGGGTGCTGCCGCAGCCCTGATTGATGCGGGACCCGTCAGGGTCCCCGTGCAGCACCGTCAGCCACGCCCCCAGGCGACGGAACACCGCCTCGCCACAGGCCGTGGCAGAACCGTGGCAGAGGTCCAGCACGATCGGGCAGCCCTCCAGACGCCCCCCCCCCACGCTCGCGACCAGCGCGTCCGCGTAGTCGTCCACCAGGTCGGGGCGGACGTGGGAGGTGCCGCCGCCGTGGAAGCCATCCTCTGCCGCCTCCGGCGCTGAACCCCCCTCCGTGCCGCGCAGGCCGGCCTCGATCGCCTCCTGCTGAGGGCGGGCGAGCTTGGCGCCCTTGCTCCCGAACACCTTGATGCCGTTGTCGTGGGGAGGGTTGTGGCTGGCCGACACCATCAGGCCGCCGGCGGCACCGAGCCGGCGGATGGTTCCGGGCACGGCAGGCGTGGGGCAGAGGCCGAGCTGCCACACCTCTCGCCCGGCGGCCGTGAGGCCGGCGGTGAGCGCCGCCACCAGCATCGGGCCACTGGTGCGGGAATCGGTGCCGATCAGCACGGGACCGTCCACGGGCAGCACCCGGCCACACCAGTAGCCCACCTGCAGGGCCAGGGCGGGGGTGATGGTGGTGCCGACCCGACCGCGGATGCCATCGGTGCCGAAGCGGGCGCCGGCCGCACCCAGGGGTGTTCCGAGGGGGTGGTGAACCGGCTGCGGCATGCCGTCTGCGCGAGAGAAAGTCAGGCTACGCGGGCCGGCAGGAGCGAGCGGCGTGCCCTTCCAGCTCCTCAGCGCCAGCGATGGGGACGCCAGAGCCAGCGCAGCAGGTCGGCCACGGTGAGCAGCAGCAGCAACCCCACCACCCAGCCGGGCAGCCAGAGGAACGGCGGCCAGGGCCGCAGCACCACCACCGCAGTCGCCAACGCGGCCAGCAGACAGGCCCGCCGCCGCTGGCCGGCGCCGGGGAGGTCGCGCAGGAGCGCCGGCAGCCAGGCGGGCTGCAGCGGGGGCAGACGGGGCAGGCGCACCGGGCCGGGGCAGAACGCTGTCCAGAATGCCGGGCGAGCCGCATCGCCGCCTTGGCCCGTCTGCCGATCCTCCTTGCCGTGTCCTGCCTGGGCACGGGGGCGGCGCTCCTGCTGGGCAGGGCTTTGCTGGAGGCGCGCCCCCTGCTCACCCCGGCCACGCCGACCTCCAGCCTGGAGCGGGTGCGGCGCTGGAACCCCGATCCCGGCCGCCGGCGGGAGGCCGCTCTGCTGCTGCACGCCGCCGGCGACGGCAATCGCCAGGCCCGGCGGGCCCTGCTGCGGGGGCAGGGCTGGGGTCCGGATCCTCTGGCCGCCGTGGTGCTGAAGCTCGACGCCCTCGATGCCCAGGCCCTGGAGCAGCCGGTCCAGGCGGAAGGCCTGTGGCGCAGCCTGCTGCGCCGGTTCCCGACGGCGCCCGCCAGTGCCGACGCTCTCTATGCACTCGGTCGCGATCAGCCCCCGTTGCGCCAGCAGTTGCTGGAGCGCTGGCCGGCCCATCCCGCCGCCCTGGCGGCGGCAGTGGAGGCCGGTCCGGATCCGTCCCAGCGCCTGGAGGGAGCTCTTCACTTAGCCCGCTGGGGGGCCCGCTGGCCGGGTGCCGAGGCGCTGCTGCGCCAGGCCTGCGCCAGTGCCGGCAGCGCTGCTCCTGGCGGTGCCGCTCCAACACCGGATCAGCGGGGCGTGCTGGCCGGTGGGCTGGCGGAACTGGGCGATGGCCGCGGCGCCCTGAGCTGCCTCACTCCCACCGGCGCCACCGCCGCGGACACCACCGCTCTCGCGCCGGCCGCACGGCTCAGCCTGGCCCGCGCCCTGCTCAGGGGGGACGACGGGCAGGCGCGGCAGGGCGAGGCGCTGCTGGTGGAGCTGGTGCGCCGCTCCCCCTCCGCGCCGGAAGCGGAGGAGGCGGTGCGCCTGCTGGCCCAGCAGGAAGGGAAACCGGCCGTGGCCGCCCTGGCGGCCCTGCCGCCCAGCTGGCGGGACCGCGCGCCGGTGCAGGCCCGGCTGGCGCTGGAGAGCGGCGATGGCCAGCGGGCCGCCGAGGTGCTCCAGCGCTGGCCCGATGATCCCGCCGCCTGGGACCTGCAGTGGGAACTGTCCCGCCGCCTGCTGCTCCAGGAGCGCTGGCAGGACGCCGAACAGGTGCTCAGCCGGCTGGATGCCGATCGCCTCGCACCCGCCCTGGCGGCACGGCAGCGGTTCTGGCTCGGGTACGTGCAGCAGCAGCTGGGACAGGACGAACAGGCCACCGCCACCTGGCGGGAACTGCGCCTGCACCATCCCGGCGGCTACTACGGCTGGCGGGCCGCCGTGAAGCTCGGCGAAGGCGATCTGGTCCTCGCGCCCGGGCCCGGCGAGCCGAAGCATGGCGATGCCTGGGAACCGCTGGCGAGCGGCGATCCCCAGCTCGACCGGCTGTGGCGGCTCGGCCAGACCACCGAAGCCTGGGAGGCCTGGCGCCAGCAGCGGGGCAGCCAGGCGCCCCGGGCGAGCCGCGAACTGCTGGTGGAAGGACGCCTGCGGCAGGGGGTCGGCGATGACTGGACCGGCCTCGGCCAGCTGGAGCAGGCCGCCCTGCGCCTCCCTCCCGACCAGTGCGAACTGCTGCCCCGGCTGGAGCGCAGCCTGCATCCTCACCGCTTCCTCGATGCTTTCACGCCGGTGGCCCGGCAACAGGGCCTGCCTCTCGCGCTGCTGCTGGCGGTGGCGAAGCAGGAATCGCGCTTCACCCCCACCGTTCACTCCAACGCCGGTGCCGTGGGCCTGCTCCAGCTGATGCCGGACACCGCCGCCGAGCTGGCGGGAGAGAGGCTGAGCGAAGCCGAACTGGAGACGCCGGAGCGCAACGCCGCCCTCGGTGGTCGGTACCTGAAGGGGCTGCTCGACCAGTGGAAGGGCAATCCCCTGCCGGCGGTCGCCAGCTACAACGCCGGTCCGGGGGCGGTGCAGGGTTGGGTGAATCCCAGGCTGAGCACGGCGCCGGAGCTCTGGGTGGAGGCGATCCCCTTCCCGGAGACCCGTCTGTATGTGAAGAAGGTGCTCGGCAACGCCTGGAGCTACCAGGAGGGACGATCCCCCGCCTGCTGAGGGGGCCTACCCCCCATGGCCGAACGGTGTGAGTTGGAAGCTGGTGCTGAGCAGGCGACCGAGGCTCAGGCCGCCCAGCACCACGATCGAGAGCACCACGGTCATCAGCAGCGGCGGCGGCACCACACGGATGCGCACCAGATCGAGGCGGGCCAGCATCACGGCCGATGCCAGCACGAGCACGCTGGCCAGCACCGCCAGATGCAGCAGATACAGCCCGCCGATGGTGACCATCAGCAGGGTGAGCACGAGGCTGATCACCCTGCTTGCGGACATCAGCGAGGACAGCTGGCGCAGCAGTTCCAGGGGCATGGTGCAGACCACCACCACCACCAGGGCCTGCATGCATTCGATCGACCAGATCACCTCGGTGTAGCCCCCCATCGACCCCGGGGTCTGCTGGAGGGAATGGGCCCAGTGCAGACCCTGATAGGTGCTCACCACCACCAGCAGCAGCAGCATCGGCGCCTGCAGGGGCACCAGCAGCATCCGCAGGAAGGCGCGCATCGGCATCTCAGGCGGGATCCAGCACCAGGGAGATCGCCTCCAGCGGGCAGCTGGGAATGCACTGCTCGCAGACCAGGCAACGGGGGGCCTCGAAATGAAGCCTGGCGGTGAGCGGATCGAAGCGGAGCGCGCCGCTCGGGCAGACGCTGGAGCAGATGCCGCAGTCGACGCAGCGGTGGGAATCAATCCCGATCTCGCCGGGGGTGCGACGCAGACCGAGACCCTGGCGCTCGAGCCATACCTCGGCGGCATCGAGTTCGTCGATGTCGCCCGACAGCTCCACCACCATGGTGCCGCTCTGGTTGGGAGCGATCTGGGCGCGCAGAATCTTGGCGGCGATGTCGAAATCCACCGCTAGCCGGTAGGTGATCGGCTGGTGCACCGCCTCGCGGGGAAAATGGAGGGTGAGGCGGCGTTTCACGGCCTCCGGGGCGGTGGTCGGAACCTAGCAAGGGTGGTGCGTTTCGGCCCGTGGCGACGGCGACCGGAACCGCAGCCGGCGGAGAGCGGCTGCCAGAGTGCAGTGAGCGTCGCAAACCTTCCGCCGATGACCTCGCCTCAGCCCGCCGAACCCCTGGGTCGCAGGGAACGGATGCTGCTGGCCGCCGTGGCTGCCGTTCTGGCGGTGGCGCTGTTCTGGTTCCGGGGAGGGCTCCATCCGGAGGCACCGCTGGAGCGGCTGGCCCGCCGCTCGCCCGATCTCACGATGGCGCTGGCGAATGGTCGGCCCACCGTGGTTGAGTTCTATGCCGACTGGTGCGAGGCCTGCCGGGCGATGGCACCGGCGATGGAGGCGATCGAACGCGACCACCGTGACGCCCTCGACGTGGTGTTGCTCAACGTGGACAACCCGCGCTGGCAGCCCCAGCTGGAGCAGTACGGCGTGAACGGCATCCCCCAGCTGGAGTTCTTCGATGCGGCAGGCCGGGATGTGGGCCGCTCCCTCGGTGCCCGCCGGCCGGCGGAGCTGCAGGCGCTGATCACCGCCTTGCTTGAGGGCGCGGCCCTGCCGGAACTGGCGGGGGTGGGAGCCCTCAGCGACCTGGCCGCAGCATCCCCGGTCGTTCCTGAGCAGGCTGTGGCAGCGTCGCCGGCGATCGGCCCCCGCAGCCACGGCTGAGCCCGGGAGCCGCTCCGACCCAGGCACCGGACCGGGCGTGCCTGCAACCTCCTCCGCCCTCCAACGATGGATCCCCGCTTCCGGGTCGAGCTGATCGCCGCCACGCCCAATCCCCAGCAGTGTGTCTACGCCGGGATGCACCAGGACTACAGCGAGGGCTTCGTGATGGCCGACCGTGCCGACTGGCCGGAGGAGTCCCGAGCCGGGGAGATCTGCGTCAAGCGTCTGCTGGCGGGGGAGCGGGGCCACTACGGCCCGCTGGAGCACGCTCAGATTGTGCTCAACGTGGGCTGGTTCCCCCATTCGGTGATGCAACAGGCCCGCACCCACAGGGTGGGCGTGAGCTTCGATGTGCAGTCGATGCGCTATACCGGCGATCGCATCCGCAGGGCTGCGAACGGTGAGCTGGAACTGGAGGAGGTGTTCTACCTGCGCCCGGTGGGCAGCTACAGCGACCGCCAGGGCAAGAAGTACGCCTACGGCGCCGACCAGCGGGCCATCGATCTTGAGCTCTGCCGGCGGGCCGCCGAGCGCTACCGCGACCTGCTGGATGCCGGCTTCGCCGAGGAACACGCCCGCGGCATCCTGCCTTTCGACTACCGCCAGCACTTCGTGGTGAGCTTCAGCCTGCGGGCCTTTCTCCATTTCCTGGATCTGCGCGCCAAGCTCGATGCCCAGGAGGAGATCCGTGCCCTCTGCGATCTGATGTGGCCCCATCTGCAGACCTGGGCACCGGAGATCGCCGGCTGGTATGAGAAGAGCCGGCTGCACAGGGCGAGGCTTGCTCCCTGAGTCCCGAGGGTCTTGCGTTCGCAGTACGACCGCTGCTTGTAGCCGTACATACCTTGAAAAGGTTCCCGCTGCGGTCTCCATGAACATGTTTCGCCGGCGGGTGGCCACGGCTGCCCTGATCCTGGTCCTCCCCCTCTCGCTGGCCCCCGGCGCGCGCGCCGGCGAGAGTGAGAAGATCGAGGCCCGGGTGGGTGCCTGGGGCCGGAACTGCAAGAACGCCATCGCCGTGAAGTTCAACGCGCCTTCGATGGCCGACGTGGAGGTGAGCCTGGCCGCGACCCTCCGCACGTCAATCGATGCCGGAGAGATCACCCTCGCCGACGTCGAGCGTGACGGTCTCTCCTACAACTTCCGCGTGCACCATGTGGCGGGCAAGGATCCTTCCGGCTACTGCAACACCGACGGCCAGGGCAACGTGGACGACCTCAAGGCCGTGCACTGAGGGCCGAGGAGTTCAGACCCGTGCCAGCGTCACCCGTTCGGGCTGGTGCTGGTACTTGCCGGCCCGGTCCTCATAAGTGGTGGCACAGGGATCACCCTCAAAAAACAGCAGCTGGCAGATGCCCTCGCCGGCGTAGATGCGGCAATCGGCTCCGGACGAATTGCTGAACTCCAGGGTGAGATGGCCCTCCCAGCTGGCCTCGGCCGGCGTGGTGTTGACGATGATCCCCAGGCGGGCATAGGTGCTCTTGCCCAGGCAGATCACGGTGATGTTGGCGGGTACCCGCAGCTTCTCCAGCGCCACCCCCAGGCCGTACGAATGGGCCGGGAGGATGAAGTACTGCCCGTCTTCATCGCGGTGCAGCGGCGCCGGCTCGAGGTTGGCGGGGTTGAACCGCTTGGGGTTCATCACCGTGCCGGGCACGTGGCGAAAGATCAGGAACTCCCTGGGTGACAGACGCAGGTCGTAGCCGTAGGAGGAACAGCCATAGCTCAGCACGGCGCCGGTGCGGGCCTCCGGATCCAGGTGACGCACCAGGGTGCCCTGGAACGGCTCGATCATCCCGGCGGAAGCCTGCTCATGGATCCAGCGGTCGTTCTTCAGCATCGATCAGGGGGCTGGGCGCCAGGGGACAGGCTGCGGTTCGGAGGCTATCCGCAGCGGCCATCAGGCGCCGCGGCGCAGTTCGGTCACCTGGTCGGCCATCGCCATCAACACCTCCGGCACCGCCGGACCCGTGAGGATCACATCGAGGTGGGCCGGCCTGCGCTGCAGCACCTCGGTGACCTCCTCGGCGGGCACATAACCCAGCTCCACCGCCAGCCCCAGCTCATCGAGCACCATCAGGTCGACGTCGCCGGCCAGCAGCCGCTCCCGGCTGAAAGTCCACACCTCCGCCACCGCCGACCGGGGATCCACATCCTCAGCCGCCGAGGTCACCAGGGCATCGGCGGGGCGATCCAGGCACAGGGGCAGTGCGGGGCGCAGCCACTGAAGCCTGCCGCACAGCCAGAGGCTTCCCGCCAGCCCCTGGGCCACACCACCCTTGAGGAACTGACTCACCAGCACCCGGCTGCCGAGACCGGCGCTGCGCAGGGCCTGGCTGAACACCGCAGCGAAACTGCCCCGATAAGGGGCGGTGTGAATCTGCAGCAACCCCTCCGGCTCGGGCACCAGCCGTAGCGGCGGCAGCACCCGCAGAGGTTCCAGCGGGGGGCGTGCGGCGGACTGGGGATGGACGAGGCTGGCGGTCATGCACCCCTGGCGGCGAAGCGGAGACGCGACACCACCGCCATGGCGAACCGGAACGATCCCGGCAGCGGGGGCGGTGGACCCGGCGGCGGTGCCGTCCGGGGCGTATGTACCGAATGTAGCGGCATCGATCCGGGCTGCACACCAGCCCTGGTGGCAAACAGACGTACCACCCCCTACGCTGCCGGCCCCGCCGCCACGCTCCCGTGACCACCAGCCCCGCTTCCCCCCGGCGCGCCGAAGGCCGCGGCGACCATGCCCTGCGGCCGGTGCGCTTCCTGTGGGATCCGATGGGCTTTGCCCTGGCCTCGCTCACGGTGGAGGCAGGGCGGACCAGGGTGCTGTGCAGTGTGTGCGTCGAGGAGGAGGTGCCCCGCTGGCGGCGCGGCGGTGGTCTGGGTTGGCTCAGCGCCGAGTACCGCCTGTTGCCCGCCTCCACGCCCGAGCGCCAGCCACGGGAGCTGATGAAGCTCTCGGGGCGCACCCAGGAGATCCAGCGGTTGATCGGGCGCAGCCTGCGCGCCTCCCTCGACCTGGAGGCCCTGGGGGAGCGCACCCTGCTGATCGACTGTGATGTGCTGCAGGCCGACGCCGGCACCCGCACCGCGGCCATCACGGGGGCCTGGGTGGCCCTGGCCGTCGCGCTCCAACGGCTTCAGGAGCGTGAGGTGCTGGCGACCTCCCCCCTGCGTCGGCAGGTGAGTGCCGTGTCGGTGGGCCTGGTGGACGGCCGGGCCCTGCTCGATCTCGATTACGGGGAGGACAGCCGGGCCGAGGTGGATCTGAACGTGGTGGGCGACGAGGCGGACCAGCTGCTGGAGATCCAGGGGACCGCGGAGGGCGCTCCCTTCTCCCGAGCCCAGCTCACGACGATGCTCGACCTGGCTGCCTCCGGCCTGGAGAAGCTGCGGGAGGCGCAGCGCGCGGCCCTTGCGGAGCAGGCCCCACAAGGGTGGTCCGCACAAACCGTGTGATCCGCTACAAGGAGGGAGGGAAGCGATCCCTAGCTTCCCTCCACCTCGCACCGCCTGGATGGTCGGCGCCACTCGCGGATTCAGCCGCTACTCCAGCACCCCGTCGGGTGGGGTGCCGGCCGTGGCGTCGGCGAACACTACGGGGCCAGCTGCGCCCACCCTCCTGGAGGTGATCCGTGGCCTGGCCGGCAGCAGCGTCGAAACGATCGAGCGGGGCAAGACGATCTTCTTCCCTGGCGATCCTGCTGAGCGGGTCTATCTGCTGCGCCGCGGAGCGGTGCGCCTGTCACGGGTGTACGAATCCGGCGAGGAGATCACGGTGGCCCTGCTGCGGGAGAACAGCCTCTTCGGCGTGCTCTCCCTGCTCACCGGCCAACGCTCCGACCGCTTCTATCATGCGATTGCCTTCACCCGGGTCGAGATGGTCACGGCCCCGGCCACCTCGGTGCGCCGAGCCATCGAACAGGACGCCAGCGTGGGCCTGCTGCTGCTCCAGGGTCTCTCCTCCCGCATCCTCCAGACGGAGACGATGATCGAAACCCTCACCCATCGGGACATGAGTTCCCGGCTGGTGAGCTTCCTGCTGGTGCTCTGCCGCGATTTCGGGGTGCCCGGCAACGAGGGCATCACCATCGACCTTCGCCTCTCCCATCAGGCGATCGCCGAGGCGATCGGCTCCACCCGCGTCACGATCACCCGCCTGCTGGGCGACCTTCGCAACGATGGCCTGGTGCAGATCGACCGCAAGAAGATCACGGTGTTCGATCCGATCGCCCTGGCCAAACGGTTCAGCTGAACCGCCGGCGTTCTCCGCCCCACCAGCCACCCTGCCGGCAGGGATACTGGGTCACCCCTGGAGCCGAGCGTGTCGGGCTGGCTGCTGATCCTGGCGCTGCTGGTCCTGGGGGGGGTGCTCTCCACCCTCGGCGACCGGCTCGGCAGCCGGGTGGGCAAGGCCCGGCTCAGTCTGTTCAACCTGCGGCCCAGGAACACCGCCGTGGTGATCACAGCTCTCACCGGGGCTCTGATCAGCGCCGTGTCGCTCGGGCTGCTGCTGCTGGTGAGCGAGCGCCTGCGGGTGGGCCTGTTCGAGCTCGATCAGATCCAGGCCCGCCTGCGGGAGAGCCGCGCCGCCCTGGAGCGCAACCGCCAGGAGCTCATCCGCAGCCGGGCGGAGGTTGACAGGGCGGAGCAGGGCCGCAGCCAGGCCCTTCGCAGTCGTAGCCAGGCCCTGACGATCCGCGACCGGGCGCTGGCCAGCAGCCGTCAGGCCCAGGCGGAGCAGCGCAAGGCTCAGGCCAGCCTGACGGGGGCGGAGCAGCGGGTGGTGGGACTGCGCCGCGAACTGCAGCCCCTGCAGCAGGAACGCCGACGGCTGGAGGCCGAGCGGGCGCGGCTGAGCAAGGACGTGCGGGCGCGGGATGCGGAGATCCGACGGACGGAGAGCGAACTAAAGACGGTGCGCGAGCGCATCGCGGCCGGCGCCAAGGAGTTGAAGGAGCTGGAGACCAACGTGATCGCGCTCCGCCGCGGCGACGTGGTGATCGCCAGCGGCCAGCCCCTGGCCTCGGGCAAGGTGCGGCTGCAGCAAGCCGGCCAGGCGCGCTCGGTGATCGATGCCCTGCTGCAGCAGGCCAACCTGGCCGCCTTTCGCCTTCTGCTCCCCGATCAGCGGCCCGATCGCCAGATCCTGCTGGTGCCCCGCAATGACATCGAGCGACTGGAGCAGATGATCCGCAAGTCGGGCACCTGGGTGGTGAGCATCCGCTCGGCCAGCAACGTGGTGCGGGGCGAGCAGCGGGTGCTCGCCTTCCCCGACGTGCGGCCCAACCGCTCGGTGGTGCGCCGGGGCGAGGTGCTGGCCCGCACCGCCCTGGAAGGCGACGAACGCCGGCCGGAGGAGGTGCGCAACCGGCTGAACCTGCTGCTGGCGGCCGCCTTCGCGCGTGCCCAGCGCCAGGGCACCCTGGCGGACGGGCTTCAGTTCGATGTGGCCGCGTTCAATGCCCTCGGCCGGCGGCTGAGTGAGCGGCCGGCGGGGCTGACGGCCCAGCTTGAGGCCGTGGTGGTGCGGGATGCCGACACCCCCGACCCGATCGTGGTGGAACTGCGCTGGCCGGGAGCGGGCGAGCGCCAACCGCGGCGGCCATGAACAAGGGTGCAATGGTGGGGCTGGATCCGGGGCGCAGCAAGTGCGGGCTGGTGCTCACCGACCCAACGCGCCGAACGGTCGCGATCGCCCTGGTGCTGCCCCCCGAGCAGGCCATGGAGGCTCTGGAGCGGTGGATCGAGTCAGGAGTGGGGGCCTTGGTGCTGGGCAATGGCACCGGCTCGGAGGGCTGGCGACGCCGGCTGGAGCCGCACCTGCCGGTGCTGCTGGTGGAGGAGCGAGGCAGCACCCTGGCCGCCCGCCAGCGCTACTGGCATCTGGAACCTGCGCGCGGGTGGCGCCGCCTGTTGCCCCGGGGACTGCGCCTGCCACCGAGAGAGATCGACGACGTGGTGGCCCAGCTGCTGCTGGAGCGCTGGCTGGGCCATCCCCTGCACCGGGACGGCAGCACCCAGCTCAGAACGATGCCCGGACGGTGAAGGAATAGTCGCCGCCGGGCTCGAGCTCGTAATCGGCCCGCAGCAGGAAACGCAGCAGAGCGTCCTGGATGAGGGCACGGCCCAGCGAGGGTTCCACCGTGAGCTCGCCGCGATCGAAGGCCCAGAGGAAGCGCCACTGGAAGCCACCTGCACTCACCTCCCCCTCCAGCAGGCACGGCCGGAAACTGCGGCGCAGCACCCGCAGCTGGGCAGTGGTGGCGGGAAGGCGGGGCAAGACAGCGGCGGGAACGACAGCAGGCCGGATTCAGGATGCCGGCACCGGGGCTCGGAAACTGTTCAGACGGTTGCCGGCCCGCTCCAGTCCGAGGCGCCGGATCAGATCCACGCCGCTCAGCACCTCAGCGAGCATGGCATCCAGCACGGGACGCTCATCGCCGGAGAAACGGCCGAGGACGTGCGACACCGTGCGCTCCCGCCGTTCGGTCGGCTGTTCGGCGGGAGCACCGATGCCGATGCGCAAACGGGCGAACTGCTGGGTGCCCAGATGCTGGATCGTGCTGCGCAGGCCGTTGTGGCCGCCAGCACTGCCCGAAGCCCGCAGCCTCAGGCGTCCGAGGGGCAGATCCATGTCATCGACGAGCACTAGAATCTGACTGGGACTGAGCCGGTACCAGTCGAGGGCGGCGCGGATCGAACGCCCGCTCTCATTCATGTAGGTCTGCGGCATGAGCATCCTGAGGCGGGAGGATCCCGACCCGATCTCCGCCAGAAGACCATGAAGCCGGGCCTGGGAACGGAAGGCCACACGCTCGCGGGCGGCCAGAAGCTCCAGGGCCATGAACCCAACGTTGTGGCGGGTGTCGACGTAGCGAGGACCAGGATTGCCCAGCCCGACGAGCAACTGAAGATCCAAGGGAACCGGCTCAGGCGTGCTCACCGGGCGCCGTTCCGTCGGCGGCGGAAAGATCGCCGGAGCTCACCGGAGCAGCAGGCAGCGGAGCTGGCGCCGCAGTATCAGCGGATTGGGCGGGGTTTGCCTCGGAGGCGATAGCGGTGCGGAACTCCTTTTCGAACTCCTGGGAGGCCGACTGGAAGCCCCGCAGGGTGCGGCCGAGGGTTTTGCCCAGTTCCGGCAGGCGTTTGGGACCGAAGACCAGCAGGCCGATGGCGGCGATCACCGCCATCTCGGGCAACCCGATGCCGAAGACGTTCATGGAAAGGGAGCGAGGGGATCAGCCGAGGCTGTTCCAGTTCACGTTGATGCCCTCGAGCAGCAGCGACTTGTTGTACAGCTGCAGGATCACCAGCAGGAACACCAGAAACAGGAGCATGAACACACCCATCACGGGTGTGGTGCCCCAGCCGGGAACGACCTTGCCGTACTCGGAGTTCAGCGGACGCAGGATGTCTCCCAGGCGGGTGCGTTGGGCCATGGCGGCTCTGGAGGGAACGGCAACGGGAACAGCGCTCTCAGTCCTGAGATCGCGGTGGTTACTGTAAGGGCCGTGACCGCCGCGCCGCGGCTGAACGTCGAGACTTGTCACGCAGGACGACCTCAGCAGGACGACCTACGCAGGACGACCTCCTCGGCACCTGCGTCGGCGGCCGCGGCCCTTGCTCCTCTCCCGACCGACCCGCCGCTGCCGATGGATCCCGCCGCCACCACCTCTCCCGCCCTGTCCGTGGCCATCACGGTGCTGGTTGTGCTGCTTGCCCTCACCGGCTTCGGCATCTACACGGCCTTCGGCCCGCCCTCCAAGCGGCTCACCGATCCGTTCGACGATCACGACGACTGAGCGAAACCGGCGCGGATCCGACGGCTGCTCGCTCCAGCCGCCAGCTGCCAAGCTCCCATGGCCCCAGCTCCACCCGCTCGCAGCTGCCTGCGATCGGATCGCCCAGACCATCCAGGCGGGCCGTGAGCCGCCAGTCCGGCCCCGGCTCCCACTGCCGTCGGCAGGGGCCCAGGTTCTGCAGCGCCAGTACAACCGCTCCTCCACCGCCGGGGGCCGGGCGCAGCGCCAGCGGCTCGAGATCCTCCCCCAGGGCTGGGAACAGCGGGCCTGCCGGCACCGCCCCCCCATGGGGACGGCACCAAAGCGGCTCACGGAAGCGGCGGGCCTGAAGGGGCACCTCAGCCGCCCGCCAGCCGCCGGGCACCGGCATCAGGGCCAGGCGCTGGCGCTGGCGACCGTTATCGGCGCCGGGATCGGGCCAGGTGGGGCCGCGCAGCATGGAGACCCCGAGCCGGTCGCTCTGGCCGGACACTCCCTGGGGACCGTCGAGCAACACCGCCACACCGGCTCCACCGGGGCCGGAGACCGATGCGATCCAGCTCACGGCCGCCACCTCCCAGCGACTGCGCTCCCTTGCCAGACGCGCCTCGCCGGGACGTTCGATCACACCGCCGGCGGTGTCGGCGGCCCAGCGGTGCGCGGGCTGGGCCAGGGGCAGTTCCAGGCGCAGCAGTTCATGGCGCTGGCGCCAGTCGATGCTCAGCACCAGCTCCAGCCAGGGGCTGCCGGCCAGCAGGCGTCCCTCGAGCCGCAGAGGGCTGGCGCCGCAGCGGCCGCGCCAGAGGAAGCGGCAGCAGAGCGGTCCGCGTTCCACCCAGGTGGGGAGCCCCTGCCAGCGCCAGGGGAGGGGATGGTCGCGGTGGTCGGCGGCCAGATCCCAGGCATCCCAGAACTCGCCCCGGTCAACCCAGCGACGCCAGGCCAGCGGGCCGGCCAGGGTCTCCTTGCCGCCGGGAGTTCGCAGTCCCTCCACGCCGGCGGGGCCGATCACCGCCTCCACGAGCCCGTTGGCCAGATGCCAGCGGCCCTCCGGGGCCGCCGTGAGCGTCACCGCCCCGACCGGCGCGGCCGGGACGGTCACCGCCCCGATCCCCTGACCTGTACCTGGGGCTGCGTCCTCGGGACGGTGGCGCAGCCCCAGCACGCTCACCCCGGCGATGCCCGGCAGCTGGATCCATTGGCCGCCCCCCGGTGCCGGCTGGCCGAGCAGGGGCACCTCTCCCCCGGGAGCCTCCAGCCACCATGAACCGGCCGGCAGGCGCAGGGTGCGGGGAGCCGCTGAAAGGGGCTGCAGCTGCGCGACCCACCAGCGCCGCCCCTCCCCGGCGGGGACGCCCGGAGCCGGCGCGAATCCCAGGGCCCGATCGCGCTGCCGCACGGCCTGGCGGCGGGCGGCCCGCCACTGGGGTTCGGCCTGCTCGAACACCTCGGGAATCGAGGTGCCCGGAAGGATGTCGTGGAACTGCTGAAACAGCAGGGTTCGCCAACCCTCGCTGCTCTCCCCCGCCTCCCCCGCCTCCGTCGCCGGATCCGGGCCGTCTTCCTTGGAGGCGAACAGGGCCCGGGCGGTGTCGGCCTCACGGAGCAGGCGCTCGAGCGTGCGGTTGTGGCGCTTCTGATCAGGCCTGCTGGTGGCGCAGCCCCGGTGCAGCTCCAGGTAGAGCTCGTCGCGCCACACGGGCAGCGACGTCGCCAGGGGCTCCAGCTCCGCCAGGAAGGCCCGCACGGTCCCATCGCGCTGGGGCACCGCCTCGGGCCGCTGTCTCCAGAGGGCCAGCTGCTCCAGCATCTCGGCGCTGGGGCCGCCGCCATGGTCCCCCACCCCCGGCAACCAGAGGGCATCGTCACGGCCTGTGGCCCGCCGCCACTCCAGGCGATGGCGTTCGATCGCCAGGGGATCGCCGTCGGTGCCGATCGGTGCACTCATCAGCGCCAGCACCTCGCCTCCGCAGCGGCTGCGCCAGCGGAACAGCCGGTGGGGGAAGGGGTTGGTGGCGTTCCAGAACAGCTTATGGGTGCAGAACCAGCGCACCCCCGTGGCGGCGGCCACCGCCGGCAGTCCGGCGGCGAAGCCGAAGCTGTCCGGCAGCCAGGCCAGGTGATGGCTCCACTCCGGGAAGCGGCTGCGGCTGTACGCCTGCCCTTCCTGGAACTGGCGCAACAGCGAGGCGGTGGCGATCAGTACGGCATCGGTCTCCACCCAGGGGCCGTTGAGCGGCTCCCAGCGCCCGGCCCGCATGGCGGTGCGGATCCGGGTGAACAGGGACGGGCGGTGGCGCTCCAGCCAGGCGTAGAGCGCGGGGGTGGAGTGACCGAAGTGGAGCGAGGGGAAGCGCTCCATCAGGGCGAGCACCGAGGTGAAGGTGCGTTCGGCCGCCTGCCAGGTGTCGGCGACGGGCCAGAGCCAGGCCAGATCGAGGTGGGCATGGCTGCAGATCTGCAGCGCGCCCTCGCCGGGGTCGCTGGGGGAGGCACCGTGGGAGTGGCGCAGGTCCGCCAGGTCCGTCAGGCTGGAGCCCAGCAGGCCGAGGGGATCGGTGGCGTCGGTGGGTTCGAGCTCGACGCGGCTGTGGATCAGCGCGCCGTCGTCATGCAGGGGGCTGCGCAGGAGCAGCTCCAGATCGAGGGGCTCGCCCTGCCACCAGGTGACCGGCAGGGGCCAGCGGCAGGCGGTGTCGAACAGATCGCCGCCATGCACTTGATGGCCGTTCACCCGCAGCGCCACCCGATCGGCCCACCAGCGCAGGACCAGCCGCGCCACAGCGACCCCGGGGCCCAGCCGCCGCCAGTCCTGCGGGCACGCCAGGCGCAGGCGCAGGCGGCACCAGCTCCCCCCCCGTGGCCAGACGATCAGCCCGCGGCGGATCCAGTCGGGTCGGTGCAGCGGCCCCCAGGGATGGGCCATGGCCGGCGCTTCGCCACCCTCCGGCTGGGGGCAGAGCCAGAGGGGCTGCAGGTCGAGGGGCTGCAGCCCGCGCCGCTGCGGGGGGGATGGAGATGAAGGAAACGTTTCAATCCGGGCGCGTTCTCCCGTCTCACGGCCCTCGGGCATCAGGGTTCGCCGACCATGCCCCATAGGATGATGCGGCCGCCGCTGGGTCGATCAAGCCCCTGCCGGCGCCTGTCACTCCCTGTCACCCGCCGGACAGTCCATGCTTGCCCTCAAGATCTCGGTCTATTCCGTCGTCTTCTTCTTCATCGGGATCTTCGTGTTCGGCTTCCTGGCCAGCGACCCCAGCCGTACCCCCAGCCGCAAGGACCTCGAGGAGTGATCGGCTGACTCGCCGCCCGCCTCGCCGGCTGCCTCCTGACAGAGCCACCGCCCATCCCGTGGGAGGATCCCAGCCCCTTCGCCTCCCTCCGGGTTGCCTTCGGTGCCCCAGATCCGGTCCGCACCCCTGAGCAACTCGCTGCCTCCGGCCGTTGGGCTGTTGCGAGCCCTTGGCATCGGCGCCATCCTGCTTGGATCCACCTGTGCCGCCCGGGCCACTGAAAATCCCGATGCGTTGCCTGTGGGCAATCCAGGCGTTGCGGGCGAAGCCCCGGTTCTCCCCCGTCTGACCCCGCGGCTGCAGGCCGCCCTGGCGGATCTGCCGGCCGCCGGCCCAGCCGCAACCGCACCGCCAGCCGCGCTGCGGCAGCCGTGGACGCCGCCGATCCCGGCCCCGGCGCACGTGCTCCGGAGCCATCCCGTGCTGCCATCGGGGGCGACGGGTCGACCCGCCGCCACAGCCCGTCCAGCGCCGGCCCCGGCCTGGACCGTCGCCTACGGCAACGACCCCATCACACTCCCCGCTCCGCCAGACCCCAGCGTGGCGCCGCTCCCGGCACCCCCGAGTCCGGACAACCCGCCGGCGCCCACCACGCCGGTTCCCGAGAACGCCCTGCCGGCGGCCACCGCTCCACCGCTTGAGCTCGAGCTCACCGCCAACAGCCAGAACTTCGACAACCAGCGCCAGCGGTTCGTGGCGATCGGCAAGGCCATGGCCCGACTGGCAGGGGGGCGGGTGCTCGCCGATCGCATCGAGTTCGACACGGAAACCCGCACCCTCTACGCCAGCGGCAGCGTGCGCTTCCAGCGCGGCCTGCAGTACCTCCAGGCCAGCCGGCTGCGCTTCAGCCTGACGGAAGGAACGGGCGAACTGGAGGACGTCTACGGCGTCATCGACCTCGATGGCAGCGACCAGGACTTCGATCTGGAGACGACGCCCTCGGTGCCGCTGCCTCCACCGGAGCCCATGGGCTGCACGCCCGCCGTGCCGCCTCCGCCGGACTGGCAGCCCTACCCCTGGGCCGTCACCGTCTGGGGCGGCCAGATGTTCCACTCCGACTTCGGCCAGACCTTCACGTTCCAGGGGGTCTTCCGCCCGGAGTACCTGCTGGGGGCGGGTCTGCAACGGCGCCTGATCAAGGCGGGGCCGTTTGCGCTCGACCTCGACCTCAATGTGCTCGGTCACCGGGCGGCCGCCCAGAAAGGCTCCAGGTACATCGGGCCTTACAGCGCCAGTGAGGTGGCCAACCTCCAGACGGCGAGCCAGTCGTTCGTGGAGTTCACCGGCGGCCTGATGCTGCGCGCCTGGCTCCAGCCCTGGCTGAGCCTCGGCTTCGAGGAAGGGGTCAGCCTCAACACCAGCCTCAGCTACTACGAGGACACCTACCGCGAGCGCTCCTCCCGCTTTCTCAACTACCTCGCCTTCGAGGTGGAGGCGCTGGTGGCCCCCGAGTGGTCGGTGGTCGGCCGCATCCATCACCGATCGGGAGCCTTCGGCACCTACAACGGCGTGCGGGAGGGGAGCAACGCCTACCTGGTGGGTGTGCGCTACCGCTACGGCAAGGACGGCAAACTTGCTCCCCAGCTGGTTCTTCCCCCTCCCCAGGGCTGTCCCGGGGCCCCTGCGCCAGGCAACGAGGCCCCGGTGGGGCTCGCCCAGCAGCTGGAGATGGTGACCCTCGGGCCGGGCCGCACCACCGCCACCGGAGCAAGCGCCCCGGCAACTCGCGGCGACGATCCCGCCGACCCCACCCCCAAGACCCGCCCCGAAGGCACGGTGTGGAGCCGTGCCCGGCAGCAGGAGAGGGAGCGTCGGGCAGCGATCGGCACCATCGACCAGCGGGTCACCGACCTGCAGTTCCAGCAGAGCCTGGTGGCGGAACGTCGCTATGGCTTCCCCAGCCAGTTCACGACTCCCGACGCCACCAACCAGTTCGGTCAGATCCGCCCGCCTCAGCTTGCGAACCTGACCACCAAGGGCAACCGCCAGCTGGTGCAGGGCACGATCAGCCGCTGGCGGATCCAGGCCCGGCGGCTGCGGATCACCCCCAACACCCTCAGCGGCGACCGGGTGGCCTTCACCAACGATCCCTTCACCCCGGCCCAGTCGTGGATGGATTCGGAGAACGTGGTCGCCACCCTGATGCCGAACGGTGACACGGTGATCAAGGCGGACTCCAACCAGTTGCGTCTGGAAGACCGCCTGCCGATTCCCGTGCGCCGCCAGACGGTGATCAAGAAGCAGGAAGAGGTGGAGAACCGCTGGGTGCTGGGGGTCGACCGGGAAGACCGCGACGGCTTCTACGGCGGCTACGACATCCCGATCCGCTTCGGCCAGAAGGGTTCGCTGGTGCTCCAGCCCCAGTTCATGATCGAGCGGGCCTACAACGGCACCACCGACAGCTACCCCCTGCCCGGCGAACCGGCCGGAGCCTCCCCCCAGAGCCAGCCCGTCACCACGGGCGACCTGTTCGGCCTGCAGGCGAAGCTGCTGACACCCCTGGCGGGGTTCGATGCGGACGCCACCCTCGAGATCTCCACCTTCGATTCCGCCAACTTCGACAACGGCACCCGTACCTGGGGCGACCTGAGTCGCACCGTGGGGTTGCCGCTGCTGGGCGAGAGCACCCTGCGGTTGTTCGGCGCCTACCGCTACCGGGTCTGGAACGGATCCCTCGGGGAGGAGGACGTCTACTCCGCCTACGGCCTATCGCTGGAGGACACCGGCGTGCTGCCGAACTGGGGCCGCCTGAGCAGCAACTACTTCTGGCGCATCGGCATGGGCAGCTACCAGGCCAACGAGTTCCAGAGCAGCACCCTCGCCGACCTCTGGCGCACCAATGCGATCGGCTCCCTGAACCTGAGCCTTCCCCTCTGGACCGGCACGCCGGCCCCCCTCACCGCCACCCAGGCCTACCAGAACACGGCCATCCCGGTTGTGCCGGGACTCAGCCTGAACGCCAACCTTCTGGGCACCCTGGCCTATTACGGCGATGGCAGAAACCAGAACACCCTGAGCCTCTCCGGCGGCCCCACCCTCACCTTGGGGCGGTTCGTGAAACCGTTCCTCGACTTCACCCGCCTCACGATCACCGGCAGCGCCACGGCGCGGCAGGGGCTCAGCCCGCTGAGCTTCGACCGTGCCGTCGACCTGGGCACCCTCGGCATCGGCCTCACCCAGCAGATCGTGGGCCCGCTGGTGTTCAACGGCGGCATCGGCTTCAATGTCGACCCCGGCTCCGAGTTCTACGGCGACGTCACCGCCTCCTACCTGGAGCTGCGCTGGCAGCGGCGCTCCTACGAGATCGGCATCTTCTACAGCCCCTACGATGGCCTCGGCGGGGTGAGGGTGAAGCTGAACGACTTCAACTTCAAGGGCACGGGCGTTCCTTTCGTGCCGTACTCCCCCAGCCAGCAGGTGCTGAACCGGCCCTTCTGAGCCGCGGGAAGCGGTGCATCAGAGCCGGGAGAATCCGTTGAGGTAGGGCAGACGGGCGGCGGTGGCCTTCAGCTCGCCGTCGTGGGCCACGAGCTGGGACGTGCCATCCCACTGGCCGCTCACCAGCATCCGCTGGGGGCCAGGATCCAGGTGCACGGGCCAGCGGTTGGCGCCGACGAACTCGCTCTCCAGCTCCACCTGAAGGGCTTCGAGATCCAGGTACAGCTCAGCCCCTGGATCGGCTGCGATCGCCTGCTGCAGCTCAGCCACGTGCAGCGGATCGGCGGTGAGGCAGGGGATGCCCAGGGCCAGGCAGTTGCCGAAGAAGATCTCAGCGAAGCTCTCGCCGATCACCGCGCGGATGCCCCAGCGCATCAGCGCCTGCGGAGCATGCTCGCGGCTTGAGCCGCAACCGAAGTTGCTGTTCACCACCAGCACCGAAGCCCCCCGGTGCTCGTCGCGGTCGAAGGGATGGGCTCCCGCCCGTTCGGTGCGGTCGTCGGCGAAGGCGCCATCGGCCAGCCCCTCGAAGGTGACGCACTTGAGGAAGCGGGCCGGGATGATGCGGTCGGTGTCGATGTCGGCGCCCACCAGGGGGATGGCGCGCCCCCGGTGGGAGGGTACCGGACCGGCGGGAAAGGGATGGCTGCTCATCGGAGGGCGGTGGCGGAAACCTCGGCGGGCGAGAGGGTGCGGACGTCGGTGACGGCCCCGCTGACGGCGGCCGCGGCCACCATCGCCGGGCTCATCAGCAGGGTGCGACCGCTGGCGGAGCCCTGGCGGCCCTTGAAATTGCGATTGCTGGAGCTGGCGCTGATCTGGCGGCCCTCCAGACGGTCGGGGTTCATGGCCAGGCACATCGAGCAGCCCGGTTCACGCCACTCGAAGCCGGCCTCCCGGAACACCGCGTCGAGGCCTTCGGCCTCGGCCGCCACCGCCACCTGCTCGGATCCCGGCACCACGAACGCCCGCACACCCGGGGCCACCTGGCGGCCCCGGGCGATGGCGGCCGCGGCCCGCAGGTCGCTGAGCCGGCCGTTGGTGCAGCTGCCGATGAAACAGACATCCACCGGCAGCCCGGCGATCGGAGCGCCGGGCAGCAGATCCATGTAGCGGTAGGCCTCCTCGGCGATCGGCCGCTCCTCGGGATCGAGCTGCTCCGGGGTGGGCACCGCCTCATCGACCCCGATGCCCTGGCCGGGGGTGATGCCCCAGGTGACGGTGGGGGCAATCGTGGCGGCGTCGAAGCGCACCTCGTCGTCGAACACGGCCTCAGGGCCGCTGGCCAGGGAGCTCCACCAGGCCATTGCCCGTTCCCAGGCGTCGCCGGTGGGGGCGAAGGGCCTGCCCTGCAGGTACGCGAAGGTGATGGCGTCGGGGTTGCAGTAGCCCACACGCGCACCGCCTTCGATCGCCATGTTGCAGAGGGTCATCCGCTCCTCCATCGACAGGGCCTCGATGGTGGAACCGGCGAATTCATAGGCATGACCCACGCCACCCTTCACGCCGAGGGTGCGGATGATGTGGAGGATCAGATCCTTGGCGAACACACCCCTGGGCAGATCACCCTCCACCAGGATGCGGCGCACCCGCAGCTTGTTCATCGCCAGGCTCTGGCTGGCGAGCACGTCGCGCACCTGGCTGGTGCCGATGCCGAAGGCGATGGCGCCGAAGGCGCCGTGGGTGGAGGTGTGGGAGTCGCCGCAGGCAACGGTCATGCCCGGCTGGGTGAGGCCCAGCTCCGGGGCGATCACATGCACGATCCCCTGGCGGCCGCTGCCGATGCCGTGCAGAACGATCCCGTGGGCGGTGCAGTTCGCCTCGAGGGTGGCGAGCATCTCCTCGGCGAGCGGGTCGGCGAAGGGCCGGGCCTGGGAGGTGGTGGGCACGATGTGATCCACCGTGGCCACGGTGCGCTCGGGATGGCGGACGCTCAGGCCGAGATCGCGCAGGGCGGCGAAGGCCTGGGGGCTGGTGACCTCGTGGATCAGATGCAGACCGATGAACAGCTGAGTGCCGCCACCGGGGAGTTCGGCCACCTTGTGCAGGTCCCAGACCTTGTCGTAGAGCGTGCCGGAGCTCACCTGTCCACCGCCGGAGTTGGCCTGCAACCCTAAGCGGCCAGGACCGCACAGCCAGCGACGAAGCGATACCGGCGCTGCATGGGACCTGGAGCGTGTGCGCCTCGTACCGGATCGAAACGGCCCCGGCAGGGGCGGCGCCTCAGGGGCGCAGGGCCTGACTGGCGGGGCGCTGGAACAGGCCATCGAGGTAGTGCCGCGCCACTGAACGCTCATGGCAGCCGTGCTGGAACAGGAAACCGGCCAGGGCGGCCTGCATCAGGCGGTACTGGTCCCACTGCGGGTGGAGCCGGATGAACTCCCGCATGGCGTCGAACAGATCTTCCGGCATCTGATTCTCAATGCTCACGTAGGCGGGCGCGGACTCCGGGGTCTGGCTCATGCGGCACGTATCGATCGGACGCCTCCATGACGCCACGGGAATCCCGGTTCCGTCAAAGGGAGGCGGATCGGCCGAGACGAGCGCGACACCCGGCGCGACCGCTGCCGCCACGGCCCTTTCAGCCACCTGGAGCGACGTCGGCGGACGATGGCTCGGCGGAGGGTCCGGAGGTCAAGGGGAGAGGCGCTTTCCCCAGCAGCCTTCGCTCAGAGACGACGCGCGCATGGGTCTGAACGCGAAGACCTGGGGAAAACAGGGGTCGTTTCCGGGGAAAACCATGGGCGGCGGGGGAAAACCCCATCGCTCAGCATTCGTGATCGGTGCCGCTCCGTTGGGGAAGCGATACCGATGGGACATGCCGCTCAGCCCTGGCCGGCGGACTCCAGCACCCGGCGCCGCAGACGATCCAGAGCCTCGCCGGCGCTCACGGCCTGAATCCACGACCGGCCGCGGCGGGCGCCGAAGCGCACAGGCGCGCTGACGGTTCCATCAGGGCCGGCCACGGCGATGTGCACCAGGCCCACGGGTTTGTCGGCGCTGCCTCCACCGGGTCCGGCCACGCCGGTGGTCGCCAGCGCCCAGTCGCTGCCAGTGATTTGCCGCACGCCTTCGGCCATGGCCAGGGCCACCGGATCACTCACGGCTCCCCAGTGCTCCAGGGCCTCGGGGCTCACGCCGAGCAGGTTCCGCTTCACGGCGTTCGCGTAGGCGATCACCCCGCCGAGGAACACATCAGAGGCCCCCGGCACCGCCGCCAGGGCGCCACCGAGGCCCCCGCCCGTGCAGGATTCGGCGACCGCCAGCGTCTCACCGCGCCGACGCAGCAGATCCAGCACCACCGACGCCAGGCTGTCGCCATCGGCGCCGTAGAGGTGGAGGCCGCCGCGCTGGCGCAGGTCGGCCTCGACCGGCTCCAGCAGGCGAGCGGCGGCGGCGGCGTCGCCGGCGCGGGCCGTGAGCCGAAGCGTCACCTCGCCGGTGCCGGCATAGGGGGCCACGGTGGGATTGGGCGAGTCCAGCCAGTCGCTGACCTGCTCAGCCAGGCTCGACTCGGCGACCCCCCAGAACCGCAGGGTGCGGCTGGCGAACACCCCCTGGGACAGGCCGGCACGCTGCAACCAGTCGGCCGCGGTGGCCTGCCACATCGCCCGCATCTCACTGGGAACCCCTGGAAAGGTGAGCACCGTGAAACCGGGGCGCAGGCCCGCCTCCTTCCCCTCGGGATCAGGGGTCCAGATCATGCCCGGGGCGGTGCCGGTGGGATTCGGGAGCAGCGTGGCCCCCACCGGCAGAAGCGCCTGGCGGCGGTTGCTGGCCGCCGGCGGACGGCCGCGGGCGACCAGCTTGGCCTGGATGTCGGCCCACACTTCGGGCCGCTCCTCGAGCGGGGCTCCGAAGGCGGCGGCGATCGCCTCGGTGGTGAGGTCGTCGGGCGTGGGACCGAGGCCGCCGGTGGTGATCAGAACCCGGCAGCGCCCCGCCGCTTCCCGCAACGCGGCGATCAGCCGTTCGCGGTTGTCGCCCACCACCCCCTGGCGGTGGTGGGGGATTCCCAGACCGGCCAGCTGCTCCGCCAGCCAGCGGGCGTTGCCGTTGAGAATCGATCCGAGCAGGAGCTCGGTGCCCACGCACAGAACCTCCACATCTCCGGGGCCCTCGGAAGGCGGGACGCTCACTCCGGCTCCTCCTGCATCGAGCGGCGGCAGGCCACCACCACGCCGATGAGAATGGCCGTGGCCAGCGCCAGCCACAGGAAGCGCATCTCGGCATTGGCCACCACCAGCGCCAGCGAAGCCAGCCATTGGGTGAAGGCGTAGATGAGCACCACCGTGCGGCGATGGCTGAAGCCTGCCCGCAGCAGCCGGTGATGCAGATGGCGACGGTCGGGATAGAAGGGCGAACGGCCTTCGCTCAGGCGACCCATGATCACCGCCGACATGTCGGCCAGGGGCAGGGAGAGGATCAGCAGGGGCAGCAGCAGGCTGACACTGGTGAGGCCCTTGGCCGGACCCACGATGCTGATCGCCGCCAGGGCGAAGCCGAGGAAATAGGAGCCGCCGTCGCCCATGAAGATCAGGGCGGGGTTGAAGTTGTGCCGCAGGAAGCCGAGACAGGCCCCAGCCAGGGCCGCCGCCAGCAGGCCGGCGGCAGGCTGGGCGAGGCTGAAGCTCACCGACAGCAGGCCCACCGCGGCGATGCCGCTCACACCCGCAGCCAGGCCGTCGAGCCCGTCGAGCCAGTTGATGGCGTTGGTGATGCCCACCAGCCAGATCACGGTGGCGAGCTGGCTGAGCGGCTCGGGCAACACGACGCCCGGATCGCCCCCGAGCAGCCCGAAGGGCAGCTCGATCGTGCCGATCCGCACCCCCTGATGCCACACGGCAACGGCCACCAGCACCTGGCCCGCCAGACGCGGGAGGGGCGGCAGGGCGAAGAGGTCGTCGGCCAGGCCGATCACGAAGTAGGAGAGAGCCCCGGCCAGGGTGGTCCAGATCAGCTGGTCCTTGTCGGGCGCCAGCTCGGCAAAACCGCCGAGCCGCCAGGTGAGGGCGAGCGCGAGGCTGAAACCGGCCACGATGCCGATGCCGCCCAGGCGCACCATCGGCAGGGTGTGCTGCTTGCGGGCGTCGGGTGTGTCGACAAGTCCCCAGCGCAGACCAGCCCGACGGACCAGGGGAACGACCGCGGCGGTGAGCAGGGCCGCCGTGACCAGGGTGAGCAGAGCCGCCGCGTTGGGGCTGTAGGCGAGGGTCACGGGCGGCGGGCCAGGAGACAGCGGGCCTTGAGCGTCAGATTACGGGGAGTGGGAGGGATCAGGCGGGCTGAAGTTCCCGACGCTCGCCGTAGAGGGGGAAGCGGAGGCAGAGGGAGGCCACCCGCTCCCGGCAGCGCAGCTCGATCGTGCTGTCCTCGGGGTGCAGCAGCCGATCGGCGATCACATCGGCCACTTCGCGGAAGGCGTCGGCATCGAAGCCGCGGGTGGTGCAGGCGGCGGTGCCCAGGCGCAGGCCGCTGGTCACGAACGGCGACTGGGGATCGAAGGGAACGGTGTTCTTGTTGGCGGTGATGTGCACGTCGCTCACCAGCGCATCGGCCACCTTGCCGGTCATGCCGATGCTGCGTAGATCGAGCAGCACCAGATGGTTGTCGGTGCCGCTGCTCACCACGGCGATGCCGCGCTCCTGGATCCGTCCGGCCAGGGCCTGGGCGTTGGTGATCACCTGCTGGCTGTAGGTGCGGAACGAGGGCTGGAGCGCCTCGCCGAAGGCGACGGCCTTGGCCGCGATCACATGCTCCAGGGGACCGCCCTGGCTGCCGGGGAACACGGCCTTGTCGAACTGGCGGCCGAACTCCGCATCGTTGCAGAGGATCAGACCGCCGCGGGGACCCCGCAGGGTCTTGTGGGTGGTGGTGGTGACCACATGGCAGTGGGGGAGGGGGCTGGGGTGCACTCCGGCCGCCACCAGGCCGGCGATGTGGGCCATGTCGGCCAGCAGGTAGGCGCCCACCTCATCGGCGATGGCCCGGAAGGCGGCGAAGTCGATGGTGCGGGGATAGGCCGAGTAGCCGCACACGATCAGCTTCGGCCGGTGCTCCAACGCCGACTGGCGGATCGTGTCGAAGTTGAGCTGCTGAGTCTCGGGGTCGACGCCGTAGTGCACGGCCTTGAACCATTTGCCACTCACATTCACCGGCGAGCCATGGGTGAGGTGGCCGCCGTGGGAGAGATCCATGCCCAGGATCGTCTCGCCGGGTTGCAGCAGGGCCAGGAACACCGCAAAGTTGGCCTGGGCCCCGCTGTGGGGCTGCACGTTGGCCCAGGCGGCTCCGAACAGCTGCTTCGCCCGCTCGATCGCCAGCTCCTCGATCGCGTCGACGTGCTCGCAGCCGCCGTAGTAGCGCTTGTGGGGAAGACCTTCGGCGTACTTGTTGGTGAGCACCGAGCCCTGGGCCTCCATCACGGCGCGGGAGGCGAAGTTCTCGCTGGCGATCAGTTCCAGATGGGTCTGCTGACGCTCGAACTCCCTGCTGATCAGGGCGGCGATGGCGGGATCACTGCTGGCCAGAGGAGCGTCGATGGAAGCCGCCATGGGAGCCGTGCGGGGATGCCTGATCGTAGGCAACACCGTGGCGCAGGGCCCGACATCAAAAAGGGGGCAGAAGCCCCCCTTGAAAGACGCGCCTGGAGAGATTCGAACTCCCGACCCTCTGATCCGTAGTCAGATGCTCTAATCCGCTGAGCTACAAGCGCCTGATCGAGGCCTTGCACAGGAGAGAACCGCAGTCCGCCCTTGTGTTCGGCTTTGCCATTCTCACCGCATGGGGGGCCCATCCGTCAACCACCGGCCCCTGGCGGGGGAGCCATGATCGGAGCGGAACCCGCGCCGTCCCCCATGCCGATCCGCTGGTACGGCCCTGCCGATCCCAACGACCCCACGTACAGGCACTTCGACCGGATCGTGAACCTCACCCTGCACGCCGCCCTGTTTGCGGCGATCAACAGCGGCCTGTGGGTGATCCAGGGCATCCGTCATCCCTGGGATCACCTCAATCGCCTCACCCTGGCCTGGGCGCTGCTGTTGGTGATCCATGGCAGCGTGGTGCTCCTGCTCCGGCCCAGGCCCGACTCACCCAGCGCGTCATGACCCTCGCCGCCCACGATCTCGAGGAACTCACCCAATCCCTCGCCGAGCGCCTCTACCTCGATGTCGCTGGCTGGCACCTGTACCTCGGCGACGCAAAACTGGCCGAGACCCTGGCGCTGGAATGCGCCGGTCGGCTGAAGCAGGGCGCTGCGGTGGCCGCCCGCCAGGCCCTTGAGGCGGTGCAGGTGCCGATCGGAGGTGGCGTCACGAGGCTTCCCCTGGCCCGCCTGATTCCCGCGGGTCAGCTTCGCGACCTTGAGGAGGCGCTCGAGCCCTTCTGCTGAGACCGGCTGCCGATAGGGTGACCATCGTTGCGGTGGGCCCGTGCTGATCATCGAGGTCACCAACGCCCGTGACGTGGTTCGTCAGCGCATCGGTCGTCTGGGCGGCCGCCTGATCGGCAAGGTGGTGGATGCGGAGGCCCAGGTGGAGAAGGCCCTGATCCAGGAACTGGAAACGGCCTTCCGCGAATTCGGCATCGAGGCCCGCATCTTCTCGGTGGACGGCCCGGCGATGCTCGGCCGCTCTCACCTTGAAGTCCCCGTGCATGTGCGGGAGGAAAGGGAGATCCGGCTGGGCTGACGGCTCAGGCCCGTCCCGGCAACCGACGCTGCAGGCTCGCCAACATCTGCCTCGCCTCGGGAACGCCGGCGAGCGAAGCCCCCAGGCCATAGATGACCGTTCCCATGGCGCTGGCCAGCCCGCAGCGCAGCAGCAGGCCCAGCAACCCGGCTGGCCAGGCCACTCGATCCGCCAGGACCCATGCCGCCGCTGCCCCCAGCACGGCCGCCCCCAGCAGGAGAGCGGTATCCCTGGCCCAGTCGCGCAGCGGCAGGACACCGAGCTGGGCCTGCAGGGCGAGCAACAGCCCCACGGTCGTGATCAGGTTGACCGCCACGGTGGCCAGCACCAGCCCGGCCGCACCGGCATTCAGCATCGGCAGCTGCAGGCCCCAGCCCGGCGTCGGTCCACCGGTGAAGGCCCAGCAGAACACGGCATTCAGCCCGATCCCGGCCACCGACCAGCGGAACGGGGTGTTGGCATCGCCGAGGGCATAGAACACGCGTACCAGCACATCCCTCGCCAGGTAGGCCGGCATGCCGAGGCCATAGGCCATCAGCAACTGACCCACAAGCTCGGCGGCACTGTGGTCGAAGGCTCCTCGCTGGTAGATCAGGGCCACGATCGGTCCCGCCAGCGCCACCATCAGCGCCCCGAGGGGCAGCATACTGGCGTTGGAGAGCATCAGGCCCTGGCGGATGCGGGACACCAGTTGCGGCCGATCCTCGGGAGCCGTGAGCCTGGAGTACACGGGCAGGAGCGGCACCAGCAGGGCATTGGAGATCAGCCCCAGCGGCGTCTGCACCAGCAGGTTGGCGTAGCCCAGGCCCGCCGCCGCCGCCGGCATTCCCGAGGCGAAGAACAGCGACACGAACACGTTGATCTGCAGCATCCCGGAGGAGAGGGTGGCCGGACCCATCACCTTCAGGACCTCCCGCACACCGGAATCGCGCCAGTCCCAGACCAGCTTCAGCTTGTTGAGCCCCTCCCTGGAGAGGGCCGGCAGCTGGATCAGCCACTGGAGGATCGCTCCCACCGTGGTGCTGGCCGCCAGCACGATGCCCCCCACGACGGCGGCGGACGGCTGGGTGATGCGGCTGCCCAGCTCCCACCAGAGCAGGCCGATGCCACCGATCACCGCCACGCTGGAGAGCAGCGGGCTCACGGAGGGCAGCCAGTACACATCGGCGGCATTGAGGGCCCCGAAGCCCAGGCCGATCAGTCCGGCGAACAGGGCCATCGGCGCCATCCAGCGCAGCTGCAGCACGGCGATGCGGTGGCGTTCGGCATCGAGGGCCGGCCCCACGAGATCGATCAGCGGATCGGCGAACAGCACCAGCAGCACGGTCACGGCGATCAGGCCGGCCCCGACGATCGTGTTGATCGCCGCCAGCACATGGGCGCTCTCCTCCCTCGGCCGCCGGGCCAGCACGCTCACCATGGCGCTGTGGAAGGGGCCGTTGATGCCGCCGAGCAGGATCAGCAGGAAACCCGGCAGCACGTAGGCGTAGTTGTAGGCGTCGTAGGCGGCGCCGACCCCGAAGGCGGCGGCGATCACCTGCTGGCGCACCAGGCCCGCCACCTTGCTCAGCGCGGTGGCGACCGCCACGATCAGCGCAATGCGCCGCAGCGAGCGGGCCTGCGGGTTCGCCGGGGAATTCGCCATCGGGCGGGGCGCGGGGCCGATCGGAACGCACGGCAGTATGGCCGCCGCCGCCGCACCAGCCCCGTGAGCTCCAGCCCCCAGCGAGCGGTCCCCGCCGCACCGTTCACCGTGCGGCCTGCCGGAACGCTGGTGGAGGGGGTGCTGCAGCGGCGGTACAAGCGGTTCCTGGCGGAGGTGGAGCTCGCCGACGGCACCGTGGTGACAGCCCACTGCCCCAACACCGGCCCGATGACGGGGGTGCTGCTGCCCGGCGGACGGGTGCGGCTGCGGCACAGCGCCTCTCCCAGCCGCAAGCTGGCCTGGACCTGGGAGCAGGCGGAGGTGCCAGGAGCCGATGGCCAACCGGTGTGGGTGGGGGTCGACACCTCCCTGCCCAACAAGCTGGTGCGGGCCACGATCGAGGCCGGCTGCCTCGAACCGTGGCTGGGCCCGATCGGCAGCGTCCGGGCCGAGGTTCCCTACGGGGTGGATCGCCGCAGCCGCATCGACCTGCTGCTCACCCCGGCGGAGGGGGCTGCTGATCCGCGGCCGATCTGGCTCGAAGTGAAGAACACCACCTGGACCCAGGGCAGCCTCGCCCTGTTCCCGGACACCGTCACTGAACGGGGCCAGAAGCACCTCGAGGAGCTCACCGCCGTGCTGCCCGGCGCCCGGGCCGTGCTGTTGCCCTGCCTCAGCAGGGGCGATGTCGACCGCTTCGCCCCCGGGGATGGGGCCGACCCCCGTTATGGGGAGCTGTTCCGCGCCGCCCGGGCGGCGGGGGTGGAGGTGCTGCCCTGCCGCTACGGCTTCGACACCGGCGCGGTGCAGTGGCTCGGGGTGGCGGAGGTGCTGGATCGCCCGCCGGCCGCTGGGGCCCCATAGAGTCGGCCGAGACGGAACCAATGCCGTGGATACCCGGGCCTTCAAGCGCTCGCTGCATCATTCGGAGCGCTACAACCGCCGCGGCTTCGGCCTGGGAGAGGAGGTGGCCGGCAGCTTGCAGACGGCCTACCAGAGCGATCTGATCGCCAGCCTGCGCACCAATGGCTACGAGCTGCGGGAAGGGCGTCTGACGGTGCGGCTGGCCGAGGCCTTCGGTTTCTGCTGGGGCGTGGAGCGGGCGGTGGCGATGGCCTATGAAACCCGCCGCCACTACCCGAGCGAGCGGATCTGGATCACCAACGAGATCATTCACAACCCCTCGGTGAATGCCCATCTGCGCGAGATGGACGTTCGCTTCATCCCCGTCGAAGGCGGGGTGAAGGACTTCTCCGAGGTGGCCGGCGGCGATGTGGTGATCCTGCCGGCCTTCGGGGCCACCGTGCAGGAGATGCAGCTGCTCAATGAGCGCGGCTGTCACATCGTCGACACCACCTGCCCCTGGGTCTCGAAGGTGTGGAACACCGTGGAGAAGCACAAGAAGCAGGCCTTCACCTCGATCATCCACGGCAAGGTGAAGCACGAGGAAACCCTCGCCACCAGCTCGTTCGCGGGCACCTACCTGGTGGTGCTGGATCTGGCCGAAGCCCAG
The DNA here is from genome assembly GCA_024958655.1 of Cyanobium sp. FGCU6. Taxonomy (GTDB): domain Bacteria; phylum Cyanobacteriota; class Cyanobacteriia; order PCC-6307; family Cyanobiaceae; genus Cyanobium. The sequence continues at coordinate 85,781 of JANWUR010000004.1, read as the reverse complement.
ATGGTGTGCGACTACATCCTCGGCAAGGGCGACCGGGAGAGCTTCATCGCCCGCTTCGCCAAGGCCAGCTCCCCCGGCTTCGACCCTGACCGCGACCTGCTGCGGCTGGGGGTTGCCAACCAGACCACCATGCTCAAGAGCGAGACCGAGGAGATCGGCCGGATGTTCGAGCGCACGATGCTGCAACGTTTCGGTCCAACCGAGCTGAACGAGCACTTCCTGGCGTTCAACACGATCTGCGATGCCACCCAGGAGCGCCAGGATGCGATGTTCTCCCTTGTGGACGAACCCCTCGACCTGCTGGTGGTGATCGGTGGGTACAACTCCTCGAACACCACCCATCTGCAGGAGATCGCGGTGAGCCGCGGCATCCGCTCCTTCCACATCGACACGCCGGAGCGGATCGGGCCCGGCAACCGGATCGCGCACAAGCCCCTGGGCGCGGAACTGCTGGTGGAAGAACCGTTCCTGCCGGAGGGCCCGATCCGGGTGGGCATCACCTCCGGCGCGTCCACCCCGGATCGGGTGGTGGAAGACGTGATCCGGCTGCTGATCGAGCTGAGCAGCGGCTGACCCAGGCTTCCGCGCTGGCACATCCCATCCGGGGGACGGGTGCCTCCGCTTTAGATTTCCCCCAGATTCGATTGCCCTGCCCGGGCGATGGAGCCAGAGCCCTTCAGGGGCGATGATCGTCAGAGGATTTCCGTCGTTGCCGCTTCCGGTCTCCCCTCCCCTATCCCCCCGCCGTTCCCCCGCACTGACCCCCAGCAGCCCGACGCCGACGGAGGAGCCGACGACCGTGCTTCGCCACAGCGACGACCCGCGCGTACGGCGCTATTTCAGCCATTTCGCTGACCTCATGGAGATGCGGGCCCCCGCTCCGGTGGTGGCGTCCTATCTCGACCGCCACGAGGGCTGGTTCCGGCGCTGCGCCGCCCCTATGGCCGTGAACCCGCTGGGCACCGACGGTTACGTGCTCACCCTCGGCCGGTTCGGCAACTTCGGCTTCGAGGTGGAGCCCACCATCGGGCTCGAGCTGCTGCCCGAGCAGGAGGGGGTGTACAGGATCGCAACGGTGCCGGTGCCAGAGGCAGATCTGAGCCTTCAGGAGCTCTATGACGTGGTCTTCAACGCCTCTCTGCGGCTCGATGAAGCCGCGGGAGCCGAGGAGCCCATCGAGGAGATCTCCCACGAGGAGGTGGACCGGCTGATGGCCCACACCCTGGTGCGCTGGGAGCTGGATCTGGCGGTGTGGATCCGCCTGCCGGGGATGATCACCCTGCTGCCGGAAAGCCTGGTGCAAACCAGTGGCGACCGCCTGTTGCGCCAGATCGTGCGTCAGATCTCACGGCGACTCACCTGGAAGGTTCAGGAGGATTTCCACGCCAGCCACGGCATCCCCTGTCCCCCCCGGCGCCGGGCCCGCTTCTGAAACGCTCAATGGGGACGCACGAGATGCGGTGGGTGCTCAGCTGCCGGTGAGGATCTTGTTGACGATCTGCATGCCGCTGACGGCCTGCCACAGAAACAGGGTCATCAGCGACATGTTCAGGCCCACGTGCACCTTGCGGGCCAGCAGGTTGCCCTGCTGCATCAGCGGGGAGAGGGCGGCGGCCAGGGCCACCAGGGCGGTCATGCCGAGGCCCACCAGCAGGTGCGGACCGACGAACAGCTTGCCGTTGTTGGCCCAGGTGACCGCGAGGCCGCCGATGCAGCCCAGCACCATCAGAGCCAGCACCCCGCTGCCGAACAGGTAGTGGCGTCGGGCGAACTGCCCCTTGATCAGCTCCTTGCGGGTCTCGGCATCGGCCGTGCGCGTCTTCTTGGCCTTGATCCCGAGCACCATGGCGTAGGCCGAGAGGCCCAGCAGCACCCACATCAGCACAGGGTGCACCAGGCTCAGGGCAAGGGGCAGGGGGAAGGGAGCGGCTTCGGCCATGGGGGGAAGGCAGGGTGCCGGGCCGGAGCCGCAGCGTGCGCTGCGAAGCTACAACCGCCGTGGCGCGTCAGTGCAGGAAGTGACGGCGGCCGGTGACCACCATCGCCAGCCCCAGGTCGTCGCAGGCCCGGATCGAATCGCCGTCCCGGATGCTGCCGCCCGGGTGGATCACCGCGGTGATGCCATGGCTCGCCGCCAGCCGCACCGTGTCGTCGAACGGGAAGAACCCGTCGCTGGCCAGCACGGCGCCGCGGGCGGCCTCGCCCGCAGCGGTCAGGGCCAGCTGGGCCGAGCCGACCCGGTTGGTCTGGCCGGCGCCGATGCCCAGGCTCACCCCGCCTCTGGCCACCACAATCGCGTTGGAGCGGACATGCCGCACCAGCTGCCAGGCGAAGCGCAGATCGCAGAGTTCCTGCTCGCCCGGGGCCCGCTGCGTGGGCACCTGCCAGTCGCCCGGTTCGATCGGCCGGTCGTCGGACTCCTGCACCAGCACCCCGCCGAGGATGCTGCGCAGCTGGCGACGGGCGGCCCGCTCGATTGCCCCGGGGGCCAGCTCGAGCAAACGCAGGTTGGCCCTGGCCGCCAGACGCTCGCGGGCGGCGGGCAGGAAGGCGGGGGCCACCACGCACTCCAGGAACAGGCCGGCCAGATGCTCGGCGGCGGCGCCGTCCATCGGCCCGTTGAGGGCGACGATGCCGCCGAAGGCCGACACCCGATCGGCGTCAAGCGCCCGCAGCAGGGCATCGGCCGTGCTGGTGCCGGTGGCAACGCCGCAGGGGTTGGTGTGCTTGATCACCACCGCAGCCGGCGTCGCCGCCGGGAAGGCGGCGTCGCCGTAACCGAACTCGCGCACGGCGGCCAGGGCCGCCTCGAGATCGATGAGGTTGTTGTAGCTGAGCTCCTTGCCCTGCAGCTGGTGGGCCGCGCCCCAGCCGGCCTCGGGTTCGGAATGCCAGATGGCGCTCTGGTGGGGGTTCTCGCCATAGCGGAGGGTCTGGCGGGCGGGAATCTCCAGCGTCAGCGGGGCAGCGGCAACGGCGGCGTCCTCGCGGGGAGCCTCAGCGGCGGCCTCGCGGGCCAGGCGATCCTCGATCCAGCGCTGGATGGCGCCGTCGTAGGCCGCGGTGTGAGCGAAGGCCGCCAGCGCCAGACGGCGACGCAGGGGCCCGTCCACCGCCCCGGCCTCGAGGGCCGCGAGAAAGCTGTCGTACTGGGCCGGATCGGTGAGCACCGCCACGTCGGCATGATTCTTCGCGGCGGCCCGCACCATCGCCGGGCCGCCGATGTCGATGTTCTCGATCGCCGTCTCCCAGCTCACCTGGGGATCGGCCACGGTGCGGCGGAAGGGATAGAGGTTCACCACCACCACATCGATCGGATCGATGCCCTGGGCATCCAGATCCGCCCGATGGGAGGGATCGTCGCGGCGGGCGAGGATGCCGCCATGGATGCGCGGGTGCAGGGTCTTGACCCGGCCTCCCAGGATCTCCGGAGCGCCGGTGTGGTCAGCCACCCGGGTGACCGGCAGGCCCGCTGCGGCCAGGGCGGCGGCGGTGCCGCCGCTGGAGAGCAGCCGGTAGCCATGACGCAGCAGGCCCGAAGCCAGGGGCACCAACCCCTCCTTGTCGGACACGCTGAGGAGGGCCGTGGGCGCCATGGGACGGCAGGGAATCGGTTCGGACGCCAACCTACGCAGCAGCAGCGCCATCCCCCTTGAGCATTCCCTTGAGCCAGAGTCCCCAGCCAGCCCCCTCCGGCCTGCCTGGCGAGGAGGAGGCCCTGTGTCTGGGTCCGCTGAACGCGTCGAGGCGGTTGGTGCTGCTGCACGGCTGGGGCGCCGACGCCGACGACCTGCTCGATCTGGGGGAAGCTCTCATGCTCACCCGCACCATCGGCGAGGTGTCGCTGGTGTCGCTGCGGGCGCCGCTGCCGCACCCCGGGAGCAGTGGGCGCCAGTGGTACGACCTGCTCCCCGCCCCTGCCTGGGAGCAGTTGCCGGAAGCCCGTTCAGCCCTCAGGCAGCGCCTGCTGGCCCTGGCCACCAGCGTGCCATTGGAGCGCACGGCGCTTCTGGGGTTCTCGCAGGGAGCGGCGATGGCCCTGGACGTGAGCACGGCCGAGGCAGGGCCGCTGCCCCTGGCGGCCCTGATCGCCTGCAGCGGCTACCCACATCCTGACTGGCATCCGGGACGATCCTCCACCCGGATCCTGCTGACGCACGGCGACCAGGATCCGATGGTGGCTCCCGGCGCCAGCGCCGAGGTGGAGCGGGCCCTCAAAGCCGCGGGTGGATCGGTGCAGCGGCTCACGTTCCCCGGTGGCCATGGCATCGATCCCGCCCTGCTGCCCACCCTGCGCAGCTTCCTGGAGGAAAGCTGGGCGGAGTGAGCGGACACCCTCAGCGCAGTTCAGACGAAGGCGTACTCGTACTCCTCCATCTCCTCCCAGTCGTCAGCGGCGAGGGCCTCGAGACCCTCGAACAGCACCTCTTCGCCGATCCGGTCGACGATCGTGCGCAGGGAGGGGAAGAGGAAATGATTCTCCTCGGCGTACTGGGCACTGAAGAGCCCCTTCTCGCCCCAGAAGAAGCGATCGGTGGTGTGCTCGTTGCGGCGGACGTTCAGGATCGCCGGCGCCACGAGGTCGGACTCGGCGATGTACCGACGGGCCGCGGTGACCGGCTTGTGGGAGCCGGTTTCGAGGTTGTAGGTGGGCACATGGGCCAGGACACGCTGGCCGGCAAGACGACGGCGGCTGATCCGCTTGCGCTTCTTGGACATGGAACGGCTCCCGGGACGGGAGGGATGGAGAGGGTGAGGAAGGGAAGACAGGGGAACCGCCGGCGTTGAAACCGCCGGGCGGAACCCATCCGGATCCCCCGGCACGGAGGCCGGGGCGATCGACGCCCATACATCTGTCGTCCGGCCGTCGGGGGTGTCGGAACGGGCAACGCGGCGCCGTCAGAAGGAGGCACCGAGGCAGGGGTGGGTCGACGCGGTACGCAACCCTCACTGCTGTAGCCTCGATTGGCGAGAAGCGCAACCTCGGCCGCTGCCACCGCGACAAACCGCCCGAAGCGGAGAGCCAGGTAGTGGTCGATACCAAGACCTTAAAGCTTTTTTTGGAATTCCCACCACGCTCCTGAAAGATTCTGGTATTCCTCTGGCGAGGAGCGGCCTTAAGACGTGGTGATGCCGGTCTCAGAGCGGTTTCTGGCCCTGCTCGGCTTTCAGCTCGGCCAGTTCGCCGACTGTCCACGGGTTCGCTCGCTGGTGGTCTATGTCACCCACGCCGGCCACGACGGCCAGCCCAGCCTCGTGCCCGTTGGCCACTGGCCCGCCGACGGCCGGGCCCTGCCCTCGGTGGATGCCTCCAGCCCCCTCCGCCTCCCCGCCGAGGAACGGCGCTGGCTCCCCCTGCGGGACGGCACCGTGCTGCTCGGCGCCCTGCAGGTGGAAACCACCGCTCCCGCCTGGCCAGAACCGCTCGGCCGCCGCCTCCAGGGCGTGGCCCTCTGCCTCACCGAGGCCCTGCGCCTCGACCATGAGAACCAGCGGCTGACCCGCCGGCTGGAGGAACAGGAGGAGAAACTGCGGCTGCTCGTCCACCAGCTGCGCAACCCCCTGGCCGCGCTGCGCACCTTCGGCCAACTGCTGCGGCGCCGCCTGGCGCATGACAGCGACACCAGCACGCTGGTGGAGGGCCTTCTGGCGGAGGAGCGGCAGCTGAACCGTTACGTGGATGCCATCAGCGACCTGGCCCGCCCCGATGCGCTGCTCGAACCGGGCGACCAACCCCAGCCGCTGCTGCTGCCACCGCTGCTCAGCGGACCCGGGGGCCAGTCCCTGGCCGAGGTGGTGGATCCCCTGGTCCAGCGGGCCGCTGCCACTGCCACCCTGCAGAGCCGACCCTGGCAGGGGCCGTCCAGGGTGCCCGACTGGCGCGGCGATGGCGGCGCCGTGGCCGAGATCCTGGCCAACCTGCTCGAGAACGCCTTCCGCTACAGCCCCCAGGGCAGCGCCGTGGGCCTGCACGCGGCCACCGGCGCGGCGGGCACGGAGCTCACCGTCTGGGATGGGGGCCCACCGATCGATCCGCAGGAGCGGGAGGCGATCTTCCAGCGGGGGGTGCGGGGCCGCAGCGGCGAGGCGGTGCCGGGCACGGGGCTGGGCCTGGCGCTGGCCCGCGATCTTGCCCGGCAGCTCGGGGGCGAGCTGGCGCTCGTGGTCCCACCGGCCCGGGTGGACACCGCGCTGCCGCAGAGCGGCAACGCCTTCCGCCTCAGCCTGCCGGCACGACCGGAACCGCCAGCCACGCTCCCCCCACCCCCATGACGACGGCCCCGATCAGCAGGGCAGCGGCGTCGGTCCACTCCACGCAGGCGCCGTAGCTGTCGCCGCTGTGACCGCCGAGCCGGCGGCCGAGCCACACGGGCACCGCCAGCGCCGGCACGACGCCGGCGCTGGCGGCCAGCAGCAGCCACGGGCCCATCGGCCCCGGCCCGGCGAGGGTGGCCGCCGCCAGGGCGAGCAGGAGCAGGACGCTGGGCCGCAGCTCCCGGGCCAGCCCACTCCAGTGACGCCGGTGGAAGGCGGCGGTGCCCTGTGGTCGGAGGTAGGGGAAGAGGCCCATGGCCGGCAGGGGCGCTATCCGGGCCCAGACAGCCGCCCAGATCAACAGCGGTGGAGCCATCGGGCCCAGGGCGGCCAGCCCGGCGGCCCGCAGCAGCAGCAGCACCGCCAGGGTCTGGGCCCCCATCGCCCCCACGCGGCTGTCGGCCATGGCCTCCAGGCGGCGCTGCTCGCCCGCCGCCAGCCCATCGGCCGTGTCCATGGCCCCATCCATGTGCAGCCCGCCGCTGAGGAGAAGGCCGGCGGCGAGCACCAGCGCCACCTGCGCCAGCTGGGGCACACGCCCCTGCAGCAGCGCCCACAGCAGGGCCTGGGGCAGGGCCAGCACCAGTCCGATCCAGGGGGCGAAGCGGGCGATCCGCGTGAAGCGGGGCCGCGGCCGCGGCCAGGCGGGCAGCACGGAGTAGAAGATCCAGGCCCCAGCCAGATCCCGCAGCCACGGCGGGGCGCTCGGTCGGATCATCGCGGCGCTGGCATCGGGCGGGAACGAGGGAGGGGAGCGTCGATCGGGAGCGATGGGGTGGGCCGAGCGACGTGCGGTGCGCGGCGTGCGGCGTGCGGCGTACCGTCGGCAGAGCGACGGTGCTCCCCCATCAGTTCCGGTTCCAGTTTCGCCTTCACGATCACGGCGCGCTGCCCCCGCAGCCGGGCCCGCTGCGGCTGCCTGAACACCCCTCACGGGCCGGTGCACACCCCCAGGTTCATGCCGGTGGGAACCGCCGCCACGGTGAAGGGCGTGGCCATCCCCCAGCTGGCGCAGACCGGGGCCGAGATGGTGCTCGCCAACACCTATCACCTTCACCTCCAGCCCGGCGAGGCGGTGGTGGCGGAGGCCGGCGGGTTGCATCGCTTCATGGGCTGGGAGGGGCCGCTGCTCACCGATTCCGGGGGGTTCCAGGTGTTCAGCCTGGGCGCCATCAATCGCATCGACGACGACGGCGTCGTGTTCCGCTCCCCCCGCGACGGCGCCCGGATCCAGCTCACCCCCGAGCGCTCCATGGCGATTCAGATGGCCCTGGGCGCCGACGTGGCCATGGCCTTCGACCAGTGCCCCCCGTATCCGGCCAGTGAAGCTGAGGTGGCCGCCGCCTGCCGGCGCACCCACGCCTGGCTGGAGCGCTGCGCGGCGGTGCATCGGCAGCCCGGCCAGGCCCTGTTCGGCATCGTGCAGGGCGGCTGCTTCCCGGCGCTGCGGGCCGAGTCGGCCCGGGTGGTGGCCGGCTTCGATCTGCCGGGCATCGCCGTGGGCGGGGTGAGCGTGGGGGAGCCGGCCGAGGCCATGCACGCCGTGGTGCGGCAGGTGGGCCCGCTGCTGCCGGAGGTCAGACCCCACTATCTGATGGGCGTGGGCAGCCTGCGCGAGATGGCGATCGCGGTGGCGGAGGGCTTTGATCTGTTCGACTGCGTCCTGCCCACCCGGCTCGGCCGCCACGGCACCGCCCTGGTGGGCGGGGAGCGCTGGAACCTCAGGAACGCCCGCTTCCGCCACGACCACACGCCCCTCGATGGCAGCTGCCCCTGTCTGGCCTGCCGGCTGCACAGCCGGGCCTACCTCCATCACCTGATCCGCAGCGGCGAGATGCTCGGGCGCACCCTGCTGAGCCTCCACAACCTCACCACCCTGCTGCGCTTCACCACCGCGATGGCGCAGGCGATCGGCGAAGGCAGTTTTTCAGAGGATTTCGCTCCCTGGGAGCCAGACTCCCCGGCCGCACACACGTGGTAGTTTCCAGGCACTGCGGAGGTCCGAGTCACGGCCCCGCCCTTCCCGATCGCTCCACCATGGCTCTCTCCCTGCTGGCCGGTTCCATGGCCCACGCCGCCCCTCTGGCCCAGCTGCCCGAGGCCTACCAGGCCTTCGGACCCCTGGTGGACATCCTGCCGATCATCCCCCTGTTCTTCCTGCTGCTGGCCTTTGTATGGCAGGCCTCGGTGGGCTTCCGCTGAATCGCTTGAATCGCTTCCCGGCCTGAGGTCAGCGCCGTTCCTGGAGCACCGCCCAGAAGAAATCCGGCAGGGCCAGCATCCGCCGCCAGCGGGTGGGCTCCTTGATCAGCCGGTACAGCCACTCGATCTGCAGGGCGCACATCCACCCCGGCGCCCTTTTTTTGATGCCGGCCCATACGTCGAAGCTGCCGCCCACGCCCATCCAGATCCCATGGCGGCGACCGGCGAGAGCGTGGATCCACAGCTCCTGCCGCGGCACTCCCAGGGCCACCAGCACCAGATCCGGATCCAGGGCCAGCAAGTCGTTCTCCAGCTGCGGCCAGTCAGCCGGCTGCTGATAGCCGTGGACACTGAACACCAGGTTCAGCGCCGGCAGCTCCTGCCGCAGCCGCAGCCGCAGCTGCTCCATCACCTCCGGCGAAGCCCCGAGCAGGGCCACCGACCAGCCCTCGGCGGCGGCATGGCCGAGGAGCCAGCGGGCCGTTTCGATCCCCGGAGAACGCCTGACCCGCAGGCCCTGACGGCCCAGGGCCCAGACCACACCGGCCCCATCGGGAATCACAAGCTCGGCGGCCTCGATCGCCTGGCCCAGCCGCCGATCGGCACGGGCGGCCATGGTCATCTCGGCGTTCAGCGTGACGATCTGTCCGCCCCCCCGCCGGTGCAGGGCCAGGGCCCCGGCCCGCACGTCCCCGACATCGACGCCCACGCCTAACACGCGCGGACGAGCGGATGGGGTGACGGTTGATTCCATGGGGGGGCAGGGCCTCGGGGGAGAATCTATGGCTCGGCTCCCGGCCGTCCTTGCGTCATGAGGCAGGCACCATGAAGGCACCCGCCGGCCCCTCGGCCAGCGCCTCCCCCCGCACCCCCGAGCTTCGCGTCATCGACCGTTCCGATCCGACCCCCGAGATCACGGCCGCCGGCAGCGAAGCTCAGCCTGACCCCGTGGCCGCTGACTCCCTGACGCCAGGGCGGGCCCTGGAAGTGCTGGGGGAGCTGGACCGCCAGATCGAGCGGGTGGTGCTGCGGCGCCAGCATCCGATCACCGGGCTGCTGCCTGCCAGCACCGCCCACACGGTGCACGGCAACTACGGCGATGCCTGGGTGCGCGACTGCGTGTATTCGATCCAGTGCGTCTGGGGGCTGGCCCTGGCCCACCGGCGCCTGGGGGGGGCCGGACGGCTGGCCTTCGAGCGGGAGCAGCAGGTGCTGCAGCTGATGCGTGGCCTGCTCAACGCCATGCTCCGGCAGGCGGGCAAGGTGGAACGGTTCAAGACCAGCCTCGATCGCCTCGATGCGATCCACGCCAAGTTCGACACCGGCACGGGTGAGCCGGTGGTGCCCGATGACGGCTGGGGGCACCTGCAGCTCGACGCCACGGCCCTGTTCCTGCTCCAGCTCGCCCAGCTCACCCGCTCCGGGCTGGTGGTGGTGCAGACCGCCCACGAGCGGGACTTCATCCAGAACCTGGTGTACTACGTGGCCCGGGCCTATCGGGTGGCCGACTACGGCATCTGGGAGCGGGGCGACAAGGGCAACCACGGGCTGCCGGAGCGCAACGCCAGCTCCATCGGCATGGTCAAGGCGGCCCTGGAAGCCCTGGAGGGGCTCGATCTGTACGGCCCCCACGGCGACGGCAGCGCCGCTCTGGTGATCCCCCACGACGCGATCGTGCGCCTGCGGCGCGCCCTGCGCGATCTGCTGCCCCGCGAATCGGCCAGCAAGGAGGTCGACAGCGCCTGCCTGTCGGTGATCGGCTATCCAGCCTGGGCGGTGGAGGATCGCGACCTGGTGGCCCGCACCCACGCCAAGATCCGCCGGGAGCTGGGCGGGGCCTACGGCTACAAGCGCTTCCGCCGCGACGGCCACCAGACGGTGGTGGAGGACGTGAGCCGTCTTCACTACGAACGGGAGGAGCTGGCGGAGTTCGAGCACATCGAGTGCGAGTGGCCGCTGTTCCTGGCCTACGAGGCGATCACGGCCTGCTGTGAGGAGCGCTGGACGGAAGCCCGGCAATGGCGGCAGCGGCTGGCGGAGGTGAGTGTGGAGGTGGAGGGCGTGGCTCTGCTGCCCGAGCTCTATCGGGTGCCTGAGGAGGCGATCGCCGCCGAGCGCCGCAACCCCGGCAGCCAGGTGCGGGTGGCGAACGAGAACGTGCCCCTGCTCTGGACCCAGAGCCTCACCTGGCTCACCGATCTGCTGTTGCACGGCCTGATCCGGCCGGAGGATCTCGATCCCAGCGGCCGGCGGCGACCGGTGGCCCCCGGGGCCCGTGAGGTGCTGGTGGCCCTGGCCCCGGCCAGTGCCTGGATCGCCGCAGACCTGGAGGCGGCCGACCTGCCGTCGGACCTGATCCGTGGGACAGGCGACGAAGCCACCGCCAGCGACCGGCCCCGGGTGGCGAGCTCCCGGGAACTGGGCAGGCGGCTGGCCACGGTGGGTGCCAACCCCCGCCTCGGCCTCTCCGGCCATCCTCCGGTGCGGATGGAGACGATGGCCACCGCCTGGCTCTACCGTCATGGCGACGAGCTGATCGCCTTTTTCCCCGCGGCCCTGGAGGAGGACACCTTCTACCTGGCGGACGACCCCGGAACGCTGGTGGATGCCGTGGCCGCCGAGCTGAGGCTGCTGCAGCGCCACTGGCGCGGGCCCAGCTCGCCGTTGCTGGTGGTCCCGATCGCGGAGGGTGCGTACCGCCGCGACCCGGAATCCTTCCTCCGGCTCGGCCGCCAGTTGCGCTCCGGATCCCTGGAAGGGGTGCCGGTGCAGCTGGCACCGCTGGCCGACCTGGTGAGCCAGGCGGGACTGGTGGAACTGCCGCCCCAGGCTGTCGCCGCCTGCCAGTTGTGGCCGGTGCGCCAGACCCTGCTGCCGCCGAGCACCAGCCAGCAGCCGCTCACCGCCCGGCAGGAGCAGGAACTGGAGGACATCTCCGTGGCCGACCTGGCGGAGCGGCTCTGGCGCAGCAGCTCCCTGGAGGAACAGGCGGAGGTGCTGGAGCTGCTGGGCCGCCGGCTCGGACCCAATGCCAGGCTGCAGGGGCCGATGGGCGGCGCGCCCGTGCGGCTGATGGTGCTGCTGCAGGAAGTGTACCGGCGGGGCCTGGTGGAGGCCGACTGGAACGTGGTGCGGCGGGCCGCCGGGGCCATGGGGCTGGTCCACCCCCAGCTGGAGGATGCCCTCACCGACCTGCTGGTGCGCCAGAAGCAGGTGGTGGTGGGCCGGAACTACACGGGCGACTCGCTGATCAGCCAACCCCAGGGCAGTCGCACGATCGCCGCGATGATCCGCCGTTTCGGCGGCGAGGACGGACGGGAGTGGATGCTGCAACAGGAGCTGCTGCTGGCCCTCGACGGCCTGGCACGCCTCGAGCCCAACCTGCTGAGCGGCAGCCTCACCCTCCAGCTCGGCCAGCTGCTGCTGCTGCTCACCGGTGAGCTGGCCGCCGAGTCGAACCTCAGTCCCAGCGACGCCTTCGAGGCCCTGTGCGCCGAGCCGCCCCACCGCATCCGGCGCCGCTTGCGGGCCGTGCTGGCCGATGTGGAGCATGCGCGGGCCTCGCTCCAGCGCAAGGAACAGCTGCATCTGCGCGGCCGCGTGCGCTGGGAGGTTCCCGACCCCCTCGGGGAGCTGCCCCGATCCGGTGGCTGGCTGCAGCACCGGATGCGGCTGGGGGCCCTGGGCCGGGTGCCGCGCGACTTCTATCCCGGCATCTGGGATCTGCTCCACCACTGCCGCGGCATCGTGATCGGCGACAAGCTGGAGCGGCGCAACCGGCTGGAGAGTGCCCCCCTGCTGAGCGAGAAGACCCCGGGCGAGCGCAATTTCGCCTCGCTGGTGGAGCACCTGCTCGGCAAGATCGAAGCGCCGGAGTACCGGCAGCTCTGCACCGAGACCCTGCTCACCCTGATGGCCTTCGTGGCCGCCAACCCCGAGGTGCGCTTCGACGACGACCTGGCCCTCGATGTGGTGATCGGCCACGCCGTGCGCGTGGGCTGGCAGGAGCGCCATCCGCAGGTGGCGGAGGCGGAGTATGCGCTGCACAAATCGGAAGCCTGGGACCTCTTCTACCGTTCGTCTCCGGCCGAGTGCCGGCGCTGGCAGCTGAAGGCCCTGCAGCAGCTGAGCGACAGTGAGCCCATGAGCCGCGGGCTCGTTCCGCTGTCGCGGTGACGCTCCCGGTGGCGGGGCCTGCTCAGATCGGCGCTTCCAGCGTCATGCAGAGGTTGGGCTGCTCGACGCACTGTTCGATCAGATCGGCCAGCAGCAGGGCGCGGGAGGCCTGAAGGCCATCGACGGCCGGGGTTTCCTCGCCGCGGACGCACTGGAGGAAATGCTCCAGCTCGGCATAGAGCGGCTCGATCGAGGTGGTGCTCACCTCTTCGATGAAGCCGTCGTTGCGATACACCAGTTCGCCGTGATCGGCGCTCACCGAGCCATGGGAGCGGCGGTGAATGCGCAGATTGCGGTTGAGGAAATCGGTTTCCATCATGCTGCTGCGGCAGTGGGCATCCAGGCTGCGGATCTTGCGGTGGGCCATCTTGCTGGCCGTGAGGCTGGCCACCACCCCGTTGGCGAAGGCGAGCGTGGCGTTCACGTAATCGATCGGGCCTTCGGCGCTACGGCCACCGGCCGCGGCCAGGCGCACCACTGGAGCGGCAGCCAGTTCCAGCACCAGGTCGATGTCGTGGATCATCAGATCCAGCACCACCGACACATCGTTGGCACGATCGGCATTGGGACTGTGGCGGCGCGCCTCCAGCACCACGATCTCCTCGCCGGCCACCACCTTCAGCAGTTCGCGGAAGGCGGGGTTGAAGCGCTCGATGTGGCCCACCTGCAGCAGCACCCCGGTGGCTTCGGCCGCCCGGATCAGTTCGGCAGCCTCCTCCTGGGTGGCGGCGATCGGCTTCTCGATCAGCACGTGGATGCCGGCCTCGAGGCAGGCCATCCCCACCCGGTGGTGCAGCAGGGTGGGAACGGCGATGCACACCGCCTCCACCGAGGCCAGCAGCTCACGGTAATCGGGGAACCAGCGGCAGTTGAACTGCTCCACCGCCAGCCGGCCCCGGGTTTCATTGGGATCGGCGACCCCCACCAGCTCCGCATCGCGGAGGAGGCTGAGTACGCGGGCATGATGCCAACCCATGTTGCCGATGCCGATGACCCCCACGCGCACAGGGTTCATGGCAACGGCATCGCAGTTCCGGCAATTATCGACGATCAGGCCCCCTCGTCGGAGAGGGGAACGATGCGCACCCGTTCGATGCGGGGGCCATCCATCACCAGCACGCTGAAGCGGATCTGCTTCCAGCGCAGGCCTTCGCCGGGGGCCGGGATGTGCTGGAGCCGCTCCAGCAGGAAACCCGCCAGGGTGTGATGGCCCTCCGCCTCCGGCAAGCGCAGACCCAGACGGCGGTTGAGCTCGAAGATCTCCAGATCGCCCGCGGCCGACCAGCCGCCCTCCACCAGCGGCAGCAGTTCACCGGCGGTTTCAAGCGGATCCTCCTCCTCACCCACGATCTCGTTGGTGAGGTCGGCCACGGTCACCAGACCCTCGGTGCCGCCGTGCTCATCGACCACGACCAGCAGGGGCTGGCCACTGCGGATCAGGGGCAGCAGATCGGCCAGGGAGGTGCTCTCCTGCACCCGGGCCACCGGCACGACATAGGGCGCCAGTGGGGTGTCCGGCGCCAGCAGTCCCCGGGCGATCGGCTCGGCCAGGCGGCGCAGATCGAGCATGCCCCGCACGTCGTCGAGGGAGGCGCCGATCACCGGGAAGCGGGCATGCTGGCTGGCATGCACCTCCTCCATCATCCGGCCGAAGGTCACCTCGATCGGCAGGGTGACCATGCCGGAGCGGGGCACCATCACCTCGCGCACCAGGGTGTCGCGCAGCGAGAACACTCCTTCGAGGATGCTGCGCTCATCGGGCATCAGGCCGGTGACGCCGCCGCTCTCGATCAGCGTCTCGAGCTCGCCGGCCGAAAGCACCGGCACCAGCTCGTCCCAGTTCCGGGGCAGGCCCAGCAGCCGCAGCACCACGCCGGTGAAGCTCTCGATCACCAGCAGCAGCGGCGCCAGGGTGCGGGTGAGGGATTCCAGCAGCGGGGCCAGCTGCAGGGCAGAGGCTTCGGGGCGATGCAGAACCCAGGCCTTGGGCAGCAGACCGCCGATCAGGGTGGCCAGGAGCACCAGAGCCAGAAACACCAGGCCATCCACGAGCGCCATCGGCAGCCATCCCTCCCCGTCCCCCGGGAGGGTCGTCACCACCTGATGGGCCAGGCCCCGGCCGATCCAGCCGATCGCCAGCAGGGCCAGCACCGCACCGAGCTGGGTGGCGACCAGCACCCGCCGCAGCCGCTGCTGCAGGCGTCCCACGGAGCGGGCGCCGGGCTCGTCGTTCTCCTGCAGCTCCTGCACGCGGCTGGGACGCAGGCGGATCAGGGCGAATTCGCCGGCCGCGAAGAAGGCCATCAGGGCCAGCAGGGTGGCCAGGGCGAGGAACCGCATCCGTCCGAGCACGTGAGCCCAGGATAGGGACAGCGTCTGTTTGCATCAGACGGGAAGGACGTGATCAGTTCACCGCTGCGTTCATCACGGGGTGACGGGCGTGGCAGGCCTGGCTGCAGGCGAGCGTGCGCCTTAAACGGCTGGTGCGGCGATGGGGATCACCCGGTTGCGGCCTTCCTGCTTGGCCTCGTACATCGCCGCGTCGGCCCTGGCGATCAGGGCGTCGGTGCCCTCCCCGGGCGCGACCAGGGTGACCCCGATCGAGAGGCTGACCTGCACAGCTCCGGCCGGGGTGAGTACAGGCTCCTGCACGGCGGAGCGGATCTTCTCGGCGATCGTCAGGGCGTTCTCCTTACACTGCACCCCCCGGAGCACCACCAGCAGTTCGTCGCCGCCCACACGGGCCGCCAGGTCCTCTGCCCGCAGGAAGCCGCGGATGCGCTCGGCCACGGCGCAGAGCACCAGATCGCCTGCGGCATGGCCGTAGTGGTCGTTGGTGCCCTTGAACCGGTCAAGGTCGCAGAAAAGCAGGGCCTCCCTCTGACCCCTGCGATGTTCGCCGGTGGTCAGGCGGTCGATGCGCCCGAGTGCCTCCCGGCGGTTGAGCAGACCGGTGAGGTCGTCAGTGCGGGCCTGGCGCTCCAGGAGCCGCTCCGCGGCCACTTCGTTGTCGATGAGGCGGAACGAGGACACACGCCCGTCGATGCGGCCCTCCCGGTCCCTGAAGGGGCCGGCATGCACCTCCGCCCAGTGCCAGCTGCCGTCCCGGTCGCGGAACCGGTAGCGACGCAGCGACTCTCGCCACGGGTGATCGCCTGGAGGTCGACCTGGTGGTCGTCGAGATCCCCGGGATGGAGAAAATCCCTCACCTGGTGCCCGATCCATTCCTCGGGCTGCCAGCCGAGAGCGGTCGTGAGCGAGGGGGAGACCCAGAGCACCGTGTCGTCGCGGACGCGGACCACCACATCGCTGGAGTTCGTGGCGAGGAGCCGGTAGGACTCCTCGGAGGCCGCCAGCCTGCAGGCGGCGTCGTGGCGCTCGGTGACATCGCGCCAGGTGAAGGACAACTCGTCGCCGATGGGGACGGCACGAATGTCGTAGCGACGCTCCTCGCCCAGGATCTCGTGGGGGTAGGTGAAGTCATCGAGCACCAGGGGCTCGCCCGTCTCCACCACCCGCCTGTACATCTCCAGAAGGCCCGTGCTGCTGTGGGCGGGCAGGAGCTCCATCACACTGCGGCCCACCATCTGGTCCTGGGCCAGCAGGTTGTAGCGGGAGGCCGCCTCGTTCACGGCGGTGTAGACGAAATCGACGATGGCGCCGCTGGCGTCCCGTCGGGCCTCCAGCACCACGTGGGGATCGAGGAGGGACTCGAACGTGGCCACCAGGCGGGAGCGCTCCAGAGCACGGGCCTGCTCGGCCTCCACCTCCGCCTCGATGTCGCGCCAGCTCCCGACGCTCCCCAGGAATCGGCCGTCAGGACCGAGGGCACCCCGGGCGGTCACGGCCACCCGGCGGTAGCCCCCCTGCCGATGGCGCACCCGCAGGCGGAACTCCTGTCGATCTCCCTGGGCCAGGCCGGCTCGCGCCTGCTTCAGCGTTTCCAGGTCGTCGGGGTGGACGAAGGGGCCGAAGGGCTGGCCGATCAGCTCCTCGGGCGTCCAGCCGATCAGGTCGGTGATCGAGGGGGTGACCCACAGAGTCACGCCTTCCGGGCTGCCGCGGAACACCACGTCGGAGGCGTTCTCTGCCAGCAGCTTGTAGCGCTGTTCGGATTCGGCCAGCCGCCCCAGCATCTGGAATCGCGCCGTGGCATCGCGCCAGGTGATGCTCAGTTCGTCGCCGACGGCGATGGCGCGGATGTCGAAATGGACCTCCTCGCCGATGATCTCGTGCGGGAAGACGAAGTCATCCAGCACCAGCGGCTCGCCCGTGTTCACCGCACGGATGTAGAGGTCCAGCAGTCCGGAGGACCGATGCACCGGCAGGATCTCCAACAAGGAGCTGCCGATCAGCTGATCCAGGCTCAGGCCGGCGTAGTGGCAGGTCAGCGCATTGGCCGAGATGGTGACGAAGTCCACGATGACCCCGGAGGCATCGCGACGTGCCTTGAGGATGACATGGGGATCGTGCAGGGACTGGACGGTCGCCGCCATCAGGGCGTGCTGATGCTCCAGTTCCTCCTGGCGCTCCACCTGGGCGGTGATGTCGTAGTTCACGCCGACCATGCGCACCGGGCGCCCGTCGCCGGCGAGGCTGACGCGACCTCGGGCCATGACATGGTGCACCGAGTCATCGGGCCACACCACCCGGAACTTGACTTGGTACTCGCGCAACCCCTGCAGGGCGGCGTTCAGTTCCTGGAGCACGTCGGGCTTATCTGCGGGATGCAACCCCTGCTCCCAGGCGTCGCGGGTGCCCTGGAAGTCCTCTGGCCGTCGGCCGTAGATCTGATACATGACCGCATCCCAGGTGAGCACGTCGTGCTCCACGTCCCAGTCCCAGATGCCGACGATGCCAGCGGCGGTCGCCGCTTCCAGGTAGGCCGTCTTCTGGAGCAGCTCGGTCACATCGCTGATCTGGACCACCAGGTCGGTGGAGACACCCGAGGGATCGCGCACGGCGGACACCACCAGGTCGCCCCAGCGGCTGGTGCCATCGGGTCGCTGGTACCGCCGGCGAAGGCCGTAATGGTCGATGGCGCCCTGGCGGAGCTGGCGGGCCTGTTCCAGATCGAGGGTCCGGTCGTCGGGATGGCCGAGCTCCTCCCAGCGGCACTGGAGCAGCTCGGCCTCCTCGCGCCCCAAGAACCCGCAGAGCGCCGCATTGGCGGAGCGGATGGCGCCGCTGGCCGGATCGCAGAGCGCCATGCCGACCCCCGCGTTCTGCATCACGCCCAGCAACCGCTGCGCCAGGCTCTGGTCATGGCGTTGCCTGCGGGCCAGACGCTCCTGGGAATCGGCGATGACCAGGCTGGTGACCGCAGCCAGGAGATAGGGCAGGCCCACCAGGATCAGGCCCGCGGGCTGGGAGAGGACCGAGCCGCGGTAGAGGGAGGGGGAGGGCACCTCCACCACGAGCCGGAAGCTGTCTGCGGTGGCAGGATCCCCACTGGCGCCAGGGGGTGGGCTGAAGGGCTGCAGCCGGCGGAAGAGGAACAGCCCCCCAGGGCCGGGCCGCTTCCAGGGCAACACGGTGGCGCTCAGGAACCGGAGCAGACCGCCGCTGGTGTCCACGCCGCCGCTCTGCTGTGCCGCCATGCGTTTCCACACCTCCGGGAACCGGGGGGCGAAGTTCACCCCCCGGCCACCGCCTCCGGGGTTGAGCACGGTGCCGGTGCGGCTGAGCATGTAGCCCCGCTGCAGGGCACCGGAATCGTTGGTGATCCGATCGAAGTCCTGGAGGAGCGGCCCGAGCTGGGTCACGAAGACCAGGACGCCGCGGCGCACGCGGGCGCGGTCGAACAGGGGGCGCACCGCCAGGACGTAGGGGTCCGGGGGCGGCAGGCCAGAACGGGGGGCCGACGTGGGCCAGAGCACCGGCGAAACCAGAGCTGCCGGGGCGCCAGGCGGTTGGCCTGGGCCAGCACCTCCGGCATCAGGGCCTGGTTTGCGCCATCGGCTGCAGCCGCGCTCGGTTGATCCACGGCCAGGAGCGGGGCGCCGTTTCGGTCGTAGATGCGCAGGGAGGAGTAGCGCTCGTATTCGCGGAGCTGGCTGCGGAACACCTTGCCCAGATCGGCCAGGGCCTGCCGATCAGGCCCGGGGCCGCTCCAGAGGTCGGTCATGGCCGGCACGGTGAGCACCACGCCGGAGTTGCTCCTGACCTCCCGGAAGGTCTGGCGAGCCCGCACGGCTGAGGCCTCCATCAGGGCCTGCACCCGCGTCTGCAGCGTCTCGCGGCGGCTGCGCTCGTAGAGAAGGGCCATCGGCACCAGCACCACGGAGATCGCGGCGCTGATCGGCAGGAACAGGACCAGAGCTCGTCGGAGGATGGGGAGGTGCAACGCCCGGTTCACGACCCTCCGACCTGCGTGTCCCCACGCTAAGGAGGCTTCCTGCGGCAGGTCGCTGGCGCATCAGCTCCGAGATCACGTTGGTATCGAGCAGGATCACAGCCAAACATCTCCTGGTCGTTGCAGACGTTCCTAGGTTGCCGAGCCTGCTTCTTCCTCAAACCGGGCTGGGGATGGCTGGGACGAACGCTCTGGAAGGTTGAGCTCCACACCGCCCAACTGAGCGAAGTGGGCGTGAATACGACCGCCCAGCCTTGCTGCCTGGCTGGCTGGATTGGATGGCATCCCGCAGGATCGTGCGGGCCTCCTCTTCCATGGATCGTCCGTGGCGAGCAGCCTGGATGCGGAGCTGAGCCTTGGTGCTCTCGTCGAGGTTGCGGATGGTGAGCGTGACCATGAGTTGCTACCGCCTGCAATGCCTGCACTGCTGTCAACGCTATCGCCACTGAGCCGCTGAGCGGTTCTGCTGGCGATGCGCCTTGTGACGCAGCTCCTGATCGAGCTCCTCGAGCAGGTCGGTCTCCACGGAGATGGAAATGGACTGCTTGTCCATGGCATCCCGGCAACCCTTTGATGAATCCCAGGAGGATTCCTGCAGAGTTTTTTGTGGGCTGCCTGCCGTGCGGACTGCGAGCGCCAGGCTTCCTCCCATCCAGCACAGCTAGCCTTACCAGGTAATACACGCTCTGACTTGCCCGTGGACCCCTCAGCCGCCTGCTCGATGACCAGCAAGGGGCAGGTCACCATCCCCAAGGCCCTGCGCCAGCAGCTCGGGTTGGGGCGGGGCAGCCGCGTCTGCTTCGAGCTGGTGGGCGACCACATCGAGCTGCGGCCGTGGAAACCACAGCAGGATCTTCCCGAAAGCGGCTTCGGGCTGCTCAAGAGCCAGCGGCCGCCGTTGCCGGTGGATTTCGATCCCGCCCGCCTGCTGCGGCCGTGATCGGTCTCGACACCAACGTGCTCGCCCGTTACTTCGTGGAGGAGGAGAGCGCTGACGCGGCGACGCAGGCCCAGCGCCAGGCGGCTCGCCTGTTGATCGAATCCGGCCAGGATCTGTTTCTGCCCAAGACCGTGGCGCTGGAACTGGAATGGGTGTTGAGGGGCTATTACGGCTTCGCGGCCGAGCAGGTGCTGCTGGTGTTCGAGCAACTGCTGCAGCACCCCTGTCTGCAGATGGAAGACCGCCCCGGCCTGGAGCAGGCGGTGGCGGGGCTGCGCTCCGGCCTCGATTTCGCCGACGCCTTGCATCACGCCAGCTGCAAAGGTTGCGAAGTGATCGCCTCCTTCGACGACCGCGGTTTCGCCCGGCGCATCCGCCAGCTCAACCTGCCGCCACGGGTGATTGTTCCCATGGCGCTCTGAACGTCCAGCGCGGATTGGAGCGCCACAGCCTTGGGGCTCGCGCCGCTGGATCGCTGCAGACCCGCTCAATGCGGTGCCCTCCCCGCTGCCAGCAGCTACTGCAGGTTCTTGGTGCTCGCCCTGGGGGGTGGGCTGCAGGAGGCGATGCCCGTGCTTGGCAACTGGCCGCCGCAAGCCAGGGTGGCCTCTCTATCTCCACTGGGACGAGCTGCGCCATCGCACGCCCCCACTGGGCCTGAGCCATGAGCAGGGGTGGTTGGCCGAGAAGTTTGCACGGCGGGGAACAGGCGCGCCACTGCCGCTGCTGCTCAAGGGTCTGCATGAGATCGACATGCAGGCCGGTGCCGGCGTGATGGCGCCAGAGGCCGTCACCACTGCCTTCACACGCGATCGCTCCGAGCAGATGATCCTGAACAACTTCCGGACGATGCAGCGCATCCGGCAGATGCAGGACGCCCCACTGACGCCTCAGCTGGTGCTGGATCTGCATCGGCTGGTGAGCGAGAAGACCCTGGATGACCCCGCCGATGCCGGCCGCTTGCGTCCTCCCGGCGTGGAGGTGGTGGTCGATGACATCGATGGGACGGTGTTCCACGTCCCTCCGGCAGCCACTGAGCTGGAAGCGCGGCTGGAGCAGCTATGCGGTTTGCCAACGGTGAAACCCCAGCCGTGTTCATTCACCCGGTGGTCCGGGCGATCGCCCTGCACTTCTGGCTGGCCTGCGACCACCTGTTCTGCGATGGCAATGGCCGCACAGCCCGGGCGCTCTTCTACAGGTCGATGCTCAAGCAGGGGTACTGGCTGTTTGAGTTCATCTCGATCTCCTCGGTGATCGACCAGGCCCGGGCGATGTACGAGCGCTCATTCCTGCTCTGCGGAACCGATGACAACGATCTGACCTACTTCCTGCTGGCTCAGGTGACGGTGATCCAGCAGGCGATCGCCAACCTGCACGCCTACCTCAGCACTGCCACCGCCAAGCTGGCGCTGCTGCGCCATGCAGGGTTCCGCTACACGGTGCTCTCCCACCAGAACAGCCATGGCGTCAGCAACCAGACCGCCCGCAGCGATCTGCAGAAGCTGGCAGGCCGCGGCCTCCTGATCCCAGGCAAGGATGGCAAGCGGGAGATCTTCCGCGTGCCGACCGATCTGGCGACCCGTCTTCCGGGCTGAGCTGGTTTGACGCAGAGCCCTACAGCAGAGCCTCCAGATACGGCACCATCACCCGTTGCATGCGCTGCGCCTGTGCCTGACGCCAGAGCTCATCAAGGCCCTTGAGGCCTTGGCCAGCCGGGCCCAGGCCAGAACATGCGTCAGCATCAGGGGCCTGATCTGCCTCTCGTCCCCCTCGCTGATCGCCGCGTCACCAAGACCGAAGGCCCCCGTCACAGCGGATCGGCCCCCTCACTGAGAATGGTCAGATAGCCGTCGTAGGCAAAGAGGCGATTGCGCCGGCCACCGGTGATCTCTCGAACAATCCCCAGATCCACCAGGGCATCCAGGGCTTTGGCGGTGGTGGGAAAGCTCAGATGACAGGCGGTGCTGAGCTGGTTGATGCTGTTCAGTGGACGCCGGCAGAGGGCGGCGAACACGTGCCGCGCGCTTGGCCCCGAACGCCCCAGCCCGCCCAGCCTGGCCTCGTCGGCGCGGAACATCGCGAGCAGGCTGTGAGCGGTGCTGACCGCAGTGGCTGCCGTGCTCGCGACTCCCTCGAGGAAGAAGTCGATCCAGGCCTCCCAGTCCCCGTCCCGGCGCACGCCGTCCAGCAGCGCGTAGTAGCGGCTGCGGTGCTCTTTGAAGAACAGGCTCAGATAGAGCAATGGCTCCTGCAGAACCCCTGCGTCAATCAGCATCAGCACGATCAGCAGCCTGCCCAGGCGTCCGTTGCCATCGAGAAACGGATGGATCGTCTCGAACTGCACGTGGGCCAGTGCGGCGCGCACCAGCAACGGCAGGTTGTGTTCGCCCTGGGGCCCTCCGTGGATGAACTGCTCCAGCTGCCCCATGCACTCCTCCACCAGCCCAGGAGGCGGGGGCACGAAGCGGGCATTGCCTGGGCGGGCGGCGCCGATCCAGTTCTGGCTCCGACGGAACGCTCCCGGCAGCCGATCGGCTCCGCGGCCCCTGGCCAACAGTCGGGCATGGATCTCGCGCAGCAGGCGGGAGGAGAGGGGGACCCCCTCCTGCAGCCTCCCCAGGCCGTGCTCCAACCCCGCCACATAACCGGAGACCTCGACGACGTCATCGAAAGGGACACCTGGGGCCTCTTCCAGCTCGAACAGCAGCAGGTCGGACAGGGAGGACTGCGTGCCCTCGATCTGAGACGACAGCAGGGCTTCGCGCCGTACGTAGGCGTAGAGGAAGATGTCGCGATCGGGAAGGAGGGCCGAAACTCCATCCAGGCGCCCGCAGGCCAACAGCGCACGCTCGTGCAACGCCTGCAGGGCTCCATCCAGTTGGACGGGGGGCTCAGGCGGCAATGGCGCCGGCATGAAGGCACGAACCTCCTCGCCAGCGGTGCTGGTGATCTCGTAGTGACCGGCGCAAACGCGCTTCATCAGCCCACCACCGCGAAGCTTGAACAAGGCCAGTGCCTATTAAAGCCTGGTGCTTTTCCCTTTAACAAAGTCTCGCGTCGGCGGGTCTCGGCTGGCCGATGGGGGCCCCGGTGCTGCCGGGCCTTGCCGCCCCTGATCAGTTCGGCATCCGCGGGGTCGTCGTGGATGTGGAAGGCTTCGCCTCACATCTGCGCAACAAGTGAGGCCACCTCCGCCATCAGCAGGGCTTCGTGGGGCCTGGCGCCATAGGTGGCCCAGATCCCGGCGACCCACTGCCACCCCGATGGCAGCCCGTCGATCACCTCGACGATCACCTCATCGGCGGGCAGATGCCGCAGCGCCGCATCCTGCAGTGGGCTGTAGCCCTTGCCCAGCCCCCGCAGCTCCTGCACCGCTTCGCTGCCCATGTCCAGGGCCTGCGCCACGGCGGTGGCGGCCAGGGCGGCCTTGCTGCGACTGCGGTTGCCCGTCGGCTTGCTGTGCACCAGGGCCCGCAGGGTGTCGATCGTGACCGCCTTCTGGCTCGGCAGGGGTCTCAGCGGGGCGGCATCGGTCGCCTCCCAGGTGACGTCGGCGCTGGGACCGCGCCTGCGTTGCTGCCGCCACCAGGCCTCCGCGCGGCTGTTGGCCTCCTGGCCGCTGATGCCTGAGTCGCCCTGGCCGGGTGTCCGGGATGGCTGCAGCCAGCGCTCGAAGGGGAAGGCCTCCAGCCCTCGCCGATGCAGATTCGGATCCCGGCCGCGTTCTGCGTCCAGCTCCCGGGCCTGGCCGGGAGCTGGGGAGGTGGCTGCGGATTCCCCGGGAACCCTTGGCCTGAAAGGCTTTTGATTGATGGGGGTCGTGGGGATCGAACCCACCTAAGGCGGATTATGAGTCCGCTGCATTCACCAGATTGCTAGACCCCCGCTGGACCCGATCTCACCAGAGACCGCGGGACGCCGGCGGATAGGGGCTCGGGGCGCCGCTACCGGAGCCGGCTCCACTGTCGGCGGGGAGGGCGGAGCCGCCGAGGCTGCTGCCGAACACGTCGGGAAGATCACCCGTGCGCAGCGGCATGATCGGGCTCTGGTCCTGGAGCAGGACGTTGGCTGTGTTCTCGATGGCGCTGCCGTCCCAGATGATCGTCTGATCGGGGAAACCCAGCCCCATCACCCGGGTGCCATCGCCGCCGCCCATGGCGATGCCGAAGAAATCGGTGATCTGGTGGGTGAGATTGACGCCGCGGGCGAAAGGGGACGTCCAGGCGTAGAACTGGCGGGTGAGCTGCTCGGGCACGGTGGTGACCACCCCACAGCGGGTGACCTCCACCGGAGCCGGCGGCGGGCCGCCGACGGCCATCGGCGGAGCCTCCAGGGTGGTGGTGCAGAGCACGGGGCCCGCCAGCAGAGGCGGGGGGGCCGCAAGGGCAGCCAGGGCGGGAAGGGCGACGAAGGTGGCAGCGGGGACCAGGAGCGGTCCCCGGGCGCACGCCGGGAGAAGACGGGGCATCACGACAGCGGCAACGACCGACGGAACCAGGTGGGACGCAAACTAGCCACCTCAGGCGCCTGCCACCACGTTGCCCCGCCCTCCGATGGTTCTCCCGCCCGCCGATCCCGCCACCCGGCGCTCCACCCTGCTGGAGCTTCTGGCCGAACGGGCGTACCGCCACGGCAGCTTCACCCTGGCCTCGGGCCGCACCAGCCACCATTACGTCAACTGCAAACCGGTGAGCCTCAGCGGTCTGGGGCTCGCCCTTCTCGGCAGCCAGCTGCTCGAGCTCGTGGAGGCCGATGCGGTGGCCGTGGCCGGACTCACCCTGGGGGCCGATCCGCTGGTGAGTGCGGTGGCGATGCAGGCCGCCCTGGAGGGCCGTGCGCTCGACGCCCTGATCGTGCGCAAGGAGGCCAAGGGCCATGGCACCGGGGCCTGGCTGGAGGGCCCCCTGCCGCCGGACGGCAGCCGGATCACGGTGCTGGAGGACGTGGTGACCAGCGGCGGCTCGGCCCTCCGGGCCGTGACCCAGCTGCGCGAGGCCGGCTACGTGGTGGACCGGGTGGCGGCGATCGTCGACCGCCAGGAAGGGGGGCGGGAGGCGATGGCGGCCGCCAACCTCGATCTGCGCAGCCTGTTCCTGCTGGAGGAGGTGGCGGGGCGCTCCGCCGCCCTGGAGGGGCGCTGATGACCACCTCCCCTGTCACTGCTGGATCGCCGTGGAGCTGGCGGCCCGCGGTGCCCTCCCTGCTGGAGCGTCCGGCCGCCGTGCTGCGGCTGGAGGGTCCGGACACCCTGCGGGTGCTTCACGGCCAGACCAGCCAGTCCCTGGCGCTGGCCCAGCCGGGTGAGCGGCTGGCCACCTGCTGCATCAGCCCCACCGCCCGCCTGCGGGCCCTGGCCCAGGTGCTCGTGGACGAAGGCGGGGCCTGGCTGGTGGTGGAGGCCGGCGATGCCGCTGCGGTGCATACCGCCCTCGACCGGGTGCTGTTTCCCGCCGATGCGGTGCGCCTGGGTGCACCGGAAGCGGTGCGGAGCCTGGAGGTTCTTGGCCCCGACGCCACGGCCGCCCCGGAGGCCAAGGGCGCCTGGCACGCCCAGGACGACGACACCAGCTGGCGGCTGGACGACGGCCGCCTGCTGCTGCGGGGCTCGGCCGGGTTGCCGGCCGAGCTGGCGGACCTGCCGGTGCTCAGCGCCAGGGAGGTGGAGCGCTGGCGGATCCAGCTCGGACTGCCGGCGGTGCCGGGCGAGATCAATGAGGAGGTGAACCCCTTCGAGCTGGGGCTGGCGGATCGGGTACGGCTCGACAAGGGCTGCTACGTGGGCCAGGAAACCCTCGCCAAACTGGCCACCTACGACGGCGTGAAGCAGCAGCTGCGCCGGTGGTTCCTGGCCGACCCGAACGGGAGCGCCCCGGAGCCCGGCGCGGTGCTGCGCGATGGTGACGGCGGGCGCGCGGGAACGCTGAGCTCCGTGCTGCGACTTGAGAACGCGGCCGATGGCTGGCAGGGCTGGATCGGCCTGGCCCTGGTGCGCCGCGGCGCCCTGGAGGCACCCCGGCTGCGGGCCGGCGAAGAGGGAGCGAAACTGAGCCTCTGCCTCCCCGAGCGCTTCGTCCCCCCGCCGGTGGGCACCGGCGGTCAGGGGAGCGCTCAGGCCCGGTCCTGATCCAGGAGCCAGCAGGCCACCGCCCAGGTGGCCAGGCAGTCGTCGTGGTTGTAGCGGAAGATCCGCCGCAGCTGCTCGGCGCCGGCCCGCCGGCCCGGGCGGCGCGGGCCGGCATTGGTGTCGTGGCACCAGCGCCGCCACTGCCGCCACCACAGCAGGCAGCGGGCCCCGTCGACGCCGCGCTGCCGCCAGCGGAAGCCCAGCCAGCCGGCCACGGCCTTGAGCCCGTAGCTGTTCACCGGCAGCAGCCAGTGGCGCCGCAGCCGCACGTGCACATCGATCAGCCGGGTCTTGAGGCGTGCCCGCTCCGCCTCGGACGCACCCTGGCGCTCCGCTAGGCGCAGCAGGCCGAGGGCCTCGGTCTCGCCCCAGTGCAGCAGCGGCCAGTCGGGGTAGCGGGCCAGCAGGCGCCGCAGCCGGGCCCACAGCCGCGCTTCGCCGTGCTCCTGCAAGGCCAGCAGCGGCTGGTAGCGGCCCGGATCATCCGCCGCCGCGGGCCAGGACCCGGCGGGATCGCGGGGAAGGATCAGCAGGCCATGGAGGAAATCGTCGCGGGCATCGGGATCCGACTCGATGTCGTAGAGCAGCACTCCCGGCGCCGTCTCCAGCTCCGGCAAGGCCGGGCCTCTGGCCTCCGGGCGGCGCAGCTCCCGGCCCTGCTGCTGCACCCGGGCCTGGGCCACAAGCTGGGGCGCCACCTCGCGGTGCTGCTCGCCGTGCACCGCCAGCTCTTCCGCCAGGGCGGCGGGGTCGGCGGCGGCCAGCTCGGCCAGGCTGTCGATGCCGAGGGCCACCAGCAGCTCCCGGCGGCGGCCGCCGATGCCGCTCACCTCGCTGAGATGGCCCTCCGCCGCGGCCTCGGCGTCGCAGATCCCCCGCCAGCAGCAGAGGGTGCACTTCTTGCGGTCGCTGGTGAGCGGCGGCGGCGAGGAGCGCCCCAGGTCGGCCGCAAGGCGCTGGAGAGCCTCATCGAGCTGGCGCGGCAGGCTCCCCCCCAGAGCGAGCCGTTCCCGTTCCAGACCGCGGCCCGCGCCGGCCACCACCAGCCCATGGGGCACATCCGCCCCCTGGTGCTGCGCCAGGAGGCGTCCCCACAGCATCAGCTGCAGGCGGTGTTCACGGGTGAGGTTGCGGCCCTGGCGGGCCAGCACGGGGCGGTAGGCATGGCACCCCCAGCGGCTGCTGCCGTCCACCCGCTCCAGCAGCGGCGGATGGGCCTCCACCGTCAGCCCCTCGGGTCCGCGGCCCCGCAGCCGCAACCCCACCACTCCGGCCGCCCCGGCGGCGGCGGCGGGCTCTCCGCGCCCCGGCCGCTCGGGGAGCAGGGTCTGGAAGCCCCGCAGCTGGTCGTCGAGGGCGAGGGCGCGATGGGCGCTCCACTGCCGCTGAAGCGCCGGACCGTGGCGGTCGAGCCAGGCGCGGCGGCGGCAGCGCAGCCAGCCGCGCAGCAGGCGGTCGGTGAGCGGAGGGGTGGGGGCGGGCACGGGGGGACGCTAGGGCGGCGGCGGTGGCCTGCCCGAGCGCCGGCACCTTGGCGCGCTCAGGGGGTGGGAGCGGCTGCTAACACCAGCCCGTACCGCCCAGCCCTGCGCATGGCCTCCGCCCCCCTGCCGCTGGCAGCCAGCCCGATCGCCTTCGGCACCGACGGCTGGCGGGGCATCCTCGGCGTGGACATCACGGTGGAGCGGCTGCTGCCGGTGGCGGCAGCCGCGGCCCGCGAGCTGGCGGCCAGCGCGCCCGCCGATCTCCACTCGCGCGAGGTGGTGATCGGCTACGACCGCCGCTTCCTGGCCCCGGAACTGGCCGAGGCCATCGCCAGCGCCGTGCGCGGCGCCGATCTCGAGCCGATCCTCTCCAGTTCCGCCACCCCCACGCCGGCCTCCAGCTGGGCGGTGGTGGAGCGCCGGGCCCTGGGGGCCCTGGTGATCACCGCCAGCCACAACCCGCCCGAATGGCTGGGCCTGAAGATCAAGGGCCCGTTCGGCGGCTCGGTGGAGGGCGACTTCACCCGGCGGGTGGAGCGGCGCCTCGAGGCCGGAGGCATCACCGTGCCGATCCCCGGCGAAACCCGCCGCTTCGATGCCCTGGGCAGCTATGTGGCCGGTCTGCAGGGCCGGGTGGACACCGCCGCCCTGGCGGCGGGGCTGGAGCGGCTGGGGCTGCGGGTGATCGTGGATCCGATGCATGGCTCGGCCGCCGGGGTACTGCCGGCCCTGCTGGGGGAAGAGGCGCTGACCTCCGGCGCGATCGGCGAGATCCGCTCGCAGCGCGATCCCCTCTTCGGCGGCCATCCGCCCGAACCGCTGGCTCCCTACCTGCGGGAGCTGATCGCCGCGGTGAAGGAGAGCACCGCCGCCGGCCGCCCGGCGATGGGAATCGTCTTCGACGGCGACGGCGACCGCATCGCCGCGGTGGACGAGCACGGGCGGTTCTGCAGCACCCAGCTGCTGATGCCCCTGTTCATCGACCACCTGGCCCGGGCCAAGGGGCTGGGGGGCACGGTGATCAAGACGGTGAGCGGCTCCGACCTGATGCGGCTGGTGGCGGAGGACCTGGGCCGCCCGGTGCAGGAGATGCCCGTGGGCTTCAAGTACATCGCTGCCGAGATGCTGAGCGGCGACGTGCTGGTGGGCGGAGAGGAATCGGGCGGGGTGGGCTTCGGCATGCACCTGCCCGAGCGCGATGCCCCCTTCGCCGCCCTGCTGCTGATCGAGGCGCTGGTGGAGGGAGGCGTGCCCCTGGGCGAGCGCATCGATGCCCTGCAGGCCCGCTGCGGTGGTGCCACGGCCTACGACCGCCTCGACCTGCGCCTGGCCGACATGGCGGCCCGCGGGCGGCTGGAGCAGCACCTGGCCCGGACCCCGCCCGAAGAGGTGGCCGGCGTGCCCGTGCTGGAGCGGATCACCACCGACGGCCTGAAGCTGCGGCTGGGGCCGGGCCACTGGCTGATGCTGCGCTTCTCCGGCACCGAACCGCTGCTGCGGCTCTACTGCGAGGCCCCCGACGCGGCGCGGGTGGCCGCGGTGCTGGCCTGGGCGCGCCAGCTGGCGGAGGGCATCTGAGATGAGCGTGCTCGTGATCGCCAGCGGCAATGCCGGCAAGGTGCGGGAGTTCGCCCACCTGCTGGAGAGCCTCCCCCTGGAGGTGCGGGCGATGCCCGAGGGGCTGGAGGTGGAGGAAACGGGCCACACCTTCGCCGAGAACGCGCGGCAGAAGGCCACGGCGGTGGCCAGGTCCACCGGCTGCTGGGCCCTCGCCGACGACTCGGGCCTGGCCGTCGACGCCCTCGGCGGTGCTCCCGGCGTTCATTCCGCCCGCTACGCCGACAGCGACGCCGCCCGGATCGAGCGCCTGCTCACCGAGATGGAAGGGGCGCCGGAGCGCGGCGCCTGCTTCGTCTGCGCCCTCGCCGTGGCCGATCCCGACGGTGTGGTGCGGCTGGAGGTGGAGGGCCGCTGCCCCGGCACGATC
The DNA here is from genome assembly GCA_024958655.1 of Cyanobium sp. FGCU6. Lineage (GTDB taxonomy): Bacteria > Cyanobacteriota > Cyanobacteriia > PCC-6307 > Cyanobiaceae > Cyanobium. Next base: position 56,198 of record JANWUR010000004.1, on the reverse strand, counting down.
CTGGAGGCGCCCCGCGGCACGGGCGGTTTCGGCTACGACCCGGTGTTCGAGGTGGCCGGCAGCGGTCGCAGCTTCGCCGAGATGACGAAGGAGGAGAAGGCCCGGGTGGGGCACCGGGGGCGGGCGTTTGCAGCCCTGGAGCCGCAGCTCGGGGAGCTGTTCGCTCCGGAGGGAGCGGCGGGCTGATCAGCCCGGTCCCGGAATGCCCACCTCGCCCAGATCCCCCACCGAGGGCACCCAGCGGTGCAGCCGCCAGTCCACGCCGCCGCTGCGCACCATCGGGTCGTGGCGCACCAGCGCTTCGGCCGCCGCGTGATCCGCGGCCTCCAGCACCAGCAGGCCACCGCCGCCGGGCTGGTCGTCGCCATCCACCAGGTAGCCGCTTGCCATCTTCACGCCCGCGGCCCGCTGCTCCGCCACCCAGGCCCGGTGGGCCGCCAGATGCGGCCGCATCTCGCCGTAGGGACGCAGGAAGGTTTCGCTCTTGACGAACCAGGGCACGGGATCCACCGCCGCACGCCTTCCAGCCTGGCTCCGCCTGTGCCGCGGCGGCAGGCTGGAGGGGCGCGCCCCACTCCCGCCATGAAGATCCGCCGCTACGCCGACGCCGGGGGGGCGACCCACTACGCGGTCGAGCACGGCGGAGGCAGCCTGGAGCGGCTGCTGGGCGATCCCTTCGGGCCGGAACCCCTGCGGCCCAGCGGCGAAGCTGCGCTCCCGGCTCGCCATCTGGCACCGGTTCAGCCCCGGGCGATCCTCTGCATCGGAGTCAACTACCGCCGCCATGCGGCCGAGTTCGGCTCGGCCATCCCCCAGAGGCCGGTGCTGTTCATGAAGGCCCCCTCGGCCGTGCAGCACCCCGGAGGGCCGATCGAGCTGCCCACCGCCCTTGGCAGCGAAGCGGTGGACTACGAGGGGGAGCTGGCGGTGGTGATCGGGCGCCGCTGCAAGAACGTGAGTGCCTCCGAGGCCCTGCAGGCGGTGCTGGGCTACACCTGCGCCAACGACGTGAGCGCCCGCGACTGGCAGAAGCGGCCCGAGCTGGGCGGCGGCCAGTGGTGCCGGGGCAAGACCTTCGACACCTTCGCCCCCCTGGGCCCCTGCCTGGTGACCCCAAACGCGATCCCAGACCCCAACGCCCTGGGGCTGCGCACCGAGGTGAACGGCGAGCTGCGGCAGGAGGCCTCCACCAGCGACATGATCTTCCCGGTGGCCGAACTGATCGCCTTCCTCTCCGGCAGCACCACCCTCGAGCCAGGCACCGTGATCCTCACCGGCACCCCCAGCGGCGTGGGCATGGGCTCGGACCCACCGCGCTGGCTGCGGCCCGGCGACACGGTGAGCGTGACGATCGAGGGGATCGGCACCCTCACCAACCCGGTGGTGGCGGAGAAGGTCTGCCTCCCGTAGTCACGCACGATGGTCATTGCCGTCCCCGTGGCCGTCGCTTCGCAGACAGGGGTCGGAGCAGACCAATCCAACGATCCGCTTACCGTGCGCAGATCATCTGGTCAGACGAAGAGTCGCTCTGGCGGAGGTCAAGGCTCAGCTCTCAGCGCTCCTGGATGCAGTGGAAGCAGGCGATGAGGTGGTGATCACGCGCCGCGGCAAGCCCGGGGCCCGGATGGAGCACGAGAGAGAAGCCAGCTGCCCCGGCGGCCTCCGGCTGGGTGGTGCGGCTGCCCGAACTGCATCGCGATCAGCCGGCCCTGCAGGGCTCGGCGGTGCCGTTGCTGCGGGGTCAGGAGCCTTGAATCCAACCCCGGCAGCACCTATCTCGACACCGGCCTGCTGATGTCGTTGTTTCACAACGACTGCGGTTCCCTCGCGTAGAGGTCCGATTGGTGGCGGGAGAGGAGGCCGAACGTGTCGACGACTTTCTCCTTGCCCGCAGCTGGCTGCAGGGCGATGCCGGCTTGGGCCTAAGGGCCGCCAGATGCCCTGCATCGGGCGCTGGCGACGGGCCTGAAGGCGGCGTTGCTGCGCCGATACGATGATGCTTGATGCGATCGCATCCGATGCGCACCACCCTTCAGATCGACGACGACGTGATGCAGGCGGCCCGTGTGCTGGCGCGCCGGCAGGGCAGCTCCCTGGGTGCCGTGATCAGCGCCCTGGCCCGCCGCGCTCTCAGCACCCCCCATGCACCTGCGGCCATGGGGCAGCAGCTGCGCAACGGGCTGCCGCTGCTCCCCGTTCAGCCTCAGGGGGCACCGGTGGATCTGGACTTGGTGAACAGCCTGCGCGATGAGCTGCCGTGAGCGCAGCGCTGCTGGATGTGAATGTGCTGATCGCCCTTATGGATCCGCGCCATGTGAACCATGAGCTGGCCCACAGTTGGTTTGCCGGCTCCGCACCCTCCGCCTGGGCCACCTGCCCGATCACCGAAAACGCCGTGCTGCGCATCCTGGGGCACCCCCGTTACCCCAACAGCCCCGGTCCGCCGGCGGTGGTGGCCCCTTTGCTGCAGGGGTTGCTGGCCCATCCCCGCCATCGGTTCTGGCCCGATGACCTGAGCTTTCTCACTGGCACAGTCGTCCTGCACGAACGGCTGCTGGATTCCGCTCAGCTCACCGATGCCTACCTGCTGGCCCTTGCGGTGCATCACGAAGGCACGCTGGTCACCCTGGATCGTCGCCTGCAGGGGGATGGGGTGCGGGGTGGGGCTGAAGCGTTGGTGGTGCTCCAGGAGGGTGAGGCCTGAAAATCGCCCCCACTGATCGCAAGCCAGCAACCCTGCTACAGGGCGCTGGATGCTGGTATCGCCCACGCGCTAAGGTCACACGGTGTAGGAACACCATGCAGGCCTTTTCGATCCGCCAGCTCAAGAGCAACCCAGCCACGGTGCTGCGGGCCGCAGAGCAGGACGCCATGGCGCTGCTGACCAGCCATCAGCAGCCCACGGCGCTGGTGGTGGCGCTCGATCGTCTCGGCTTGCCGGATCCGGCGGCGGTTCGATCGGGCCTGGCCCTGTCGCTGTTCCGCTCCGGATCGATCTCCGTGGCCAGCGCCGCCCGGGTGGCGGATCTGCCGCTGACGCGCTTCATCGAAATCCTCGCAGCCCTGAAAATTCCTGTGGTGGAGGGGGATGCGAACGACCTCCAGGACGATCTGGCCGCTGCGCGCCGCTGGCTGCATGGAGGCGCCTGAGCCTTCGCGGCCGGGCACGACGCGCGTGGTGATCGCCGATGCGGCCCCCCTGATCGGCCTGGCCAGGATCGGCCGTCTCGACCTGCTGCGAGCATTGTTCGGCAGGGTGACCCTCACCGCCGTGGTGGCCGCCGAGATCGGCATCGCGGCCAAGGAGTGTGCTCCAGGCGCCCCTGCCATCAGCGAGGCCGTAGCGGCGGGATGGCTCAATGTCGCCGGCTTCGCGGATGTGCCCGACGTCCAACCCCTCAATCCCGGCGTGGATGCCGGCGAACGGAGCACGATCGCCCTGGCGCTGCACTGGCAGGCTGCAGGCGCCCGGGTGCTGGTGATCGTGGACGACCGCTGCGGCAGGGCGGAGGCCCGAAGCCGGAGCCTCTCCATCCTCGGAACCGCTGCCGTGCTTGTGCTGGCGAAGGAGCAGCGGCTGATTCCCGCTTGCGGGCCGCTGCTGGCGGCCTTGAAGGAGGTCGGCTCCTACCTCAGCGACGGCCTGGTGGCCGCGGTGCTTGCCGAGGTGGGCGAAGCCTGACAAACGTGGCTGGACCACAGCCGATCAGAGGTGGGGCGGTCCCTCGCATCGAAACCGGCGTGATCTGCGAAGGGCTGCATAAGGCTGGCCAGCCCGTGGATGTGGCGATGTGGCTGCGGCGCTGCAGACAGGGGTGGCGCGATGGCTCGCAGCATGGGGGTAGATGCCAGACGCCGTAACTGCATGCCGGCTGATCGTTCGATCTCCATGCGCCCCCGCCACAGGTCAGGCCGGCACAAAACTCCCATGCAGCCCGTAGGGAATCGCCAGCGGCAGCTCCACCACCGCCACCTCGGCCATCGAGGCGGCATCGAGGATCACCAGATCGCTGGCGCAGCGGGCCCCGTTCCACACCACACACAGAACCCAGCCGTCGTCCTCGGCAGCGGCGCCGGGGCGGGGCACCATCACCGGCTCGGACACGAAGCCCCGCGGAGCCGCGCTCCACACCCGCCGCTCGCCGCTGGCCAGATCCAGCTTCATCAGGGCCTGCAGCGGATCGTTGCCCCGCTCGCGCTCGGCCACCGCCATCCAGGCGTGGCGGGCGGGCAGGCCCTGGCGCTCCGGGTTCACCATCGCGAATTCGCAGCAGCGCTCGTTCAGGCGCTCGGAGCTGACGGCACCCGTGGCGAGGTCGAGGCGGCAACGCACCAGCTGCCCCTCGGGAATGGCGTCGAAGTCGATCGCGCGGAAATCGGTGCCGGGGCCGATCGAGGGGAAATCTCCGTAGAAGATGCTGTCCACCACCACCGCGTCGCCCTCCTGGAAGGCGTTGAGATGGTGGAACACGAAGCCCTCCGGGGCCTCGAAGATCCGCGGCGGCTCGCCCGCATGGGCGCCGCCCTCACGCGGAATCAGCCAGAACGAACCGCGGGCTCCGGGTTTGGATTTCAGGCACTGGGCGGCGCCCGCCTGGCCGAGCAGGTAGGGCAGCGGGTTGAAGGCGATGGCGTTCTGCAGGAACACCGCCCAGTCGGGGGTGAGGGCGAAGTCGTGCAGGAAGGCGAAGCCGGCGAAGGTGTCACGGCGCTCGCTCAGCAGATCGCCCGCCCGGATGCCGCGCTGCGGATCATCCGCGGCGGCGAACTCCATCAGCCGGATCGTGCTGCGGGGGCCGGTCTTGACGCCGAAGGTGACCATCCGCGGCACGCCCTGATGGCCCGGATCGAAGCGGGGATGGGCGCTGAAGGCCTCGCCGGGTTTGAGCAGGCCGTCGAGGCGCGAGAGGCCGCGGGTCTCGAGCGTGTCGGGATCGAGCGCATGGGGCTCGGCCGCCTCCCACAGCGCCAGCAGCTGATCGCCCAGCCGCACCACGTGGGTGTTGGCGATGTTCTTGAGCCTCAGGTCGAAGGCGTTGGCGAGCCAGCCGCCGGGCTTGGCCGTGCCGAACACGCCCCGGAAGAGGAAACGGCCGGCGCTCTCCTCGGCCTGCCAGCCCTCGGTGCGCACGAAGCGGTTGCGCAGGCTCACGCCGCCGCCGTCGAAGCGCAGGGCCGTGATCATGCCGTCGCCATCGAAGGGATGGTGCACCCAGTGGCCGCCACGCTCCAGGCGGCCCGGGCCGTTGCGATAAAGGGTTCCATTCAACTCGGCGGGCACCTCGCCCCGCACGGCCGCCAGGGGAATGTCGTCGAGCTCGACGGTGACGTTGCGGAAGGCGCTGGCCCAGTCGGCCCGGTCGTAGGCGGGGACAGCCGCCGAATCGCCGGAAGCGGGATCACGCAGGGGAGCGACGGTCATCGGCACGCAAGAGGGGGAAACCGGCGACCGCCGGCTCCCCCATCATCACGTAACGGAGTGTGACGCTGCGAGCGAGGCCGGCCCTCAGCCCTGGCAGGGGCGCTCAGCGGGCTGGCAGGGAGGCACCACGGTGGTGCAGGGGGCTTCGGCGATCTTGGCGGCAGGCGGGCAGGGGGGCTCGGCGGCCTGGGCGGGAGCGCCCAGCACGGCCATCAGGCCCAGAGCGGCGGCGGGGAGGAGGAGGCGTGACATGGAACCAGCGTGGACGTGGTCGTTCAAGCGTAGCCACGGCCGGGAGAACCACCGGTTCCGGAAGCGCGATCCAGGACTGTCAGGATGACGGGTCGTTTCCCTGGACGCTCCGTGCCGCAGCCACCCTCCCGGGATGCCCTCGCGGCCATCGCCGGGCGGTTCCGGCTCCCGGGCGCCGTTCGATCGGTCGAGCCCCTGGGCAGCGGCAACGTCAACGCCACCTACCTGGTGACGGTGGAGGGCAAGGACGGGCCGGCACGCTTCGTGCTGCAGCGGATCAACGGCCATGTGTTCCGCCGCCCCGACCTGGTGATGCGCAACATCCAGGCCCTGGGCGACCATCTGGCCCAGCGGCCCGAGCGCCTCGCCCCCGGGGCGGATGGCGGCCGCTGGGAGCTACCGCTGGTGGTTCCGGTGCGCGAGGGCGACGATCCCTGGGTGGAGGAGGACGGGGCCTGCTGGCGCACCCTCACCTTCCTGGAGAACGCCCGCTCGCTGGATGTGATCGACGATCCCGCCACCGCCCGCGAGGTGGGCTGGGGCCTGGGCCGCTTTCACCACCTGATTCACGACCTGCCGGCGGAGCGGCTCGCCGACACCCTCGAAGGCTTCCACGTCACCCCCACCTACCTGAACGCCTTCCATCAGGTGCGCACGGTGAGCGAGGTTCCCCGCACCCCGCAGCTGGAGGAGGCGCTGGCGTTCGTGGCGGATCGGGAAGGCTTCTGCTGGGTGCTCGAGGACGCCCGGGCCGCCGGACGGCTGCGGGAGCGGCCGATCCACGGCGATCCGAAGGTGAACAACGTGATGCTCGATGCCGTCAGCGGCCGGGCCATCGGCCTGGTGGATCTAGACACGGTGAAGCCGGGCCTGGTCCATTACGACATCGGCGACTGTCTCCGCTCCGGCTGCAATCGGCTCGGCGAGGAAACCACCGACCTCGAGGCCGTGACCTTCGACCTGGAGCTGTGCGCCGCGATCCTGGAGGGCTACCTGGCGGCCGCCGGCTCGATGCTTGAGCCGGCCGAGCTGGCGCACATCTACGACGCGGTGCGGCTGATCAGCTTCGAGCTGGGCCTGCGCTTCCTCAGCGACCACCTCGCCGGCAACGTCTATTTCCGGGCGGAGGATCCCGAGCACAACCTCAGGCGGGCCCTGGTGCAGTTCCGCCTCACCGAGAGCATCGAGGCCCAGGACAGCGCGATCCGCTCGATCGTGGCGCGGCTGGCCTGAGCCGATGAGCCGTTCCGCCCCAGGCTCCCAGCTGCTGCTGCCGTTCGGCGACGATCCGGCCGCGGCTCCCTTCCACCTCGAGGCCACGGCCCTGCGCGAGGGCTCCAGGCTGCACCTCCGCTACGTGCTGCGCGGGCCGCTCGCCAGCCTGCGCCTGCCGGAGCTGGCCCCCACCCCCGAACGCTGCGACGGGCTGTGGGAAGGCACCTGCTTCGAGGCCTTCCTGGCAGCAGCCGGCGACGAGGGCTACCGGGAACTGAATCTCTCGCCGGCCGGCCACTGGAACCTGTACCGGCTCGACGGCTACCGCCAGGGGCTCAGGCCGGACCCGCAGGTCCGTGCCCTGCCGTTTCGGCTGGCCAGGACGGCGGACCATCTGCAGCTGGAGCTCACGCTCGGACTGGAGGTCCTCGGCCTGGCCCAGGCCCCGCTGGAGCTGGCCCTCACCGCCGTGCTCCAGCACGGCGATGGAGCCTGCAGCTTCCTGGCCCTGACTCATCCGGGGGCGGAAGCCGATTTCCACCGCCGCGACGGCTTCCTCCTAAGCCTCTGAGCCCTGAAGGGAGCGGTGCAACTGAGTAGCAGGAACGGGCCATAGGCTCTGCTGGCAGGCCCAACCATGATCTTCTTCTCGCCTCTTTCACCTGTGAGCCTTACCGAACATCCAGACAGAAGTGAAGAGAGCTTGGGCAGCAACAAGCACGACGGCTTTGCTTCAGTTATTCATGAGCTTCGCGATGGCCTAGCACTACCGGACTGCCCACTATTCGTGTCGAACCGCCACAGCCATGGTGCGATCTGGGACCCTGGCCGACAAGACATTGTCGTCGAAGCGCTCAACGGTGTCCATGATCTACCAGAGCGCAAGGACGCTGAGATCGACCAGGCATGGCTACTTAGTGCCCTCAAGGCTGCACCAGTGGCGTCGACCAGCCAGGATACAACGAGCATATTCGGCGGAGTTTTGATTCGCCATTTCGGACATTTCTTTCACGAAAGTCTTTCCAGGCTTTGGTGGCTCGGATCTATAGACTCAATGCCTATACGCCTGCAGCGTGCGGCATCGCACTTGCAGGCCCTGCGGAGCAATGTTTGGTTCTTCATGCCTCCCTGGCTGGACGAAGGCAAGGATCTTCTGGCCTATATGGCGGAAATTCTTGCAGGGTTGGGACTTGAGCCCGCACGTGTACATATCATCAGCGAACCGACTCTTTTCCGCCACCTACTGATCCCCTTTCAGCCCTGGGGACTCTCCCTGGACCCCTCCACGGTTGATCAGCGCTACGGCTGCGATTCTCTGCAACTGATGCGAAATTTGCTGGATGCATATAGACTCCCGGGCCTACCCGTGATGCCGCCTTTAGCAGGGACTGCCGCAAAAATAGCCAGGAATACCCCATTCCGCGTCTTCATCAGCCGAAGCTCCTTACCTCTGGATCTAGGCCGCCTGATTGGAGATGTTGTTCTGGATGAAGTGCTAGCAGAAGCGGGCTACCTTGTTTTCCATCCTGAGAACCATTCCATTTCAGAGCAGATCACACTGTACTCGGCCGCCGATGAGCTGGTGTTCATCGATGGCAGTTCGCTCTATCTACTCTGGATCTCCCGCCTGCGGCCCCAGGCAACGATCAAGGTGATTCTGAGACGCCGCCAAGGCAAATGGATAACTGAGAAGATCAAGGATTTACTGCCTAGTGCCTCCTCACTAAATTGGGAGGTCATTGATGCGCTGCTCGGAGAAGAAGTCACCTCCGAGCAGGACTGGCTCTCCCACAACCTAATCGATCTGAGGGAGACTCTGCAACGAATCCTCGGTAGGGCGCCTTCCTCTCTAACCCCCGCAGCCCGGCACGCCCTTCGGGACTATGCGAGGAAACTGATCGCCCACACAAAACCTGAGCAGCAGGCGGCCGTGCTTCAGGCACTGATGGAAGCGATGTTCATGCCGCCTAGTCGCGGGCCAGAGAGCCGCAGGAAGCGCCTGAGACTAAAGCTCGTTTCCCTAGGCCACCATGTGAGGTCTGGAGTGAGGGCCGTCTTCAGGCGTCTCCGGCACCCTGTACAAGTTCTCTCGCCTACAAAAAAGAGTGGCATCCCATGACCTGATCTCCATCGGAATGCTGAGGCCAACGTGCACCGCCGCGACGGCTTCCTCCTACGGCTCTGAGCCGGCAACGGCGCCCGCCCGCTCCAGCACCCCCTTGCTGCTGGGCACGGCACCGGCCCGGCGGGGATCCACCTCCACCGCCAGGCGCAGGGCCCGGGCGAAGGCCTTGAAGCAGGCCTCCACGATGTGGTGGGAATTGACCCCATCGAGCTGGCGGATGTGGAGGGTGAGGCCGCTGTTGTTGACCACCGCCACGAAGAACTCCTTCACCAGTTCGGTGTCGTAGCTGCCGATGCGCTGGGCCGGGATCGTGAGCCCGTAGCTCAGGTGGGGCCGGCCGCTGCAGTCGAGCGCCACCTGCACCAGGGCCTCATCGAGGGGTGCGACGAAGTGGCCGAAGCGGTGGATGCCGCGCCGGTCGCCCAGGGCCTGGGCGAGGGCCTGACCCACGGCGATGCCCACGTCTTCATTGGTGTGGTGGTCGTCGATGTGGGTGTCGCCCACGGCGCTGATCTCCAGATCCAGCAGGCCGTGGCTGGCGAGCTGGTGGAGCATGTGGTCGAGGAAGGGGACCCCGGTGGCCACCTGGCAGCGGCCGCTGCCGTCGAGGTTCAGCTGCACCTGCACATCGGTTTCGCCGGTGATGCGGTGGATGGTGCCGCTGCGCATGGCGGGATGCGCCCACGGGCGCCTGGAAGGGTCTTCCGATCATGCCCAAAGCCTGGAAGTGATGCCAAGATGACTTGAGTGGAAGCATCTTGATGCCATGCGCACCACGCTCACGATCGACGACGGTGTGCTGCGCCAGCTGCGCAGGAAGGCGCTCGACAGCGGCAAGCCCCTGAAGCAGGTCGTGAACGAGGTCCTGCGGGCCGGGCTCCAACGGCCCGAGCCGTCCGCGCCGCGCGTGCCCTACCGCCTGCCGACCTTCGCAATCGGAGCCCTCGCCCCCGGAGTGGATCTCACCAAGGCCCAGGCGCTGGCCGCGGCTCTGGAGGATGAGGCCCGCATCGAGAAGCTGCGGCAGGGCCGGTGATCCTGATCGACACCAATCTCTGGCTCTACGCCGTGCTGGAGGAGCTGCCCCAGCACGGCGCCGCGCGCGCCTGGCTTGAGGCCGCACTCAACGGGTGCGAATCGGTCGCCCTTCCCTGGAGCGTGATCCTGGCGGTGGTGCGGATCAGCACCCAGCCCCGGCTGATGCGCCGGCCGCTGCAGCCGGAGCAGGCTCTGGATCTGGTGGAGGGCTGGTTGCAGTTGCCGGTGGTGGAGGTGGTGGAGCCCGGTCCCCGGCACTGGAGTCTTCTGCGCCGCCTGATCGGGGAGGCGGGCACCGCCGGTAACCTCACCGCCGACGCCCAGCTGGCGGCCCTGGCGATCGAGCACGACTGCACCCTGTATTCGGCTGACAACGATTTCCGGCGCTTTGCCGGTCTGCGCTTCCGCGATCCGCTCCGCTGACCAGCCAGCCGATGGCCTGATCCTGCCCCTGCCTCACATCCCGGTGATGCAGTAGCCCGCATCCACATAGATCACCTGGCCGGTGATGCCGCTGGCGAGCGGGCTGGCCAGGAAGGCGGCCGTGCCGCCCACCTCCTCCTGGCTGACGGTGCGGCGCAGAGGGGCCTTCTCCTCCACGTTATGGATCATGTCGAGGATGCCGCCGATGGCGCTGCTGGCCAGGGTGCGGATCGGACCGGCGCTGATGGCATTCACGCGCACCTGCTTCTCGGGCCCCAGTTCCGCGGCGAGGTAGCGCACCGAGGCCTCGAGGGCCGCCTTGGCCACGCCCATGACGTTGTAGTTGGGGATCGCGCGCTCGGCGCCCAGGTAGCTGAGGGTGATCACGCTGCCGCCCTCGTTGAACAGGGGCTTGGCGAAGCGGCAGAGGGGGGCCAGGGAGTAGGCGCTCACCTCCAGGGCGCGGGCGAAGCCCTCGGGGCTGATGGCGGAATAATCGCCGATCAGCTCCTCCTTGCCGGCGAAGGCCAGGCAGTGCACCAGAACGTCGATCGAACCCCACTGCTGCTGCACCCGCTCGAACACGGCCTCGATCTGGGCCGGATCCTGCACGTTGAGGGGCTCGAACAGCGTGGGGTTCAGGGGGGCGGTGAGCTCGCGCACCTTGGCCTCGAACTTGCCCTTCTCATCCGGCAGGTAGGTGACCCCCAGCTCCGCCCCGGCGGCGGCCAGCTGACGGGCGATGCCCCAGGCGATCGAGCGGTTGTTGGCGATGCCGGTGACGAGGGCCTTCTTGCCGCGCAGATCGAGGAGCATGGAGGGAGGAACCGCCGGGAGGCAGCAATGCGTTCGGGCGATTCTCCCGCAGCGCTGGATCCCCGGGTCCTGCCGCTCCCGTGGGAGCCGGCGCCCGATCCGCGAGCAGGACACGCCGTGCCGGCACTCCCGTCACGGCAGGCCCCCCCTCTGGTGCTGCAGATCGATCGCCGCACCGCCGCCGTACGGGCGGCCATGGCGTCGCTTCGGTCGCTGCTGGATCGTCAGGAGATCGAGCGCCTGGACCGCCTGCGACGGAGCGACGATCAGGAGCGGTTCCTGCTCGGTCGGGGCGTGCTGCGGCTCACGCTCGGCCGCTGGCTGGAGCAGGATCCGGCCAGCCTGGCGTTCCAGGCAGGTCCCCATGGCAAACCAGCGCTCGAGGGAGGCCCCCCGTTCAACCTCTCCCATTCCGGCGATCTGGTGCTGCTGGCGTTTCACCCCGTCCGCGCGGTGGGGGTGGATGTGGAGCAGCCACGCCCGGGGGTGGAGTGGCATCCGATCGCCAGGCGGATGTTCGCGCCGGAGCTGGTGGCGACCCTGGATTCTCTGCCCCCGGCCGAGCAGGAAAGGGCCTTCCTGGAGGCGTGGTGCCGGCTTGAGGCGCAGCTGAAAGCCCGAGGAACCGGCCTTGCCGGTCCTGACGACGGGGCAACCGGCCGGAGCGGCATGGACCTGTGGGATCTCCTGCTGCCCGGGGGCCATCTGGGGGCAGTGGCCCTGGCGGGCACCCTCACGGACCATCCGGCGGCCGGGGCGGCTCCTCGTCCTTGAAGTCGTCGGGGGTGAGGGGCAGGCCCAGCAGCCGCTTCTCCGCCCGCTTGATGACCTTGGGATTGCTCAGCAGATTCCGTTCCTCCCAGAGCGGCAGCGGCGCGGGGCGGAGATCCTGCAAGCGGCGGGGCGGCTCCACCCAGACGAACTCGCTGCGGGGCGCCCGGCGACGACAGAGGGCCTCGTAGGCCTGGCGCAGGGCCAACCGCAGCCGTCCATGCCCCAGGGCGGCGAAGAACTCCGCCCGCGGCGCCAGCCCTGTGCTCTGGGGCCGGGGGCCGTCGCCGCCCCGCAGCCGGGCGGCATCGGGATTCCAGCGGGGACGGCAGCGCCCCTCCGTTTCGGTGTCGGTGTCGAGGTAGAGGTGAAGCCCCTCCCCGCCGGGGCGGCTCACCACCGCCAGACCATCGTGGGCGGCGTGCCGCGGCAGGGGGAAGATCCGCCAGCTGGCCCGCTCGGAGGCCGGCACGCAGCCGGCCAGCAGCAGCGGCAGCAGCAGCGAGGGCAGCGAACGGAACCGCAGCAAGACCGTCCAGGGGGGTATGGGGCCATGATCCCTGTCCTTCCGCCTCGTGCCGCCACCACGGCGCCGGTTCCATGGCCCTCACCCCCTCCGCGATGCTGGCGCTGGACACCCCGCTGCCGCGGGAAGCCCTGCTGCAGGGGCTGCTCCCGGTGAGCGGCCCGCCCCTGCAGCACGCCCTGCGGCCGGGTCGGCCCTTGCTGGTGCTGTTTCTCTGCCCCCACTGCCCCTTCGTGAAGCATGTGGAGGCCGAGATCGGCCGGCTGCAGGCCGACTGGGGCGAGCGGGCGGCGATCCTGGCCATCTGCAGCAACAGCATTACCACCCACCCCCAGGACGGTCCGGAGGGGATGGCAGCCCAGGCGCGGTGCAACGGCTGGCGCTTCCCCTATCTGCACGATCCCAGCCAGAGCGTGGCCCGCGCCTTCCAGGCGGCCTGCACCCCCGATCCCTTCCTGTTCGACGCCGAAGGGCGCCTGGCGTATCGGGGCCAGCTCGACCCGAGCCGGCCCGGGAACGGACTTCCCTGCGACGGTCGGGACGTTCGCGCCGCCATGGCCGCCCTGCTTGAGGGCAGCAGGCCGTCGGCGGAGCAGACACCCTCGATCGGCTGCAACATCAAGTGGCACCCCGCCACCGGAGCAGCCCCTGCAGGGGATGGGGCTTAAGGTTGCCGCCATGCACGTGCCCCCCTTCAGTCTCAGCGAGCAGCTGCGGGAACTCGGCGGCGCCCTCGACGAAGCCGTACTGCAGGTTCTGCGCAGCGGTCAGTACATCGGCGGGAGCACCATCGCCAGCTTCGAGCAGGCGTTCGCCGCCGCCTGCGGCGTCTCCCATGCCATCGGTTGCAACAGCGGTACCGACGCCCTGGTGCTGGCCCTGCGGGCCCTGGGCATCGGCCCCGGCGATGAGGTGATCACAGCTTCCTTCAGTTTCTTCGCCACCGCCGAGGCGATCAGCGCCGTGGGCGCCACCCCGGTGTTCGTGGATGTGGAGGAGAGCACCTACCTGATCGATCCCGAGCGGATCGAGGCGGCGATCACGCCCGCCACCCGCGCGCTGATCCCGGTGCACCTGTTCGGCCGGCCGGTCGACATGGAGCGGATCGGGGCCATCGCCACGGCCCATGGCCTGCTGGTGATCGAGGACTGCGCCCAGGCCAGCGGGGCCCACTGGAACGGACGGCCCGTGGGCAGCTGGGGTGACGCCGGTTGCTTCAGCTTCTTCCCCACCAAGAATCTGGGCGCCGCCGGCGACGGCGGGGCCGTGACCGTGCGCGATCCGGAACTGGCCCAGCGGGTGCGGGAGCTGGCGGTGCACGGCATGCCGCGCCGCTACCTCCACACCGCACTCGGCTACAACAGCCGCCTCGACGCCCTCCAGGCGGCGGTGCTGAACGTGAAGCTGCCCCACCTGCCGCGCTGGGTGCAGCGTCGCCGCCAGATCGCCGACCGCTACCGGCAGGGCCTGGCCGATCTGAGCGGTGTGGCCCTGGCCGATCCAGGCACGGCGGGCCACAGCTGGAACCAGTTCGTGGTGCGCGTGCCCCATTGCCCCGGCGGCCGTGCGGCCTGCGCCGGCGCCTGCACGCCTTCCACGGACAGCGCCTCCTACGGACTGCCCGAAGCCTGCTGCCGCGACTGGCTCCAGCAGGAGCTGCAGGAGACCGGCGTGAGCACGATCATCTATTACCCGATCCCGATCCACCGCCAGCCCGCCTACGCCCACCTGGGCTACGGTCCCGGCAGCCTGCCGATCACCGAACGCCTGTGCGCCGAGGTGCTCAGCCTGCCGATCTTCCCGGAACTCAGCAACGAGCAGCAGGACACCGTGATCAGCCAGTTGCGGCGCCTGGCGGGTGCACCGGTCGTCGAAAGCGGCGTGACCGTGGCGGCGTGACATCCACGGCGGGAGGCTGGCCCGCCCCACCTTCCATGTCCACCCTGCCGCCTTACAGCGCACTGATCGCCCTGGCCCCCTGGGAGCCTCCCGAGGTGGTGGCCGAGGTGCTGGGCAGCCTGCGCCGGCAGTCGCTGCCCCCCGACCAGGTGGTGATCAGCTGCGACGGTCCTCCACCTCCGCCGCTGCATCGCTGCCTGCTGGAGAGCGGCCTGCCGCTTCGCATCGTGCCGGGGCCGGGGGGCGAAGGGGCAGGACCGGTCCTGGCGCGGGGGCTGCTGGCTTGTCGCCACGAGATCGTGGTAAGGGTCGATGCCGACGATCTCTCTGTGCCGATGCGCTGCGAGCGCCAGGTGCGCCGCATGCACGCCACACCCTGGCTGGCGGCGCTGAGTTCGCCGATCGCCGAATTTGAACGCGATCCCACCCGCCCGTGTGGCCTGCGCACGGTTCCCTGCGGAGTGGAGCGGGTGCGTCGGTTCAGCCGCTGGCGCAATCCCCTGAACCATCCCTCGTCGGTGATCCGCCGCTCCCGGGTGCTGGCGGTGGGCAACTACCGCAGCAAGCGTGGTTTCGAGGACTATGACCTGTGGTTGCGGCTGCTGGCCGCCGGCGAGCGGCTCGACAACGGGCCCGAGGTGGAGGTGTTGGCGCAGGTGGGACCGGCCCATCTGCAGCGGCGTCACGGACTCCGCTATGCCGGCAAGGAGCTGCGGTTCCTGCTGGCCTGCGGCCGGGAGGGGTTGATCCCCTGGCCCAGGGTGCTGCTGCTGCTGCCGCTGCGACTGCCGTTGCGCCTGCTGCCACCGGGTCTGCTTCGCTGGGTCACGCACCGACTGTTGCGCCGGGTGCCGTCGTCCGCGTTGCACTGATGTGATGGCTCCAGGATCGGCCTGCCCTGAGCGATCGGACGTCCACGGGGGCCATGGGCTTGTGGTGCCTGTCTACGGCCTTGGGGACGACGGGGAATTCATGGACTTCCGGCAGCGCATGACGGCCCTGCGGCAGGTGCTGGATCTCGTGGTGCTGGTCGATAACAACACGGTGCCTGATCGCCGCCTGGCAACGCTTGAGGGCGAGGGCTGCGATGTGATCGTCAACGCCAACCGGGGGGGGCTGGCCGGCGGCTTCAACGCCGGCATCCGCCGCCTGATCGGATCAGGAGCGTGCTGGATCAGCCTGCTGGACCAGGACAGCAGCGTGGATCCGGCGGCATTGGCCCGTCTCCCCGAGGCCTGGGAGCGGGTACCCAACCGGTTGCTGCTGGTGGGCCCGGCGATCTGGGACCGGGGCAGCGGCCGCCGCCATGGTGAAGCCTCCCTGCGCCCCGGGCCGCTGGCCGGCGGTCCGTATCAGGCGACGCGCCTGCTGATCAGTTCGGGCAGCACCTTCCGGGCCGGCGACTGGTCTGTCCTGGGCGGCTTCCATGAGGAGCTGTTCATCGATTTCCTCGACCACGCCTGGAGTTTCCGGGCCGGATCCCGGGGGTTCCTGCTGCTGCAGGACGAGCGGGTGGTGCTGTGGCAGCGCTTCGGAGCCCACCATCCGAACCCCCTGTGCCGCCGGCTCGGCATGCAGCTTTACAGCCCACGGCGTCACTATTACGGGCTGCGTAACCTGCGCTGGCTCTGCCGGCAGCCGGAGGTGCCCCCCGACCTGAAGCTGAAGGAAGTGCTGAAGATGCTTGTCAAGCCCTGGCTCTGGCTGTTGTTCGAACCGCAGCGGCGCGCCAATGCCCGGTCGATTCTGGCAGCCCTGCGGGATCCCCTGCCGCTGCATCACCCTCATGACGAATCTTGTTGGCTTTGATGCATTCGCCCCTTTCTATTCAACTCATCAGCAGATTGCCGACTTCTGGACAATCATGCACCCTGACGGGCAGAAACTCAGCTGACGCACTCGAACGTAAGCGAGGAGCAGGCGAGCCACACGCACTCAGGGGGTAGATTCAACAGCTTGTCCATGCCCACTCCCAGCGACGTGACCCGAAGCCCCTCGGCCCAGAGTGCCTACCGATGGCTCCGGAAAACCTATCTCGATTTCCCGGTCGGGTTTGAGAGCAAAAGGCGAATCAAGGATGCGCTGTTTCGGCCGGTGGCGTTCTTCTGGCCCGATGCCGGGTTCCTCAGGGAGTGGCAGGCCAAGCGAAGGTTCGAGCAGCGGCGCATGAGCCTGGGGCCCCGGGGTGCAGCGATCTATGGGGGCGAGGACGAGCTCAAGCTGCTGGAGATGCTGTTTCACTGGAAGGATCTGCTCGATCAGAACGACGAACAGGTTCATGACCAGCTGATCCCTCTGCTTCAGCACCAACTGCGGAGTACCCATCTCACCAAAGCGGGCAGCCCCGAGGTGTCGATCGTGATCCCCTGCTTCGGCAAGGTGAATTACACCCTGGCCTGCCTGGAATCGCTGATCCATCAGGAAACCACTTGCCACTTCGAAATTCTGCTCGCCGATGACCACCCCACCGACCTGGGCCTGATCACCGCTGCCACACGTCTGGGCTGCCAACACCTCCGTTACCACAGCAATAGCACCAACCTGGGATTCACTCGCAATGTGAATCTTGCGGCCCAGAGAGCCCGTGGCGAGTTGCTCGTCGTTCTCAACAACGACACCTACTGCCATCCGCTCTGGCTGGAGATGCTGGTGTCCACCTACCGGAGGCTGGCCGGCAGCGGCCCGGTCGGAGCGATCGGATCCAAGGTGCTTCACTCCTCCCTGGCGGTGCAGGAAAGCGGCTGCCTCATGGAGCCTGGCCCCCGACCCCATCCGCTGGGGCGGGGCGCTCACGCCTTCGACCCTCGCTACAGCTTCCTGCGGGAGGTGGACTTTGTCTCGGCCTGCTCGCTGCTGGTAAACCGCGCCGAATTCCTGGCCTGCGGAGGATTCGATGAGCGCTTCAGCCCGGGCTACTTCGAGGACCCGGACCTGTGTGAGCGACTGCGCCAGAGAGGTCTTCCCAGCTACGTTCAGCCCACCTCCATCCTGCTGCACGAAGAGGGAGTGAGCTTCGGCAAGGATGGCTACGAGAAGGTGGTTGCCGAAAAGGCAGCCCTTTACCAACAACTCCACCCTTCACCCAGCAGCAGCCTCCCCAGCTTTGCAAACCGGCCACGGCTGCTTTTCATCGACGCCTATCTGCCGATGCCAGACAAGGGCTCAGGCAGCGTGGACGCCATGGCTTATCTGGAGCACTTTCTCCGCCTTGGCTTCCAGCCGATCGTTTATGCCCATCACCACAACAACTATTTCGAGACTTACACCCAGGATCTTGAGTCCCGCGGAATCGAAGTATTGCAGGACAACTTTCAGGGACTGGAAGCCAGCCTCCGCAAGCGGTCGGAAGAGATTCAGATGGTGTTCATCTCCCGTTTCTACCAGATGGATCACTTCCTGCCTTTGATCGAGCGGCATCTTGGCCACGCGAAGCTGATCTATAACACGGTGGATCTGCATTTTCTTCGCGAGGGCCGCGAGGCCCACCTGGCCGACAACGCCTCGGTGGACTGGCTCGAGGAGCTGAAGAGCAAAGAGCTTTCCTATATCCGTTCAGCCGATGCCAGCATTGTGATCAGCAGTTATGAGCACGATCTCCTGCAGAAGCTACTGCCTGAAGTCAAGAGCGTGCACCACATTCCCCAGTTCAGGCCCTACCTCGGCACCACCCATGGCCATGGTGAGCGTTCGGGGTTTCTCTTCATCGGCTCGGCCCATCAGCCCAACGTGGATGCGCTTCGCTTCTTCCAGGACGCCATCCATCCGCTGCTGGCTGAGCGCCTTCCCGATTACAGATTGGCGGTGATCGGTAAGGAACTGCAGGAGAGTCTGCAGGAGAGCCTGAGTGCGCCACAAGACCATGCCCTGCTTGGCAATCCCCACATCCACTTCCTTGGCTATGTGGAGGATGTGTCGCCGCTGTTCGATCGCTCCCTGGCGATGGTGGTTCCGCTTCGCTATGGGAGCGGAATCAAGGGCAAGGTTGTGCAGGCGATTCAGCATGCCCTCCCGTGTGTCACCACCTCGATCGGTGCCGAGGGGCTTGATCTGCCGGCCCAGTCTTCGGTACTGGTTGCCGATGATCCAGAGGCGATCGTGGATGGGCTCCAGGCCCTGAGCCAAGACCCGCGGCTGTGGGCCGACACCTCCGCCCGGGCCGAAGGCATCTTCCAACAACGGTTCTCCCAGGGGATCTTTGAGGCTCGACTGGACAAACTGATGGGCCAGATCGGAGCGCGCGGAGCTCTCATACCCCGGGCTCGGCCATCGGCAGCCGCAGCCAGGGGTGGCGGCCCTGCAGGAGCCGGCTGATGCGCCGCACATGCCGGTGGGTGGCGGTGGCGAGCATCGAGGCTCCGTGCCGGTGGTAGCGGGCAAGCCGCTGGGGGCAGAGCACACCGTGGAAGCCGGCATCGATGAGCTGGCACCAGAAGTCGTAGTCCTCCCAGCCGCCGGGGATGTGGACGTAGCCGCCCACCTGCCTCCAGGCATCCACGCGCACCAGCGCCATCGCATCCACGTAGTTGCTGTAGGCGAACCGGGGCTTCTGCCAGCTCCAGGGCGACAGGAGGGGCGACGGATCGTCCTTGGCTGAGCCGGAATCCGGTCCGGTCACGTCTACCAGGGGATGCACCACCGCAGCGGTGGCGGGCGCCGTCTCGGCCACCGCCAGGCAGCGCTCCACCGCTTCCGGGAACAGCTCGTTGTCGGCATCGAGCACGAAGCACCAGGGGGCTTCGAGGGCGGCGAAGGCCGTGTTGCGCGCCGCCGCAAGGCCGCCGTTGGCCTGATGGCACAGCAGGCGGGCGCTGGGGAAGCGATCGCCGTGGCGCTCCAGCCAGCGCAGGGCCACCTGCGCGCTGGCGTCGTTGGAGGCATCGTCGACCACCACCAACTCCAGCTCCGGCAGGGTCTGGGCACGGACGCTCTCGAGGGCGGCCTCGATGCGGTCGGCGTAGTCGTGCAGGCTGATGGCCACCGCTGCCCGAACGGCGCCAACCTGCCGCTGCCAGAGACGATCAGCGGCCGGTGCCGGCGTGGAGCAGGGGGGCGGCGCGGGGCAACCGGCGCTGCGCCAGGCAAGCTCCTCCGCCACGGCCTCCAGGGCCAGGGGCGGCTGGAAGAACTGAGCCGGCATCCAGCCGGGGCGATCGGTTTCGGGGGGGCGAAGGGCCCCGTAGCCGTCGCCCAGCAGCTCCTTCTCGCCGGGGCTGAAGCGCAGAAGCTGCAGACCGGCGGCCTGGCAGCGATCGAGCCAGGCCGCCAGCAGACGCTCATCGTCACCGTTCTCCAACTCCAGCCCGTCGAAGCCGGGCAGACACCAGCAGGGGGGGCCCAGGTGCCGCTCCCAGTCGGGGCCACCGCTGCCGAGGGCCACGATCAGAGGATCCCCAGCCGCGCCATCGGCCATGGAAGGGCCCAGGGCGCTGGGGTCGGGCAGGCCGAGGCGAGCGGCGATGGCCTCGAGATCCTGGGGCTGGCGCAACCAGGCGTTGGGCTGGCCGGTGGTCAGGTGATGGGCGCGAACCCCGAGCCGACGCAGCTGATCCACGCGAACGGGGTCGCGATCGAACACGGCCGCCAGCGTGGCCAGCCGTTCGAGCCGGCGCTGCTCGGCGCTGCGGGCGATGGCTTGCCCGTGGAGAGCAAGGGTGAGTGGCGGCTCGCCGGAGGCCTCGGAGGACTGGGCTCCATCGCCCGGCTGCAGCGTGCAGCGCTGCGGTTCGAGGGACAGCGGCAGATGCTGCAGCCAGGCGTGGAGGGGCCAGCCGCTGCCGGGTTCCCCGAGGCAGAGAATCTCGGTGGAACACCCGTCGACCGCCGGCAGGGAGGGGGGATCGACCAGAAGGGGGAAGGCGGCGGCCTCAGCCAGGGCGATCTGGGCAAGATCGGCGGCCGAGAGGGTCCCCTGGACCCGCCAGTGGCTGAGCTGGTGGCGGGCGCGGCCGTGGTGGCCGCCGTGCCGGGCCAGCGCAGCGGCCCCCCAGGGATGCTCGCCAGGATCGAGCGGGGCGGCCGTCGGCGGTGGAGTGCCGTGGCGCCAGTGCGAGAGGGGCAGGCTGAGGGGCTGGGGCGAGTTGCTCAGCTCCTGCTCGAGTCCACCGCGCTCGAGGCTGCCGGCGGCGAAGGCCCTCAGCTGCTCGGCCAGCGAGCGGATGCGGGGATGGATGGGCAGCAGCCGGCGGGGGTCGGCAATGCTGCGGCGGTGCTCCGGCCGGATGCGATCCAGGGCACGGCGCTCCTGCCCGGGCGCGGGTTCGCGCTGAAGGCAGAAGCGAGTCAGGCGCCGCAGCTGGCTGGCCGCCTCGCTGGCAGCACCGAACCAGCCGTCGTAGTGCACGAGGTGCAGGGGCAGCCCGCGGCCATCGAGCAGCACCTGGGTGGTGTGGCGCCACCAGAGCTGCTGGGCGCGCCAGGCGGTCATCCCTGCCGCCTCGCGATCGCGGCGCAGCAGCGAGGCGGCCACCTCGGCCGGATCGCGCACACAGAGCACCAGCTGCAGGGGCAGCCCCACCTCCGCGGCCAGCTGGCGCCAGAGGGGCAGCAGCAGGCTCGTGCGGGGATCCTTGATCGCCCAGGGCCCCGGCTGACGCTGGATCTCACCGGCGAGCAACTCGCGCAGACGCCGGGCTGCCTCCAGGGTGGGGGGGCGATCGAGCCAGTCGGGCGGCAGGTCGAGCACCCCCTGCTGGCTCGGCCACCAGTGCCCCAGCTCGATCAGCAGGTTCTCCTGCAGGTCGGTGATATCGGCCCGCTCGTAGTAGCCCTCGGGATTGTGGGGATCGCCCTCAATCAGGGGGCCGGGCATGGGGATGCCGAGCTCCGGCAGCAGGGACCCCAGCAGCGAGGTGCCGCTGCGGTGCATTCCCACCACCAGGATCAGGGGGGCGCAGGCAGGGATCATGGAGCAAGCCGGTGCCACTGGCATGGGGACCCCACCGGAGATGCGCGATCTTATGCAGCCGATCAGCTCCTCCCGGCCTGGCAGCGGGCGTCTGCCCGACTTCCTCTGCCTCGGCACCCAGCGCGGGGGCACCACCTTCCTGCACCGTCTGCTGGAGCGCCATCCGCAGGTGCACCTGCCGGACTGCAAGGAGGTTCACTACTTCAGCCTGCACGCGGCCGAGAGCCCGGCCTGGTACGGCGCCCATTTCCAGGCAGCCCATCCCGGTCAAACCTGTGGAGACATCACGCCGTACTACCTCTTCCACCCGGAGGCACCGCAGCGGATCCGCTCCCTCCTGCCGGAGGCGAAGCTGATCGTGCTACTTCGCGATCCAGTGGAGCGTGCCCTCTCCCAGTACTTCCACTCGTGTCAGCTGGGGTTGGAGAGTCTGCCCCTGGAGGAGGCGCTGGCGGTGGAACCTGCACGACTGGCCGGCGCAGAAGCGGTGCTGCGCGAACCCGGCGGCCGGCACCGGTCCCATCAGGAGCACAGCTACCTGAGTCGCAGCCGTTACGGCCATCAGCTCTCCCGCTACGAGGCCCTGTATCCACGCCGGCAGATGCTGCTCCTGCGCAGCGAGGATCTCTTCCAGCGCCCTCGGCGGGTATGGCGACGGCTGGAGCTATTCCTCGGCCTGCCACCAGCTCCCCTACCCCCGTTACCGGAGCAGGCCAATGCGAGTGGCCACGCTTCGGCAGCTGTTCCATCGCGGGTGCGCAGCTGGCTGCAGCGACAACTTCACCCCACCTATGCGCTGATGAAACGGTTCTACGGGATGAGCTGGTGACCCTTCGACGCCATCAGCAAGCGGCACACCTCGATCAGCCGGCCGTCCTCCTCGTACCAATGGCGGAGAGCCTCCTCCCCCGGCGGGGCGATCTGCCTCGCCAGACCGGCAGGATTGCGATGGGCCTCCACCTCCCCCGTCGGCAGGGCCACCGAGGCGGGCAGATCGAGAAGTCTCCGCAGAATCTCGAAATCACGGGCGAGGGATTCCTGGAAGGCCACGAACAGAATCATCGAGCGACGGGACAACAGAAAGTCTTCGCCGATCAGCCATCGATTCAGACGCCGGAAGTGGCGAATGCCCTCCAGGGCCTCCCTGGCCAGGGCATGGTGCTCACGGCCTGGATCGGCGAGGGCGAGGGCCAGGGCCTCGGGTGTGGGGAAGGCTGAAAAAAGCCGCTGTTCAAGCTCGCTCCATGGGAAGAAGTACCTGGGCCGGCCGCAGCGCTGCCGGCTGTAGAAGGCGCTCACGAAGCGGGACACCGGATCGCGCAGGCTGAAGATCACAAGATCGGCGGGGTCGATGGCATCGAGAGCCATGTCGTGCCCGTGCAGCACCAGTTCGAGCCCTGCGGGGCAGGGCGCCTGCGCGAGCGCGTGCTTGATCGCCGTCCCCCCCGTCTTGCCGATGTGAAGGAAATGGACGCGCCGCATGCCTCCATCCCGGATGCAGGGGGCAGGCTCCATGGATTGGATGCGGGAGCGCTGATCCTATGGAGAGGTCGGCGGCGGCAGGTCGACGCGGGAGCCGTCGACCAGCACCATCGTGCGGCGCTGCCCACGCACCTCCAGCCGCTCCCCGGCGAAGGTGCTCACCACGGGCCCGGGGCGGGCGGCAAGGGTCTCGAGCGGTCGCTGCCGTCGGCCGCGGCGGACCATGGTCGCCATGCGCTGCAGGGCGGGCGTGAGGGGCACCGGGCGTCTGCTGCCCGGAGAGCGCCATCGCTGGCGGCCTCCGGGGGGCCGGTGCAGGCAGAGGCTGCGCACGGCTCCCTCCAGGAAGCATCCCTTCAGGAGCAGCCCCCAGTCGCCCAGGAGTTCGCCATGATCGCTCACCACACTCACCGCCACAGGGTGGTCATCGGACCGTCCGGCCAGGACCGCCATCAGACGCCCCACCTGGGCATCGAGAAGGGCCAGATGATCGGCATAATCAGCCCGCAGTTCCATCAGGGCGGCGTCGGGGATGCCGTCGGGCCAACGGTCCATCAGCTGGCGCAGCTGGCAGTCGGCGGGAAGAGTCCCGGCCCAGGCCGGTCGAGGCCCGGCCCCGGGGATGGTGGCGGCCGGGTGAACACCGCGCCACCGTGCCGGCACATCGAAGGGCTCATGGGGGCCGGGGAAGCTCACCCAGAGGAACCAGGGGCGGTCGGGAGGCATGGCCTGGAGCTCCGCCACGGCCTCGGAGCCCACCCACAGATCGGGATAGAGCTCGTCCGGCAACACCGTAGGACGCACCAGGTGGGCGCGGCCGGCGTTGTAGCGATCGCGCAGATCCCGGCGATAGGCCTCCAGCACACCGACCTCGCGCCAGCGATCGGTGAGTTCGCAATCGACGACCGCCAGGGCCCGGGGGCCGGCAATCTCCCGGACGCGATCAAAGCCCAGCTGCCGAAGCAGGGGGAGGTTGTCGCGCAGGTCGATCCCGGGCTGGTCATGGGGTGTCCAGTGGGTTTTGCCGATCAGAGCCGTGGTGTACCCCGCATCCCGCAGATCCCGCACAAACGACGGAGCGTCAGCCGGGATCGTGTAGGGAGCATTGCGGGCCAGGCCCAACGCAAGGGGGGAAAGGCCTGTGAGCCAGCTCGCCCGCGCCGGCACGCAGTGGGGGCAACTGGTGTAACAGCGCTCCGCCACCCAGCTCTCCGCCGCCAGCTGCTGCAGATGGGGCAGCCGCAGCCAGGGTTGCCGCAGCCAGTCGCCACGCCATTGATCAAAGCTGATCAGCAGCCAGCTGTGGGGGGGCTGGCGTCGCATACGGAGCTCATCCTCACCACACCATGGTGCCACCGGGGGCCTGAACACCCGTCGCCCCCAGGGTGAGCAACTCGGCTGCGATCACCTCCAGTTGGTCGGGCATCAACTGGATGGAGCCGTCGCCGGGCTGGTCGTGCTTGGCGACGGACTGCAGGCGAAGGGCCTGATCCGGGGGAAGGAAGGCGTTGATCCGCGCCACGGCCGCCGTCACTCTCTCCAGGAAACGGATCTGAGCCTCCGGAGCCGCCACCGTGGCCCTTGCGGGCAGATCCGGCAGCTCCCGCACGAGGCGGCGGCCGATTGCCCTCCCATCTGTCCCCAGCAGACGGTTGAGCACGAGCAGGGCACGCAGCTCCTGCTGATCGAGCGAGCGGTTCACCCGGGCCGATGGCGGATCGGCAAAGGGCGCATCCCCGGGGATCTCCAGCCAGCCGCGGGCCTGCTCGCGGAGTTGGGTGGGCGCCAGGGAGTAATTGAAAGCGGTGAGCTGGATGGTGCGCCCCAGGGCCTGCACCTCGAGAAAGTGCTCGATCGCCTCGTGGAGGTTGTAGAGGAGGAGCCAATCGTCCACCGTGCCCGTGTAGCCGTGGGCCTTGACCATCTCCGCGTAGAGCGAATGGGCGTGGGCGAGAGGATCGCGCACGAACAGCAGCAGCCGCACCGCGCTGAAGCCCGCTGCCACAGCAGCCTCCTCCAGACGCAGGAGCTGCCCGGGGAGGCTGCGCACGAAGCGCTCACAGCTGAACAGCAGCTGTCCACCGGGCGGCAGCCCGGCCGCCAGCTGCGCCAGCGAGGCGGCTGGATCAGGCTCGTCGAGCACCTCCTCGAGGATGAAGCCGTTGCCCATGCTGAACACCCCCCGCACGCCCGCGTCCTCCCGGCGGCCGCTGCGGGGCGCCACCAGGGGGTAGGCGATGCCATGGCGATGGCGGAGAACTTCGGCGTTGATCGCCCACCACGACTGCAAAAAGGAGGAGCCCGTCTTGCCATGGCCCACGTGCACGTTCAGCCGCATGCGTCGACCCGCTCACGCCTAGTCTGCGCCAAGCGCGGAGCCCGGCGTCCGTGGACCTCAGCCCCTTCTTCCAACAGGAGCCCTGGGTGCTGGAGAGCGCCTCCGCCGACCATCCTGTTTCCCCTTCCAGCACCGAGATGCCGCCGGCGGGCCCCCGGCAGGCCGAGGCCCGTGCCCTGCTGGCCGAGGGTGCGCAGTTGGAGCAGGCGGGGCGGTCGACGGAGGCCGAGCTTCTCTGGAGTCGCGCCCTGAACCTTGCACCCGCCGACCTGCTCGTGCGCCGGGTGATCAATCAGCTCCGCCCCTCGCTCAATCGCCATCCCCTCCCCAGCCTTCTCAGCCGCCCCCCCGGGGGGAGCCGCTTTGCCCTGCTGCTGCCCGGCCAGCTTCGCTGCCTGGAGCACAGCCGTGAATTCATCGAACGGCTGTGCCGGCGCGCCGATCTGTTCATCTGCACGGAAGAGCGCTACCGGGAAGCCGCCGCAGGCCTGCGCTGCCGCCGGCATCGGGAGGTGCGGATCATCGAGGACCATCCGGAGGAGGCAGCAGACGATGCCGCCCTGCCGGTGGCTTCGATGAAGCAGTGGCACAAGCTGGGACTCTGCCTGGCGATGGTGCGGGAGCAGGAGCGCCGCAGCGGCCGTGCGTATACCCATCTGGTGAAGCTGCGCAGCGACTACCTGCACGTGAGCCCCGAACACTTCTTCGGCGATCTCGTCGGTCATCCCGGCGATGGGCTTGCCTGTGCCTCGGACAAGGTGTTCGCCGGCAGGCGCGACCTGATGATGCTCTTCGGCGGGTTCCAGCGCGCGATTGCCGGCTTCTTCGATAGCCGGGAGCACACCTACTGGCCGATCAACGTCGACACCATCCTCGCGTCCGATGATTCCAGCAAGTGGTATGGCATGAACTGGCCTGAGCGCCTCGTGGGCCGCCCCGAGCGGGTGGCCGAGCTGCGCCAGGTTCTTCAGCTCGGCGGCAGGGAGCTGGCAGCGGCCCTGTCCGGTTTCCAGGCGCAACCCGGGGAGTCCTTCCTGCGCCTTTTTCAGGGACACCCGCGCTTCGCTTCGGAGGTCTGCTTTGCGCGATTCCTGAACCTCTGCGCTGTTCCCACCCATGGGAATCGCGCCCTGCAGGGCTTCCTGCGCAGCGACAGGAGCTGAAGGGAGGTGGATCGTGCGGACATCAGCGTGCTCGTGCCGGCGGGGGGAAGCCTGGCCGCTCGAACCCTCGGCCCTGCTTCGCCCTGGCATGAGGATCCCCTCTGGCTGCCGGCAGGCAGCGGACTGGCCATCGAGCGGATTGCTCGCTTCTACCGGCAGTGCCCGTCGGTGACGGAGGTTCTGGCGGTGAGCGATCGCATCGACGATGGGGCGCCATCAACGGATCTTCATGGCCTGAACGGGGTCCGGCTCCTGCGGGTGCCGCCCCAGCACCACATCTGCGGCTCGATCGCAGCGGCCCTTCCCGCCCTGATCACCGCCTGGGTGGTGGTGAATCCGATCACCACCCTGCCCAGCTGCAGGGCGGAGGCTCAGACGGCCATCCTCATCGGCGCCGATCGCCTGATCCGCGAGGATTGGTCGTCGCTGCTCGACGAGCCCGGCAGGGGCTGGCGATTTCTCGGCAAGGGCCTGCCCGCGGAGGCCGAACCCCCTTCCCATCCCTTCACGGGCATCCTCATGGCCCCGGTCGCCCTGCTCAGCGCCGTGCTGGCGGAGCTGCCCGAGGGGGAGGGCCATGACCTGCTCGCCGTGGCGGAGCGTCTCCACCACCGGCATGGGGGGCGGGTGATCCTCACCCCGTGGTACGACCTGGGCCACCGCGCCAGCGTGGCCGATTCCCACCGCAGCCGCCTGCCCAGCCGGGCCTTCAATCACCTGCGCTACTGCCGGCGGCGCGATGCGATCGTGAAGTCATCGAGCGACGAGATGCGGCTCCTGCAGGAGAAGGCCTATCTGGAGGCCCTGCCGCCCGCCCTTCGGCGGCATTTTCCTGCCCTGCTGCCCCCCCAGGCAGGGGAGGAGCGGGACCTGGTGATGGAGGCGCTTCCGTTCCCCAACCTCGCCGAGCTCTTCCTCCACTGGCGGATCGGCCCGAATGCCTGGCTGGCGATCCTCGAGCGGCTTGCGGCGATCCTGGCGGAGTTCGCGGCCGCTCAACCCGCGCGTGCGGGCTGCGCCGACTGGCTCTGGGGCCGCAAGCTTGAGCGCCGCTGGGAAGAGCTCTGGCGGGGAGAGGTGCATCCTGGACTGACCGGATGGCGACGGCACGACCTGCGCATCAACGGGCGCTGGTACCCACCGCTGGAGGGCGTGGTGGAGGCGATGCAGGCGGCTCTGGGCCCCCTGCAGGCGAACAGCCGCCTGCAGCTCATCCACGGCGACCTCTGCTTCAACAACATCCTCTGCGACCCCCTCTACACCTGCCTGCGCCTGATCGATCCCCGCGGCGAGGTCCCGCCCTGCGAGCGGATGGCGGTGGGCATCGGCGATGCCCGCTACGACCTGATCAAGCTCAACCACTCCCTCGCCGGCCTGTACGACGCCACGGTGAACAACCTCTTCAGCTGCCGGCCGGAGGGCAACCAGCTGGAGCTGCGTCTGCATGCACCGGCGAATCACCGCTTTCTGCTGGAAGCCGCCGAGGCTCTGCTGCTGGGCACCGTGCCGAAGGAAGAGCGGCGGATCCTCACGGCCAGCCTCTTCCTCAGCATGCTCCCCCTGCACGCGGAAGATCCCGCGCGGCAGATTGCCCTGGCGGCCACCGGCGTGCTCCTGTGGCACAACGATCTCGATCGCGCCGTGGCTCCGTGAACGTGCTTCTCACCGCCGCTGGTGCCGGCAGCCGTTTTCAGCGGGCCGGGGTCACCACCCCGAAACCCCTGATCCGGGTGCAGGGGCAGGAGTTGCTGCTCCATGCACTCGACTCCTTTCCCCTGGCCCCCGGCGATCGGCTGGTGCTCGGCGTGCAACGGCGCCACGGGGTTCGCGAGCAGCTGGAAGGCACGCTCGCCGGTCGCTGGCCGGGCGTTGCGATCACCTGGGTGGAGCTGGATGAGCTGCTGGCGGGCCAGCTCGCCACAGCGGCTGCCTGCGTGAGCCGGGCCCTGGGAAACGATCAGCAGGCACTGGCGGATCCCCTGCTCATCCACAACTGCGACACGGGGTTCGCCTGGCCGGAGGCAGGGGGCGGCAGCCTGCTCGCGGAGGAGGCCTACGGCTCGATGGCGGTGTTTCCGGCGGCGGGGGAGCACTGGTCCTTCGGTCGTCCCGACCCCGCCGACCCTGGCCGGGCCGTGGAGATCCGCGAGAAGAGGCGCATCTCGCCGCTGGCCTCGATCGGGCTCTACGGCTTCAGGAGCGGGGAACAGTTCCTGGCCGATGCGCTGCCATGGCTCCGGGAAGCCGAGCCCCTGGGCGGGGAGCACTACGTGGCACCGTTGCTGCAGGGTGCCCTGGAGCGGGGCGAAACGGTGCGGCTGCCGCGGGTGCAAGGGGTTCGGCTGTTCGGCACGCCGGCGGAGTTATGCGCCACCTTCGGCCTCAGCCTCGAGGAACTGCTGAAGCAGAACGAGCCCACCAAGCCCGGAGAAGGAGAGCGTGGCTGAGCCTGCTGCGCGGCCGACTCTCGTGCGGGTGGCGATTCCGCATCACTGCCAGGCGCGGGAGGGAGCCGTGGGTCATGGAGCCCTGCGCCGTGAGGAGGGAATGCACCGGGCGATCGCTCTGGCTCGCTGCCTGGGGGGGGTGCTGGCACTGGCCAGGGGGGAGCAGGAGCAGATCCTGGCCATCGCCGAGGAGCGGATCATCGGCGCCCCCGCTCCCGCCTACCCGGCAAGGCGGCTGCCCGGGGTGTGGGTCGACTGCCATGTGTTCGTGAACGGGGAGGCGTGCCGCCACGATGTGCTCGCCGCCTTCGAGCGCAGGATCACGGTGCACCGGCTGGCCCTGGAGGATCCGATGCAGCTGCCGGCGGCCGCCCGCGATTTCCTGCTGCACGAGGCGGCGCCGCCCGCGGATCTCTCGCTTTACCTGGAGGATGATCTGGTGATCGGCGATCGTCTGTACGCCGACAAGCTGCTGTGGTTCTGCGAACGCACCGACCACCGCTTCGCGCTGATGCCCCACCGCTACGAGCTCACCGGCGTGGTCAGCACGCCGCGGCTGTTCGTGGACGGCCCACTGGATCCGGGTTATCTGGGCGGGTTCCAGGAGGCAGGGGAGGGTGTGGCCCAGGGCAGGTTCTGGGATGGGCAGGAGGTGAGTTTCGACCTGGCGAGCAATCCCCATTCCGGCAGTTTTGCCCTCAGCCGCCCGCAGGTGAGGAGGCTGAAGGAGGAAAGACTGGAGGCGAGGGAGTTTGTGGGGCCGCTGGAAACCGTGGCGACCGGTACGGTGCTGGCGGCATTCCCCGTGCTGAAGCCTGGATGGGCATGGCGCGATTTTCTGCTGCTGGAGCATGCGCATCCCTCCTTTCTTGCCTACCGATTCGGGACAATCGGATAGCGGCGTCGACCTCAGCCGCCGATGGCCCGCGCCGCCACCAGATCCATGAGGGCCAGCTGGCGTGGCACACAGCGCTCCAGGCTGTAACGGCCCAGGACCGTTTCGCGTGCTCTCTCTCCCAGACCATGGGCGCGCTGGCGATGGCGCAGAAGATCGGCCACGGCTGCGGCGATGTCGGAGGGGCTGAAGAAATCCACCAGCACGCCGTTGTGTCCATCCACGATCACCTCCTCAACGGGTGCGGTAGCCGACCCCACAACAGGGCAACCGCAACTCATCGCTTCAAGCAGGCTCCAGCTGAGCACAAAGGGGTAGGTGAGGTAGACATGGCAGGCGGAGAGACGCAGCAGCTGCAGGAACGTGGCATAGGGGAGAGGACCTGTGAAGTGCACGCTCGAGGGGTCATAGCGTCCCTCGATCTCGGCAAGGAACACATCCTTCCATTCACCACTCTTACAGGCTGCGCCATAGCTCACTCCCCTCGTTTCCCCCACAATCACCACGCGGGCCTCAGGCACCTGGCGCTGCAACGCGGGCAGGCTGCGCAGGAAGCTGTGGCAGCCCCGATAGGGCTCCAGACGGCGATTCACGAAGGTCACGATCGGATCGCCTGCCTTCAATTCCGTGCCATCTGGAAGAGTAAGGGAAGGAGGATCAGAATCGGGTGAAGCGCGCTGGGTGTCAATCCCATCGTGGATGGTGCTGATCCGCTGCCGCCACTCGGGGGGAAAGCTGGAGTGCTGGAAGTGGGTGGGGGTGACGTTCCAGTCGGCGGCCTGGAGGGTGAGCAGGAGATACGCATTCTTCACCTGGGTGCGAGCGTTGCTGCGCCAGTCGCTCAGCCCCTGTAGTTCAGGATCGAAGCCCAGATCAAAGCCGTGGTTCTGATAGAAGAATTCCTGGTAACACAGCAGTGGACAATCGGGCCAGATCTGCTTGAGGAAGAGAGCTTCTCCCCAGCCTGGATGTGCACAAAGGAGATCCGGAGTGAATCCCTGCTGCTTCAGTTCAAAGGCGGCGGCGGCGCAGGCCTCGCCGCGGATCACCTTGGATTCGAACTCCAGCGCCCAGGGATGGATCCCGGCTGTGTTGCCACGGCTGAGCTGGTAGCGAAGCGAGGTGACCCCCTCCGCCATGGCCTGGGAGGGCTCTTCAATCCCCAGGCCCACCAGGGTATGCCCGCCGATGCGGCTTAGGGCCTCCAGTAGGTGCTGATACTGGCCCGGAAAGTTCTGGTGGACAAACAGAATCCTCATGGAGTCCGAGGAAATGTAGGCGATGTTAAGCCAAAAAAAACCCCTCCAGAGGAGGGGCAATCCATCAAAAAAATAAACGATCAGACTCGAACAACAATTTCGTTGGCGTCGATAGGGTTGACAGCGTTTGTCTGGAATAGGAGGTCGGTGCTGGAATAAGCTTTCTGTGAATCCTGAATCCAGAGATAATTATTCACAGGCGCACCAGCTCCACCAACGCTTGCAGTGAAAATGTAAGATTCAATAACTGCAGTGCTAGATGCAACAGAGAGTGCGTTTCCATCTAGAGAGGCCTTGAGCGCAGAGAAATCAGAGAAGTTTCCTACGAAGCCAAGGTTGGTTTGATCGGCATTTGCAGCACCTACGTAAAGCCCACCGGCAAGTTGGTTGGTGACAGCAACAATATTCAACCTGTCGTCACCAGCGAAGTTATAGTTTTGGAAACTATCGAATGTTCGGGCAGTACCAGTTGTGGCCGCAGCAGAGTTGCTGATAGCGGCAATGAAGAAGGTACTGAAGCCTCCCCCCAACCTATAAGTGTCAGCACCATCGCCTCCAGTTACATCATCACCGAAGGCTGCCGTAATATCATCAGCGCCGGCGCCGCCGAATATATCGTCTGCGCCATTGCCACCGGTAATTGTGTCGTTATCAGCACCACCTCTAATGGTGTCGTTGTCAAGTGAACCAATGATTCTGTCGTTGCCAGCGCCGCCAGTAAGTTCGAAGCCGGTATCAACAACACTGTCAGTGAATGCACCCGTAAAATCGATGGTGTCATCGCCCGATCCCCCACCAATGAAATTGGTGCCGGAGAGTGTTACGTTGAGAAATGTTCCATCGATGACGTCTTGACCACTGTTGCCGTTGATGGAAGAGCCGTTAAAAACTTGAGCTCCACCTCCATTGAACAACACAATGGTATCATTGCCATCTCCACCGTTGATGGTGGCAAGCGCAAGGGTAACAGCTGCCTCAATGTAATCAGCGCCTCTGCCACCAGTAATTAGACTAGCTAGGAACTGATTGCCCCCAAGGATTTCATCAGCACCGTCACCACCGCCAATAAAGCTATTAGCAACAGTAATGTTTGGTCCATTTAGGTCAATAGTGTCACGACCATTGTTGCCATTGATGGAGGACTCACTGATAGAAGAGTTAACAGTGATGATGTCGTTACCATCGCCACCGTTGAGTGTGGTAGTACGCTGAATCGTAGTGGAATTGAAAACGGTAATGACATCACTATCGCCTAATGCGGTGGCAACGACGTTACCGACTTCATCGAAGAAAACGCCCACATCGACCCCGGGGGTACCGATGAAGTCGACGCCGGAGGCGCTGCGAACGGTTGTGAAGGCCAAAGCTGTTGAGGATCGAGAACTCAAGCGAGATTTTAGACCGGTTGCAAGAAGCAGTCAATAATGAAGACTGGCATTGTGCCAGAACCCTGACAGGCACTGTGTCTGAGGGTTCACTCCGCTTCAGATGGCTCTCAGGGAATCTGCCTTGTCCCGGAAGCTTCCCAGCATAAGCTGAAGGTAGCTCACTTTACGCAGCTTGATGTTGGCGGTGAGGCTCATGCCCACCTGCAGCGGCAATCGGCGGCCATTCCTGAGCTTCAGCTGCTGGCTGGCCAGGGTGATGCGGGCAGGAAAGCGGTACTCCTCCCGGCCCTTGGCCGGCTCCGGAGGCAGGGCGTCGGAACCGATCTGCTTCACCGTGCCTTCCAGCACACCAAAATCGGTGGCAGGGAACGAATCGATGCTGATGTCCACCGGCATGCCCGGCCGCACGAAGCCGATGTGACTGCTGGCAATCTCAACGCGGGCCTCCAGTTTATCGAAAGGAACGACTTTCATGATCGTCTCAGCGCCCTGAGCGGCAAAACCCGGAGCCTTGGGTTTCAGATCAAAGACCACGCCGTTCACCGGAGAACGCAAGGCCTGATACTTCAGGGTCACGTCGGCCTCGGTGATCTGGGTGCTGATATCGGCTAACTCACCTCTGATCGCAGCCACCTCACCATCGAGCTGCTGGAGGCCCTGCTCGAGTATCACCTTCTGACGCAAACGATCAGCCCTGGTCTGCATCAGCTGACCCTGGCCTTCTTGAACCTTGTTGCGTTGTTGCAGATACTGCAACTCACCAACCGCACCCTCCCTGGAGAGAGACTCCATGCGTGACATGATTTCCTGATCCAGCGCCAACGTACTCTCAAGCTTCCTTAGCTCTTGGGTGTTCATATCAAGATAGCGCGATAACTCGATGCGCTTGAGCTGAAGCTGATCGAGCTTTGTCTGCAACTGTGATTCTTTGAGGCGCTGGCTCTGGCGAAGCGCGAGTTGGCGCTGCTGGCTGGTTTCGGCATCAAGCCGCATCACAACCTGACCAGCCTTCACCTGATCCCCATCCTTCACCAGAATCTCCTTGGCGATGCCGCCGATCGGCATCTGGATCTCCTTGACAGCCCCGATCGGCTCGAGCTTGCCGGGGGCCACCACGATCTCCTCGGTCTGGGCCAGGGCCAGCCAACCCAGGGCGAAGGCTGTGGTGCCCATCAGGCCCCAGCTGATCGCCCGCATCCAGAAGCGGGATTGCTGCAGCACCGTCTCATCGTGGGCCACAGCCCCCACCCGCTGTTCGAGGGCTGTCTGTGTGCGCTTCAGCAGGTTCATCAGCTCGCCTCCTGCTGGCGGTAGAGCGCGTAGTAACGGCCGCGCTCGGCCATCAGCGACTCATGGCTGCCGGTCTCCACGATCGCGCCCTGGTGCATCATCACCACCCGCTGGGCGCGGCGGATCGTGGAGAGGCGATGCGTGATGAAGAACACCGTGCAGTCGTGCAGGCTTTCGAGCAGGTTCTCGCAGACACGTCGCTCGGTTTCGTAATCGAGGGCGCTGGTGGCCTCATCCATCACCAGCAGCTTCGGGTTGCTGAGCAGGGTGCGGGCGATCGCCACCCGCTGGCGCTGCCCGCCGCTGAGGCTGCCGCCGCGCTCACCCACCGGCGTGCTGTAGCCCAGGGGCAGTTCCATGATGAAGTCGTGGGCGCAGGCCAAGCGGGCGGCCCGCACGATCTCCTCGCTGTCGGCCTCGGGGCGGGTGAGGGCGATGTTCTCGGCCACCGTGCCGGAGAACAGCAGCGGATCCTGGGGCACGATGCCGATCTGCCGCCGCAACGAATACAGCTCCACCTTGTCGATGTCGTAGCCATCGATCAGCACGCGGCCGCTGTCGGGTGAATACAGCCTGGGAAGCAGCTTCATCAGGGTGCTCTTGCCGCTGCCGCTCTGGCCCACGATGCCCACGAACGTGCCGGGCTCCACCAGCAGATTGATGGACTTGAGCACCGGGGCAGCCCCGGGCTGGAAGGCGAACGTGACCGCATCGAACTCCACCCTGCCGGCGATCGGCGGCAGGGGGATCTTGGCCTGATCGGAGAGGTTGGATTCCAGCGGCGTGTCGATCACATCCGCCAGCCGCTCGAAGCTCACCCTCAGCTCCTGGATGCTCTGCCAGATGCCTGATAGTCGCAGCAGCGGCTGGGTGACATAGCCGGAGATGATCCGGAAGGCGATCAGCTGACCCAGGGTGAGTTCGCCCTTGAGCACCATCGCCGCTCCCACCCACAGCACCAGCAGCTGGGAGAGCTTCTGCAGCACCTGGCTGGTTTCGTTGAGGGCCGTGCCCGTGACCGTTTTCTCGAAGGTGCGGGCGATGAAGCGGGAATAGAGCTCCTGCCACTTCCAGCGGCTCACCATCTCCACGTTCTGAGCCTTCACCGTCTGGATGCCGGTGAGCACCTCCACCAGGTGGCTCTGGGTCTGGGCGTTCTCTTCCGCTGCCTGGCGGAACTGGCGGCGGAACAGTGGGGCCCCGATCACGGTGAGGCCCACCTGGATCGGCAGCACGGCCAGGGCCACGATGGTGAGGACCCAGCTGTAAAGGGCCATCACCACGATGTAGATCACCGAAAAAGCTGCATCCAGCACCGTGGTGAGCGCCGTGCCGGTGAGGAAGTTGCGGATCTTCTCCAGCTCGGCGATGCGGGAGCCCAGCTCACCCACCGGCCGGCGGTCGAAGTAGCCCAGCGGCAGGCGCAGCAGGTGGTCGATCACCTCGGCGCCGAGGCGCTGGTCGATGCGGTTGGTGGTTTCGGCGAACAGGAAGGTGCGCAGGCTGCCGAGCACACCTTCCAGGAGTGTGACCACCACAAGCCCGATCCCCAGCACCTGCAGGGTGTCGATGCTGCGCTGGGAGATCACCTTGTCGATGATCACCTGAATCAGCAGCGGGTTGGCCAGGCCGAACAGCTGCACCACGAACGAGGCCAGCAGCACCTGCAGCAGCACCCCGCGGTAGCGACGCAGCGCCGGCCAGAACCAGCCCGGTCCGAAGCGCTGCTCGGGGGTGTTCACCGCTCGATCCATCAGCAGCAGGTCGATGCCCTCCGGGAAGCTTTCCTCCAGCTGGGCCGGCCGCAGCCGCACCTGTCCCCGGCGCGGGCTGGCCAGCAGCAGGCCGGTGCTGTCGCTGGCGACCGCCAGGGCAAAGCCCCCGTTCCACTGGAGCATGGCCGGCGTTTGCAGGCGGGTGCCCATCGCGGCCGGCAGTTTGGCGTTCACCACGTGCAGCCCCAGACTGGCGCCCAGCTGGCCGCAGAGCTGAATGTTGGGGCTCTGGCCGCGGCGCAGGCTGTCGCGCAGCACCTTCTCAATCGAATCCCGGCGGAAGGGCAGCTTCAGCTGCGCCGCCATCATCTGGAAACAGGCCAGCGTTTCTTCCAGCGGCCCCTCCCCGCGGATCAGGCGGAAGCCGGCCAGGCCATCGCCCTGGCCCAGATCGAGGCCGCTGCGCTCCGGCAGTTCAGGCGCCGGCGCAATGGCCGGGGCGGCCAGCTCCAGAGCGTTGGGGCTCACAGCGGGGATGGACGCTGCAGCGGTGCTCCCCAGGCCATCGGGGAGGCTGATCACGCGCAGGCCGAACGGGGGCTGGGCCCGGGGCAGCGGCAGCTCGGGGTTGATCGGATCACCGATCCGGCCGCCGGCATTGGCACTGGCCAGAAACAGCCGGTGGCCCTGGGCGGCGGCCCTGAGGGCCAGGGGATCCACCAGAGCCTCCGAGGAGATCAGCTGGGCCTGCTGCAGGAGGGGGGCCAGGTTGTTGCGCAGCGAGCGGTCACTCTGGGCGGCCTTCTGCTGCAGCAGCTCCAGCAGCGCCGCCACCTCACTCGGCCAGAGCATCTGGTTGCACCAGCGGCGGAAGCTCTCCTCCTGGCCGTAGAGCTCCACGATCAACCGATCGGGAAGGGCGGCGGCCACCACCTCGGTGGCGGCGGTGATCGCTTCGCAGGGCTCGGCTCGCAGCAGCGAAGCCAGACCGATGACGTTGCCGGGGCCCAGCCGGGCCAGGCTGGCGAGCCGGCCCTGCTCGATGCCCAGCAGGCGGCACTGGCCCTGCAGCAATATGAACACCTGGGCCGGCAGGGCGCTGGCCTCGGTGAGGTTCTGGCCGATGCGGAAGCGCACCAGCTGAAGCTCCCGGATAAGGCGCGCTTCACCGGCTTCACTGAGCCCGGCGAAGGCCGGCAGCTGGCGCAGGTTCAGAGTGCCTGCATCAACTCCGGACGGGGGCGTGGGATTCGGTGTCGCCTGCGTCATGCCCTGGCCGTGGCGACACCCGACGAGAGAAGTGCCTGGATCCTACGGCTCGTTTCCTGGCGCACCCACTGGTCGAACAGTTCACCGGCCATGCGCGCGGCCGTGGCCTCATCAAAGCTGGCGGGGGTATAGCTCTCCAGACGCGCCACCAGCCACCACTCGGCGATCTGGAACGGCTGCATCAGCTGGCCGGCGGGGCTGGTGCGCAGCCGCTCCGCCAGGGCGGGGTGGGCCTGGGTGAGCGGCACGGGTCCGACGATGCCGTTCGTCTGCTTCTCGTAGCCCTCCGAGAACTGGGCGGCGAGATCGGCGAAGTTTGCCTCGCCCGCATCCAGCCGCAGGTAGAGCTCGCGAGCCAGGTAACCGTCCTTCACCCGCAGCAGGCTGTAGACCACCTGGTCCAGCTGGTTCTTGCGAGCCAGGAAGTGAGCCTCGGCCTTGTGGCGGTAGTGCTCGGCGCAGTGGGCGCGGATGCGCATGGGGAGCTCGATCTGCCAGCGCAGGTCGTCCTCACTCCAGCCCTGGGAGGCAAGGAAGGCCGAAAGGGCGGCGTCATCCTGCAGACCGTTCTGGAGGCAGAACTGCTCGCGGGCCTGGCGGCAGACCTCCGGATCGACCGTCTCACCGGCCACCGCTTCGGCCACCACACGCCGCTGCATCAGGCTCTGCAGCAGGTTATGGCGGCTGAGCTCCGCCAGCACGTTGGCCGGGAGCTCGGGAAGGGAGTCAGCAGTCATGGGGGACACCTTATTGGGTTGGGCGACGACCGAAAACCCCGACCTGTCCCGATGATTTGACCGGGGGCGCCCCCGTAGGGCATGCTTTGCCGGTCGGCGTCGAGGCCGATGAGGCGCCCATCGGGTCAGCCGTGCGGATGTAGCTCAGTGGTAGAGCATCTCCTTGCCAAGGAGAGGGTCGAGAGTTCGAATCTCTTCATCCGCTTGCCTTTTCCTTCACCATCAGGTTCTGGCTTTCCTTGGAGCGGAATCCCAGCCGTTCGTAGAAGCCAGCGCTGTTGGTGGTCATCAGATACACCCGCTCGGTGCGGGCCAGCGCCGGCGCCTCCACCAGGGCTTCCACCAGCCGGCGCCCGAGTCCCCGTCCCTTGTGGTCGCCGGCCACCACCACATCCCAGAGCACAGCACGGTAAGCCCCGTCGCTGGTGGCACGCCCGAAACCCACCAGCCGCTCGCCATCCCAGGCGCTCACCGCGGCCTGACTGCCCCGCAGCATCCGCCGCAGGCCGTCGGGATCGCGGCCGGCGGCCCAGAAGCTTTCCCGATCGAACAGCCGACCCAGCTGGGTGAGTGCCCCGACCGGCCGCAGGCCCGGACCCAGGCCCAGTCGCAGCGCGGGGGCCCCGCTGACGTGGCGGATCAGTCGGATCGTGCCGGAACTCAAGTGCTCACCTGCCTTCGCATGGTCGGAATCCTCGCCTCCGACCGCCCCTGATCCCCAAGGGGGGCGGCGGTAAGGTGACGCCTGACGGTTGGTTCAGGTCCCATGCTCAAGCTGCTGCTGGGTGATCCCAATGCCCGCAAGCTGAAGCGCTACCAGCCGATCGTTTCCGATATCAATCTCCTGGAGGAGGAGGTGGCCGCCCTCCCGGACGACGGGCTGCGCAGCCTTACCGCCGAGTTCCGCGAGAAGCTCCAGAACCTCCAGCAGGAGTGTGCCAGCCGGGGCCTGAGCCTGGAGGCCAGCCTCGAGCGGGAGCGCAAGCTGCTCGATGAACTGCTGCCCCAGGCCTTTGCCGTGGTGCGGGAAGCGGGCAGGCGCGTGCTGGGCATGCGCCACTTCGATGTGCAGCTGATCGGCGGCATGGTGCTGCACGACGGCCAGATCGCCGAGATGAAGACCGGCGAGGGCAAGACGCTGGTGGCCACCCTGCCCGCCTACCTCAACGCGCTCACGGGCCGCGGCGTGCATGTGGTCACGGTGAACGACTACCTGGCCCGCCGCGACGCCGAGTGGATGGGCCAGATCCACCGCTTCCTCGGCCTGTCGGTGGGCCTGATCCAGCAGGACATGGATCCGGCCACCCGCCGCCTCAACTACGGCTGCGACATCACCTACGCCACCAACAGCGAGCTGGGCTTCGACTACCTGCGCGACAACATGGCGAGCGACATCGCTGAGGTGGTGCAGCGCTCCTTCTACTACTGCATCATCGATGAGGTGGATTCGATTCTGATCGACGAAGCCCGCACCCCGCTGATCATCTCGGGCCAGATCGAGCGGCCGCAGGAGAAGTACCGCCGCGCCGCCGAGGTGGCCGAGCAACTGGAGCGGGCCGCCGAGATGGGCAAGGACGGCATCGACCCCGAAGGCGACTATGAAGTGGATGAAAAGCAGCGCAACGTCACCCTCACCGATGAGGGCTACGCCAGGGCCGAGCAGCTGCTGGGCGTGCAGGATCTGTTCAATCCTGAGGACCCCTGGGCCCACTTCATCAACAATGCTCTCAAGGCCAAGGAGCTTTTCATCAAGGATGTGAACTACATCGTGCGCGGTGAGGATGCCGTGATCGTCGATGAGTTCACCGGCCGCGTGATGCCTGGCCGGCGCTGGAGCGATGGCCTGCACCAGGCGATCGAGGCCAAGGAGAACCTGCCGGTGCAGCCCGAAACCCAGACGCTGGCCTCGATCACGTATCAGAACTTCTTTCTGCTCTACCCCCGCCTGGCTGGCATGACCGGCACCGCCAAAACGGAGGAAGTGGAGTTCGAGAAAACCTACAAGCTGGAGGTCGCGATCGTTCCAACCAATCGGCCGCGCTCCCGCGCCGACTGGACTGATCAGGTGTATAAGAGCGAGCCGGCCAAGTGGCGGGCCGTGGCGCTGGAAACCGCCGAGATCCACCGGGCTGGGCGGCCGGTGCTGGTGGGCACCACCAGCGTGGAGAAATCAGAGCTGCTCAGTGCCCTGCTGGCTGAACAGCAGATTCCCCACAACCTGCTCAACGCCAAACCCGAGAATGTGGAGCGGGAGGCCGAGATCGTGGCGCAGGCAGGCCGTGCCGGTGCGGTCACGATCGCCACGAACATGGCCGGCCGCGGTACCGACATCATCCTCGGCGGCAACAGCGACTACATGGCCCGCCTCAAGCTGCGGGAGGTGCTGCTGCCGCGGCTGGTGCGGCCCGAGGAGGGTCACCGACCCCCGATCCCCCTGCAGCAGCGGTCGCAGGCTGCGGCGGCAGGCTTCGGCACCGCCGGCGAGGCTGCTGCCCGCAAGGCGCCCAGCGAGGCCCGTGCCATCGGCGCGCTCTTTCCCTGCGCCCTCACCGACGACACCGATCGACAGCTGGCCCAGCTGGCCCAGGAGCTGGTCAAGGCCTGGGGCGATCGCAGCCTCAGCGTGCTTGAACTGGAGGATCGCATCGCCCAGGCGGCCGAAAAGGCCCCCACCGACGACCCCCAGATCCAGGCCCTGCGGCAGCTGATCACCCGCGTGAAGGGCGAGTACGACGCTGTGGTGAAGCAGGAGGAGCAGCAGGTGCGCGAGGCCGGCGGCCTGCACGTGATCGGCACCGAACGCCATGAATCCCGCCGGGTGGATAATCAGCTGCGCGGCCGCGCCGGCCGCCAGGGTGATCCGGGCTCCACCCGCTTCTTCCTCTCGCTGGAGGACAACCTGCTGCGCATCTTCGGCGGCGAGCGGGTGGCCGGCCTGATGAATGCGTTCCGCGTGGAGGAGGACATGCCGATCGAATCCGGCATGCTCACCCGCTCACTCGAGGGCGCCCAGAAGAAGGTGGAAACCTACTACTACGACATCCGCAAGCAGGTGTTCGAGTACGACGAAGTGATGAATAATCAGCGCAAGGCCGTGTATGCCGAACGCCGAAGAGTGCTCGAAGGCCGCGAACTCAAGGCCCAGGTGATCGGCTACGGCGAGCGCACCATCGACGACATCGTGGAGGCTTATGTGAACCCGGAACTGCCGCCGGAGGAGTGGGACCTCACCCGCCTGGTGGACAAGGTGAAGGAGTTCATCTACCTCCTCGAAGACCTTACCCCCGACCAGCTCGATGGCCTGTCGATGGATGAGCTCAAGACCTTCCTGCAGGAGCAGATGCGCAATGCCTACGACCTCAAGGAGGGGCAGGTGGAGGCGGTGCGTCCGGGCCTGATGCGCGAGGCAGAGCGCTTCTTCATCCTCCAGCAGATCGACACGCTCTGGCGGGAACATCTGCAGGCGATGGAAGCCCTGCGCGAATCGGTGGGCCTGCGCGGCTACGGCCAGAAGGATCCGCTGATCGAATACAAGAACGAGGGCTACGACATGTTCCTGGAGATGATGATCCAGATGCGCCGCAACGTGATCTATTCCATGTTCATGTTCCAGCCGCGGATCGAGCCGGCGCAGGAGCCTGTCGCCACGGCATGAGGGCAACATCCGCCGCCCCTCCGGTGCTGGAGCTCCGGGATGTGTGGTTGCGCATCCCCGTCAACACCCGCGAAACGCGTACACTCAAGAAAGCCCTGATCCGCTCCCTCACCGGTGGGGCTCTGCGCAACACCCGCGCCGGCGCCGAGATCGAGGCCCTGCGGGGGATCACCTGCACGATCCACCACGGCGAGCGCGTGGCCCTGATCGGCCATAACGGCGCCGGCAAGAGCACCTTTCTGCGGGTGATCTCGGGGATCTACCTGCCTAGCTCGGGAAGCTTCCGCGCCACCTGCCCGGTGTTTCCGATGATTCAGAAGAGTTTCCTCACCAGCCCCGAACTCAGCGGTATGCAGGCCGTGAAGGGGCATTACCTGCTGCACCACGGCAATCTGCGAGGCTTCGCCGGCTACCTGCAGTCGATCGTGGAGTTCTCCGAACTGGGTGATTTCATTCATCTGCCGATGAAGGGCTACAGCGAAGGGATGTCTGCCCGCCTGCTGTTCGCCCTGCTCACCTCAGGCAGCCACGACTGTCTCGCACTCGACGAAGGCTTCGGTGCTGGCGATGCGCGCTTCTTTGAGAGGGCCCAGCAGCGGATGGAACAATTCATTGATGCCTCCGGCACGTTGATCCTGGCCAGCCATTCCAATGCTCTGTTGCGCCAGTTCTGCCGAAGAGGCCTGGTGTTCAACCAGGGGCAGATCGTCTTTGATGGCTCCCTTGAAGCCGCCCTAACCTATTACGATGAACACTGCGGTTAACTCTCTGCGCTTCGGCTGGCAAAGCCGCCGGGCCTGGTGGTTCACCGCCACCGCCCGCACGAGGGAGCGGTTTGCCCGAACAGCCCTTGGCAGTTTCTGGCTGGGCCTTTCAAATCTGCTGTCTATCTCTGTGCTGGCGGTGGTCTACGGCACCGTCTTCAAGGTGAGCGACTTCAACGCCTATGTGGTGTACCTCGGCACCGGACTGGTGACCTGGAATGCAATCGCCGCTTCCGTGCAATCGGCTCCTAACCTGTTCAAGAACAATGCCGCCAACCTGAAGAACACCAACACCGACCCGATCTTCTACACCCTGGAGGAATGGTCGTTCCAGCTTCAGACTTTCCTGCAGTCGTTCGGCCTTGTCCTGGTCATTCTTTCGCTGTTTCAACCCACACTGCTTCCCCACCTGTTTACAGCGGGGCTACTTCCTTTTCTCAACCTGCTTCTGTTCATCTACTGGTTCCCTCTGCTGATTTGCCTGCTCGGGGCCCGCTACGAAGACTTTTTTCAGTTGGTCCCGATCGTGTTGCAACTGATGTTCCTGCTCTCTCCCATCCTCTACAAGAAGGAAGCTCTTGGCCATCTGAGCTGGACCGCTGACCTCAATCCCCTCTACCGGGTTCTCAGCAATCTGCGTCATGCCCTGATTCATGGCGAGCTGAAGCTCAGCCACACCCTGCTGATCCTGCTGGCCAATCTGATCGGGCTGCTGCTGGCCGTCTGGCTGCTCGGACGTCAACGTCACAAGCTGCCCTTTCTTGTATAGGCCGCGGCGGCGGCGCGGAGGCGGCCGCCGCTCAGCCCGGCTTCGGCAGCGCTGCATAGAGCGCCTTGAAGCGGGCCTGCTGCTCGCGGTGATCCACGATCGGCTCGGGATAGTCGCCGCGCTGGAGCGGAGCGATCCGCCCGCTGTTCAGGTCGGCGCTGCCGACCTGGGCCAGTTCCGGCAGCCAGCGGCGGATGTAGGTGGCCTCGGGGTCGAACTTGGCCGCCTGGGTGGCGGGGTTGAAGATGCGCAGGGGCCGGGGATCCATGCCGCTGCTGGCGCTCCACTGCCAGCCGCCGTTGTTGGCGGCGAGATCGCCGTCCACCAGCCGCTCCATGAACACCTGCTCGCCCAGCCGCCAATCGATGATCAGATCCTTCACCAGGAAGGAGGCCACGATCATGCGGCAACGGTTGTGCATCCAGCCGCTGGCGTTCAGCTGGCGCATCGCCGCATCCACGATCGGAACGCCGGTGCGCCCCTCACGCCAGGCCGCCAGCCGCTCGGG
This sequence comes from Cyanobium sp. FGCU6, assembly GCA_024958655.1. Lineage (GTDB taxonomy): Bacteria > Cyanobacteriota > Cyanobacteriia > PCC-6307 > Cyanobiaceae > Cyanobium. The sequence goes on along the minus strand of JANWUR010000004.1, from coordinate 13,128 downwards.
GTCGTTCTCCCAGGGGAAGACCTTCCACTGCGGCCGGTAGGGGCCATCGGCCAGCTCGGGGAAATGGAACAGGGCCTGCTGGTAGAACTCCCGCCAGGCCAGCTCCTGCTCCCACACCTCGATCGAGGCGAGGGCCTCGGCGCTGCCGGCGAGCTCCCGGGCCGTGCGGGCCGCCGCCCAGGCCTGGCGAGGCGAGAGGGTGCCGAACCGCAGGGCGGCGCTCAGGGCCGAGGTGCCCTCCTGGCCCGGCAGGTTGCGGCCCTCGGCATAACCGAGCAGCGCCCCGCCGCCGGTGCCGCCATCGGCGAAGGCCTCCAGTTGCCGCAGCGCCGCCGCCTCTCCAGGCCGGCAGGGGCAGAGTTCGGCGCCCTTGAACGCGGGGCCCAGGCTGGACGGCTGCGGCACCTCCGCCAGTTGCGGCAGGGATTGCCAGAGATGGCGGCGCTCCGCGGGCAACGCGGCGGGATCGAGATCGAGAAGCCCCCGGGGGGCGGGCACCGGATCGAGCCCGCCGCTCGTGGCCGGGCCGAGCGCCTGCTTGCGCAGCGCCTGGCTGCGCCAGTTGCGCAGGAACGGGCCATACACCCGGTAGGGGTCGCCACCGCCGGTGCGCAGGGCCTCCGGCGCCACCAGCAGTTGGTCCCAGTCGGCGAGAACCCGCCTCCCTTCGGCCTGGAGCGCGGCGGCCACCCGCCGGTCGCGGGCCCGGCCCATCGGTTCGACCCCGCGGTTCCAGGCCACCACCTGCGCGCCGATCGCTTCGGCCAGCCGCGGCAGTTCCACCGCCGGATCCCCCCGCAGCAGCACCAGGCGGCTGCCGGCCTCCAGCCAGCGCTGCTGCAGTTCCCGCAGGCTCTCCACCAGGAACCACAACCGTGACGGAGCCTGGGTGGGAGCTCCGAGGAACGCCGGATCGAGCACATAGACACCCGTCACCGCCGGGGTGGCGGCGGCGGCTGCCGCCAGGCCGAGGTTGTCGGCGAGGCGCAGATCGCGCCGGTGCCAGAACAGCCAGCGATCAGGAGCCATCAGAGCCCCAGCACCTGGCGGGCGCGGAACCAGGCGGTGACGCTCTTGCCGTCGAGGGCCTCGTCGCCGCTGGCCAGGGCCGCATCCAGCTCGCCGGGCTCCATCAGCAGCACCTCCATGTCCTCGTCGTCGTCGCCGGGGGGGCGCTCCTCCAGAAGAGTCAGCTCCCGGGCCAGGAACAGGTGGATCACCTCGTCGGAGTAACCGGGGCAGGGCAGCATCGCCCCCAGCTCGTCCCAGCGCTCGGCGCGGTAGCCGGCCTCCTCCTGCAGCTCGCGCCGCATGGTGCTCAGCGGCGTCTCGCCCGGATCGAGGGTGCCGGCGGGGAACTCCAGCAGACGGGTGGCCACGGCGAAGCGGTACTGGCGCAGCACCACCACCCTGCCGTCATCGAGCACCGGCACCGCCAGGGAGGCACCGGGGTGCCTGATCACGCCGAAGGTGCCCTCCACCCCCATCGGCAGCGCCAGGCGGTTGACCTCGAAGCGCAGCTTGCGAACATCGTGGCTGGCCGTGGTCTCCAGCAGGCGCGAAGGCTCGGGAGGAGGCAGGGGCGCCATCGGCGGGGGCGGCGGATCGCGGCCAGCATGGCCTATTCCGGCCAGCCGGGGCGGGGGGGCAGGCGGCGGGGGGGAGGTTCCACCGCCTCCAGCCGCGCCAACAACTGAGCCACTGAGGGCGCCGGGGCCCCCTTACCGCCGGGCGGACACAGGGCCGGATCGATCGCCGCCAGGGGCTTCAGCACGAAGCGGCGCTGGGCCAGACGTGGATGGGGGAGCTCCAGCGCCGGCTCCTGCAGCCGGCAGGTCCCGCACCAGAGCAGGTCGAGATCCAGCAGCCGCGGCCCCCAGCGCTCGCCCCGCACCCGGCCGAAGGCCCGCTCCAAGGCGAGAAGAGCCTCCAGCAGGGCCCGGGGATCAGGCGTTGACACGGGCAGGGGCCCGGCCACCAGCACCGCATTCACGTAGGCCGGCTGGTCTGGCGGGCCGCCCACCGGCGCGGTGCGGAACAGCGGCGACCAGCGGCAGCGCCGGGCCAGCGGCTCCCCGCCCCAGGCGGCCAGCAAGGCCTGGAGGCGGGGACGGACCGTCGTGAGGGTGGCCGCGGGATCGCCGAGGTTCGCCCCCAGGGCGATCGCCAGGGTGGAGCCGGTCATGCCTGGGCGCTCAGGGCGCTGAGGATGCCACGGCGGGGGCGGAACGCGCTGGCATCGCCGCCCGGCAGCGATCGGCGAGACTGCCCCCAGCCATCGTCCCGGTCCGGGGCGTCCACTTCTCGCCCCATGGTCGCCTCCGGCACCTCAAGCGCCATCGCCGCCCGTTCCTTCCCCCTGGCGGCCATCACCGGCCATGGCACGCTCAAGCTGGCCCTGCTGCTGGCGGCGGTGGATCCGGGGCTGGGCGGGGTGGTGATCGCCGGCGGCCGGGGCACCGGCAAATCGGTGCTGGCCCGGGGGCTGCACGCCCTGCTGCCGCCCATCGACGTGCTCGACCTCGGCCCGCAGACGATCGGCCGCAACCTCGATCCGGCCCGGCCGGAGGAATGGGACGAGGGGGCCCGCCGCCGCATCCTGGCACTGGGCGGCGACCCCGAGGCCACGGGCCCCCAGAGCCTGCTGCCCACGACGGTGGTGCCGGCCCCGTTCGTGCAGGTGCCCCTCGGCGTCACCGAGGACCGGCTGATCGGCTCTGTCGACGTGGCCGCCTCCCTGGCGGCCGGGGCGCCGGTCTTCCAGCCCGGCCTGCTGGCGGAGGCTCACCGGGGCGTGCTTTATGTGGATGAACTCAACCTGCTCGACGACGGCATCACCAACCTGCTGCTGGCGGCGGTGGGCAGCGGCGAGAACCGCATCGAGCGGGAGGGGCTGAGCCTGTCGCACCCCTGCCGCTGCCTGCTGATCGCCACCTACAACCCCGAGGAGGGGGCAGTGCGCGACCACCTGCTGGATCGCTTCGCCATCGCCCTCTCGGCCAACCAGCTGCTGGACACCGAGCAGCGGGTGGCGATCACCCGCAGCGCCCTGGAGCACGGCGAATCGGTGGAGGCCTTCCGCGCCCGCCACCAGGAGGAGACCGACGCCCTCGCCACCCAGCTGCTGCTGGCCCGCCAGTGGCTGCCGGATGTGCAGATCAGCCGCGAGCAGATCGCCTACCTGGTGAACGAAGCGATCCGCGGCGGGGTGGAAGGTCATCGCAGCGAGCTCTACGCGGTGCGGGTGGCCCGGGCCCACGCCGCCCTCAGCGGCCGCGATCAGGTGGAGGCCGAAGACCTGCAGGTGGCGGTGCGGCTGGTGATCGCCCCCCGGGCCCTGCAGCTGCCGCCGCCCGATCCCGATCAGCCGCTGGAGCCGCCGCCACCGCCGCCGCCCCAGGGCGAGCAGCCCCCCGAGGAACCGGAGTCGCCCGAGAACCAGCAGGACTCCGAGGAGCCGGACAACGACGACGACCAGGAGGACGACAGCCCGGAGGACCAGGCGCCGCCCTCGATCCCGGAGGAGTTCCTGCTGGATCCGGAGGCCACCGCCATCGACCCCGACCTGCTGCTGTTCTCGGCCGCCAAGGCGAAGAGCGGTGGCAGCGGCAGCCGTTCCGTGGTGCTGAGCGACAGCCGCGGCCGCTATGTGAAGCCCATGCTGCCCCGGGGACCGGTGAAGCGGATCGCCGTGGATGCCACCCTGCGGGCGGCCGCGCCTTACCAGAAGGCGCGTCGCGAGCGGCAGCCTCACCGCAGGGTGATCGTGGAGGACGGCGACCTGCGGGCCAAGCAGCTGCAGCGCAAGGCCGGCGCCCTGGTGATCTTCCTGGTGGATGCCAGCGGCTCGATGGCGCTGAACCGGATGCAGAGCGCCAAGGGCGCCGTGATCCGGCTGCTCACCGAGGCCTACGAAAACCGCGACGAAGTGGCCCTGATCCCCTTCCGCGGCGAGCAGGCCGAGGTGCTGCTGCCGCCCACCCGCTCGATCACGGCCGCCCGCCGCCGGCTGGAGGCGATGCCCTGCGGCGGCGGCTCACCGCTGGCCCATGGCCTCACCCAGGCGGCCCGGGTGGCCGCCAACGCTCTGGCCACCGGCGATCTGGGCCAGGTGGTGGTGGTGGCGATCACCGACGGCCGCGGCAACGTGCCGCTCTCGCGCTCCCTCGGCCAGCCGCCGATCGAGGGCGAGGAACCGGTGGACCTGAAAGAGGAGGTGAAGCAGGTGGCCGGCCGGTACCGCGCCCTGGGCATCAAGCTGCTGGTGATCGACACCGAGCGAAAGTTCATCGGCAGCGGCATGGGCAAGGAGCTGGCCGAGGCCGCCGGCGGTCGCTACGTGCAGTTGCCCAAGGCAAGCGATCAGGCGATCGCCGCCATCGCGCTGGAGGCGATCGCCAGCGTCTGAAGCGCCGGCTTCAGCGGCGGCTGGAGGGGGGCAACTGGGGACCGCGCTGCTGCTCGTTGCGATCGGCGGCTGAGAGCGTGCGGCCCCGGCGGGGCGGCGGCGCCGCCGGCCGATCGCTGCGGGCACCATCCGTGCGGGCACCATCCGTGCGGGCACCATCCGTGCGGGCACCATCGCTGCGGGTGCCTGCGCCCGTGGCGCCGTCGGTGCGCGTCTGGCGCTGGCGGGCGGAATCGGTGGCGGCTGGGTAAAGCTCCTCGAAGAACTTGCCCAGCCCCGCCGACACGCTGCGGATGCCATCGAGGAAGCGGGGATCGCCGCTGAGCTTCTGCACGTCGCCGCCCACCGCCTCCCAGCGGGCGGTGAGCTGGCGGGCATTGGCGAGGGTGGCGCGCAGATCGGCGAGGGTGCGGGGGTTGTTGAGTGCGGCCGTGAGGCGGGTCACGTCCTTGCTGGCACGGGCGGCATCGGCGCTGGCGCTGTTGAGGTTGGTGAGGATCGGATCCACCTTGCCGGCCGATCCCTTGAGCTGGCGCACCAGGGTCTGGGCATCGCGCAGGAACACCTGGCCTTCGCGGGTGAGCTTCTCGGTTTCCCTGGCGGTGGTGTCGAAGCTTTCGGTGGCCGCCACCATCTTGGCCATCAGCCCCTCGCGGTCGGCCTGGTCGAGCAGCTTCTGCACCGTGGCGGTGACCGTGTCGATGGTGGGGGCGGCCACGCCACGCACGCCATCGCCGTTGCAGATCATGCGCTGGCGCTCGCAGCTGGCCTGGCGGGGGCCCGGCAGGCCCGGCGGCAGGGGTTTGCCGCCGCTGAGGAGCGACACCACCGCATCACCGCCCAGCAGGGAACCGGCCGCCACCCGCGCCACCACCGGCCGCGCCAGCCGCAGCTGCGGATCGGTGATCTCCAGATCAGCCACCACCGCCTGATCGGTGACCTGCAGCTTGCGCACCGACCCCACCACTACGCCGCGGTAGGTGACCTGGGAGCGTTCGGCCAGGCCGGCGGCATCCATGAAACTGGCGCGGATCGTCCAGTTGCGGCTGGAGAGGCTGATGCCCTTGAGCCAGAGCCAGATGCCGGCGGCACCGGCCACTGCCGCCAGGAGCGAAAATCCCACCAGGGCTTCACGGACACTGCGGCGCATGGGCTCAGAGCTCCGCCGGCTGCATCGGACCGCGCAGGCTACCGGTGCGGAACTGCACAACGTAGGGATTGGCGGTGCGGTGGAACTCGTCCACGCTGCCCGTCCAGCGGAAGCGGCCGTCGTAAAGCAGGGCCACGCGCTCGGCGCAGCGTTCGATCGTGCTGATCACGTGGCTCACCACCAGGGTGGAGGCATGGGCGATGCGCGTGGTGCGCACAATCAGATCCTCGATGCGGGTGCAGGCCACCGGATCGAGACCGGCGGTGGGCTCATCGAACAGCAGAAGGGGCACGCGCTGGCCGTTGCTGGCCGGGTCGTCGATCAGGGCGCGGGCGAAGCTCACCCGCTTCTGCATGCCGCCGCTGAGCTCGCCGGGCATGCGCTCCTCGATACCCGCCAGGCCCACGGCCTGCAGGGCGGCGTGCACGCGCTCGCGAATCTGGCCGTCGCTGAGTCGGCTGAAGCGGTAGAGGAGAAACCCCACGTTCTCCCTCACGGTGAGCGAGGCGAGCAGCGCCGGGTTCTGGAACACCAGGCGCACATCAGGGGGATGGCGCTGGTCGAGGCGCAGATACTCCTGTGGTTCCCCATGGATCAACAGGCTGCCGGCGCTGGGCAGCACCAGGCCCGCCAGCAGGCGGAGGATCGTCGACTTGCCTGCCCCCGAGGGGCCCACCACCACGAGCCGCTCCCCGGCGTTGAGCGCGAGGTCGACACCATCGAGCACCGGCTTCTCCCCCCAGCGCATGGTGAGCCCGCGCATCTCCGCCACCGCAGCAGGGCTGGGGGAGAGAGCCGGGGGAATGAGGCTCAGAACCACGGGGCCTGGCTGAGGAGGGGCAACGAGGAGCAAGGCCCTGAGAACCTCCTCCATCCTGGCGTTTCGCCACCCTGATTTCATCCGTACAGTTCGGTCAGTGTCCGCGGCGTCCCGGCGCCATCCCCTTGCCCGCCCGAGGCCCTCAAGCCAGAGCTCCCCGCCGGCCACGGGCGGCACGGTTCGTGCGCGCCGCCTGGGGGGGCCAGGGCGACCTGCGCCGCCACGACCTGATGACCCGCTCGCGGCGGGCCGTGCGCTGGCTGCAACCGGGCCTGGTGGTGAAGCGCTGGATGCTCACCTCGGGCATGGGTCTGCTGATCGCTCTGCTCGGAGCGGCGATCTGGGCGGATCTGCAGCCGATCTACTGGATCCTGGAAACCGTGCGCTGGAGCCTGGGCCAGGTGACGCGGGTCATGCCACGGGGCATCACCGGCCCCCTGGTGCTGCTGATCGGCGGCGGCATGCTCTGGTTGGGCCAGAGCCGCAGCTTCGGCACGATCCAGCAGGCGCTGGCCCCCGAAAAGGACACGGTTCTGGTGGATGCGCTGGTGGCCCAGCGACGCCTGAACCGTGGGCCCAACATCGTGGCGATCGGCGGCGGCACCGGCCTCTCCACCCTGCTGAGCGGCCTCAAGCGTTACAGCAGCAACATCACCGCCGTCGTGACCGTGGCCGACGACGGCGGCAGCAGCGGCGTGCTGCGGCGGGAACTCGGCGTCCAGCCCCCCGGCGACATCCGCAACTGCCTGGCGGCCCTCTCCACCGAGGAACCGCTGCTCACCAGGCTGTTCCAGTACCGGTTCCGCGCCGGCAGCGGCCTGGAGGGCCACAGCTTCGGCAACCTCTTTCTTTCGGCGCTCACCGCGATCACCGGCAGCCTGGAGGCGGCGATCACCGCCAGCAGCCGGGTGCTGGCGGTGCAGGGGCAGGTGGTGCCAGCCACGAATGCGGATGTGCGGCTCTGGGCCGAACTGGAGAACGGCGAGCGGATCGAGGGGGAATCCAGGATCGGCAAGGCCACCAGCCCGATCGTGCGGCTCGGCTGCATCCCTGAGCGCCCCCCTGCCGTGCCGAGGGCCCTGGAGGCGATTGCCCACGCCGATCTGATCGTGCTTGGCCCCGGCAGCCTCTACACCTCGCTGCTGCCCAACCTGCTGGTCCCGGAACTGGTGTCGGCGATCCGCCGCAGCCGCGCCCCACGGCTGTATGTGTGCAACCTGATGACCCAGCCTGGCGAGACCGACGGCCTCGACGTGAGCGGCCACCTGCGGGCGATCGAAGCCCAACTCGCCAGCCTTGGCGTGGAGGAGCGCCTGTTCGGCGCTGTGCTGGCCCAGGAAAGGCTCGAGGATTCACCCCTGGTCGAGAGCTATCGCCGCCGTGGCGCCGAACCGGTTCCATGCGACGTGCGCGCCCTGCGCAGCCAGGGCTATGAGGTGATGCTGGCTCCGTTGCAGGGTGCACGCCCCACCGCCACGCTGCGCCACGATCCCCGCAGCGTTGCTTTGGCCGTCATGCGCTTCTACCGCAAACACATGCGTCACTTTCGTGACTGACGTGACCCCCTCGATCGGACCAGGCCTTATGAGCCTGGGTGGTCATGGTCTGCGGCAGCTCCCTGTTGAGCCGCCTCTAGGGGCCTACCCCCCCTGGAGTGCCGAATGGGGACTGAAAGTGCTGGACACCCATCGCCTTGAAGCCGCAGTGGCTGCTGTGGCGCTGGGGTCGGGACTGCTTGCCGCGCTGGAGGAGGGAGGCGAAAGATTGTTCATTGCGCTACCTACAACCCCCCGACGCGCCGTCCCAACCCGTGCATGGCCCGCTCGTTTCCTTCAGGGGATCGTCCACCCATGGCCTGGTGCATGAGCGCAGCTGCGATGGACGGGGTTACAACTGCGGTCCAGCGGAAGGCCGCCTGCCATTCCCTGCACCGGCCTTGCAGTGGAGCTTCGCCGGGAAAGGGTGGAGAACGTGATGATTATGTACAATGGTTCAATCCTGCCTTCGCCTTCTGATGCTGAAACCATGAATGCGCTGCGAGGCTTGTAACAGGTTTTCATCTTTTACTCCATCGACTCACATGTCTAGCGGTAATTATTACGACGATCTCTCCAAGGCGACCATGGCGAGCCAGCTTGGGCTGGTTGGGCTGAGCCTCCTGCTGCTTTGTAGCGGTACGGTGCTGTTGTCGATTCTGCCCCTTCAGATTCTCAATGCAGCCTGGCAGTTGCAGTTCATCAATGTATTGATCAACACCTCTGGCATTGGGTTGATCGGTCTTGCGCTCGTTCGTCTGGCTGCCCATGTGGATCCCAGCAGCGGTCGGCTGCGTCGACGCCGCGATGCGTTTGCAGCATGGGCCTGTGCAGCAGTGATCGGCTTCCTGTTGCTGATTCCCCTGCAGGGGTATGCAGCCTGGAACCGATGGGTTAATGCCAGCCAGGCACGAAATCAACAACTCACCACCACTGAACGTAGGGTGAGCGAGCTCAGGAAGGCCATCACCTCGGCCACAACCACAGAACAGCTGCAGCGCAATCTCAAAGCATTCCAGGTAAGGCCGCTGCCACCGGCTGCGCTCTCAACCCCCTTACCGCAGCTGCGTCAGCAGCTGCTCGATACGCTTCAACGATCGGAAGGGCTGGTGAAGCAGAGATTTGATCGTATTCCACCTGAAAGCGTATGGGCGCTGGCCCAGAACAGTGTGCGTAATGTTTTTTCCGCTTTGGTGCTGTCTATTGCATTTGCAGGACTTGCCCAGCGTCCTGGCGTTGCATTTAGCTTTCTGCACGAATTCCGCGCCCTATGGAGACGCAGGCAGAAGCGTAGTGAATCACAGGCCAGGCAAGGTGGTGGTGGATTTCTAGGACAAAGCAAGAAGAGCGATAGGGCTTATTTGCGCAGCCTTGCGCAACCTGAAGAGCCAGCAGCCGACGAAAAGCGGCGGGACGATTGATGCCTGTGAAATGTTATCAATGGTGATAGGACTGGACTTATGCGCCCCTGCGCTTAAGCACTGCTGGAGACCTGAAGAAAGCTTATACAAACCGGCAGGCCCCCCTTGTGACAACGTGCTGAAAATCCCCCCTCCTGCTCTCTGAAAAGCAGGGGGGGGGATGTAGAAATGCAGAATTCTTATCAGGCTTGACTTCCAAGCATCTTGCGCCGCAGACGCCTGGACCAACGGAAAGCCGAGAGGGCACCCAGGAAAGGGAGGGGGCCTGGCACGCTGGATGTCGGATCTGTGTTAACAACGATTGGTGTTTGGGTTACATTCACAAAGCCAGCGGAGTCAAAGAATATCCCAGTAACAAAAGCAAGGGGATCGGTCGGATCGAGGTTCATTGCCACATCGATATCTTGAATGCTGAAGCAGCTTTGGGGACTGGTGAAGTCAAACGGAACACTGGGCGAAAGGTTGCCGACAAACTGTCCGTAAGTCGCGCAGCTATCTGTAGAAAAGTATAAATCGTATGAGGTGTCGGAAAGGGTTGGGGCGATGACGGAAGCAAAGAGGGGGCCGCCGGCTACAGTATAATTGTATCCTACAGCTACCGGCGGGTCGATGAAGAAGGGACGATTGGGCTGTACTGGGAAATTGAACACAAAGCTATCATCGACAACCACGGGCATGAGGGGATTTTCCGGTGTCTCGCCGGGGGCGTCACCGCCGGCAGTGAACGAAAACTGCCAAAGCCCGGGCGTGTCAGGGGACACGTTGCTGAGATTGACAACATCAAGAATCTCGCCGGTGCGTGAGCCTGGCAGCATGAAGTAATTCATGGTGTCTCCGGCGTCATACCCTGCTACGGCCGGCGTGCCTCCCAGCCCGTTGGTGCCTCCGCTGGCGCTGCCGGTAGTCCACTGGAGTTGAGCGTAGCGGAACTGGGCCGTGAAGGCTCCGCTGGTGTCGCCAGGGTTCCGCTGAAGAACAAGCTGGAAAGAATTGAGCTTGTCTGCTTGCACTGAATAATAGCCGACATTTGGCCAGGTAACAACAAAAGTGTCAGCATTTGGGGCATCAAAGTAGACAATGTCTGATCCCTGGTTTCTGGTATCGACATCGGCCCACCAGGGCGCAATCATGGGTTGCGGAGCGCCGGGAAAAGCGCTTGGCGTAAAGGAGCCGAGCGGACCGGTAAATGTTACGTTGCCGTTGTTATTGACCCAGAGTGAGTTGTATGTAGTTCCATAGAAATTCACTGGAAATGGTAGTGGCAGTTGAGTTGTCGAGCCATCGTCGTTTCGGTCCAGGAAATTTTCGCCATACCCGGAGGGGCCTCCGAAGCCGTTCAGCAGCGGGGTGGCTGCATAGCCAGCCTGCCCAAGCAGGGAGAACCCCCAGGTCAGGGCGGCGGCGACGATAGAGGTTCTTACAGAGCGTCTCATGGCTGTTGAGGCAGGTTTCTGCAGCAAGACAACTGATTTCACTCTACCGGGTTCACGCAGTCTTGGCTCGGTAGACGTAAAATCGTCTTTAAATTTTGATGGCGCTGGCTGCGGCCCTCTTCTTCGGCCGGCCGCTCCTGCTCGGCATCGGCATCGGCATCGGCTCACGAAGGTCCACAGGGCCGCGTGCTGAGGCAGCCGCCAGCGGGTCTGCCGTAAATGGATGGGTCCCTGGTGGCCCCTGGCCCCCCCCGGCGCTCTGTCTCGGTTGCGCTGGCATGGGCATGGCAGCAGAGCCCGCCCCAGGGCAGAGCAGCCCACGATCAAAGCGAAGGTTCCTGTCGCGTGACCTCCCGCTAGTGCTGGCGGATCATGTCTTGATCGGCTCCCGCCTGCTTCTCACCACAGGCTGCATTGCCCCCGCTGCCGCAGCAGGTGATCGGCCAGAACCAGGGCCACCATCGCCTCCACCATCGGCACCGCGCGGGGCAGCACGCAGGGGTCGTGGCGTCCCTTCGCTTCAAGCACTGTGGCTTCGCCGCGAGCATTGATCGTCTGCTGGGCCTTGCGGATCGTGGCGGTGGGCTTGAACGCCACCCGCAGGCTGATGGTCTCTCCGTTGCTGATCCCCCCCTGGATGCCGCCGGAATTGTTGGTAGCCGTGCGCAGAGTGCCGTCTCCGGTGGGCAGGAAGGCGTCATTGTGCTCGCTGCCCCGCAGCAGGGTGCCGGCGAAGCCGGATCCGAGCTCAAAGCCCTTGGTGGCCGGCAGCGACATCACGGCCTTGGCGAGATCGGCCTCGAGTTTGTCGAACACCGGCATGCCGAGCCCCACGGGGGCGCGGCGCACCACACACTCGATCACGCCGCCGCAGGAGTCACCCTCGCGGCCGATCGCCTCGATGCGCTCGATCATGCGGGCGGCCACCGCCGGATCCGGGCAGCGCACGATGTTGGCTTCCACCGCGTCCAGGCTCACGTCGGCGGCATCGACTTCGGCCTCGATGTCATGGATGCGCCGCACCCAGGCGATCACTTCGGTGCCGTTGGCGCGGGCCAGCAGCTGTTTCGCGATGGCGCCGGCGGCCACCCGGCCGATCGTCTCTCGGGCGGAGGCGCGGCCGCCGCCGCTGCGAGCCTGGATGCCGTATTTGGCCTGGTAGGTGGCATCGGCATGGGAGGGCCGGAAGGCCACCTCCATCTCCTTGTAATCCTGGGGGCGCTGGTCCTTGTTGCGGACCAGCATGGCGATCGGCGTGCCCAGCGTAAGACCGTCGAGCAGCCCGCTGAGAATCTCGACCCGGTCGTCCTCCTTGCGGGGGGTGGTGATCCTGCTCTGGCCGGGTTTGCGCCGATCGAGCTCGGCCTGGATGGCGTCGAGATCGAGCGCCAGCCGTGGCGGGCAGCCGTCCACGAGCACCCCCACCCCGCCGCCGTGGGATTCGCCGAAGGTGTGGATGCGGAAGAGCCGGCCGAAGCTGCTGCCCATGGACTGCGTGCGCTGGGGCGAGCCTACAAAGCGAGCGCTTCCTTGCTTGAGCGCAGCGCTCCTAACGTCCCCCACGGAGTTGTCGGGACAGGGTGAGAAAGCAGGAGCGGGCCGCATTGATCCTTCAGCGGCTGCAGGAACACTATCCCGAACCCCCCGTGCCGCTCGATCACCGCGATCCCTTCACCCTGCTGGTGGCCGTGCTGCTCAGTGCCCAGTGCACTGACAGGAAGGTCAACGAGGTCACGCCGGCTCTGTTCGCCGCCGGTCCGGATCCGGCGGCGATGGCTGCCCTGCCGGTGGAGACGATCCTGGGGCACATCCGCCAGCTGGGGCTGGCGCGCACCAAGGCCGGGAACGTGCGGCGGCTCGCCGAGCTCCTGTTGGAGCGGCACGACGGCGAGGTGCCCCGCAGCTTCGCCGAGCTCGAGGCCCTGCCCGGGGTGGGGCACAAGACCGCCAGTGTGGTGATGGCTCAGGCCTTCGGGGTGCCGGCGTTCCCGGTGGACACCCACATCCATCGCCTGGCCCAGCGTTGGGGGCTCAGCAGCGGCGAAAGCGTGGCCCAAACCGAAAGCGATCTGAAGCGGCTGTTCCCTTGCGAGGCCTGGAACAAGCTGCATCTTCAGATCATTTTCTATGGCCGGGAGTTCTGTACCGCCCGTGGCTGCGATGGCACCGTCTGCCCCGTCTGCCGCGAGCTGTATCCCCGCCGCCGCCGCCCGGTGGTCTGGCGGAGGGCCTGAGCGCAGGCAGCGCCTTGGGCAGCGCCCTCCGCCTCGCACCAAGAAAAAACCCCCTCGCCGAAGCGAGGGGGTGGTTCCGGCCGCAGCCGGTGGGGGGATTCCAGGAGCTGATGATCAGCCGATCGCC
>JANWUR010000028.1 GCA_024958655.1 Cyanobium sp. FGCU6 | reverse complement strand
GGATGGCACCGGCCGACCAGCCGCATGAAAACTTCGTCTTCCCTGAAGAGGTTCTTCCCCGCGGCAACGCTCTCTGAGCCGAGCCCCATGCGCGACTCCCATGCCCCGCCGTTTCACCGGCGGGGTTTTTTCACGCTCGCTGCTTCTTGGCCGATCTGTGTTGCGCGGTCTCAGTCCGGATCCTTCTCCAGCCATCGGATCGTGCGCAGTCTCTTCAGAAGTCGCTGCAGCTCTGCCTCTTCGTGCGGATCCTCCTCTCCTTCGCGTTGAAGCAGCACGACACCGTCATCTACGCGGCGCACGCCGTAGGAACGCGGCAGCTCCTGCAGGTGCTCGAGGCTGCGCCGGAGGAAGTACCGGTCGCGGCGGAAGGCCACGCCGTAGCGTTCCAGCCAGTCGAGATCCACGGCGATCCAGTCCACCGGCTTTTCCTGGCCGCTGCGGTCGCGGTAGGCATGGTGATCGGGGAAGCGCACCAGCACCTCGCGGGCAGCCAGGGGGGGGATCAGCTGGGTGCTCGCGGCCACGCTGGCGTCCGGGGGGATGAGCGCCAGCAGGGAGCGGGCCCGTTGGCCGTGCTGCCATTGACGCCAGGGAGTGCTGTACACCCAGGGGCGCACGCTGTCGGGGATCAGCCAGGAGAGGCTGCGGTTGGGATTGCCGGTGAGCGTGAACAGCAGCGAGAGGGCCAGGCAGAGCGCCCAGATCCGCCGCAGCCTCCGGGAGCGCCAGGCTTGCGGGTGCCGCTGCCACCAGAGAATCGTCCCAGCGAACAGGCCCGGCACCACCAGCAGGGTGTAGCGGATGTTGATCGAGAGCGGGTTGTTGTCCCCCTGGGCCAGCAGCAGTCCGAGCAGGGGAAGGCCCATCAGCAGCCAGCTGTCGAGGCTGATCAGCGGCACGAACATCAGGGGCAGGCCCTGGGCCGCCAGGTAGGTGAGCGTCTGCCGCGGCGGGCTCACCAGTTCCTGCAGCAGCAGCGCGGGCCGGGTCAGCGCACTGCGAAGCACCTCGAGGCTGCTGGCCTGCTGCTCCCCGGGGATGTACTGGCCGAAGTTCTCCACCATGAAGCGGCGGGAATTGTCGTCGCTGAACAGCGGCATCAGCACGTTGGTGACCAGCACCACCCAGCCCCCGCCCCAGAGCGCCAGCGCCGTGGCCAGGGGCCACCGGCGGGGCTGGCGCACGGCCAGCCACAGCCCGACCCCCACCAGCAGCACCCCGGTGTCCTCCCGGATCAGCGGCACCGCCAGCGCCGAGGGGACGAGCAGCCAGGCGGAGCGCCGCTCCAGGCCCAGCAGCAGCACGAAGATCGCCAGCGGCAGCTGACAGAGATCGGTGAAGTTGCCCCAGGTGGGACCCAGCACCGCATTGGCCCCGTAGAACGAGAGCGTGATCCAGCTCGCCGGGCCCGCGGGCAGCCGCTCGCGGGCCAGCTGGAACAGCACGAGGCCGGCGGCGGTCATCACGCCCACCTGGATCAGGGGCAGGGCCCACCGGCCCAGCAGGCCCACCAGGGGCATCCAGATCACCAGGATCGGCGTGAAGTGCTGCCCGAGGCGGCGATAGCCGAGGGCCGGCAGCTCCCCGGCATGGATCACGTTGGTGGAGAGCTGGGAGGAGAGGGTGCTGGCGAAAGGATGCCCCCGCAGCCCGTTGGCCATCACCTGCAGGAAGATCCCCTGATCCATCGAGGCGTGCAGCACCTGCACGCGCCAGGCCTGCAGCAGCAACCCAGCGAGGGCGAAGAGCAGGGCCCCGATCGCCACGCTCCGGGGGAGGCTGTGCCGTTCACCGGGGTGCGCGGCTGCTCCCGGTGCCGCCCTGTCCGCCATCCCGGCCTTCACCTCAGCGCGTCGGCCACAAAGGCTAAGGAGGTTCTGCACGGACATTCGGGGCCTGTCCAGGCCCGTTTCCCTCTCAGTCATGGTGTCCCTTTCCGCCGATGGCACAGCCAGCGGTTCCATCCGTCCGCGCCGGCCTGATCGATCCGGCAGTGCAGGTCCGGGTGCTTCGCGGCCATCGCCTGCTCCTCCCGCACTCGCGCTGCGGAGGCTGGCGCTCGGCTGATCACCAGCAGCTCCCTGGGCAGGGGGGGAGTGCGGTCCTCCGGCAGGCTCAGGAGCCGGTTGTCGGAGTACCAGATCAGGCTGGGTCTGGAAGGATCCTCCCCGTCGAGGAACTGGGGAAGGGCCCCGTCCCGTTCACCTCCCCGCCGGTCGGCGGCCAGCAGGGCGATCACGGGACGCACCCACTTCGTCTGGTTGAGTTCCCAGTTCCACAGAGGGCTGGCAAACAGCAGGCCCAGGGAAAGACACCAGCCCAGGGTCAACAGAGCCACGGCCAGGATGCTCCTTCCCCTCCTGGCCCGGCGCAGGAACCATCCCCCGGCGCCGAGGCCCAGACCGGCCGGGACCGCCAGCGGGGCGACGGTGGCCAGGATCTTCGGTCGTCCCGGAATGAACGATGCCGTGGCGGTGATCAGAAGCAGCACGCCCAGAACCAGCCAGAGCCTCGGGATCCAGCGACGGGCAGACGGTTCTGCTGTTCCCTCTGCCAGGCTCGCCAGCACGGGACCGCACACCAGGGCGAAGGGGGGCCAGAGCAGCAGGCTGTACCAGGGGAGCTGGGTCCGCAGCGGCAGCACCAGCGCGCTCATCAGAACCGTCAGCCCCAGACTCCACAGCCCCCAGGGGAGGCGGCGCTGCCTCCAGGCCAGGACGATCCCGAACGGCCAGAGCGGCAGCCAGGGCCAGCCGCCGATCAGCACCTGGATCAGGGGCGTCAGCGGCCCCACTCCGTGGCCTTCCACGCTGCCAGCCACTCGCGCGAAACCCTGGGCTCCCCACATCACCAGGGCTGCGTCTCCACGCTGCTGACCATGCCAGAGATGCCATGCCAGGCCAGGAAACAGGCCCAGGGCGCAGCCGGCCAGCAGCCAGCCCCAGGCGCCGGAACCCAGGCGACCATCCAGCCGCCTCAGGAGCAGGGCCCCGACCAGGGCCGGCAGGGCCAGGGGGGCCTTGAGCAGCAGCACGGCAGTCGTGGCGCACCCTGCCAGGAGCCCTCCCAGGAGGCACCGCTTCGGCCGATCCTCCCCGGCCAGCAGCAGGCCGAGCCACAGCAGGGCCAGGGCGCTCAACTGAGTGCCATCCAGCATGGCCAGGTGGGCGTGGCGGGCCAGCGGCAGCAGGGTCACGGTGATCAGCGAGGTGGCCAGGGCCGCCCCTGCACGGCCAGGACGCAGCTGCCACTGCACCAGACCCAGCAGCGGGATCAGCAGCGTCGAGGCCAGGGCTGGAGCCAGCCGGACCACCCAGGCCGGAGGCAGTGCCAAGGGCGCTTCACCCTGATGGCTCTGCCACAGCTGGATCAACGCGGCGATCAGCCAGTGGAGTCCGGGAGGTTTGTTCAGATAGGGCTGGCCGGCGTAGGTGGGCAGCAGCCGCTCGGCCCACGGGTGTCGGCTGAGTTCCAGGGCCACCCGGGCCACGATGGCCTCGTCCCAGTCCCGCAGGGGGGCATGACGTAGGCCGGTGAACGCCAGAGCCAGGGCAGCGGCCCAGAGCAAGCCGAGGCCCCACCAGGGAGGGCGGCCGCAGACAGGCGGCATGATCCGGCCTCCAAGGTGATGGCTGGTCCCACCATGCTTGAAAGGCTGGTCCGACACGGCTGGGCGATCGATCCCGGTAAGATCACCCGGTCCCGTCAGCAGTGATGCGGGGCCGCTCGCACCCTCGGGTCCGGCCGGTTCCGAAGGCATCGCCGGCTGGCAACCATCCCACGAGGAGGAGGTGTCCGTGAGCCACAGTCATTCCATTCAGGGTCTGCTGATCGCGGAGAACGCCGGCTGATTCACGGCCCGGTTTCCCGGATCATTCGGTTCCGCGCCATGGCGGACCCGGCGAGAGCCCCCGGTGAGCCCCGTGCTCTCCGGGGGCATCGTTGTTGTGGCGCCCGCCAATCCCCGGGTACCGCTGGAGACCGGAGGTAGCCTCGAACACCCCCCGCCGCCTCCTTCGTGCCGCAGCCGTCGCCCAGCGCGTTCCCGGCCAGGGTGATTTGCACCCCCTGGGGCGAATTGAGGCCGGCGGTGGACATGCTTCCGGTTTATTACCTGATCGTGCTGTACGGGCTGGTGTGGTTTCTGCCGTTGGGGGTGTTCGAGTTCTGGCGCAAGGGTGAGGACGGCCCCGCCGAATGGCTCCAGTTCCTCGGTTACGCCGGCGCTTCCATTGGCGCCTGGGTGGTGGTCTGGAACCGCCGGCGGCTGGGACTCTCGACGGCCTTGCTGGGCTGGGTGGCCCTGGCCCTGTTCTGCTTCCTGATGGCCGCCGAGGAGATCAGCTGGGGCGAGCGCATCACGGGGTTCGGTCTGGAGACCGTGCGCCAGATCAACGCCCAGGAGGAAACGAACGTGCACAACATCCCCGCACTGCAGGGGTTCATGCACTTCGCCTTCATCTTCTTCGGTCTGCTGTTCGGCTACATCGGCTGGCGCTGGTTGCCGCGTATCGATGCGTTCCCAGCGCGCCGCTTCAGCCTCTACTTCCTCCCTGTTGCCCTGTTTTACGCCTGGTTCGATCTGTCCTGGATCACCCGTGGCGACCGGATCCGCAACGACCAGGAGGCGATCGAACTGCTGATGGCCCTCGGCCTGTTTCTGCATGCCTGGGCCATGGCGCGGACAAGCCGAACCACCCTCACTCCGGGGCCTTGAGGGCTTCCTTCACGTTGGCGATGGCCGCCTCCACGCTGTCCCGGGCGGCCGGCAGGCCATCCAGCCGGCCGCCCAGCACCCTGGCCACATCCCCGAGGGCCTTCACCACGGGTTCGCGCTGCGCCGAGGCCGGCAGCGCCTCCAGGGCCTGGCGGGCCCGGCTCGGCTGGCCGTCGATCAGCAGCACCACCGCCCGGTAGCTGGCCGGCCAGGGGGCGGAGGGATTGCTGGCCGCCAGCCGGGAGAACCACGTTTCGGCCTCGGCCGGCCGGTTGCGCAGCACCTCGATCAGAGCAAGGCTCCAGAGGGCATCAGGATCGTTCGGGTCGCGGGAGAGACGCTCCTTCGCCCGGTCCCGCACCCGGCGCTGATAGAGGAAGTGGCCATCGAGGAGGTGTTCCGGGCCGATGTGGCGGAACAGGGCGGCGACCCCGCGGGGGCCCTGCTCCATCCCCCGGGCCAGGCGGATGAAGTCGCCATCGAACCGCTCGCCTTCCCCGGCCTGGGCACCCTTCCCTCCCCGTCGCCGCCACAGTTCCAGCGAGCGCCCCTCGGTCCAGGGCCAGCTCCCCACCGGCTCGAAGCGTCCATCGGTGCGCACCCGCTGGCTGAGCTGCCGATGGGATTCGCGTCGGGCCCCCTGATCACCGGTTGCCAGCAGGATCCAGTCGCTGCGGCGCAGGATCTGGTCGTGCTCCTTCGGCCACCTGCCCACACGCCGGGCCACGATCCGGCCTCCGCCGAGCCGGCCGAAGTAGGTCACGTTCTGCTCGTTCACATCGCCGGTTCCGGGCACCATCGCCAGGGTGACGGGCCGATCGCCCACCACACCCCGCAGCTGATCGATCACCGCCGGAATCGGCGAGGGTGCCGGGCGCTCGATGGCGGCCAGGCGTTCCCTGGTGGCACCGGCGGCGGCCGAAAAAAGCCCTGCGACCAGGGCACCGCAGGCCACCGTGGCGCCCCAGCGGCGGCTGATCTGCTGGCCGATCCACCACCAGCCCCGAGCCAGCAGCAGGGTGAGCAACGGCAGCACCGGCGCGATGTAGCGGGCGTCCTTGTTGGGGCTGAGGGTGGTGGCGATCAGGCCCGCCACTGTGCAGCCGATCAGCCAGGGCCAGCCTGCCGGCAGGGACCGCATCGCCCGCAGCAGGGCCCGCAGGCCGCCCCTCCGGGCTTGCCAGCCGGCCAGCAGGCCCGCGGCCAGGGCCGGCACCAGCAGCGTGGCGCCGATCTGCTCGGGCCAGAGCCTCGGGTACCAGAGCAGGGCGTCGAGGGCCAGTCCGGTGGGATCACCTTCCGCCGCCGCCGACTCCACCACTGCCCGCTGGGTGCCTCCCAGGGTGGTGATGCCGTTGTGCCGCAGCCAGGGCAGCAGCAGCGCCAGCACCAGGGCCAGCGCCGCCAGCACCTGGAGCCGCCGCCCCCTGCGGCCGAGTCCCTGGCCCGCTGCCCACAGGCAGGGCAGCGCCACCAGCAGCAGCGCGCTCTGCTTCACCAGCAGGGACGCCGCCACCGCCAGGGCGGCCGCCAGGGCCTGAGGCCAGCGCCCGCCCCTGGGCGCGGGCGCCTGCCAGCAGCCGAGCCGCCACAGGGCCAGGGTCGTGGTGGCCGTCAGCGGGATGTCGAGGGTGTAATCCACCCGCAGGCCGGCAAGGGCCGGAAGCAGGGCTACCAGAGCGGCGGCCAGCAGACCGAAGCCCCGGCCCAGCAGCTGCCGGCCCCACAGGGCCACCACCAGCAGCAGCAGGCCATGCCAGAGCGCCAGCGCCCAGCTGGCCTCATCCACCCCATCCCCGGCCACGGCCATCACGCTGCCGTTCACCAGCGAAGCGAGCGGAGGGATCTTCGGGGAGAGATCGAGCAGATCCGCCCAGCCGCTCCATCCCCCCGCCGGCAGCAGGCCGAGGGCGCGGCCGTGATCCACGGCACTGTTGAGGTAGTCGGCCTGGTCCCAGCTCGGTACCCTGCCGTCTGCCTTCAACCAGAGGCGATCGGCGATCGTCGCCAGGGCCCAGATCCCTCCCAGGGACAGCCACCAGCTCCGCAGGAAGGCCAACCGTCGCATGGTGGGCAGGCAGGGCAGCGGGGGAGGATCGGTCCACTGTGAACCATCAAAGGGGGCGTGCATTCGGCGTTCTGTCACACCACGGCAGGTGCCTTTGGCTACAGGGGGGCAAACTCCCGGGTGGCGCATTGCGCCGATCCGTGTGAGGACCCCATGAAACTCTTCCAGCAACTGCTGGTGGCGCCTGCGGCGCTCGGCCTGCTGGCTCCGGTTGCCGTCTCGGCTGCCGAGCTCAACCTGGATGGCGTCAATCAGTACGCCTCCGAGGACCAGGTCACCAGCATCAGCCAGTTTTCCGACGTCAAGCCCACCGACTGGGCCTATCAGGCGCTCTCCAACCTGATCGAGCGCTACGGCTGCGTGGCCGGCTACCCCAACGGCACCTACAAGGGCGGCCAGGCGATGACCCGCTATGAAGCGGCCGCCCTGCTGAACGCCTGTCTCGACCGGATCACCGAGGTGACCGACGAGCTCAAGCGCCTGATGAAGGAGTTCGAGAAGGAACTCGCCGTGCTGCGCGGCCGCGTGGATGGCCTCGAGGCCCGCGTGGGTGAGCTCGAAGCCACCCAGTTCTCCACCACCACCAAGCTGCGTGGTAAGGCCACCTTCGTGATCGGGGCCAACAGCTTCAGCGGCAACCTCGACTCCACCCCGGCCACCGCCCTCTACAGCGGCATCCCCGTCGGCACCAACTACGCCGATGGCGCCCGTCAGCTCGAGGGTGCCACCACCTTCAACTACGACGTCCAGCTGGACTTCGACACCAGCTTCACCGGCAAGGACCTGCTGCGCACCCGCCTGCGCGCCGGCAACTTCGGCCAGAGCGCCTGGTCCGGCGGTCCCCCTGTGGGCCTGAACGCGATGGAGATCGCGTTTGAGGAGAACTGCGGCACCGGCGCCGACTGCGGCGACGTGGTGGCGATCAACCGCCTCTTCTACCAGTTCCCGATCGGCGGCTCCTTCACCGCCACCATCGGTGGCCGCGTCCGTCAGGACGACATGCTGGCGATGTGGCCGTCGGCCTATCCGGCTGACACCGTTCTCGACATCTTCACCTACGCCGGCGCTCCCGGCACCTACAGCCTCAACCTGGGCGCTGGTGGTGGTCTCTGGTGGAAGAGCGGCGGCTTCAGCATCAGCGCCAACTACGTCTCCGCCAACGGTGACAACGCCAATCCCTCCGACGGTGGCATCGGCACCGCCGGTTCCCAGGAAACCGGCACCGTTCAGGTCGGCTACGGCGGTTCCAACTGGGGTCTGGCTGCCGCTTACACCTTCACCCAGCCCAACGGGGGTGCTGGCATCTACGGCGGTAACGGCACTCCCTTCGCCAACACCCTCTGGTACTCCGCTGACAGCGTGAACTCGGTGGGCATCAGCGCCTACTGGTCGCCGATGTCGGCCGGGTGGTTCCCCTCGATCAGCGCCGGCTGGGGTATCAACTCCTACACCGACAGCGGTGATGACATCGCCAACTTCGATGGCGGCAACAGCCAGTCCTGGTACGTGGGTCTCCAGTGGGCCGACGTGTTCTGGAAGGGCAATTCCTTCGGTATGGCCGTGGGTCAGCCCACCTTCGTGGTCAACACCGGTGAATCCGACATCGAAGCCAACGACGGCAACTATGCCTGGGAGTGGTGGTACAAGTTCCAGGTCACCGACAACATCAGCGTGACCCCCGCCATCTACTATCTCAGCGCCCCCCTGGGTCAGCTGCAGAACGACCAGAGCAACGAAACCTTCAGCAACTTCGGCGGTCTGGTCAAGACCACCTTCAAGTTCTGATTGTGTGCGGAGTGCCACGAGGCACTCCGCCTGATCTTGCTTCAGTTCCTTTCATCCCCGGCTGCACAGCAGCCGGGGATTTTTTCTTTAGTCTTGCCCTCACTGCGGTTTCTGGTGGTGCTCATGCCCCGTCGCGTTCTTGCGGTTCCTGTCGCCCTGGCTGTGGTCTGTGGTGCGGCAACAGGCGACGCCATGGCGGCGGAGGCGGGACCCGATGATCTGGCTCGCTATGCGGTGAGCCTGGAGGAGTCCCAGGTCACCAGCATCAGCCAGTTTTCCGATGTTCAGCCCACCGACTGGGCCTACCAGGCGCTCACGGGCCTGATCGAACGCTACGGCTGCGTGGCCGGCTACCCCAACGGCACCTACAAGGGCGGCCAGGCGATGACCCGCTACGAAGCGGCCGCCCTGCTGAACGCCTGCCTCGATCGGATCACCGAGGTGACCGACGAGCTCAGGCGCCTGATGAAGGAGTTCGAGAAGGAACTCGCCCTGCTGCGCGGCCGCGTGGATGGGCTGGAAGCGCGGGTCACGGCACTGGAAACCCTCCAGTTCTCCACCACCACCCGGCTGCGTGCCGATACCCGCTGGGTGCTGGGTGGCCTCGACTACAGCGGCAACACGGTGGATGCTTCCCGCTACAGAGATCCTTCGGCCTCGGGCTATGTGCCCTTGCCGGAAGCGCTCACCTTCAACTATGACGTGCGGCTGAACTTCGATACCAGCTTCACCGGCAAGGATCTGCTGCGCACCCAGCTGAGGGCCGGCAACTTCGCCCAGAGCGGCTTCGGCGCACCGCCCACGCCGATCACCCAGCTGGATGCCGGCTTCGAGGAGAACTGCGGCACCGGCACCGACTGTGGCGACGTGGTGGCGATCAATCGCCTCTATTACAGCTTTCCTCTCTCCTCCACCCTCTGGGCCGTGGCCGGCCCTCGGGTCCGCCAGGACGATCTGCTGCCGGTCTGGCCGAGCGTGTACACCGGCGACAAGATCCTCAAGTTCTTCCAGTACGCCGGTGCTCCCGGGGCTTACAGCCAGGTGCTCGGGGCCGGCGGCGGCCTCTGGTGGCGCTCCAGCGGCCGGCCGGACAGGCCCGGGGGCTGGAGCCTGGGCCTGGCCTATGTGGCGGCCAACGGTGACAACGCCTCTCCTGCCGCTGGTGGTCTCGGGACCGATGGGTCCGTGGCCACAGGCACCGTTCAGCTTGCCTACACCGGCCGCAACTGGAACCTCACCGCCGCCTACACCCGCAGCGGCGCCGGGGTGCGCTTCCCCGGCACGCCCCTGAGTGTGGAGATTCTTCCCACCCGCGGCATCGACAACGGCTACACCGATTCCTACGCCCTCTCCGGCTACTGGCAACCCTTCAGCAGTGGCTGGCTTCCCTCGATCAGCGCCGGCTGGGGCACCAACCGCATCTACTACACCGGCGGCGACACCCAGGTGCCCTCCGATGAACGGGGCTTCCGCGCGGCCAGTCAGTCCTGGAGCGTGGGCCTGGTCTGGAGCGACGTGCTGGTGAAGGGCAACAGCCTGGGCTTCGCCTTCGGCCAGCCCACCCGCACCACCAACTCCGACGGTGACACGGTCTGCACCGTCTGGTTCCCGCCGGCCTGCCGCGAGGTCGGCGTGCATCCGGAGGGCAACTTCCACGATCCCGACGACGGTGGCTTTGCCTATGAGCTCTATTACCGCATCCAGATCACCGACAACCTGGCGCTCACCCCTTCCCTGTTCTGGTTCAGCCGGCCCCTGGGGCAGTACACGCTCAACTCCGGCCCCGGCACCGACGATTCCGGCACCCTTCACACCCTTGGGTATCTGGTGCAGGCCACCTTCCGCTTCTGAGGCTGAGCATGCCCATGGCAGCCCTCCTTTGTGCTCCAGAATACATTGTCCTGTGTCGCTGGCTGACGATGTCAGCCCCCCGATTACATTATTGTGTGGGTGATTTCCTTGTGGAAATCAGTTTTCCTCTATCGGTGTGAGGATCCGAATGAAACTCTTCCAGCACCTGCTGCTGGCGCCAGCGGCGCTCGGCCTGCTGGCTCCCGTGGCCGTCTCGGCCGCCGAGCTCAATCTTGAGGCCGTCAACCAGTACGCCTCCAAGGACCAGGTCACCAGCATCAGTCAGTTCTCCGATGTCAATCCATCGGATTGGGCCTACCAGGCCCTCTCCAACCTGATCGAGCGCTACGGCTGCGTGGCCGGCTACCCCAACGGCACCTACAAGGGCGGCCAGGCGATGACCCGCTATGAAGCGGCCGCCCTGCTGAACGCCTGTCTCGACCGGATCACCGAGGTGACCGACGAGCTCAAGCGCCTGATGAAGGAGTTCGAGAAGGAACTCGCCGTGCTGCGCGGCCGCGTGGATGGCCTCGAGGCCAAGGTGGGTGAGCTGGAGGCCACCCAGTTCTCCACCACCACCAAGCTGCGCGCCGATACCCGCTGGGTGCTCGGTGCCCTCAACTATTCGGGCAACCAGGTCAACGACGACAGCACCTACGGACCGAACAGCCGCGGCCGCTTCACCCAGCTGCCTGAAGCGTTCACGTTCAACTATGACGTACGGCTGAACTTCGACACCAGCTTCACCGGCAAGGACCTGCTGCGCACCACCCTGCGGGCCGGCAACTTCCGCGACAGCGCCTTCTCCAGCTCCAACCCCGTCACCCCCCTGGCCCAGCTTGACGCGGCCTTCGAGGAGGACTGCGGCACCGGCGTCGACTGCGGTGACGTGGTGGCGATCAACCGTCTCTATTACCGCTTCCCGATCAGCAGCAGCTTCACCGCTGTCGTCGGTCCCCGCTTCCGGCAGGATGACGGCCTGGCTGTGAAGCCCAGCGTGTACACCGGCGACAAGATCCTCAAGTACTGGGACTTCAACGGTGCGCCCGGTGCTTACAGCCAGGTGCTCGGTGCCGGTGGTGCCCTCTGGTGGAAGCAGCCCGGTAAGACCGGTTTCAGTGCCTCGGCCGTCTATGTGTCGGCCAACGGTGACGCCGCCTCCCCCAATGGCGATGACTGCACCACCTACAACGGTGCCTGCGGCGGCATCGGCAACAGTGCGTCGGCCCAGAGCGGCACGATCCAGCTTGCCTATACCGGCAAGAACTGGAACCTCACCGGTGCCTACACCTACAACTCCGGTGGTGTGAGCATCGCCGGCACCCCCCTGTTCCGCGATCTGCGTCCGAACATCTATGGCGCCGCCGGTTCCGGCCAGGTGAGCTCCTGGGGTGTCTCCGGCTACTGGCAGCCGATGGACAGCGTCTGGATTCCCTCGATCAGCGCGGGCTGGGGCTACAACACCACCACTTACAACGGCACCGTCGACAGCTTCCTGTCGCTCGATTCGGCCATCAGCCAATCGTGGTTCGTGGGTCTGAACTGGCAGAACGCCTTCATCAGGGGCAACACCCTGGGCTTCGCCGTCGGTCAGCCCACCTTCGTGACCGGCCTCACTGCTGATGATGGCAGTGACATTGACGTCTACGACGGCAACTACGCCTTCGAGCTTTACTACAAGTTCCAGGTCACCGACAACATCGCCGTCACCCCGGCGCTGTTCTGGCTCTCCCGCGCCCGCGGCGCTCTCACCAACGCTGGTGCCAGTGCATCCTCCGCTCTTGCCGATCCCGGCATCAGCAACGGCGACACCCTGGGCACCTTCGGCGGCCTGATCCAGACCACCTTCCGGTTCTGATCCGCTGCCGTCCTCCCACGGCTTCAGCCCTCCCTTCGGGGAGGGCTTTTTTCATGGCGCTCCCTGCCGCCGATGATGGTGGGGTCCGCAGCGCCTGCCTTGCCGTCGTCCGAGCCCGACCACTACGCCGTCCTCGGGCTCACCCGGCAGGCCACGGCTGCGGAGATCAAGGCCGCGTATCGCTCCCTGGTGAAGCGGCACCATCCCGACGCCGGCGGCGACGAGCGTCGGATCCTGGCCCTCAACGCGGCCTGGGAGGTGCTTCGCGATGGTGAACGCCGCCGCCGTTACGACGGGATCACCAGCACGGCCTCTCCGGGCCCAGCGCCTCGGGCCGCCTCAGCGACCGCTGCGGGGGGAGGCGGTCCCCGGCGCTCCGCCCACCACGATCAGGACCTGGCCGCCTGGCTGCAGCAGGTGTATCTGCCGGTGGACCGGCTGCTGGGCCAGGTGATCAACCACTTCCCCGCCGCCCTGCGGGCCCTCTCCGCCGACCCCTACGACGATGAGCTGATGGACGCCTTCTGCCTGTTCCTTCAGCAGAGCCAGGCTCGTCTCGACAAGGTGGAGACGCTCTATCGCTCCCGGGTCTGTCCGGCCTCCGCCCGTGGCTTCGGACTCAGCCTCTACCACTGCCTCAGCCAGGTGAAGGATGCCCTCACCGAGCTGGAGCGCTACACGATGGGGTACGTGGATGGCTATCTGCGGGACGGCCGGGAGATGCTGCGGGAGGCGCGCCAGCGGCGCAGCCGGCTGAAGGAGGAGCGGCGCCGCCTCGACCTCTGACTCAGGTGGCGCTCCAGGGCTCGAGCTGGTCGAGCCGCAGCCAGACATCGGGAACCGGCCGACGCCAGCGCAGCTGGGCGTGCTCGCCCTTCACCGCCAGGATCTCGCCGGGGCCTTCAAACAGGTAGTCAGGAGGGGCAGGATCGCTGGCGGTGGCCTCCAGGCTGCCGGCATAGGCCGCGCGGCTCACCCGCACCAACGCGCCCTTCTTCAGGGTGGCGGGCGCCGCGGGCTTGGCTGCGGCAGTGGTGGTCGAAGCGGCAGCGGGAGTTTCGGCCATGACGGAGGCACCGGTGGCGGCAGGTTAGAACCACCCCCCCGCCTGCTGCCGGTGTGTTTCACCCACGCGCTTCGCGCTCGTGCCGCTGGCCCGGCACCTCGGCCTAGCCTCGGCCGATTGATCGGTGGGGAACGGCATGCGTCTGCTGCTGCTGGGTTGTTCGGGTTTCGTCGGCCGGGAACTGGTGCCGTTCCTGCTGGAACTGGGCCACTCCCTCACCCTGGTCAGCCGCTCGGAGCGTCCCTTCCCCTCGCTTATCGGCGATCGCCTGGTGGCCCTGCGGCTCGATCCCTCCGACCCCGCCTCCTGGGAGCGGGACGACCTGCGGCGGGTACTGGCGGAGGCGGAGGGCGTCGTGAATCTGGCCGGCGAGCCGATCGCTGAAAAGCGTTGGACGCCGCAGCATCTCCAGCTGCTCCTCGACAGCCGGGTGACCACCACCCGCTGTCTGGTGGGGGCGATGGCCTCCCTGCGGCAACCCCCGGGTGTGCTTGTGAACGGCTCGGC
Source organism: Cyanobium sp. FGCU6 (assembly GCA_024958655.1). GTDB lineage: Bacteria > Cyanobacteriota > Cyanobacteriia > PCC-6307 > Cyanobiaceae > Cyanobium. The sequence continues at coordinate 32,704 of JANWUR010000028.1, read as the reverse complement.
CGTGGGCTACTACGGCAGCGATCTCGAGGCCCGCTTCACCGAAGAAAGTGGGGGGGCCGATGATGTGCTGGGTCGCCTCTGCCGCGCCTGGGAGGAGGCCGCCGATGCGGCTCCTGCACCCTGCCGGGTCGTGAAGCTGCGGATCGGCATCGTGCTCGGTCCGGATGGCGGGGCCCTCGGCAAGATGCTGCCGGTGTTCCGCAGCGGCTTCGGCGGACCGCTGGGCTCCGGCCGGCAGTGGATGAGCTGGATCCACCGCCACGACCTCTGCCGGCTGATCGCCGCTGCGCTCGAGGACACCTCCTACAGCGGCGTCTACAACGCCGTGGCGCCGGCCCCCGCGCGCATGGCCAGCTTCGCAGCAACTCTGGGGCGGGCTCTCGGTCGTCCCAGTCTGCTGCCGGTGCCGGGGCCGATCCTGCAGCTGCTGCTCGGCGATGGCGCCCGGGTGGTGCTGGAGGGCCAGCAGGTGCTGCCGCGGCGCCTGGAGGCCCAGGGCTTCCACTTCCACTACCCCGAACTCAGCGCTGCCCTCGCCGCTGCCACCAGCCCAGGCCGCCGCTGATCAGGGCCGCGGCCATCAGCAGCCCGATGGCGGGCGTGAACAGGGGCTCCCAGAGGCGCTGGAAGGTGTTCAGCGGGGCATCGATGCCGCGGCCGTGCAGGACCACCGCCAGGCCGAACCACAGGGCCCCCGCCACCACGAGGAAGACATCGGCCACCAGGATCCGATCGATCAGATCCCTGAGGCGGGCCAGGGGCGAGGCGGCGGATCCGGGGGCGGAAGGTTCAGCCATGGCGTGCCGGGGCGGCGGGGGGGAGGAGCTCCATGATCGCTGCCGCCATCCGCCCGCTGCCGCCCGGGCGGCCGATGCGCTCCAGGCCGAGCTGGGCGAGCTGACGGCGCCAGCGCGGCCCCCGCTCGCCGTCCTGAAGCTCCGCCAGCAGGGCGGCCACCTGGGCGGCGGTGGCGGCCAGCACCGCCTCGCTTCCCGCTGCACCTTCGGCACAGATCACCCCCGGCCCCAGCAGCCGGCGCTGGGCTTCCGCGAACCCTTCCGTGAACTGTGGGCCGCGGCCCACCAGCTGCAGCACCGGGCGCCCCAGCCCCACCGCCTGCTCGGCCGCGGTGCCGGCCATCGACAGCAGTAGATCGCTGCCCGCCAGGATGCCGGCGAAGTCGTCCCACACCAGCTGCAGCACCAGCTCGCCCCGTCGCAGGGACCCGGCCGTGCCGTTGGAGTCCCGCGCCGGGGTCTGCAGCTCCCACTGATGGGCTGCGGCCAGCTGACCCACCCGCTCGGCGCTCAGGTCGCTCACCAGGGCCGCCCGGATCCGCAAAGCTCCGGCCGCCTGGTGCGGCGCGGGCAACCGGGCCAGCACCTCCAGCATCAGCTCCAGGTTGGCTGCCGCCTCCGGCAGACGGCTTCCCGGCAGCAGGCCCAGGCTGGGGACACCTTCGCTCCCCTGGGCCGGAGCCCCGTCGTGGGCCGCGGATTCGAGCGCCACCGGATCAAGGAAGGGATTGCCCAGGAAGGTCACGGGCCGCCCCAGCTGCTCGCTCAGATCGCTCGAGGTGAGGGCATCGCGGCTCCACACCCGCAGGCAGCGGCGCTGCCGCAGGAGAGGGCCGGCGGGCCAGGGCAGTCGCAATCGGCCCTCGTAATGGCTCGAGTAGGCCACCAGGTACACCGTCGCCGGCCGACCTGTGAGCCAGGCCCCCACCAACGGCACCACATCGCCCACCGCCACCACCAGATCGAAGCGGCGGCGGTGACGCCACAGCTGCCAGGCTTTGCCCAGCATGTACAGCACCTGTCCCTGGATCAGCTCCGTGAGCCTTCCCGTCAGGCTCGTGTAGCCCAGACCGCCGGTGCTGAACTCGCGGGTGGTCCCCAGCACCGGCACCCCGGCGTGCCGGTAGGCGCGGCCATGTCCCACCAGCGGCAGGGCCGCCACGGTCACGCCCCTCTCCAGCAGCTCGCGGGCCACCAGGGCACCACTGAGGTCCTCCCCGTGACCGTTGCTCAGCAGCAGAACGCCGCTCAAGCCTCCAGCCAGGCTTTCACCTTCTCGAGGGCCTGCCAGCCGGGCCGGCGACGCAGGCCGTCGGCGATCGAGTCGTTGAGTTCGGCCGCCAGTTCCGGCGCGATCTGGACCACGCGCTGCACGATCTCGATGTGCTCGCGCACCCCCTTGGCGCCGGTCTCGAGCATCGCGACGCTGAGGTTGATCCGGGCCTGGGGATCCTGCGGGTTGAGCCGCACGGCGTTGCGGGCCGACGTCAGAGCGTTGCGGGGCTGGTCGAGCAGCAGCTGCAGCCAGGCCAGACAGGTCCAGCCGGCCGACTGGCGGGGCGACTGGGCCGTGATCGTGAGGAAGTCGTCGATCAGGTCCTCCGGAGCGGCTCCCTGCTGGTAGCGGCCGATGGCCTGATCGAACAGGGAGACGGGTGCGTCCTGGGAGGCGTCAGGGGCGACGTCGGTGGCGTCCGTCATGGCGTCTGCGGGTACGGATCTCAAACCTCAGAATCCCACGCCGCCAGGAGGGTGCTCAGACGGCGAAGGAACTGCCGCAGCCGCAGGTCTGGGTGGCGTTGGGGTTGGTGAAGTTGAAGCCGCCGCCGATCAGGGCGCTGGAGAAGTCGAGCTGAAGGCCGTAGATGTACAGGAGGCTCTTGGGATCGCACACCACCCGGAAGGCCGGGCCGCTCTCCGGCTCATACGCGTACACCTCGTCGTCGTCGCGGATGTCGGCGGCGGTGACGAAATCCATGGTGTAGCTCATGCCGCTGCAGCCACCGGAACGCACCCCCACCCGCAGCACCGCCTCCGGACCCTGCTGCTGCAGCAGAACCCCCAGCTGCTTCATCGCCGCTTCGCCGATGCGGATGCCCCTGCCATCCACGCCGGTGTGGGCGGGACCGGGATCGGACGCCGGGGGCGCCGGTGCCTCGAGGGTGGACGGAGCAGTGGGAGTGGCGGTGGTGGCCGTGGCGGTGTCGCTGCTCATGGGGAGGGATCGTGATTCGGAACACCTCCGAGCACTCTATGGAGGGCAAGCCGTCACCGGCCGGGCGGCCGTCTCCATAGAGTCATGGCCACGTGATTGGGAGCAGCAGGTTGCGCGTCGCCATCGTGGGTGCGGGTCTGGCCGGTCTGGCGGCGGCGGTGGATCTGGTGGACGCCGGTCACCAGGTGGATCTGTACGAGGCGCGCCCGTTCATGGGCGGCAAGGTGGGCAGCTGGGTGGACGAAGGCGGCAACCACATCGAGATGGGGCTGCATGTGTTCTTCTTCAATTACGCCAACCTCTTCGCCCTCCTGCGCAAGGTGGGTGCCTTCGAGAACCTGCTCCCCAAGGACCACACCCACCTGTTCGTGAACAGGGGCGGCGATCTGCGCGACCTGGATTTCCGCTTCCCCCTCGGGGCCCCCTTCAACGGACTCAAGGCCTTCTTCACCACCCCCCAGCTCGACTGGATCGACAAGCTGCGCAATGCCCTGGCCCTGGGCACAAGCCCGATCGTGCGCGGTCTGGTGGATTACGAGGGCGCCATGCAGGTGATCCGTGACCTCGACCGGATCAGCTTCCAGCAGTGGTTCCTGGGCCATGGCGGCAGCCAGCGCAGCATCGAGCGGATGTGGAACCCGATCGCCTACGCGCTCGGCTTCATCGACTGCGAGGCGATCTCCGCCCGCTGCATGCTCACGATCTTCATGATGTTCGCCTCGAAGACCGAGGCCTCCAAGCTCAACCTGCTCAAGGGTTCGCCCCACCGCTGGCTCACCGGCCCGATCCTGGCCTACGTCGAAGCCCGCGGCGGCCGCCTGCATCTCCGCCACCGGGTCACCGAGGTTCGCTGCGAGGACAGCCCGGCTGGCGCCTCCAGCGGGACCCGCGTCACCGGTCTCACCCTGGGCACCCCCGACGGCTCGATCGAGGTGGAGGCCGATGCCTACCTCGCGGCCTGCGACGTGCCCGGTATCCAGCGGCTGATCCCTGCGGACTGGCGCCGCCATCCCCTGTTCGATGATCTGTACCGGCTCGAGGCCGTGCCCGTGGCCACCGTTCAGCTGCGCTACGACGGCTGGGTGACCGAACTGGGCGACGACCCGCAGGCGGCCGCCCGCCGCGCCGATCTCAGCCGCCCCGCAGGCCTCGACAACCTCCTCTACACCGCCGACGCCGATTTCAGCTGCTTCGCCGATCTCGCCCTGGCCAGCCCCGTCGACTACCGGCGCGAAGGCCTCGGTTCGCTGCTGCAGTGCGTGCTCACCCCCGGGGATCCCTGGATTCCCCGCCGCACCGAAGAGATCGTCGCCCACACCGATCGCCAGGTGCGGGAGCTGTTCCCCTCGGCCCGCTCCCTCACGCTGGTGTGGAGCAACGTGGTGAAGCTGGCCCAGTCGCTCTATCGGGAAGCACCCGGCATGGAGCCCTTCCGGCCCTCCCAGCGCACCCCGGTGGCCAACTTCTTCCTGGCCGGCAGCTACACCCGTCAGGACTACATCGACTCGATGGAGGGCGCCACCATGAGCGGCCGGCTGGCGGCCGCCGCCATCCTCGAGCGGCCCGTGCAACTGGCCTCCCATCCGGCCGTGATGGCGGCGGGAGTGTCCTGAGATGGGCCGCTGGCTGGAGCACAGCGTCACCACCGAGATCGAGGCTCCGGTGGAGCGGGTGTGGGAGGTCTGGAGCGATCTCGAGGCGATGCCGCGCTGGATGCGCTGGATCGAATCCGTGATCGCTGTGGAGGGCGATCCGGATCTCACCGACTGGACCCTCGCCGCCCAGGGGTTCCGCTTTCACTGGAAAGCCCGCATCACCCGGCGGGTCGAGGCTCAGCAGCTGCACTGGGAGTCGGTGGGGGGACTGCCCACGAAGGGGGCGGTGCGCTTCTACCCCCAGGGTCCGGGGCGAACGGCGGTGAAGCTCTCGGTGAGTTATGAATTGCCTGCCGTCCTGGCCCCCCTCATGGAGCCCACCATCATGGGTGGCATCGTCACCAGGGAGCTGCAGGCAAACCTTGATCGCTTCCGGGAGTTGGTGGAGCGTGGTTGAGAACCGCCCTCAGGCCGTCCCTGCCCTGCTCGCTTTCGGGCTGCTGGTCGGTTGCACAGGGTCTCCCCCCTCCGATCCGGCAGCCCAGGCTCCACCCCCTCCTCCATCGGGGCAGGCGGCTGCAGCTGCAGCCGCTCCCGCCCCCCCGGCCGCCGCCTCCACGGGTCTGGTGCCCCTGCCCACGGCGCGTCAGGTGATCGCATCCTTGCCCGTGGGCCGCCGCGATCCCTTCGCCTCTCCGCTCCCGCCCCTGCCGCCGCCTCCCGCGGAGGGTGTTCCGGGCTCGGAGGCCGCCGCCGTCACCGGCGCGGCCCGTCGTCCGGAAGCCGGCGCCTCGGTGGCAGGTTCGACCGGCGTCTCACGCGCGGAGCGCCCGCAACCTCTCCCGCCGCTCACCCTGCCGCCGGGTTTCCGGGTCACAGGGGTGATCCGCAGTGGAGGCGTCAACGAGGCGGTGGTGGAGTTCGGGCCCCTCAGCGGCAGTCTGCGTCCCGGTGATCGAGGCGGACGCACCACTGATCTGCTGCCGGGTGGCTGGAGTGTCGCCTCCGTCGATGTGAATCGCGGACGCGTCACCCTCCAACGCGGAGAGCAGCGCGTCACAGCGGAGATCTGAGCACCGCCATGCAGGCCGCCACCAGCCCTTCGAGGTCGTGGGGGCTGGCTTCGGCATCCACGCGGCCGAGCAGTTCCCTGCAGCGGACGCTCGTCTGGGGGCCGATCGACACCAGCCGCGTGCGGGCCAGGTAAGTCGGCCAGCCGTCGCCGAAGGCCTGCTCCAGCAAGCGAACGCTGTGACTCACGGTCTTGGCGCTGCTGAAGGTGAGAGCATCCACGTGCCCCTGGCTGAAGGCCACCAGCGCGTCGCTTGGCAGTCCTTCGGGGCAGCGGGTTTCATAGGCCGGCACCTCCACGACCCGGGCACCCGCCTCGCCGAAGGCCTCGGCCAGCACTGTGCGGCCGCCGCTCTGCACCCGGGGCAGCAGCAGGCGCAGTCCCCACCCCGACACGGGGAAGTGCTCGATCAGACTGTCGGCCACGTAGGCCGGCGGCACGAAGTCGGCCGGTGCGCCGACCTCCTCCAGGCAGCGGGCGGTCTTGCGGCCCACGGCTGCCAGCCGCAGGCCGGCCGGCCGGTGGGCCAGGTCGCTGCCGCGGCGAGCCAGCCGTTGCTGCACCGCCTCCACCCCGTTGGCGCTGGAGAACACGATCCAGTGGAAGGTCTCCAGTTCAGCCAGAGCGTCGTCGAGGGGACCCCAGTGGTCGGGGGGAGTGATCACCAGGGCCGGCAGGTCGATCACCGAGGCTCCGGTGGAGGTGAACAGGCGACGAGCCTCACCGAGTTGCTGTTCGGCCCTGGTCACGGCGATCGTGCGGCCGGCGAGGGGTGCGGCCCCATGGGATGGCGTGGTCATCCGGCCGCCTCCAGCCGCACCAGTTCCCCCACCCGCCGGGCAAGGTCGCTCGCCTCCCCAGCTCGGCCCTGCTGCTCGAGCAGGCGGATCGCGGCGCGGAAACCGCTGCGGGCTCCGGGGAGATCACCGCCGAGCAACAGAGCAACCGCCAGGTTCTGGTGGGTCTCCGCATGATCAGGGTCGAGCAGGGCCGCGCGGCGGTAGGCCGCGATCGCCGCCTCGAGGCGCCCCCGCTGGCGCTCGATCAGTCCGAGGTTGTACCAGCCGAGTGCCAGCTCCGGCCCGGCTGTGGTGGCGGCGGTGGCCGCCGCGGCGGCACCCTCCGGATCGCCGCTGCGCAGCAGCAGGGCCGCCAGGTTCAGGGCCGCCGCCATGGTGAGGCGGGGATCGAGGGGCAGGGCCAGGGACTGCCGGTACAGGTCGATGGCGGTGGCCGGATCATCCTCGGCCCGGGCGATCGCCAGGTGCAGCAGCAGCTCGAAGCGCTCTGGATGGGCCTCCTGTGGACAGTGGTGCAGCCCCTCCTCCAGCAGGGCGATGCCGCGCGGCCGGTTGCCCTCGCTCACCTCCAGGCCGCCGAGCTTGGCGCAGATGTAGGGATCTCCCGGCCGTTCCGCCAGGTCGGCTTCCATCGCCGCGCGCAGCCGCCGTGCCTTGTCACCGCCGGCCAGCCGCTCCGGTTGGTATCCCCCGTGGGCAAGGGCCGGCACCGGGCAGTGGTGAATCCGCCAGTGGGGTTCGCGTGCCTGCAGGTCCGTCACGCTGTCGTCGACCATCGCGTGGTACGGCCGGCTCCAGCGCAGGGCTGGGTGGCGGCGGAACAGGCGGCTCACCGCCGAGTAGGGGGATTGCCTCGCCCCCTCCTCCCGCCGCAACAGGGTGATCAGCAGGCTGTCCGGTGCGGCCATCAGCTGGCGCAGGGGCTCGCGGGCCTCGGGCAGAAGGCGCTCGTCGGCGTCCAGCACCAGCACCCAGTCGCCCTGGGTCCTGGCCAGGGCATGGTTGCGGGCAGGGGCGAAATCACCGGGCCAGGCGAGGTGATGCACCAGGGCACCCCAGCGTTCGGCCACGGCCACCGTGTCGTCGCTCGATCCGGTGTCCACCACCACCATCTCGTCGACGAAATCAGCCACCGATCGAAGGCAGGCATCAAGGTTCTGCTGCTCGTCGCGAACGATCATCGAGAGGCTGAGCATCGCGCTGCGCCGACCAGAACCCGGAGGCTGTGAGCCTAGGTGCCATGCCGGATCGGCAGGCCCTGGGCCACGGGTCAGTCGGTGAAGCCGCCCCGGCTGCTGGCGTCCCCGAGCCCCAGCGCCCCGAGGAGCTCGGCCTGGGCCAGGGGCATCTGGCCCGGGCTCCAGCCGGCTGGCAGATCCGGCGCCAGCAGCGGCTGCAGCGCCTCCCAGAGATAGGGGCTGCCGTAGACCGCCAGAGCCGCCAGCCTGCCCGCGGCGAGCAGCTGGGTCACGGCGGCTGCCCACGGCTCCTGGCCGCCGCCGGCACTGCCGCGGAACGGGTTGCCCCGCACGAACAGCTGCAGCAGGATCGGTCCAGGCCCCAGGCGCTCGAGAGCGAGCGGGCCGGCGGGATCCTCCGCATCCGCCCGCCAGGGCGAAGGGCTGCGCCCCTCCAGCAGGCAGCTGCGGAAGCCCACCGCCTCCGGCAGTGTGAGAGCCGGGGCGGTGGCTCCGAGAAAGGGACTGACCAGCGCGGTGTCCACCCGCACCAGATTCACGCCCCCGGATGCCGGGAGCTTGACCGGCCCGCCCTGGCGCTCCAGACCTCTGCGCACCAGTTGCCGTGCCAGCTGTCGGTCCGCAGGATCCGGTCCGGTGCTGAGCGGGCCCACCGGAGCCGACACGGTGGTGGTCTCTGGCGGCGCCACGGTCGCCAGCGCCCGTCGCCGCCGCTCGCGTGCAGCCTCGATCCGCTCGAGCCCCAGACGCCCCGTTTCCACCGCGGCCAGGATCGCGTCCAGGGCCTCGTCGGCATCGGCGGGCATCAGCACCAGATCGGCCCCGGCCTCCAGGGCCAGCACGGCAGCTTCCCCGGCCCCCCAGCGACCGGTGATCGCCTCCATCACCAGGGCGTCGGTGACCACCAGGCCGCCGAAGCCCAGCTCCCTGCGCAGAAGCTCCGTGAGCACCGCGGGCGAGAGGGTGGCGGGCCGCTCAGGATCGAGGGCCGGCAGCAGCAGATGGGCCGTCATCACGGCCGCCACCCCCGCCTCGATCGCCGCCCGGAACGGCGGCAGCTCGATCGCCTCCAGCCGCGCCCGGTCGTGGGGCAGCAACGGCAGCTCCATGTGCGAATCGACGGCGGTGTCGCCATGACCTGGGAAGTGCTTGGCGCAGCCCAGCACCCCTTCCGACTGCAGGCCGCGGCAGAAGGCGGCAGCCAGGGCGCCGGCGGTCGTCGGGTCCTCGCCCCAGGCCCGCACGTTGATCACCGGGTTGGCCGGGTTGTTGTTGACATCACAGACCGGTCCGAGCACCCAGTTGAGACCCACGGCCCGGGCTTCGCGCCCCGTGCAGCGCCCGTAGCGCTCCGACGCTTCCAGCGCCGCCTGCGGGTCCAGGGCATGCAGACGCCCCACCGCCAGGGGGGGCACCAGCCAGCTGGCCCCTTCGAAGCGCTGGCCCACGCCCTCCTCCACGTCGGCGCACAGCAACAGCGACCTGCCACCGGCCCAGGCCTGCAGCTGGCCTGTGCGCAGCCGCAGCTCGGCGGCGCTGCCACCGAGCAGGATCACCCCACCCACCCCTTCGGCCAGCAGGCGCTGCAGGTTGGCGTTGTCCAGTTCCCAGCGGGGCCAGCGGCGCTGGTCATCGCCCAGATGGCCACTGGCACGCACCACCAGCAGCTCGGCCACCCGGTGGCGCAGGTCGGTGGGCAGAGGCTGGTGCGGCGTCATCGCGTCGGTGCCGGCGTCAGGCCTCGTCGTCCTCGCTGGGGCCATCGTTCTCGTCGTCCTCTTCGAGGTCGTCATCGTCGCCGAAGTCAGCGCCTCCCTCAGCCACGCTCTCTTCGGCGATGTTGCCGGCAGGGATCTCACCGCGTTCGCGTCGTTCCTCCTCCAGCCGGTTCAGCAGGCCCAGCACGGCAGTTCCGCGTTCCAGTCCCCGGTCGATCTGGAACACCACGTCAGGAGTGCGGCGCATCTTCAGGCGGCGACTTAGTTCACCCTTCACATAGCTGCTGGCGGCCTTCAGCCCCTCCAGCACCTGCTGCCGCTCCTCTTCGCTGCCCAGCACGCTCACCCGGATGCGGCAGTGCTGCAGATCCCCTGCCACTTCCACGCCGGTGACGCTGACCATGCCCTGATGGACCCGTTCATCACGGATGCCGTTCACCAGCAGCTCACTGACTTCCCGGCGGATCAGGGCCGCCACCCGCTCGACCCGACGGCCCTGCGCCATAGCTATGCAACGGGAGCTGGACTCACCATGGCACGCAGCACCAGAACCACGCTCAGCAGACCGCTCACCAGCGCCCCCACCATGGCCACGGCGGTGACCGGGTTGCGGCCCCGGCGGACCAGTGGCTCCGCCACGGAATTGAGCACACCGAGGCCGAAGGCGATCAGATAACGCGGGTAGCGCGTCACGTTCACGAAGAAGTCCTTCATCGCGGCTCCGTTCCATCGGCGTGGTGCTGGCTACTCTGCCGCCCGAAGGCTCCGCGGCGCCGTTCGGCTCCTCCCCCCTCCCATGGACCTGTACCAGTTCCGCCACTCGGCCTTCTGTGAAAAGGTGCGCCTGATCCTGCGGGTGAAGGGGCTGCAGGCCACGCTCAAGGAGGTGGTGCCCGGCATCGGCCAGCTGGAACTGTTCCGGCTCTCCGGGCAGCGCCAGGTGCCGGTGCTGGTGGATGGCACCACGGTGATTGCCGATTCCACCGCCATCGCCCTCCACCTCGAGGAGGCCCATCCCCTGCCGGCCCTGCTGCCGGTGGATCCGGCCGCCCGGGCCCTGGTGCTGCTGCTGGAGGACTGGGCCGACACCGCCCTGGCGGCCGGGGCGCGTCTGGCCCTGCTGCAGGCGGCCGCTGCCGATCCGGTCCTGCGGGGCGCCCTGTTGCCCGAGGCCACCCCCGCTCCCCTGCGGCGGCTGGTCGGGGGGCTGCCCGTGGGGGTCCTCGCGCCGCTGGGCGAGGCGGTGGGCGAAGTGCTGGGCCAGCATGAGGCACGCCAGCTGCGGCGCAACCTGGAGCAGCTCACCGCCCTGGTGGCCCGCCAGCCTTACCTCGCTGGCCGTTCTCTGACTCTGGCCGACCTGGCGGTGGTGGCCCAGCTGTCGCTGCTCCTCTTCCCTGCCGGTGCCGGAGCTCCCCTGGCCGGGCGCGGCGTGCCGGGCATCGCCGACCATCCCGAGTTCGCCTCCCTGTTTCAGTGGCGCGATCGCATCCTGCTCGAGGCGGGCGTCGACTGATCTTTGCGGACGCCGCCAGGATGGGAGCGCTCCGGAGCGCGGTATGTCCGATCCCCTCCTGCGGGAACTCGATCACTACGTGGTGCTTGAGCCCGGCGGCCAGGAGCGCATCCTCTCGGCCTCGGAGACCCAGGCATGGCTGCAGGGCCACCTGGCCTCCCTCGAGGAGGTGCCCGGCGATCTGGCCGGACTCGTCGATGTCCGCGATCAGGCCGCCCGCCTGCTGGACACGGCCTGTGAACTCGATCTGGGGCCCGGTCTGGCGATCCAGTGGTTTGCCGTACGGCTGGAGCCACCGCACTGAGCCGCCAGGCGCCTGCCCGCCGGGGTTTCAGTTCAGCGACGGTGTGATGCGGCCCTCTCCATCCACCAGAGTCGCCGGCGCCTGCGGCGGGGGCGTCAGCTCCCTGAGGATGGTGGGGAGCGCGGCCAGAACCTGGGCGGCCACGGCCTCCGGAGGCCTGCCGTCCTGCCGGATCGTCAGATCGGCCTGGGCGTAGAGGGGCCGGCGTCTGCCGAGCAGGTCGCCGAGGCGGGCGGCGGAATCGGCATCGTTCAGCAGGGGGCGCGGGGTGGGATCGTTCCGCAGTCGCTCCAGCAGCAGTGGCTCCGGGGCGTCCAGCCACACCACCACGCCCTGGCGCAGATGCCCCCAGTTCTGTGGCCGGGTCACCACCCCGCCGCCGGTGGCCACCACCAGTCGCTGGATGCAGGCGATCTGGTTCAGCACCTGGGTCTCGAGCAGCCGGAACCCCTCCTCGCCGTCCTCGGCGAACACCTCGGGAATCGAGCGCCCTGCGACCCGTTCGAGGGTGTCATCGGCATCGATGAAGGTGTACCCAAGCGCATCGGCCAGCGGGCGGCCCACGGCGCTTTTGCCCGCGCCCATCATTCCCACCAGATAAAGATTCAGCCCCTGCAGGCGGCGGGCCAGGGCCCGGGGATCGGAAAGGCGCTCTGAGGGCTGGTCGGTGGGGAGCATCGGCGCGGTCGGCGGCCCGTCACCCCCGTTTCTAGGATGGTGCTCCCAGGATCGTCCCGCCATGACCGCCACCGGGGCGTTCCCGAGCGCCCGCTATGCCGACGCGCCTCCCGGCGCTCACCTCCACGCCCATGGCCGTGGCCGCCCCTGCGTGATCACCCGCCGGGCCACCTTCAGTGCCAGCCATCTTTATCGGTTGCCGGAACTGAGCGAGGAGCAGAATCAGGCCCGCTTCGGGCCCTGCAGCCGGGCTCCCGGCCACGGCCACAATTACGAGCTGATCGTGGCGATGGGGGGTCCCCTCGATGGCGACGGCATGGTGCTCAACCTTTCGGAGGTGAAGCACGCCATCCGCCGCGAGGTGATCGAGCCGCTCGATTTCCGCTTCCTCAATGAGGCCTGGCCGGACTTCGACCTCTCCCTCCCTAGCGGCCGTCTGCCCACCACCGAGGCCCTGGCCCTCGCCATCCGCGACCGCCTGCGTCCCCATCTGCCGGTGATGGGGATCCGCCTTCACGAACAAGCCAACCTCTGGGTCGACGTGCTCGTCGGCCCCTCTCATCCGCCCATGGAAGCCTTCCTCTCGATCCGCACCCACTTCGCCGCGGCTCACCGCCTGGCCCGGCCCGAGCTGAGCCAGGGCGAGAACGAGGCGATCTACGGCAAGTGCGCCCGCCCCCACGGCCACGGTCACAACTATCTGCTCGACGTCACCGTGCGCGGATCGATCGACCCCCGCACCGGCATGGTCTGCGACCTCGCCGAGCTGCAGAAGCTGGTGGATGAGCTGGTGGTGGAGCGCTTCGATCACACCTTCCTCAACAAGGACGTTCCCCACTTCGCCGACTGCGTGCCCACGGCCGAGAACATCGCCCTCCATATCGCCGACCTTCTCGCCGAGCCGATTGCCGCCACCGGTGCCCGGCTGCACAAGGTGCGACTGCAGGAGAGCCCCAACAACGCCGCCGAGGTGTTTGCCGAAACGCCAAGGCTCGAGATGGTGCCGGCTGCCCTCGAAGCTCTCGCCGGGGTCTGACCCGCCCCTCGTGCAGGAACCACCGGGCCTCCCCTGGCTGAGGCTCGTGCTGGCGGTGAGCCTCGACGGCCGGCTGGCCCCCCCCGAGGGGGGAGCGGCCCAGCTGGGGGGGGCGGGCGACCGCCGTGTGCTCGAGGAGGCCCTCGCCTGGGCCGACGCCTGCCTGATCGGTGCCGAGACCCTGCGCCGCCACGGCACCACCTGCCTGATCCGCGCGCCGGATCTTCTCAACCGGCTGGCTTGCCAGGGGCGCTCCCGCCAGCCGGTGGCCATCGTCGTGAGCCGCCGAGGCCTTCTGCCTCCTGAGCTGCCGTTCTTCCGCCAGCCCCTGGAGCGCTGGCTGCTGGTGGCCGAGGAGCCCGCCGAGCCCCCAGCGGGCTTCGATCGGACCCTGGCCCTTCCAGACTGGCCTGCAGCCCTCGCCCAGCTGGGTCGGCTCGGATTGGAGCGGGTCGCCGTGCTCGGTGGAGCCGCCCTGGCCCGGTCGCTTCTCGTGGCTGATCGACTTGATGAACTCCAGCTCACCCTCTGCCCGCGGCTGCTGGGCGGCAGCCATCTCTGGCTGCCGCCCGGGGCTTCCGCGCCCGCCGCTGCCGCCTGGGTGCTGAGAGAGCACAGAAACCTGGGCGGGGGCGAGCTTCTGCTGCGTTACGTGCGCGAATCCTGCGGATCAGGCCCTGAAAGATCCTCTTCCTGAGGCGCGATCTCCTGGTAGTAGTCGTCGAACTCCTTGTTGAGCGTCCAGAGCCTGCTCTCCTCGCGCGGTGGGGCCTGCCGTCCCGGAGCCTCCTGGTCGATCCTCTCGCGCTCTTGCTGCTCCAGCCGGCGCTGACGCTGCAGCCGTTCCATCTCTTCCCATTCCTCCCGTTCCCGAGCTTCCTGCTCCAGCTCCTCTTCGCGGATGGCCCGCCGGCGGGCCTCCTCCTGGGCACGCCGCAGCTGGGTGATGCGCTCAAGGGCTTCCCGCTCCTCGTGTTCCTCCTCCCATTCGAGCGCCAGTACCGAGCGGCGGGCCTCCCGTTGCATTCGGTGCTGGCTCAGCCACTCGAGCCATTCGCCCAGCAGGGTCTGGTCGTGGCCGGGACGGCGCGCTCCGGACGCGAAGGCGATGGCCATGCAGGCCGCGATGGTGCCCATCCTCAGGCTCCCCGCGACCGCCGTCCACACCTCGGCGGGCGTGGGGCCCGCCAGCTGCCGCCTGGCGGCGTTGCGGGCCTGGGCCAGGCCCTCCAGCAGATCCCCGCGCAGCTGGGGCAGGGGACGGGCCAGATCGGAGGGGGCCAGCCGTGGGCCGTCGTTGCTGGCGAGGTTCTGCTCAAGCTCCTGGGGGCTGCGGGCCGCCAGGATCACCCGGCGCAGTTGGGCGTAACGCTGGTCGGCCTGGCGCAACTGCCCGGCCTGGGCAGCAGCCTGACCTTCCAGGCTGCGCAAGGTGGCGGCAGCGTGCAGGGGGATCAGGAGAACCATCAGCAGGGATGCTGCCACCGCCAGCTGCTGCACGCGCCTGGTGAGCCGCGCCAGCTGCGGTTCCTCCGGCAGCAGGTAGCGGGCCAGGTGGATCAGCACCAGGCCGATCAGCGGAAAGCCCACGTTGTTGAGCACCGAACCCACAAACAGCCGCTGCCAGCGTGGCTCGAACGGCTGGGGCGGCAGCACGTCGCTCAGCACCGTGGTGACGTAGATCACGAAGAAGCCGAGGGCCGCGGCCGTCAGCAGGGACGCCACGGTTGACTGCGAGGGCCGTGGCTCCACCAACGGCGGTCCATCGGTCGGGTCCTCGGAAGCAAGCATCACAGACAGCCGTTACCCCCCGACCCTATCGAAGCCTCACCGAGTCGTTCGCCCGGCGAAACGGCGACCCAGCTCCCGAAGCGGCACGTCCCGCAGGCTGTCGCTCGGCAGGCCGAACATCCGGGCCAGGCAGCGCTTCACGACCACCTCGCTGTCATCGCCGAAGCGCCCACCCAGCATCTCCGTCAGCACCCCCAGCCCCCGACCGCTGGCATCGGTCTCCTCGATCAGACAGCGACTGGTGGGTCCGGCGATCTTGCGGCAGGGATCCCTCAGGGTGCGCTCCAGGTCCTCCTGGCCCCCGGCGGCGGCTTCCACGCACACCTCGGCCAGCCGAGCCTCCAGCTGGGGGCGGATCAGCATCAGCACCGGCCGCATCAGGCCGGCCTGGGCTGGCGCCATCATCCCCAGCACCAGGCTGAGGCTGGCCAGGAGCGGCAGAGAGAGGGAGAACGGCCGGACCATCGGGTCCTGGGGTCTCTGGGGAGGGGGGTTCCCGTTAGTTTTGCGCGCACCCGATCCCACCGCGTTCCCGGCCATGGCCGAGCTTCACATCCGCTGGCATCGGGCCACGGGCGAGCTTCCCCGGGAGCGTTGGCAGCAACTCCTGGCCGTGAGCCACCGAACGAGCGCAGAGGCTCAGCCCTTCTTCGGCTGGGAGTGGCTGGCGCACCTCGAGCGCAGTGGCAGCATCGTGCCTCGGGAAGGTTGGCAGCCCTGCCACCTTGGGGTATGGCGAGGCGAACGGCTGGTGGCAGTGGCCCCGCTCTACCTCAAGGGCCACAGCTACGGCGAGTTCGTCTTCGACCAGTCGTTCGCCCAGCTCGCCGACCAACTGGGTCTTCGCTACTACCCCAAGCTGCTCGGCATGAGCCCCCTGAGTCCTGTGGAGGGGTATCGCTTCCTGATCGATCCGGCCGAGGACGCTGCTGCCATCACCGTGACGATGATGGAGGCGATCGACGACTTCTGCCGCCACAACCGGATTCTCAGCTGCAATTTCCTCTACGTGGATCCGCTCTGGCGGCCTCTCGCCCAGGCCGCCGGTTGCGCCGCCTGGCTCAACCAGCAGGGGCAGTGGACCAATCCGGGCCACCGGTCATTCGACGACTATCTGGCGGGCTTCAACGCCAACCAGCGCCGCAACATCCGTCGCGAACGCCGTTCCGTTGCCGCCGCCGGCCTCACCGTCACGCCGCTCAGCGGGGAGGTCATCACCCCGGCCCTGCTGGAGCGCGTTCATACCTTCTATGCCCGTCACTGCAGCCGCTGGGGCCCCTGGGGCAGCAAGTACCTCAGCGAGTCCTTCTTCACCGAAGCCCCTGAAGAAGTCCGCCGGCAACTGGTTGTCTTCAGCGCCCATGAGCAGGCCGGCGATCCTCTCCAGCCATTGGCGATGTCGTTGTGTGTCAGGGGCGGGGATGCCCTCTGGGGGCGCTACTGGGGCAGTGATCTCGATCTGGAGAATCTCCATTTCGAGGTCTGCTACTACGCCCCGATCGCCTGGGCCATCGCCGAGGGCCTCCGGTGTTTCGATCCCGGTGCCGGAGGCCGCCACAAGCGGCGTCGCGGTTTTCTGGCCGAGCAGCGCGTGAGTCTGCATCGCTGGACGGACCCTCGCTTCGACGACCTGCTGCGCCAATGGCTGCCGGAGGCGAACCGGGCGATGGAGCAGGAGATTGAAGCGGTCAACGCGGAGCTGCCGTTCGCCGCCACGGGGCTGCGTCAGCCGGGGCAGGCGGGGTCTGTCGTCGATCCAGGCCTCGAAGCCGAATCAGGGCAATGTCTCTGAATGGCTGGCCAGGTCATCCGGCCGTTCTCCTGCCGGGGGCTTGGCTGCCCAAGGGCAGGAGCGGAAGTCGGGGGGAAGGCGGCCAGGGCCCTGGCAAAACGCTCGCGGTGGCTGGCGTCGAGTTCTGCAGTTCCCGCGCTGAGGCGAAAAGCCCTGGAACCACGCCGGTGGCCCGCCGGAGGGAGCACGAGGCGGAAGTCGCTCACGCTCAGGGGCTGCAGGGTTGGGCTGTTGGGATCAATCAACTGCCTGACGCCCAGTTCGGAGGAGAAGTCCCTCAACGAGCCGAACGCCGAAGGGGATGCACCTGGCCGCACGTCTTGAGGACGTCGCCTGCCTGCTGAGCCCTGAACAGGCGTGAGCTCCTCCGGGCCCGTCGAGGACCCGGGATCAGCGGGAGCGAATGGATCGTTGGCGCCGTCCTGGGAGGAGGGCGCGAAGATCCCGAGGGGATCGGCGGCAGGCGTCAGGGCCGGTGTCCCTGTCGACGGCTCACCCAGCCCGGTGGGCGCTGCTGGCTGCATCTGAGCTGTGGCCTTCGGGAGAAGGCACAGCGCCAGCCCCGCGATCGCTGAGACAAGGCGGAACCGAAGCTGCGACGCCATGGGTGAGAGATGGTTGCAGGGCAGGACGTGCCGTGGTCCGCGGTCCACGAGGCTGATCGACCAGGCTAGACCTCCTTCTCACCTTCAGGCGCTGCGCGGCTCCGGGAGATGCTGATCCGGTCTCTACGATTTCCCCATGGCTCAGACCCCCAGCCGCCGATCCCTTGAGGAGCTCGACCACGCCCTCTCGCAGCGGTTCATCCACCTCGATCCGGCCGGCTACTTCCTGATCCGCGTGGATGCGGGAGCCGGTGAACTGGTGGTGGAGCACTACTTGAACGGCATCGATGAACGTGGTCTGGCGACCGATCCCGAGACCGGCGAGGTTCTGGCCTGCCGCGGCGGAGAGCCTCGCCAGCCGCGGGCAGTGTTCCGTGGCCGCAGTGCCAAGGAGGTGGGCATCCAGCTCACCGAAGGGGAGGTGCAGCCACCCCTCAGTCGCCTCGACCATGCCCTCTATCTGGGGCGCGAGCTCCAGAAGGCTGAGGCCTGCCTGGTGCAAAACCTCCCCTACGTGCAGGACTGATGGAGACCGACCGTAGCGCCTGTCAGGCCGGCTGCAGTTCCCGATCAGCCTGACGGGGAGCCGTCGGAGGATCGGGAGGCAGGGACGCCAGCTGGTCCTGGATCTCCCGGGTGACCACGCCGCGATACTCCTGGAAGTGCTCGTTGTGGGCCAGGGTCACAACGAACTGCTCGAAGTTGTCGGGGTTCTTGCGAGCGATGGTGAACAGCGACTTCCAGAACCGGAAGCGCGTGTCGCGCACGAATCCCTGACGCCAGATCACGATCCCCAGGGCGCGGATGTCGGTCCAGGTGGGCAGGGTGGCTTTGCCCAGAGCCGCTCGCTTCACATATTGCTGCCAACGCGGCTTGCCCACTTTGGTGTAGTAATGGGTGACCCGATCGATGTAGGCGTTGGGTTCGTAGAGCCGGCAGAAGGCATCCACGTATTCGTTGGCGATATCACGGATCGGACGGGTGGGAACGAAGTTCAGGAGGTTGGTCTGGTTCACACCCTTGGCATCGGTCTTCTCCTGGATCAATCGGCCTTCTTTTTCGAGACGGTGCCAGAGACCGGTGTTCGGGAGGGCCTGCAGCATGCCCATCATCGCGGCGGGAATGCCGGTGCGACTCACGAAGGTCACGATGCGATCGCCCGCGCCGGTCTTCTCGCCGTCGAAGCCGATGATGAAACCTGCCATCACCCGGATGCCGTAGGAGGTGATGCGATCCACTGATTCCTCAAGGGAACTGCGGGTGTTCTGATGCTTGCCGGCGATCGAGAGACTGGCTTCATCGGGGGTTTCGATGCCGAGGAACACCGAGTCGAAGCGGCATTCGGCCATCATCAGCATCAACTCGTCGTCGGAGGCGAGATCCACGGAGGCTTCGGTGGCGAAGCTGAAGGGATAGCCGTGCTCGATCTGCCACTGCTTGAGGGCCGGCAGTAAAAGCTTGGCGTTGCGCTTGTTGCCGATGAAGTTGTCGTCCACCAGGAAGATCGAGCGGCGCCAGCCCAGGTCGTAGAGGTACTGGAGCTCGGCGATCAGCTGCTGGGGCGTCTTGGTACGGGGCTTGCGACCGTAGAGAACAATGATGTCGCAGAACTCGCACTGGAATGGGCACCCCCGAGAGAACTGCACGCTCATCGAGTCGTAGGCGTCGAGCTCGAGCAGATCAAAGCGGGGGATAGGGGTTGCCGTCACGTCGGGCTTGTCGCCATTGGCGCTGAAGCGCCCCTCCTTCTCACCGCGCTCGATCGCCTCCACGAACTGGGGCAGGGTGATCTCACCCTCATCGAGCACCTTGAAATCCGCCAGTTGGAGTTCGGGGGCATCCGGCGTGGAGCTGGCGAAGGGACCGCCCACCGCCACGGGCAGGCCCCGCCCCTTGGCCTTGGCGATCTGCGCGGCCATGTCAGCCTTCTGCACGATCATGCCGGAGATCACAACCAGCTCCGCCCAGTCCCACTCGTCGTCACGCACCTCACGCACGTTGCGGTCGACCAGCTTCATCTCCCAGGTCTGGGGGAGTAGCGCCGCCACCGTGACCATGCCGAGGGGCGGAAGCAGAACCTTGCGGTCCACGAGCTCAAGGATCTTCTCGTAGCTCCAGAAGGTTTTCGGAAACTCTGGATAGATGAAGAGAGTGCGCATGCGGGTCGGCGGCGATCGTGTCGGCGGAGAACGGAGCCTGCGCGGTTTCGGCGTGGCCGGGTCCGGAGTTAGGCAACCTTAGGCCGTCCTGTCCGGCGTCGCCGTTTTCGGGCCTCCCCTCTGCTCTAATACCCCCGTCTTCGTTCTGTCAGGCCATGGGAGCTGCGATCTATCTCGCACTGGTGGGCGGCGGTCTGGTGGCCGCTTTCGCGATCACCGTCGTGCTGCGCGGTGTCAAACTGATCTGAGCTCGCACGGCTTCAGGCGCAGGCCACCGTGGCGTCTCAGCTCGGTCATCCCGATCAGCAGCCCTGAGCTGCCCAGGAGGCCAAAGCAGGCAGGCAGCCCAATGGTGGCCGACAACCCTGCGGCCAGAAGCCCGCTCAGGCCACCGCCGCCGAGAAAGGCGATCTGGCCCATTCCAGCCATGCGGCCTCGTATGGCCATCGGGGCCCCCACCTGGCCGATCAGATTCACCCCGGCCAGCAGGCTTGCGGTGCCGGCCCCGATCAGAAAGGCCATCGACAGGGCCAGGGGCCCGGCCAGCCAGCCCAGCCGATCCGGTTGGGCCAGGGCCATCACCACCTGGGCCAGCCCCGTGAGCACGGTGCAGCCCCCCATCAACAGGCCGGGTCGCTGGCTGAGCCAGCCGCTGTTCCGCTGCAGCACCACCCCGCCCACGATGCTGCCAGCGGCCAGCACACTGGTGAACCATCCCAGGGCCTGCGGTGAAGGGTTGAGGATGCGGGCCGCGATCAGTGGGGCCAGCCCCGGGTGGAAGAAGCCCACCAGGCAGCTCAGTGCTGTGAACCGCAGCACGTGGCGCAGCGTGAACCCGCAGCTTCGCCAGGCCGTGGCCAGGCTGGCCGCTGCTCCACCGCCGCTGCGCCGTTCCACCGCGCCGTGGGGACGGAGCAGCCACAGCAGCGCCACGATCGGCAGCAGGTAACTGGCGGCATCGATGGCCAGAGCTCCGGACGGTCCCTGGAACGCCACCAGCCAGCCACCCAGGGGCGGCCCTACGAGCTTCCCCACGTTGAACACCACGGAGAAGCTTGCCAGGTAGGGCGCCAGCTGGTCGGGTCGTTCCACGAGCAGGGCGGCGTACTTGTTGCGAGCGGTGAGCTCGTAGCTGCTGGCCAGACCCACCAGCAGGGTGCTGATCAGCAGGGCGCCCATCTGGAGCGCCCCTGCCAGCAGAGGGATGGCCACCGCAGCGAGCAGGGCAGCCGCGAACAGTCCCCACTGGGCCCGGATCAGTACCGTGCGGCAGCCCAGGCGATCGGTGAGCACCCCGGCCGGTCCGCTCACCACCAGGCTCGGCAGCGAGAGAGCGGCGAAGTGCAGGGCCAGCAGCAGTGCACTGCCGCTGCCCTGCATCAGGATCCAGCCCTTGGCCGTCAGCCCGGCGAACGATCCGGCGGTGCTCAGTCCCGAGACCAGCAGGAAGAGGCGGCGCTGCTGGGCCGGGGTCAAGCGCCCGTCCGGCGCGCAGCGAGCACCTCGTCCACCATCGCCTTGGCGCCCACCACCACCCCGATCAGGTCATAGGTGTCGGCGGCGTTGATGCGCACCGGCACCATGGTTCCTGGGGCGGCACAGAGGCCGCCTTCGCCGGGCAGCACCCGCACCTCGCCATCCACCTCGGGGGCGTAGCGGGCGCAGCGGCCGAGCATCTCCCCGGTGCTGGGGTTTTCCTGCTCGATCAGCACATCCACGATCCGTCCCACCCAGGAGGCGTTGCGCGCGGCGGCGATCGGTTGTTGCAGGGCCAGCAGCCGGTCCTTGCGCTCCTGGGCCACTTCGGCGGGCACTGGGTTGGGCAGCTCGGCGGCGGGGGTGCCGTCCTCCGGCGAGAACGTGAACACGCCCACATGGTCGAACCGCTGCTCGGCCACGAAATCCAGCAGGTGCTGGAAGTGCTCCTCGGTTTCGCCCGGGAACCCCACGATGAAGGTGGTGCGCAGCACCGCATCGGGAAGTTGCTCGCGGATGCGGCGCAGCAGACCGCCGGTCACATCGGCCTGCCAGGGGCGGTTCATGGCCCTCAACACCGAGGAATGGCTGTGCTGCAGCGGCAGATCCAGGTAGGGCAGCACGTTGGGCACCTCCCGGAAGGCCGCCAGCACCTCGGGGGTGAGGCCGGTGGGGTAGGCGTAGTGCACCCGGATCCAGGGGATCTCCACCTCCCCCAGGGCGCGCAGCAGTTCCGCCAGCTTCGGCTTGCCGTACAGGTCGAGGCCGTAGTTCGTGGTGATCTGGCTGATCAGCACCAGCTCCTGCACCCCCTGGGCCGCCAGTTGCCGGGCCTCGGCCACGATCGATTCGATCGTGCGCGAGCGCTGGTCGCCGCGCAGGTGGGGAATGATGCAGAAGGCGCAGCGGTAATCGCAGCCCTCGGCCACCTTCAGATAGGCCACCGCCTCGCTGGTGGTTCGGTAGCGAGGCAGGTGCTCATCGGCCACGAAGGTGGGCACGGCGCTCACCCGGTTCACCCGTTCACCGGCCTCCACCCGCTCGAGCACGCTCACGATGTGCTGGTAGTCGCCCGTGCCCACGATCGCTCTGGCCTCGGGCAGGCTTTCCAGCAGTTCCTCCTGGAAGTGCTGAGCCAGGCAGCCGGCGATGATCAACTCCTTGCCCTGCTCCGCCAGCTCCACCAGCGTGCGCACCGATTCCTCGCGGGCGTCCTGGATGAAGCTGCAGGTGTTCACCACCACCACCTTCGCCTCGCTCTCGTCGGCGCTCACGCCATAGCCGGCCTCGGCCAGCAGGCCGAGCATGTGTTCGGTGTCCACCCGGTTTTTCTCACAGCCCAGGTGCGCGAAGGCCACCGTTGGGCGCGCAGCGGCTTCCTGGCCGGAGCCAGCGGCAGGCGTGGTCGGGCCTTCGGGCATGGTCAGGGATCCGGCGGCGGGCCAATCCACCACCCTATGAAATCGCCTGCGACTGCGAGAATGGGGCGACTGTCGCCTTCACCCGTGACCTCCACCCGTCTGGCCAGCCGCC
The DNA here is from genome assembly GCA_024958655.1 of Cyanobium sp. FGCU6. Lineage (GTDB taxonomy): Bacteria > Cyanobacteriota > Cyanobacteriia > PCC-6307 > Cyanobiaceae > Cyanobium. Next base: position 10,418 of record JANWUR010000028.1, on the reverse strand, counting down.
TCCAGACCCGCCGCCGCAGCGATCCGGGTCTCCGCTGGGCCCGCGTCGCCATGGCCGTGCTCGCCACCGTGGGCGCCATCGATACCGGTGCCATCACCCTCAAGCGCTGGGGCCTGATCGGTCCGCTCACCTGCCCCGGGGGTGCCGAAGGCTGCGACAAAGTGCTCAACAGTGCCTGGGGAAGCCTCTTCGGTCAGCCGCTGTCGCTGTTCGGCTTCCTCGCCTATGCCTCCGTGGTGCTGATGGCCGTGCTGCCGCTGGTGATTCGGGGCGATGCCCGCAGTGCCCTGCACGAGCGCAGCTGGTGGGGCCTGTTCCTGGCCAGCACCGGCATGGCGATCTTCAGTCTTGTGCTGATGGGCGTGATGGTGTTCCGCATCCAGGCGTTCTGTGCCTTCTGCCTCCTCTCCGCCGCGCTGAGCGTGGCCCTGCTGGTGTTGTCCCTGATCGGGGGCGAATGGAGCGACCGCGGTTCGCTGATCTTCCGTGGGGTGCTCACCGCCCTGGCGGTGGCCCTGCTGGGCCTGGGTTGGGCCAGCGCCGTCGGCCAGCCCGACAGCGGTGGGCTGGCCAAGGGTATGCCGATTCCCGTGACCACCGCCAGCACCCCCTCCACAATCGCCCTGGCGGAGCACCTGACCCGTCAGGGCGCGGTGATGTACTCCGCCTACTGGTGCCCCCACTGCCATGAACAGAAGGAACTCTTCGGCAAGGAGGCCACCGCGAAGCTCAAGGTGATCGAGTGCGCCCCCGACGGCAACAACAGCCAGGCCCAGCTCTGCGAGACCAAGGGGATCAAGGGCTATCCCAGCTGGGAGATCGGCGGCAAGATCGACTCCGGCGTGAAGCCCCTTGCCAGGCTGGCCGATCTGAGCGGCTACCGGGGTCCTTCGCCCAACCAGCCTTGATCACCGCTAGCGGATCACCACCTCCCCCCGGTCGTCCACGGGGGCTGTCCAAGGCGGTGTACCCCGGCGCTGAAGGGTGTGACACCTCCAGAACGGCTGGGGGGCCGGCGCATCGATCCTGTAGTGGCCGCCCCGACTTTCGCTCCGGAAGAGGGCAGCTTCGATCAGCTCCTCGGCCAGCACCAACCGCTGATGCAGGTCCTGGGCTCGCAGCAGAGCTTCGCGCCCCCCTCCCAGCTCCAGCACCTGGCCGGGTTCAAGCTCCCGCGCCAGCCTCAGCAGCTTCAGCTGTTGCCAGCGCTGCCTCTGCCGGCGCACTCCGCCCAGGGCTCCGGCAAGGGCGGAGCCGCTCCGCTCGACCCCGGCCACCTGCCAGCACAGCTGGCGCAGGGCACTGACCGCCTCCCTGGTGTCGACCGGTCCTGCCGCTCCGGCTGCCGGCTGCCGCACCGTTTCCGTCCGTGGTGGCGGCTGAAGGGGTTGCAGCTCAAGATTCCGCAGTCGACGGGCGAACACCAGGCATTCCATGAGCGAGTTGCTCGCCAGCCGGTTGGCGCCGTGGACCCCGGTGCTGGCGACTTCGCCCACGGCGTAGAGACCCGGCAGGGAGGTGGCGGCATTCAGGTCGGTGGCGATCCCCCCCATCCAGTAGTGGGCGGCCGGAGCGACCGGGATCGGAGTGGTGGTGGGCTCGAGCCCCAGATCCCGGCAGCGACCGAGGATGGTGGGGAACTGCCGCTCCAGCCGCTCGCTGCCCACCGGCCGCATGTCCAGCCAGAGGTGCTCTACACCCTGGGCCTGCATGCAACGGGCGAGGGCACGGCTCACCTGATCCCTTGAAGCCAGGTCGCCGCCGGCGAGCCCGGCCACCGGGCTCCGGCCCCGCTGGTCCACGAGCCGGGCTCCTTCGCCGCGCACCGCCTCGCTGATCAGGAAGTGGGGTGCCCCCGGCAGCATCAGGGCGGTGGGGTGGAACTGCACAAACTCCAGATCGCGCAGCCTGGCTCCGGCGGCCCAGGCCATCGCCACGCCGTCCCCGCTGGCCTGGGTGGGGTTCGTGGTGTGGGCGAAAAGATGACCGCCGCCGCCACACGCGAGCACGACGGCCCCGCAGCGCAGCCAGCGCAGCCGGTCGTCGTCCAGCACCTGCAGCCCCACGCAGCAGCCCGCCTCGATCCAGAGCTGGAGTGCTGGCATGCCCTTTCGCAGCACCAGCCCGGGGCGATGGAGTACCTCACGTTCGAGGGCATCCACAAGGGCCCCCCCGGTCCGGTCCTGGGCGTGGAGAACGCGTCGGTGGCTGTGGGCGGCCTCCAGGGTGGTGCTCAGCCCCTCGCTGTTGCGGTCGAACGCCATGCCGAGGGAGAGCAGCCGTTCGACGCAGGCTGGAGCTTCCCGCACCAGCGCCTCCACCGCCGGGCGGTCGCACAGGCCTGCCCCGGCCCTGATTGTGTCGGCGATGTGGCTGTCGAAGCTGTCGTCGGCCCTGGTCACGGCCGCGATACCCCCCTGGGCCCATCGGCTGGCGGAAGGCGGCTCGCGGCTTTTGCTCAGCAGCAGCACCCGCAGGCCCTGCGGCAACTCCAGGCAGGTCATGAGGCCGGCGGCGCCGCTGCCCACCACCACCACGTCCCATTCCGACGCCAGAGGTGTTGCCTGCGGCGGGGCTGCCGCGTCGTCGACCATCGGGCCTGAACGCAAGAGTGCCGAGCCTATGGGAGCGTGCGCCCGGGGGCATGGCCATCAAAAAGCCGCCGGCGGAAGCACGGCGGCCAGGTTTCAGGATGCAGGCGAGAGGTCAGCGGTAGACGCCGTCGTTGATGCGATCGAAACCCTCGTTCAGAGCGATCGAAGGCGGGGTCACCGTGAAATTGTCCTTGTACTTCTCGAACAGCTCCTTCTGGCGCTCGGTCAGATCGAGCTTGAGCACGTCGTCGACGCTCTCGTAGGGACCACCCAGCACGATCTTGCCGGCCAGGGTGGGATACATGCCCGGGTACTGCTGGAAGCGGCGCACCGAGGAATTGTTGAGGTCCACCTTGCCGGCGGTTTCAGCGATTTTGTCGTCGGCGACATTGCGCCGCACCTCGTCGGCGAACGCCGCTCCCGGCAGGGCCAGGCCCATGAGCAGACCCACCATCACCACACCACTCATCAGCCAGGCGAGCAGCCGCTTCATCACGAACTCCGCAGGAGAAGGGACAGAGAAACCAAGAGACAGGCGATCCCTGGGGAGCGCCGGATTTCAACGTTACAGACCTCCCGCCTTCTGCCCCCAGGCCGGTTCTCCGCCTTTTGCAGTTCTTAGGACCGAGGAGCCGCCGAGGAGCAGGACCCTCAGATCAGGCCGCTCAGCCGCGGAGCCAGCATGGCTGCCGCCAGGAACAGGCCATCCACGGCAAGGGTGGTGGCCAGGGTGGCGGCCGCCACGTCAGCGGCCCGGCCCCGTCCCCGCAGGCTCAGGCAGAGGGTGAGCAGCAGCATGGCGAGCACCGCCACCAGGCTCAGGGCCATCGGGGTCATCACGTGGTCGCCGCAGCTCTGCAGCAGGCCAGCGGCCTCCTCCGGCGATGCCTGCAGGACCGCCACCCACGACGGCATCAGACCGATCAGTGCGATGGCCCCGTCGGTCGCCGCCGTCCCGAGCAGGGAGGCAAGGTAGAAGGCGCCGGCCAGCCGCCAGCGGCTGCCGAGGCCCGCCACGGCCAGCGGCAGGGCGAAGGCCTCGACCGGCAGGTGCCACAGCGGATGCAGGCGCAACCACCCCCAGAACAGAGTGCCTCCAAGCCAGCTGCCGGCGAAGCCCACCAGCAGCGCTCCAAGCCCGCGCCGGTTGTCGTCGTCGGATCTCTCCAGCCCCACCCCGGCGCATAGAAGCACCACTGTGAACATGGCTGCGGCCATCGGGGCCTGGCGCACCCAGGGAGCCTGCACGAACACCGGGCCTGCCACCAGCAGGGCGGCTGCCCCAGGCAGCAGCGACCGTCCCAGGCTGCGCGGCAGGGGGAGAACGGTCCGCATGGCGTCCGTTGAAGCAAGACTGGTCGGGACGCCGATCACCCGTGTGTGAAGAAAGTTGGCCAACCTTAAGGGGCCCTGGGGTTGGCGCCGCGCCTGACGCGGCCATAGGGTCGGCGTCCGCGTCCCTCGCCCCCATGCCCTTCGTCGCCACGGCCGACCCCCTCCCCCTGGGGGTGGCCTGCTGGCACGCCCTCGTGCTGGGGGTGGTGCAAGGGCTCACCGAATTCCTGCCGATCAGCAGCACGGCCCACCTCAAGGTGGTGCCGGAGGTGCTGGGCTGGGGGGATCCCGGCGTCGCCTTCACCGCGGTGATCCAGCTGGGCAGCATCGCGGCGGTTCTGGCCTACTTCCGTCACGATCTCCAGCAGGTGTTCAACGGGATCGGTCGGGCCTGCCGCCATGGACAGTGGTCGGATCCTTCGGCGCGACTGGGCGTGGCGATCGTGCTGGGGACGGTGCCGATCCTGCTCGCTGGCGTGGCCCTCAAGCGCTGGCTCCCGGATTACGAGTCGTCAGGCTTGCGCAGCATGGCCTCGATCGGCGTGGTGTCGATCGTGATGGCGCTCCTGCTGGCACTGGCCGAACTGGTCGGCAGCCGGCGGCGAGAGCTCGAGCAGGTGGAAGCCCGGGACGGAATCCTCGTGGGCCTGGCCCAGGCCCTGGCCCTGGTTCCCGGCGTCTCGCGTTCCGGCAGCACCCTCACCGCGTCCCTGTTTGATGGCTGGCAGAGGCCGGCTGCCGCCCGCTTCTCCTTCCTTCTCGGCATCCCGGCCATCACCCTGGCGGGCCTGGTGGAGCTCAAGGCGGCCTTCGCCTCCGAGGTCAACGGAGGCCCGATCCCCACACTGGTCGGCGTGCTCTCCGCCGCGCTGGTTTCATGGGCGGCCATCGCCTGGCTGCTGCGCTTCCTTCAGCAGCACACCACCTGGATCTTTGTGCTTTACCGGCTCGTGTTCGGGGTCACAATCCTGATCTGGTTCCGCCATCTCGGCGTCGCCGCAACCTGAAGGCCCCCCGCCACACTGGACTCAGCTCCCAGTCGCCCGCCTCCCGTGTGGAATGAGCCTTCCGCTGGCATCGCCCTGGCCGCCCCGGGCACGGAATCGGGATCCCGGCTCCCGCAGCCGGCGGTCGTCGCCCATGTCGAGCCGGATTCCATCGGTGAGGAACTGGGTTTCCAGCCTGGCGATCGGCTGCTGAGCATCAACGGCATCCGTCCGCGGGATCTGATCGATTTTCAGGTGCTCCAGGGTGGTGAGGAGCTCACCCTCGAAGTGGAGGATCCCGACGGCAGCCTGCATGTCGTTGAATTGGAGAAGGATCCTGATGACGGGCTTGGTCTGGCCTTCACTGAGGCCCTCTTCGATGGGTTGCGGCAGTGCAACAACCGCTGCCCTTTCTGCTTCATCGATCAGCAGCCTCCCGGCCATCGCCGCAGCCTCTACCTCAAGGACGACGATTACCGGCTGAGCTTTCTCTACGGCTCCTACCTCACCCTCACCAATCTCAGCCCCGCCGACTGGCAGCGGATCGAAGAGCAGCGGCTCTCCCCTTTGTTCGTTTCGGTCCATGCCACCGACCCGGACCTCCGCAGCCGGCTGCTCGTGAATCCCCGGGCTGCTCTGCTGATGGATCAGCTGCGCTGGTTCGCCGAACGGCGGCTGCAGATCCATGCCCAGGTCGTGGTGTGCCCCGGCCTCAACGATGGCGAAGCCCTTGCGAGCACCTTGCGCGACCTGGCGAGCTTCGGATCCGGCGACTGGCCGGCGGTGCTGTCGGCTGCCGTGGTTCCGGTGGGTCTCACCCGCTTCCGCCCGTCCGGCGACCAGCTGCGTCCCGTGACGCCAGCGATCGCCGCTGCCGTGATCGACCAGGTCGAACCGCTGCAGGAAAGCTTCCTGATGAGCCTGGGCAGCCGCTTTGCCTGGCTCTCCGACGAGTGGTACCTGATGGCGGGCCGCCCTCTGCCCCCCCGACCCGACTACGAGGATCTGCCGCAGCGAGAGAACGGAGTCGGCAGCATCCGCGGCTTCCTGGAGGAGCTCGACCAGGCCACCTGGCTTCTGCCGAAGGCCGTTCCCCTCCCCCGGCGCTTCAGCTGGGTGGTGGGGCGGCTCGTGGCCCAGGCCCTGAAGCCCGTGGTCGACCGGCTCGACGCGGTGGAGGGACTGGAGCTGACCCTCCACGGCCTGCCCAGTCCCTACTGGGGGCAGGATCAGGTGGTCACCGGTCTGCTCACCGGCGCCGATCTGATCGAGGGACTGGCCGGCCTCGACCTGGGAGACAGGTTGCTGCTGCCCCGGGTGATGCTGCGGCAGGGGGAGGATGTCTTCCTCGACGATCTGTCACTGGCCCAGGTGCAGGCCGCCCTGCCGGTTCCGATCCAGTTGGTGGGTGGGGCGGACGATCTGGTGGCCGCGTGTGTCGGAACCACCGATCGCGTTGCCTAAGCTCGGCGGATCCATTCGGTTCGGGTTGTGAGGCGACATCAGCTCCTGCTTGCCGCCCTGGTGATGACCCCGGCTCTCACGGCTCTTCCTCTGCCTCTCTGGGCTCAGGCCAGCCCGGCAGCTTCCCCCGCCGCCGATCCGGCTCCTGAACCGCTGCCGCCCTCGGGAGCCCCCAGGGTGCCCGCGCCCTCTGCCCCGCCCACCGGAGCCCGTTCCGAAGCCGATGGTCTCCCCCTGGCGCCGGTCACCAAAGGGGATCGACCCCGATCTGATCCCAGCGTTCTGCCGCCGGCGGCTACGGAGCTCCCTCCAGGGCTGGGAGATCTCAAGGGACCCCGTTCCCTCGCTCTCCCCAATCGTCCGGCTCAGGTGCGCATCCGCGAATTGCGCCCCCTCGGACTCACCGACGTGGAGACCCTGGCCGAGGTCAACAATCCCAACCTGAAGGCCCTGGCCATGCAGGTGGAGCAGGCCCAATCCAATCTGCGCGCCCAGATATCTCTCTGGTACCCCACCCTCGATCTGCGGGGCAGTTCCTTCCCCTCGTACACCGGTGGAGAGACCTTCGGCACCACCGGGGGCGGAAGCGGCTACAACCGCACCATCACCAGCATCTGGCAGATGCAGACGGCCCTTGAGGCCCGGTGGGCCCTGATCGATCCAAGTCGCACCCCCACGATCGCCGCCGCCCGCGATGAGTTCGAGAAGGCCAAGAACCAATATCTGATCGGTCTCCGCGACCTCCGCCTTCAGGCGGCGCAGATCTACTTCGATCTGCAGCGCGCCGACGAGCGGGTGCGGATCGGCCAGGAGTCGGTACGCGCGTCCCTGGTGAGCCTGCGCGATGCCCGGGCCCGCTTCCAGGCCGGCGTGGCCACCAAGCTCGAGGTGCTGCAGGCCGAAACCCAGCTCTCCCGCGACCAGCAGCTGCTCACCACCAACCTGGCGGAGCAGTCTGTGGCACGCCGAACCCTGGCGGCCCTGCTGGATCTTCCCCAGGACGTCAGCCCTACAGCCAAGGATCCTTCCCTCGTGGTCGGCACCTGGCTGCCCTCCTTGCAGGAGAGCATCGTGGCCGCCTATGCGTTCCGCGAGGAGCTCGATCAGGCCCTGCTCGACATTTCGATCGCCAACAGCAGAGCCAATGCTCAGCTGGCCGAGGTTCAGCCGTTCCTGAACATCGTCAACACCCTCAGCAGTGGCCGCTCCTTCGGTTACCAGAACGCCAACGTGACCCGGGCATTCGGTCAGGGCCCGATCACGAGCGAGGAAGGATGGAATGTCGACAACAGCATCGGCATGACCTTCTCCTGGCGACTCTTTGACGGAGGCCGCGCCCGTGCCCTCTACCGCCAGCAGAAACAGGCGGCAGCGGAAAACCGCTTCCGTTTCGCCGACCGCCGCGACACGATCCGCCGGGAGGTGGAAACCAGCTTCTACGAACTGGAGAAGAACAATCGCAACATCACCACCACGGCCCAGGAGGTGGTCTCTGCCAGGGAGTCCCTGCGACTGGCCCGTCTCCGATTCCAGGCGGGAGTCACCACCCAGCGGGAGGTGGTCGACACCCAGCGCGACCTCACCCAGGCCGAGGTGCGCCATACCGATGCCATCGCCGATTACAACCTCCGTCTGGTTGAGCTGAGGCGCCGCACGGGTCTGGATCTCATCTCCCTCTGCCGCCGGCCCGCGCTGCCTGCCGGCAAACCCCGGGTGCAGGGCGTCGGTGACGTGCCGATCGAGCCGCGTCCGCTTCTGCCAGCCTGCAACGCCGACAATTCCCAGCGCCCCTCACCCCTCGCTGCCCCTTGAGCGCTTCCCCCCGTCCGGGCCTGACCGTTCTCACGACCCTGCGTCTGGGTCTCTTCCAGGCCTGTCTCGGATGTCTGGCCGTGGTCTTCGCGGGGATGCTCAACCGGATCATGATCAGTGAGCTCGCCTTCCCCGGCTTGTTGGTCGGAGGCGCCCTGGCCTTTGAGCAGTTCGTTGCCCCCGCCCGCGTGCTGTTCGGTCAGGTCTCGGACCGCCACCCTCTGGCAGGCCGGCGGCGGGTTCCCTATGTCCTGCTGGGCGCGTTCCTGTTCTGTGTGCTGGCCGTCGTTGCCGTGCCCCTGATCTTTCACGTCGGGGCCTTGCTTCCCAATGGAGATCAGCCCAGGCTGGGCCTTGCGATCGCTGCCCTCTGCGGCCTGTTCGCGCTCTATGGGCTCTCGATCTCTCTTGCCAGCACGCCCTATCTGGCCCTCGTGATCGATCGCACCAGTGAAGCCGAGAGGCCAAGGGCTGTGGGCCTGATCTGGTGCATGCTCACCGTCGGCATCGTCGTGGGTGCCATCGCCATTTCCATCAGTCTGCGCTCACTGGATGGCGTCAGCGATCCGGCCGTGCTTCAGCCGGTGCTGATGCGTTTCATGACCACCCTGGCAGGCATCGTCTTCTCCCTCACCGTCTTTGCCACCTGGGGGATGGAGCCCAGACGCGAACCTCTCCCGTCGGAAGGGTCGGACTGGCACCGAGAGGATGCCGTGACCCTGCGTCAGTCGTGGGCGCTGATCACCTCCAGCCGCCAGGTGCTCATCTTCTTCGGCTTTCTGATTTTGTTCACCCTCGGTCTGTTCCTGCAGGACCCGATCCTGGAGAGTTACGGGGCCCAGGTGTTCGGTATGCCGATCGCCGCCACGGCCCAGCTCAATGCCTTCTGGGGAATCGGCACCCTTGTGGGGTTGCTGGTTGCCGGACTCTGGATTGTCCCGCGGCTGGGCAAGCTCCCAACGGCCCGGCTCGGCTGTCGGCTGATCGCCGGCTCGCTGCTGCTCTTGCTGCTTTCGGGTCTGTCCGGCAGCGTTCCCGTGCTCCAGTTCGTGATGCTGCTGTTCGGCCTGGCCGCCGGTGTGGGCACCAACAGTGCCCTCTGCCTGATGCTGGATCTCACGCTCCCGCAGGCGGCCGGGGCTTTTGTCGGTGTCTGGGGTCTGGCCCAGGCCCTCTCCCGCGCCCTCGGCAAGGTGCTGGGGGGAGGACTGTTCGACCTCGGCCGTTCCCTCCCCTTAGGCCCCGGTCCTTACCCGGCCTTCGCCCTGGTGCTCGGGGTGGAATTGACCATCGCCCTTGCGGCCTTGCTGTTGCTCGAGAGGGTGAATGTCCACCGCTTCCGCCAGGACACCGGCCGAAGCCTGGAACGGGTGATGGCGCTGGAGATGGGATGAGCATTCCGCCTCCCATCCTCGACTCCGCCCTCTCGGAGCTGATCGACCTGGTGGCTGATCGCCAGCGGCTCGACTTCGGCCACGTGACCTCGGAGGCCAAGGCTGATGGCTCTCTGATCACCGCCTGCGATCGATGGAGCGATGCCACTATCGTCGATGGGCTCGCCAACCTGTTCCCCGGGGAGGGTGTCCTCAGCGAGGAGGGGCAGCAGCGTGTTCCCACAACGGAAGCCTTCTGGGTGGTGGACCCTCTGGATGGCACCACCAATTTTGCTGCTGGCATTCCCTATTGGGCCATTTCGGTCGCCCGTTTCCAGGGGGGGGTGCCGGACCTCGCCATTCTCGACGTCCCTCCCCTGCACCAGCGGATCGTTGCCATCCGTGGTCAGGGGGCCTGGCGCAATGGCAAGCCCCTCCAACCTCCTGGCCGGCATGCCAATCCGGCCGGCTGCGCTTCCCTCTGCAGCCGCTCGATCGGTGTGCTGCAGAAACTCCCCCATCGGCGCTTCCCCGGAAAGATCCGTCTTCTGGGGGTTGCGAGTCTCAACCTGGTGAGCGTGGCCATGGGACAGACCGTGGCTGCGCTGGAGGCCACGCCCAAGATCTGGGATCTTGCTGCCGCCTGGCTGGTGCTGCAGGAGCAGCACTGTTCGCTGCGCTGGCTGTCCCGCCATCCAGGCACCCTGATCCCCGGCGAAGATCTCAGTCTCACCGACTTCCCCCTGCTGGTCGCCGACCGTCCCAGCACCCTCGAATGCTTCCTGCCTTGGGGCGAGGCGTTGTCGAGCGACCCGCCCCCACCAGCCTGACAGGAAGTTGACAGCCGCGGGCCA
>JANWUR010000047.1 GCA_024958655.1 Cyanobium sp. FGCU6 | reverse complement strand
TCTCTGATCAGGGCATTCGGGCCTCGGGTTTTACACCACGCAAAGGGACGCGGCCCGCAACTAGAAGCCCTCTTGGACGACCTGGAATCAGATCAAGCCGAACGCAAGGAGTCCTGGGCAGGCGACGCCAAGTCAAGAGGAAGGCAAGCTGTCTGTGCGTTTGCCAACGACCTCCCCAATCACAACACTCCAGGAGTCCTTTTTGTAGGCGCAATGGACAATGGTACCCCTTCTCACGTACCAATTGACGATCAACTGCTACTGACTCTTTCTGATATTAAGACTGATGGCAAAATCGTACCTCCACCATCAATTACCGTTGAAAAGCGACTGCTGAAGGGAGCCGAAATCGCTGTTGTCACTGTAAGACCAGCCGATTCGCCTCCAGTTCGCTATGACGGAAGAATCTGGATCCGTGTAGGTCCACAGCGTGACATCGCCAACGCTCAGGACGAGCGCATCCTCAACGAGAAGCGCCGCTTCCGTGATCAGCCATTTGATGCCAGGCCCTGCAGCAGTGCCGAACTGGGTGATCTGGATCTCTCCTGGTATGCGGAGAACTATCTACCAACGGCCGTGGCGCTCGAGGTTCTTGAAGCTAATGAACGCACTATTGAGGAGCGCTTGGCGAGCACGCGCATGATCCTGAGCCCCACAGAGCCCACTCCCACCAATCTGGCGGTGCTGACCCTCACCACCCAGCCCCGAGATTTCTTGCCTGGGGCTTATGTCCAGTTTCTGAGGGTTGCTGGGAAAGGTCTGGCGGATGAGCCTTTGGATGCGGCGGAGTTCGAGGGGCGGCTGGCGGATGTGATCCGCCGTGTGGAAGAAAAGCTGGATTCCCACAACCGCACTGCCGTCGATTTTAGAAGCGGCAGCACCGAAAAGCGCACTCAGCTCTATCCGTTAGTGGCCCTTCAGCAGTTGTTCCGCAATGCGGTGATGCACCGCACCTATGAACACACCAATAGCCCAATCCGGATCACCTGGTACGAGGATCGGATCGAGATCATCAGCCCCGGTGGTCCTGTTGGCATGGTAACGCGCGAGAACTTCGGCACTCCGGGATTCACCGACTACAGGAATCCGAATCTAGCGGGCTTCCTACGTGAGATGGGATTTGCCCAGCGGTTCGGGGCAGGCATTGCCACGGCCCGGCGTGAATGTGAGCGCAATGGCAATCCACCCCCGGAGTTCGATGTGCAGGACGCCTTCATCCGCGTCACCCTCTGGCCGGCGACTACCGAGGAGAAAGCGCCATGAAAACGCTGGCCTTCTTCAACAACAAAGGCGGAGTGGGTAAGACCACCCTTGTGTATCACCTGGCTTGGATGTTTGCCGAGCTGGGGCTGTCGGTGTTGGCAGCCGATCTTGACCCCCAAGCCAACCTCACCAGCATGTTTCTCAGCGAGGACGAACTGGAAGACATCTGGGAGGAAGACGGTTCCTCTCGAACCGTGACGGGATGCCTCGCGCCGCTAATGGAGGGAACCGGCGATATCGCCGAGCCCTATATTGCACCGATTACTCCTCAGATCGGATTGATCGTTGGCGATCTGAGTCTCTCATCAGTGGAAGATGAGTTGTCGAACCAATGGCCCGACTGCCTCGATCGCAAGGCCCGTGCCTTTCGAGTGATCACGGCGTTCTGGCGGATGCTGGAGATGGGCGCTTCCCAACAAAATGCTGATGTCGTGTTGATCGATGTGGCCCCGAGCCTGGGAGCGCTGAATCGGTCGGCATTGATCTCTGCCTCGCATGTGGTGATCCCGCTCGTGCCTGATTTGTATTCGATCCAGGGGCTTAAGAACCTTGGCCCCACCTTGAAAGCCTGGCGCGAGGAGTGGGGAGAGAGGCTGGAGAGGAACCCCATCCCGACGCTGTCGATGCCTGAAGGCAGAATGACCCCCGTGGGCTATGTGGTTCTGCAGCATGCGGTGCGGTTAGACCGGCCGGTGAAGGCCTACCAGCGCTGGCTTGAACGGGTTCCCTCCGTCTACCGGCGCTCCGTGCTGGCGGAAACACCCAGCAAGGGATCGATCGAAGCCACCCCGGACAACGATCCAAACTGCCTCGCCCAGCTCAAGCACTACCGCAGCTTGATGCCGCTGGCCCAGGAAGCGCGCAAGCCGATGTTCTTGCTCACGCCAGCTGATGGAGCCCTGGGGGGCCATTTCCAGGCAGCCCAGGCCTGCCGCAAGGAGTTCCGAGCCCTTGCATCTGCACTGGCTGGCCGCTGCTCAATCCCCCTGCCATGACCTCCCACCCCGTCAAACGCCGCAAGAAGCTGATTGAGGTCGCCATCCCACTGGAGGCGATTAATGCGGCATCGGCGCGGGAGAAGTGCATCCGCCATGGGCATCCGAGCACGTTGCACCTGTGGTGGGCAAGGCGGCCGCTGGCGGCGGCTCGGGCGGTGATCTTCTGCCAGATGGTGGACGACCCCTCGGCGGTGCCGGAGGAGTTCCCCACCGAAGAAGCCCAGGAGAACGAGCGGCTGCGGCTGTTCGCCCTGCTCAGTGAGCTGGTGTTGTGGGAGAACACCACCAACGAGGAGGTGCTGAACCGGGCTCGGGAGGAGATCCGTCGCAGCTGGCGTCGCTGCTGCGCCGACAACGCCGATCACCCGGAAGCCGCCGAGCTGTTCAACCCGGAGAAGCTGCCCGGCTTCCACGATCCCTTCGCGGGGGGCGGAGCTTTGCCGCTGGAGGCCCAGCGCCTGGGCCTGGAGGCCTACGCCAGTGATCTGAACCCGGTGGCGGTGCTGATCAACAAAGCGATGATCGAGATAGATCAAGGGTTAAATCTGCAACCTTTCGCACTCGACTCATTGCAGATAGCATTGGCGAGGGTACGAAGCAACCACGGATCCAAGACTCATATCGCACCAGCCTTCTACTGAATCTCTTCGAGTCTTCGCCTTTGCCATGAAACTCTACGTTGGCATCACCGACACGGACTGGTTCCGCTACCTCCGTAGCAACGATGCTGATGAGATGAATTTCTGGCGCCCTCGAGCCACAAGCCAGTTCAAAGCGTTGGAACCTGGTGAACTCTTCTTGTTCAAGTCAAAATATCCTCATCACAGGATCGTAGGCGGTGCATTTTTCGTGCGCCACACAACCCTAAGCCTTGATTTGGCATGGAACGCCTTTGGAACGGCAAATGGAACCGATTCCCTGGAAAAGCTCCGGCGCATGATCCAGGGACATCGTAAAGACAGCGAGTATAATCCAATCATTGGCTGCACAATCTTAACCCAGCCTTTCTATTTAAAGGATAACGAGACCATTGATCCGCCTTCAGATTGGTCGGGTAACATTGTCAGCGGCAAGACGTACGAGATCGCGCCCGGCAGCGAAGGACTGAGGTTGTTTGAACAGGCGCAGGTAGTGTTTTCGGCAGGCTATCCACGAACTCCTGCAGATCAGCCTGAGCCGATAGACAGGTTCGGAAAACCTCAGCTTGTAACCCCAAGGCTTGGCCAGGGAGGTTTTCGCATCATGGTCATGGACGCCTACTCGCGAAGGTGCGCCATCACAGGAGAGAAGACTTTGCCAGTGCTAGAGGCAGCGCACATCAAGCCGTATTCCGAGGAGGGGCCTCATGAGGTTTCCAATGGCATTTTCATGAGGTCAGATCTGCATACCCTGTTTGACGGCGGCTACCTGACACTGACAAGAGAGTTCAATATCGAAGTCAGCAAGCGCATTCGCGAGGAGTTTTCGAATGGCCGCGAGTATTACGCGCTGCACGGCAAAAAACTGGTGACATTGCCAGAGGATTCATCAAGCAGGCCAAGCCTTGCACACCTTGAATGGCATCAGAATAATCGATTTCTTGGATAAGTAAACCAAGTCAACGACGTAGGAACTTGCAGTCTCTGATGCGCATGGGGCTCAGGGATCAGCTCGTTGCCTTCTGTGTTATCGATAACATTGAGGCCTGGGGAGTGGCGATCCTCCCAGATAAAGTCTGAAGATGATCAGGCAGGCCATCAGCGCACCCAATAGACCTATCCATCTGAATCAAGTTGGACGTGGTGGGTCAACGCGACGATGGCGAGACAGCGCATGCTGTTACGGCTTTCGTCATTATCTTTAGCCCCCTGTATTGGCCTGGGAATATTAAAATACTAATCCCGCACGACATCAGGGAAATAATGTGATCGTATTAACCCGGCTCCAGATGCAGAGTATTAATTGCTATCGGTTCAGCGTCCCACCCTGCCCAGCATAATAGCAAGTCTCTCTTGGGAAGAGAGAATGCGATTGACGCGCAAATGTCAAGCGTGAATGCAAAACCACGTTACCGTAGTCTTAAGATATATCATCCCACAAGCGCATGAATATCAATGCAAGCGACAACAGCTTGCGCATTTCCGCTCAAGCCATTTTTGACACAGCCCTTGGATCGCACCACCGTACAGCCAAGACGCACCAGTATCGCGCCATTGGATGCAGTCAGATTCCTCATTGGTCCCGGCAAGGCGATCTTCAGCCAGGCCAAGGCGGTGCTCAACCCCGACGACTCCCCCATGAGCGTGCGCGAGGCCCTGGTCGAAATCAACGCCGCCCTTGATGAGTATTTCTCCCAGGATGAAGGCGCCTTCGATGCAGATACGCGCTTTGCTCTCACCTTCTTCGAGAGCTTCGGCTATTGCGAACGTCCCCATGGCGATGCGGAAGGCCTGGCCGTGGCTCGCAACATCTCCGTCGATGGCGTCGTCAGGGCGGGCATCCTCCGGGCTGCAGCCGGCAAGGCTCAGCTGCTGCGCCGCGAGCAGCTCGATGACAGCTGGGATCCAGGCGAGGACGACCGGCTTTGCGTCTGGGAAGCCACGCAGCACCTGATCAAGCAGCTGGAGGCTAATGGGGAAGTCTCTTGCTTCAGCTCAAGAACCTGCCTAGCCATGGCGACTTCGCCGCCAACTGCCGGGCCCTGGCCTACCGCCTTTACAACCACTGCGAGAAGACCAAGCAAGCAGAGGAAGCTCGCTCCTACAACGGCCTGGTGATCGCCTGGCCGGAACTGGAGCGGCAGGCTTCTGCCGCCTCCACCGCCCAGTCCGCCCCCCTCCAGACCAGCCTGATCTGATCCGGTCGCTCACCTATGCAGAACTTGCATCGATAAATCCCATCACCACGGGCATCACTGCCGCTGACAAGCGCTTGGGCGTTGTGCTGTTGCCGGCGGAGGATGGCTGGCTGGTCTATCCTGAAAAAATCAGCTTTCAGCTCAAAACCTGCGCATCCGCGACGCCTCTACCTTCCCCCTCAGTGCCATGACCACTCCCCGCCAGCGCCTGATCGTGGAAGCCAGCGACGATACGCTGCACATCCCCCTGCCGCCGGAACTGCGCCACCGGCGCCTGGTGGTCACCATGGAGCCGGTGGATCGTGCCGCCTCCCCCCCGTCCGGCCCCAACCGCGATCCTGAGCACATCAAGCGGGTGCTGGCCGATTCCTGGGGGGCATGGGGAAGGATGCCAGCCGATGAGATTGATCGGATGATCGAGGAGAGCCGCCACAGCGATTGCAGCGAGCCCTGGGAGGTCAGTGGTGAGCTTCCTGCTTGACAGCAATCCAATCATTTATTATCTCAACCAGCAACTTCCGCCTGAGGGCAAGGCTTTCGTCGATCGTCTCCTGCTCGACGGTGCGGCTTGCTCGGTGATCACGCGTCTGGAGGTGCTGGGTGCACGTCTGCTTCCAGATCAACGTGCTCACGCCGAGAGCCTGCTCTCCCTCTTCCGGGAACTTCCGATCGACGACAGCACCATTCAGCAAGCCATCGCCCTGCGTTCCGTCACTCGAATCAAGTCGATCGATGCGTTGATCGCTGCCACGGCTCTGCTGCACGATCTGCCCTTGATCAGCCGCAACCGCAAGGATTTTGCGGCCATCGAG
Organism: Cyanobium sp. FGCU6; assembly: GCA_024958655.1. Lineage (GTDB taxonomy): Bacteria > Cyanobacteriota > Cyanobacteriia > PCC-6307 > Cyanobiaceae > Cyanobium. The sequence continues at coordinate 2,361 of JANWUR010000047.1, read as the reverse complement.
GGCCTCAGCCTGATCGATCCGTTCCAGCCCAGCAACCCCGCCTGATCGACCCCACGCTCTCTCCATGGCACCGAGGTGCACACCCTCTGGGGGGAACTGGCCTGGCAGCTGGGCGGTCCCCAGGCTTACGCCCAGATCGCCGAGAGCGACCGCAGTCAGGTGCCTCCCGGGGCCCGAGCCCTGGCGGCGCTGTTCGAGGCCCATGGCCCCTGCCTGATCCTGCTGGATGAGTGGGTGGCCTATGCCCGCAATCTCGTCAGCCCCCGCGAGAGCCTGCCGGCCGGCACCTTCGATGCTCAGCTCTCCTTCGCGCAGCAGCTCACCGAAGCCACCAAGCAGGTGAGCAACGCCCTCCACCCGGAGCTGTTCAACCGGCTCTATGAGGAGTGGAGCACCCTCGATCGCTTCCAGCGCACCCGTGGCGTGCTGCGGCTGCTCGCCCTCACGATCGAGGGGCTGTGGAACGGCAACAGCCGCGATCTGCTGATCATGCCCAGCTCGATGCCGATCGACGACAACGATGTGCGCAACGAACTGGTGCGCTTCCTCGACAACCAGTGGGAGCCGATCATCGCCACCGACGTGGACGGTGCCCAGTCGGTGCCCACCCAGCTGGACCGGGAGAACCCGAACTTCGGCCGCGTCAGCGCCTGCAAGCGCGTCGCCCGCAGCCTCTACATGGGCACTGCCCCTGGAGCCAACCGTGAACGCAAAGGCATCAACGACCAGCGGGTGAAGCTCGCCTGCGTCATGCCTGGCGAGCCGATCGCCGTGTTCGGAGATGCGCTACGGCGCCTCGGAGATCGCGGCCGCTACATCCAGCAGGACTGTGACCGCTACTGGATCGACACCAGCCCCAACCTCAACCGCACCGCCGAGGACTACCGCGAGAGTTACCTGCGCCAAGGCGAGGAGCTGCTGGCGGAAGCGAACCAGCTGCTCAGCAGGGAGGCCAGCCGGCGCGGCCTGTTCGATGGCGTCCACGCCGCCCATCTCGACACCAGCGGCATCCCGGATGAGCCTGCCACCCGCTTGGTGCTGCTTGCGGCGCAGTACAGCCACAAGCGCGGCCGAGGCGACAGCAGCATGGCTCTGGAATGGTGCCGCAGCTGCCTGCAGAGCAAGGGCAACAGCCCCAGGCAGTACGCCAACACATTGGTATTCCTGGCACCGGATCAGGACAATCTCGAGAACCTGTTCCAGGCCCTGGCCGATCGCCGCGCCTGGCAAAATGTGATTGATGAGAAGCTACTTCTCAACCTCACTGTCAACCAGGAGAACACGGCTGCCGCCAGGATCCAGGAGGCCACAACGGCGATTGCGGCACGCATCCCCGAAACCTGGTGCCACCTGCTGGTGCCCTACCAGAGCGAACCCGGCCCCCACGGTCCGGCCTGGGATGAGCGCCGCCTGGTTGGCGGCAAAGGCTCACTGGCCGAGCGAGCGGCCGAGAAGTGCTCCCAGGAAGACCTCCTCGCCGAACAGCTGGGCGCCCGCGCCATCCGCGACAAGCTCAACGCTTTCCTCTGGCGCGAGCGGCCCCACGTGGAGGTGCGCGAGCTGGTGGACTGGTGCCGCAAGTACCTGTTCCTGCCCCGGATCAGCTCCGATCAGGTGATCCTCAACGCCCTGGTCAACCCCCAGGCGGCCCTGAGCGGCGAGAGCACCTTCCATCTGGCCGATCGCTTCGAGGCTGGGAGCAGCGAAGGTAGCCCTGGTCGCTACTCGGGCCTCAGGCATCAGTCCAACTCAAGCACCAATCCCCCCAGCCTCAACAGCCTGATCGTCAAAGACGAGGTGGCGCTGGCCCAGATCGAGGCGGATCGTCAGGAAGCTGAGCGCAGACGCCTCAATCCGCCAACCGGGCAGAGCGGGACCGGCACTGAAGCAGGCGGCGGCAGCGGCAGCGGCTCCGGGGCTGGCGGCGGCAGTCAGCCGCATGACACCGCAGGCGCCGGCCCCGGCAGGGGTATCGGCATCACCTCGCCCGGAGGTGGGAGCAGCGGCCCTGGTGGTAGAGATGTCGATCCGCCCAAGCCACAGCTGCCCACGCGCTACGTGGCCTCGGTGAAGCTCGATCCCACAAGGGCAAGCCTGCAGATGAGCGCCTTCGTGGAAGAGGTGATGTCCCACCTCCAGGCTTTACCAGGGGCACAGATCGAGATGACGCTCGAAGTGCAGGTCAACGCGCCCGGAGGTATCGATGAATCCACTGCCCGCATCGTGCTAGAGAACTCGGCGGCGTTGAAGGTAGATAAGCCGGGGTTGTATTGAGCGACCATGGACCCAACCGCAAGGAGAATAACTAGGGCTTGCTGAATTTCGTTTGTGGGCTTTTCCGACGCACCACAGGCGTATCTC
>JANWUR010000046.1 GCA_024958655.1 Cyanobium sp. FGCU6 | reverse complement strand
TGGTAGTTGCCTATGCTTAATTTCTTGAAATCTGCCGCGTAGCGGCTTGGTCCAACGCTTGCCATCACCTGGCCGCAGGGCGTGAAGGGTCAGAGGGAGATCCATTGGTGGCGGCTCAGGTGAATGGCATTGTTAGCTGGTCGCAGAGAACATAGCCTTTGCGTATTGGCTGACGCGTTCCAATTCATCTAAAGCACCCAGTCTCCCCAGGGCGAAAGAATAGATCGACAGGAATGAAATATTCATTGCGTTGGGCTCTAAAAGAGCAGATAAAGGCTTCAACAAGCTCTTGTCACGCAGCCTCCCAACTGCGTGCGCAAACTCAATCGGGTATTCTTCTGCTACGCGCAAGCCTGCATCTCTATCATTCTGAAGCAAAGCTTCTATGGTTCTCGCTTTCCAGTACTTATCATTAAGGTTTGAGAGAAGAAAACCAGGGTCTATCTCGTCGACAAGCGGAGGATTGCGTACAATAAGCTGTAGGGCGTCCTGGTCTTTTCTCCGATCAAATACTTCTATTAGATATGGAAGCTGATTTGGTGATAATTCCTTGCCGCGCATCGCTGTGTATGCCCAGGCTCGCCGCCTCTTGAGAGAGTCATTCAAGTATTCTATCGCAAACGGATAAGAAAATTCATTCGGCAGGATGCGCAGAATTCGATTTATGGTTCTATCGACTTTCTCTCTAAATGACGCTGGCCCAGTCCTTGCTCTTTCTGAAAGCACATCACATGCCTCGATAAGTCTCTTGTTTTCCGTCCCTGAAAGACTCATCTCTTTTAGTCTATTTACGATGCTGGTATCAATGTAGTCGCTGGATGCGAGAAGCTTTTCGGCAAGACAATTAAAGTCAAGGCACCTCAATTTCGCAAACTCGATTGTTCGAGTTAATTCCTGAATGGACATCTGCTTGTTGTCAGCTCACTGAGGATAGCCTTCTGCATGGTCCACATCCAGCTAATATTGAGCTCAACCGCACCTCCGCTCTTCGAGCGTCGGGCGGTTAGCGTTTGGTGGGTGTCGGTTGCAGCGGGTGTTGCTTTGCCGTGCAGAGATTCTAAGCACCCCCAACAACCGTAGAATCACGGTCAAAGCAACGCTGCCCTTGAGTGGCAGGCCGAGATTATATATCCGGAGGTTTAACTTGATGGCGGCCTGTCCACTCGAAGGGCTTGTTCGAAGGTCCAGCCCAACAGGCAGTCTTGGCCTGACACCTTGCGCCCTAAAATCATGATAGAACGGACTAAGCAGCTCAACCTTCCTAATGGACGAGATCACCCTAATCATGACGGCTTTGGTGCAGGGCGCCGCCAAGGCGGCCGCTGATGTGGTACCCGATGCCTATGAGGCCCTGCGGGATCTTCTGCGTAAGCGCTTTGCTGATAAGCCCGCTGCAGAGATAGTGCTGGAAAAGCACGCTTCTGACCCGCAAACCTATGAGGCGCCGCTTCGCAAGCAACTGGAGCAAACGGCCCTTGCCGTGGATTTTGAGGTACTGACCATTGCGCGTCAGCTGCTGGAGCAGCTGGAAACCCCGGTCGCCGCCCCAGGCATCGAGATCGGCCGTGGAGCCAAGGGGATCATCGGACGCGAGGTGAATAACGCCACCTTCGTTGGCGAAATCCACTGACCATGGAACCGCCAGCTAGCTCATACAAGTACGGCGAAGACGCCCGAGGCCTGGTTGCCCATAACGCGTACAACTCAAAGGTGTCCATTACCGAGAACAACTTTAATGTCTTTCCACCATCAAACACAGATGAAATCCAAGTAACTCCATTTCTCCTTCATCAGAGAGATGACGAACTCTTTAAGGGCCGAGACAATGAGATCGATACACTTGCTCGTTTACTACTGAGAAATGACTTAAAAATTAGACCAAGAATTGCCGCCATCACGGGCATGCCTGGCATTGGCAAATCAGTACTGGCTAGCCGATTTGCCAACTGCCACAAGGACAACTTTCCAGATGGGGTTATCTCAGTTGATGCAAATAGCAAAGACATATATCAATTATCCCTTGAGATTGAGCGGATACTCAAGAGGTATTTCCCTAAACATAACGTAGGCACTGAATACGGATTTGGAGATGTCCGCCGACCAGAAGAAGTCATAGCAGATGCGATAGGCAATCGCGAGATGCTTATCATCTATGATAACGTAGGCATGAGTTCTATAGACAGAATCCTGCCTAATGGCGATAACTGCGCGGTAATAATCACCACTCAATACCGCAAGAGCGGTTCATTACAAAACATACACCCCACGCGCATTGTGAGACTATCTCCATTGCCCACCAGAGATTGCGAGGTGCTTTTCGCTAATGTCTTAGGTGAAAAACGAACTGAGCAGCAACATCAAGAAGTTATTAAGCTAATCAAGGTCCTTGGTGGACATCCTCTCGCCCTCAGAATTGCGATTGCAAGGCTGCAAGACAATGATCTTCCAATTGCTGAATACATAGATTCATTACACCGCACTGAAAGACGGCTTAAACAGCCTCATAAAGGAAACGATTTAGAGCGCAAGGTAGAAGCTACATTAATTGAGGCTTGGGAAAGACTTGATACGACTGAGCAGCAGTTTTTAGCAAGCCTTAGTTTATGCGCTTCCTCTGGGTTTAGCTGTAGTACAGCTGCAGCAATAAGCGGCATAAACAATATGCATGAGGTTGCTGAGCTTCTTGATTTATTAGAAGGCTGCTCACTCATTGATTGGGCGGGGGATTCAGGTGACAGGAGCAAGCGTGCAAAACTCCACCCTTTTCTTCGCAACTTCTGCACTACTCAAGCTAGGAAGTTAAATATAGTAACCAGCGCACTTCAAAGGCATTCCACCTGGTTTATCACATGGCTTGAGTCTGTAATCATCACAGATGATCAAACATCGGAAAAGAATCCAGCCAACAATGACATAGCCGATCAAATTGCCACAGAACTTGACGAGATTATTATCGCAAGTGAATGGGTAGTAAAACACGCTGAAGAAGGCAATCAATCTGGGACGGCATATCAATCTAGCATATTTGAAAAACTCTTTCCTATACTTGCTAATTTTGGCCACTGGAAGAAGGCGCTCAGACTGGTGGAGAAGCTTAGAGTCTGGTCACAAGCTACTGGTGAGTGGGATAGAGTAGCTCGTTTTCGAATGCATGAAGCGCGTTTATTATCAAAGTTAGAAAGACATGATGAAGCAGTTGAATGTCTTGAAAGATACTGCATTCCAGCTGCCAAGCTCATTCCGACCCTTAGTGAAGCATTAATGCGTGAAAGCAAGATATACAATGTAATGGGCGATATTTATCAGCGCAAAGGTGATCAGACTAAGGCAATTAGTGCATTTCTCGTGAATGCACGACTGGACGAGCAGCTTGGGGATGCCCGCTCCTTAGCGATAGTCTCTAATCGCTTGGGTACGTACTATCGTAAGCTCCATAATCCCCAAGAAGCCCTAAACTGGTTCGAAAAGCAGCTTGAACAAGCTATAAGTCTGCCCGACTTAGAACTTCAGAGGCGAGCTTGGAACGGCATCTCACTCGTTCACCAAGATCTTGGAAATTATGATCAGACTCTTTACTCGTTAAAAAAGGAAATTAAGTTAGCTTCTGATTTGAGAGATCTATCGGCTTGGACGCTAGCACTAAGCCGCCAAGGATTCTTGTATTTAAAAAATAACCACCACTCTGAGGCAGTGCTTTCGCTAAAGCAAGCAATTAACCTTTCGCAAGCCATAGGCAAGCAGGCCCAATTCTACAGCCAATTAGGCAGGATCAGAATGATATTGAATGAATCTGATAAGGCCAGTATGTGCTTTAAGAAATCTTTGTGGCTCGCAATAAAACACAAAGATGATAGGCAGCATCTGATTAGCCTGTGTCAATTGGGAAATCTGCTTCATAAGCAGAAGATGTACCTCAAAGCATATCAGATATACTTAAAGAGCTTTGATCTACATACTTCTAGCGAGGTACTCCTGGATGAATGCTATACCATCCAGAATCTAGCATTTTGCCTCTCAAGATTTCATTTGTATGATGAAGCAAAAGCAATATCCACAAGACTCATCGAGTTTTTATCTAGGCAGACAAGCCACATTAATACTCTGTCGAAAGCGCACAGTGTTATGGGCTTCCTATATGAGAAGGATAAGTTATTCGGAAAAGCTCTTTGCTCTTATCAAGAGAGTCTTTCTGCACTCTCCAATACAGGTGAACCATCAAACCTAGTTAAGCTGATGGCCAAGGTACTTGTGGCTATTAAGAAAGCGGGTTCCTCATTAGATCATATATTCGATACTGCTCATAAAATCAATAATGTCCCAGCTCGAATGCTATGGCTACTTTATGCTGACAGTTCAGACATTCTTTGCATTGGCAATTTATGCCAGCTTCCCATAATTGAACATCAAATTCAGGATGCGCAGATCTCCAAAGACTATATATGGGAAGAACTCGGCAAGTCTGCACGGCTAATACGTACTGCTGGCGATAACGCTAAGCATGTGGATGCTTTGCTAAAATTCTCCTGCCAGCGCATCTCAGATCATGCGCAAGTCTTGCCAATCCAGAAAGGATATATTCATTACATTCATATTCTTGCTGTTTTAATAATCAGATCAGCAGACGACTTAAACCCTCGGTCTTGCAGAGTCCTTAAAGAACGTTTGTACCATGAAGCTGAATATATTGCCAGAATTTCGCTTGAGCTGCCAGAAGCATGCTGCGAAACCCGCATTAAGTGTTTAAATACTTTAGCAAGAGCATCAAGACGTAGAGGAAATCTTGCTGCTGCAGAAGACTCGCTCAGGGAAGCCTTTGACCTAAGCATTGAGTTTCCAAATCTTCAAGTTCAAATTGCAACTCTTCTTGGTTACACAATTGCGTTGCAGACGAATAGAAGCTCTAGTGACTACCTGAGATACATTGAATTAGGGTTTTTGCTGGCTGACAGACTTGATGATAAGCTGCATATCTGCATTGCCCACTTCTTGTTTTCAAGGATATTACAATATCGACCCCTAGATGGTGATTCCATGGTTCATATGATCAAGAGTTTTGAGACTGTAGTTGGTTCTGACCCTCCCAACCCGCGACATCTGCGATGGGCGACTAGGAATCTTGTCAACTTTCTACTTGAGAATGGCAAGCTAAATGATGCGAGGAGTTATTGTCTCAATGCAATTAGCATATTGGGTAATGACTCATCTCTCGAAGACCTTATCGACCAAATTGCCAAGGCCGATGCTCTCGTAGGGAGGCGAGTCCTGTCTAGACGAACTTCAGCTGCCTCCACTATTCCTGATCGGATTCCTCTCAGGCAATTAGGTTCTTTCTCTAGTAGCGTTTTTGATGATGAGCAGGATGAGCTATATAGAGATGATGATCTGTACAGCGATTGACTGCTTATTGGCATAGTTGCCGGCACCGCTCTCACAGTCATCTATGCCGCGGATTGATTGTCGTGGTCAGTCGAGCAGTCTCCATCCCCCAATCCTTCGAACGCTCGCCATCACCTGGCCGCAAGGTGTGCTTGGCCAAGAAGGTAGCCTTGCGGTGGCGGCTCAGGTGCATGGCGATGTTAGGTGCCGGTCAACGAACATATCTGGGAGTCCTGAGAGACATAGAGGAATTCTACGTTCGCTTGATGAGCAGCTAAGCGTGACCGCTTCAAAGATGACAGGGTCATTCTCTCTTCCACCAGTGGTGCAGTGTCGATGACCATCATGACAGGAACAAAGTCACCCTTACGTCCGCGAGATTCTTCTCTGTGCGCCTTCAGCTTCAAGGTGTCACCAATGATCTCACCTGGTCTTAGCCGGCTGCCAGCTCTCTCCGACGCTTTTACCTCAAAGGCGAGCAGCATAGACTCCAACGTCTTCTCATTATTCCTACGACGCCAGTCTCCACCTACTGCCTCAGAAAACACGCACACATCAGGAATTGGCTCAAATCCACCGTGGAACCCCTTCTCTTTTCGCTTATCAAGGTTCTGAAACAACTCAGTGGCTGGATTAGCAATCCACATCTTTACGTTCATTCCGATCTGCTCTAGGGGAATGCCACCATAAAGCCGCAGACAGTGATAGATTACAGCCTGGTAATGCAACTCAGAGCCAAGAACCTGTCTCGTCTCTTTGATGACTGATGGCCATGCTCTGATCAAAGCTGTTACTGCCTCATCTCGGCTCTTCATTAGCACCTAACGCTCAAGATCAGAAGCGGGCAATGGCTTTGGGATTGGCGATACTATCCGCTCCCGTCTTCTGAATCTTGATGTTAGGCCCATTCGCATCACCAGTGGACTGAGCTCCGAGATAATTATTGAGCAAAGCATTTACACGAGCTTGCCTATTAACTCCAAAAATCAGAGCAATGAAGGAGGATCAAGCAAAGGCTAGAAGCAAAAAAGTTAATGCTATCAGAAAAAGAGAAGAATAGAAAAAAGACCAAAGAAACATTATTAAGAGAATTAATCTTTTAAAATCGATTTAAAGAACTATTTAAGTATCTCTAATCTCCTGGTATAGGTGGAAGTTTCCTAAATTTGTTTGTCAAATCTCGTTGTCCATCGATTACTCTTTTGCCCAACTTCTGGAGAATAGTAATAGCATCACTTGGAGGACAATTAGGAGGCAACGTCTGAGCTACCGCCGAAGGACGCGCCTGAGAATTAAGAACAGGAGGTTGCGATGAATCATCAATATAAGCTCTGTTCGGAGGCGGAACTTGTTTGCATTCCCCAGCCAAACCCGGCTCTAGGCTAACAGAAAACATAAATGGGGCAGCCAAAGCAGCAACGCCAGCAGCAAAGCCTTTCGGTAACAACTTATTAAGCATTCTTTCTAAGACTCAGAGGTCTGACAAGAGCCTAGGTCGGCCGGCCCAAAAACACAAGTGCGGTGGGGCCGGCATTCCACTGAACGGCCGTTCCTACTGGTTGTGAAGGCAAGCGATCGATCGGTCGGCTCTGCGGAAAGCGCGTGCAGGCGTTGATGCCGTTAAGGCCGAAGACCCTGGAACACCATGGCCACCTGGCCCTTGATCCGGTGGAAAAGGAGATGATGCGCTCGATCAGATGCTCCTCGTTCGAACCTTTTCGCCCACGGGCGAACGCCAAGGCCACGCATGTCTTTGGCGCGGCTGAAGAGGGCACGCAGCGATGTACGGCGTGACAAGCCGGTGTGCACGTTCGCGCATGGAGCGAGGTGAAAGAGGAGATGCTGTGCTTACTCAATTTGATCGCTACCTTGCCTGGGGCGAAATTGGACTTCACACGTGACTATCGCTAACGAAAGGCCGCCCGGCAACTTCTTCTCGACAAGCAGCCTTCAGATGGGTCTAATATTGAGCTCAACCGCACCTCCGCTCTTCGAGCGTCGGGCGGTTAGCGTTTGGTGGGTGTCGGTTGCAGCGGGTGTTGCTTTGCCGTGCAGAGATTCTAAGCACCCCCAACAACCGTAGAATCACGGTCAAAGCAACGTTTGCCATCACCTGGCCGCTGAGAGCTAGGAAGTTGAACAAAGATCGTCAGGGGGCGGCTCAGGTGCATGGCATTGTTAGCCGATTTACCGCCAGCATCACAGATCACCTGGTTGAAGACCGGTGTTCTTGGCAATTCGCGACAACATCCTGGGGCCAATCTCCTCGCCATCATGGAATGCAAAGACATAGTCAGGATAGTCTGCATGTTCAAGAGTCTTGTGAGATCCTGATTGGCGTTTGACTCTCCAACCAATGGACTGCAAGGCTGCCAGTACTTTCTTGGCCTTGGCTGATGGCCAATTGCTCATGCAGGGAGTGGGAGCGAAAACTTGATACTGATTGGTTCGGACTCACCATTTTCAAGCCGATCTGCGATAACACGAAGGGCTAAGACTTCGGCTTTCGACATCGCATCAGCAGACGAACTTCCATAAGCAAGGACCCCAGGTAGCTCCGGCACCTCGGCGATCCAACGTCCGTCGTCTTCTTGTTCACACTCCAAAGTGAAATTCATGTCTCCCCACCGGCCGATGCCACTGTAGCAAAAACCCAGGTTGTTGCGCATCCATTCTTCCGGCCCAGGCAGGCACCCATCCCAGAGATTCGGCTAACGCTGCCCTTGAGTGGCAGGCAAGGAGCTTGAGGTGGCGAAGCTGAGAGCTGGTGGCGGCCTGTCCACTCGAAGGGCTTGTTCGGAGGTCCTATGGCAACACATCGACATTTGTTGGATTTAAGCCAGTGAACTCAACGCGGTATCAAACCAGCCCGTCCAATCCTGATTGGCATGCAATCGTCCCGCCTGCTTCAGTGCTGTGAGCAGACTGAGGCCTCTGGAAAGATACTCCTTTCTTTGCTGAATCGTTAGTATAGATTCAAGACTCCCGAGCTTGGCGCAGGAGACAGCAAGATCGACTTGCCACTGCGTGTTCGCCGGATCGCGCTTCGCAAGGCCTTCTCTGATCCTCAGCC